>CAVVVB010000016.1:0-267033 GCA_963751585.1 uncultured Chloroflexia bacterium | reverse complement strand
GCAATACCACCATATTGCTCAGTTGCTGGTTCCAAGCTCAATATGCCGTTCGATAGTGTTGCTGCATACATATTTGGAGATGATCCAATTGGGGCTAAACCAAATAGTCCTTGTGGGCCGGTTGCTCCTTGTGGGCCGGTTTGGCCAATCGTTCCGTTGAATCCCTGGGTCTGGTTGGTCCCGTCTCACCAATAGTACCATTAAATCCTTGAGATCCGGTCGCTCCTGTCTCGCCGTTATGCCCTTGTGATCCAGTTGGACCCATCAAGCCCTGTGCTCCAGTCATACCGACATCCAGCCGCTCATTCATTCAAACCTATGACCACTGAGTTATGGACCGAACCTCCAGAAACACGGTTATGTTGCAATAGGGTCACCTATGCAACCATGGCCTGAACTACAGCGTTAAGTATCCTCTGTCGATCCGGAGGGCAACCTGCGATTTTATCACCTTGTGTTTCCCCTGTGACATTGGCGCAGTCACCTACTAGTAGGTATGGTTTATCCTCTGACACCTGAGGGTCTTTGCCAAGGTATATAACCAGTGGTTTTTCCATGGTCACCTTTCGTCCTCGAAGGGACATCAGAGAAGAAATGAGTGGAATAAGACAGCCAGAGCAAGCCTTCTGGGCGCCAACTATCTCCAGCTTAGGGAAACTCTGCCCGTAATTGATCTTGGGGCAACTTGACTTTGAATTTGAGCAGCTTCAGTTCCTCGCCAATGATATCTATTCGAGTGATGTCACCCTCTCCCAGGCCAGCTGCTCTCCCGAGCGTTACCATCGGTACCTGCATTGGATCTATTTCCATAAGCGCGCAACCAACTGCGCTGCGGCTACTACTCTGAACTGGCAATGATTAGACTGCCAGCCTTCCACTTAGTGGCATCAATAATATTGACCGTGGGTCTGATTATCTTGTTAAGCTCAACAACGGCCCTGCTCAGGTCGGGCCGATGGAACAGTGGTTTATCCTCCCATTTAAGGCAGCCCTTTAGGTTCTTCATGGCTAGAGTTACTGTAGTGAGATAGTGTGTCTTAAGCGCGGGCAAATTGATCAATTTATCGCAGTTGAAGACGAACTCGGTGACCCTGAACTCTTTCGGCATGCAGTCGGAGACGTTCCTGAATGTACGATAGCTATGCTCATCAAATACTACCCACTCGATGCCCTAGACGGTCAGCTATCTCACTTACTCCCGTGCGGGTGAAGCAGTCCCGGAGGCGAGACATGGGCTGGTAATAGCCCGGGCCCTCGCCGATAATCACTTTGCCGGCCCCGTAATCCAGGCAATAGCGAGCCACAGCTTCAATAAGTGTGAAATGGGTTATCTCTCCACTATCAGGGTCTTCTGATCGAACCAGATTCGGTTTGATGAGTACATGGTCACCGGGAGCGATGACTTGCTGTCCCAGCTCAATGATAGCCCTGGTGACCGCGGCATTAATGTCCTCACCTACTTTAATAAGTGAAACCCTTGCCATAGCCTGTTAATTGTAAAATTTCGTCTGCTCTTTGTCCATTCACATACTAGTTTCCGCGCATGAGGTACTGTTAGCTTGGAAGGCCAAAAATGGGAAGCGGCATATGAATAATACTTATTGTGAGCAAAAAGAGCACCAAACGACGATAGGCTATCTCGATTTCTTACAAACAGGTCATATGGAATTGGAGCTGTAAACTCGGTGACCAGTTTGCCGTCTCTATAATCAGAGACCCAGGCGCATTGAAAGAGGCGTCGGTCAATCCCCCAAATTCTTTCCTACCCAATAATTTTCAAACCCATATACGCCCTGCCAGTGGTATTTCTCAAAGCCCTCCATCCATGCCGTGGTGTCCATAGTATTCTGGCCATTGAAGAACTCGAAGCAAAGGCTTCACCGCATTGTACATGTGAGATGCAGGGAGGTCAGGCTCTTGCTGGTATTCTTGCTCGTATCTATTATATAGTCCACGGTAAGCTTCACTGACTATAGAGCTGTTAACGTCACTATACCCGATGACAATCTTATATAGATCTTCCTTGGAACGACTTCCTCTACCTCACCTCTGGCAGGAGAAGACGGGACCATAATAGGACCGTTAAAACCTGCATACCGTATCTGTTTTATCAAAACGCTGCCCAGACCTGCTCCGGGCGCCTGCACAGCATAGGTCTACGATATCAGGCTTTCTGGCCAGTGTCCGCGAAATTGTTGGTGTAGGGTCTTTAGTGCTAGCCGAGAACTTCTCCAATCAAGCCATTCCAACCCGTATCGTGGTAATATCGTCTTGATTGCAGCTATAAAGGACGGTAAGGTAGGTATGTCGGTTGCTATGGAAGCGACCGTCTTTGCTTCAGGGTAGAATTTTTGAATGTAAGCGGCTGGATTAACGTACATTTGCTCAATAGTGGGAGCCCAGAAGAAAGTATATGGCTTTTGTGGACCACTCATCCCAGCTATGGTAGGCTGTGCCAGGAAGGCTATCACTTTGTTCGGTTTGGTGACGCTCTGCGCACCTATGGCATCTGAGATAAAAGGTCCAATTATGATCTTAACCCTCTTATCATATTCAGTTCCTCGGCAATAGTCTTGCCGAGAACCAGATCCTGCTTGGAGTCGCGTATGATGGGATTCAGCATATACTTTTGTCCGGCAATAGTAACGCCACCTTGCTTGTTCTGGTCATCAATTGCCAGCAACGCTCCGTTTTGGAGGCTGGTACCTATGAAGGAGAAAGGCCCCGTAAGTGGACAAGCGATACCAATGTCCAGTGTCTTCGCTGGTTTGACCGGCAGAAGCAGGCGTTGCTGGTAGCGCTTGTTTGGCACATCCAGGGATCGCTATTGCTAGAATCAGCATAATCATCATCAGACTTATCGACAATCTCTTCGTCATCAATTTCCTCCCAGCCGTTATTGAATATTTTGGGGACAGTTATGATGCCTCCGGTAGTGTACCACCTTTTGAGTTAGAGCTGCTGCAAGCACAGTTTTTGGAATTGAGGGCCGACACGTGAGCGCACTGGTGTTTATCACTGCCTCCAGCTGTCTATAAAATACTTTTGCTGCCATGAGCAGTGTTGAGACATGTACTCGACTAGCGACAATCGCTGTTGAAAGTAGCAGCCTCTAGGTTGCTCCGCTAGTGGCAGTCGTCGGCGGTTGTACAAAAAAGGCCTCGTTTTTGGATGGTGGCTGAACAAAAAGCCGATTCGTTCCGCGTGCTTATCACAGTCGAATACCCAATCCATCGGCTTGCGATCTCTACGACTCGATGGGTTTGCTCAGCTGAGCGTCAGCTTCACAGGCGAATCCATGTGCTTGTAGGACTACCTTAAGAAGTGATAGGACCGACTGGGGCAATTCAGGTCTTGCTTTGTTATAATACATCTGGGAGTAAATATATGCATACAATTACTTTGGAAGAACATTTTACGACGGTGGAATTTTTAAGAAGCAACGGGACAGGGCATTCCCAGGCAAATGATGATCGCCAGGGGCTTACCGATAAACTTTTGGATATCGGCGAAGGCGTATAGCTGACATGGACGCCGGCAATATCGATATGCAGGTTTTGTCGCTAGGAGGCACTGGACTGGATAAACTGGATGTCGCCACCGCAACGGCCCTTGTCCATGACATCAACGATAAACTTGCTGCAGCTGTTTCGATTCATCCCGACCGCTTTGCTGGTTTCGCCACAGTGGCTCTTAAGGACCCTGCGCAAGCCTCCTTCGAATTGAGCGCTGTGTAAAGAAACTTAAATTCAAAGGTTTGATTCGTAGATGGCACAGTAGACGGAGTTTTTCTCGACGACCTGCGCTTCACGCCCATATTTGAAACCGCTCAGGCGCTCGATGTCCCGATCTACATACACCCCGGGTGGCCTCCCAAGCTGTGGTTGACGCCTATTATAGCGATTACCGGGTAACATTGGTTACGGTCTCTATGGCCGGCTACGGGTGGCATGCTGAAACAGGACTGCACTGTCTGCGACTTATGCTTACCGGCGTGTTCGATCGTTTTCCTAAACTCAACATTATTGTCGGACATATGGGAGATCATCTGCCGTATAATATTGCCCGTGCCGACCGGGTTTTTGGCGGAACGGCCGGCGACAGCAACGAGAGACCCTTTAAACGAAGTATCATTGAATATTTCCGTAAGAATTTCTTTATCACAACAAGTGGTTACTTTGATATACTCCGTTTAACTGCGCTCTCGGAATACTTGGCGCGAACCATATTCTATTTTCAGTGGATTACCCGTATTCCTCCAATGCTCTGGGCTATGAATTTATCACGCGCTGCCTGTTGGTCCCGAAGACACCGAAAAGAATAGCTCACGGTAATGCGGAGCATCTGTTGAAGTTGTGAGCATCGTAATATATGGGATGAGGTAAATCGATAGCCCAACCGGTCAGCCGCGGCCCATTACCTGTTCATCACTCCTATTCGGTTTTCCATGGTCTCCACGAGCCGGCTTGAAAACCCCGCTGGGCGAAAAAGGCATCATATCAATTCCTGTTGGACTGTTAGATCAGATAACAATCCCCCCTTTAAGCGGTTCTACAGAATGTGGGGCTGGCCTGCTCCTGAGACTATTGTACTTGTCGGACTAATTTGAGAAGTGGTATAAATCACGGGGCGCAAGCCATAACTATGTTGAATCATATTGACGGAAAAGGAAGATATACCCTGGAGCAGATCGCCCGCCGCGTGATGGTGGAGCGCGGTTTTCAGCCCGATTTTTCGACGGAAGCCATTAATCAGCTTGCCAAGATCCAGGAAGTCCATGACGGAACGGGAGGTGCCACAAAGGACTTGCGCAACCTGCTATGGGCATCGATCGATAATGACGATTCCCTTGACCTGGACCAGCTAACGGTGGCGGAGGCCCTGCCGGATAATGCCGTTAGGATCCGTGTGGCAGTCGCTGATGTAGACATGCTGGTAAAAAGGGACACGGCCATTGATGAGCACGCCCGCCAGAACACGACTTCGATCTATACAGCCGGTAAGACTTTCCCCATGCTCCCGGAGAAGCTTTCTACCGATCTCACCTCGCTCAGTTTTCAGCGAAGACCGCCCGGCCATCGTGATCGATATGGTCATCGACGACGCCGGCGAGTTACAAAGCCCGGATATATACCTTGCCATAGTCCATAACTATGCCAAGCTGGCCTACAGGAGCGTCGGGGCCTGGCTGGAAGGAACAGGGCCTGTTCCGGACGCCATTACAGCTGTCCCTGCTCTTGCCGATAATCTCCGGATGCAGGACCGGGTGGCCCAGAAGTTGAAGGCCAAAAGACATGAACACGGCGCCCTTGACTTACAGACACTGGAAGCCCGCCCGGTGTTTGCGGGAGAGGTGATCAAAGACCTTCAGGTGGAAGCGAAGAACAGGGCCACGGAACTCATCGAGGATTTCATGATAGCGGCAAACGACGTGACAGCGCGTTTTCTTCGTGATAAGCAGGTTCCTTCGTTAAGACGAGTAGTCCGCACTCCCAAGCGGTGGGACAGGATAGTGGAGATCGCCGCACAACATAATTTCCAGCTTCCCAGCAGAACCCGATCCAAAGGCGCTTGCGCTCTTCCTGACGGCACAAAAAGCGGCTGACCCTGTCACTTTTCCTGACCTTTCACTCTCCGTCATCAAGCTGCTGGGATCGGGCGAATATGTCGTTGAGCTTCCAAACGAGACTGCGCCGGGCCACTTCGGACTCGCCGTCCAGGACTACACGCATTCCACAGCCCCTAACCGTCGCTTCCCCGACCTGATCACCCAGCGCATTCTTAAGGCCACGATGGGAGGGTCACCCATGCCGTATACAACAGGACGAGTTGGAGGAGTTGGCTGCACATTGTACGCAGAAGGAAGATGATGCTAAGAAGGTTGAACGGCTGGTTGCCAAATCGGCTGCCGCCATGCTGCTCTCTTCAAGAATAGGAGACAAATTCGATGCAATCTGCACGGGTGCCGCAGACAAAGGGACATGGGTGCGAATCTTCAATCCACCCGTTGAAGGACGTCTGCTCTAGCGGCTTTCAGGGCGTCGATGTGGGAAACCGGTTGAAAGTGCGGTTGATCCACACCGATGTGGAGACAGGGTTTTATCGATTTCAGTAAAGTCTGACCTGCGGCATCTAGAACACGAGCGATAGGCCTCACACTTGTCGACCATGGATTCCAACCCGAATAGGACAGGACATCCCATTCCAGGCTATTGCTCAACAGAAGCATTGCCCTGAAGTAAAACACCGTGATTCATTCGAGTTACTGGCTGATTACCATAAAGAATAGATATAATACCTTTGGGAAGGTCGCACGCTGGAGGTAGGTCAAACTGCAGCAACATTTTCTGCCGGAATTCCTGCTCTACACTCAGGTAGGCGTGGTGCTAGGACTCATTGTACTGCTGACAATATCACTGAGTAACCTGAGGTATCTGCGCCGCCTGCATATTTACCCACAACCCCCTAATTTTCCCCGTTTCTCCGTGCTGGTACCAGCACGCAACGAAGAGGAAAACATCGGGAATTGCGTTAGCACTCTCCTCTCTCAGGACTACCCCTATTTTCAGGTGATTGTGGTGGACGATAACTCCACAGACAGGACCTGGGAGATTCTTCAGAAATTGGCCAGCCAGGATACAAGGCTAAAGTTGCTGAAGGGCAAACCGCTCCCGCAAGACTGGCTGGGAAAGCACTGGGCATGCCACCAGCTGGCGCAGACTGCGGATGGAGAGTTGCTTCTGTTCGTCGATGCAGATACCACTTATCAACCTGACATGCTCCGCCATGCCGCAGGCGCCATTATTGCAGAGAAAGCCGCCCTTATTTCTGCACTTCCGCGGCAGATAGTGGTCACGTGGTCAGAACTACTCAGCGTACCAGCGTTCTATGTTAGTATACTCTGCGGGATACCGTTAAGTCTGACCAATCGTCAACACAATCCTCTGTTTTTAGCAGTTATAGGCCAGTTTCTGCTTTTCCGGAGGGAGGCATATACAGCAGTGGGCGGCTATGCAGGAGTGAGGCAAAATGTAGTAGACGACATTGCAATCGGCAGGAAGGTGATTGGTATGAGATTCGCCTATAGTCTTCTCGATGGCAATGGCCTGATTTCTTGCCGAATGTATCGTAATTTTCACCAAACATGGACAGGCTTGACTAAGAGCACCTTTGCTTCATTCAATTTTGATCCGTTTTTACTCATTTTCATGCAGCTAATCGTGCTGCTCATCTTCGTAGAACCGTTGATTGTCTTCATAATGGGCCTTGTGCACCCATTCGCTTTTGACATTACAGCAATGGCAGGGCTGGGTATATCCCTTTCGTTTCTGCTTTTCGGGATAAGTCACCGCCGCTTCCAGTTTCCTCTTTACCTCGTATTCCTCTATCCCGTAAGCGCCATCTTCATGGTGGTCATCGCCATTGCTTCGATGGTGCTGACCATGCAGGGCAAAGCGAAGTGGAAGGATCGCAGTATGCCAAAACGGCAAAGTCGTCATTCGGTCGTGTAATTAGGTAACTATTATATCCTCCCGAATGCTGTAATTACATTCACACGGGCACCTGTGCAGAAAGCAGCTCACATCTCTCAGGGGTATTGGTTCTTAATAGATATGCAAATTGAACAAAACGCTAAATCGTGCAATGGGATAATCACGTTATGAAAACTATTGTAAACTGTACATTTTGCTCTATTGAGGGGGTCATACTGCCGCCAAAATCTAACTTACTTCTTTAGAGCTTTCACTAAGTCTGCACTAGTCGTTACCCAGCCCAAACACAACTTAACATTAAGGATTGCTGCGTCCCTTAAAAACGGTGGGCCAGCAGGCGCAGTAGCATCCGACAGAAGGATAGGAAAATAGTTAAGGTTAGTTGCGTCTCTGATTGTCGCTTCCACACATATGTTGGTGGCTATACCAGCGAAGGCAAGGTATTTAATATTGAATGTCTTCAGGATCGTATCCAGGTCTGTCCCGTAGAAGCCACTGAACCTCGGCTTCACCACAACTATATCGTCTTCCTTGAAATTTAGTCCTTTTACAATTTCGGCGCCCCATGTGCCCTTAACGAAGCACTTATCACGGTGTTCGTAGAATCCAGGCAGACCTATTTTGTAATAGTAGCCTGCATCCGGGCCGCCGGTTTCGCGCAAATCGGGCGAGTGATGGTGTACAATGCATATCACCCTGATGCCTCTTGCCCGCGCTGTCTCGGTTACGTGGTTAATGGTTTCCACGATCTTTGGTGTCTCTGAAACGTCCGTGCCCAGGAGGTTTAACAGTCCGCCTTCGCTAGCAAAGGCATTTTGCATGTCCACCACAACCAAGGCCATCCTCTGCAGGTCTATCTGTAACGGTTGAGGTTCTGCTTGAAGCATTACGGGTTCAATAGCAGGAAGTGCGGCTGGCATTTGCATTCGAGACCTCCTAAAAAAAGTATTTTGTGTGGAGAGACAGGGAACTGCCAACCCCGTCTCTCCAAAACTCAGGACAATATTCTATTTTTCTACAAACATGTCATATGGAAGCGGCGCCGACCAATCCAGAGACAGCTTCCCGCCGGTCCACTCACCAAGCCAGGAAGGGCCGAAGACAAACCGATCGATTCCCTTGAGCGGTTTTCCTACCCAGTAATTTTCAAATCCAAATAGCCCCTGCCAGTGATATTTGGCAAACCCCTCCATCCATGCCGTCGAGTCCATGCTGTTCTGGGTGTTCAGAAACTCGAAGAAAGCTTTCATCGGGTTGTAGTCCAGTGCAGCGATTGAATTGAAGTCGCTGCCGAACCTTTTCTCCCAGCGGCCGTAAAACTCACGAAATGCCTCGCTGGCTACCGGGGCCTTGGGATCTATACTGTTCAGAATCACTCGATTCAGTTCTTTTGCAGGGACGACCTGCTCTACTGTCGGTATGTCGGTATTAACAGCTATGGTGATAGGCCCCTCGAAGCCTGCCTCACGCAGCTGCTTTATCAAAGTGCCGCAGACCCCTGTCATGCCGCCGGTACTGCCTGTATCTACCACATCGGGGTTCTTGGCCAGGACCCGGGAAATCACCGGCATGAAGTCTTTGGTGTCAAGCGGAAACTTCTCGTAGCCCAGCCAGTCCAGGCCATACACGGGCGCCATAGTTGTGGCCGCTCCCATGAACACCGGAACATCGAAATTGTCAGGCGACATCGAGGCGATCTTTTTCGCATTAGGATAGAATTTCTGTAGGTAGGCAAAGGTACCACTGAACATTTGCTCAATAGGCCAGGCGCAGTAGAAACTATATGGTTTGTTCGGGCCGGTCATGCTCGGCATGAAGGCTACCATGCCGAACATTATTACCTTGTTTGGCTCCGTGACCATCTGTATCCCCACCGCATCAGCGATGAAAGCGCCTCCAATTACTTTCACGCCCTTATCAAATACCAGTTCCTCCGCAACACTCTTGGCTACGATTAAGTCGGCCTTGTCGTCCCGAACGATCGGATTTAGCATATACTTTTGTCCAGCAATGGTTACTCCACCCTGGTTATTCTGGTCTTCTATTGCCAGAAGTATTCCATTTTGCATCATGTTCCCAATATATGCTGAGGATCCGGTTAACGGGGTGGCGATGCCGATATCAATCGTCTTTGAAGCTGGTGTGGCAGGGGCAGCAGTGGGATTTGGGGCGGCCACCGGAGTACCGGCACACCCAGCCGCAACCATAGCAGATGTCAATACCACTACAAGCACCACGATCATTAATCTTTTCACTTCTCCTCCTTAGCTAGTGGTCTACCGTATGCTCAGTCTTTTGCCGTCGGGAAATGACTCCTCTTCGTTATAGTGTCCATAAAGACAAGAGGAATGCCTGAGAATTAGGCATCCCTCTTAAAGTCAATTTACTACATGTCCTTTCAACCTCCACAGACAGTGCGGATGCATCCCTATCCCGCTAACTAGACCTCAGAAATGGGCAATGCCTTCGGCTCATTTACAACCGGCTTGCCTGCTTTTACAAGGAAATCTCGTATCATTTTGATTTGATCCAGTGGAGGAGGCAGGAATGGACGTCTCATGTACGGCCTGGGAATCAGTCCCATGAGCCAGGCAGCCACCTTAAATCTGTACTCGAAATAGCCAAAATTCCAGTTCAAGCCGAAGCCGTACATTGACCCTGCTAGCTGTACTACCTGCTTGTTAATCTCCTCTGCCTTCTTAAGATCACCACTCTGAAACGCCTGGAAAATCTGGCAGTCTTCTTTAGCGAGTGCCAATTGACCGCTGAGATTACCGTCACCGCCAGCCGCAAAAACACCAAACATGTCCAGGCTTCCTGCCCTCAGGCATAGAATGTCCTTCCGTACTGCCTTTATGGCGTTCGTAAGCTCCCTGAATATAGGGTCACTAAAGGCAAGAAACTTAATTCCCACAAGGGTCTCAACATTTTTGGCTATATCTACCAAAACATCTTTCGGTAGATGCCAGCACTGTCCTGGTGGACAATCGGGTCCCGCCATAAGTATCAGCGGCATCTTGCTTTCTTTACTAAACTTCTTAAAATGCTCAATTACAAACTCACCGGCCGTACTACCATCCTCGCTTAGGATACCCCCCGCGATATTAGGTGGGCCGGTTAACAGACCGACTGCACCGTGTTCCCTCGCGTTTAGAGCCTGTTCGATCAAACTACGTGTTGAATCACCCCAAACGTACTCTAGTATGGGGACCCTGCCCTTGACTTCGTCCACACAAATGTCTGTTAGCCTGTTCCGCTCCTTGAGAGTTAGACAGTGTGGTTCTTCATTAGTCATAATGGCACTGACGCCACACTTTAGCGTATACTTCCAGGTTTCCCGACAAGCATCTTCGTCTATGGTCTTACAGGTTTCGTCGGTGTAAATTACATCTGCAGATGAAAAAAGTCCCCTGGTCTTCCTTAACTTTTCCAGATCACTCATAGAACTCCTCCTTGATTTTCTTCCTGCTACTTATGACAACTCAAGGGCTTCTGGTCTTCTTGCTCCGATACTCACCTCCTTCGGTTCATATAAAATATAAGAGGAATGCCCAACTTTTTAGGCATTCCTCTTAGAAGCCAAATTCACAACATCACCCACCATTCCAACGTGCAAATGACGATCTATTGTACAGCGGCGGATGCTATCATAGCCACCGTATCTTGTCAATAGCCTGATTGGTTCCTCGATGCACTTTCAGGCTTTCATGAGCACTCCTGATTTATCTATTACATAGAAGACTCTTTCCATGGGTTAGCTGTTTTTCGGGATAGGTCAAGAAGAAGAGACGTGAGCAATGTAGTCGTGCTGAATCACGAAGGGCTTTCGTGCAGATAAGATATGCGACCCTAGTTCTTCTATCCTGGTTCAATAATCCATGTGTTGGAATGAAGTCCGGACGCCGCGTTATATTCTCTTTCAAAAGCCTCAGGGTAATTTGTTCTCCAAGCCTCCATCTCAGCTGAACCGCCTTTCTCAACTTCGACCAGAAAGCCACTTGGTGCTATACCAAAGGCATTTCTGGAGGTTGTGTTCGCCGGACAGATGAGATTGTTGGAGCCTCCGCGGTCCAGGCCAGTGGCTACCGAGTCATGTCCGCCCCCCGTGGTCCTGTGATACGGCTCCAGGTATGATTCTTTTTGTTACGTACGCGCCACCGAGAAGGATACCCCTTTCATTATACATCTTGACTATATCGCCATCTTCAATGCCTCTTGGTGCGGCATCGACAGGATTTATCCAGACAGGCTCATACAGGTATCGATCGGCACCCTTGACCTTGCATGTTGGTATTTCTCTCAGCCAGGTAACGTCGTCATGCTCGGCATGTGTTCGCCAGCGTGGATGGTTGGAGACGAGAAGCAAAGGATATGTCCAGGCTCGTTTTGATTGATGGCTTTCCTGGTGCGTCACCCCCTCCGCAATCCAGTGCGGCACCGGAGGTCTTTCCGCATCATCAGGGAAATGCTTGGCCAGCCACTGACCGTAAAACTCAATCCTGCCGGACCTGGTGTTAAGGGGATGCTCTTCAGGATTTTGTAGCATCTGAACTATATGGGAGATTGAACAAGGGCAGCGGCACGCCCATGTTTCCCTTCCAAAAAGTGGCATCTCCAACCAGCCAATGATAAAGATTTGCATATTTCAGATCAGGGTGTATTTTCAGTCCAATCCCTCCGCATCTGCTACCCTCTTTAACTAGCAAGTTACTGATTACACTAAAGATAGGTGGCGCAAATCTCGTCTCACCACTCACTGCAGCCGTTGTGCATGAGGTCACTACATCGGCAACTTGGAGGAGTCGAACAAAATTAGGTGATGACGATAGCGGGCTCAAGATAATGCGGTCAGGCTTTACATATTTTGTTCCAGATTGTAACGTTTCAAGACAACTAGCGAGAAACTTGTCTTCAACCTTCCCCTCCGCTCGGACGTGCGATTACCACTATTCCGGTGGTGTTCCTGCTACAAAATTGATTCTGTACACGTTCAAGAAATAACTGGGTGACGTCCATGTCGTGGCTTGAGATTCCAGTAGCGGTCGCCGAGTTAGCGTCTTCGATAACGACAATAGCCTTGACTTGAGCATTCTCACACAGTTCTAGTAGACTCTTGAAGAATTGCTGTCTTCTGTTCCCTAAAAGGTTATCACTCATCCACAATTCAGGCCCTGGTGACCACTTAAACACCTGTCCTTTAGGGAAACCATATTTTGAGCACATCTGATCAATTTCCTTGTCAAGAGCCGGGATGGCTTCATGGGTGACCAGTATTCCTCTGATTGCAACTAGTGGCCCCATGCCTTGGCGTGATGGTCTATTTGTCTAGCATCATCGACAAAGACAGACTCCATGACACATCTTTCATAACACTGAATATATTGCAAGTCAAAGCAATAATATGTCTAGGTCCTAAAAAAGGCTGAACGAAAGTCAGTTTGTTTGGGTCGGAGGGTAGGCGTCAGCCTGGGGTGGGCACACAACGCCCGCACCTATTGGTGGTAGGGGGCTTTTCTGGTACTCGCCGTACTACGTGCCCCTGTCGCCGCCTGTGCTAGGCTTATCAGGAATATGACGTTCGATCTATGCTATGTTAGATCGCGGCCGCGTCATTTCTTCTTTTCTTTGTACAGTGCCGGCAAAAATCTCGGCAAGTCCTGGAATTCCAGTTCGCAATGCTTCCTCATGGCATCGAGAAACGACTTGGGCGTCGCCGCTGGAAATGTAAATACCGAGCGTAGCTTTATTCCTTTGCGTGATGCCGTGGGCGTGTGCGTGAGTTGGCCCATCTTTTTTTCATCGGGAGTCAGGAAACTGATTCCCTTCGGAATGAGACCACAACGAAATTCAGTATAATACGGTGTAATCATTTCCCTGATTATTACACGTGGCTCACTGCTGCCAGGCGGCATAACTGCTTCGGTCCCGTAGTGCATCTCGGCCACCATCTCCTGGCGTACTGCAAGATGCCGGTCTGCATCCACCAATTGAATATCTCTTCTGTGATGCCGGCTACCTCCTGTTCAACAACAAGATCCACCGTTTTATCCTTTGATTTTTCGAAAGCCTCCATCAAAACCTCGTGTCCGGTTGGGGCGACCCCTGAAGATACCTTCTTTGCCATTTGTTTTCCTCCTTCGTAGATTTATAAGGTCAGTAGTTAATAGGCCATCATAATCTCGTATTTGTGCTGTGCACCTCCTTCTGTGTCAGCTCCTATGAAAACAAGAAGAATGCCTAAGAACTAGGCATTCTTTTCAAGAGTTAGCTTTCGCACGGTTCCCCAACCTCCACAAAACGTGGGGCATCCTCCCTCGCGTCGCTCGCAATAGTAACAGGGCCGGTTTTGCTTGTCAATGGGTATGGAAAGGACTCTTACACATATATATGGCTAGTCAAAACTATTAACAGATATGTGTTGGGCAACGTAAATCCGAACGGGATTGCCTTGCAAAAGCGATTTTAGGCATTGACAAAAGCTGAATAACACACCTCGTCATATTGTGTAGTTGGCAACGAACAGAGGTTCAAAGAATTGGGCTGTCAGCAATAAAGGGTTATTGCCGATCAAAGTAAGGACTTTTGCCAGTTACAGATAGGGGGATGCCAATAATCAGATCTGAATCCAGCAACTGTAATTCTTTTGCTGCCAACCCAATTGTGTACATCATTCGATTGTCAATGTTGAGGTCGCTAGCCACTTTTACAGCTGAACCCAAGGCTATGCCCAGGTCAATTGCTTGAAATATGCAAGTAGGACCGGTGAAATCCTTTGTCTGCTTCTTCACTTTAGCCAAACGCCTACAGGTGTCGTATCCGCAGGCGCCGCAATCGAGTCCCAAAAAATTCATTTTCCGCTCTTATAACGCCAACCACGCGCTATTGTAGACAACATGCCGAAAGTCCAGAAGCACCAGTATTGCCCCAAAGCGCCGCTCCGGGAGATAACCACCCCAGGGGCGTTAAGCTAATGTGTCCCATGGGAGACGTCAAGACCGTCTATTACCGCAAGGATAAGACCTGGCGCCGTATCGGCACGCTTTGCCTCAACTGCCTTTGGTTCGACCCAGACCCCAACTTCACGCCCGCCGCCACACGGCCCCCACGTGTAATCCCACCGCTATAAATACGATAACCATCCTTTCCCTTCATAGGGGAGTCAAAGCAATACCCTTGTTATTCGAGATGCAAGCTTCTATAGTTTGCACAGGTACGTAACGCCTCAGCTCGACTGGTTGACATTTTATTACCTGTCAAGTTATAATAATTATGTGGGACATCGAGTATTGCACCAGGCCCAACGGTGACCAACCCGTAAGAGATTGGCTAAACCGGTTACCAGTTGAACATAGGAGAGTAATAGCAGCTAAGATAGTATCACTGGCACAGTACGGAACTAAGTTGCTCGCCACAAAAATGCTAGAACGTATTCTTGGTGTAGATAGGGGCTTTTATGAATTAAGGGGAGGCAGACATCGCATCGCCGTTTATTTTGATGGTGAGGCACAAAAATTTGTCTTGCTCCATGGTTTCACTAAGGACCAGGATAACGAGAGACGGGAAATAGCTAGAGCACGAGACCTATTGCATGAATATTTACAAACAGGATAACTTTGCGAGGTGAGAAATGCCGGAGACATTTAGAGACGATTTGACCAGGAGCCCGGATAGAGAATTCAAGCTCGAGGCTTTGGAGCTGATCTGGCAAAGACTGATTTTGCTATGCTGTTTGTCAAAGCGCGTAAAGCTGCGGGCATTACTCAACAAGAATTGGCAGCTATGGCAGGCACAACACAGTCTTATATTGCCAAATTTAGAGTCGGGTAAGGCGAACCCCACCGTGGGAAGGATCGCCGAGATACTAGCATTATTGGGCTTTCGGCTTACACCAACCTTGTTCTGACCTCAACCCGTATAAGCAACCGCGGTCAGTCGGCAAACAAGAAGGCTACGGTGTCACTGTGGAATCCCACAAAACGCGTCAGCCTGTCAAGATGTAGCCTCAGCACATTCAGCCCACCCACAACCGTCGGCTCTAACTCAAGCCTGTCCTTGCCCACCACTATCAATACCCCACCCCGTCACTCGCTTCGCCTGTCCCGTCCCCAATTTGTCAGCCAATTCCCTTTGAGTCATCCTTAGCTCCACCCGTCTCTTCATTATCGACTCGATTAACTCGACTCCGGCCCCAGTGCCTCATACTCCTTGCGAAACTCCGGGTCAGCCAAGAATCTCTTTTTTACGTCTGCATATATGCGCATGTACTCTCTTCTAACCCCTGAGCAGCCTCAGGAAATCCTCCTCTGTCAGGTCAGCCTGTTTCAGAATTCTCCGTAAGGTCTTCTCCGGAAGGTCCTTGTTATGAACAGGCACAGTTACCCTGCGTTCAGGTCTAATTTTGTGAAGTAGCCGAGCGTGGCTGCCTTTCTGATGGTGTATATAGAAGCCGCCCCTCACAAGAGCTTGTAAAACCTCACGCCCCTTGATAATAGGAAGAGTCGCCATACTATACGCGCACTGCTATCCGTTCAACAGAAGGTTCCTTATCCTCAGGGATCGCCTCCCCCTCTTTGAGAGCACTCTCCAGGTAACATCTTATGGCGTCCTCAGCCATCGCCTTCGCCTCTTCCAAAGTCTCCCCAAAGGTGCATATCTCCGGTATTGCCGGTACAACAACGTCGTAGCCACCTTCTTGAACAGGCTCAAAGATGACTGTGTAGTTATAGACCTTCATCTTCCTTTGAATACCCCCTGAACCGTATTATATCACACCCGCTCACTCACCCACCCACAACCGTTGGTGCAACTCAAGCCTGTCTCTGCCCACCACTATCGACACTACCCACAACCCAGAAGATGTACCCCACCCAGTCATTGCGAGTCCTTCCGCTGAAGGACGTGGCAATCTCAAAGACACAATCCCCTTTTTTGATTTTTGACCTTGTTTCGCCCGCCGTGTTCTCCCATTGTGTTATGATTAATAGAACCGTTGCCAAAACAAACTTTCTAGCCACTTGAAAGAGTTGATTTCGAAAATCTCCTTGTCGGAATGAGGCAGCGATCAGAACCAAGCCACCAAACGTGGCGGAAATTATGACAAAATCTAAATTTAATGAATTGTTTGGTGCAGCAGTGCTTATAAGAATGTTTCGCTTCAAACAAAGCTACTTTCGGTTCGGGGCAGCTGTCTTGCATCGAGACAAACTACAAATCCACATAAGGACACAATTTGGCTGTTTGTGCAATATAGGTAACAAATCAGGCTGATGTTCAAGCTTGGCTGGGCAGCACTCAGCCTAGCGGAGCTTGTTATTGTATGGTCACAATGGCATACAATTCTTGCCTTTCAGGATAGTGGCGACTAAGTAAAAGTCGACAGGATACAGATCATGGTTATTAAAAGTGTGTGAGGCCGGACAATTGCCTACGTAGAAGACTAACAAGATCCAATCATTCTTTGCCTGAGTAGACGTATTTACCACCACGGAGCCAAGATGAAGCCGCGGCAATGAGGCACATGACGATGGAGAAACCCATAACTATCTTTAACCCGTGGTCAAAAGCCCCAGAAATCAACTGGGGGAAGTAAGATCGGCTGGTAAGCTCGGCAGCGGCCGTCGGGCTGAGCGAATTTATGACCTGAGGGCCAAGAAGCGTGCCCAAAGGGTTGTAGCCTAGGAGCGCGGCAAAGAGGTAACTAAAAGGCGGAACCTGGGAGAGCTTCGTCGCGACCACTGCCGCCACCCCATTTTGAGTTAGGCCCTTGAATATTGCTTGGGGAACGGTAGTATTCAGCCCAAGCGTCATGAGCGTGAAGTAGATGCCCTCTGGGAGAGTGGCATACCTAGGTGTTGGAATGTGGCCCGCATACCCGATGCTGCACCCCGATGCTTCGCGGGTACGCTGTTCATAATTGCTGCGATGTTTGGTGAGATAAACAATCCGAGACCGACACCGCTGCATATCAGTATCAAGGCAAAGTTAAGATAAGAGAAGTCCACTGGCAAGATCATCAACAGAGCAAGGGCGATAGCTTCCAAAACCATGCCTCCTGTAGAAAAGAAACGTGCGCCGAACCGGTCGGAAAGGCGTCCAGAGAAGCGGTCCAACGAGCATGATAGTGGCCGTCTCCGGAAGTATGCAAATACCAGCCCACAGGGGGGTGACCTTAAAGTCGTAGCCGTGCAGGGGAAGCCAGATGCCCTGGAGCCAGATGCTGAGCATAATGACCAGGCCGCCTCGTGCCAAGGCCATAAGGAGTCCGGCCAAATTTCCCGCGGCAAAAGCCCTGATTCGAAAGAGGGCGAGTTGAAACATAGGAGCGATAGCCCGCCGCTCCCATGCTACAAACAGCGCGAGTAGCATGATTCCACCAAAGAGCATGCCTAAGACAAATGGCGAGGCCCACCCCATGACCGAAGCTCCGAAGGGCATGATGCCGTATATGATGCTAACTAAAACCATGGTCAGGCCGACCGCAAAGGTACCATTTCCGATCCAATCGATCTTCTCTGCCTTATGAATACCCAACTCTCTTAGCATCAGATAAGCCCAGACTGTACCAGTGACACCGACGGGCACGTTCACCAGAAACACCAATCTCCAGTGTGCCTCCGCCAGCAATCCTCCGAGCAGAAGACCGATGAACAACCCAGCATTCATTGCCACCATATTGATTCCTAGAGCCATACCCCGCTGTTCCACCGGGAAGGCATCGGTCAAGATGGCCGCTGAATTGGCCATGAGGAATGCTGCACCAAGCGCCTGGACAAGACGAAAAAGAATCAACTCCATAGCCCCTGCCGGCCCGGTGTTCCAAGTGAGAGACAGCATGATAGACCCGATGGTGAAGATGACAAATCCGAGGTTGTACATCCGCACCCGCCCGAACATATCCCCAACACGCCCCAGAGTCACGACTAGCACAGCCGCTACCAGCGGATACCCCATGAGGATCCACAATAGATATGTAATGTTGCCCGGGTCCAGTGGATTGAGGTTGATCCCCCGGAAAATGGCCGGCAAAGCGATCATGGTGCTCGACCCATTCAGGGACGCCATCAACACGCCGAGAGTCGTATTACTAAGGGCAATCCACTTGTAGTTTTTGCCCGGTGGTGGCCGGTATTTCGCGGCTTCAATGTTGAACATGGTTAGATACTCCGTTAGGGCTGTGTTGTGAAGGCCGACTGGTATTTATTAACCGTTCCACTTCGACATCAGAATAAGAGATGAGAGTAAAGAAAAATAAATGTACGGAGCTGGGGTGCGATAGGTCCGAGCATGATCAGGGAACCACGTCCGTTAAAAGGGCGGCAGCATCTCCGCTGGCGGGGATAAACCTCGAATTAGTTTCATTTTCGGGTAGGCATCATAACACAGAGACCTTGGACCTGTCCAGATAACGTATCGCTTCCAATACATAGCTGACAAATATGCAATCTCGCTGCATTGAACAAAGACTCACATTGTTTGATTCTGGTAGTTGAATAAGATAGTCATGCTAGAATGACTGCTCGTTACCCTCTCATAACTGGCCTTGAGATACGCTATTTGCACTAGTGCTTCAATATGAAGACTTGTATCCAGTAAAAAATAAGACAAAGCAACAAAACGCCGGGGAAAAATAGTACTCCGAAAAGAAATGGCCCTTCTTTCCACACTAGCCCATCATTAGCGTCTTTGGGCTCTTGGCGGAGCTTAATCCCATTCGCCGTAGGCTGAGCAAGCCTCACACTCACCGCTTGGCGACGACTGTCACGCCCTTGTCCAATCTCGAATTCCACTTGTTGGCCTTCCCTCAGAGAATTATAATCCACCCCTTGAAGCTCGTTGCGATGGAATAACAGTTCTTCTTTACTTTCTGTCCTGATAAACCCAAAGCCGCGGTCGGTAACTAATCGTTTGATTGTACCCTTTTGCATCGGATACCTTCCCTCGAAATTTGGTTGGCTTCAGCGCTATAATAACAACTCCTAAAATCATTATACATCATAAATCGATTGGTTTAATGACTACTGTGGCAGAAAGTTCAATAATCTATATTGCCGACCATATCTGCTGCGCGCTAAGCAGACGCCCAGACAATCTGGATGGCGGGATGACAAGGGGGAAGTATTGTCTGTTTTTGATGGTCACGAGCCTGCAGTGGGCTCAGGATAGAAGTTTTGGGTGAAGTCCCCTTGGATAAGAGGACGGTCTAGTAGACCTAGATGGCTCGGAGAAAGCATTGACGGCCGTATGGTTAAGATATATCCTTTATCATCAAGTGTGATCGGCTGATAATCGCTTAGTTGGGAATTGAATGAGAAATTCCGGTCTATATCTCATGCGGAAACGCCAGACATGAGGAACCCCTCTGCGCGAAACCCGTTTCTAAATAAACCGGTCGTCATCTACCCCTTTTTGCTGGCGGTCTTCCCCGTTCTGTTTCTGTACGCCTACAATATAAACCAAACATCGGTTAGCAAGATTTGGATACCGATGGCAGCCTCGGTCCTTTTGGCACTCGTGCTGTTGGTGGTCTTGCGCCTTGCACTCAAGGATATGCTAAAGGCCGGTCTGTCATCCCTTATGTTTCTCTTCCTGTTCTTCTCCTATGGCCGCCTGTATGAGCTTCTCGAGAAATGGGGTGCTTTTGTCCCAAGCCACTGGTATTTAATTCCCGTGCTGCTGCTCTTGTGGGGATATTGCACCTACCTCATAAAGAAGAGCAAATGGAATTTCAGAAATGCCACCAACCTGCTTAACGTAGTGGCCGTTGTTTTGATCCTCATAAACATATTCAACATCGCTGCCTACGAAATCCGGAGGCCGGTATTGACCCCAACTGGCCTGCAGAAACCAGAAAGCAGCCCAGCCGCGGCAACAGCTTCAGCCAATCTGGCCAAGCTGCCTGATATCTACTACATCATTCTGGACGAGTATGCACACCATGACGTCATGCAACAGCACTACAACTATGACAGCAGTCAGTTCCTAGATAATTTGAAGCAGATGGGCTTTTTCATCGCCGATAAGAGCCAAACCTCAACTCCAGAGACCGAGGAATCTATTGCCAGTTCGCTTAATATGACCTACGACTATATTGCGAAACCTCAAGAGATTGTTTACCAAAAAATAGCCGATAACGCAGTCGCGGACTTTCTTAGGTCGAAAGGATATAAGTACATCTATTTTGGCAACTGGTTTGAAGTCGGGAGGTGGAAAGTCGTAGCTGATTCATACTATAACTTCTATGCAGATACAAGCAGTGGTTTGTTGACGACCGAGTTTTCCGATGTTTTGTTGCAAACAACCATGTTAAGACCTTTTGCAACATCTATTATGGAACCTGAATACGATAGTTATTACCGGCTGGGTGTACTCAACGACCTCGAATATCTTAGAAAAATGCCCCAGATAAATGGCCCCAAGTTCGTTTTCTGCCATTTATTGTGTCCCCATCCAGCCCTTGTATTCGGACCAAATGGTGAACATATTAATAGTGCGGACTGGTACAATTTCGATGACAAGCAATTTTACTTAGGACAATACATCTTCATCAGTAATGAAATTGAAAATACGGTGCGGTATATCCTGAAGGAGTCCTCGGCTGAGCCAATTATAATACTCCAGTCGGATCACGGGTTAAGGTTAAGGTGGTGGCAAAAACATCCACAAATCGGAGGAAATGACTGGAGAAAAATACTGAACGCGTATTACTTGCCCGGAGGCGGAAGTAAGAAACTGTGGGACTCTATATCACCGGTGAACTCATTTCGCGTCATATTTAACTACTATTTTGGTGCCGATTATCCCATGTTGGAAGATTACAAAGACATATATCCCAATGCGGGTTATGAATTAGGAGATTGACGTCGCGCTCCTTATCTGCCAACCGACATATACGAACTCGAAAAACTGTTGTGATTTTAACTCCCTTCTCGTTGGGCATTTTTATGCCATCTGATTAACCCTTTTGAGTTCCTGCCAACTTGCAGCAGCCTTGCACGGAGTTACCGGCATGTATAAAATAAGATACGAAATGGAGAATTTGTATCACTTTTTGAAAAAGAAGCTTAGTAATAAAGGCTGCCGGTGCTCTGTTATTGCGGCAATTGCCGTCCTATCTGGCAGTTTGTATTTTTATCATGCAGAGGTCCCTCAGGTCCTGGGACAGTCAGAGATTGGTTCGTTGCAGGACGCCGCAGTACCTGCCCAAGGGCAAAAGGTTATGGTTTTCTCCCCACACCCAGATGATGAAACAATCGGAGTCGGCGGGTACATTGCTCAATCAGTAAAAGACGGAGCTGCCGTAAGGATAGTGCTGGTGACAAATGGCAACGAGCACCATCAGGAAGTTCTCCGCTACTCTGAGTTCAGAAAAGCGACCGGAATTCTAGGTGTTCCGGAGAGCAATCTTGTATTCCTAAATTTTCCCGATGGCGAACTCCGTGAGCAAAATGAAAGTACGCTTTACAGAGCATCAAAGGAACAAATCGATTTGTATAATCCTGATGTGGTTATTTACCCAGACCCACGAGATTATAATCCCGACCACTCGACAACAGGCAGAATTGTAGAGAAAATACTCAGGATAGAACCTCACAAGAGAATAATGTATCGATACCTGGTTCATTACGAGCTACTCTACCCGAGACCAAGGAAATTTAATCTTAGTCTCTATCTTTTGCCACCGAAACATCTCCTCACCTCCGACACGGAGTGGCGGCAGTATACACTGCCCCAGAATATCGAGGACCTGAAAATGCAGGCAGTTTTTACGTATAGAAGCCAGCTCAAGGACCGCTGGTTAAGAGGCTTACTACTTTCCTGCATTCGCAAAGATGAAATTCTGGACACTCCTGAAGACTCTGTCGCGCGATTGAATAGTGCTACAGCTTTCAGCAGGCTTTTGAACGATACCTCAAGTTGGACATCGCGCGCCTTTCTGGATTATTTATGGCAAGTTAAAAATGAGCTTAAGCTTTTGTTTCAGGTTCAAACACGCAGAGCAGGTTGGCACTGAAAGAAAGAAATCCTCATACTATTATACTGTCTGAACTCCACCTGTCGGATTATAGAAGTGCAGAGCAGCTTCCATGAAAAGCCTCAAATTGAAGGCCAAACTAATTCTAATAGCAGGTGGCCTTATATCGATCTTGTTGCTTGGGGCAAGCTGTACTCCCAGCGGAAACCTTGGTAACAAGGTAGCCTCAATCGTAGAGCCGCATAGCTTCAATCTTTCCGGTTGGGAGTTCAAAACCATCTTTGGTGATTTAACAGCGCCTGACAAGGCCGGTAACGTTTCAAGTCAGTCACAAACAGTAATAGAGTATTTCTCGCTGGCCCAGCGTATAAGTGTGCTGGAGTCGCAAATGGGCGCCAGTGATAACGTGCAGCAGACCTCAACCGCCCTTAAAACTGAGTTAGATAAGTTAGAAGCGCAGAAGATGGATTTAGAGGGCGACGTAGAGCACATAGTAAGTAAGCAGATAACGGAGGTTCTTGTAGAACAAGGTATCTATAATCCTTTTGATAAATACATAGAGCTGAAAATTAACTTTCCGGGGATATATTTCAAGCTCGAAGAGCCACCCAATCTTTTGGTGATTTCCCCCAGGGACAGGATAGAAAAGATGGGTTCGGTTCTCCTGAACCAGGATACCCCCTTACAGGAAGATGAAAATATTGAATCCAGAGTCGACAAATTGGGTGTTTCATCATTGGTAGTCCCGTTAGGGGGTGTTGCTACATATCCCAGCTTTGTTGCCGATGGGTATGGCTTGAAGTCTACTATTGACACTATTACCCATGAATGGGTGCACCAATATCTCACATTCAAGCCATTGGGATTTCTGTATCTACTTGATACTATCGGTGTATCCCGGAATTATGAGGACGCTACCATTGATGAGACCGTAGCTGACATGGTCGGCGAGGAAATTAGCACTATAGTCGACAAAAAATACTACCCGAATCTGGCGAACGGTGATGGTCAACTGTCTCATTCGGAATCAGATTTTTTCAACCAGCGTATGAAGGAGATAAGAAAAGCTGTTAACGAATACTTGGCCCAGGGGCAGATTGATAAAGCTGAGCAATATATGGAGGCCCAGCGCCAGTATCTCGCGTCAAAAGGTTATTACATTAGAAAGCTGAATCAGGCCTATTTTGCGTTTTACGGTACATATGCCGACAGTCCCACGTCCATTAGCCCGATTGGAACTGAATTAAAGGAATTGAGAACTAAGAGCGCCTCATTGGAGGATTTCTTGGATGCCGTTTCCATGATTACAAACAGCAAAGCGCTACGGGCGGCATTAAGCAAGAATTTATAATAGCGAAGGGCTCATCGGGATTCAATTTCGCGAGCAAAAAATGTACGTCAACTTGTAACTTGCCTAGAATTGATGGTGGTTGTATCATTTCACACCATCGATCTGTACGAAAACGGCTGACCACAGCACTTGCACTAAATGTAATTATGCCTCATAGTATTTACTAGCGACAGGTATTGATTTTCAAGGAGAAGCATATGACACGCATACCTCGACCTATGCCGCGAATCTTGGTCTGTGTTCTACTGACCCTCCTAGCTATTTCACCATTTGCTACGGCCTCACATTTGCTAGCGGCGCCTGCATCTGCTATTAGTTTGAGTAGCTCAGTCCAGATTTCATTTCCTACCTTGATAACGTTTAACGTGACGGCGCAAAGTGATGTCAACATCGTAAAACTCAGGCTGCACTACGTAGTAGACCGGCAAAACTATGCCAGTGTAATCAGCGAGGGTTGGGCTCAATTCAATCCGGCCACATCGGTAGATACCCAATGGGTGTGGGACATGAGACAGGGCAGCGGGCTCCCGCCAGGGACACAGGTAAAATACTGGTGGACAGCCGAGGATGCTGCAGGCAAAACGTTGGATTCTAACCCTTCCACCATTTCGTTTGACGATGACCGATATAAGTGGCAATCTATTACCACGGGATCAGTTACGCTGCTTTGGTACAACGGAGACCAGGCATTCGCTGACGCCCTCATGACCGCTGCCCAGCAAGGATTGCAAAAAATCGAGCAAGATATTGGCGCCACGCCCCAGGGAGACGTTCGCGTCTACATCTACGCCAGTGCTCAAGACATGCTGGGCGCCATGCTTTTCCCCGAGGCCTGGGAAGGCGGTGTGACCTTCGAAGGGTATGATACTATCGCCATTGGCGTACCCACAAGCCAGCTGGACTTTGGCGAGGGTGCTGTCCCTCATGAGTTAACGCACTGGGTTATCCACCATTTGACCTTCAATAATTATGGGGCTGAATTGCCTACGTGGCTGGATGAGGGGCTGGCGACGTATATCCAAAACGAGCAGGACTCAGATTGGCTGAACGCAGCTATCAAGGAAAACAAGCTAATCTCCGTCCGGACGCTCTCGAGTCCGTTTTCGGCGATTACCGAACAGGCAGAAACCTCTTATGCCGAGAGCCATAGCATAGTGACTTTCCTACTGCAAACTTATGGCAAGGAAAAGATGCTCCAACTGTTAAACGTGTTTCACCAGGGGAGTGGCTACGACGATGCTCTCAAGCAAGTGTATGGCTTTGATCAGGATGGCCTGAATGCTTTGTGGCTTCAGAGCATTGGTGTACAGACCTCGCCTTCCGCTTCGCAGCCAGAGCTTATACTCGCGGGAACTGCATTGTAGGTTTGTGCTATAAAGTTTCAATGTAACGTATTTGCGTAAGCACCGGACTAAGCGGGCCCGTTGTGCACGCAGAAATGGAGGTTGATTTGAACCGTAAACAATCCTTCAGGACTATTGGCAACAGAGTCCTATTGTTGATTATGTGCGTAGCTCTGTTGGCTTTCTTCGCGACTACCTGCGCTCTGCCTACCAGTAATCAAGGCACACTGAACCTTGCTGACACTGCGCCGATCACGCTGGACCCAGCAGCAGTCACTGAGACAACTTCCGTATCGTACATTTTCCAGCTGTTTAGCGGATTAGTGCGGCTGGATGAGAATCTCAAAGTGGCACCGGATATCGCCCAGTCATGGGACGAAAGTGCTGATGGCATGATATATACCTTCCACCTTCGCCGGGATGTGACCTTCGATGACGGGAAGCCAGTTAAGGCGTCTGACTTTAAATACTCTCTGGAACGGGCTCTGAATCCAGCGACACATTCACTGACGGCTGGAACATACCTGAATGATATCGTCGGCGCAGCAGATGTGCTGTCCGGAAAGACTACTCAACTAAGTGGCGTCAAGGTCCTAAACGACTACACACTCCAAGTTAAAATTGATGCGCCGAAGGCATATTTCCTGTATAAAATGGCCTATCCCACTGCCTTTGTGGTGGATCAGGCGAATGTTGAAACAGGCAGCGACTGGTGGCGGCATCCCAACGGCACGGGGCCATTCAAGCTCAAGCAATGGCAACCCCAGCTTCTGGTGTTGCAGCGTAATGACAATTACTATGGAGACAAGGCCAAACTCAGCGAGGTGGACTTCAAGCTGTTAAGTGGCAACCCCCTGCAATTGTACCAGCTTGGAACCATAGATGTATCCCCTGTTGGTCAGGACTACGTCGGGCTTGCTACCGACCCGAACAACCCCGTTTCGAAAGAACTCAACATATACCCTGAACTCAGTTTCTATTACATCGGCTTCAATGCTTCAACGCCACCCTTTGATGATGTGAATGTCCGTCAGGCCTTTTCCTATGCGGTAGACAAGCAGAAGATTATTACATTTGCGCTCAATAACACGGTAGCTACTGCGTACGGAATTCTCCCGCCTGGTATGCCTGGTTACAATGCCAGCCTGGAAGGATTGCAGTTCGATCCCCAAAAAGCCAAAGCCCTTCTCGCCGGCTCAAAATACCGAGACGTCTCGAAGTTACCACCTATTGTCCTGACTACGACTGGTTATGGGGGAGATATCTCAGGCGTACTTGGCGGTGCAATCGCAGACTGGAGGCAAAACTTGGGTGTGGAGGTAACGGTGAGGCAGTTGGAGCCGGAAGCGTTCAGCTATGCACTAAACCAGGAGAAGAACCAACTATTCGACGATGGTTGGATTGCTGATTATCCTGACCCGCAGGATTTCTTAGATGTGCTGTTTCACACCGGCTCGCAATACAACACAGGGGGTTACAGCAACTTACAGCTGGACTCGCTGCTGAACAAAGCGGCAATGGAGCAGGATACTGCTACTCGGTTGAAAATGTATCAGGATGCTGAACAAACGGTGGTCCAGGATGCCGTCGTACTACCACTTTACTTTGGCCGCAACTATGTGCTGGTAAAGCCGTATGTCAAGGGTTATGCACTAAATCCGCTGGGATATCCTCTGTTGGACAAGGTGAGCATTCAGAAATAAGGTCGTATGAAATTTGCTCGGTTATGGCTTTCATTTCATCGTCCAACGAATGTCCGGATTGTACAGTTTAAATAAAAAAGCTGGGCATTTATAAACCAAATACCCAGCCCTGTCGGATCTCAGAATGAACTGATTTAACTCTTGCCAATCCTGAACATCTTAGTTCCGCATTTTGAGCAAGTACCTTGTGTTGCTGGCCTGCTATTCTTCATCTTAATAGCTTTGGGATTACTCATTTCCCTCTTTGTTCTACATTTCATACAGTATGCTTGCATTAAACACCTCCCTTTTGTATTGACTTTAGGATATAGCACGTTCAGGCTAAGTGTCAATAGTTTGTTTGGAACGATTGCCTGTTCCGTTACCTAGGTTGCACAATTAGCCAGATTGTGCAGTGTTAACAGAAAAAGCTGCGTATTTGATTCACAAATGCCCAGCTTTTTATTAAAGCTTTACAATCTGGATCATTGTTGTTAGACGACCAGGTTTTCTCTAACACGTTGACGGCGCAGCAAAAACAGGGTTTAATTGTAACCGTCAGTCACCTTGCGAAAGTGGAACCCTGAGACGGACAGACCTATCGATAAGGCGAAGTGCCGCGGATGTCTTATGAGAGTCGAAATGAGGAGCCTCCAAAAATACCATCGCCCCATGTCCATGACGCCCAAAAACCACAGGGATTTAATAAATTGGGTAATATGACAGAGCCGCAACTTGGATATACCGGCCGTCTTGCGGGGCCTGTATTCATTCAAGAAGTTAACAACCCGCTCGTAATAATATCGGGGCGAGTAGATGGTATCTAAAACATGTTTGTAGCCGCTGATGAGCGTTTCATACTTCATCTTGGGAATGAAATTAATGGAAAAGTCTGTATTGCCCCCGGACATATCCTTTAGCAAGCGGTTTTCCTTCTTCAGACGCTGGTGAAGTCTTGTGCCAGGGAAAGCATTGAGCAAGCCGATCATGGCCGTAGCAATGCCAGCCTTTTGAATAAAGTTTATCTGGCTCCTGAAGATGGAGATTGGGTCACTATCAAAGCCGAGTATGAAGCCTCCCTGTACCTCCAGACCATGGTTCTGAATCCTCTTCACCGATGCAGCCAGGTCGCGGTTTCTATTTTGTAGCTTATTACATTCGATCAGGCTGTCTTGATTGGGGGTTTCAATGCCAATAAAGACCCGGTTAAACCCGGCCTCGGTCATTAGTTCCAACAGCTTGTCGTCATCAGAAAGATTAATAGATGCTTCGGTGAAGAACGTAAAGGGATACTTTTTGTCATGAGACCATTCGATCATCGCTGGCAAGACCTCGGCCTTTAATTTCCTTCTGTTGCCAATGAAATTATCGTCGACAATAAATACGCTGCCCCGCCAGCCGTGGCGGTACAATGCCTCCAACTCTCCCACTATTTGCTGCTCATCCTTGGTCCTGGGTCTATGGCCATTCAGCACGATAATATCGCAGAAGTCGCAGTCAAAGGGACAACCTCTAGAGTACTGAAGGTTCATCCCTGAGTAGTGCCGCATGTCAATAAGCGACCACAGGGGAATAGGAGTCTGACATATATCAGGCCATCTATTGGATATGTAAATCGATTTAGGACACCCCCTACCCAAGTCTTCCAGGAAGGATGGAAGTGTAACTTCAGCTTCACCGAGCACAAAATGGTCGACGCCGTCAAATTCTTTGTGGCCTGTAGTAAAAAGGGGGCCACCGGCAACAATCTTAGTGCTGAGCCTTTTACAGCTGCGAATAACCTCCATCACGGAGTCCTTTTGCACCACCATAGCGCTGATAAAGACGTAATCAGCCCATTCAATGTCTTCATCGGTCAGAGAGGTTGTATTCATATCTACCAGCTTTTTCTGCCACTCAATAGGAAGCATAGCCGCTACAGTTAATAGGCCTAGAGGAGGGAAGGCTGCCTTTTTAGAAACAAATCTTAGAGCGTGCTTAAAACTCCAAAAAGTGTCGGGATACCGCGGATAAACAAGAAGTATTCTCAAATTGCCCCTCCATACATATCAATAATCAATTCTATGGCTTGCACTTAGTATAGCACCTTCATCTAAAAAGTTGATAAGCCCTAACCCGCTAGGGATTGGTAGCCAAAGCCAGTGTGTGAGAAGATGAGGGTCTATCCACTTGTGGGAAATTGTCAATTAATATTCGGAGCTGTGTAGTTGGAGAACGTGCGCATTGTGCACTGTTCCCAACGACTTTTCTCATAACACTCAACACAAAGAACCTCGCAGTTAGAAAGTATAGCTGGTTTAGTTCTATCCTTGTGACGAAAACGCGCTTCTGCTATTGACCTAAACCTGACTGGGCACCTGCCATAATGATCATGTCCCAAACGTGCACACTGGCATTGTTTACCACTTTTAAGGAAAGCTTGTGCCTTATCAGGAGCAGAGAAATCTTTTGCCATAACCACCTCCGAATGGGGCATTATAGCGATAGGGTGGAAGCTGTCAATGATCGCGTATGACGAAATTGACAAACGTGTACACTTGCAAAGTAGTCCGGGTAGTTAATCTAGGATTTTCTGATTATTATAGACGGCAAAATCATTAGAACACAGCCTAACCTCAAACCTTAACCTTAAACCTTAAGTTTAACCTTAAGGCTTAGGCTTAAGCTTCCCTTGAGCAGGTAATTTCACCGATTTACTCTCAAAACCTTAAGGTATTACCTAAGGTCCGCGCATGGCCCGGCGCGTCGCTATTTTGCCCTGGCTGCTGCAGTTTTGGAAAAACAAACAAAATGGCTTTTGGTGCAGTGAAGTAAAAAAACAGGCTATTGCTCAACAGAAGCATTGCCCTGAAGTAAAACACCGTGATTCATTCGAGTTACTGGCTGATTACCATAAAGAATAGATATAATACCTTTGGAAAGGGTCGCACGCTGGAGGTAGGTCAAACTGCAGCAACATTTTCTGCCGGAATTCCTGCTCTACATTCAGGTAGGCGTGGTGCTAGGCCTCATTGTACTGCTGATAATATCACTGAGTAACCTGAAGTACCTGCGCCGCCTGCATATTTACCCACAACCCCCGAATTTTCCGCGTTTCTCCGTGCTGGTACCAGCACGCAACGAAGAGGAAAACATCGGGAATTGCGTGAGCACTCTCCTCTCTCAGGACTATCCCGATTTTCAGGTGATTGTGGTGGACGATAACTCCACCGACAGGACCTGGGAGATTCTTCAGAAATTGGCCAGCAAAGATACAAGGCTAAAGTTGCTGAAGGGCAAACCGCTCCCGCAGGACTGGTTGGGAAAGCACTGGGCATGCCACCAGCTGGCGCAGGCTGCGGATGGGGAGTTGCTTCTGTTCGTCGATGCAGATACCACTTATCAACCTGATATGCTGCGCCATGCCGCAGGCGCCATTATTGCAGAGAAAGCCGCCCTTATTTCTGTACTTCCGCGGCAGATAGTGGTCACGTGGTCAGAACTGCTCAGCGTACCAGCGTTCTATTTTGGTATATTCTGCGGGATACCGTTGGTCTGACCAGGCGTCAACGCAATCCTCTGTTTTTAGCAGTTCTTGGCCAGTTCCTGCTTTTCCGCAGGGAGGCGTATACAGCAGTGGGCGGCTACGCAGCAGTGAGGCAAAATGTAGTAGACGACATTGCAATCGGCAGAAAGGTGATTGGCATGAGATTCGCCTATAGTCTTCTCGATGGCAATGGACGACTGTCTTGCCGAATGTATCGTAATTTTCATCAGACATGGACGGGCTTGACTAAGAGCACCTTTGCTTCATTCAACTCCGATCCGTTTTTACTCATTTTCATGCAGCTGGTCGTGCTGCTCCTCTTCGTAGAACCGTTGATTGTCTTCATAGTGGGCCTTTTGCAGCCATTCGCCTTTTGACATTACAGCAATGGCAGGGCTGGGTATATCCCTTTCGCTTCTGCTTTTCGGGATAAGTTACCACCGCTTCCAGTTTCCTCTTTACCTCGTATTCCTCTATCCCGTAAGCGCCATCTTCATGGTGGTCATCGCCATTGCTTCGATGGTGCTGACCATGCAGGGCAAAGCGAAGTGGAAGGATCGTAGTATGCCAAAATGGCAAAGTCGTCATTCGGTCGTGTAATTAGGTAACTATTATATCCTCCCGAATGCTGTAATTACATTCACACGGGCACCTGTGCAGAAAGCAGCTCACATCTCTCAGGGGTATTGGTTCTTAATAGATATGCAAATTGAACAAAACGCTAAATCGTGCAATGAACGGCATTCGTGTACGTTGTATTTTTGCCATAGCTCTGCTAGTATAGCCTAAAAAGCCCCAAACGAGGGGGTGAAAAAATGGCAGAAAAACCATTAACAGTAGGCCAGATTTACGCTAAAGGCAAAGAAAACATAAAAAACAAAGGTGCTGAATGGAGTTATCCCGGTGGTGGTTACGGGCCTTCGGTAAACAGCCAACCGGGAAATACCTGGACTCGCTGTTTTTTGATACCAGGTTTTTTGACCCGGTGGAGGTGGATGTGAGTTTGTCACTTTTCGGGCTTAAGCTAGAGACTCCAGTCTTCTGTACCGCCATTTCCCGCCCTCCTTATATATCGGAAACAACCCTCATGGGGGAAATCGCCAAGGGCATTGCCAGGTCAGGCTCTTTTATGATGCTGGGAATAGGCGGCTCGCAGGAATTGCAGAGTGCCATAGATACCGGGCACCTGGTGGTCAAGATTATTAAACCGTACCGGAACAGCGACCTTATCTACGCAAAAGCTCCGTGATTCCGAGAGCCGGGGTTGTGTCGCCGTGGGCATGGATATCGACCATTTTTACGGGTTACAGCGGATCGACGGTGAAGTCTTGCGGACGGAAACGTTTGGCCCGCACGCACCGAAGAAATACGGCAACTCATTTCGCAGACCAAATTACCCTTTATCATTAAAGGCGTACTGAGTCTAGCTGATGCGGAAAAAGCTTTAAAGTTGGGAGCCTCTGCCATTCTGGTAAGTAATCACGGCAGCGGTTCCCTGTCATTTTCGGTTCCTTCAATGATAGCCCTGCCTAAAATAGTTGAGAAGTTTGGCGGCAAGATGGCTACACTAGTTGACACCGGCTTCGAGTTGGCCAATGATGTTCTTAAAGGCCTTGCCTTCGGTGCAAAAGGAGTAGGTTTGGCCAGTGCAATGATACTGGCCTGGGCGGCGGATGGTGCTAGCGGCGTGGGAGATGTGGTCAAGGGTATAACTACGGAACTCCGTCGGACGATGGCAGCAATCGGTTGCCCGAACCTTGCTGCTATCAACCGGTCCATCATCGTCCCACGATCTAACCTCCTTTAGTTGGAATGTTTATCTCCAACATGTCCCCCCCAAACCTTTTCAGGGGGATTCAGCTACAAAAACAGAGTTCCACAAACTCACTATTGGTGGGGAAATTTGTCATTCGGAGGAAGGGGGTAAGGAAACAATCCCCGCTTTGCCTTTTGTTACCTGCATTTTTATTGTATCATCTACAATTTTTGTGATGTTTTAATAGAGGAAACGCTATAGTAAACAGTGAACTCAATCTCTACCTTGTGGAATGCTTTGGCATTCCTCCTTATGGTAAAAACTTCTCACAATGACAAGGTAGCACCATTCTGAATCTATCTGAAATGATCCAACCTATCTCTTGGATGTGCCTGACGAAATACCTTATCTAGCGGGGACACAAAAAGCCATTTTGTTTGTTTTTCCAAAACTGCAGCAGCCAGGGCAAAATAGCGACGCGCCGGGCCATGCGCGGACCTTAAGTAATACCTTAAGGTTTTGAGAGTAAATCGGTGAAATTACCTGCTCAAGGGAAGCTTAAGCCTAAGCCTTAAGGTTAAACTTAAGGTTTAAGGTTAAGGTTTGAGGTTAGGCTGTGTTCTAATGATTTTGCCGTCTATAATAATCAGAAAATCCTAGATTAACTACCCGGACTACTTTGCAAGTGTACACGTTTGTCAATTTCGTCATACGCGATCATTGACAGCTTCCACCCTATCGCTATAATGCCCCATTCGGAGGTGGTTATGGCAAAAGATTTCTCTGCTCCTGATAAGGCACAAGCTTTCCTTAAAAGTGGTAAACAATGCCAGTGTGCACGTTTGGGACATGATCATTATGGCAGGTGCCCAGTCAGGTTTAGGTCAATAGCAGAAGCGCGTTTTCGTCACAAGGATAGAACTAAACCAGCTATACTTTCTAACTGCGAAGTTCTTTGTGTTGAGTGTTATGAGAAAAGTCGTTGAGAACAGTGCACAATGCGCACGTTCTCCAACTACACAGTTAGCCGATGTTGGTACGAAGTTTTCTTCAAGGATGAAAATTACACAATTGTCAGAATTGTTTAACTCAAAGAGCACCGGTCTTCGGAATCAGGTAACAAGCGCTATACTGCAAGAGTGTTCATCATGGCTGGATGATATGCAATTTAGCTGCTGTCCTCTGCAGTCTTTCCGCCTTTCGGTCTTTTGTGATGCGGACTGCATCTCCGAATTTGGCACCTGCCGAATAGTCTTTCTTGCAAACGTTTGGGTGGACTGTAAAGTAATCTCCCGGCTGCGGTGGAGTTTCCATCCGCATGCCCAGCATATTGGGTGGGTGTATCTGAGGTGTCATCGGTTCGTAGCCAGCGGCATGAATCTTACGGGCTAAATCTAGCTCAACGTCTATGAAGTTCCTCCTCTTTTCCAGTTCCACCAGCGAAAAGCCGTATAGCTCGTCACAAAACTCAAACATCCTTTCAATCTCCCTGTTGGGCCGACCAAGGGAAAGAGCATAGCTAATCTGTGGGCTAATCCCACCGTAAGTGACATTTATTTCAAACAGGACTACGTCTCCTGGATTGAGAATATTGTGCGATGCTGGCGCTCTTGAGAAGGTTGGTGCTGGACCAGATGTTGCAAGCATGAAGTGCGGATACCACCCTCCGTTATTTACGATAGCTTGCTCGGCAGCAGCCCAGAGTTCATACTCCTTCACTCCTGGCTTGAGGGCTTCAGCAACGGCCTCATAGGATCGATCAAGGATCTCACAAGCTTTCTTCAACAGTGCCAGTTCTTCTTCACTGGTTCTAGAGACCTCATCCATGGCCTCACCCAATACTGCCGCTGCGTCTTCCAAGGTAGCAATTGGAAAGCTCTCCCTAAGGGCATTGTAAACCCACGCTGGAAACACCTGCATCCTATAACCACAAATCCCAATCTTACCATCCTCAAGCTTCAGCTGCTTAATCTTCCTCACGATATCTTGTGCGGGATTAAGGCTGCCTACAATCTCCTTTATCCACGAAGTCTCCGCCGCGCAATGCAGAAACTGTGGCCCGATGAAATTGTTAACTCCTAGCTGGGCCTGTCCTTCCAGTGGGAAGACGACGTAGGTGCCAGGGTTAGCGTATGGCATATAATTCGAAATGTAATATAAGTCATGATTCAGCGTAGGCATGTACCCGTAAGGCGCACTAACAATAAGGCAATCAAACTTATGCTTCCTCATAGACGTTCGGATTGCGTGCCACCTCCTATCACGCTCTTTCTCCGAAGGCATGGGATATGTCCACGGATAGCTCAATCCAGTAGGGTATCCTTTGTATGTATAGGGACAAAACTCGCTCATATGTTTCACCTCTTCTCTAATTTCAGCTTGGTTACGACCTCCCCGAATAGTTGCAGCAGTTATTAAGTTAGCCCGACAAGCCCAACGGCCGCATGAGTAGGCGGTCAGTAGTTAAGTCCGCTATGCGGTTGTTCTTGATTATACGGCAAGAGCCTGCCAACGCTGGAGTTTATGTGCCCAGGTAAGAACTACGACAAACTACAAATTAGAAAGATGCAAGACTTACGCACGGCAAGGGGTCTAATACGATGCCAAATTACCTGCGTAGGTTACGACAATCAAATGGCCATGCCTCTTTGCTTACGAACAAAATGGTTCGGTAACCATGCCATTTTACTACGGCGATGCTTTTGTGAACAAATTCCAATCAATAGGGGCTGTAAAGTCGGTTACCGGCTTGCCGTTTTCATAGTGCGTCACCCAGTTATTGTTGAATACCCGCCGATTGATTCCGTCTCCAACTTGTCCAATCCAACAGGATTGCATGTCCATTATGCCGTTCCAGCAGTATTTCGAATACCCTTGCATCCAAGAGGTAGTGTCCATAGCATTCTGGGTACCTAGAAAATCGAACAGGGCCGACATGACGTTGTAGAAAGAGGTAACGATGCCAACTGCCTCCTCCTTGTACTTCGCTTGATACCGTTTGCACACGTCGCTATATTCTGGCTTGACCACGGAACCATCTGGATTAACGTACTGAGTAATGATCCCGTTCATATCCTGCGCCGGGACCGTCGACTCCAGCACTTCTTCAGGAGGGGGTGCCGGTATGAGAATTGGGCCGCGAAAGCCAGCTGCACGCAACTGCTTCAGCATAACGCACTGCACCCCTCCCATTACTCCCCCCGTATTGCCAGCATCGACGATATCCGGCTTGTGAGCGATCACCCGGGAGACGAAGGCACCAAAATCCCTGGTATCGGTCGAAAACTTCTCATAGCCCACCCAATCGTAGCCCAATTCCTTGCAAGCCGCCTGCATAGCGTTCGTAAAGTTCACTAGGTCAGGTACATCAGCTGCCAAGGAAAGGACCGTCTTACCCGTGGTCAGCTTCTTCTGGTCAACGTAATACAGCAGCTTATAAGTCATCTGGGTTACAGGGAAGGAAACAAAGAAACTATACGGCTTATTAGGGCCAACCTGCTGGGTAATGGCAGCCTGGATGAAGAATGCCATTACCTTGTTCGGCTCGGTAACAGTCTGTATCCCTACGCCGTCAGCCAAAAAGGGCCCGGTGATGACTTTGACCTTCTTGTCATACACCAGTTCCTCCGCTACGGTCTTGGCAACAACCACATCGGCTTTAGTGTCACGGACGATGGGGTTAATCGTGTACTTTTGCCCGCCAATAGTGACGCCACCCTTCGCATTCTGGTCATCTATCGCTAGTAAGTTTCCGTTGATCGTCTGGTTGCCTAGGAATGCCATTGTTCCGGTGAGTGGGCTGCAATCGCCTATGTCGAGTTGTTGTGCTGGCGCCGGGGCCGGAGTGGCAGTCGATGCCGGCGCTGGGGCCGGTGTAGCACACCCGCCTCCCAGGATAGCCGCAAGTACTAACACCCCTAATATTGAGATCACAGATATCCTCATATCACCTTCTCCTTATATGTTCCCTTAACTTTACGTTATTGCGTTTAAGTGTCATTCCCTTTGTTATGTAGCCTCTACAAAACACGAAAGGAATGCCCAGCCTGTAGGCATTCCTTCTCATCACCAGATCTACATGCGCTTCCCACTCTCACACCGTTCCCTGTCCTTCACCGCTCGGCACAGATAATATCACGGCCGCTTGGACAAATCAATCTAGCGAAAACACACTGAGACAGATTGAATTATGGTCACATAATCTCGTGACAGCCTGATCTGCACTTAACAATTGTTATAACTGTTGCACGGCAATTTGTCTGAATGGTGCACGCAACCGCCTCAATTGAGAATATCTTTCCATGTCTCACTGAATTGGTGGCGTAATTAGGGTGAACCTCGGTCACCGTGGGCAATGTTCCCCCCCCGTTGACAAGTCAAAGGGGTCAATCTAGAATGGTTCAAGAATAAATGCCTTGTGCATTCCTGTGTTTCCACATTGTCTATGAGCAATCGCGGAAAAGTCAGAAGTATCAAGAGAAGGAGAGAGATCAATGAGCTATAAGGATCTGCGCGAATTTATCATTAAACTGGAACAGGAAGGGGAGCTGCAGCGCATCAAAGCAGAGGTCGACTGGGACGTTGAGATTGGTGCTATCATCAGGAAGATTAATAAGTCCTATGGCCCTGCTTGCCTCTTTGAGAAAGTGAAGGACAGCAAATATCGCGTCTTGTCAGGTGGCATGTTAGGGCATAAGAAATATGGCCTGGCTATAGAAAGTCCACCAGATTTGAGGTCTCTCATAAAGAAGGTAATGATGGCTACTGACCACCCCACACCACCAGTTATGGTAAAAACCGGCCCTTGCAAGGAAAATATTGATACCGGGGATAAAATCAACCTGGAAAAGTTCCCCGTGCCTAGATGGCATTACCTTGATGGAGGAAGATACATTGGCACGCTGGGGGCAGTAATAACTAAGGACCCCGACACCGGGATTAGAAATGTAGCAGTGTACCGAGAGCAGATACTGGGCAAGAACAAAACCGGACTAACCCCTTTTCAGCAGGGTGGTGTCCATCTTCAGAAATATAGAGACCGAAACAAGCCGATGCCCATCGCTACGGCCATTGGCGTGCCGCCAGCGGTCCTTTGTGCGGCCGTTGTCCACGCACCCTATGGTCAGGATGAGCTAGGAATAGCTGGGACTCTTGCCGGAGAGCCCATACCGCTGGTCAAATGTGAAACCATAGATTTGGAAGTGCCAGCCTACTCTGAAATTGTGCTTGAGGGTGAGATACCAGCAAATACCGAACTTTGGGAAGATGAAGGACCTTTTGGCGAGTACACTGGTTATTTCAGTACCCTTGATAAAATAAAGAGACCTACCGTTTACCTAAAGGCGGTTACCTACCGGGATGACCCGATCTATCAGGGAACCCAACCTGGAATTCCGCCCAACGAGGATACAAGTCTGAAAGAAATAGGTAGTAGCGCAGGTCTTTGGCGCAGGCTGTCTCAGACCGGTATTCCGGGGATCCAGGATGTATACTTGAGCGAGACGGGATGCCCTGACTTTACGGCAATAGTTTCAATGAACCAGGTATATTATCTGGGGCAGGTTCGACAGGTTATTGATTCCGTCTTTGCGCTCTCCACCGGCGCCAAATGGGTTATCGTGGTTGATGATGATATCGACATTTATGACAGGGGGCAGGTGGAATGGGCTCTGGCGGTAAGAGTCCAACCCCATAGAGACATTGTGATTACTGACGGCAGGTATCCTGGTGCTCCATTGGACCCATCTATTGAGCCCGCTTTGAGGAGATTTCCTAATGTCTATGCCTCGATGATTGGGATAGACGCCACCACCAAATTCAAAGGCTATCAGTTCCCTCCTATGGTTGTGGACAACGAGGAACAAAGGAAGCTCGTGGAGAGAAGGTGGAAGGAATACGGATTCAAGTAACCAACTATCGCAATTGCTTGGACAAACAGCCAAATGGTGTTGATAATAGGTATCACCGGTGCTACCGGCGTTCTGTATGGCATCAGACTGCTGGAAGTGCTTTCCTCTATCAGTCACGTTGAAACCCACCTCATAATCTCCGAAGCCGGAAAACTCAATATTAGGTATGAGACTGGGAAAGAAATAGAAGACATAAAAGCCTTAGCCAGCTTTTCCTATGATATCGGAGACATTGGGGCTCGGCTTGCTAGTGGCTCCTTCAAAAGAGACGGCATGATAATTGCTCCGTGCACGGTAAAGACAATGTCGGCACTGGCTAACTCATATTCTGAAAACCTATTAACCAGAACTGGTGACGTTACTCTCAAGGAACGGAAGAAATTAGTTCTGTTGTTGAGGGAAACTCCACTTCACGTAGGTCACATAAAGAATATGGAACGAGTGTCTCAGATGGGAGCCATCATTCTGCCGCCAGTTCCGGCGTTTTACCACAAACCAAATACACTTCAAGAAATCATTGACCACACGATAGGCAAGATACTAGACATATTTGGCCTAAAGCATGAACTTTTCCAGAGGTGGTCAGGTTTCGCGAGCGATGAGGAATGAATCGCATATCATGCGAGAACGCTAACTAACTAGACCTGTCTTGCGACCATTGTTTCTTGGAATCAGATTAAAGCCACAAAAAAGCTAACAAATAGCTAACGCACTGGGCAATACGGGGTGCCACCAGCCGGTATTTCAGCTTCAAAACTGCCCGGCACAAACACCTCGGCACCGTTTTGAACGTAAAACTACCATTCGGGACACCCTTTCAGACCGAGCTCGTTTCAATAGGTTACACAAAACGTCAAAGGGTGTAACCACGGGCAAGCCCAGGTGCTTGTTGGACTAACTTAAGAAGTGGTATAAGTGTGGGGCAAATCAGAAATGCCCGGTTCTTTTGACAGGTACATAGGCTATGCTTCTTTGTTAACAAGTTGTTTCATAATCGAAAGGAGGCAACAATGGAATCTGAAGACTTAAGAGACTGGCTGGCAAAAGTAGAAAGCATGGGTGAACTCAAAAGGATCGAGGGGGCGGATTGGAACCTGGAAATCGCCTGCTTTGCCGACCCGAAGGTAAGCGGGGAAATGCGCTCTGTATTTCTTTTTGACAATGTTAAAGATTACCCCAGTGGCTTTAGATTCTGTAACCCCCGATTGGTCACCGAGGGGCAGACAACGCTTACACTTAATCTTCCCAAAGCTTCGCAGATGGAGATAATAGATATGCTCCGGCAGAAATGGCCCGAATGGGAAGCCAGTCTTGATAAGTTCCCACCCAGAGTAGTTAAGAGGGGACCGATACTGGAAAATGTGCTTAAGGGGAAGGAAGTAGACCTGCTCAAATTCCCGACACCGAAATGGCATAAGGAAGACGGGGGCAGATACATCGGCACAGCAGATGCTGTGATAACAAGAGACCCGGACACCGGCGAGGTAAATTTAGGTACACAAAGAGTTATGATTCACGATAAGAATACTACTGGTATTTTCGTTGCTCCGGGCCACCATGGCAGGATCAACTATGAAAAGTATCATGCTAAAGGGCAATCTTGTCCGGTGTTGGTGTCAGTAGGACATCACCCGCTTATTTTTGTCGTGGCATGCACCGATGTTATCGGGTGCGAATATAACTGGGCGGGAGCCATCAGGGGAGAGCCGATTGAAGTAGTAAATGAAGAGGTTACCGGCTTACCAATGCCGGCCGATGCCGAGATTGTGCTAGCAGGTTGGATCCCACCTAATAAGACCAAGGTAGAGGGACCTTTTGGAGAATGGACAGGTTACTACGGTAGGCCGCCATCAGAGGTGCCTGTCATTGAGGTTGAGCGTATTTATCATCGGAACAACCCAATATTACTCGGTTACGCACCACTACGACCTCAGCCCGGACATAGTCTGCTAACCATGGCGGTAATCAATAGTGCCATCGTCCACAATCAGCTAACGAAGTATGGCGTTCCGGATGTAAAGAGGGTATGGATGAGCGAAGCAGGCTTAACGACATTCATCATTATCTCCATAAAACAGAGATACGCCGGCCACGCCAAGCGAGTTGGATTGCTTGCCTCCCAGAGTGCTAGTAATCAACAGGCCAGATATGTGGTTGTTGTTGATGAAGATATTGACCCCAGTAACATGCACGACGTCATATGGGCTTTAGGCTTCAGGTCGGACCCGGCAAAGACCTTAGATATTATAAGAGGGTGTCGCACTGAGCCCCTTGATCCTATGTGGACTCCTCCGAATCCTATTGTCAATTCTGTAGCGATAATCGATGCTTGTAAACCATTTGAGCGCCTGGCAACGTTCCCCAAGGTAATTGAGGTTGATCCTGATTACGCCAGCAAATTCAGGAAGAAGTGGAAAGATATTCTCAAGTAAGACAGTTATATGCGTCGTTCAGTTAGATGCCCAGGTAACATTTCTGACAATTTTTAAGCGAAGATGCAGGCGCTCGAGACATGCCTAAAAAATTGGGTATTCCTTTTGTGTTTTATGGGAACTATAATAAAAGTGATGATGCCTAAGGACAAAAGACAAACAGTTAATGAAATAGATAAGGAGGAGGTGACATGAGAAAATTTGTAATCCCAATATTAGGAGTATTACTACTAGCAGCTATGCTGGTAGGTGGGTGTGTTAAACCAGCCCCGGCACCGGCACCATCTGCGCCCGCCCCAGCACCGGCGGCACAGCAACTCGACATAGGCGTTGCCAGCCCGCTAACCGGAACCATGGGATTCCTCGGCGGCGAGGTAAGTAACTCAATTCTAATGGCAATAGAGGACCAGAATGCAAAGGGTGGCGTGACTATTGGCGGGCAAAAGTATGTGATTAATCCCATCCAACGTGATACTAAAGCGGACATTGTTGCTGCTAAGTCTATCGCGGAGGAATTGATATTTGACAAGAAGGTCAAGATTATCTCTGGACCTTTCCAGGCTGATGCGGTAGGTATGCAGGCTGTTACCGAGCCGAATAAGGTTCTGGCATTCTTCATCCAAGTCCTTTTACAGTCAATGATTGGCCCGGGTAAGCCGTACAGTTTCTTTGTTTCTTTCCCCATACCTCAGATGACTTATAAGCTGCTATACTACACAAATAAATACTACCCCGAGGCGAAGACAGTCCTTTCCGTGGAAACTGACACACCTGATAGCGTATCATTTGTGAGTGCAACGGAGGCAGCTTGCAAGCTGCTTGGCTACAATTATCTCGGTTATGAGAAATTCCCAATTGATACCAGGGACTTCGGGCCATTCGTTGCCCGGGTGTTGCCCCACAAGCCGGATATCATAGATACCGGCAACACCGGAGGTGTAATGGGAGGGGTGCAATGCGTTATGCTCAAGCAGCTGCGGGATGCTGGCTTTACCGGCCCTATTGTTATACCAGCACCACCTCCTGAAGAAGTGCTGGAGCAGACCGTTCCCGCGGAATCTCTTGACAAGGTGGTTACCCAGTATATCAATGTAGGTGGTCCCGTGGTAAACCCAACATATCGCGGCGTGGTGCAACGGTATAAGGCGAAGTACAACCAGGAGGCCGTTGGCGTTGTTCCCAGCTTCTACAACGTTATGACGGCTCTCTTCCAGTTTCTAAATACCCAGAATACCATGGACTCGACAGCGTGGATAGAAGGGTTCTCCAAATACTGCTGGGATGGCACGATGGATGCTAGGTCTTGCTGGATTGAACAAGTCGGAGACGGAATCAATCGGCGGGTGTTTCAGAATAACTGGGTCACCCACTATGAAAACGGCAAGCCGGTAACCGACTTTACGGCCCCTATTCCCTGGGAGTTGTTTGTAAAACCATCGCCATAGCGAACAATACCAAATAAATATAGAAACCAGAAACTGAAGAGTCGTGGGAATTCTCAATTGGTGTTATACATAACCGATAAAAGAGCCAGGCTATACTTAATAGGGAAATGAAGAATGGAGGTCTAGCTATGCCTGAGAAAATATGCGGTCAAAACACTAACGGAGGCATAATTTCGGTACACGTAAAAGACGGTAAGATAATTAGAGTCCGACCCAAGCAAATCGACCCCAACGACTTTAAGCCATGGAAGATAACCGCTTCCAACGGCAAAACATACTCGCCTCCGAGAAAAGTCACCGTTAACTCCTATGCCTTGACCGAGAAGCAAAGAGTCTACTCCGAGGACAGGATTCTGTACCCCATGAAAAGGGTGGACTTTGATCCAAAGGGCAACCGGCATCCCGAGACAAGAGGTAAGTCCAAATATGTGAGGATAAGCTGGGATGAGGCACTGGACATAGTGGCCGGCGAGATAAAGAGAATGTGGGAGACATATGGCCACGAGGCCGTCTGCTCCATGAGGGGAGAACACTGTAACTGGGGTAATGTGAATTATCGGTTAAGCGCCTTCCAGAGATTCATCAATATGATCGGAACTACGCACGTCATTGAGAACCCGGATAGTTGGGATGGCTGGCACTGGGGTGCCACGCACACGTATGGGTTCTACTGGAGATTGGGAGCACCCGAGTTGTGCGATCTGCTTGAAGATTCCTTAAAGTACAGCGACATGGTCGTCTACTGGGCGGCTGACCCGGATGCCCACTGCGGATGTTATTCCGGACAAGAATCCGTAATCTGGCGGCAGTGGCTCAAGGATGCCGGAAAGAGACAGGTTGTCATTGACCCGTATTTCAATTATACCTGTGCCGACGTGGCTGACAAGTGGATAGCTCCACGGCCAGGCACCGATGCCGCCATGATCCTGGCCATGATGTATATCTGGATAAAAGAAGATACCTACGATAAAGACTACATAGCCAAACGCACCGTTGGATTTGAAGAGTTCAAGAAATATGTTTTGGGCGAAACTGATGGTGTGCCCAAGACGCCGGAGTGGGCTGCGGAGATAACGGATGTCCCGGCCAGGGTCATAAGGGCTCTGGCCAGGGAGTGGGCAGCGAAGAAAGTGCAGTATTATGGCGCTGGCTGGGGAGGTCCGTGCCGGCAGGCGTATGGGACCGAATGGGCCAGGTTATCGGTATTGTTACAGGCCATGCAGGGGTTGGGTAAGCCTGGTGTGAGCATGATGGCACAGGCTGGTGCGGTTCCTTACAATGCCGACGTGTATTTTCCCGGTTACGCTGATCCAGACGGCATGATATGGCTATCCCGCGCTGCTAAAAAACAGATACTTCCTCACGGTGAGCAGTTTATCTACCGGCTACTTTTCGCTGAATCGATCCTAAATCCACCGATTCACTGGATAGGAGAAGGATACTGTCCTAATTCATTGGAGCAGCAGTTCACCAAGTTTACTTATCCCACTCCGGGAAAATCTGAAGTCCACATGATCTACATGTACGGTAGCTCTTTCATGAGCACATTCTGTAATGGCAACGACTGGATAAAGGCTTTCCAGAGCCCCAAGATTGAATTTGTGACCTGTCAGGAGGTCTTCTGGTGTAACAACACGAGGTTAGCTGATGTCATCCTGCCGGCGTGTACCAACAATGAGCGAAATGACATATCTGGGTTCTGCCGGGCTGGAGGTTACGTGGGGCTTTCCGATAGCTCCAACAATTACCGTGTCGCCGTCATTCAAAATAAGTGCATTGAGCCGCGGGGGGAATCCAAGCCTGACTACGACATACTCGCCCTGGTCAGCGAACGGTTGGGGCTGAAAGAGGAGTTCACCGAAGGCAAATCGATAGAGGACTGGATGAAAGGTATATTTGAAGTCAGCGATTTGCCGAAGTACATATCGTGGGACGAGTTTAATAAGAAGGGACACTACGTCATCAACGTACCGGATAATTATAAGCCGACCCCAGCACTGCGCTGGTTTTACGAAGGCAGACCGTGCGATACGCCGGACCCCGGTAACCCCAAGAAAGGCACCGACAAAGCTCACGAGCTGGGGACGTACAGCGGCAAGATAGAGTTTGTCTCTCAGAGTCTGCTGAAACATCTACCCGATGATGAAGAGAGACCTCCTATGCCGCACTATATTCCGAGCTGGGAAGGGCACGAGTCGGAGTTAGCCAAGAAATATCCGCTGCAACTTATTACGCCACACCCAAGATATTCCTTCCACACCAACTATGATTCGCACAGCCCCTGGCTAAATGAAATCCCCGGGCACCGGGTGACTAAAGATGGCTACGCTTACCTGGTAGTACATATTAATCCCTCTGATGCCGAAAAACGAGGCATAAAAGAGGGTGATATCATCAAGCTTTACAATGACCGGGGAGCGGTTCTGGGCGTTGCGAGGACTACCGAGAGGATACGACCGGGAACAATCCATTCATGGTCGTCGGTAGGCAAGTACGACCCGGTGGAGCCAGGCAAGCCCGGTAGTGTAGACAGAGGTGGCTGTATGAACTTACTGACTACTAATCGTCTGATTTCGAAGAATGTGGCAGGATTTGCGCCAAATTCCTGCCTGATAGAAATTAAGAAGTGGGAGGTCTAGAAAAATGGCTAAATACGGCATGGTTATCGACGTAAGTAAATGCACCGGCTGCTACGGTTGTTTCATCGCCTGCAAGGACGAACATTGCGGTAACGATTTCCCTCCATACGCCGCAGCACAGCCGAATATGGGCCACTTCTGGATGCGCATAATCGAAAAAGAAAGAGGAAAATACCCTAAGGTTAAGGCAGACTACATCCCGGTGCCATGTATGCATTGCGAGAAAGCCCCCTGCATCGACGCCGCAGATAATAACGCCGTCTACAGAAGGCCCGACGGCATCGTCATCATAGACCCCCAAAAAGCCAAAGGGAATAAGGATATAGTCAAGTCATGCCCCTACCGGGTAATTTACTGGAACGAAGAAAAGAGCCTTCCACAGAAGTGTACTTTCTGCGCTCATCTGCTCGATCAGGGTTGGAAGGAACCGAGATGCGTTGAGGCGTGTCCCACAGGCGCCCTGACATTCGGCAACCTGGATGACCCCAAGAGCGAAGTGGCCAAGCTGCTATCTTCGTTGACAACCGAGGTACTCCACCCCGAATATGGGATAAAAGAGAAAGTGGTCTATAGCGCCTTGCCCAAGAAGTTTATCGCCGGCTCGGTGATATTTGGCGATACAGATGAATGTGGCAAGGATGCAATCGTCACTTTAACCGCTAATGGTCAGAAGAAGACAACTAAGGCCGATATCTTTGGCGACTTTGAGTTCGACGGCCTCGACGAAGATAAGAAATTCTCCCTGCAAATTCAACATCCGGGATACAAACCACGTAAGTTTAGTTTAGAAACAAAAAACGATGTCTACCTGGGAGAAATAATACTGAAGCCCCAATAGTTCTGAGTAAGAAGAATCATAGGAGGGCAGAGAAACTCGTATGCGACACAGGCTACAGAAGCCAAAGGTTTCCTGCCCCACCCTGAGTATCAGGCCGCGTGGTAAGAAGTCTTGCAGGGTATAAAGTCTCATGACATTATAAGCTAGTTTCGTGCATAATCTTATGTCAACTGTTGTGCTAAGTGCGTGCGGTTGGGTGTGTGAGGCTGGCAAGATTTGTTGATAGCTCTCCCCATGGGGCAACCGATAGACGCTCCCACCGAGATCGCCCAAACTCAACGGCCATGTGGAACGTGCACAACGTACGCACACCGAAGAGTTCTATGAAGCCACTAACACTTCGTTCCAGATGAAGGAACTGAACCAGGCGCTGCTGGAGTGGGAGATGATATATAATACTGTGCGCCCACATCAATCCTTGATGTACCTAACTCCAAAACAATTTCTAGAACGGAGAACCAATGCTGGAAAAAGGAGGGATGTGTCCGACATCACCTGAACCAGTACACCATTTTGTGTTATCGGGTCGCATATATTAAAATACACACCGGAGATTGATTTGTTTAAAATCAGCCGCCCTGTAATAGCCACAACTTTATTGTTTGCGGTCGCCATGATGCCGGCTTGTACCATGTTGCCTGGCAAAGCTCAGGCCAAGATGGGCGATACGGTCCAGGTGAACTATACGGGGAAACTGGCAGATGGCGTAGTATTCGGCACAACAGTAGGACGCGAACCTCTGGAGTTTAAGTTGGGTGCCAGCGATATGATTCCCGGGTTCGAAAAAGCTGTCCTTGGAATGAAGGTCGGGGAAAAGAAGACCGTTACCGTTCCAGCAAATGAAGCTTACGGCCCACACCGTGATGACCTCGTCTTGGAAGTGCCTCGAGAAAAATTTCCTGGCAACATCATTCCAGAGGTTGGCCAGATATTGCAGGTGCCTCTGTCAAGTGGTGGAACTACTGCAGTCATTGTTACCAAAGTCACTGACACGACGGTCACAGTAGATACAAATCACCCTCTTGCCGGGCAAGACCTGACTTTTAAAATTGAGCTTATAAAAATAGAGTAATTTCCCTAAAATCGGTATGTGGCGCATTCGCCCATAATCTCATTTATAAATTCCAAGCTTTTCCAGGTCATCAGCTACATATTTTAAGTCCAACTTTTCGAGAGTTTCCCGTTTAGGAGCACCAGTCCTGATATCGGCTCCCCTCATCTCATAAAACGCGTCCTTTAACTTTTCGAACTTCTCCCTATCAAGCACCTTGCCCTTGGAGGGTCCTTCGGGGATAGGAACTTCGTAGAAATGATGAGGGGCGACATCGTCATCTCGGGTCAGCCCCATCCTCATGAGATAGGCTCGCTCGACGTTGTAGATTTTATCGCAGGCTTCATCAAGGCATTCCTGGCTGAACTTTACTCCGGTCAGCACCGTCAGCAGGTTTGCCATCCTCTTAACGCCGCCTAGGCCTTCCGCCATCAGCGCCATCTCAGTCATAAACTTGCACACTTCCAGGCTATCAGCAGCGGTGTTAATACGCTCTCTCTCCATGACCATTTTGGCATTCTCGGGCGAGTAGTCCCAGAACTTGGGTGCTCCGTATGTCGGAGACATATGCGGGAACACGGTCCCCCGGAGATGGTCCCAGCCGCGCGGCGCCAGGGCAAAACCCAACACGGCGGGTATGTAAGAGGTTAATCGGTCAGGATGAGACTTCTTTTTGATGTGGTAGGCGTATTTTTCAGCACCCCGGCCTATCCTCCGGGCGGCTTGATAGCATCCGTCGGCAAGTATATCACCGAACCCTTCACGATAGGCCACCTTTTTTGCTAGCTCCAGAATCACCTTTTCGTTGCCCCATTCCAGCTTCAGGCCATCGGTGTCTTTACGGGTGAGGATGCCTCGCTGATAACACTCGAATGCCATTGCCATCGTCGGTCCAAGTTCCTGGCAGTCTATACCGTACTGATTGCAGAAATTGGTTATCATCAGGCCAAAAGCAAAATCGAAAACGCCCAGCTGAGTACACAGAGAAGCCAGACAGCCGTACTCCGGTCTCATCCCTTTCTCGCCGGCACGAGGCCCATCGTCAATCCGGACAAACTTCTGACACGAATGAGGACAGCTAAAACAAGAGATATGCCTGACCAGGTATTTGGGCACAAAAACCTCGCCGTAGAAGTCATTGACTCCCTCCGGCAGGTGCAATTTCTGCGAGTTATTGATGGGCAGATCACTGGCGGTGTTGAAAGTCTTGATTAGCCAGGTGGTGCCAAGGGCTTTGTGATGATTCCTCAGCGGCTGATTATAAAGGTCCGTGCGCCATTTAATTATCATGTCCTGGTAGGCATCAGGATTAGCCACTTTAACAGAACGGGAGCCCCGGACAGCCACGGCTTTCAGGTTCTTCGACCCCATCACCGCCCCCATACCAGTCTCGGCAGGAACTCTCTCGTCATTGGCGATTGGAGAGGCAAATTTGACCAGATTTTCCCCTGGCCGGACCGATTGACAGCGTCTTTATAAATTCATCTCCCATCTCGGCTCTTATCATGTCTGTTGCCTCCCACGTAGTCTTACCCCACAAATGCGAAGCGTCCTTTATGACCACCTCATCATCGTTAATGAATAAATAAACCGGCTTCTTAGATTTCCCTGTTATTACCACGTGGTCATACCCGGCAAACTTTACCTCGGCGCCAAAATGCCCTCCGCCGCTGGCATCACCAAGAATACCGGTTAAGGGCGATTTTGCGGTCACAGTAAAGCGCCCGTTTCCCAGCCCAATAGTGCCTGAGGTTGGGCCAGTGCCTATGATAAATACATTGCCCGGCCCCAAGGGATCTGTTTCAGAGCCTGTCTCATCATATAATATCTTCGAGTTGATACCCCTTCCACCTACAAAATTATAGGCTAACTTTTCAGTAAGCGGCGCTTTAGTGACCTTTCCGCTGGAGAGGTCAACTCTCAGAATAGTCCCCATCCAGCCATACCAATCAGTCATAGCAAAAACCTCCTGGGTCAGATTCTATACAGTTCTGTGATACGCATGCTTCGCATGATTTTAGCCCAAATGTACCTTCGCCCACAAACAATGTATACTTCCAACGCGCTGTCATCATACTAATCCGTCATAGAAAGGAATTGAAATGAGCCAGACAGTCGAACGAAGTGAAGTAAACGAGAAATTAACCAGGGGTCAAAGCTTGTGGAACAGGTTGGTAAGGATACGGCGTACGGCTCCCGTTTCAATGGAGAGAGCCAAGTTATTAACCGCGTCCTGGAAAGAGACTGAGGGATTGCCGGCAGCTATCAGGAGAGCAAAGGCATTTGAAAAAATTGTCACGGAGATTCCAATATACATAGATGATGAACAATTGCTATGTGGTGATTATGGTAGCTGGCCTATGGCGCCAGAATGGCGTCCCGAAGTTACTGTCGAATGGATGGTGGAGCGGTTTGAATCAGAGAAGGGTTATTTGAATATCCCTGCGGAAACTCTCTCTGTCATGAAAGAAATTGCCGATTACTGGAAAGACAAGACTTCGGAAGCATGCTTTTTCCGCTGTATCGGCAAGGAAGAAGAAGAAAGACTGCGAGAGCTCGATTACAAGGGCGTCTTTATTCGCCTATGTATCGAGGGACTATGGGGCCAGGGATGGTCTTTGCCGGACTATCCAAAAGCCATTAGAAAAGGCTTATTGGGAATACTGGATGAGGTGAAGGAGGAGATAAAAACAACTCCTTTGGTTGATGGAATATCTCGTGACAAAATATTCTTCCTCGAGGCTCTAGTAATAACTATTGAAGCAGCGATCAAGTATGCCAAGCGGTACGCTGCTCTGGCGAGAGAATTAGCCAGTGCCGCGGAAGGTAAAAGAAAAGCGGAACTCGAGAAGATGGCTGAGATTTGTGAATGGGTTCCAGGTAACCCGGCGCGTACTTTTGGGGAAGCCCTGCAAACAATGTGGTTCTGCAATATCTTTATATATATGGAGTGCAAGGAATCGGGTGTCTCTCCTGGCAGAGTAGACCAATACTTATATCCTTATTACAAGAAAGATATTGAGGAAGGCAGAATCACCAAAGAGGAGGCGATTCAGCTCCTGGAACTGCTTCGTTGCAAATATAGTGCCTATCGAGCATTGGAAGAAGCAACTCTCACTTACCGTGGTGCCGGTGAAGCTAACTGGTTCAACTGCATGCTCGGAGGACAAACACCGGATGGTCAGGATGCCACCAATGATATGTCCTACCTGTGGATTGAAGCCGCTATGAGAACGCGGACTCCACATCCCACACTCTCAGTTAGAGTACACGAGAAAATGAACGATGATTTTGCCATGAAGGCGGCCGAACTGTGTGCGCTCGGGCTGGGATATCCTGCCTGGTTCGGCGACCGATCGAATATACCATTTCTGGTGAACCAAGGCGTGCCATTAGAAGATGCACGGAATTATGCTATTTCTGGTTGCACTATAAGTAGTATCCCCGGGAAATCAGCTTCTGCTTCACCATTCTTTGGCAATATACCCAAGGTATTTGAGTTAGCCCTCTACAATGGCTTTGACCCGTACCTGAAAAAACAAATCGGTCCTAAAACAGGTAATTTTGAAGATTTCACAACCTATGACCAGCTCTACGAGGCTTACAGAAAACAGATGAGGTACTTCCTCAGAGAAGCCGCGGCCGATCATAAAAAAGCAGCATTATTTTTGCCGACCGTCCTACCTCATTTGTTCCCCTCCCTGCTTAGTGAAGGATGTATAAAGCGAGGGTTACCGAATAATGGCGGTGGTCCAATCTACCAGCAGGGAATGTATTATCTACTGCCTTCAGGCCCCATAGATGTGGCTGATTCTTTAGCAGCTGTAAAGAAGTGCGTCTATGACGATAAGACAGTAACCAGAAAGCAGCTCATTAATGCCTTGAAAGCAAACTTCGAAGGAGAGGAATATCAAAAGGTACGGCAACTACTATTGGCTGCCCCGAAATACGGCAATGATGATGACTATGTGGACTTCATCGCCAGAGATGTCTACGGGATGCTTGACGAAGAATTAGCCATGATAGAAGGACCTTTTGGGACACATTATGTCGATGCTCCTCATAGTGTTTCCTCGCACGGTGCTATGGGAAGGAAGGTAGGAGCCCTCCCCAGTGGCCGATTGGCCTGGATTTCCCTGGCTGATGGCAATATGTCACCGAGCCAGGGTATGGACAAGAAAGGGCCTACCTCTGTTATATTGTCGGCAGGCAAGATAAACCAACTTCCCATGCAAGGAAGCCTTTTGAATCAGAAGATCCATCCCTCTTGCCTAAAGACAAAAGACGATTTGAAGAAATTCCTGGCCTTAATAAAGACGTACCTCATCTCCCTAGGCGGAAAGCACATTCAGTTTAACGTTATAGATAAAAAGATTTTGCTGGATGCCCAGACCTCCCCGGAGCGTTATCTCGACCTTGTGGTCAGGGTAGCAGGCTACAGTGCCCTATGGGTCGAGCTGGATCGCGTGGTTCAGGACGAAATCATAGCTCGAACGGAGCAGCCGTTGTAACCGCAAGGGGGTAATAGAAACATATTTCATTTACCCTGAGGGAGTAGATAATGTCAGGCAAGCTTAAGAATAAAGTGGCTGTAGTTACCGGATCGGGGCAAGGGATCGGAAGAGCTATAGCGGTAGCCTTAGCTAAGGAAGGTGCAAAGGTAGTTACGAATAGCCGTCGACCAGGTACGTCAGGCGGCGACGCTGAGACTACAGCTGCAGACATTAGAAATGATGGAGGTCAGGCCATACCTTTGTTCGGTGATATAGCTAACTTCGATATTGCTCAAAAGCTAATACAAACGGCCGTGAAGCAGTTCGGTCGGCTGGATATTCTGGTGAATAACGCCGGCACAGCCAACCATCTCAGAGTATGGGAAATAACGGAGGAGGATTGGGACGTATGCGTAGATTCATACCTCAAGGGTACATTTAATTGTACTCGCCATGCTGCTCCTATAATGAAAGAGCAACAGTGGGGTCGAATCGTCAATACCACCTCCATCTCATGGCTGGGAAACCCGCCAGACTGTAATTATGCCGCAGCTAAGGCAGGGGTTGTTGGTCTGACCAGGGCTTTAGCTCTGGAAATGGCTACATTCGGGGTGACCTGCAATGCTTTTGCTCCGGCAGCGGCCACCCGCCTTACCACTAGCGATGCGGTAAGAAAACACCTCAAAAAGATATACGAGGAAGGAATTCTGACCAAGGAAAGATACGAGGAGATGGTAAATCCACCAAGTCCTGAGACCGTCGCCCCGCTAATAGTCTATCTGTGTACCGAAGAAGCTGCCGATATTAATGGGCAGGTGTTCGATATCGATGGTAATAATATCGCTCTTTATTCAAATCCCACAAAGATCAGAACAATCTTCAAGGAGCGAGGTTTATGGACAGTCGAGGAATTAGCACGACTGGTGCCTAAATCTTTGACGGATAGATAATCCGGTCGAAGCACCAGGTTTTCATCAACTAAACGTTTTCTTCATAAGCGCTTACATCATGGCAAAAAATAACACGGGCAAGGAACTGAAGGGGCTTATTTTCAATATTCAAAGATATTCAATCCACGATGGGCCCGGCATACGTACTACCGTATTTTTCAAAGGATGCCCGCTGAGCTGTTTTTGGTGTCAGAACCCGGAATCGCAGGCAATGAAACCAGAGATCCTCTTTGACAGGCATCGTTGTACCGCGTGCGGCCAATGCGTTATTGCCTGCCCAGCTGGAACCAATTCGCTAGCGGATGACAGCACAAAAATTAATCGGAACAAATGTACAGGATGTGGAAAATGTGTTGAGATCTGCCCCAATGAGGCCAGAAAGATTACTGGGAGATACGTGACTGTCGGCGAGGTTAGGGAAGAGGTATTAAGAGATAGTAAGTTCTATGAAAATTCTGGCGGTGGTATCACTTTGTCAGGCGGTGAGCCAGCGCTGCAAGCTGAATTTGCCCTGCAACTGCTACGACGTTGCAAAGAAAGAGGCCTGCATACTGCGCTTGATACCTGTGGATATGTACCAAGTCAAACAATGCAGGAATTATTGGAGTATATCGATCTTGTTCTTTACGATATTAAGTGTTTGGATACAACGAAGCACAGCAAGGCTACGGGGAAACCCAACGACCTTATCATCGCCAATGCTAAGAAAATAGCTGCCTACAAAAGGGATATATGGGTCAGGATACCGTTGATACCTGGCTTTAATGACTCCCCAGAAGATATAAGAGCGATAGCTCAGTTTGTGAGAAAAGAGCTGGGCGCAGTAAGAATAGATTTGCACCCATACAACAAACTCGGTGAAGGCAAATACAGTCGCCTGAGACAAAGTTGGAGTTCGTCTGGAACCTCAAATTGAGGAGCATATGAAGAAACTTGAGGCCATCGTTAAATCAGGATAAAAAATACCCCAAAAAAGATACACGGCCCGGCTATCTCAACCAAAAACCGCCATCTACACACTATCAGTTGCCCGGTGATAAAATCTGAATCTTTCGAAGCCAAAAAGACGGCTGTTCCCACCAGGTCCGTCGCCTGTTCCCGGCGCGGAATGCACTGGGAAGAGACAACCTGGTTGAATACCTGTTCTGGTATATTCGCGGTAGCCTCTGTTGGAGTGAGACCGGGCGCAATAGCATTTACATTGATGCCTGACGAGCCCAGGGCTCTGGCCAGGCATTGAGTCATAGTATAGATCGCCGCTTTGCTACATGAGTAGTGAATCTGAAGCTCGCCTCCGGGAATTCCCAGGACATTAGAGCTGATATTAATAATCTTGCCCCTCGACTGCTTCACCATAAGCGGGGCTATAGCCTTGCAGCACAGCCAGGTGCCTCTGACATTTATATCAAAGACGTGATCCCACTCCTCTACTGACAGCTTATCCCAAGGTCGAATTACCGACACCAGGCCGGCATTATTGAGCAGAATATCAACACGCCCGTACAACTGAATAACCTTTTCAGCCATCTTCATGGTAGCCTTTTCGTCTGAGATATCCGCTTCGATTGCTACCGCTTCACCGCCTTTGGCTTTGATCTCCTTGGCCACACCTTCAACCCTTTCAAGATTGATATCCGGCAACAGCAACTTCGCCCCTTCCTGGCAAAACCCCAGGGCATATTGCCGCCCGATGCCACGGCCGGCTCCGGTAATGATGGCAACTTGGTCCTTAAGCATTTGTGACATGATTTCCTCCTTTGAGTCTTTTGTGACCAGCCGGTAGGCACGCCCTACTTGGTGCAGACAATTGTACCACTTCGGTCAAGAATCTAATTTTCGTCGACGACTACATTGCCAAGAGGTGAAATGCGGCAGCCGCTAGAGTATAATAGACCCACCGTTCGCGGGCCGATAAATTCGCGGTGTCGCCCAAACTGGCAATCCTTGTTGATCAGTTCCAGGAAGGCTGATATTATGTCAAATTTCAGGGACAGGTCGTTCTATGGCTGGGCTATTGTAATAGCCTTCCTAGTCATAGGCACCGTGATGTACGGCATACAGAGTTCCTTCGGTGTATTCTTCAAATCCATAGGAGGCGAGTTCGGCCTGACACGAACGGCAACTTCCGCGATATTCTCCGTCCAGAATGTGTTCGGCAGTATGATTTCCATCGCGGCTGGCTGGGCTATCGATAGATATGGACCGAGAATTATCATCTTGCTCATAGGCTTATTCGCTGGCCTGAGCCTGCTATTGACCAGTCAGGCCAATGCTTCATGGCAATTATTCGGAACTTACAGTTTCTTGTTCTGCGTGATTGGTGCAAACTACACGGTTATCATGTCCACGGTTTCCAGGCAATTTGACAAGAACCGCGGGTTGGCCCTGGGTATCGCCGGCTCAGGAATAGGACTGGGGATAGTTGCCATAGCGCCCTTGGCTACCTATCTGATTTCGGACTTCGGCTGGCGTATGGCTTATATAATTATGGGATTGATGGCCTGGGTGATTATTATCCCGCTGTCCAGGCTATTCAGACCACAGCACCGTAGAGCCAAAGCCGAACAAGCCGCACCCGAATCAGATTCAGCCAAAATCGGCCTGGCCAAAGCGCCAAGCGAAGGTGGCCCTCAATCATTTGAGTTTTCACTTCGACGCGCCTTGAGAACGCGTACCTTCTGGCTTTTTGCGGTGACATGGTTACTCGCAGCCTTCGTATTCTCTCTGATATTAATTCACATTGTGCCTCACGCCACGGATATAGGCATTCCAGCCATGGAGGCAGCTACCGTCCTGGGTTTGATAGGCGCGGGCTTTATCGTTGGCAGACTACTCATGGGCAGGGTTTCGGATATCATAGGCAGGAAGAAAACAACCATCGTCTGTGCGCTGCTCATGGCCGCTTCCCTAGTATGGTTGATCTGGTCACGCAATCTAATAATGCTCTACATATTCGGAGCGGTCTTCGGATTCGCTAACGGTGGGCTTGACACCGCTATAGGGGCACTCATTGGCGACACTTTCGGTTTGCGCAATCTCGGGGTAATAATGGGATCACTACAATTTGCCTGGGGAATAGGCATGATCATCGGTCCGGCTATTGGCGGACTCATCTTCGATATCACTAAGAGCTATCTCACGGCTTTCATAATCGTGGCGATCACTATGGGAATAATAGCGCTGCTGTTAGCATTGACGCGGCGTGAGACAGACAAGGAAGCAGCAAAAGCGCTGGTCTAACAATTGGTACAACATTCATGACCAGCCGTTATGATTAATGGTGGTGACAGGTTCTATACCAGCCTGGCAGCCAAATTCCCTTCGTGGATGGCATCAAAAAGCTTGCGCGGCTTAACGCAGTCACCGGCTTCGTAAACTTCCATATTCGTTTCCGCTTCAAGTTGCTCAATCAAATTCCTGTTAGAAGTAAAGCCGGCCGCGATAACCACGTTGTCGGCCGAGATATCCTCTCGTTTGCCATACCTGTCTATGATTATGGCGCCCTTGTCGTGTACCCTCTCCAATCGCTGGCCGGTACGAACGGAAACCTTTTGCTTACCGAGCCTATCTGCATAGAGTATCTTTTCGAGAGGCAGCAACCCGTTCATAAACTCATCCAGCATCTCAACAAATATTACCTCTTTACCCTGTTCCGCTAGGAACAACCCCACTTCAGTCCCCACAACACCGCCTCCAAGAATAAGCACCTTAGTGCCGACCTGCTTTGTCCCACCAAGCACCTCCAGGGCTCCGACAACGGTCACGCTTTCGATACCTGGAACATCAGGCACCAGAGGTGACCCGCCGATAGCTACAATAACAGCATCAAAACCGTCCTCTTTGAGATTATTTACCGTAGCTTCCTGGTCGATCACTCTAATATTGAGCTTAGCCATCTGCGTGGTAAAGTATCTCATGAGCGGCCTAAGATCACTCTTAAATTCCGGGATTGAACCTTCCGTCACAACTCCGCCCAATCTCCTCTTTTCGTACACGGTTACGTCATGGCCACGCAGGGCACAGACCCTGGCCGCCTCCATTCCTGCAACACCACCGCCAATGACTGCTACCTTTTTAGGGAACTGAGCAGGGCTAATTTTGAACTCTTCCTCTGCACCAAGCGCTACATTCACAGTACAAAGCACAGCCCTACCTTGAGCATCCGATCTCTCCAAACAACCATCGTTACAGCGAATACATGGCCTGATGTCCTCAGGTCTTCCCTCTTTGGCTTTCTTTGGCCAGTGCGGGTCGGCAAACAGCGGCCTACCCAGCCCTATAAAATCCGCCTTGCCGGCTTCAAGTATCTGTTCGGCTAATTCCGGCGTAGTTATTGAACCGCAGGCAATGACGGGAAGGCCAACCTCTTTCTTAATTGCCTCGGCTGCCCAGAACAATGTTGGCCAAAGGCATAGCCATTGGGGCCACCACATGAATTCCCCGATGGTCTGTTACGTTAAGTACATTTACCCCCATCCTCTCCAGCCTCCTGCAAATCATAATGGGCTCTTCATTAGTCATCCCGTCTGATTCATAGTCAACCCCGCTAAGCCTCACAGATACCGGGTAATCCGCCCCCACCTGACGTCTAACGTTTTCAACAATTTCAAGCAGAAACCGCATGCGATTTTCCAGCGAACCACCGTACCAGTCGGTACGTCTGTTGGTGACAGGAGACAAAAACTCCTCTATCAGGTATCCGTGAGCAGCGTGCACCTCAACCATATCGAAACCCGCTGTCCGCACTCGCCTGGCCGCATTACCGAAGACTTCCACCAGCTCCCGGATTTCCTTGAAAGTCAGTCCTTCAGGCGGCGGACAACCGGTGCCCTGCACTTCTTCCCAGGGAATTATCGATGGCGCTTTTATAGGTGGAAGACGAAGGCGTTTCTGCCTGCCAGCGTGCGCTATCTGCATCGAGGCCTTAGCACCGTTGGCGTGTATAGCCCGTGCCAACAAAGACAAACCTGAAATATGGTCCACGCTGGCGACCCCTACCTGACATGGAGCAGCTCTACTAGCATCATAGTCTATCCATGAATATTCAACCATCACCAGACCAGCTCCACCCAAAGCTACCTCTCTGTAATACCTGATGAGCCCTTCAGTGACTGAGCCATCCGGCGCACCCAAAGCAGTGTGCTGCGGAGCTTTAATAATCCTATTTTTGAGTTTGAGATTTCCTATCTTCCCGGTTTCGAATAATCTGGGAAACATATTACTTGACGGCATTTTCTATCGTTCCTCCCTTCAGTTTGAAGCCGATATAGCGGCTCTCGCACAGCGAAAAGAATGGCCCCAATACGATTACTCATATTAGGCTCTATTATATGCGCCGGGCTGCAGATCTGCCCCATTTTAATCAAAAGGTCACACATTGACAATATGTCCCTGAACTTTCTTGACTGGAGCCCGATAATTGATTAGCATTAGCCACTATGAGAAGGCGCAAGATCTACCTTTATTGGGGGATCTTCCTTGCCGGTGGCGGTCTCATAATCAGCTTGGTTGTGATGGCAGGTTTGATGACCGGATTCGTCACTCACCTCTTGTTATCGCCGGTACTCTGGCGCGTACCTTTCGCACTTTTGGTTGTCTCCGGGCTGTTCATTGTAGCCAGTGTTGTCATGCTGGTTATGGGCCTTACGATGAAAACTGAGAAGCAATATTAGAACTCATTGTCGGCACGGTGTTTTTCACGGACGAAGGTGATCGCACAACATGTTAAGCTGCGCTTTCAAGTAGCTGCATAAGTTTGACTGAATAAACATTTTTGTGCTACCTTTGCCCACTGCAATATACAGACGAGGGGGTGGTATATGTAATTGGATCGTAGGTATCAACATGTATCGATGATCTTACAGGGGAGGCGATTTCTTGATGAAGAAATTTGTGTTAAGTCTGATATTGGCGCTGCTTGTGATCGGCATAGCGGTGGCCGGATGCGCAAAGCCGGCACCGTCAACTCAAAATCCAACCCCAACCACGGCAACGCCAAAGACGCTGGATTTTGGCATTGTTACTCCGTTAACAGGGCCCTCAGCCGACCTCGGTACGTCCATGAAGAACGCCATACTTATGGCCATAGATGACCAGAATAAGCAAGGAGGGGTCACCATCGGTGGGCAAACCTATACCGTCAACCCTATCGTCCGTGATAGCAAAATGGATCTCGTCGTTGCCAAGAATATTGCCGAAGAACTCGTGTATGACAAGGGCGTGAAGGTCATCGCTGGGCCTTTCCTGGCCGACGCCGTCGGTGCGCAATCGGTAACTGAAAAGAACAAAGTAATATTATTTGCCCTTGTTCCTTTGACACCCAGTATGTCAGGCCCTGAGAAGCCTTATAGTTTCTTTTTTAACGGCTCCACGCCCATGCTGATGAATACTGGCGCCGCCTATATTCACCATTTTTATCCCGACGCGAAAACGGTGGCCACTATTGTGCCTGATCTGCCTCACGTGCCGCAGTTCGTAGACGCCATGCAGATGATGGTCAAGCGGTACGGCTTTCAATGGCTTGGCTATGAAAAATTCCCTATTGATACCAATGACTTTATGCCTTATGTGGCCCGCATAATGCCCAAGAACCCGGACATCGTGGATATGAGCGCCAGCGGTGCCGACATTGGAGCAAAGAGCGCGCTGATCGTAAAACAATTGCGAACAGCCGGGTTTAAGGGTATCATCTGGATGCCAGCTGCGGCCCCACCGGGGGTTATTGATCAGATGGTGCCGGAGAATGATCGCTATAAGATTGTCACCAACGATATAAACTGGGAATCACCCATAGTGAGCACCGCTTATCGTGACCTGTGCCGCCGGTATCTGAAGGACTTCAATGCGACACCAATCGATATGGTTGGCCAACTATATAATGTCATAAAACCTTTCCTTGAGTTCTTGAATACTCAAGATACGATGGATACTACGGCATGGATGGAAGGCTTTGCCAAATACCACTGGCAGGGTATGTTCGGACACGAGGCTTGGTGGGTAGGAAAACCACTTTACAACGCGGACAGAATGGCCATGAGGCCTAACTGGGCTTCCGAGTACATAAATGGAAAGCTTGAGACCAGGTGGGAACCACCTTTGCCCCTGGACATCATGACGGGAACACCAACTGGCCATGAGGTCTTACTCAAGGCTCTGGATGAGTCGGCGGGTCAGACCACAGACGTCGTCATCGACCAGGATGTTGCCGGTGTAACGCCACAGATGTGGACATGGTGGTTTTCTGGTAACCTGGAAAAGTACTACAGGCTATGGTTACCTACCAACCACTTCTCAGCCAAGATGACGGTGCCGCCAGGCAGCAGCACACCGCTCGTAGAAATTGAGGAGATGATAGGCCCATACTATACTCAGTTTAGCTGCCATATAATTCCTGGTGGCATAGGCGGCGGTGCCAGGGGACTCGAATTTCTAACCCCAGATGACAAGCACCTGGGCACGCTGACACATGATGTCACACCGTCAGAAAACGGCATAAAGATACACTCAGTGTTTACGTTCCCAGCTAAAACCGATACAGGGACTTCTCGATGCCACCTCTGAGCACTGCAAGTTCGAGATGCAGGACTTACCTAGGTTTCTGCCAGCACTGTATAATGAGAAGAAATAAGGGCACTGCCAAGCGCAATTTTGACCAATAAAGACGTAACTTGAGGAAAGATGCTGAAGCTCAGCAGCGAAACGCATCTGGTTGAGGACAAGGAAAGAGGGCCAGCGCGCGCTGGGCTTCACTAACCAAGGAGGCTAAGGTGATCAGGATTACAAGTGCCACAGTGAAGACTTGGGCGAAGGACATGGGGGCCGATGTTGTCGGAATAGCTTCGGTCGATCGATTTCAAGGGGCTCCAAGGGGCATGGCCCAACGACTTCGTGCCGGAGGCGAGGTCTGTTATCGTCGCCGGGATTAGGCTTCCGGATCCTATAGTGGACTACGACAGGTACCACCTCATGTTTCAAGAAGCGCCGCAAGGTGTCGCCGCGGCAGCTTCCGTAGAGAACCTGTATATGCTAATGGGACATTACGTTCCTGACATCCTATTGAATTCTCTGGCGGTGAGACTTGCTAACAAGCTGGAGACAGATACCGGCTACAGATCAATGCCTACTCCAAACACCGGTCATACTGGTCTAGGGAAGACCTGTACATGGGCTGTTTCTTCGAATTCTTCTCTCAGCGGCACGCTGCTATCAGGGCAGGCTTAGGTGAATTTGGTTTCAACAACATCGTTCTCACCCCCGAGTTCGGCCCCAGAGTCAGATTTGTCTCAGTCATAACGGAAGCTGAACTCGAACCTGACCCGCTGATCACCAAGAAGATATGCCTTAGAGAGAAATGTGGCGGAATCAATGGGCCTATTTGTCTTCGCCGGTGTACAGCCGGTGCCATACAGTTGCGTGATAATATAGACCACGACTCCATATTCATAAACACCCCGTCTAAGACTGAAAGGAACCTGTGTCTACGACCAGTCGAAGGCGGCGCAGATATATCAATGCGTGTTTTTTCGGCACTTGCATGAGAGTGTGCCCGATTAAGTTGAATCTCAAGAAAGTGAAACTATCTAACGAATAATCATCTGATACCAGGCTAGCAATTAGAAAGACATGCCATTAGAGAAAATAGAAACAGAAGAAATAAGAACAGAAATACTGATAATAGGCTCTGAGGCGGCGGGAGCCAAGGCAGCTATTGAGGCCCAAGAGCTAGATGCTGACGTCCTGGTCGTTACCAAAGGGATTGTAGGAACGACAGGTGATACGGTGATGGCAGGGCCCGGAGTTCAAGCCCCTATCGGGCACATGGACCCACGGGACAATCCCGATGTCTTCTTCGAGGACGTCGTCAAAGGTGGCGACTACCTCAATAATCAGAAGCTTGTAGAACGATTGGTGAACGTCGCAGTCACCGAGGTTCCCAAGATGGAGAAATGGGGAGCGAAGTTCATCAAAAAGGGTGACAAATTCATACAGTTACAGCTACCAGGCTCCACGTACCCTAGAAGTCTGGCAGCCGCAGGTTCCCATGGCGGACTACAATGGAGGGCAGCTTTCAAAAATCAGTTCAAGCGACTTAATACCAAGATCAAGGAGGATACCTTTGTCCTCAGCCTGCTGATGTCAAACGGCGAAGTTGCCGGAGCTATTGGGATTTCTCTCCGTGATGGACGATTTGTGATATTCAGGTCAAAGATTACCATTCTAGCCACTGGCGGATGCCTGCAAATCTATCGCAAGACTGATTCGTCCATCGATATAACTGGTGACGGCATGATGATGGCATACAACGCTGGGGCCGAGCTTATGGATATGGAATTCCAACAGTTCTTTCCCTATTGTTGCTACACACCTCCCTTCGAGATGAGCCAAATGACCGGCCACCTCCGCTATAACCTTCGGGCAATTCTCTACAATTCTGTGGGGGAGCAGTTCATGGAGAGATATCTCCCCATGGCCAAAGATTGGGGGCTGAGAGACCCAACTTCAAGAGCTACTTACCTGGAGAATATGTACGGAAGAGGTAGCCCCCACGGAGGAGCCTATCTCTCGCTCAGTCACCTGCCGGAGAATCTGATAGACGACTTCATCAAGCAGGACAAGCCGCCATGGATTCGCCGGCTTAAGGAAGCCGGCATTGATATTCGCCGACAGGCTCTGGAAGTTGGCCCGGGGGCCCATTACAGCATTGGAGGAGTTAGAATCAACGAGAACTGCGAAACAATCCTGCCTCGCCTTTATGCTGCTGGCGAAGTTGCCGCCGGAATGGACGGTGCCGAAAGGATAGACGGAGGACCAGCCATCACCTGGTGTTTGACTTCTGGTTACGTTGCCGGCAAGGAGGCCGCCAATAAAGTTAAGGCGCTGGGCTGGTTAGATATCGATCAGAAACAAGTAAATAAAGAGCTGGATAGAATCAATTCATTAAGTGGCAGAAGGAAAGGGATTAAGGGATTCGAAATTAAGAACAAGATCAAAGACATTATGTGGGAACGCTGCGCCCTGGTTAGGGACCAGAAGGGACTCGAAGAAGCCTTGTCTGTGATTAACCAAATTAAAAACGATGAAGTGCCGCAACTGTGCGTTCCAGGCTCTTCCAGAATTTTTAACAAGGGGTTGGTTGAAGCTCTGGAAGCCATAAATATGACTGAGTTGTCGGACATGGTGGTCAAAGCCGCTTTGATGCGTCGGGAAAGCCGAAAGTCCCACTATCGGACGGACTTCCCCAAGCACGATAATCGCAACTGGCTCAAGAATACCATAATTAAGAGAAACGGCGACGACATGGCGCTGACTACCGCAACCCCCATTATCACCAAGATAAAGCCCCCGGAAGAGTAGGAGGTTGAAAGTACTCGATGGCAGACAATGCTACAGTAAAGATACGCAGATTTGACCCCACTACTGACACCGAGCCCAGATATGAAACCTACAAGATACCCGCGGAAGGTTGGAAAGGCGTAAAGGTCATAGATACCATAAGATATATATATGAGAATTTCGACCCGGGCCTGTCTTTCCGTGAGCCATGCCGCCAGCAAATATGTGGAGCCTGCATCGTCGTAGTGAATAGCAAGCCAGTGTTGGCTTGTGATTCTTTTTCCGAAAAGGATATGGTTATAGAGCCACTAGCCGGCCACCGCGTAATTAAGGACCTGGTCGTAGACCCAGCAACGAGTCGAAAAACCTGATAGTCGACACCCGGATTGCGCAGCCGGCGCTATTTGACGTTCAACTTCAGCAGCTTTTCCGCGTTCAAGTGGCATATCTTCTCTTTGTCCTGCTTGGACATGTTCATTGATTCCACGAACTCTGCCGCTTCTTTGTTGAATTCAAACGGATAGTCGACAGCAAATAGGACCTTATCAGTGCCGAGAACCGAGGCGACAAACTTTACCACGGGTTCCCAGAATATGCCGCTGGTGGTCACATAAAAATTGTCTCTGATGTACTGGCTGGGTAATTTCTTGAGTCTCTGGGTAAGCGGCGCTGACTCGCTGGTTTCCTTTTTCTCACGATTGCTTTCCAAGGTGTGCTCTGTCGGGCTCTGAAAGCGCTGGTCCAGCCTCGACATCCAGAAAGGTAGTGCTTCTCCCATATGCCCGAGAATAATCCGAAGGCCCGGATATTTGTCGAAGATGCCGCTACAAATCAGGCGGACCGCTGCCAAACCTGTTTCAGCAGCATATCCCCACATGGCGCCAACGAGTTCCGGGTACCCAGCGTATTGCTTGAGCCTCTCAGGCGGCGGGAATGTCGGGTGCATATATATCGGCACGTCAAGCTTGGCTGCCTCTTCAAATAGAGGCCAATACTTCTTATCATCTATATATTCGCCGGCAACGTGTGGTAAAATCATGCCACCCTTAAAGCCGAGCTGCGTCACAGCGCGCTCCAGTTCACGAGCCGCACTATTCGGGTCTTTCAAACCCAGCGCGGCCAGGGCCGCGTATCTGTCCGGATGAGCATTGACGGCTTCGGCAAAAATCTCATTGATTCTCCTGGTCATATCCGTAATTTCTTGAGGATCAAGCCAGTCGGCACTGGTGCTAAAAGATATTACCTGCATATCAATTCCAGCCTCGTCCATATCTTTCAGCCTGCCCTCTCCCAGGTCACACAGCTTGCTAACAACTGTGCCGGCAGCCACGGCTGATATTCTCCGGGAGACATCCACAAGCGCCATATCTTCTGGCCACGGTCACTCACAACACTTTCGACTCGCGGAAATCCTTTCCTTGACTGAAAGATCTACAAAGTGCTGGGTAAAACAATGTTCTTCGATCGCAATTTTTTTCATGAAAAACCTTCCTCCGTTTTCTTAGCCGCCTTAGGCAAGATTGGCGAAATCTGTCACATGGACAGTTATTCACACAATCGGGACAGATTATATTACTATTTTCCGCTGACTTCTAGGGGCGGTCAATCCCGGCTTTTGACTTTACCGTTGGCTTCGTAAATAATAGTTTTGCGGGTTTATTGTCAGATTAGCGTGGAATTGAGAGTGCCACCAATTAAGACAGACCCGACTTAGATTCAAAGGAGGTAAGAATATGGAGAAGTTTCGCGGTAGGACCCGTCTGCCCGGCGTAGACAAAGAATGGGGTATCGAATTAAGCGTAGACTGGGATGAAAAGGAAATATACGTGCATATCGGTGAAGCTCCCGGTGGCGTAAAGACCTGGCCAGGATTGGTCCCTCAGACATTCGGCACATACGAACTGGCCTTCAGGACAAAGGGAATACCACCTAAGCTGACCCATTGGTGGCATTTTGTGAGAGCGGGCGATGAAGACCTATGGGGACTGGTTGTTGGCTTGCCTAACGTTGGAGGTGAATGGACAACCTGCCTCACCAGGCTACAGAAGGCCACATAATAAGACGAAATCTGCTTCGCAATGCTAATTGGGCAGGCGCATGGCCTTAATACAGCCACTGGGTAAGATGAAAAATGTGGTTTTCGGCGAGGGGCCACCAGATGCCAGAATCATGCTTGTGGGGCAAAACCCGGAAGGGAAGAGGCCAGGCAAGGAAGACCTTTCGTCGGGAAATCAGGCAAGTTCCTGAACGAGATACTGAAAAAGTACTCGATTGATCGGGACAGGCTATATATCACCAGTGTAGTCAAAGAGACAACGCCCGGCAACAGGAAGCCAACGGCTACTGAAATCAAATTCTGGACGCCGCATCTGATGAATGAGATAAGAAAGGTACAGCCGAAGACGATCTTTTGATGGGAAAGGTGGCGTGGGGAATCCCAAGGTTGGCCAAGACAGAGTATATCGAGACTTATCACCCGGCCGCCGCTATGAGATTTCCCAAAGCCAGGAATAGGTTTGAGCACGATTTTGCACGTTTGAGCCGTTCGCTTGATTAGGCTCACCCATTTATTACGTAATGGTCCCGAGTATTTTGTGCTAAAGTGGACGCATACATAAAAGGCAGGGCCTATTAAGAAAGGCAATACCGCACAGAAAGTCTTTAGGAGGAGTGACGATGGACGATACCACGAAGATATTGAAGGAGCTAACAGAGATAGATGGCGTAGCCGGGTACGAGAAAGACGTACGTAACGTGATCCGAGGATACCTTGAACCAATCGGTGAGATTTCACAGGATAAACTGGGCAGTCTCATTTGTAGAAAGAGCGGCCAGACAGAAACCCCTAGAGTCGCCCTGGCCGGCCACATGGACGAGATCGGGTTCATGGTAAAACATGTCACCAAGGAGGGGTTCATCAGATTTACGGCACTCGGCGGTTGGTGGGATCAGGTCTTGCTGGCACAGCGAGTGCTGATCAAAACAAGTGCCGGCAATATTACCGGCGTCATCGGAGCCAAACCTCCGCACCTCTTGTTAGATGAAGAGCGAAAAAAGGTGGTAGAGAAGCGAGATATGTATGTGGACATCGGTGCCACTTCAGAACAAGAGGTCCAGGACGCAGGCATACGTATCGGAGATCCGATAGTACCGGTCAGCACCTTTGTCACACTGGCGAATGCCAAGTCATACATGGCTAAGGCTCTGGACGACCGGGTTGGCTGCGCACTAATCATTAAAGCCATGCAGAGCATCCGGGAAAGACCCACCCAAACACCATCTTCGGCATAGCCACGGTCCAGGAAGAAGTGGGCGCCAGAGGAGCCACCACCAGCGTCGAACTGATAAACCCGGATGTGGCCATCATTCTCGAAGTAGATATCGCCGGAGACGTTCCCGGTATCAAGCCGGAAGAGTCGGCGATTAAACTTGGCGGTGGTCCGGTGCTGCTTGCCTATGATGCCAGGATGATCCCTAATTTAAGACTGCGTGACCTCACAATAGATACGGCTAAAGACCAGGGCATTCCCCTGCAAATTTCGGCCATGGAAGGTGGCGCCACTGACGGCGGCCCGATTCACTTACATAAGAGCGGAGTCCCCACAGCGGTCCTATCCGTGCCCACGCGGCATATACATTGCCATAACGCTATCATGCACAGAGACGATTTCGACCGCACGCTTCAGCTATTGATAGCGCTGATAAACAAACTGGATGCGAAGACTGTGGCCAATCTGACAGCAGGCTAAATGACTAGCCGATATGATATTATGTCAAATAAAATGCTCCAATTAGCTTCAATTCAAGGCAATATAATGTGATTAAAATCACTTACGAAATGTTAATAAGGTTGTAAAATTATAATGTACACGTGTTGGTGGCTCCTCCTACCAATTGGTGTACAGTCACCTCCTTATTTTAGGGCTGAGCGGTCCTCAGCCCTATATTATCAAGAGCCAAAACCCTGTGAAGCTCTCCCCAGTCCAGGATTTTCAGATAAGAAATAACTGCGGTAGACCTGGAGGAAAGACTTATTACTGGCACGTGCGGGCCAAGAACGGCAGCCACACTTCGAGCTGGTCAACTTCCCGTACCTTTAAGACGCCTACGGGACTGTAAGGTAACAAATAGGATACAAAAATTGAAAAAACGAGTTAGGGGTAGGCCGACGCCTGCCCCTAACCGCGCTGCTTAGGAGGTACGTTTTCCGCTGTAAGCCATAGGCCTACATATTAGCCCACCCCTCTGCACTAGTGAAGATCCATTACCGCGTTCAAGGCAGCTGGCAGTGTCCTCTCTACGGTGATGGTAGAGGCCAGCGCCGGTTTTAGCTGTAAGCTAAAGGTATCATTGACCCCTAATGGGGTAGACAGGGCCATATCATCACCAAGGTCATTCAGGTCTATGTTGATCTCAAACTGCTCTCCGACTTCCATGAGGTTGTTGTCATTGGCAGCCCCAATCGGTTTCGTTGTCCACTTTATGTTGCTAAGATAGTCCGCAGCAGTGGTAAGGCTTATTACCACTTTGTTCTCCGAGCCTGCCGTACCGGTACATGGCGTCATGTCAATCGGATTACCGGCAATCGCATTCTTAACTGTCACCTTGATGATGGACACCGTATCGTTGTCGGACATAGCTATCACTGACCCAGAGATGTCCATATTGCTCTTGGCCTGCTGGAGGCCGGCAAAGATGGTCTCCTTACTCCTCTCCGCAGAGAAAAGACCGGCGCTCAGCACTGCATAGCCAAACACTGCTGCCACCGTAACGAAAGCGATAAGTATGATCGCTGTTTCCAGACCAGTCATTCCTCGTTCGTTTCTGTGCATCTTGGCTAAGGCTTTGGATAACCTGTACATGATATTCCCTCCTCCTGCGCACACCGTCATGTGCATGTGTCAACTTTATGATACTCATATAGAATAAACGGTCGGCTGCATCGATACAATCACCAAAAAGTCCTCTTATGGTATAGCGGATGGTACCAGTACGACCGTCTCGTGCCATGAAAATAGCTTTTTCATGTTGCCGTTACCTGCCTCGAAAATGATCCAAGATTTGACGTTAGGCTGGAGACTACTGGACTTGATCCTCGTTTTTGTCTGCCCCGACGCCCACCAGTGTGGCACTCCTAACTGCATGTGCAATTATTATTATCGGGTGAAAGGTCAGCATCCAACCAGCGCCAAAAAATCAGCGCGTGTGTCTTTGATATCACGGGTTGATTTACTTTGGGCGAGACAAGAATATAGCTCCCCGGTAGCTGTCTGTCTTTAGGCTGAGATCAATCGTTTTTGCTAAGTACCCGTCACACTCAAGTCTAACTTGGTAGTTTCCGGTATCAAGCCCGTCAAATTCGAACTTCCCATAGTTATCGGTCGTAGTGTAGCTAGATTTTCCGCCGGTCCTGTCGGTCAGCGTTGCAGCCACGCCTTCCGCACATTCATCCATATCCTCAAAGATTACACTGCCAGCCACAAAGTGCTTGGGTATGCCTATGTAAAATACTCTGGGCTTGGTCTTGAGTTTGGGATTCCAAACCTCGGCCTTTTCCCTATTCAATATGTTATGGACCTTACTCTTCGGGTCATCAAGGTCACCGAAGACCAGGGCACCGCTGGGACATGCCTGCACGCAGCGAGGCGTTTTGCCCCGTTCCAATCGGTGAACACAGAAGGTGCACTTTTGCGGAAGCCTCTTTTCTTCATTCCAGAAGATAACGCCATAGGGACAGGAATTCGGTAATTTTTCTTGACCAACAGCCTTGTGGGGATCAATGATCACGATTCCGTCTGGCCGCTGGTAAACCGAACCATCACGAGCAGATTTAAGGCAGGGAGCCTCATCACAGTGAAAACAAAGAACCGGCACATGAGCGACCTTTACGAAGGGATGGGCACCCCTCTCCCTCGTATCGATGTTTATCCAGAATTGTCCGTGCTTAGGTTGAGACACAGAATATGGCGGATAATCGTTGTCCCAGTATTCGTCTTTGCAGGCGGCAAAACAGTCATAACAGCCGGTGCATTTAGGCACGTCGATAATCATGCCCCATCTAACCATCATTGAGCCCCTTCTCTCGCTATTTCAACGAGGCAGGAATTTGGCGCCATACCACAAGCATTCTTAGAGACAAAACGATGATTGGTCAGAAGATTGATACAGCCACCCTTGTCTGCCGATTCACCCGGCTCACCGATTGGCTGATACTCGGCAGAAGATTCATACGAGTGTGCTACTCCTGATGGAAGGCGACCGGTAACCTTGGCGGCACACAAAACAGCGCCTCGATCGTTGAACACCTTCACTAGATCTCGGTCCTTGATGCCCCGCCTGGCAGCATCCTGTTTGTTAATGCGGATTACCCAATAGTAGTGTCCGTCTTTCAATTTGAGCCTATGTTCGGGTATTTCATTCGTCCAGCTACCCTTGCCGTCGTACATGGTATGAAAACTGAACCGTGGATGGGGTGTGATAAGCTGTATGGGGTACTTCTCATAAAGCTCACGGGTATGATGGCCTTCCCAGGAAGGAATGTATTTGGGAATAATCGGCCTCTCCGGATCATCCGGGTCAAAGCGCTTGAGACTTTCCGATTCGAACTCAATTTTCCCCGTCTGGGTGGACAGGTTGCCAGCCCGATCGGGCAAACCCTCTATGGCCCCACCCACAGGCCCCCAATCAGGCGTATCTCGGTGCCTATTTTCGGCAAACCACCTGAGTGCAGGGGTTGGTTTATAATCGTCAGGGAATGGAACCACGAAATAGCCTTTTTTCTGGAAATCTTCCCAGGAAATGTACTTTGGCAGGTCTGATACCTCATAATGGCGCTTTACTTGGGCTAGCTCAGTCATGCCACCTTCGGTAAACTTATCATAGAAGCCAAGCCGGTCAGCAACCATAGCAAATATCTCGTAATCCGACTTAGATTCCCCGAGCGGCTCGATACACTTCTTTTCCAAGACAATAACCCGGTGGTTCGTTTGATAAGAAGTGTGCGGTATATAGCCAGAGCAATTAGCCCACTCACCGATATCCCATCGCTCGAAATTGGTGCAGGATGGGAGTATCAAGTCAGCAAATTGGGCTTCGCCTTCCATCCAGATGGATTGATTAACCACAAATTCCAGATTGGGGCTCTGGTACATCTTGACCCAGCGGTTGGTGTTGTTCATGGTGCCGATATAGGCGCCGCCGTACCTCCAAAACATTCTGCACTCCGAAAATCCATCCTCGGGATACTTATATTTTCTGAACTGAAATTCGGTAGAGGCGCCACAGAACCCTTTACCGCGCCATTCTTGAGGCGGCTGGGTAATGCATTCCGGCACCAGAATGCGGGGCATATGCTGACCGCCAGGATTGTTAATTGCTGACGCCACTGGGGCCATGGTCGTTCCCCTTTGAATCATCTGGAAGCCGGCAGCGCTGTTCAGCATGTCACCGGAGATTCCACCCTCAGCATATCCCGGGAAGAGAAAATCAGCGTTGAACGGAGCCCCACCGGTAGTTGACCAGATATTGACCCCAGGCTTACCGAGACCTTGCATCGCCTGAAGCAGCACCATCATTCTGGCCCATTCCGTCCCATAAGCAGCCCGGCAGGCTCCTCCCCAACCACCAAGCCCTCCAGCCGCGAGCATGGTTTTTTTCTTTGCCCATTCGCGCGCCAGCGCCTTGATCTCACGGGCCGGTATCCCGGTTTCCGTCTCAGCCCACTCAGCCGTTTTGGCAAAACCGCCGTCGGTACCCAGAATATAGTCACGCCACTTTTCAAAGCCATGAGTTCGACCGGCAATGTAGTCCTTATCATAAAGGTCCTCAGTGATCCAGATATAGGCAATGGCGGCAGCCAGAGCTGCATCGGTTCCAGGCCGAGGAGCAAACCATTTATCGCAGAGGTTAGCCGCTGTGAAATTGTAATATGGGTCGATGAATACCATCTTGACCCCCAGATCCTTAAGCCAGAAGCGCCTCGGCGTCGACTCCTGCCCGGAATATATGCCGCTGGTGGCCTCGGGATCGCTCGACCAGAACACAATCATCTCGGTGTTCTTCAAGGCATCTTCAAGTAAGTCATACTGTTCCGGAGCTCCCAACCTCCAGGCGAAACCCCAGGTATGCATGGCACCCCAATGCCACCCTTCCCAGCTATCCGGATTGTGGTCACAGTATGTATAGCCAAGTATGTCCATGAACCTGAAGTAGGTACTGTGCCGGTAACCTATGTTGCCCCATGCATGGTGCGAAGAAGCCGTGCTGGCTATGGCCCCCGGTCCGTATTTCAAGTGTATCCGCTCTATTTCCGCGCCAAGAAGGTCGAGCGCCTCTGTCCAACTGATTCGCTCGTAGGCTGATTTGCCTCTATTCTGTGGATTCCTGCTGCCTTGGGCATCGAAGTCGACTCGCTTCAGCGGATATAGAAGACGGTTGGGGGCGTAAATCCTGGCCCTCTCAGTCAATGTGTAAGGCGAAAGCAGTGCTTTCCGGGGAGGTGAGAACTTCTTGCCTCTAGCCTCGATCACCCAAGATTTGGCATCGGTGTCATCGAGCTCCAAAGGTTCGACACGCGTTATCCTGCCATCCTTTACGTAAACATAAACCGGGCCGCCAACAGTGCAGTTGGTAAAAACCTGTTCGCCATTTGCAGGATTAGCCATAGACGACCCCCGATTAGATAATATAGCAACGGTGAAGAGATCGGTCAAGGATCAGAGGCTTTATGCTCTTGAGCAACGCCCGAGGCTAGATCCAAAACTGATGCCAATCACCTCGACTTTGGGGCGGCCAGAACACTTCTATATAAGCCCCAGCTAGCGATGAATGGTATGATATCGTAGCATACTCTGAAGAGAATTACCGACAACAATGCCCTAGTTAGAGATATCCCCAACAAAGCATATATACCGGCCATCGAAGCCTCCTGTATGCCAAGTCCACCAGGTACCATCGAGATATTGCCTACCGAAACTCCAACAGTGAACCCTGTTATGAGAGCGTCAAATCTCACCGGTCCACCTAGCGCATAGAAGCAGAACCACAGGACAATTAACATGAATCCCCAATAAGCCACAATCAGTCCAAAGATCGCCACTAGAATCAAGGGGCTATTACGACCAGCAGCCCTGCCAAGTGCCAGGCTATTTTGGAACGTAGTGAGATAAGACGTAATATCTTTGCGGGCTACGAATCTCGATATTCGGTTTAACGTTCGCAATATGGCAGACATTGCCCTAGTAACAAAAATTCCTATGGTGGCAAGAATAATGAAAATCACCATAAGGCCGGCGGACAAAGCAGTGCCAATTGCACCATCACCACTAACTGCTCCGCTCAGGAAAAGGTAAACCAGCCCTATTACGAGTAATATTAACAGCACAAGGGTATCAAAATATGTTTGATAGATGGAGGCTGCAACCACTCTACTTGTTCTGACTCCGTAGGGTCTCATCAAGACAATTCGTAGCGACATTCCAGCTGCGCCGGACAAGGCCAAGATGTTATCCAGGGATATAGAGAGATAAGCAATCTCCAGTAGCTTCAATCGGCTAATGTCAATTTTGAACAACCTACTTATCACGGAAAAGGCATAACACAGGAAGAAATAGGAGATTGCCGTAAACAGCAAAGCGAGTAGGGCTAGGGCCCAATTTGCCTTGCCTATCAACCCACTAGCCTCTTTCCAGTCTAGTGCGATGACTACTGCCCCGATCAGCAACACCGCCACGATAATAATTAAGGTGACTCGCTGACGGCTTATTTTTAAGTGCATACTATCGATACTGCCATTAGGTAACGATGTGCAATGACTCAAACTCTAATATCTAGAATACACTAGGTCAGTGCAGTACCGTTAGTCGTGGATGCTTTGAACAGCCGACTACGAGATGTTTGATTGCCGTCTACTTACGAAGTTAGTACGGAAGAGCTATTTTCAGCGATTGAAAAGATGATGGATGTATGACTAAGACAGAAACAGAAACTCAAATCATAAACAAACCCGGAAGAAAGGTTTAGTGCTGCCAAGGATGGCCGGATTTTAGAATCTCACGCCAGATTTCAGGCTGCTCTTCAAGCCACTCAGGATTTCCCATTCTATTACGGCCACTCATATTGTCCACCTTGCTCACTAGTTTCCTTGCCAAACCAAAACGTTCAACACTCCATAAAACCAGATTGTGCGGAAAATCACGAGGTCTTGTCCAGGGACAGACAGAAACGCAAACGCCACAATCAGTCCCCACACGCCTAAAATAACTATAGCAAGCCATGTCATTGATTTTCCACCGGCGAACGCCCCGATAGTCTTCCTTATCGCCCATCGGGATAGCCCCAGCAGGGCAATACCGGGCGCAAATCTTGCATGTTTGGCAAAACTCGTCTACACCAATATCTACTGGACTATCATGCACCAGCGGCAGGTCAGTTGTCACCGCTGCCATCTTAAGAGCGCTGCCATATTTTTCGTTTATTAATATGCCGTGTCTAGCTAGCTCTCCAAAGCCGGCATCTATGGCAATCGGCGGCAGAATAACCTGATAATTAGCCACATCGTGTGCCCTGGCCGAATAACCGAGCATTCTTATATATCTGGCCAACGTGGTGACAATTGACGATAGCCGCACATAGGCTCTCATGGTCTCCAGAATGATGGGGAGCTGGGGAGCACACTTGACCATATCCTGATTTAGCCCGATGGCTACCACTATGGCGTGCTCATGGGGTAAGTCTATAGGTTTACCGATAGACACGTCAGGCGAATGGGAACGACCGACATGGCTATAAACCCATGTCTGGTTCAGTGGACCGATACGCACTAGGTCTGCGCCCACATGTCTGGCATACCCTTTGACTTTCTCGGCCGCTCGCTCCGGGCTCATTGTGATTTTCTTCGGCGAAGGTTTACCGTCAACAGCAGCTTCAGTAGCCAGCATATTGTTTGTCAAAGCCAGCGCGGCAAACATGGTTGTATCTGAAACAGGACCCGTACGCCCCAAACGAGGTAACTTGGCCAACCCCCTACCCTGATTCTCCAGCTCAGGACGTCTGGAATAATACCGTGACCATATTTCTCCGTCCGGCTCCAATTCACCTCGCGCCATGACATTGTCCGATTCATCGAATCGCTCCAACTTGCCCACAATTTGATATTTAGGTCTGGAAATTTCGCGTGCCATATACCTGCCCCTTCTATGCTGCCTAATTATATTGGGGAACGTATTCAAATTCAAATATAGCGATGTTGACAATGCGGCATATTATCTATTAGTATTTCAAATGCCAATTACCATAACCAACGTAATCTTGCAGCTTAACAAAAAGCAATTTTTAGAAAGGGGGTCTTAGATGGCGAATTTGTTCGATCTGAAAGGTAAGGTGGCATTAGTGGTGGGTGGCGCTGGTGGTATCGGGCGCGCTCTAGCTTTGGGCTTAGCTGATTTTGGCGCCGACGTTGCTGTAGCCAGCCGTAACCTCGAGAACCTGGAGAAGGTAGCCGCCGAGATACGGGCCAAGGGCAGAAAATCGCTGGCGGTTTCAGTGGACGTTGTACAGGAGAAGTCCGTAGTTGATATGGTGAAAAAAATCCTGGAGAAGTTCCCACGCATCGATATCCTGGTGAATGCGCACGGCTTGGCGATTCGTAAACCTGCCGAAACCTTTCCTGTCGAAGAGTGGCAACAGGTCATGGATATCAACACCCGCGGCACATTCCTCTGCTGTCAGGCAGTCGGTCGCGAGATGGTCAAGCAAAAGAGCGGTAAAATCATAAACCTGTCTTCGGTGCGCGGCAGATACGGCCTTCCTGCCGGTTACGCGGCTTATTGCGCCAGCAAAGGAGCGGTCGACACATTGACGCGAACCCTAGCCTGTGAATGGGCTAAGCATAACGTGCTGGTTAACGCGGTGGCACCGACCTTTGTAGAGACTGAGCTTACGCGCACGGCATTAGCTGATCCAGAATTTGCCAAGACCGTAAAGGCTCGTATTCCTCTCAACCGATGGGCATTAACCGACGACATCGTCGGCCCAACGATATTTTTTGCCTCAAAGGCGTCGGATTTCGTCACCGGGCAAATCTTATACGTTGATGGCGGCGTGACCACCTGGTGACATGGCTGATCAGGATTAGGGCTATCATCGGAATTTTTTAGCCGCGTATGAACACAAAAGGGTGCAGGCAAAAAGCCTGCACCCTTTTTACTAATCCACTACGGCTATCACTTTATACGCTGGTACTTGCTGCTCCTCTTTTTCTCCAGTTCACGGAGATAGACTGTCCAAGATTTATCGTCCTCAGCCATCCTTTCACGAATGCCTTCGTCTACTTCTACATGGTCTTTCCTGTCGATTATAACCCACAGAGGAAATGGCTCTCCCGGAGGACAGCCGCCAGCAAATGGGCTACCCTTGCCACGGTATTTTTTGAGGCAGTCGCCGACAAGTATAACGTCTCTTCCAAAATTTAATCCTTTGGGAAGTTCTTTTTTGCGTCCCATGATTATGGAAATGCCCTTGTTCTTCTCGTACTCACCCATGGCCTTCAGCCTCTCCATAGTAAGGGACAATAACCCCTGGCAGCTGCTGCAGCTACCTTCTAGATGAAAGTCATATTCCGGCCATGTTTTGAATCCCTCCAGATAGGGCAGCCATAGCTTCTTGTACACATCCTTTATCCGCTTACCGCGAACTTCTATAAATTTCTTGTCATAGTTTCCTAAGCCGCGCTCACGGGCTGGTTCAAAGTAGGCAACTTTATTGAGATCTAGACCAATCATTCGGCAGATAGTAGCATCTACCGCTACTGGATCCTTGCCGGCGACAACGCAACCAAAATCAACCGGCGTAGTGCTGTGTGGACCAAAGCCCTCTGCAGGACGAATCATGTCAACTATGTTAAGGTCCGCTTTGACCACAGACCAGACATCCATCATAGCCGCTGCTAGATTGGTCTGATGCATTTGATAATGGACTTTGTCCTGCACAACTCCTTTAATGTTCTTCAGCGCGCAAGTAAATACCATGCTGGCATGGGATTTAAAAATAGGTATATTAACTATATGATCGGCTTCCAGAAGAAACTTGGGCAAAAGAACGCTGGTGATATCCGACTTGGCGTCTCTTATAGGTATCCTTATCAGGTCCTTTTCCCGCTTTATGTCGACTATCTTGTCTACTCCAGCTGCCCTAGCAGCTTTGCCGATCCCGGTAACGTCAAAACACTCCATGGTATCGCAGCCAATAGCGGACGCTTCGGTCAGTATTATCTCCTTGGGGTTGGCTTTGCGCAACACCTTAATCACAGCAGCAACAAAAGCGGGACTAGTATTGGCACTAGTCTCGGCTGGAATTGGATGACCGGCGTTGGGTTTAAGAACTACGGTGGAATTTGGCTTGATCACATGGCTAACCCCACCTAAAAAGGACAGCGCCTCTTCAACCATCTTTTCTGGGTCAGTCCCACTGACTATAGACACTATCGATTTTTCCATTCAGTTTCCTTTCTAATCGTTTTTTGAACTGCTAGCTGATGAGGGATCAGACTATTATGTCAAGCAACCTGCTTGATGGCGCATATAGTATAGCACTATGATAATTTCGCTTCAAAACTACCGACGTTCAACGCGAATAGCGAAGATCTCAAATTCTGCTAAGCCGAATTCGCTTGTCTGTTGATGATGGCATCGGTTAACTGGTAGAATAAGTGTCACCCAAGGCCATTGCTCCTAGGAAGGAGGTAAGGAGAACACAGAGAATTAGCCGGTAATGGTATAAAGAACGCACATTTTTTCAAGTATTTAAAAAGGGAGGTTTCTATAATGGGAAAAGTAACACTTGTTGATTTAAGTCATCAGTACGGATTCCATGTGCCACTGTGGCCCTATTTTGAGGATGTCGAGATCAAGCGCATGCACTATCACGCCAGAGCGGGAGTGCTCACTCAAAAGATTACTACTACCATGCATACCTCAACCCATGCTGATTCCCCGGCACATGTTTTTGAAGGTGGGATGTACACCGACGAGATTCCTCTAGACAAGTATTACGGCACAGGAGTCATTGTAGATATTCCGAAAAACAAGTGGGGCGTAATAACTGCTGATGACCTGGAAAAAGCCAAGCCGAAAATTGAAAAGGGTGATATTGTTATCGTCCACACGCACTGGCACATATATTACGGGGATAATAAAAAATATTTTTGTTATTCTCCAGGGTTGTATAAGGAGGCAGGTGACTGGTTTGTCGCCAAGGGCGTGAAGGCAGTGGGCGTCGACCAGCAGGCACTGGATCATCCGCTGGCTACGGCCATAGGTCCACATGGATTAGGTCCATTGATCCCCGAGGTGAATGCTGAGTACGAAAAAGAGACTGGCCACAAAGTCATAGACGATTTCCCACTGTGGGAGCCCTGCCATAACATCATCTTGAAGAACGGCATTATGGGCTGGGAGAACGTTGGCGGCGATATTGATAAGGTCGTAGGCAAGAGAGTCACCATCGCTGGTTTCCCTATTAGATGGTGGCATGGTGACGGGTCTATTGTCAGACTAGTAGCCATAATGGACAAGGGCGATCAGTAGTTCAACAATCAACATACACGGAGGATTTCATGAAGAAAGTCCGAATTGATCAGGTTAAGCCCTATGAGGCTCCCGGCCATTTCAAGATGGTTGCCCTCAGGCTGCATGGTAAAGAAGAAACCGGCTCCCAGAAATTCTGGGTAGGTATGTCGCATTTTCTCCCCGGAGGCGGAGCCGAATATGCTTATGAGGACTCACCCACTGAGAAGGTATACTTTGTCCTGGATGGGGAGATCACAGTCAAGACCAAGAAAGAGGAGGTCACACTGGGCCCCTGGGAATCGATTTACCTGGCCCCACATGAAGGAAGAGAGATTCTTAACAAGACCAATAAGCCTGTGACAATGCTGGTGGTTGTTAACTATTAGGTGAACACATTGACGCCCAATGCATCAGTCGCTCATTCTTTGTGAGGCAATTCTGAACTTCCTGCAGTAGGAATGCTGGCAACGCCATTCGAAAGATGGGATTAAGGGCGGCTCTGAGCATGAGTGCTATCAATTAAACCAAACGCAGGCAGGATCAGGAATTTCAGAATCTGGCAGCGTTAATACCAAGAAGCAAACAAGGAGGAAAGAATTCTATGAAAGCTGAAGATATCAGCCAGGTTACTTTGCTGGGCGCAGGCATGATAGGTAATACCTTGGCATTGCACTTTGCCAAGGCCGGATACCAGGTTAGATTATTTTCCCGCACTCAGCAGACTCTGGACAGAGCGCTTAGTAGCGTCAGGTCAAACCTCCCGGCGTTATTGCAGGGTCAACCTGACATAGAAAAAGAGATAGAAAAAATCATTAGCCGCATCAAAACTACCAGAGATATGAGCGAGGCTGTCGCCAACTCTCCCATCATCATCGAATCGGTCGCCGAGGACTTGAAAATAAAGCAAGAAGTGTTTAAGGAATTAGATCAGATGTGCCCTAAAGATACCATCTTGGGGACAAATACGTCTGTAATCAGCGTAACCGCCATAGCATCCAAATCCAAAAACAGGAATCGCATTGTTGGAACACATTTTTGGTTTCCGGCGCATCTCATCCCGCTCGTCGAGGTAGCCAAGGGAAAGGATACCTCCGATGAGACGATGGAAATAACCTATCAGTTTATGAAGAAGGCTGGTAAACATCCTATAAAATGCTTAAAGGATGTACCGGGTTTCGTAGCTAACCGGCTCCAGCATGCCCTGGCTAGAGAGGCTATTTCAATTGTTGAACATGGGATTGCGGATGCAGCTACCGTTGACGAGGCAGTAGTGAATAGTTTTGGTTTAAGGCTGGGGGTTCGAGGGCCTATCGAGGGTGCCGATATGGCCGGGCTAGATTTGATGCTAGCTATCCACAATACTGTTTTGAAGGACTTGGAGGCTTCCCCCAACCCATCACCCCTCTTAAAGGAGAAAGTGAAGAAAGGCGAACTCGGGGCTAAATCCGGGAAGGGTTTTTATGACAATTGGACCCCAGAAAACATAAAACGTAGCGGCGAAAAACTTATGAAGCACCTGCTTGATTTTTCGCGACAACAACAGAGCTAACAAACTTGAGAAAAAGTCCGTCGCTTCCAGGTCATAATCTACGATGCGCACGGGCTACACGAATTGCTTATAACATTAACCGTATAAGGAGGAAAAACAAATGGACAAACTCATCATAACTGCTGCGCTAACCGGCAATGTCACATTACCGACTCAGACCCCATATCTGCCGATCACTCCGGAGCAGATTGCCGAGGATGCCAAGAGATGTGCCGATGCCGGCGCCGCCTCAGTGCATGTTCACGGAAGAGACCCGAAGACCAGCAAGCCCACGACCGATCCCGCCGTTTACCGCGAGATTGCTTCCATGATAAAGCAGAGGAGCAACGTCATCGTATGCATAACCACGGGCGGCACAATAAGCATGACGGCTGCGGAGAGGATACAGGTCGTTCCAGCCCTTAAGCCCGAGCTCGCGACTTTTAACATGGGCTCGATAAATTTCTCAATTCATCCCATAGCCGAAAGATACAAGGACTCGGACTACAAATTTCCCTGGGAGAAGGAATTCGCCGAGGGCAGCAAGAGCTGGATCTTTCCTAACACTTTTGCCGATATCGAGACCTTCTGTAAGACCATGGTCGAGAACAATACCAAGCCCGAACACGAAGCCTACGACGTCGGCCACCTTTACAACATGCAGTACACCGTGAAGAGAGGCCTATCAAAGTTGCCCCTCTGGTTGCAGTTTGTTACCGGTATTCTGGGGGGAATCGGCCCTGACCCCGAAAACATAATGTTCATGAAACAGACCTGTGACCGGTTGTTCGGGCCAGAGAACTACAAGTGGTCAGTTATAGGTGCCGGCTATCCTGCTGAGTTCAATCTGGCCTCCCTGGCTATAATAATGGGTGGCCATGTGCGCGTGGGTTTGGAAGATAACATTTACGTTGGCCGAAAGGTATTGGCCAAGAGTAACGCCGAGCTTGTCGAGAAGGCAGTCAGAATCGCCAGAGAGCTGGGCAGGGAGATAGCTACTCCAGATGAGGCCAGACAGATCCTCGGCCTAAAGGGAAAGGATAAGGTCAACTACTAGCATCGGGCTGATTTCATATTTGCCAGCTCTTGAAAACCAGCGTGCCGTTGATGCCGCCGAAGCCGAAGGAATTTGACAGCGCAATCTTTACTTTTGCCCTGCGTGCTTGATTTGGTACGTAATCCAGGTCACACTCAGGATCCGCAGATTCCTGGTTTAGAGTCGGCGGAATGATGCCGCTTCGCAAAGTGAGAAGCGTGAATATAGCCTCAACGGCACCAGAAGCACCCCACAGATGGCCAATAGCCGATTTGTTGGAGCTGATAGCTAGCTTACCAGCATGCTCACCGAATACCTTCTTTATGGCTTTGGTTTCGGAAACATCGTTAATTATTGTAGAAGTGCCATGAGCATTTATGTAATCGACGTCGGTGGGTATTATTCCGGCATCGGCGAGGGCAAACTTCACGCATCTGGCTGGCCCTTCGCCGCCCGGTGATGGTGAAGTATAGTGAAAAGCGTCGCAATTGTTGCCATAACCTATGATTTCCCCGTAGATCTTGGCTCCTCTCTCTAAAGCCGAGTCTAAAGCTTCCAAAACTATGGCACCACTTCCTTCACTGGGAACGAAACCATCTCTGCCCCCGTCAAAAGGGCGGCTCGCCTTTTCAGGTTCCTTGTTCCTTTTGGAGGTCAACGCACCGAGTATATCCAATGAAGCTATCAGCGACGCTGTAATGGGAGCTTCTGCGCCGCCGGCTATCATGGCATCGGCTTCTCCTCGTTGAATGGACCTCAGGGCTAATCCGATGGCATTAGTACCTGAGGCACAGGCATCCATGACAAGGTGGTGAGGCCCTTTGGCGCCCGCTTCGATAGCTATCACTCCAGCCAGCGAATTACCAGCAGCATTCACGATCAGGAATGGCGGGACTTTCCCAAGCTCGCCTCGAACTACGAAGTTATGAGCGGATTCGAAGAAGGTATAGGCACCAACCGCCGTTCCCATCACCACACCAACCCTATCTTCGTTATTACTATTCACTTTCAGCGCTGAGTCCTCCACAGCCATTCTGGCCGCCACTAAGCCATACTGGATGAAAGGGTCAAAGCGTCTGATGAACTTACTATCCATGAAGTCCACCGGGTGAAAGTCCTTTATTTCACCAGCCACCTGACACTTAAGAGATGAGGCGTTAAAATGGGTGATCGGCCCAATGCCTGACTTACCGCGGCAAAGGGCTTCCCAGCTTTTCTCTACTCCTACCCCTAAAGGAGTGATCGCTCCCACGCCAGTTACTACAACTCTCCGCTTCATCGCATTCATTTTCTACAAGCCAGGCCTATCTCGTACCTTGTTCCATCCGCCATTGCTCAATCTGTTTATCTGTTTCCACATCGCCGATATTGAAAACTCGGACTGCGGGATCAATTCGCCTAATCAAACCAGCGAGTACCTGTCCGTGGCCTATCTCAAAAAAAGTAGTTACTCCGCTAGCTATCATGTTTTCAACACATCGCTGCCACTGGACACAGCTTGTAAGTTGGCTGATGAGTTCCTCTTTTATCATCTGAACATCACTTAGCATCTGGGCGGTAACGTTACCCACGACCGGCACCAAGGGATCCTGCAAACTGAACTTCGGAATAGCCACCTTCAATCCATCCAAAGCCGGTTTCATCAAACTGGAGTGGAAAGCACCACTCACCTTCAATGGGATAACGCGGCCGGCACCCTTTGCCGCCGCCAATCTTTTGAATTCAGTCAGATCCTCTTCGGCACCACTAACCACAACCTGAGATGGGGAATTAACATTGGAAATTTCGGTGCCGGCACACGAACAGATTTCTTCGACGGTCTTCTTGTCCAGTCCGAGCACGGCAACCATTCCACTGGGTGTTGTTCGACCGGCATCATTCATCAAGCGCCCTCGCTCTCGCACCAGTCGGATTGCCTCGGATAAACCGAGCACACCAGCTACAACCAGAGCCGTGTATTCACCGAGACTGTGTCCGGCTACAACATCCGGCGATGGCAAGCCATTGCCGCTTATCTCCTGGGCAGCCTTCAAACAAGCTATGCTGACGGCCAGCACCGCTGGCTGAACATTGATCGTTTGTGTCAGCTCGTCTTCGGGGCCTTCAAAACAAAGGCGTGACAGTGGGAAACCCAGCGACCTATCAATCTCCTCAAAAACGGCTCTGGCGGACTCATACCGAAGTTTAAGCTGCGACCCCATCCCCACAGCTTGAGATCCCTGCCCTGGGAAAACATAGGCTATCTTCCCATTCTTAACCAAATTATTTTCCTTTCAATGATAAGTTGCCCAAACTATCCATTACTCGTTTAGCCTCAGTCATAATGTCTTGGATGATTGCCTTCACCGGCTTTATTTCTCTTATCAACCCGGCAATCTGGCCTGACATAAGCGAACCATCTTCGATGTTCCCTTGAATTACTCCCAGAGATAATCTGCCTCTGCCAAATTCCTCCAGCTCTGCTTTGGGTAAGCCAGCCTTTTCCATAGCTATGAATTTGTGTGTTAACTTATTCTCCAGACAACGCACCGGATGACCCGTCGACTGCCCAGTTACAATTGTGGCTCGGTCATTAGCCTGGATGATCTGTTCCTTGAACTTGGGATGAGCGATACACTCTTCAGAACAGATAAAGCGGGTCCCCATTTGCACTCCTTTGGCCCCTAGAGCTAAAGCTGCTACCAGCCCTCTGCCGTCTGCAATGCCACCAGCGGCTATTACGGGGACTTTGACACTATCGACCACCTGTGGCACTAGCGACATGGTGGCGGTCTCACCGACATGGCCTCCCGATTCCATGCCCTCGGCGACGATAGCATCGGCACCCAGCCTTTCCAGACGCCGGGCCAAAGCCACACTAGACACAACAGGTACCACTTTGACCCCAGCTTCTTTCAAAGCGGGAAGATGGATACCCGGATTGCCACCGCCGAAAGTAATGATGCCCACTTTCTCTGCAAGTACTAGTTTCAAATTATCGGCAAGAAACGGCGACATCATCATGATATTCACTGCAAACGGCTTACTGGTCCGTTCCCTGGTCTGATTTATTTGATCCTTCAGCCACTCAGTGGGAGCATCTCCGCTGCCTATTACTCCCAAACCACCAGCGTTCGACACCGCCGATACTAACTCGGCTGTACCAAGCCAGGCCATCCCACCCTGAATGATGGGATAGTCGATACCTAATAAGTCACAAACAGCGAAGTTACACAGCATAACCCATCACAAAGGCGATAGCATATCTTCTACTATGTGACATCGAGACATAGAATTCGGCAATGCCCATTTCCTGGCTCTTCACTCTAGCGCCTCCATGAAGTATTATCCGAGGAGCCCCATTGCCATCTTCAAGAACCTCAACATCTCTCCAATTTACACCTCTGGTGCCGGTACCAAGCGCTTTCATCACAGCTTCCTTGGCAGCGAAACGAGCCGCCAAGCTTGAGGCATTACGATGACCTTCCAACTCTGCCTCAGTGTAAATCCGCTTAAGGAAAGAATCTTGCCGCTGCGATATGGCACGCTTGATTCGTCCTATCTCAATGATATCCACACCGATAGTTGCCTTTACTGCTCTCGCCATGATCTCACTCATTACTCACGACATTTCCTGATAGCCAGAACCGAGTTGTGCCCGCCAAAGCCGAAAGAATTGGAGATAGCCATACGGATGTCGCTAGTTCTGGCCACGTTTGGTACGTAATCCAAATCACATTCCGGATCAGGATGTTCCAGGTTTATTGTCGGCGGAATGACGCCTTCGCTTAGTACCTTGCAGCATACAATTGCCTCGAGCGAACCAGCAGCCCCAAGCATGTGACCCACCATTGATTTTATTGAGCTCACCGGAATCTCGTACGCTCTAGTCCCAAAGACCTTCTTGATAGCCCTCGTTTCGCTCGCATCATTCAGTGGTGTGGACGTACCGTGAGCATTGATGTAACCAACCTCGCGGCTATCCACATCGGCCAAAGCAAGCTCAATCGCCTTGGCTGCGGCCTCGCCGTCCTCTAAAGGATGCGTAACATGGAAGGCATCGGAAGTTGCTCCATAGCCGACAATTTCTCCTAGGATACTGGCGCCCCTTAATTCTGCATAATCCAGACTCTCCAAAATCAGGACTGCGGCACCTTCGCCAACAACAAATCCATCGCGCTCGGCGTCGAAAGGCCTCGATGCTTTCTTCGGTTCATTACTTCTGGATAGAGCACCACATTGTGAGAATCCGGCAACCCCGATAGGGGTAACCGTAGCATCAGCCCCACCAGCCACCATCGCCTTGACCTCGCCCCATTTGACCATCTTGTAGGCAACCCCCAGAGCATCCGTCCCCGTAGCACAGGCTGAAATCAGGCTAAGATTCGGGCCCTTGATTCCTGTTTTTATCGAGACCTGAGCACACGCGCTATCAGCTATCATCATGGGAATGAGATGAGGACTGACTCTGGCGGGGCCCCTGGCATTCAGTACCGTGACCTGCTGTGCCAGTGAATCCAACCCGCCAACGCCGCTACCTATCAAAATGCCGATATCGTATCTATTGTTATCATCTATTGCTAGCCCTGCGGCTTGAATAGCCTGCCGGCTGGCTACCAGGGCAAACTGCGCAAATCTGTCAGTATTTTTTGCAGTTGTAGGGTCAAGTTGAACAGCCGGATTGAAATCCTTGACTTCGGCAGCTATCTTGACCTTAAAATCGGTTGTGTCGAACAAGCTGATATAGCCGATGCCCGACATGCCGGCCACTAAGTTACGCCACGTATCTTCAACGTTCAGCCCCAGCGGTGTAACAGCTCCGTAGCCAGTCACCACAACCCGGTTAAGCACTTTTTACTTTTAGCCTCGCTTCTATTACAGAGACTATGTCTCCGACCGTGGTGATGTTGTCCAACTCGTCTTCCGACATCTTGAAGCCGAAGGCGTCCTCCAGCGTCATAGCTACCTCCACAAGATCCAGTGAATCTATCTCCAAGTCATCCTTAAGCAAGGCGGCCGAGACTACTCTACCTTCGTCAAGCCCGGGATTGGCTTTGAGCAAAGCTTTCTTGACCTCATCAAATACATTCATAATTACCTCCTGATAAGTTCATACTAAAAGTTGCGGCTGGGGCTACCCCCAGCCGAACTCAGTTGCGACTTTAGAGAACGAATTCTTTGAACCTAAAGAACAAACCTACCAGATTCAAAGCTTACTTCTCGAGACCTATTTTTAGCAGTGCTCTTATTGCAGCGATAAGAGCTACTGGTGCCATCAGAGCAGCAAAGTTAACGAGCATGCTGGTAACTATTTTACCTACGCCCATAACCGCAATGGGAGCGAAGGCAGCTGACATTGCCAACAGGGCTATAGTAGCAAGAAGCAAGGTATTCAAGATATTAATTTCTTTGCCATACACAACAAAGATAATCCCGATTACGAGACCGAAGACTGCTAACACCAGCGCTATGATTAAATTTGCCGAAAGTATTGCACCTCCAATAACAGATAGTACCAGGCCTATGCAAAACAATATGAAACTGACCATTCCCCAAGCTTTTTTCATGAATTAATTACCTCCTTTTTTCCCCTACCTCTTAGTTTAAAGGCCTTGAGAAATGTGCACAAGGCTCCATCAGCCATGTACCAAAGGCCGTCCCGCGTCCAAAAGACCGTGTGTTTGTGTCCTGCCGCAGTCCGATGATAAAATACTTGAGCACCATGAACGAGAGAGCTTCAATTGTAGTTCCATCCAGAAGGCGGTCGGCCAAGACTGCTATCGTGCTGGCTGACGATCACCCTTTGTTGCGGAAAGCACTCAGGGACGTTTTGGAAAAGGAAGACGATTTCCAAATCGTGGGTGAGGCGGGCGATGGTAAAGAAGCCGTAAAGCTGGTCACCGAAACGCTGCCAGCTGTTGTCATCATGGACATAAGCATGCCCAATCTCGACGGCCTTGCCGCAACACGGCAAATCAAAGCCACATTCCCCAATGTGGCGGTACTGGTGCTCACCGTCCATACCGACGATGAACGTATTCTTGAGATATTGCAAGCTGGCGCCGCTGGATACCTCATCAAGAGCGTCTTTGGCGAGGAAATTATACAGGCAGTGCGTGCCGTCGTTGCTGGAGAAATGGTATTGTCTTCATCTATAGGACAACGGCTGTTGAAGCAAGCGGCTCGTTATCCAACCAGGCCGGTACTACTAGACGCTGGCGAAAAACTGTCAGCCCGGGAACTGGAGGTCCTTAAACTGACTGCTCACGGCATGGCTAACAAAGACATTGCGCTAAGGCTCGGCATCAAGCAACGCACGGTAAAAGGTCATCTGGCTGATATCTTCTCCAAGCTAAGAGTAGCCTCAAGAACAGAAGCCGTGATCACGGGCCTGCGGGCCGGCTTCCTGTCCATGGACGACATTCAATGAGACAGCTTCGTACCAGCTTATCTGCAAATATCACCTCTCAGAAAGCGAGGTCCTTTGCCCGTAACCCTCATTTTTGGACCATCGCGTGTGTTATGGCCGTCCTGGCCCTGTTATACAATGCCAGCTTTTTCGGTATTGCCGCTCGGCTGCCATGGCTGAAAAACATAGAATCCGCTCAGAGCGTGTATATCTTTGTGTTAAGTTTTCTTTTCCTTATACCGCTGGTGCACGCGAGTGCTGTGTTCCGCCTAAGAGGCGCTTTGTCAACCTGGACTGTTTTTCTCCTGGCTATGCTGCCACGGGCACTACAAGGCTCGCCAGACTTTGAGTCCTTTTTAAGAGTGGCTCTTTTTTCCCTGGTTGCTCTGCTGTTGGGGCTGTTCGTTGCTATGGACTATAATCCCGGACTAAGACAGAGGAGCCGCTCAAGGGGGGTCAGAATATCACGGTGGCTGTCCCTGGCTCGAATGCTCAAGATCCAAGACTACGAGCGGCACCGTGTTGCCCGCAAGCTACATGACAATACCATACAATCACTGCTGGTCATCGCCAATCGCGCCCGAGCCCTGGAATCGGGAGATTACGGCCGTCTGACGCCGAAAGCCAGGAGACAGGCGGAGGAAATTCTTGACATGCTTCTCCATGCCATCGACGATGTCAGAAGGCTCAGCCGTGACCTACGCCCTAGTACCCTGGACAACGTGGGTCTCCTACCCACCCTCAGGTGGCTGGCCGAAAGCCTGGCCCAGGACAGCCGAATAAAGATCAATGTTCAAATCAAGGGGACCGAGCATAGCTTACCACCGGAATTCGAAATCGTCATCTTTCGTATAGTTCAAGACGCTTTGAATAACGTTGTCCAGCATTCCGGTGCCTCAAAGGCTACAGTTACTCTTGACTTCGCTGCCAGCAGCTTTGGGGTAACGATAGAGGATAACGGACGAGGATTCTCTCTTCCGGAGAAAACAAGCGATTTGGCAACGAAAGGCAAGCTTGGACTACAGAGAATGGAGCAGCAGGCCAGATTGCTGGATGGCAGCTTCAAAGTTTCATCCCAACCCGGTAAAGGTACAGTTGTTACCGTCGAAGCTAAACCCTAGGCCAAAGGTAATATTGGATTTTTAGGGGTCATCTGCCCGCAGATGACCCACAGAACGAGCACTGAGAGACGAGTGCAAGTATATAATTCTTATCACCTAAGCAAAAAGCAATAATCCTTTTAATTCATCAAATACGTTTTTATTCATTTTTTGGAGTTGTTTTAGGGACATGGTTACTTTATTTGTTAGATCGTCAACCCCCTTCTTAGTCTTAAAGACTGAATAAGCGCCTGCACTATCTAAGTGAACGGCAATGGGTGGGAGAACAACCTCGACCAATTTCTTTAATTCATTTTTCGATTTAGAGGCATCTTTTAGTGTCTCACTCAATAATGTTATTTTATATTTAAAATCTTTACCCGGCGGATTTAAAATATATTGTAAGGCTTCAGCACAAATATGCATTAAAACATGGTTAAATGAAGGATATTGAAAGAAGCCACTAATCTTCTTATCGTTATCATCGGCAGTATCATTTGCCACAGCTTCTTTATATTCATCTTTTACTAAAGCCATCGTTTCACCTAGGCGATAAATAAACAATAAATTTTCAACCTTAGAATTATTGAAAAGAACCGAATATCTTGAATCAAGGTCATATAATTCTGATGGATTTTGATAAGCTGTTATCGGATCACCGTAAAAAGAACTAAGCCAAGGTGTTAATTTCTCAAAATTTATATCTGATGAACTACGGCGAATTGCGCCACGCCGCAACTGGTAACTTAGATTATAATGTGCACGAAATTCTCTCTGTATCTTATCTTGAATTGGATCATTTACTCTTAGTTCCCACGCTTTTATAGGATTTTGTGTGTTATTGTAACGAATGATCTCGAGTATTAAATTATTGTTATTTGCTTTTACAATGCGAGCGAGGACCTTAATGTTACCAAGACTTCTATTCTGTGATGATTCGGCCAAGCTACCTATAGTCTGAGCTCCATTAATCACCGCAATTCCGGTACATTTGATTCTATGACCCCTAAATGCGAAATTGTTCGTCAATAAAGTAATTCCATTATTGAAAACCCAAAACTCATTAGGATCATTACTAGCGGTCTTCCCAATTTGTATATTGATGCTCCTTGCAGTCGATTTTGCGCCCAAATAATCCCGCACATTGGCAGCATATAATTTATTCCCGAATTTTTGCGCGAGAGCAATCAGTTCATCCCCTTTTAAAGTTGCGATTATGGCTTTCCATTCCGAAGAAGATACTTCCTGCGGTTTTGTTTCCGAATTTAGAATTACCATATCAGATATGGCGATGATATTCGTTTTTCTTTCATACCATAAACAAGCGACACCTAAGCTTAGTTCGTCTGCAACCGCCTTTATCGCCATTCCACTGGGGCCCTGCCACTTACGCAACTTTTCCTGTAATGACTTTGCTACTACCTCCAGTTCTGATTTTATCCTCCCAGAAGAAGGACGATTATGAACACACCATACCTCGACTGTATGAATAATTTTTTCTTCAAGTGCATCCCTCAAGATAGTAGCCTGAGCTTTAATCGAAGCTTCTGGAATAGTGCTAATATCGGAGTCAAAAAGCCAATTTACTGCAGTATTTAAATCAGATGCTTTATTTGCTGGTGCCTCAGTCTTATCCCAGTTTCTGTTATAGTACGATTGAGCAATCGTAACAATACCTGATTCTCTATCTAAATAAAAGAAATCAGTTTTCTTATCATCTATTTTCTTTGCATCTGTGATTTTATCAATAACATTATCCTGATATAGTTTCTCATAATCCATTGTGTTAAATTTCAGACCCATAGAAAATAAAAGAAATCCATTGTCTTTGTAATCATTGTCGAGTTCCAAAACACTATTCTTAACTTCAGCTTCAATACTCATGTTCACTTTTTCCCCACCCCTACTTCAAACTTAGTCCGTTACGATCATACACCCTTACAATCTATCTATGCAGCATAAAGGCCAAGTAGCTGGTGCAAATCTTGAATAACTCCATTCTTCTCAAATAGAAGTTCCGTATCTTTCAATGTGTCCCGCTATATTATCAAATTCTCCACCTACTCGAAGCTACGATCACTGCTTATGTAAGAAGTCTATCGCCCATTGGATTTCGTCATTGCCGGTAACGGTCAGGGTGTAGTCCGGCTCTATCCCTTTACCCTCTATGAGCTGGCCGTTGGGCCTCAGCCAGCGTCCAACCGTCAAATATATATCGGAGCCGTCCTCAAGCGGTATATTGATGTCATAGCTACCTTTGCCGAATGTCTTAACGCCGGCGATAGTGGCGCGGTTATGATCGCGTAAGGCGCCGGTCAAAACCTCGGCGCCGCTGGCACTGTACTGGTCAACCAGTACCACTATGGGCAGGTCAGTGAATACACCATTGGGCTGGACTGAGATGGAATCTTTCTTCCCTTTATTGTCCACCATGGTAATAATAACGCCACTGTTAACAAAGTGACTGGCTACATTCACCACAGTCTGCACTATACCTCCGGGGTTGCTGCGCAAGTCAAGGATAATTCCAGTGGTTTTCTGCAGGTCGATGGCCTGCAGCGCATTGTTAAGCTCGGTGTTGGTCTTGGTTCCGAATTCATTAATCTTTATGTAAGCGATATCGCCCTTCATCTCCCAGCTAACAGTGAATGATGAAATCTGGGCCCTAACTACTTCAATTTCTATGGGCGTAGCTTCACCCTCACGCTGAATAGTCAGCTTGACAGATGTCCCGGCTCGACCACGTATGCTCAAAACCGCCTCAGTCAGGCTCATGCCTTTTGTAGACTTGCCGTTAATCTCCAGGATTATATCACCGGTCTTTATGCCGGCTTTTTGAGCCGGCGAATTCTCCAGAGGCGCCACGATTGCAGGCTGATTATCCTTATTCATGTTTACCTGGGCTCCGATTCCCTGGAACGTGCCTTCAAGGTCACTTGTAAACAGCTTGTACATCTCAGGGTCGAGGAAGGCAGAATATGGGTCATTCAAAGCACTTATAACGCCCTTAATAGCACCGTGACTGAGGCTGGTTTCATCAAGTTTGGTTGGATCTACGTAGTTCTTGTAGATGGCATTCCACGCCTGGTCGATCACCTCCGGACCGGCGTTCTGGCTCTGGTTCTGGACATTCTGCTGTACCTTGCTGTTGCCCTGGCTCTGATCCACGCCACCACCCATCACGTAGCCGGTGCTAAAGACCAAGGCAGCTACAATTACCGCAGCAATCGTGATAAGTGAAACTTTTAACTTCTTCGGCATTAAATTCACCTCTCTTGTTTGGTTGAAGCGCAGCAACAAACGACTTATCTTTAGATAAAACCAGTATAACACCGAGCTGGCAAATTGAACAGAAGGGTTGGCTGCTAACATATGTGGCAGACCAACTAATTTATTCTCAAGACGAGCCTGATCACGTAGCCAGGTACCCATATCCTGCTCACCGTTGCGTGACTATAGACAAAAGAACTAGCAAGAATGGCTGGGCATTTAGCCGTTAGTCTTAAGCCCATTCTACGACCTAAGAATCGTACGTACGCCCGATTCACCGCAATCAATATAAGGCAGATAATATGGCTAGAACGCATAAACAAATTCACGAGGTATTCGTTCTAAATAATAGAGGAGACAATAAGGAGAGAAGAAATGAAAGGAATAAACAAACTAACAGCGGTCATTTCTAAGGACAGGCAACTTTTGAGGCTGTTCAGCGGTGCGGTTGTTTGCGGTGTGGCATTGTTGAGCATCATTGTCACCGCGTTTGTGGTGTATCTCTAATGGGAGATGACGGAAGATAGATCGGGGTCTTCGACCTCAATGAAGACCCCGATTTTTGTTTTTACTTGCTGTCTGTAACGTCCACTCAGATTTTCCCGCTCTTCAGTGTTTTAGTCGGCTCGAATGCCTTTATCCCAAATTCCTTAGCCAGCTCTGCACACCTTTTAGCTATCTTTTCATAGCCTATACCCTTAGCAAGCTGGAATGGCCCAAAGGCGGCCCCACCACCATTGACTATCGCCTTATCAATGTCATCCACACTCTTCGCCACCCCGGCTTCGAGCAACTTCGTGGCTTCATTTACCTGTAGCGCAATCAGGTCAACGGGGTCGAAATCTTCTTTGGCTTTGGCCGGGTCAATGGCAGGCCTTCCCGTGGACCAGTCGAAGATTCCCTTACCCGACTTCTTGCCCAGTGTACCGGCGTCAATCTTATCTTTCAGCCATTTCGGAGGCTTGTACTCAGGAGACAACTTCTCTGCAAAATAAAGCAGACCATGGTAGGTAATATCCAACCCCACATAATCCATAAGTTCATACGGACCCATAGGCATGCCTATTTTCCTCACTTTGGCATCGATTTCCTCGGGAGTAGCTAGCCCCCTGTCGACAATAGCACCAAGCAGGAGTAATGAAGGTTGGTTAACTCTGTTGTAGATAAAGCCGATCGAATCTACCTCAACCCTGACTGGAACTTTGCCCATTTTTACAGCCAGATCCCAAGTGAGTTGCATTGTCTGCTCGCTTGTCTTACTCCCCTTTATCACCTCTACAAGCTTCATAATGACAGCCGGATTAAAGAAATGCATGCCCACAACTTGCTCTGGCCTTTTTGTGGCTGAAGCGATCTCCGTAATGCTCATATAAGAAGTATTGGAAGCCAGGACAGCATGCCCCGGAGCAGATTTATCAAGTGCCTGGAAAACTTGTTTCTTAATATTCATGATTTCAGGTACGGCCTCAATTATGAAGTCAGCATCCTTGACAGCCCGGTCCACATCTACAAAGGTCTCGATGTTCGCCAACATGGCCTTCTTGTTCTCCTGGGAAACCTTCTGTTTTTCAGCGAGTTTTTCCAGGCTCTCTTTGATTCTGGCAAGTCCATGATCGACGAATCTCTGTTCAACGTCTCGCAATGCCACCTTATAGCCGCTAAGCAACGCTACCTCGGCAATGCCGTGGCCCATATCGCCTGCCCCCATAACTGCAATCTTTTTGACTTCATTAGCTTTCATGTCGAATATCCCCTCCTCTTTAGAGTTCACTACCTGGATCTCATTCGCCAGTGAAAACTGCTGGGCGCTTTTCGACGAACGCTATCATTCCTTCCATGGCATCCTTGGTTTTGCTTACACGCTGCATACCTTGGAGCTCGATCTTTAACCCCTCATCCATATTCGTATCCAGACCGCGAATCACGGCATCGAGAAGTATCTGCATGGCAATCGGCGCCTTCTTGGCCAACGTTCCCGCCAGTTCTTTGGCCTCTTTCATAAGGTCTTCCGGTTTGCATACTTTGCTCACCAAGCCTATGTTCAGAGCTTCGGTCGCTTTTATTCTGGTTCCAAGCAACAGCATCTGAAGTGCTTTGGTTTTTCCGATTAGTCTGGGCAACCTCTGCGTGCCCCCCCAACCAGGTATGATGCCTAGATCAATCTCCGGCTGGCCAACAACAGCCCTTTCTGTATCAACCATTATTCTGAAATGGCAAGCCATCGACAGTTCACAGCCGCCACCAAGAGCAAAGCCGTTTATCGCCGCAATCACAGGTTTGGGACACTTCTCAATTCGGTTGAATACCGCCTGCCCTTTAACAAATGCGGTCTCGCTGTCCGATGTTCCGGCCGATCTTATATCAAAGCCTGCCGAAAAGCCTCTATCACCCGCTCCCGTAATTATTAAGGCTCTCACCGCCTTGTCTCTTTCTAGTTCGGTGAGTGCGGCCTCTAACTCATTAATGACAGCAAGGCTTATCGGATTAGCCGGTGGACGATTCAAGGTTATTATGCCAATGTTATCCTGGCGCTCAACAATCAGATTCTCGTAAGCCATGGTATCCTCCTTAAATAAAAATTATGCGGGACGATTGAGATGTTATCACCTAACCCTATAGCTGTCAATGGTGTACATCTTCCATTCCGCCAACCACGACTATTGATTTATTGAAGACAGAAAATTATACTAAGGAAAGATAATTGAGAAGGGGGGTGATTTGGATGCCAGAGGTTGAGATCGGGTATGTGAGCGATTTCTTTGCCAGGCCTGTGGTAGCGGGTATTACACTTACTGGAACACTAAAAGTCGGCGACACAATTCACGTTAAGGGACACACTACAGACCTCCAGCTCACGGTTTCATCCGTACAGATCAACAATGCAAATGTGTCCGAAGCCAAGAGCGGAGACGCTATCGGTGTTAAAGTGACCGACCGCGTTAGAGCCGGCGACAAGGTCTATAAGGTTACGTAATAGCTTCTTATCCGATGGCCTTCATCAGGTTAGCCATCTCAATGGCACTTGATGCAGCTGTAAAGCCGCGGTTGCCCTCTTTGGCCCCAGCGCGTTCAATCGCCTGCTCCAACGTGTCGGCAGTGATTATCCCCTGAATCACAGGCAAACCTGCATCGAGGCTCACGCGGGATATACCTCGGTTCACCTCAGATGATACATACTCAAAATGCGGCGTGCCACCACGTATCACAGCCCCCAGGCAAACAATTGCATTATACTTACGGGTCTGCGCTAGCTGCTTGGCCACCAAAGGTATCTCTAATGAACCCGGTGTCCAGGCGATATCAATGTCCTGTTCACCAACACCGTGGCGAAGGAAAGCGTCCCTGGCTCCATCCAATAGCCTTGTGGTAATGATCTCATTAAAACGCGAAATAACCACGGCAAATTTCAGTCCCTTCCCTAGTAACATACCCTCGTAGCTCTTGGCCATATCTTATCCCCTCCTTGACTTGCAGGTTAAGCCTCGGAGCCATCATCTACCCCTAATAGATGGCCCAGCTTTCGCTGCTTTGTTTTCAAATACTCCAAATTATATGGATTGGGTAATGTTCTCAAATTCACCAACTCCGTTATATGAAGTCCGTAGCTCTCCAGCCCAATAACCTTTTTGAGATTGTTGGTTAGTAGCCGAATCTTATGTAAACCTAGGTCAGCCAAAATCTGCGCCCCGATGCCATACTCCCTCAAATCGGCTTCAAAACCAAGCGCTAGATTTGCCTCAACGGTATCCAGCCCCTGATCCTGCAAGGCATAAGCCCTTAACTTATTGTGAAATCCAATCCCTCTCCCCTCCTGTCTCATATACAGGAACACTCCACGTCCTTCCGCTGCAATTTTTTCCATTGCCAACAGGATTTGGGCACCGCAATCACAGCGCAGGCTACCAAAAACATCACCAGTGAGACACTCGCTATGAACACGTACCAGCACCGGTTCGTCACCGGATATATCTCCTCTAACCAAAGCCACGTGTTCATCCGGATCGACTTTGCTCTTATAGGCTATACCGGTAAATTCACCGTATTTAGTCGGCAGTTTGGCTTGAGCAACTTTTTCAACCAACTTCTCATTGCGGAGGCGATAAGTTATCAAATCGGCTATGCTAACAATTCTGATTCCAAACTTGTTTGCCATCTGTTCAAGTTGAGGCAAACGGGCCATCGTACCATCTTCATTCATAATTTCACAGATGACTCCAGCAGGGTAAAGACCCGCAAGCCTGGCCAAATCAATTATGGACTCAGTGTGCCCTGCCCGTACCAGCACACCACCCTCTCTGGCTCGAATAGGAAACATGTGTCCCGGTCGAGCCAAGTCCTCCGGTTTGGTATTCTTGTCAAGCACAGCCTTTATGGTAGCTGCGCGGTCATGAGCTGAAATGCCACTTGATGTCTTGTATCTGGCTTCAATAGACACAGCAAAGGCCGTAGAGAACTTTGCAGTATTCTCCTGAACCATCAGCGGAATTCTCAATTCATCAAGCCGCTGCCCGATAATCGGCAAGCAGATCAAACCGCGACCATGTTTGGCCATGAAATTCACCGCCTCTGGACTTACCATTTCAGCGGCAATTGCCAGATCACCTTCATTCTCGCGATTCTCGTCATCCACAATGATGATGAATTTGCCAGCCCCAATATCTTCAATCACCTCAGGAATCGTAGCAAACGACATTAGATTTCACCTCGTTTTTGAAAAGCCGTGCTCCTCAAGAAAATCAAACGTGATAATAGCACGATCGTCTCTCTGTTTAATCCGCTCTACATACTTGGCTATAATGTCCACTTCAAGGTTAACTTCATCACCCGGTTTTCTGAACATCAGTGTAGTGTGTTCCCGAGTATAACCTACCAAGGAGACAGAAAACGAAATATCATCGCAAGCTATAATTGTAAGGCTGACGCCATCGACAGCCACAAAGCCTTTATCAACTATATAAGGCATCAGTCGCGACTGCACCGAAATCCTGGCGACAACTGCTTCTTCTTCCGTATGCAAGGATAGGATCCTGCCGGCATCATCTACGTGCCCCTGTACAAAATGACCACCGAACCGACCACCAGCCGCCATAGCTCTTTCCAGATTCACCAGGTCCCCATAATGAAGTCTACCAAGATTGCTTCGCCGAATTGTCTCAGGCATTATGTCAACCGAAAAGTCGCCCTTACTTATCGAAGTCACCGTTAAGCAAGCTCCGTTAACGGCGATGCTGTCACCTGGCGCAACATCATCGATGACCTTCTTAGCTTCAATAATCAGGGAACTGGTTTTTTCCCCTACAACCCGGCCAATTTCTTCGATTATACCGGTGAACATTATCAACCTCTACCTATATAGCCGCTGACCAAGATATTGTCACCAAATTCCATTATCTTTATGCGGTCTAAACGAAGAGCGTCGGCAACTTTACTGACACCGTTCCCGCCAACAGCACTCTTAGCCTCATCTCCACCAATTATAATAGGTGAAATAAAAGCCAGAACCTTATCTACGAGACCACTATCAAACAGCGAACCGAACAAACCACTGCCCCCTTCTACTAATACACTAGTAACCTGCCGTTTGCCCAAAACGCTCAATAGCTCCTTCAAATCTATCAAATCGTTGTCAGCCGTCAACTCAACGACTTCGGCACCAGCTTTCTTAAAAGCTTCTATCTTTCTGGCACTGAGAGGTTTGGCCACAGCAACTAAGGTTTTTCCCGGTTCTTCAAAAACGCGGGCCGATAGCGGCGTTCTACCCTTACCATCAACAATGACCCTTAAAGGTTGCACTTTGGTCTTACCGCCCTTACCACTGCATCCTCTAGCTGAAAGCTGAGGATTATCAGCCGCGACCGTATTTGCTCCTACCATGATAGCATCGACAATGTGGCGCAGGGAATGTACGAAATTCCGGGATTCTTCACCGCTTATCCATTTAGAGTCACCTTTTTGGGTGGCAATCTTGCCATCGAGGCTCATGGCAAACTTGGCAATCACAAAGGGTACGCCAGTAGTAATAAACTTTATGTAACCTTCGTTTATCTCCCGAGCCTTGTCCTCATATTGACCAACAGAGGTCTTTACTCCAGCGGCCTCCAACGTCTTCAATCCCTTACCCGAAACAAGAGGGTTGGGGTCAATTAATGCCGTATTGACTTCAGAAATACCAGCGTCAATTATCGCTTCGGTGCAAGGAGGTGTACGTCCATGATGGCAACAAGGCTCCAATGTGACATACATAGTCGCACCCTTAGCTCTTTGCTCAGCTTGCCGTAGCGCCATTATCTCGGCATGAACAGAACCTGGTGGCTGTGTATGTCCTAGACCCACAACTACACCATCTCGAACCACCACAGCCCCTACAGCCGGGTTAGGGCTAGTATAACCCAGGGCTAGACCAGCCAATGATAAGGCGCATTCCATAAAATCTCTGGGACGAGCTAGCAATTATGACCCCCTCACCGAGTCTGCATAACACCAACTGTCAATTGAAGAAATCTGACCTTCATATTCGTTCAACATAACAAACCGTAACGTGACCATAGCTTCAGGCACATTGTAACATCAAGTTTCTTTCAAGTGCAAACGACGCCGAACATGTGTCAAGTGAGTTGAAAACCGGGTAGTGTATCATTTTCAAAAAACCCCCCTAAATTCCACGCCATCCCCTGAGTGCTGGACACGGTGTGGTAGAATAGGCGCATGCCCCAACTTGACCGCCTGTGGGACTGGGCGAAGGAACATTGGCGAGCACTTTGGCCAGTGGGAGTGCTTGCCGTGATTATCACAGCAATAGCGGCAGCGGCACAAAATAATTGGCTTCCAAAGTATACCAATACACTAAGTAATATAAATGGCTGGAATCTTGGATGGGTCTTTCTAATCTCTCTAGTTATCCTTTTAATTGGAGCATGGCTCTCCATTGAACTACACAATAAATATCTAACTAGAAAATACAAAAATGACCGTAGTATAGATATTGGGAAAGCCGGGATTAGTTATTATCCGAATCGTGATGCCTTACCAATGCTAAGAAGCCAAGTAGATCATGCTCACACATTATTTTGTCTATGGCATGGTACGGCCCATGCTCAGGCTGATGGCCTATACAGGACTAATAAAATCAAGAAATTACTACTTATTGCACCAGAAAAGAATTATGAGGCAGCTTACAAAGCGTACATTAAGAGGAGTTTCGCAGGAGTTGATGCAGATGCCTGGGCTGGTTCAGTGATAGAGACTGCTAGGAATCATATAAGAGACAGAATTGACTTGAAGGCGTTGGATGAAACACCACCTTTTTTAATGATAATATCTAACCCGTACAATACCAATGGGCGGATTCAATTAGAGGAATTTAATTTAAAAATAAAGTCCAGCGATCGTCAAACTTTTATAATAGATAAAGAGAAACAACCATATCTATTTGCTACCTTTTTAAGCTACTTTCTACAATTATGGGAACGTGGCAAGAAACGAGAATGGGAAAAACTTTATGAACAAGATGTACCTGGACCGAAAACAGAAATTGAATCAATTCAAACAATGGACATGGAGTCGTTGCCTGCTTGGCTTAGGACTGACTTGGTAAAAGATGGAAAGGAGTTAGCTGAATGTCTCCTAATCCTCACCAGAGATTGGGAATTTAGTGTTGAAGATACCGAACCTTATGCAGAACTTACGTTGGTCGTTCAAAACATTGCCATATTTCCAATATCTGTCATTGGAGTTAAGGGACACTTTTGGATTAACGATGTAAAGTGCAATTTACCAGCTATTCTGGAAAGAGAAGAAAAGATATCTCACCGGGCAAGATGGCCAATAAAGATTAAACAGATAATAAGTGGGGAGACTGCTAAAAAGATCATCGACATTCGTAATAAAAATGAGCAAGTGAAAGTTAATCTTGCCGAGTGTCGTCTTATCGTAAAGAGTGAACAGCCTGATTATAGTGGGTCTCCAGTGGAAATTAGTATTGGTCTGGAATATTATCGCAATTTAATTAAGATATAAATTTTTTATATTCGACATGATTTAGACTTGAAGGTTAACGATCTCCCCAAACGTCCAAATATGGTCACTTAATCCCGCCGCCATAGCCGGAGTTCTTGGATACGGGTAAGCCAACGTCCTATGTGTCTTAATAAAGTTGTAGTGCATGAAGTAGAGGGCCAGGGCATACATGTGGTTTTCTAGCTTCTTTGAGAACGCATTGGTTAATCTCGTAAACCGTCTCATGCACATTCTCATTGTTAGGTTTTGTCTCTCGGGATAGCTAGTAGATACTTTGGTCATATCAGGATTGCCAGTTACTATGATACACTGCCGAAAACTCCTGGAACTTGTATCATCTATGTCAACCTCATTAACTAACTACATATCTCTTGGCCTTAAACAGGAGACCCAGTCTGAAGCTTCAACACATATCCTCGCCATTTAGATACATTCAGATAGATGCCGGAATAGCATTGCAGGGCAAGCATTTTCGTAGTACTATATGCCCTAACATCCTATACAGTACAGACCACATTCCAACGTAATCGCAAGTATACGAATTACTGCTCAGAATCTTCTAGGAGGTTAGGTTCGCCTGCGCAAGCCTATCATTAGAACGAAGAAGATATTGACGGAGGTGACCCACGAAGAAAATCGCTATTGAAGAGCACTTTTTTACACAAGAATTTGTAAACCACCTGCGCTCCAGAAAGGAATGGCCCAGATGGGAGACCATCGCAGGCGGTAAGATCGAGCGGGTCTACTGGTCGCCATCTCACTTTATGCCCGCTAGCCCTGAACTCAAGAGGTTGCTTCTAGATATTGGAGAGATCAGGTTGAGAGTGATGGATGAGGCTGGCATCGATATGCAGGTACTATCTCTATCAGGTCCAGGTCTTGAGTCGCTCGATGCCGCCAGTGGCACCAAGTTGTCCAGGCAAATCAACGACGAGGTTGCCGGAGCAATCAGTAAACACCCAAAAAGGTTTGCCGGATTCGCAGCTATCGCACCTCAAAACCCAGATGCGGCCGCTAACGAGCTCGAACGGGCGGTGAAAGAGCTTGGGTTTAAGGGAGCAGTGATAAACTCGCACATCAAAGGAGAATACGTTGACGGCAAGAAATACTGGGTCATATTCGAAACCGCAGAGAAGCTGGGCGTGCCGATATATCTCCATCCTAAGCAGCCACCTCCTGATATGCTCAAACCCTACCTCGTCTACCCCCTTCTAGCCAGCGCCACCTGGGGATTTGCTGCCGACGGAGGCCTGCACGCTGTGCGCCTGATTTTCAGCGGCGTCTTTGACAAATATCCTGGCCTTAAGATTATACTCGGCCATTTGGGGGAGGCCATTCCATTCTGGCTGGAGCGCATGGATAACCGTTGGCAATGGGAAACTCAAGCACAAGCTGGCTCCAGACAGCCTCAGAATAAGCCAAGCCACTACTTCAAAAACAACTTCGCTGTGACCACCAGCGGTATGTTCTGGGAACCGGTCATACAGTTCGTCCGCACAGTGCTTGGCACCGAGAGAATACTATTCGCTGTGGACTTTCCCTACGAATCCTGCAAAGAAGCCGTGCAATTTATGGAATCACTGGCCATACCTGATGATGACAAGGGCAAGATCTTTCACCAGAATGCAGAGGGACTGCTGAAAGTATGATTCCGTGCTTATGCATAGGCTGGCAAGCCATGCGTCGACTGCTGGCGCGTATCGATTCCGGAGCGCACCCTAGACAGATGAGTTTCGCATGAACATTAACAAAGCTGGGAAATCCGTTGCGCCTGAATCAAAGTTTTTCTATGGCTACGTTTTAGTAGCAGCTTCCTTTTGCATTATATTACTAGCTGCCGGGGTTCAGGTAAGCTACGGCATATTCTTTAAACCGTTGCTTACTGAGTTTGGCTGGACTAGAGCAGTAACCTCCGGCGCATTCTCCCTTTCTTGGATCATGCAAGGCTTGCTTGGGATCGTGGTGGGGGGACTCAGTGACAGGCTAGGTCCTCGGGTAGTGTTAACTGGCTGCGGCTTTCTCCTAGGCATAGGCTACTTCCTCATGTCACAGATTAGCGCGGTCTGGCAACTATATCTGTATTATGGCGTAATAATAGGCATTGGCATGAGTGGCTCCCTTATCCCTTTACAATCAATCGTCGCCAGGTGGTTTGTCGCCCGAAGAGGAATGATGACAGGCATTATCATGACTGGCACGGCTATAGGCACTACCGTAGGGGCACCGTTGTCTAGTTGGCTTATCACCACGTATGATTGGCGAGTCTCATACATGATATTAGCTGGCATGGTTTTTGTAGTCATTGTTCTTTTATCGCAGTTGTTAAGGCGTGATCCGGCTCAGATGGGGCAACGGCCTTATGGCCAAAACAAATCAGGTGAACAAGCCTTGAAACTGGACACCAAAGGACTTTCCCTCGGTCAGGCAATTCATACCAGACAATTGTGGATGATGATTTCAATGTTCTTCTGCCTGTCATTTCCTCTATTCGCTATCACGGTGCATATTGTGCCACACACCACCGATCTCGGAATTTCCCCTGCCACTGCCGCCAGCATTTTGGCTACTCTCGGTGCGCTCAGCATTGTAGGCAGAGTCATAATGGGTGTCGCCAGCGATAGAATTGGCAACGTGCAGGCATTTATCATCGGATTTGCCTTGATGGCGGCCGCGCTCTTCTGGCTAATGCCATCTGCAGAAGCTTGGGTGATCTTCTTGCTTGCTGCAGTCTTTGGTTTTGCCTCTGCAGGTGCTGGCGCAGTAACATCACCTCTTGTAGCCGAGTTCTTTGGATTAAGATCGCACGGTCTCATACTTGGGGTTACACAGCTGGGTTTTGCGATTGGCGCTGCGCTAGGTCCTTTGGCAGCCGGCTACCTATTTGATACGACTGGCACCTATTTGACGGCCTTTGCAATTTGTGCCGCTATATCCGTTATTGGCCTTGTGCTGGCCTTACTTTTGAGGACAACCGCAAAGAAATTACAAAAGGCGAAAGCCGTCTGATGATGGCTTACGAAAAGTCGAAAATGGAAAGACTCTATCGCAGGTGATAGCGCCTACTTGCCATAGGTGCGAATAAGCCATCAAATTCAGCTAATAAGCTAGGAGGTGCTTATGTCAGGGATTGTTTCTTACGGAGCCTACGTACCGCTGTGGCGGCTGAGTAGAGATGTCATAGGTGCTGCCTGGAACAGGCCTTCTCTGGGCGGTGAGCGAAGTATAGCTAACAATGATGAGGATGTAATTACAATGGCAACCGAGGCAGTACTCGATTGCCTCACCGGAATTAACCGCGATAATATTGACGGCTTATATTTCGCCTCAACTACGTCACCCTTCAAGGAAAAACAATGTGCCACCCTAGTAGCAGCTGCCGCCGATTTGAAATCAGAAATAGTCACTGCCGACTTTGGCAACAGTCTACGAGCCGGTACAGCCGCTCTCAAGGCAGCACTCGATGCAGTTAACAGCGGCTCGGCACAGAACATAGTCGTCACGGCATCTGACTGTCGGCTAGGCTATCCTCGTTCGGACTATGAGCAGAACTTCGGTGATGCCGCCGTAGCTCTGCTAGTAAGCAAGAACGAAAGACCAATTGCACATGTCAAAGCCAGCCAGTCAATATCCAATGAGATGTACGACGTCTGGCGATTGGATAAGGACATATTCGTGCAATCCTGGGAAGACCGCTTCATAATCGAGCATGGCTATATTGAAAATATGTCCAAAGCAATTGACGGTTTAATGAAAGGACAGAACCTATCGCCTAAAGATATTGCCAAGGCCGCACTGTACGCACCAACAGCGCGAGCACAGCAACAACTGGCTCGGCAATTAGGCTTTGACCCAAAAGAGCAACTTCAGGACTTGCTGGCCAGCAATTTAGGAGTCTGCGGTTGCGCCCATACATTGCTTTTGTTGGTGGCGGCTCTGGAAAATGCTCATGAAAGTGACAAATTGCTGGCTGCCAGTTACGGAAACGGCAGCGATGCCATCCTCATCGAAGTCACAGCCGAGTTGGAAAAAATAAAATCCAGCAGGCGCGGCGTGAAGGGTTTCTTAGCTTCAAAGCGTGCGCTACCCACATACGAGCGATATCTCAGTTACCGTGGTATTCTGGAGGTACAGCCCGGAGAATCTTTCCGCCTGTTTCCATCTGCCACAGCCAGCTGGCGGGAGCGTAACTGGTCTATCCGCCTCCACGGCAGCAAGTGCAAGAATTGCGGCCTGGTTACATTCCCGATACAGAGAGTTTGTTATCATTGTCAGTCAAAAGATAACTATGATGAAGTAAGGCTCTCGGACAAGAAAGGAAAGGTCTTCACTTTCTCCTTGGACAATCTGGCTGGCAGAAGTGACGACCCGGTAATACCCCAAATGGTTATCGAGTCCGAGCTAGATAACACGCGACTATACAGCGTGATGACTGATTGTGACCCCAAAGAAATTAAAATCGGCATGCCGGTCGAGATGACTTTCAGAAGGATTTACGAAGGCGGCGGTATGTACAACTACTTCTGGAAATGTCGGCCAATAAGATAGGAGACAAGAACAATGGAGAGCATAAAAGACAAAGTTGCCATAGTAGGGATGGGGTGCACTAAGTTCGGCGAGCGCTGGAATTTGGGCCTGGATGATTTGGCCATAGAGGCTGCTTACGAAGCCTACGAAGATGCTGGTATTGAACCAAAGGACATCCAGGCTTGCTGGTTTGGAACCGTGACCGCGCCGATGACAGGCATAGGCGCTACACACGCGGCTAATGCCTTAAAATTCCGTATCCCCGTGACACGCGTAGAAAACTGGTGCATTACCGGCCACGAAGCCTTGAGAAACGCGTGCTTTGGTGTCGCTTCCGGCATGTACGATATTGTATTGGCGCTTGGCGTGGAAAAACTCAAGGATACCGGATTTCCCGGCCTTGGTACTGGTCGAGGCATGAGTCCGGTGTTGGAAGCCCGCCGTACTGCGCCAGGCAGCTTTGCCCTCATCGCCACCAGGTATTTCCACACCTATGGGCTGAGTCCAGAAGAGGGTAAGACAACCATCGGCAAGATTGCCGTTAAGAATCACAACAACGGCAGTATGTCACCCAAAGCCCATTTTCGAAACAAGATAACCTTAGAGCAGGTGATGAATGCCCCAATCGTTGCCTGGCCCTTAGGGCTTTTCGATTGCTGTGGCAACAGTGATGGTGCTGCGGCTGCTATACTGGTGCCGGCAAGCCAAGCCAAAAAATTCCGGCCAGACCCGGTTTATATAAAGGGCCTGGGGCAATCCTTTGATCCCCTTTTACCACATGCCCGACCCCACTTTGACTGGCTAACGTGGGACGCCTTGCGTAACTCTTCCCAACAAGCCTACGAGCAGGCAGGTATACGCAACCCCCGCGAAGAACTTGACATCGCTGAGGTTCATGACTGCTTTACTATAACAGAGCTCATTATTTACGAGAATTTCGGCTTTAGTGCGAAAGGCAAAGCTAAAGAGGACATCGACGCTGGCTTTTTTGAGCTTTCCGGAGGATTGCCCGTAAACGCAGACGGCGGTTTGAAGTGCTTCGGACATCCGGTAGGCGCCAGTGGATTGAGAATGACTTACGAAGTCTACAAACAAATACAGGGAAAGGCCCAATCACCTGAGCGCCAGCTAAAAGATGTGAGGCTTGGATTATCTCACACCTTCGGTGGTCCGCCACAGGTAAGCGCCGTAGCGATCATGGGTAGGGATGTCGACAAAACGAAAACAAAATAGGTGGCGGCCAACTTCACAGGTTGCCTGAGTTGCCCAAATTCGGCAACTCAAAATCAAGTAACTTGCCATAAAGTGGCACGCCAGCCATACTAGGCACAATTGTCGCTTCATACACGTGCTTTAGTCCCAAACTTCGTCTGAAACCGCTGGTCAAGCCACGCTATCCAAGCCGATATTCCCTCACCAGTGGTGCAAGAAATTTCTACGATATCCAAATCCGGGTTGACCCTTCGTGCATTTGCCTTAGCTTCGTTTAAATTGAAATTTGTATATTTCAATAAATCGATCTTGTTGATCACAAGCAATGCTGATTCACGAAATATCAGCGGATATTTCAGGGGTTTCTCGTCGCCCTCGGTCACACTGAGCATCACCACCTTGTAGTCCTCTCCCACCTTAAATCCGGCCGGGCAAACCAGGTTCCCCACATTTTCAACAACCAGAATATCAATCTTGCTGAGATCGAGGTGCGGCAGGGCAGAAGCGACCATATTGGCATCAAGATGGCAGGCACTGCCTGTCGTCAACTGCACTACCGGAATCTTATATTTCTGCAGTCGTTCCGAATCACGGGTGGTCTCAATATCACCGGCAACTACCCCTAGACGGAGCTTGCCCTTAGCCATCTCAGCAGTTTTCTCCAGCAGGCTCGTTTTTCCAGATCCAGGTGAGCTGATCAGGTTAAGCACCAGGTTCCGGTGCTTCTTAAAGAGTTCTCCGTTGGCAGCAGCAATACGGTCATTTGCCTCCAGGACATCAGTCATCACATTAATTTTCATATTACATCCCTCAATGGTATGCCTCTTGCTTACATTAAGTACGCCCTAGTCTATCACCGACTATGATTGTGCGCAACAAGTATTAAGACCACTCATAAACCGCGGATTTTAACGTAGACGGCTATCATGACCCAATTATGCAAGGCAGGAACTTCCCATCAAAGATTGACCGATTCTTCAGCTACCAAATGGAAGGAAGAGAAGCCTTGATATGAGTTGACCCGTTACATGAGTCGCTGATACAATCACGGACTGGCAAGATCATTATGAGTAAAACACGACATGAACGAAGAGTGGAAGGGTGGAAGTTCGCCTCAGTAACTGGAGGTGATGACCTCAGCAGAACTTTGGAAATGTATGAAGAACTCGGTATTGAGACATACGTTGAAAAAGTCGACCCCAACGAATGCAATGGCTGCACCAAATGTTTTAAGGCAGGAAATGAGACCGCATATAGAATCTACACGAAAGAGCACTAAATCTGAATAAGACCAGCCAGTTCACACCACGATGCCATCTGCCTCCCGCTAACAGCTGATAGTGACGACTTCTTTCTAGTAGCCAGCCTTCTTCAGAAATTGCTCAACCTTGGCCACCAAATCCCTGGGTTTGATTGGCTTCATAATATACTCGGAGACCTCAAATGGAAAGGGCTGTCCCATTGACTCAGAAAAGCTAGTTAGCGCCAAAACTGGAATCTTGGCGAGCAAAGGGTCTTTTCGAAATTGGTCAGCAAATATGAACCCATCCGCCACCGGCATCAGTATGTCCAAAACGACCACATCAGGCTTATCCTTCTTCGCCTTTTCTAACCCCTCCTGCCCATTGTAAGCCACCACCACATCATAAGCCTTACTTTCCAATGCCCCTCTCATCACCGTTACCAGATCAACATCGTCATCAACCAGTAGAATCTTCGGCCTTTGTTTCATACCCATTAACCTCCTTTGTTATTCTCTCTCCATAGCCTCATATACGTCAAGACTGCTTAATTCCGATAACCATCGGTCACCCTTCCGGTAGCGTAAACGTAAATCTGCTTCCCTTACCAGTTTCTGGATTTGGGCTTTCAACCCAAATCCTACCGCCGTGAGCTTCGACGATCCTTTTGGATATCGACAGGCCCAATCCGGTTCCTTTCGCCGTTACATTACTACCACGGAAAAAATCTTCAAATAGCCGAGGTAAATCTTGTGAGGGGATCCCGATCCCAGTGTCCGTCACTTCGACTCGTACATTCTGATCACCTTCCGTCGCCCTGATTAACACCGTGCCATCATGCGTATAATTGATGGCATTGCTTACCAGATTGGTTATTACCTGCTGAAGTCTTCTAGCAGCTCCACGGATTTTGGGCAAATGTTCGGATAATTCGACCTTCAGCGCTATCCCTTTTTGCCTCGCCAGGTTATCGAGCCCCTCGGTAGCCTGTTTGATTACTTCGTCCAAAGAAACTTCCCTCATCTCACGCTTAATCTGGCCTGCTTCAATACGGGGTATATCTAACAAGTCGGTGATCAAGGTGAGAAGACCATCAATTCTCCTGACGCCTCTTTGCATCAAGTCTCTCTGTCCGTCGGTAATTTCCCCGGTATATCCTTCCAGCATGTACGATAACAAACTCTGCGTAGCCACAAGAGGAGACTGGAGATCATGAGCAACAACGCCTAGAAACCTGACAAAGTGACGTCTTTCCTCCTCTAGTTTGGCCACCTCACCCGAAATCTGCTCCAGCTCCCTTGCATTCTCCAAGGCGATAGCACCCAAATTCGCAACCGCTTGCACGAAGTACATATCATCAGGGGTGAAATCACGCCGATCTTCAGTGTAGACCCTTATTACACCGACTATCTGCTCCCTTAACTGCATCGGTGCGGACAGGATAGACATGATACCCTCACGTTTAGCCTGCTCACGATATTGAATCCTTTGGTCTTCGGCTGCATTCGATACGGCAACTGGCCTCCCCATTAGTGCTTCAGAAATGCTTTTATCGGCAGACACGGGCCCCTTATGAACATACCAATCACTCAATCCAAACGCAGCCGTATGAAGCAGGACTTTTCGGTCAGGTGTAAGGAGCATTAAAGAGCACCCTTTAGCCTCTAAGGCCTTGGCTAAGGTTTCCATTATGATGCTCAGTACTCTATCGGAGGTACGAGCTGAATTTACTGCAGCCGCAATTTCGTAGAGGCTGTGGTAATATCGCTGCTTTCGGTTCTTGTTCGTCACTTCCCCAACCAAATCACACTAGAAGAAAGGCTAAATCGCTCTGTTGCCGGACAACAGACTAAGCCCAATCGATTAGCTCATTGAGTCAAATAATAGCGTTGAATCGGGCGAAGTGCAACTTCTAGGTAGTGGTCTAGACTAGACCACTACCAACTTCTAATCTGAGGTTACGGTCTCTGCACTCTCCGTATTAGGTCGCCATTGCGATCTCTTATATTCACGATCAATGGCATCTGTCCCGACAAGCTATGGGTGGCACAGCCCAGACATGGGTCATAAGCTCTGAAAGCCATCTCTACCATATTGAGTAGACCTTCTTTTACCACTGCCCCCTTGACGAATTCTGAGGCCGCTTTTTTTACAGAGAGACATATTGGAGCTGCGTTGTGTTGGGTAGCTACGATCAGATTCACTTTTGTCGTTCGGCCCTCACCGTCAGTCTCATAATGGTGAATTAGAGTTCCACGAGCTGCTTCAACGCAGCCAATGCCGATCCTGTTCAACTTGAGATTCATATTGCGTATGTCTTTGCTAGTCAATAGAGGGTCATTGGCAATCCTCTGCAGATGTTCCGCAGCTTGAAGAGCTTCAATCAGTCTTGCCCAATGATAAGCCAGGGTATGATGACTCGGCTTACCACCCAACGTCTCAAACATTGCCTCATATTCACGCTGGGCCAGCGGTGTGTACATACTTTCGGCCGCGTTTAGCCGTGCCAATGGGCCTACGCGATATAACGACGTTCCCTCACTCTCATTAAGGCCATTCCATCCTATCTTCCTAAGGTGCGTTAGCCTTATATATGTCCACGGCTCTACCCACTCTCCTATATGACTAACATAATCGTGATAGTCAAACAGAGAGTGCTCTTCACCCTTAGGATTGACCACCCGGCACTTACCCTCATAGAAATTCACCCTATTATTTTCATCCACTAAGCCCATATAGTATGTGTTCAATTTGTAAGCATCATTCAAGATAAGGTTCAAGTACTGCTTGTTGTCCAGGACGGCTTCTTGAACAGTTCCAGAGAAAATCGTACAAAATCAACGCAGAAGTCGGCGGTGTCCCGTATCCACTTCCTATCCTCCTCAGTTACACCTTTAGAGACCCCTCCGGGTAAACCCCCTTCAGGATGAGGCGGCTTACTAGCAACGTATGTAATTATCTCACGGCATCTTTTTCTTGCCTCTATTACCTTGCCCCCAATTTCCAATCCGACTTTGTTAACTACGCCAAGGATGTTCCGCTCCGCCACATTTGCACTTGGCCCAAGCACAAAGTCCGGCCCGGCAAGGATAAAGAAGTGCAGCAAATGGTCCTCTACCATAAATGCGTTATAATGGAGCTGTCTTATCAGCTTGGCAGTGGGCGTCGGCTCCACCCCATACAGGTCATCCAGTGCTTTCACTGATGCCATATTGTGCGGCGTTGGACAAACACCGCAAATGTTGGCGACGATCCGCGGCAGCTCTTCCACAGGCCTGCCCAGACAGAACCTTTCAAAACCCCTGAGCTCCATTACCTGCCAGTATGCATCATCCACATTACCCTTATCATCCAGGAAAATCTCAATTTTCCCGTGCCCTTCAAGCCTAGTTATTGGATTTATGGTTATTCTTTCGGTCATATTGCACCTCTCTCCTATCTAATTGCCTGACCTGTTTCTGCTTCAGTATACGAAGAGGCTAATGAAAATCGATACAAGTATCCTACAGGATCAACAATCTGGTCCACAATCCTCTGCTATCTCTTTCATCGCTCTGCACTCAATAATTGATGCCAGAGCGGATACAAACTTAGCCCCGGAATCTGCTACTCCTTCAACAGGGCCGAAGCACCCGCGGCACGGGATATTGATGTTCTATGCAAGACTCTCCGCAACCATCTCTGGTGGCGGGCCCCATACAAATTATCCCCTGAGCCAGGAAACAAATATCCGAGCAGCCTCCACTTCGTGAATCCTCTTGATCTCCTTTATTGCCACTCTGTCAGGTTTGATTTATTTCGTTTACAGTATCACATAAGCCCGGTGGGGTGCCAGGGTTGAGCCTTTGGGTGGAAGCTTATTCTCAAGGACTGCACTTACGGCAGCACATCACCGAATAAGGAGGCGGAGGGCATCCGGGCAGGTAATAGTCGACGTCGATTATCGTCATTAATGCGTAAACCTGATCGTAGAACTCGGGAAGGGTGAGCTCCTTCCATTGACATGAGTCTTTATCTGAGGATAGTTTCATTGGGATTGACAACTGTCGGAGCATCACGATACACCCAGTTGAAGATTTCTTCTTTTGTGGTGAGGTTGGCCAATCCGGGTGTCCCTCCAAGACAGGCACAGGCGCCAAATGCCAGAACCAGTTGAGATTTTTCCCTCAATAGCTTTGCTATCTCTTCTTGCTCGGAGTTCCTGACATTCCGTTGACCACACTTAACGCAATTTCACCATCCTTCATGGCTTTGACATGTGGTACTTGTAAGTCCAGCGCCACTGGCCACAGTACGATATCAACCGCGCCTGCCACGCTGAGAAGCACTTCATTTATATCGACTACCGCCTCATCACAGCCACCACAACCTCCCAACCAGCAAATTGCAACCTTTGGTTTCGCCATCTATTTCCCCCCTCTAACTTTCGTTACCTCTTTAGCTGTCTTCTCTGCCCTTGTTAACGGCTTCAGCGGGCCAAGTCTCATAAGTTCCTTGTTCATCTCTCGCACCAGCTGCGGAATCCTGCTTACCATCAGGGTCAATAGATAACTCTATCTTGATCCTTTCCTTACTCTATACCAATAGAATCCAAAAGCTTGCGAACTAGGTATACCCTCTTCTTTGCCTCATAATTGCCGTCTTGGTAATGGCAATCCCCTTCGGGACAGCCAAGTATCAAAACCCCATCAGCCCCTTGCTTGAAGGCATTTATGATGTGTGTGGCATCGATTTTCCCTGTCAGATAATAGGTATCCAGTTCTCTATTTCACTGGAAAGTGGTTTCCTCATCTGTCAGATAGCCCCAGCCAAACTTGCAGGAAAAACACACCAATTTAGGTTTATGTTGGCTCAATGTCATCCTCCTTAACCATAGTCATTGTGTATCCTATTACAGAGAGGCATAGACTTCCGCTATATCGTTCTGCCACATCGTCATCAACCATCTTCTTGCCTCAGACGGACAGGCCACGACACACATTCCGCAGGACTTACATCTGAACATATCCGTTTCAGATGTAATTTTTCCGCCAATTTGACCAAATGGGCGGCATGGTAATTACAGGCATAGACGCAATACCACAGCCGCTGCATCTCGCCGTATCCACCTCCACTGGGACTCAAAGACTTTTGAAAACCGATGGATATGCAGGCCTTACAAGACAGGCAGGGGCCACAAGTAACACACCTTCCTAGCCTCTTCTATCGCCTCTTTTAATGTGAAACCCTTTTCAAAAATTTGAAAGTGCATTCTGTTTTCGGGTGGTATCCAGAGCACTGTAGGCTCAGTCTTATAATCTCTGCCTGACCGGGATAGAATATCCTTCGTAATCCCTTCTCCGCCCTTCTCTCATATTCACGCCCCTCAAATACCTGTCGATCGATTCCGCTGCGGCAAGTCCTTCACCCATGGCTTCCACCATGAAGCCGACCCTTCTCACATCACCACCAATAAACAGCCAGGGCTTGCTTAGACTCTGCAGAGTTAGGTGATCGATGTCAAGCCTACCTCTCTCATCCAGAAGGCCCTCTTTCTGTAGCAGGGGTCTATCTGGGGCTTGACCTACAGTGATTATCAGAACATCGCCTGCTATATCTATGCAATCAGTACAATCGAATTTCGGATTGAACCCTTCCGCATCGAAGACGCTAACACATGTCGGGCAGTTGATACCCTTGAATTTACCATTCTGTCCAATAATTTTCCTTACACCGCGACTATAGACGATCCTTACACCTTCCTCCCACGCCCCACGGATTTCATCCTCATCGGCAGGTATCCCATCTCTGTGATCCTTATCCTCGCGCTCAAGCGCTACGACGGTCACCTCCGCTCCTTGTCTCCTTGCTGACCTAGCTACGTCAAAAGCCACATTTCCACCGCCTGTGACTATGACCTTTTTACCCTTGAAATAATCCGGCGGCATATTATTATGGCTGACCTCGTACAGATAAGTGTGCCCATACATCACACCCGACAGATCCTGCCCCTCCAAAGACTGTCCTTCAAAAGTCAAGACGCGAGGATATGGCAACCCTGTTGCCAGAAACACCGCCCTATAGCCCTCGTTCTTCAATTTTTCCAGCGTCAATTTACCTGTCCCGAGTCTGGTGTTGTACCTAATATCTATGCCGCTGATCCTTACAAGGTTCTCCACTGTCGTTTGCAGAATCTCTTTGGGCAGTCGATAATCGGGCACAAGCCAAAGTGCACCACCAAGCCGGCCGGAGGCTTCGATAACTGTTACACGGTACCCCCTCTTGCTTAGATGATATGCACACATCAACCCACCTGGTCCACCACCTATGACAGCCACGTTCTCTTTGTCTCGGATAACCTCCAATTCATCCCTATCCTTCAGACGTTCCGTATAGAAATCCGACAAGAATCTTTTTAACAGCCGCCTCTTGACCGCCCCACCTCTCTTGCCATAGTTACATTCCAACTCGCAGATACCACAAATGTAGCCGCAGATGTTAAAGAAGGGATTTTTATCATACAGATACTCGCCAATCTGAATTATGCCTTCTCTCGCCGAACCAGGATCATCCGGGAGAAGAGAAATAAGCACATTTGTCCTCTGTATGTCTTCATTTATGGGACATTTGATCTGACAGGGAGGCAGGCACTGCCGCACTGCCATCTCCACATGGGCGATCCCGGTGGCTTCCGTCTTCCACATTTCAGACCTCCTTAACTAAAGACTGATTTCGATGGAATCAATATACGTTACGTAGCACAGCAGGAAGCTCTAGTTTGCACAACTTCAGATATATTCGTAAGATTATACCGAAATGTCATCTAAGCAAGCAAGTAAGTAATTTTACTCACTCACAAATTAGGCAAAAACAACGATGCAATTTTGTTCAGTTCATGGTTAGACTCGTGTTAGCTCAAATGAGCCATTTTCAAGGAGGTGACCTTGAAGAAAGCAGAAAAAGCCGCACCAGCAAAGGTAAAAACCACTAAAGCGATTGACAGTAAGATACTACAGCAAATCACCAGCATAGTCGAAGCTAATAGTGGGCGAGTTGGAGCTCCAATCCGAGTACTACAACAGATTCAGGAGTTTATCGGTTATCTGCCATCTGACGTTCTTACAGCGATATCCAGAGAAATGAGAATCCCTCTGAGCGAACTGTACGGCATAACAAGCTTCTATTCCTTTTTCTCGATGGTGCCAAAGGGCAAACATGTGATTCAAGTGTGTTTAGGTACCAGCTGTTATGTTAAGGGCGGCCAAAAGATTCTCGATGCTCTGAAGAAAGACTTTGGCCTTGAATCTGGTGGGACTACGCCTGACGGCAAATTCTCCCTACAAACCGTAAGATGCATAGGCTGCTGCGGCCTATCTCCAGTATTGGCAATAAGGGAAGACGTTCGGAGAAAGGTGAAGCCGAGCCAGCTAAAAGCCATACTCAGCTCGTATCGATAGGAGAAAACGATGAGGCGATTTGCGTCAGTAGAGGAACTCGCAAAGTGGAGAGACCAAATCCGTGATAAATTAGCCAAGCAAGACAAGAAAGTCCAGGTAAAGGTTCATCTTGGAACATGCGGCATATCTTCTGGGGCAAACAAGGTATTGGACGCTTTCCAACGCGGCATAGAGGACCGCAAGTTGTCAGACGTCACTGTGGTCAGGGCAGCCTGCATTGGTTTGTGTGACCGTGAGCCTGTAGTCACGGTTGTTCACCCTTCAAGCGGGAAAACCATTTATTACGACATAACCGAGGACAAGGTCCCGCAGATTATTGAGCAGCATCTTGCCAAGAATAAAGTAGTAGAAGAATGGAAGCTGGACCCTGATAACCCCTTATTGAAGTTACAAGAAATAAGGATAATGCACAATCAGGACCTTGACCCAATGAATATAGATGAGTACATCGCCAGGGACGGCTACCAAGCTTTGGCAAAAGCTTTGACCCAAATGAAGCCAGAAGCAGTCATTGAAGAGATCGGAAGAGCTGCTTTAAGAGGGCGAGGAGGAGCAGGTTTTCCAACAGGGACAAAGTGGTCATTTGTCCGAAGTGCGACGGGTACTGAAAAATACGTTGTCTGCAATGGTGACGAAGGAGACCCCGGCGCTTATATGAACCGCGCTGTTCTCGAAGGCAATCCACACTCAATAATTGAGGGCATGGCAATAGGAGCCTATGCCATAGGCAATGTGCGCCAGGGCTACGCTTATGTCCGGGCTGAATACCCTCTTGCTATCGAGACATTAAATCACGCCTTAAGTAAGGCCCGTGAGTACGGCCTTCTGGGAAAAAACATACTGGGCACTGGCTTCGAATTCGACCTGGACATATTTCCGGGTGCCGGTGCCTTTGTCTGTGGCGAAGAGACTGCCCTATTAATCTCAATCGAAGGAAAACGAGGTAACCCTCGCCAGCGGCCACCTTTCCCAGCCAACAAGGGCCTTTTTGACAAGCCCACTACACTCAACAACGTAGAAACCTGGTCAAATATTCCCCAAATAATCTGGAAAGGGGCTGATTGGTTCGCGAGCGTCGGCACAGAGCGGAGCAGAGGCACAAAGACGCTTTGCCTAGTGGGAAAGGTGAACAACACCGGACTCGTTGAAGTCCCGTTAGGTACAAGTCTAGGCACGATCGTATTTGACATCGGCGGTGGCATACCGGCAGGCAAAAAATTCAAGGCTGTTCAAATAGGCGGCCCGTCAGGCGGTGTTATTCCAATCGAACACTTGAATACCCCGGTCGACTATGAAGCTGTTACCGCCCTAGGGGCCATAATGGGATCAGGTGGACTAGTGGTAATGGATGAGGATAGCTGTATGGTCGATGTCGCCAAGTTCTTCCTTCAATTCACAAGGGATGAATCTTGTGGAAAATGCGTTCCGTGCCGCGCGGGGATACCAAAGATGCTTGAGCTTCTGACCAGGATTACAGAAGGCAAGAGCAATATGCAAGAATTGGCTGTATTGGAGGAACTAGCTGAAATGGTTGGTTCCGCTTCCATTTGCGGCTTGGGACAAACGGCACCCAATCCTGTTCTGACCACACTACGTCACTTCAGGCACGAATATGAAGCTCACATTATAGACAAAAGGTGCCCAGCTGTTGTCTGTCAGACCCTGTTCAGGGCTCCATGCCAGGGTACGTGCCCTGTCGGGCTTGATATCCCAGGCTACATTGCTCTAATCAAGCAGGGCGATTTCGAACAGGCTTGTCGCTTGATTATGCAACGACTCCCCTTCCCCCTAAGTGTTGGTAGGGTTTGCAATCATCCCTGCGAGGGCAAATGCCGACGGGCCCAGGTCGAGGACCCAATCGCAATAAGACATCTTCACAGGTTCCCTTTCGACTACACTCTCGAACAAGGTTTTGAATATACGCCTCAAATAAACGAGAGAAAGGAGGACAGGATAGCGGTCATTGGCGCAGGACCGGCGGGATTATCGGCAGCCTGGGACCTCGCCCACGAAGGATACCAGGTTACCGTGTTTGAAGCCCTGTCTGTGGCCGGCGGAATGCTGGCAGTAGGCATCCCTGAGTATCGTCTTCCCAAAAACATACTCGAAAAAGAGATCCAAAACATAAAAGGACTGGGCGTAGATATAAAACTCAACACACCTGTCCAAGACCCTGAATCGTTGATGATAGATGGCTATAAATCGGTGTTCATCGCTTCGGGCGCCCACAAAGGGGACAAAATGGGAATCCCGGGCGAAGAACTTAATGGAGTCTTCGATGCTATCGACTTCTTGAGAGAAGCCAACTTGGGTAAGGCCGTGAAAGTAGGAGAAAAAGTGGCGGTTGTCGGTGGTGGCAACTCAGCGATTGATGCCGCCAGGGTAGCCTTGAGAAAGGGTGCCAAAGAGGTTCATATCATATATCGGCGTGAACAAAGAGACATGCCGGCAATTGTCGAAGAGATTAGAGCTGCAGAAGAAGAGGGCATCCATATCCACTGCCTAGCAGCGCCGGCAAAGGTCCTGGGCAAAGGCGGCAAAGTTGCCGGCATCGAGTGCGTCCGCATGGAACTGAAAGAGTTTGACAAGAGCGGCAGAAAGACTCCCTACCAAATCAATGGATCCGAATATGTTATGGATGTCGACACAGTCATAAAGGCTACAGGCCAGAGACCTGACACATCATTCCTAAGAGGAGACGGAATTGGGGTATCTAAGGGAGGCACCATATTGGCCGATCCGCGAACGCTTGCTACCAGCCACAAAGGGATGTTCGCAGGTGGGGACGCTGTAACCGGCGCAGCTACAGTAATAGAAGCAATCGCCGCAGGACAAAGAGCAGCCTCTTCCATCAGACGGTATCTACGTGGCGAAGAACTTACGCCACTGGTCGAGCGCAACGGGCACGAGCCTATAGTTATTCCGTCTGTGCCTCCTACTGAGGAAGAATTGAAAGAACGGTCACGGACTCCAATCACAGAAGTCCACGGTCTTAACAGAAAGACATCCTTCAAAGAGACAGTCTTGCCATACGGCTCGAAAGAAGCCAGAGGCGAGGCTAGCCGCTGCCTAAGATGCGATCTTGAGGTAGGAGAGTAGGCAATGAAAGAGATAACCTTAACGATCAATGGTAAGCAGGTTAAAGGCAAAGAGGGCGATACCGTGTTGGACATTTGTCAGGCTAACGCTATTGATGTGCCGACACTCTGTCACTACAAGGGATTGAGCGATATTGGCGCTTGTCGCATGTGCGTGGTTGAAATCGAGAAAGAGAGACGTCCAGTGCCGGCGTGTACTTACCCGGCACGAGATGGGTTGGTAATACAGACGCACAATGAGAAGCTAGAGAAATATCGACGCCTGGTTCTGGAACTACTTTTCACTGAACGAAACCATCTGTGCGCTCAATGCGTAGCTAGCGGAGATTGCGAACTTCAGAGTCTGGCTTATAAGTATCAAATGGATAATACTCGCTACCCCTACTCCTGGCCCGCTTTGCCAGTGGACTCGGTTAATAATTACCTGGTTATCGACCACAACCGCTGTATCTTATGCGGCAGGTGCATTAGGACTTGCGACGAAATCGTCGGCGTACACACGCTCGATTTTGGCTATCGTGGTTGGAAAGACATGGTAGTCGCTGATTTGAACCAACCTCTGGGCAAATCATCTTGTATTTCCTGTGGAGCTTGTTTCCAAGTATGCCCAACAGGCGCCATCTTTTCAAAAACGAGCGCCTATCAAGGCAAGCCTGAAGAATGCGAAAAAATAGGCAGTGCTTGCCCAGTGTGCGGGGTTGGTTGTAAGATCGAGGCACTCGTCAAAGATAACAGACTGGTCAGAATCGACAGTCCTGACCTCACAGACAATCGGGGAATACTCTGCCACAAAGGGCGTTTCTTTCCCCTATTGAAGAATCATAAACGGACCGATAGAGCATTGGTAAGAAATGATCACGGCAAGCTAGAATCTCGGCCCTTAGACGAAGCCATAGACTTGACGGCCAGGAAACTCGCTGAACTCAAGGCACGTTATGGCAATAGCTGCATAGCGGGCATAGCTTCAAGCCAAGCTAGCAACGAATCGCTTAAAGCTTTCAAAGAATTCATGACCAGCACTGTCGGCAGTGAATTAATGGATACTCTAGACGGAGACATCTACAGAACGATTTTTGAAGGCATTGACGCTAACCAAGACAAGACAGGACTGGATGATGAAATGTCGCTAGAGGATATACTCGAGGCAGACTGCATAATTGTAATGGGAGGCAATCCGTTTGAAAGCCATCCCGTAGCCGGTTCATATATCGCCCGAGCAGTTAGGCAGCACAGGGCAAACCTTGTCGTCATCGACTCAACACAAAATGTGTTCGGTTACCTAGCTAGTTTGTGGCTAAAACCCAAAAAAGGCAAGGAGTCATTAGCCCTGAACATCCTGACCAAAGCCGCCATTGATAAAGGGCTTAAGAAAGACACTGCCCGATCGAAGAAAATAGCTGCTTCCGTTAAGAGTATCAACGTAAGGCAAGCCAGTGGACAAGTGGGAATTGAGGCTGATGACCTTTTCGAAGCCGCTGAAATGCTAGGTCGGGCTCATCACTGCGCTTTTATATACGGTGAGGGCATTTTTCAACATAAGAGTCCGCAAACAATAACATCTCTCTTGAATCTAGCGACTATCGATGCAGATGGAAAAGGAGGGAAACCCCGAATCTTATTCCTTAAACCAAAGGGAAATAGCCGTGTAGCCTGGGACACGGGGTTAGCCAGTCGGTCACAGTCTATTGCTGAAAACCTGACTGGAAGCAGCATAAAAGCCCTCTACATGCTCTTGGCCGACGACTACGTTAACGCCACAGAATTGCCAAACCTCCGTAAGGGAATAGAGTTCGTGGTTGTTCATTCCAGTTACCTAACACCCGCAGTGTCCAGAGCCAACGTGTTGTTGCCGTCGCTCGTCTGGACAGAGATAGGCGGGAAATATAGCACACTCGATGGTAAATCCAAGACAATATCACGTCTGATAAAACCGCCCGAAGGCATGAGGACAGATTCAGAGATATTGCACGAAATCTCGAGGCAGATGAAGAAACTGTGAGGCAGTAAGGAGTTGATAACATGGCAGAGGTCAAAGTAGCTACTGTTTGGTTGGAGGGCTGTGCTGGTTGTCATATGTCTTTTCTGGACATAGATGAAAAGATAGTGGATATAGCGAAAGTCGTTGAATTCGCCAGAAGCCCGATAACCGATGTGAAGGGATTTGTTCAGGTAGACGTCGGTATAGTCGAAGGCTCTGTCGGTAATACTGAAGAGGAAGAGATAGTCAAAGAACTAAGGGCTCATTGCAAGATTCTTATGGTGTGGGGGGACTGCGCTTGCTTTGGTGGCGTGTGCGCTATGCGCAGCACTTTTAACAAAGAAGAGGTCCTCAGGCGCGGCTATATCGAGACTGAAAGCACCTATAAAGGCAAAATACCCCGCCCGCCAGGTGTCCCAGCACTTTTAGACCAAGTTAAGCCCATAAATCAGATAGTCAAAGTGGACTGCTACGTTCCGGGCTGCCCCCCAGCACCTAAAGCCATTCTGTACGCCCTAAACGAGCTACTAGCCGGTAGAGTCCCGGTTCTGCCCAGCGATATGATGCGCTTCGATTGAAGAGGTGACGAAATGGTTAGCAAAGACAGGAAAACAATCGAGATAAATCCGGTTAGCCGTATTGAAGGACACGGCAAAGTCACTATCCAACTGGACGAATCAGGCAATGTAGCTGACACCAAATTCAATGTGACACAGTTCCGAGGCTTCGAAAAATTTTGCGAAGGTAGAGTTTTCTGGGAAATGCCGGTAATCACACCGAGGATTTGCGGCATCTGCCCGGTAAGTCACCATCTGGCTTCAGCTAAAGCCTGCGATGCTATATTAGGTGCAGAATTGACTCGCCCTGCTAAATTGCTACGCGAGCTGATGCACATGGGACAATACATTCAATCTCATGCTCTTCATTTCTTCTATCTGGCCAGTCCGGACTTGCTCCTCGGCATGGATGCTGATCCCGCCAAGAGAAATGTAATCGGGTTAATTGCTCAGAATCCAGAGCTCGCTACAAAAGGTGTAAAACTGCGCAGTTTTGGACAGACGATCATTCAAACCCTAGGCGGGAAAAAAGTCCACCCCATCGGCGCCGTACCCGGTGGAATGAATACAGCTCTATCTGCCACCGACCGAGACCACTTTCTTCAACAGATAGACTGGGCTATTGCCGACACCCAAACGGCTCTAAATATAATTAAGAACTATTATGAGGCGAACAATGATTTCGTATGTACTTGTGCTAGCTTCCCAACGGGTTATCTTGGACTCGTAGATGAAAGCAACAACTTAGAGTTCTACGACGGTAAATTGAGGATGCTCGATTCAAAAGGTAAAGTTACTCGAGAGCCAGTTCAATCCCTCCAATTACCTCAATATTATCAACGAACACGTAGAAGATTGGTCCTATCTCAAGTTCCCTTTTTATAAGAAGCTGGGCTACCCCAAAGGTGTTTACCGAACAGGGCCGCTTGGCCGCCTCAACGTCGTGGAGGGGATAACAACCGCCCGAGCCAATGCTGAATTCAAGAAGTTCAAGAAGCTGGCAGTAAATGGTGTAGTAGAAGGTTCACTATACTATCACTACGCCCGTCTCATTGAACTGCTTTATGCCATTGAAAGAACCCAACAATTGCTGGAAGACAATGATATATGCTCAACTGACCTGATGGTCACTTCAGATAAATATAACGAGCAGGGGGTCGGTGTCATTGAAGCCCCAAGAGGAACTCTATTCCATCACTACTGGGTAGACAGTACTGGTAAGATCCTAAAAGCAAACCTAATCGTAGCCACAGGCCACAATAATGCTGCCATGAATAGGGCGGTACACGAGGTCGCCAAAACACAAATAAAGAATAATAAGATAACAGAAGGTATACTTAATCGCATCGAGGTTGCCATTCGCTGCTATGACCCTTGCCTTTCTTGCTCCACACACGCTCTAGGTCAAATGCCTTTCAGTATTCAGGTCATCTCGCCTGCCGGTCAACTAGTAAAAGAGATAACAAGATAGAGTGTCCGCAGTTTATCGCCAGATTACGGAAGACTATATTTCGTAACTGCCGCTTTATGTTCGATACTATTCACATTCGTCGCCAGTGTGCCCAATAAAACTCTTATTTACAATCTTTATCTCACAATGAGAATCCAGGCAAGAGCAAGGCTAATAACAGTTTTTGAATCTAAAGGCTAAAATTAGTAAACTTTATTGGCCCTTAACAATAGCAGCACGAAAGCAATCAAAAAGCGAAGCTTAATGATAACAGAGAAGCAGGTAAGAGAGAGCCTGAACGAAATACTGGTTCCTGCAGCCATGCGAAGCCTAGAGAAGCTGAACCTAATCCGCGAGATCGCAGTCTATGATCAAAAAGTTAACATCAGCATCGCCTCCGCAGCCTTGAATTCAATCACCCAGGACTGGCTACGGGACAAAGTGAATGCCACGATCATGCAATTCCCAGGAGTAAGCCAGGCAAATGTGGAATTCGTACAAGCAACACCAAAGGAAATTAATGACGTCGGCCATGTCGTCGCCGTCATGAGCGGTAAGGGCGGCGTGGGTAAGTCCCTAGTAGCAGCACTGCTCAGCATTGCGCTTGCCCGCCAAGATAAGGCGGTGGGCATCCTCGATGCTGACATAACTGGCCCCAGCATTCCTAAAATTTTTGGCCTCAGCGGTGTCCGCCCCAGCAGTAGCGAAACAGGCCTCTTGCCAGTCCCGTCAAAGCTAGGTATCAGCATTATGTCAATAAATCTTGTCTTGGAACACGAAGACGATGCCGTGATCTGGCGTGGTCCTCTTATAAGCAAAATCATTCAACAGTTCTGGCAAGACGTCCTCTGGGGCAAGCTAGATTGCCTGATGGTCGATTTGCCGCCCGGTACTGCTGACGCTCCGCTCACTGTGATTCAGACCCTGCCGGTGTCAGGCGTGGTCATAGTTCTTAGCCCACAGGAACTAGCAGCTATGGTGGTAAAAAAGGCCGTCAGAATGGCGAAACAGATGCATGTCCCCATCCTTGGAGTCATAGAGAATATGAGCTATTTCATTCTCCCTGATAGCGGCCAGAGACTTGAATTGTTTGGCAAAAGCCGAGGATTGGAAATGGCGGAAATCGCCGACGCCCCTCTCTTAGGCCAAATACCTATTGACCCTAAGCTGGCTCAACTCTGCGACGAAGGTAATATCGAGCGCTATAGCTCAGATATACTTGATAATTTGGGCGAGAAATTCATTCAGTCGCTGCCCAAAAAGTCAAAGCAAATCCAGGATTCATGAGATCGAAAATGACTGACAAGTCCATCGAGCTAAATAAACAACTGATCGAGTCGATGAAGCAAATATACACCGAAACCGTGGCTGATCACGCTATAAATCCCCGAAATGCCGGCAGAATTCAGAATCCTGATGGCCTCGGTTCTAGAACCAGCTCTTGCGGGGAGACAATGGAAATACGTATCGAGGTGAAGCGTGACAACATAGCAGATGCCACTTTCTGGACCGATGGCTGTAGCGCTACTGTGGCCTGCGGTAGTATGGCCACCCAGTTGATTAAGGGCAAAGACGTGACACAAGCTTTGGCTATAGGTCAGGATGATATCTTGACAGCTTTGGGTGGGCTGCCAGAGGGCAACCATCACTGCGCTCTATTAGCCTCCAATGCAGTCAAAGCGGCAGTCCTGGACTACCTAGCCATCAAGAAAGAGCCATGGAAAAAGGCTTATAGGAAATGTTAAATAAGGAGCTTAGTTTTCTCTTCATTATAGTTGGTCCGAACATACAACCCCATAATGACAATGGAGGGGTAAAGAACTGGATACTCTAACCATCAACGGTATTGAGGTTAGGGTTGAGCCGGGAACCCATATTCTCTGGGCGGCACTGGATAACGGACTTTATGTCCCTAACTTATGCGCCATGAGAGACGTCCATCCATCTTTTGCTTCCTGCCGACTTTGCTTTGTGGAAATAGAAGGCAGAAAGGCGCCGGTTACGGCCTGCACCGAACCGATCACGGAAGGCATGATAGTGCACCTGGATACTGCCAAAGTCAAAAGGCTTAGAAATACTGCCTTTGAGCTCTTGCTCAGCCATCACCACCTTGAATGCGCAAATTGTGATAAGAACCGAAACTGCCAACTTCAGAGCATTGCTTCTATACTTGGCCTAAAAATGAAGCCCAAGAGGCTCAAACACATATCCGGTAATTTGCCTGTAGATTCAAGCCATGCTCTGTTCATCTATGATCCCAACAAATGTGTTTTATGCGGCAAATGTGTTTGGGCATGTCATAACGAAGGCTCAGGCATCTTAGATTTCGCCTTTAGAGGCATTGATACCATGGTCAGTACTTTTTCGGGCGTCCCGCTAGCCGACGCAGGTTGTAGCTCATGCCTGGCTTGTGTCAGAGTTTGCCCCGTTGGTTCGCTGATAGCCAAACCACGCGCATGACCGATTGCACTGAATTGTTAACCGAATCTGAAGCGCAGCAGATAGCTAAAGAAGTTACTTCTTTCCAAATACTACGAGTCAAAGATCAACTTCAGCGCTTGCGAGCTGCTTGCTACGAATAACGGCCAGATATATCATTTGCGCGGCTAACTTACTATGCGACCGCGAAGCTGGCTTGATCGCTTCACTATTCCTGAATCAGCAAATAAACATCGATTCGAAATAGAAATCGACGCAAAGCAGCGCAAGATTATAAACTACGAGATGATATTGAAGCTAGTCGTCTTCCCAAGCACCCTTGCCGACAAGAGGCACAAAGCGACAACCTCCCAAATTTTCAACCTTAGTGCCAGTCTCCCTCTTGGTGACCTTAAGCAAGTCCTGTTCCCATCTAGAACCCACAGGAATGACGAGTCGTCCATCTAATTTTAATTGTTCCAGCAACGTATTGGGGACACGAGGAGCACCGGCAGTCACTATTATGGCATCATAGGGCGCTCCATCCGGCCAACCTAGACTCTCAATAGCCGTATGAATCTCGACATTCGTATAACCAAGCTTTTCCAAAATCCGCCTGGCAGACTCTGCTAGTTCGGGAACACGTTCTATGCTGATCACATATTTAGCCAGTGAAGCTAGTATCGCCGTCTGATAACCACTGCCAGTGCCCAGCTCCAATACCTTTTCATCTGCCTTGAGCTCTAAGGCCTGGGTCATTAAAGCAACAATAAAGGGTTGAGAGATAGTCTGTCCAAAACCAATGCCTAAGGGCATGTCTGCATAGGCAACGTGGTAGTTATCTTGAGATACAAACAGCTCCCTTGGGATGTGTGCCATGGCTGATAGCACACGCTTATCGCTGATCTCATGGCTCAGGTGATCAATCAGCTTGGCCCGAGCGTCCTCAAAACCCACTCACCTGTTACCTTTTTGATTCTAATGAAGTACGAAAGTTAGAATTATGAGGATTATGAACAGAGCACCAGCAACTATACTGATGCGCCGCAATTCTGGAACTATGTAATCGTAACGGATTACTTGCGCCCGGGTCAGACCACGCTCGGCCGAAGGCATTGCCTGCTTAATCTCAAGTTTTGGTTCAGGGCGATAAACAGGTACAGCAGGTACGCTTGCAGCCATTTCGACAGCTCTGTATTTGGCTTTGGCCCTGGCTCTAGCTCTAGCTCGTCGGGATTTTTTTGACATTTATCCTGCTCCAAATAATCTAGCGTTATGTTTCTAGCCCCTAACTAGAATTAAGGGCGAACCTCCACTTGCATATAAGCCCGAGTAGTCGAAATATGGGCATGCCCGAGAAGCTGCTGAACAGACTGCAAGTCGGCACCACTCTTGAGCCTATGAGCAGCGAAGCTATGTCGCAAACTGCGAGGTGTGACTTTACCACTAAGTCCCGCCCTGTCGGCATAACCCTGAACAATCTGCCAGAAGCCTTGCCGGGTAAGCCGCTCACCACGTCGATTCATGAATAAGGCGACTTCCTTTTCATCGGTCAAGAACTCAGGACGAACGACATCAATATATTCTTTGAGCAAACGTGACACAGGTTGGTCAATGGGAATTACTCGAGATCTAAAGCCTGAACCCAAGCATCGTACAACATTCTTCTTCAACTCAATATCCTGTATGTTGAGCGCTATGAGTTCGCTGACCCTCAAGCCGGTGGCATAGAGTAGCTCTAGCATAGCCTTGTCTCTCTTTGCCTCCATCGTAGATAGATGTGCTGGCTCTGTTAATAGGCGACGCACTTCGGAAACGGATAAAGGATGAGGCAAAGGTTTTCTTACTTGGGGTGAAGCCAAATTCGGCGCCAAGTCACTCCTCATCTTGCCCCTAGCCACCATAAACTTGAGGAAGGATTTCGCCGCGGCTATCTTGCGAGCCACCGTAGATGGCTTGTACTTCCTTTCTTTGAGATTATGGAGATAACCAGACAAGAGATTAGCGTTCAAACTAATCCCCGAAAAGCTCGTATTTGATACGGAACTTTCTGACTTCACGTAGTTAGCCAGTTGACTTAAATCATTATTGTAAGCCGCCAGGGTATTTGCCGAGTATTTCTTCTCGTTAGCTAAGTAATCAAGGAAAAGCTTTATGTCTTGTTCCATCTCAGCACACCGTTTCCATTCTAGCACAATACGCCCTGGCAACGCTATCCATATTTGTAGATATCTAGGGCCTTTTGTCTCTTCTTCCTACGCGGTGTTACAATGAATCGTATTATTATGCAAGCACCGATCAAAAATCAGCTAAAAACATTGCCAGCAAAGCCCGGCGTCTATCTCTTCAAGGATAGCCATAGCAAGGTCATCTACGTTGGCAAAGCTACTAGCCTTCGCCACCGCGTAGGATCTTACTTTAGTCCTGGTACGAACCTGTCACCCAAGCTCCAAAGGTTGCTAGCCGAGATAAACGACTTTGAAACCATAGTCACCGATTCCGAGCATGAAGCGCTAGTGTTGGAATGCAATCTTATCAAAAAGTACCGACCAAGCTACAACGTGAGATTAAAGGATGACAAGACATTTCCTTACCTCAAGATAGACATAAAAAGTGATTGGCCCAGTATCCGCATTACTCGCCGTTTCCATAAGAACAGCGACAGATATTTCGGCCCATTTGCCAGCGCCGGCTCCCTAAGGCAGACATTGAGATTAATAAAGAGACTCTTCCCCTTCCGCTCCTGCAATAAGACCATCACCGGAAACGACAGCAAACCTTGCCTCGAATATCATATTAAGCGCTGCCTGGGTCCATGTATTGGCGCTGTCAGCAAAGAAGATTATGCGACGGTAATAAGAGAGATTATCCTTTTTCTTGAGGGTAAGCAAGAATTGGTGATTCGAGATCTCAAGCTAAAGATGCAAAAGGCTTCGCAGCAACTTCAATTCGAAAAAGCAACTTCGTTTCGAGACCAGATCCAGGCCATAGAAAGTGTCATCGAAGAACAGAGGAGCTCAGTGACTGTAATGGGTAACCTAGACGCTATTGCCTTGGCACAGACCAAAGACCTGGCTTACGTGGAGATCTTCTTCATCCGTAGCGACAGACTCATCGGTCGCGACTACATCCTCTTGGATGGCATTCGTGACGAAGAGCCAAGTCACATAATGACCAGTTTCATCAAGCAATACTATGCATCAGCCCCCTCGATACCGCCTTTGATATTGCTCCAGTATCCCGTCGAGGAGACCGATATTATTACCCAATGGCTGTCAAAGCTGAGAGGAGCCTCAGTCAGACTACATGTGCCTCAGCAAGGAACCAAGAAGCAGTTAATAGATCTGGTCACCGAAAACGCTCGCCACGGACTAACTCTATATCAAGCCAAGCAATCAAAAACCATCGAATCTGCCTTGGCTCTAGAAGAGCTCAAGGAAAGGCTTGATTTGCCGCGAATTCCGCTACGTATTGAGGGATACGATATTTCCAATATTCGTGGGAATCTTGCGGTCGGTAGTATGGCCGTTTTTGATAAGGGCACGCCCAAGCCAACGTACTACCGACGTTTCAAAATCAGGTCGGTATCTGGCATAGATGATTACGCCATGATACAGGAGGTATTGAAACGGCGTTTCCACAGATATCTGACTGCCGATAACAGGTGGTCAACAATTCCAGACCTTATCCTCATCGACGGCGGCAAAGGCCATCTCAATGCTGCGATGGAAGTGCTTAAAGAAGTCGGGGTGACGGCCATACCGACTGCAAGTCTGGCCAAAGAAAAAGAGCAGGTATTTATACCTGGTAGCCCCGAGCCGCTGGATATTCCACAAACCTCCGCAGCTCTTTATCTTCTCCAAAGAGTCAGAGACGAAGCCCATCGGTTCGCCTTGGGCTATCACCAGAAGTTACGGCATAAGGAGGGCATAGCTTCAGCGCTTGATGATATTCCGGGCATAGGCCCTAAACGCAAGAAGGCTTTGCTCAAGAGATTCGGTTCGGTGCGCGGCATCAAAGAGGCTTCAAAGGATGACCTAGCTACGGTAGAAGGGATAACAGGCAGCCTGGCCGAAAAAGTCAAGGAATATTTATGATCGCTTTACCACCAAACTCAAAATCCACTTCATCGGATGGCTGCAAGCCTAAGAACCGCACTAGAGCCTTGGCATTCTTCACGGCGTAAGCCTGGGCATCATTGTTGAAATAGACATAAACCGCCTCCAAGTTCCTTCCTAGCGCAGCGATTTTCTCCGCCCAAACCGAAAGCTCTTCATCGCTATAGTCACTATGATACAAGCCTGTGCTTCCGTGGAAACGGACATAGGCAAACCGGGCAGTGGCCACAATGGGACAAGTGAAATCAGGCATATCGAAAACGCATAAACCGACGTTGTGCCGTCTCAAAATACTGAAAACCACTTCATCAATCCATGACTTGTGGCGAAACTCGAAAACATGACGATACTGATGGGGTAGGAGAGTTAAGAAAGCGTTCAACCTTTCATCATCGCGCCCCATACTCGCCGGCAACTGATAGAGTAGCGGACCTAGCTTTTCTTGCAGGAAATCAGCTCGCATCAAGAAGGTGTGCAGTGGCTCCTCTACCCCCTTCAGCCTCTTAATGTGCGTTATAAAACGACTGACTTTAACAGCAAAGACAAAACCCTTAGATGAAGATTCACGCCAGTTAGTAAAAGCCTTTTCTGATGGCAAGTGATAGAAGCTATTGTTCAGTTCCACTGTAGTAAAATGCTGATTATAGAACTCCAGCCACTTCGACTTGGCTAGTTTTTCAGGGTAAAAAAGCCTCCTCCAGTGTTCGTAGTGCCAGCCACTGGTCCCGATATAGTACTCGGTCATGTTCGGCTAAATTGGATTTCGTCACCACTTCCAGATATAATCAACCATTAGTGCAAGACCCGAACAGCCAGTCAAAATCTCTTATACCGGTAGCGACGCCGAAGCTATTTAATCAGGGCTTCGTCTGGATAAATAGATATAGCGGCTCTATCAAGATGAGAAAGTTCAGCGGAACGTCCTCTATCCCGATGCTGCCACTCTTCCTGATTGGGTTCCTCCTCCTGGCGCTGCTGATAGGTATATTCTTGATAGTATTCGCTCTTTATACAATGTTAGCTTCATTAATTTCTTTGCCTAGTCCGAAAGAAACACATCAAAAATAGGCAAAAAGAGCTTCTCTTCTATAGCTTCTCTAATAATGCTAAGTCAAATTTCATGCCATCGCGAGCCGCGAAGATCTTAATACCAGTCGCCTCGCTCAATGTTTGAGCTACTTCCCATGATTTAGCCCTCCATACCGATATGCCAAAATGGGTGAGTATAGCAGCTTTCGGTTTGACTGTCTCAATTATTTTCTTGGCTTCAGGTATAGACAAATGGTCAATACCTTCGCGTGATTCCATCATAACCACATTGATAACCAACAGTTCAGCCCGGTAATAGCTCGGCAATTCATCGAAATATCTGGTGTCAGTAATCCAGCCAATAGTATGCCGCGGTGTCCTGAAGACAAAACCGTACGTGTCAACAGGGTGTATATGCTTCACCGGAGTTTCAAATAACACTTCTCCAACAGAGTACGATTTGCCTTCGGACAGAATACCTATTTTCTCTGGATAATTCTGCACGTAGGGGAGGATCACAGCATCCTTGTTCAAAGCATCCGCCGGCGCAAATACGACACCTCGCCGCTTCCATCCCCCGTCAGTCATAGCTTCAATCATGACATTGACATCACCGGAGTGATCCAAATGCTTATGAGATAGTATAATGGCATCTAGCTTGGAAGCATCAAGTTTTCTTTTAATGCTGTAAACAAGACAGCCAGGACCGGGATCAAGAAGTATCTCGGTGCCACCTAAATTGAGCCAAGCACCACCTGAAGCCAGAAACTGTTTAGTGACCACGAATCTGGCACCAGCAGTGCCCAGAAAAGTTACCGAATCCGTCAAATCACCCATTTCCCCAATTATATCAGGAAAGTTACGCTTGTTCAGATAGGCTCAGTTCAATTTATTAATAAAACCGAACACCCACTCGGAAATAAGCTGCATCTGGCTTAATTGCACTGGTTTTTGCTACAATTGGCAAGGCTGAAAAACGAGAGTACACGGATGGCAGGACTACCAGAAGAGATCGCCGAGCTTCTAAAAGGATACCAAGCTCAAACGGGCAAGCTCCTGACGATCGGCACGGTTGAATCAGCCACCGGTGGCAGGATCGGCGACAAGATAACCGACGTTCCAGGGAGCTCCCTGTATTTCAAGGGTTCTGTCATTTCCTATAGCAATGAGACCAAAGCAGACATTGTCGGAGTAAGAAAAAGTACCATTAAGAAACACGGAGCGGTCAGTTCACAGACAGCTACAGAGATGGCTGAAAATGGCAGGAAACTACTTAAGGTAGACGCCTGCATCTCAGATACCGGCATCGCCGGACCTGCTGGTGCTACACCCTTGAAACCCGTGGGACTATTCTATTTCGCTCTATCAGCCAAAGGCACCGCTCTGGCACAAGAGCATCGTTTGTCAGGCAACCGGGAACAGAATAAACAGAAAGCGACCGAAATAGCGCTGAGTCTGCTAAAAGACTATCTGCAAAAACGTACCGGCGAAGTAACCGATAGCACTCTGGAGGTGAAGCGGGTGGTGACCTGCTTTCTTGAGCATGGTGGCAAAATCTTGATACTGCGACGTAGCGGCCGGGTGAGCACGTATCGCAGAAGTTGGGCTGGCATAAGCGGTTATATTGAGACCAACGAACTTAACCAAGCCTTCACCGAGATAAGCGAGGAAGCAGAGCTTTACAAGAAAGACTTGAAGCTAATAAAGGCGGGCGAACCATTGGAAATTATCGACCAGAACCTGAACCGAAAATGGATAGTCTATCCGTTTCTTTTTCATGTGAAGGCTCCGGAGAAAATCAAAACCGACTGGGAACACACAGAGACCAGGTGGGTTAAGCCAGAAGAACTCAAGAAATATGAGACAGTCCCCGGGTTGGCCAAAGTCTTGAGACGGGTGATTAAATGAAATGCTCGCACTTTTCTTTTTTGACTCTGTAGGAACTCAGCATGCTGGCTAAGGTCATAAGCTGTGCTACAGTCGGTCTTGAAGGAGCTATTGTTGAGGTCGAGGTTGACATTTCTCCGGGGCTCCCCTCTTTCGCCATTGTCGGCCTGCCAGATGCCGCTGTCCAGGAAGCCAAAGAACGCGTGCGCGCTGCTATTCGTAATTCCGGCTGCACCTTCCCAACTAAGCGAATTACGGTGAATCTTGCGCCTGCTGACCTCAAAAAAGCGGGTCCTGCCTATGACCTGCCTATCGCTATCGGCATACTCCAAAGCTCGGAACAGATATTTGCTGATGTCTCAAAAACCGCCTTCCTGGGTGAGCTGTCTCTGGATGGCAGCCTGCGCCATACTAATGGCATTCTGCCTATGGTAGCGTTGGCCCGTGACAATAAATTATCAGACGTCTTTGTGCCTTCCGATGATGCCAATGAAGCTTCGCTGCTGGAAGGTATCAACGTTATTCCAACTATCTCATTGGCTCAGTTAGTCAGCCATCTTCGAGGCGATATAGCCATTCCACGGTATGAACCAGATAGAGATTGGCGAGACGTCGACTCTGATTTCTCACATATTGACGTGGCCCACGTAAAAGGCCAGGAACACGCCAAACGTGCTATCGAAATAGCGGCCGCTGGTGGACACAATATCCTTATGTCGGGACCGCCTGGCAGTGGCAAAACAATGCTTGCCCGCTCGCTACCCTCCATAATGCCCAACATGACTTTGACCGAGGCTTTGGAAGTAACCAAAATATACAGTGTCAGCGGGCTTCTTTCGCAGAACACACCCCTGATAAACCGACGTCCTTTCCGCTCTCCACACTATACCATTTCCCACGCCTGGCCTCGTTGGCGGCGGTCATTGGCCTCGACCAGGCGAAATAAGCTTAAGCCACCGTGGTGTGCTCTTTCTCGACGAGTTTCCGGAATTCAGCCATATGGCTCTGGAATCATTACGTCAGCCAGTAGAGGACAAGGTAGTCACTATTAGCCGCGCGCAGGGTAGCCTTACCTTTCCTGCCAACTTCATGCTCGTAGCCGCCATGAACCCATGCCCCTGCGGCTATTACGGAGACCCGGTCAAAGACTGCAAATGTTCTTCCGGCGAAATATCGCGCTACCAGAAAAGAATCAGTGGGCCTCTCCTCGACCGCATCGATATTTTCATCGAAATTCCACGCGTTGAATACGAAAAACTTACCGACGATACCGTAGGTGAAAGCTCGGATGACATCCGAAGCAGAGTCGAAGCTGCCAGACAAATCCAATACAAACGCTTTGCTGGGACGAAGTTTGCTTGCAATACCGAGATGACACCTATAGAAGTCAAGGAGTTTTGCCGTGTAGACCCATCAGCCCAGGGGCTGCTGCGCAATGCTATGAGGCAACTTCATCTAACCGCCCGTGCCTTTCACCGCATACTTAAGCTAGCCCGAACTATTGCTGACTTAGACGGTGCGGATATAATCAAAGCCAACCATCTGGCCGAAGCCCTCCAATACCGCCAGCGCAGCCAGAACTGAGGGTCAATGGGATAACCAACACGCTAAAGCCCAGTAGTTGCCTAAATCTTTCTGACCACTATACTGGCAACGGCTTTAGATTCTTCAAAGATTCCTTCCCTATATTGAAGGCATTTGAATTCACGAAACATATCCAGAAGCTCATAATGTTTCAGGAGATAATTGGGGTTGCCCGGTTTGCCAAACCGTATCTGGTCAACTGTATAAGTCTCGTAGATCAATATACCTCCAAACCGTAGGCCCTTCTTTATGCTTGAAATCAATGACCGCTGCAGATAGTAGAAACAGATGATGGCATCATATGCGCCATCAGGAATACTATAGCCTCTCTCTAAATCAACAACTTGAGTTCGGATGCAGACTCCCTGCTTCTGCGCTGACCGGATTGCCACATCGATAGCTTCACTTGAAATATCGACTCCTTCCACCTCAAAACCCATTCCGGCCAAATAAACAGCATTTCGTCCCGTTCCCATAGCTATGTCTAGGACTCGTCCTTTAGGCAAAAGACACACGTTATCAACCAAGAACTGCGCCGGAGCACGACTAATCTCGGAAATGCTAGTCATTAGTACGTCTAGATCAGATTATTTGATGCCCGCCTTTGCAATTGTACCCCACAAGATGACACTGCAAAAAGGCCGCAAATTATTCCCCGCCGAACAGTGCCCCTATCTGTTACGATGACTCCTTATTCAAGGCATCCAGTAATGATAGGATTTCCTCATTTGACGGAATATCACTCATTGAATCGCCGTAGTGCTGATAACGTATTTTGCCCTTTGAATCAATGACTACAAGGGCTGGCATGCGTCCCAGCTTGAAAAGATTCACTCTTTGGCCATATTGTTTGGCAATAACATGGTCATGATCCGGCAGTCCAATAAATGGCATCATTTCTTTATGCCAGTAATCTGCAAAAGTCCTTGCATCTTCAGGCCCTACTGCGATAACCTCCGCGCCTCGCTCAACGAATTTCTGATAATCTTGACGCAACTGCGCCATGTGTCTGCGACAGTACGGTCAGCCAAAACCACGATTGAACACCAGGACAACATGTTTCTTGCCTCTGTAATCTGAGAGCCGCATGCTTCTGCCTTCAGCATCATTTGCAGCAAAGTCAGGAGCAACAGCCGCCTTCTTTTTAGCGATGGTTTCAATACCCATGGAACTTATCTGTTTGCCGCATATCTAGAGCAGCTTCTTCGTCCAAGCCACAAGAGCTTCGAGCAGTGTTCTAATTAGCTCTTTCGCTTTTTCGTCAGTTAGTCTTCCTTGGCCATTAAACCGCTCAGCCGCGAATGGCACGAAGACTTCGGGCCTGTTTAAGGGATGCATGTCGAGGAAAACCAGAACCTGACGCAAATGGTATTGCGCTCGGGCTCCACCCAACATGCCTATGGAAGCGCTCATCATCGCAATAGGTTTGCCCTCAAATGCATTATCTCCGTAAGGTCTGGAGGCCCAGTCAATAGCATTCTTCAGAACGCCTGGTATCGAATAATTGTGTTCCGGCGTTGCAATTAGTATTGCATCAGCGGCTCTTATTCTCCTTTTGAAGTCCCTAACCGACTCAGGCATCAAGTTCTCAAGGTCTTGGTTGAAAGGTGGGATCCCGTCAAGATCAAAGATTTCAAGTTTAGCGTTTGCGGGTATCAGTTCCTTTGCCTCTCGCAGCAATGCCCTGTTATACGAGCCCTTTCTCAGACTTCCGGCAAAGCCCAAAATACTGACTGACTTCTCCACGTTAGCCTCCTTTCTTAGTCACCAAGGGAAGCTTAGCTTCCCCTATTTCTTTTTCTCTCGGAAGGAATAAGATACCAACACAAATGAATAAACGTTTTACTTACTAAACGGCTACGATAGTTTGTACTTTCTACCCGCATCATCCTTCGCTTATGTATTACATCCCCTCTATTCAAATTGTAAGATGAATATTATGAAGAAGTCATAAAATCGAGCGCAAAAAAGTTACAAAATGGTGACATTTTGCCGCTTATGAGTATCAAAATTTGCAGCCAAAACTCGGAAACGCAGCGTTCAGAAACCATTAGGCATCGCAGGTACTTCTAACGCAGTATGGCCACGGCTTTAATATTTCAAGGGAGTTCGGGCTAGCTTTCCATATCACGAGCCGCCTCGGGGCCGACGAAACGGCGAAAGGACTGTGGGATCTCCATCTTGGCTCGTCCTGCCGTACAACCATTTATGCTGCGCATAACCCCATGGAAGCGATGATATGGGATTGATACCAGAAGTTCTTCCGGTTTGTAGCCTTGAATCTTCCGGCTGGTGTAGTCCATGAGGCTCACATTTAGTTCGCCCGTTACCACTGGATAACCAACAGCTTGATGACAGGTCGAGCCAGACATTTCAATTTTTGGAGGTATACCGGTGTCATAACTATCCAACGTTACCAAGCGACACGCCTGCACAGCATTGCAGACGAACAAAACCACATCTGGCTCAAACTCCGCCTTCTCCATTGGTCCCAAGATAACATGCTCAGCCAGACCGAGGGGAGGCGACGAACTAAGATACTGCATCCTGTATAGAACGGCTACCGAGCAGTAGAGCTTCTCTCCTTTAACCAGAAAGTCTTTGAAGGCTTTTTCACTCTCTCCCTTCGGACGCTCACCCAAGCCCAGGTGCCACGTTCCACCCCGACAAGCCGACGACGAAGCCGTGAGGTCGATAACCTTCCCATCTCTAGCTTGCAGAAAAGCATCACAAACCCGACATTTCCCCGAGGACGCCTTCGAAGGTGGGTCCATTGAATAAGTGATGGCTACTGGACTTCCCTTCAGCCCAAGGACTTCTTTGATCTCGCTAGCATGATCTTTCCACATCATTTCGCTACTCCTCCTGTCTTTTTGTGTCTAGTGGACTAACCTCATTATCATGACCGCAGCACCTACGTATAGTACCACGCCAGTGGCGACCGAAGGCACAAGCCCCCACCGAGGCAGCGTAAACATCACTACCACAGCATACAGAATCCAGGCTGGTATCAAAAACAGCGCACTTTTTAGATAGGAAACAGTGGAACTGACACCACCGCTAAAGTATACGCTGAATAGAGTTACCAGAGTAACGCTTGGGAAAAAGGCTACGAACGCGGCAATCATCCCTTTTCCGTGACTTCCAAAGTAGGTGACCAAAGCAACGATTGTACCACCAAGAAAGAAATACAAGGGTAACCATTTGAGATCCATTAATTACCTCCTGGGGCTTTTCCTTTCGTGGCACTTGGGATGATATCGTAGCTACGAACGATGGCTTTGTCAATTATATAACTCATAGATGGAACGGTCTAGAAGATTATACAACCTGTGAACGTCAGAATACGTCTAATGAACTAAGCCTCGTGGCTGGAGATCCGCTTTACTATTCCTTGCCTCTCAGCACTTCATAGCCCTCTCTTGTCAGGAAAGCAACTATTATTAAGCCCAAAATTGGGTCTGCTTGCCACAAGCCAAAGACGTAATTTATGCTCAACCCAACCAGCAAAGCTAGGGATAGGAAAAAGCAGGCAAGAGTCTCCTTAGAGTCTGCTACCAGGCTTCTACTATTTAATGATTTTCCAGTGCGATATTTCCAGTAGAACAAGGTCGGCATCAATACAGCCGAGACAACTGCAATGATAATCCCCGCAAGGCTCGGAGAGGCCATTTCCCGAAAGTAAAGCTTCTTCGCAGATTCATACAGCACATAGGCCCCGAGCGCAAAGAAGGTGTATCCAACAAATTTCGTTGCCTTGCCCTCAAGTTGTTGTTCCTCCTCTTGTGACAGGTTCCCCCGCTTCGCGAATCTCCAAATCATCACGCCCCCTGAAAACGATTCAACAAAGCTGTCAAGACCAAAGCCGACTAGTGCTATGCTGCCAGCCAGAAGCCCAACGAAAACCGATGCTACACCCTCGAGTATGTTATAGCCAACTGTGAAATAAGAGAGTGCGAGCGCCCTGCGATAGAGCTTTATTGACTCAGAAGAATTACTAGTGTTCACACAACCGTGATATCAACAAACCGTCATACTGCGGGCAACGTGAAGAAAAAAGCGCTTCCTTTGTTTTTTTTGCTTTCAACCCACACCTTCCCACCATGCAACTCCACAAGCTGCTTCACCATAGCCAGTCCTATACCCGCCCCTCCTTGCCCCCTGTGTCGTGACCGATCTGCCTTATAGAAATGCTCGAAAACATAAGACAGATTCTCAGGAGCAATGCCGCTGCCCGAGTCCGAGACAGACACTGTAACCCAACCCAGTGTTACGCAACTGGCGCTTATCTTAATAGTGCCGCCGGAAGGAGTATATTTGAGAGCATTATCAACAAGATTGTGCAGCACCTGATGTACCCGATCCTTATCAACAAATACTAATGGCATGCTTTTGGGCAATTTGGCACTGATGGAAATCTGTTTTTCTCGACAGCGATTTCGGACCCAGCCATCTCCGTCCGGACCAAATCCTCCAATTTCGTGGCATTCTGGTATAGCTTGAGCTGACCGGCTTCCGCCAATGACAGGTCTCGGAGATCTGCTATCAGTCTGGAAAGAAGAACAGTTTCGTCATATACTGGTGCAATTTGTTGCGGTTCAGGGACAATAACTCCATCAAGCCAAGCTTCCAGATTCCCCTGAATAATGCTGAGCGGATTGCGCAATTCATGGGCGATATCAGCTAACAAATGTCGTCTACTCTGCTCTTTCTTTTCAAGCTGTTCGGCCATAGTATTGAAAGCTGCAGACACCTCACCGATCTCGTCGTCGGTCTTCCGTGAAATTCGCTGGGAAAAATCGCCGATAGCCACCTTACGCGCTGCCAAAGTTAACTGCCTCATTGGTCCTGTAATAAGCCTACTGAAAAAGAAACCTAAGGCCACCCCAACCAAGATAGCTACTAGCGCTGCCAACCACAAAGAATTACGAACGGCATCAAGGAAAGCTCGTTCGGCTTCTCCCATGTACATGGAGGCTCCTTGGCCAACCTGGTTGCCATACGGGGGCTCTAAATACACCGAACCGGACGGAGTATGCACCGCGTACATATTTTGACAATAACAATTGAATTCGCTTTGAACCGAATTATTCACCCACAAAGCTATAACACCAACACTTACTAAGGCAATCCCAACAAAGAGAAGTGCGAGTTTTATCGATAAATTACGCATCATTTCTCGAGTTTATACCCCACGCCACGGACCGTCATCAACGGACTAGGCGATTTCGGAGCCAATCGTAGCATCTTCTGCCTGATATTCTTGATGTGAGCATCAATAGTACGGCCATAACCCTCATAGGATTCACCAAAAGCCGAATCCATCAATTGAAGCCTAGTAAAAACTCTGCCGGGGTTACGTGCTAGCACTGAGAGCAATTTGAATTCGGCAGCAGTCAGATTAAGCGGTTCACCAAAATATGTTGCCTCATATTCCACTGAGTTCAGGCTAACCTGGCCAGCAACAATCTTTTCATCCTGTTTCAAGCCTTCCCTATATCTCCGCAATACGGCACTAACTCTAGCCACAAGCTCGCGAGGGCTAAACGGCTTGGTTATATAATCATCGGCCCCGATCTGAAGGCCAACAATCTTATCCACTTCATCATCTCGAGCCGTAACCATGATAATAGGCACATTTGATTGTTTCCTGATAGTTCGACATACCTCCAGGCCGTCCAGTTCCGGCAAATTCAAATCCAGTAAGATGAGATCCGGCTTATGTCGCTGAACCTGCTCGATAGCCGCTACGCCATCGGCGGCAACAATAACGTCATAGCCATCCTTTTCAAGGTATGCCCTAATCAGCTCGCAGACCTTAGGCTCATCATCAACCAGCAAGATCTTGCTATTTGTCATTATCTTGACCGCCGTACTACGTTTTGAATTGTAGCACATAAAATTGGAAGGGGCGAAGTGGTCGACCTTCGCCCCTAACTTAGGAGGTGTATTTAATACGTCGGTACTCCGACTAGACATTATTCTTAAGATTTATGGTTAACGCACGTAACTGCGACAACATGGCGGATAGGTGTTGCCAATATCTCCGAACCCTCCACCTTGGCCGTTACCAGCAAAGACACCCCGGCAACAGCCATACGTGCCCCAGCCATTTCCGTTAGCAACACTTGGGTTGCCGGTGCTATATGACCCGGAAGCGCTGACCAAGGCTGCACTGCCATTTCCCTTCACTAGAACAATGCCGGTGACTGCAATTATCGCCAGCAGCACAATCATAATAGGAATAGTAATCTTTAGCCATTTGTTCATTTGCAATAGCCCCCCTTAACTAATAGGTATCTATAATGAAATAGTAACAGGCAAATTTGAATATATTATGAAGATAATGTGATATTTTGGTGAAATTCAGAAAAGCGTGTAACCCGAAAAGTTATACACGCCTAGCAGGATGGCCGGTGCCGATATCCTTCTTTTTACGTTTGGGCCAGGCTCGTTTCAAAACACTCAGGTTTTTCCCCAAGATAAAGATATCAACAAGCAGAGAAAACAGGACCAACATCAATGAACCACCAAATAACCAAGTCAGCAACGGCAGCAAGAGCAAGCCAATGAATACAGCGAAGGCAAAATTACGCGTAGTGAAAAATGGAATAGCTACTATCACGAGCACGATACCAATCGCCGCGGGCGCCAAAACAAGAAAAATGCCAATGACAGTGGCCGCACCACTGCCACCTCTAAAGCCGACAAATACGGGAAAGCTATGTCCGAGAATAGCAGCTAGTCCTGCAGCCAATACCCAAACCTCAGCAACCACCAGAACCTTCGCAAAGAGTATGGCCACCGACCCCTTGGCCACATCAACAATTCCAACAATGATGCCTTCCCAAACACCCACTTGGCGTAAAGTGGCCGCTGCACCCATATTTCCCGAGTCAACCTCACGAATATCGATACCTTTCCTGAGACGTCCCATGATAAACGCTGAAGGGATAGAACCAAGCAAATAACCAATGACTATGCTGATAATGCCCAAAAATATATACATACTGTACGCTCAGAAAGTTAGGGGTAGATCAAGAAGAGCATATCTAATTTCGCCAGGTCTCTACCGCCCCAGCGATAAGATTAACTGCGGATAACAACTATTTTCTTAGACGTTGCAGCTCAAAAACGACCGGGTTTGTCGGGTCAGGACAGGCAACCGTCGTCTTGTCGCGGTCGTTTTCCCAAGGGAAAGAGCCGCCAAACTGCAATACCGTAAGAAAGGGAAAGAGTGAATGAAATGCCCAAGAGCACATGCCAGATGGAGTCTTATCCGCCATAACAAACCTATCGCCAACCTTGTGGCCCATAGCACAATGGCCCTTTTGTGAAATAACCTTTGTGGTCACCTCAAAGAATTCTGCTTCAGCCATGCTAATCCCTCCGTTTACTCTCGTTCCTGCACTTACATTTCATCACGCCCACAAATCTTACACCATGCCCAAGGCAATGAAAAGCCCACCGCGAGGTCGGACATTTTCAGTACCGATAACCTCTGGCGGGCTTTGCAGTTTCCAGCCGTTTTACTGTTTAGTTAAAACTAGAGAGTTCCTCAGAATCAAGGCAAGCTCGGCAGCACTACTTGATCTCAACCTTTGCTCCGGCTTCCTCAAGTTTCTTTTTAACTGTGGCCGCTTCGTCCTTATTGACGCCTTCTTTGACTGGCTTAGGGGCACCTTCCACCAAATCTTTGGCCTCTTTAAGGCCCAAAGTGGTCACTTCTCTCACCGCTTTAATCACGTTGATTTTATTCTCGCCGATTTCCTTGAGGATCACGGTGAACTCAGACTTCTCCTCCTCAGCTGCACCGGCTGCGGCTGATGCACCTCCGGCTACAGCTGCCACTGCTACCGGCGCCGCTGCAGACACACCAAACTCTCCTTCCAAGGCTTTCACCAATTCGGCCAGCTCCAGCACTGTCATGCCCTTTACTGCAGCTATTATGTCTTCTTTTGTCATTCCTTTAGCTCCTGTTGATGCAACTTCTTTCGCCTTAGATTGTTTTTTAGCCTTTGGCTCTTCCTCGACCTTAGCTTGCTCGGATCCAACTTGTTCCTCTGACATTTTATCCTCCTTCAGCTTGTCTAATTCTTGCTTGTATTACGTTTAAAAGTCCCTGCAAAGGTGCGCTTAAAACATTATGTAAAGCTTGTATCGGAGCCTGCATTTGCCCTAGCAATCTAGAAATCAGAACTTCCTTCGGCGGCATAGTCGCAAGATTCGCAACATCGTCAGCTGTTAGCAACCTGTCACCAAGAATGCCTCCCTTTATTTGCAGAACGGACCCAGTAGAACGGATATGTTCCCGCAAGACCTGAGCTGGTTTAAGTACATCATCATAGCCAAAAGCTATAGCCACAGGTCCGGTCAGTAATGTCTCCAGTTGCTTTCTATTAGCCTTCTCAGCAGCAAATCTGGTCAGCGTGTTCTTAATCACTCGATATTCTATACCAGATTCAGCCAAACGCCGCCTTAACTGCACCATTTCTTGGGCCGTAAGACCGCGATAGTCCGTAGCAACCGCAACGGTGCATCGAGACAAGCTCGCGGCCACCTGTTCTATTGTCTGTTCTTTCTTTTCTTTTAACATGCTCACACACTCCTTAAAACAAAAAAGCCCTCGTGCCGTGACACAAGGACTTTAAGGCAAGTTTCATGAAACTCGCCAAAAGCATACCTCCGCAGGCATATCATTTAAGCTGCATAGCACCTGCTATCATAGGCACTACGAAATCTGCTATTCCATTTATAAAGAACTGAAAACCAAAATCAAGATAACAGAGGCCTCAAGTCAAGCCTGATTCCAGGACCCATCGTAGTTGTCAAGAAAGCACTCTTGATATACTGCCCCTTGGCTCCACTGGGCTTAGCTTTTATTATAGCCTCCAGCAGTCCGCTCAGGTTCTCCAGAAGCTTAGCCGCATCAAAACTAATCTTGCCGACAGGCACGTGGATAATTGCTGTCCTGTCCAATCTAAACTCAACCCGGCCCTTACGAGCTTCAGTGATGGCACGAGATACGTCCTCCCCCGCTACGACCGTGCCCGACTTGGGGTTAGGCATCAATCCTTTGCGACCAAGTATTTTGCCTAGTTTACCTACCTTACCCATCATATCAGGAGTAGCTATACTCACATCGAAGTCAAGCCAACCATCCTCAATCTTCTTGACGAGCTCATCACTGCCAACATAGTCAGCGCCAGCTTCTTCAGCTGCCATAGCTGCCTCTCCTTGAGCAAAAACAAGAATCCTGACTTTCTTACCCAAGCCGTTGGGTAAAAGGGCTATACCACGCACTTGTTGATCGGCGCTTCGAGGATCAACTCCCATCCTCAAATGCAACTCTACGGTCTCGTCAAAACCGGCAAACGCTGCCTTTTTAGCCAGTTCTACTGCCTCATTTAGTTGATAAGCCGTCTCTCTATTAATAAGCTTAGTCGCTTCTCTGTACTTTTTCCCTCGAACTACCATCTTTTACTCGACCTCGATTCCCATACTACGAGCTGTACCTTCAACAATACGCGCAGCTCCCTCAATGTCCACGGCATTTAAGTCCTTCATCTTGATACGGGCAATTTCATAGACTTTTTCGCGAGGCAATATGCCCACCTTTTCCCGTCCCGCGGTACCGCTACCTTTTTCAAGACTCAAAGCTTTCTTCAAGAGATCGGACGCCGGTGGTGTCCTGGTAATAAAGCTGAAGGATCTGTCCTCGTATACAGTTATCTGAACGGGTACGATAGAACCCGCCTGAGACTTGGTTTGATCGTTGTATTCTTTGCAGAAAGCCATAATATTAACACCATGCTGGCCCAAAGCCGGCCCTACCGGCGGCGCTGGAGTAGCTTTGCCTGCTTCAATCTGCAATTTGATAATAGCTTTAGTTTTCTTAGCCATTTATAACCTCTGCACCTGCAAAAAATCCAGTTCCACGGATGTCTCCCGTCCAAAAAGCGTCAGCAGTACTTTAACCTTTCCTTTTGCCACACTGATCTCATCAACTACGCCCACAAAATCAGTAAAGGGACCGTCAACTACCCGTACGCTCTCTCCTTTTCTGAAACCCACTTTGACCTGGGGCGTGCCTTCAGCCTTCTTAAGAATAGCATTGACCTCTTCCTCAGTCAAAGGTGTCGGTTTATTCCCACTGCCGACAAAGCCGGTTATTCCAGGCGTATTACGCACCACATTCCAACTTTCATCATCCATACTCATTTGGACCAAAACATATCCAGGGAAAACCTTCCTCGTTACAGTCCGTCTCTGTCCACCTCGGATCTCAATCTCCTCTTCGGTGGGTATCTTCACCTCAAATATTTTGTCCTCGGCATCCATAAATTTAATCCGCTGCTGCAAAGCTCGCTGCACGCGGTCCTCATAGCCTGAGTAAGTATGAACAATATACCATAGCCTATCGCCGTTCTTCATAGACTAACCCCTGCCTAACAAGACTTTGCCAACCAATTCGGCAAAGCCGTAGTCGAGAGCCCCCAACACGAGCCCAACAGCCACACATACGGCGATAACCATTAATGTTAAGCGAATGATGTCCCGTCTAGACGGCCAGGTGACCTTTCTTAATTCACCTACGATATCACCAACAAAAGCGAAACGAGAACGCTTTTTAGGCTTAATGATTTGAGGCTGGTCTTTCTTGGCCAAAGGTCACTTAGTCTCCCGATGGAGCACGTGAATACGGCAACGAGGACAGTACTTCCTCAACTCCACTCGCTGAGGATCATTCTTCTTATTCTTATCAGTGGTATATGTTCTCTCGTGGCACTGCGTGCACTCCAGATGAATTATACCACGCGATTCACCTTTCTTAGCCATGCTTATTCGATGATTTTGCCAATAGCCCCAGCTCCAACCGTCCTTCCTCCTTCTCTAATGGCAAAACGCAGTCCTTCTTCAAGCGCCACGGGATGGATAAGCTTTATGGTCATCTTAACGTTATCGCCTGGCATCACCATTTCCACACCCTTGGGCAATTCCGTAATTCCAGTAATATCCAACGTCCTGATGTAAAACTGAGGCTTATACCCATTGAAGAATGGAGTGTGCCGACCACCTTCCTCTTTTGTTAGCACATACACCTCGGCCTCGAAGTGCGTATGAGGTGTAATTGAGCCTGGCGCTGCCAGAACCTGGCCTCTTTCTACATCCTCACGCTCTATGCCTCTGAGCAGACAACCGACGGCATCTCCGGGTTCCCCGATGTCTAATGTCTTGTGGAACATCTCCACTCCGGTAACCACAGTCTTGCGGGTATCTTTTATGCCGATAATCTCAATTTCATCGCCGGTCTTGACAATACCTCTTTCTACCCTGCCGGTAACTACAGTGCCACGCCCTTTGATGCCGAAAACATCCTCGACAGGCATCAAGAAAGGCTTATCTTTAGCCCTCACCGGAAGTGGCATCCACTCATCGATCGCATCCGTCAGCTGCAGAATCTTACCGCACCACTGGCACTCTCGTTTTCCGCAACCACATTCCAGCGCCTTGAGCGCGCTCACACGTATAACCGGGGTTTTGTCTCCCGGAAACTTATATTTGGACAACAAATCCCTAACTTCGAGCTCAACAAGCTCCAGAAGTTCGGGGTCTTCCATCATATCTACCTTATTCAATGCAACGAATATAGCTCGGCACTTCTACCTGGCGAGCCAGAAGGATGTGTTCTCTGGTCTGAGGCATCGGGCCATCAGGAGCGCTGACGACTAGTATCGCACCGTCCATCTGAGCCGCTCCAGTTATCATGTTCTTGATATAGTCAGCATGTCCCGGACAATCAACGTGAGCATAATGCCGCTTTGCAGTCTCATATTCAATATGCGCGATAGCTATCGTCAAGCCACGCGCTTTCTCTTCGGGAGCATTGTCGATGCTGTCAAAAGCTCGAAATTGGGTCTCCGAACCCTTTGAAAGAACCAGAGTGATCGCTGAAGTTAATGTCGTCTTACCATGATCAACGTGGCCTATCGTACCCACGTTGAGATGCGGCTTCTTCGCTCAAACATTTTCTTTGCCATTTTCAAATCCTCCTTCTTTACCAGCCCACAACCAGATTCGAACTGGTGACCCCGTTCTTACCAAGAACGTGCTCTACCTGCTGAGCTATGTGGGCAAACCGTTACATTATACAATATAGCCGCTACATTATACACCATTTCCATCAAAGCTGAAAAGCCCCGGATGGTGGAGGGGGTAGGATTCGAACCTACGTAGCCTTCAGGCGGCAGATTTACAGTCTGCTCCGATTGGCCACTCCGGCACCCCTCCCAGCTAAGACCTAAGACTAAAGCCCGAGAGGGGAGTCGAACCCACTAACCTACCGATTACAAGTCGGTTGCGCTGCCATTGCGCCACTCGGGCAATTTGATGGCCTCAGAATCCCCCTGCCCCTCAATTATGAGGTCGTTAGTATAGGAAAAGCAAGGCAAAAAGTCAAGGAATCAGATCTGTTTTCTCAGGCAATTGAAGTGTTGCATTGACAATGTGCCATTGTTATAATTGAGTTCACAGATGGGTAGTTGATAGTAAACGAAAGTGATGAAAAACCGTTTTTATGTTTAGTTGGGTCAACTAAAATATTGAGGAAGGTGCAAGAAGATGGCAAATAAGCCCCAAAGAGCAAAGGTACAGAATATTATCAAGAGCCTCCTCGATTCGGAGATACCGGAGATACAGTCTATGTCTAAAAAGCTGGTTGACCAAATTAAGGAATTGGAAGAACACAGTTGGAGACTTCAGGATTATGTCACTCAAATTGAGAATCTGGCAACGGAGGAGGCCAGCGCCCTGGTTGAGAGCCGGATTACTGAGATTTTACAGGACTTAGATAAAACTTTAGGTGAACTTAAGCAGAGGTCAAAGAAGGCTGTTATTCCGCGTACGGAAGCGCTACCGGCGGCTCCAACGCCCATCGAGGCAGAACAGTCAACCGAGGTTGAAGAGGAAGAAATAGCAAAGGAGCCAGAAGAGGAAAGTGCACTGCCTCGGACACAGACGAAACTACCAGCATATACTACCCCAGAAGGGTACGTAATCAAAAAATCACGGCTTTAGAGGGCCGCTTCTGCCCCTGTAGCTCAGATGGATAGAGCAGCGGTTTCCTAAACCGCGTGTCGGGCGTTCGAATCGCCCCAGGGGTACTACCTATAGTTGGTCAGGAACTGCGTGGCTTGCACAAGATGTAGGACACGCAGTTTTTTGTGCCCAAAAAAACTGCGCATCGTCGCAGGTGGAACTAAAGTAATGGTGCAAAACAGTACTTCTTGGTCATTGAATGAGCGCATACCTGTGATATCATGAGTTCATCTGAATATATTTGAGGTGATTCGATGCCGATAATGTACAGTGGGGAAAAATATTACAGAACTGCTGAAGTATGCAAAATGGCAGGCGTAAGCAAGAATACCCTGCTCAGGTGGATAAGAGAAAAGACTTTCGCTGATGTAAAAAGTCGAGACAGGAGGGGCTGGAGACTGTTCACTGAGGATGATCTGCGTAGATTAACAGCCGAGGTTCACAAAGTTAGCACTACGATAGACTAGTGCCGCTAGGAGAGAATGAACATGGTAAATAGCATATTAATTAGAACTCAGGAAGAACTGGACTACCATAACCTATGGGATAGGGAATTTGGCTTCCATCCTTCTGCACTAACACATAAACAAATGATAATTCTTCGTTACATGGCGCAAGGTTACCTGAATAGAGGAGATATCCAAGAAATTAAACATATCAGAAAACACAACCAAGAATCACATTACACAAATACTGAGAAAACTTGATGCCACCAATCGTACGGCAGCAGTGATGAAAGCCACGAGGTGGGGGATCATCCCTTTGAATCTAGCAACCAACGACTAACAGTACAAATATACCGTATCAAGAGCTTTTTCAGAGCACTATCTGGCTACGCCGGTTACCGTCACCTGTTGGAACGTAAAAACGATGCTGCTCATTTCGAAATAATCGTATATGGGATATTGTCGTATTTTGTCATACTCTGCGTCGATGCGCTGGTTTACAATTCTAGTAATTATGCCATCCACAAATCCGGGTGCCCCCTGCACATTAAGAGATTGCACTCTGGCTTTGGGCTTGCCATTTTCCAGCCATATTTCAGGAACAGCAGATAACGTTATTTCCATTCCCAGTATTCTACAAGATGCAAAAACATAGACGAACTGGTCCCGAAAATAGACTCTTATCTTCTCAAGAGTAACCAGCCCATCATTGTACCTGGATGCAAATCCGTCAAGTGCTGAATTCACTTCGTCTTCACTGAAGGTTTCCTCAACCTTAACGGGTTGTCCGGTCTCTCTGGCTCTTCTGCCTAGCTCCACAATTGCGTCAACCTTACCCCAAAAGCTTTCAGCTTCTTGGGGTGAACACGTCATCTGGACATCAGAGTCAATCTTGGCTGCTCGTAGGGCAAGGCCAGGTGACGGACCCGCCAACGAACAAAAGACGCCACCTAGACTGATGAAAACTACCACCAAAGCAAAACTGAGTCTATTCATTGTCCTCGGAGTTCTCTTTCCTCTCGTGCCTTTGCTATCAAATATATGACCAAAACATTCTCGCACATTGTATACGGTCGTGCAAACTGCCGGTTTGCCCTACCAATGATAATGTGCTGTTCCTTTTTCTCCATACTTCGCTTGGTTAAAACTCGGCACGTTCTACCCCGTCGGTAAGCCACCGAAACGGCGTTGGCGTTGGCTGTAGGCGGTAAGGGCCTTATCTATCTCTTTTCTGTCGAAATCAGGCCATAAAGTCGATGTGAAGTATATCTCAGCATAGACAGACTGCCATACCAGGAAATTACTCAACCGCATTTCACCCCCAGTGCGAATTATCAAGTCAGGGTCAGGAACGTCGGTAGTGTAGAGGTATTGATTGAAGACCTCTTCACTAATGTCCTGTGGCGAAATGCGGTCACGAATAAGATTCCGTGTCGCCTCCATAATCTCATCTCTGCCGCCATAATTCAAAGCTATGCCCAGAGTCAGCAGGCTATTATTCGCAGTCAGCTCTAGTGCCCGTTTTACCTTACTTTTAAGCCTTAGCGGCAGTCCGTCGGGTTTGCCAAAGTGCAGGATCCTTATACCCTTTTTCTCGGCGAACTTGATGCCTTCGTCCAGCCTCTCTTCCAAAATTTGAAGTATCCCATCAATTTCACCTCGCGGTCGGTTCCAATTCTCGGTAGAGAACGCATAGAGCGTGAGGTAGGGAATCTTGTATTCAATGAAAATTTCGATTACCTTCTGGGCCGTGTTAACCCCTTGTCGGTGCCCGACCAATCTGGGCAGTCCGTGTTTCTTTGCCCAGCGGCCATTACCATCCATGATAATGCCCACGTGTTGAGGTAGAAGTTTCGGATTCGTCAGCCTAATCTTTTGCAGCTTCATGACTTTTACCGCAATTTACCATTTTAATCGGCAACCTGGCAATCTTCACCACCTTAGAACCGCTCCGCAACTCTCGCAGACCCTGTGACCTTCCATCACCTTTCGTCTACATCTGGGGCACAGAAATGTTTGCCCCGTCTCCCGAACGATACTGAGCCTTCCGATCGAGCGATTTACCTCAACCTTGTAATCTCCAGGCAGAGTCTCAACTAAGGTGAATGCCAGCCGTGTCGCAGACTTTGGTGGCAGGCTTACCCCTTTCGTAGCCATAGTTACACCGTTTATCCTCAAAGTGATTGAATAATAGCTGGTAACATCATTCATGTTAGTCGCCTTAAAGGAAATGGTTACAGTTTCACCCGGTCTGGCTCTCGCAGGGTCGATCTTTAACTCGGTGATGGCCAGCGGCAGCGGAGTTTGCCGGTACTGCCGAGGCAAGCTTTCCTTTGGTTTTTTCTGAGTTTGTTCCTCTGTCTGGAGCCCCGGCCCAGATGGTAGCGCCTCTTCTGCCTGGGTTATGCTCTTGGCAGTTGTGGCCTGCACTGATGCCAACAAAACTTTTGCCTCCGTACCCTCTTCAGATGCCAATGTCTCAATCGGTTCCCCAATCTCTTCAGGCACAGCGTTCTTCTCGGCCACTTTTACAGGCATTGCCTCCGGTAGATCTGTCTTCTGGACTTCGGGCTCGCTGGCTGCCCTGTTTTCTCTAGTCAGAATACGTGCAGCAACTATCAGGCAGGCTACGACGACGGCTATGGCAATACCGACCAGCACCCAGCGTGGCTCGAAGGCAATCGCAGGCTCAATCCGTGACGATGTAGCACAAAGACGGCTACAAATAGTGAGGTTCGGGTAGGATAAAGCAGTTGACAAATGGAATTTATCTGTATAAAATAGGAACAGGCTTATTGTATAAGTTGCTATACACATTGATTTAAAGGTAAACGATGGTATCAACAGTAACCGTTAGTACTATCACCACCATAGCGGCATCAAGTATGGGTATTGGCATAGGTGTCTTTATCACGCTGTTACTCATTGGTTTCCTCACCGCCAAAGAGCTACTGGGTACCAGTTCAGGTAAGAGGCAAAAGCTCCTATCCCGTTCACTCCTCATCAGCATTATCCCCTTGGTTATCGGCTTTGCCGTTATTGTCGGCCTGAAGGTGGCCAATATCCTAGCGTAGCACAAAGGGCATTATTAGGTACAGAGACATATTAGCTATGCCGTGAGCCAGGCTCACTCCAATGAGTGAGCCTGTTGTTTTTACTGCGTAAGCAAAGAACAGGGCGACGACCAGCACGAACACAACATCTAGCGCCGAGAAAAAGCCGACATGCAGGACAGCGAAGATAAGGCTGATATATATTATCCCCTGCCAAAAACCCATAGCGGGCTCGGCAAGCCTTTGCAGAACGCCGCGGAACATCAGCTCCTCGACGAACCCGGTGGTCATCAATAGAACCAACGCCGGCAACCATATCTCCTGGAAAGTGAAGCCGGCTACCAGAGGCTTGGGCTTCAAAATCATATATTCCAGCATTCCCCAGGCAAAGCCGCTAAAAATTCCTATGATAATCTGAAATGGAAAATCCCGGCTGACCAGACCGACATCGCTGCGCTTGAGCCCTACAACCCGCATCACCACTACCGTAGCCACCAGCAGCGGGGCATAAATAATAGGATACCAGTAGATTTGAGGCAACTGAACCAGAGGCATAGCTAGGCTGAGTATACGGATTAGAGGTACCAGGCTTAGACCCAATATGAGATTGCGCCGCTCGGTACTACCAGCAAAAGCAGACTGCGTAAGCAAAGCAACAAGGATCAACCCATGGCATATCACCCCAATCAGCGGCTGTAGATAGACCGTCAGCAGCTCGGCGGCGGTAATAGCCAAGAAATATAGCCAGAAGGGCAACATGCTTGCCCCCTGACCAACTAACCTCTCCTTGACACTGCCAATTATTCTTTGTCTGAGGTATCCCATGTCGCAGTCAGCCCATTATAGTATACTTTTGCTCGTTATTGAATAGGCCAGCACCTTCAGTTGGCTTTGCGGCTTGATCCCCGAAGACTCATCCAGTCTTAATGTTTGGCTAGGTGACAAGAAATTAAGGACATGGTCACAGACGCATGTTTCAAAGCAGATCAAAAGCGCGCAGGGCCAGGCCGAAGTCCTTCGAAACCGGGTGGCGGGTGCAGGCGAAGCCGGGGAAAGCCAAGGATAATATAGCAGAAAGCTCGTAGGCTGGCTTGCGCTTCCTCCAGGTTAGTTGACGGTACCGGCTGAGATGGTGAAGTTAGCGTTGCTGGTATCGAAGACGGTGGCTGTAGAGACGCTGGCCACCTTGACTCTGGCTTTGGCAGTAGCTGGCGTTGTTACAGTCCACGAGTAGTTCCCTGTGTTGGCCACACCGGCAGTCGGGGTGATACGTGTCCAGGTAGAGCCGGCGGTTCTGGACACATAGATATTGACGTTGCCCGTAACATGAGACGAATCCCAGGTTATGTCAAGCGGCTCGCCAATTGACGCCGTCTCGCCACCGTTGGGACTGGTAACGGTTATGGTACCGGCCGAGATAGTGAAATTGGCATTGCTGGTACCGAAAACGGTGGCGGTGGATGCGCTGGCCACCTTGACCCTGGCCTTGGCAGTAGCTGGCCCGGTTACCGCTGCCCACGAGTAGTTGCCGCTGTTGGCGATGCCACCCCTTGGATTGATGAGTGTCCACGTAGAGCCGCCACTTCTGGAGACATAGATATTGACATTGCCGGCAACGTGAGACGAATCCCAGGTTATGTCGAGGGGATCACCAATGTACGCAGTTTCGCCGCCGTTGGGGCTGGTAACGGTGATGGTACCGGCTGAGATGGTGAAGTTAGCGTTGCTGGCATCGAAGATGGTGGATTTAGTGGCGCTGGCCACCTTAACTCTGGCTTTGGCGGTAGCTGGCGCTGTTACAGGCCAGGAATAGTTGCCGCCGTTGGCGATACCACCTCTTGGAGTGATGAGTGTCCAGGTAGAGCCGGCGGTTCTGGACACATAGATATTGACGTTGCCGGTAACATTGGACGAATCCCAGGTTATGTCAAACGGCTCGCCAATTGACGCCGTTTCGCCACCGTTGGGACTGGTGACGGTAATGGATGGTTTACTAGTGGCGATGGCAAAGGTGGCTGTGACCGTCTTGTTGCCGTCCATGGTGACGGTAGCCGGGTTGGCGCTGCCGCTAAGATCGCCGCTCCAACCGGCGAATGACCAGCCGGGATCGGCCGTGGCCGTCAATTGCACTGAGGCACCGGATGGGTAGGCAGTCTGAACGGGGCTCTCAGCTACATCGCCACTGCCGGTAGCACTGGCGGTGACGGTGAAGGTGGTTAGGGCATCGGCAGCAAAGCTGGCACTTATCGTATGGTCAGCAGTAACGTTGTTCAATGCATAGCTGGCTACCGCTCCCACCGAGGCTCCATCAACCATCACGTCGCTAACATGGTAGCCATCCTCTGCGGCAATAGTAAAGTACTGGTCGGCACCGGGATTAACCGCTACCGCACCCGAGGGCGATATTGAACCGTTGGCATCGGCACTGGCGGTAATGGTGAAGGTGGTTACGACATCCGCAGCAAAGCTGGCACTTATCGTATGGGCAGCAGTAACGTTGCTGAATGTGTAGCTCGTTACCGCTCCCACCGAACCGCCATCAACCAGTACGTCGGCAACATGGTAGCCGGCATCTGGGGCAATATTAAGGGACTGGTCGGCACCGGGATTAACTGCTACCGCGCCCGAGGGCGATATGGAGCCATGGGCACCGGCACTGGCGGTGATGGTAAAGGTGGTTACGGCATCCGCAGCAAAGCTGGCACTTATCGCATGGTCACCAGTAACGTTGCTAAATGTGTAGCTGGCTACCACTCCCACCGAGGCACCATCAACCAGTACGTCGGCAACGTGATAACCGGCATCTGGGGTGATGGCGAAGGTCTGGTTACCACCCTGATTAATTACTACATTGCCCGTCGGCGATATGGAGCCGTTAGCACCGGCACTGGCATTAATAGTGTAGGCATCACTGGCAAAGCTGGCCCTGATGGTATGGTCGGCAGTAACGCTGGCAATCGTGTAGCTGGTTACCGCTCCCATTGAGGCACCATCAACCAGTACGTCGCTAATATGGTAGCCAGCATCTGGGGTGATGGTGAAGGTCTGGTTACCGCCCTGATTAATCACTACATTGCCGGTGGGCGATATGGATCCGTTGGCACCGGCAGAGGCGGCGACGGTAAAGGTGGTTACGGCATCGGCAGCAAAGCTGGCACTTATCGTATGTTTGTCAGTAACGTTGCTAAATGTGTAGCTGTCTACTGCTCCCACCGAACCGCCATCAACCAGTACGTCGCCAACATGGTAACCATCTTCTGCGGCAATATTAAAGGACTGGTCGGTACCGGGATCAACCGTTACCGCGCCCGAGGGCGATATTGACCCGTGAGCACAGGCACTGGCATTAATAGTGTAGGCATCACTGGCAAAGCTGGCCCTGATGGTATGGTCGGCAGTAACGCTGGCAATTGTATAGCTGGTTACCGCTCCCATTGAGGCACCATCAACCAGCACGTCGGCGACGTGATAGCCAGCATCTGTGGTGATGGTGAAGGTCTGGCTACCACCCTGATTGATTACTACATTGCCGGTGGGCGATATGGAGCCGTTGGCACTGGCACTAGCGGTGATCGTGAAGGTCTCACTGGGTATAGTGACAGGTTGAGAAAGTGGCGCCTGCAACCTCGAAATCTCTGCGGCAATCCCCGTGAGATTGGGTTTAGGGTCGCCATTTGAATCAAAATACTGCAACTTATCATTATTATCTGGGGAAAAATTAGTAAATAGAAACGATGCCGTTGCCCCTGCCTCAAATGAGGCGTCGATAAATTCTCCTGTGACTAAATTCTCGTCAAATTCCCAATCTGGCCTGCCTCTATTATTCTCCCCAATTTCAAGTGCCCACCATCCATTCGTTGCACCTAACGATGCTGTTGTACTTTCCATAATTGTTGTGATATCAGCAGGTGTTGCACGATATGGGTCAAAAGAGGGAATATCAACTAACTTCAAGGCAGCCTGTTTTATCGTTGGCTCTATGGTACAATCGTCCATTACATTGTGAGTAGTTAAAAGGGGAGTGTTATTCTTGACCATCCCAATGAGATAAGTCATATACACAGTAACATCATCGGCGTTATATGTCATTCCTGGTGCAAGATAATCTAATTCGTTTTCACAGCCTATTGCTACAATATTATCAAATTTAGCCAGCATAGGTAGCTGTCTGTTCAGTCGTGCATCAAGAGTTTCACCACCCCCCCACATTGGTAAAGACGGCATAGTATGATTTATCATCGCATCGTTAAACCCGGACTTATAACTGCAAGGAATCTGGAAAACTGCCAGCATCTTATATTTTTTGAGGAGAGCAAAGAAATTCTGGAAGGCAGTTGATTCCACCTCAGCGCCCGCCCATCCACAATCGTCAAATCTTGTGCAAATTATTCTCACACCTATTGACTGCAAGTAGGCAAATTGCTTTTCAAAGAACGCCATGTTTGCAGGCAGCCAGAAAGACCATTTATCAACGGTTTCAGATTGATTAGGGTTCACAGGGATAAAATTCATTCCGACTAAATGTTTTTTCAGCCCATCAAGATAGAAAAAGTTGTCCTTACCTATTTGAACATGCTCGGTGGTGCCATCAGCCCAGGTGATCACCCTGTCGAACAGGTAGCCTTCTTCAGCGGCATGAACCGCTTGTGGAACTACAACACTTAACGCAGAGGAGACAAAAACAAGGCATAATACTACACAGAGCCATTTCTTTATAATCGAAGCTTTAAAGTGGTCGCTTCTCGGACCGCCTGTTGCCTTGTCTCTGACCTGAGCCAGTCTGTCGACTCTTGTGCTATTATGCAACATAGACACGGGACGCGCTCCTGTGTTCGGCTCTGCCAGCCAGCCCACCAAGCCCTGGCGGAGCCTTTTTTAATTTTCTGTCCATTAAGTATGGATTATTGCGCCATCATTTGAATGACCTATCAGTACCGTTTTGATATAAGAAAAGGGTACTATGCTCCTCATATGCATTCTTCAATCTCAAATGGGACTATTTGACTATATCATTGGGCATTTTGGGGGATTGTCTGTTGAGGCAGAGTAAGCTATTGTTGTCATTAAATAACTTGAAATAACTTGGAGTGGTTTTAAGGTGGTTAGATTCAATGACGAGGTTAATCAGGCGAAAATCATGCTAACGGCAAAGGAGGTAGCCCACTTTCTCAATGTGCATATCAATACGGTGAGGCGCTGGAGTAATCAGGGAATACTTAAGGCGTATCGTATCGGTCCACGAGGGGACCGGAGGTTCAGCAAGGAGGATATCGCTAGCTTCCTCGGCCACAATCCGGAAGTTAGACACAAGAATAGTTACGTTCAGGTACGATAAGACAATTTGACGGCTGCAGTTATGTCTACTATCATGGATAATGGGTTAGTACGTTCGGGCAATATCTACCAGAACTAGTAGGGCTATCATATTGGTAAGCTTCGCGGCTCAACTGGTGTATAGGAAAAGGGTTTATGCCTTCATTAGGAAGGTGCTGAAGGAAGGTGCTGATTTAATTCTGGAGACATAGGGGATGAACATTTTAGTTACCGGCGCTGCTGGTTATATAGGAAGCATCGTTTCACAAGAACTAATTAAAGAGGGGAACACCGTTATCGCTTTGGATAATCTAGAACAGGGACACCGGGACGCTGTTACTCCCGAAGCCTTGTTTGTCGAGCTCGACCTTGCCGATCTCGATAAGTTGCACCGCGTGTTCAGCGAGCAAAAGATAGATGCTGTAGTTCACCTGGCTGCCAAAAGCTTAGTTGGAGAATCTGACTCTAAGCCAATGAAGTACTTTCACACTAACGTCATCTGTGGAATTCACCTTATCGATGCCATGCTCAAATACGATGTTAACAAACTTGTTTTCTCCTCAACCGCCGCCATCTATGGCAACCCAGACCGAATGCCCATTACAGAGAACCAGCCAATAGTTCCACCACTAAATACCTACGGTGAATCCAAACTGATGCTGGAAAGACTAATGTCTCGGTATAGTAAGGCGTACGGGCTAAGGTTCATTTCTCTGCGGTATTTCAACGCTGCCGGTGCCAGTGACAGATTCGGTGAAGACCACAACCCTGAGACTCATCTGATCGCCAACATCATGAAGGTAGCTTTGGGGCAGTGCGAACGCTTAGCTTTGTATGGTATGGATTACCCCACCAAAGACGGAACGTGTATTCGCGACTACTTACATGTGATCGACATCGCTAAAGCCCACTCACTAGCCCTAGGTCATCTGGAGAAATGTGAAATAAATAAGGCTTACAACCTGGGGAACGGCAAAGGTTACTCGGTACTGGAAGTGGTAGAAACAGCGAGAAAGGTTACCAAGACTAGTATTCCAATAGAAGTTAATCCACGTCGCTTGGGTGACCCAGCCGCCTTGATAGCTAGCTCTGAGTTGGCGAAATCAGAACTTGGTTGGAAAACACAGTATCACGAACTTGAGCCTATTATCGAGAGCGCTTGGCGGTGGCAAAAGGAGCATCCATATGGCTATTGAGAATAACGGAGGCAAAGGACAAAAGACGAAGATAAGTATCGTAATTCCTGCGCTTAATGAAGAGCAGGGAATAAGAAAGACCATACAGGCTATTCCTAAGTCTGAACTTGAGGATATGGGATATGATGTTCAGATTTTGGTTGTCGATAATGGCTCTACAGATAGAACTAGTGAAGTTGTTAAAGAAGCCGGAGCTGAAGTTGTATTTGAACCAAGAAGAGGCTACGGGAGGGCTTATAAGACAGGGTTCGCAAATGCTAAGGGAGAAATTATAGTCACTGCGGATGCAGATTCGAGCTACCCTGTGGAAGATATCACGAGGTTAGCTGGTCTTCTTGAAGACGAAGATTTAGATTTTATTACCACAGATCGACTTTCCAATACCAATGGAGATGGCATGTCTTCCTTCCATAGGGCAGGTAATAGATTCTTGAGTTTTATTACAAGGTTCCTATTTGGGATTAATATAAAGGACTCTCAATCGGGTATGTGGGCCTTCAGGAAAAATATTCTCGATAAACTGTTGATAAGGTCCAATGGTATGTCATTCTCTGAAGAACTGAAGATTGAAGCTTGCTATTATGCCAAATGCAGTTGGAAGGAGTTGCCCATATGTTATAAGGCCCGGGTAGGTAAAGTAAAATTGCGCCCCCTCCAAGATAGCTTTGAAAATCTGTTTTACCTAATACGGAAGAGGTTTTGTCGCTAGGCTAGAATGTGCCGAGGATGCCATTGAAAGTACTTTTGATAAATCCTTCACAGCCAAATTCTTATGCCCAGCCCCCTATGGGGCTGGCATCGGTAGCTGCTATGCTGGAAGCAAAAGGTTACCTGGTAGCTATACTAGATGCTAATGCCCTAAGAATAGAATCCAAGAGAGTAGCTGTATACGCGTCTGATGCCGATGTGGTCGGACTGACTGCTATGACGCCTACTATAAATGAGGCAGCAGATGTCGCTCGTCATCTAAAACGGGTCAGGCCTAACCTACCAATAATCCTTGGAGGTGCTCATGCTACGCTGCTCCCTGAGGAAACAATGGCTGCCATTCCTGAAATTGATGTTATAGTTAAGGGAGAGGGTGAGCAAACCGCAATCGACCTACTTCGAGCTTTGGAATTGGGACAACCTCTAGACAGCATCTCAGGCATTAGCTACATGAGAAATGGCAAGGCGGTCAACAATCCTTTAAGAGCCCCAACTACAAGCGCGGATTTAGATTCCCTGCCTTTTCCTGCCTATCACCTGCTTCCACAAGGCAAATATAGGCTACACCCACCTTACGGTCGAGCTCTTCCATTTGCCATAATGACAACCAGTCGGGGTTGTCCCTATAAGTGCAGTTACTGCTCGAAGCCTGTTTTTGGCTATAGATTTAGGGCAATGAGTCCCGAGCGAGTTGTCGAAGAGGTTATATATTACAAAGAAAGGTATGGGGTCAAAGAGATTGAATTCTACGATGATGTATTCACTCTTGATAAAAAGCGCGCCTTTGCCATAGCCGACACTATACTAAGAAGAGGCCTGAAAATGAGCTGGACGTGCGAGACCAGAGTCAATTTGGTGGATAGAGATTTGTTGAGCCACATGAAGCAAGCGGGATGCTACGCCGTTGCCTATGGCATCGAATCGGCCACCCAACATATACTTGACACCCTCAATAAAGGAGCCACCGTGGAGCAAGCAGAGAAAGCTGTCAATACAACACGCGAGGTTGGTATACAAACCATAGGTTACTTCATGATTGGCTCTCCTGGTGAAACCAGTGACACTATCAAGGCAACTATCGAATTTGCCAAGCGTCTAAGACTCGATTATGCCCAGTTTGCTGTCACAACACCATTTCCCGGTACTGCGCTATATAACTCATACTTAAGCACCGGGGGCGGCGATATCCCATGGGAGAACTTTACCTATGAGGGTATGGGTAGAGGTGTAATTCCAGTTTTTGAAAGCCACGCACTTAACAGAGCTGACCTTCAATATTGGGTGAAGGAAAGCTACAAAAGATTCTATTTGCGCCCGATTTATCTTTGGCAGCGGATCAGCCAGCTCAAGTCGATCGAAGACCTGAAAGTGAACGCCAGAGGTTTGTCAATGCTTATGGGAAATATTCGACCCTCCCGACATTCTGCTTCAGGGATGAAGGATTTTTAGTGGTGCATTTCGATTACGCATCTATAATAATTCCAACAAAAAATGCTGGAGGGGCCTTTAGTGAAACACTGAAGGCAGTCTTTTCCCAGGAGTATAGCGGTGGATTTGAGGTTATTGTCGTTGACTCTGGCTCTACTGACGGAACTATTGATACTGCAAAAAACTATCCCATCTCAGTAGTCACCATAAAACCGGACGATTTTGGACATGGCAAGACAAGGAACTTAGCTGCTGGACTAGCCAAAGGCAGATATCTTATTTTTCTGACTCAGGACGCTATACCCTCAACTACGAAATGGCTCTCCAAGCTAATAGGAAATTTTGAGGAACCCACAGTAGCTGCAGTTTATGGCAGGCAGATTCCCCAGAAAGATACCAAGCCCATGGAATACTTCTTTTTGGGCAGTAATTACCCTTCCTATCGAATTGTAAAACAGGCAGAAAAGGGTAAGACTGACATAAATTTAATCTTTTTCTCCGATGTAAATTCGGCCTATAGACGAGAACTTTGGGAGGATCAACCATTTAACGAGGCTTTAATTGTGAGTGAAGAATCTGAATTTGCAAAAAGGATGCTTGTCAATGGCTACAAGATCGTCTACGAGCCGGAGGCGCCAGTTTACCATTCACACAATTTCAGTTTAAGAACCGTGTTTCAAAAATATTTTGACATTGGCGTCTCTTTCAGCCATTTTGCCAATGATGAGTATAGTATTGATAAATTCACCGTTCAAGGCTTGCAGTATGTGTGTCAAGAAATGAAATTTCTATTGGGGAACGGGTATGTAAAATGGCTTCCTTACGCAGTGCTCTATGATTTGGCCAAGTTTTTGGGTGTCATGCTTGGCAAAAAGGAAAGGTGGCTGCCGCTGAGGCTGAAAGAGTATTTGAGTAAACATAGCTACTTCTGGCGACGGTGATAAAGACCTCGCGAATCTACACGGCAAATGTTGGCTACTATGAGAGTCTAATATGAGTGTGAAATGGCCGCTTTCAGGATGACAAACCCCGGTGAACATTATGATTATTCCAAGCTCTCCTAAGTATCCTTTCAATCATGCAGGCTATTCTGTAGCTAAGCAACTGACAAAATATGGCCACGAGATACATTTTGCTATCTGGAATCATTATCCTCCTGACCTCACTACTATCAGAGAAAACCTGATTTCGTCGATAAAGCGTGTGACATACGACAGTGATGGAGTTATCATCTAAAAGGTCAGGCGATTGCCATTCTTTCTTTCTCCAGTCAAGGGATATTTATTTCGGCTATTCATCGCCAATATTTATGACGCAACCAAGTTTTTAGGAAATATTTCTTGGTAAAAATGCCTCTCGTTTCCGGCGAATTAACACAAAGTGAGCAAATAATTAAGTTTGCTTTAAACAGTATAATGTGAGAAGCAATAAAAACTTGGGTGCGGATCGTATCAGCTTGACACCGTCTATTTGTCTAAAAGATGTGAACCATTACAATGAAAGTTGCAGTAATACTACTGGGTGATATTCACTCTTCAGATGGTTCTACTGTGCGAGCACGTCGACTGCTTGAATTACTACATCAAGCCCATGAGACCGTGCTGATACACTGTTCCAGGGAGAACAATAGGTCAATAGACGGAATGGAAAGTATCCAGATCATCAACCTTCGCGATAAGGTGCTCGACCTGCTCTTATCGAGACCGCAGTACTCTCCACTTAAGGTATTATACACCTTGACATGGTCTCCGAAATTGACTTATGTGTTATTAACCCACCGATTTGACATTGTGTATTGCGTCTGGGATTTCATGGGCTTCATTGGCATTTACCTCGCTTCCAAAATTAGAAAGTTCAAAACTATTTTTGATGCTCACTCCGTCCATTCCATAGATGTTAAGAGCGCTGGATCCCCCAGAATAATTGTGAAACTAACCCAGTTTCTGGAGAGGTTTGTAGTAAAGCGGGCTGACTTCGTCGTTGCGCTCTCTCGGAATACGTTCGAATTATACCAAAGATATAATACTGCTATCGATATCATTCCAGTTTTCTTTGATACGGGCCTTTTTGTTACTAAGGGCAGTATTCGAAGATGTTCCTCTTGCAGCAACAAAGTAGTCGGCTTAATTGGATCATTCGATACAAACAAAAGGAATCGCTATTACCTTGACTTTCTCTACAACAACATTGATCGTTTCGACGAGAACATCAGTTTTTTGGTTATAGGGCAGTGTGAGAGGAGAATTGAAAATGACAGAATTATCTATACAGGATACCTCAACTCCACCATGGAATATGTTGACCAATTATGTTGGCTGAACGCTGTAATTGTACCAGAAGGCATTAGCACTACTGGTCCGCTTAATAAGATTCTAGAACCCATGGCGTGCTCCATCCCTGTTTTTACCACACCAGAAGGAATGGTCGGTCTATACTGGGTGGAACCGGGAACTGATGTGCTGGTTTTTGACGTGAACGAGCTGGTTGACAAGATAAACGAATTGGTATTTGACGATGAGCTTATGGCTGAAATAGGCAGAAATTCCCGGAAGGTTGTGGAGCAATATTATAGTAATCAAGTGAATGAACAAAAGTTGTTTGGGATTTTAGAGAAGTTGTTAGACAGAGACCAGAGGAATAAAGAATGAGCTTCAAACTATACAAGCCAGCCGCGCGTTCCCAAAGAAAAACAGGGGCGGGGGAGTACTGGCGTGGTCAGACAGTTGAAGAACATCTAAAACTAACTGAGTATCAGACAATTCTTTCTACTGTCCTCAAGGTTTTACCAAAGAGAGGTAGGATTTTGGATGCTGGTTGTGGATTGGGCAGATGGCTTGTTTACTTGCGACAACTTGGTTTTCCAGTTGAAGGCATGGACATATCTTCAGAAGCTATAGAGGCAATTCGTAAGTACGATAGTTCAATTCCACTTGTCCAGGGAGATGTACTAAAAACACCGTTTGCTAGCGAAAATTTCGAAGCTATAATCTCATTCGGAGTCATTGAACACTTTGAGACAGGGCCACAGGAAGCCCTCAATGAGGCCCATAGATTATTAAAAGAAGGTGGCCTGCTTATTGTAACGGTTCCATACCAGAACCTTATCCGAAGGCTCATTTTTAATCCCCTGGTATGGGTGGCCACGGGAATTATTGAAGCTGCTCGGCTTTTCAATGTCATTTTCAGAATATCGCTTTTCCAAGAGAGAGATGGTCTCCTTTCTCGAAGAAGCTGGTTTTAATGTTCTGCTTTGCCAGTGGGATGACTTCATTTATCCAAAATCAATGGGATTGTACGCTGATTGGGGGAGAATTATCGCTAGCAAGGATAGGCCATGGGAGCTCAATATATTCGGCAAGATTCTGCAGCGCTTCTTAGGTCTTTCCCCATGTGGTGGTGCTGCGCAGGCATACTCGTCATGGCAAAAAAGCAAGACCGGATGTCTTACAGATAAGCATATTTTGATAGCGATAACAATGGTAGCGCGAAAGGTTCTAGCGGGCTGGGTGACGGCTGCCTGTTTCCGGCTCTGGCCGCTATTAAAATTGAAAACGACTACATGGGAAATAGAGGACATCTGAAGGCGGCATTAGCCGTCCAATTAGCTATTATCTTGCTAGTGGGGCTGAGCCTGCTGGGCATTGACGTTCCTGTTCTCAGAGAAGTGGTTGGCTTTGTTTATCTTACTTTTATACCTGGGATTATCATTTTACGTATCCCCAGGATCAATCGGTTAGGCACGATTAAAACACTGCTTTATTCGATAGGGCTAAGTATTGCCTTTAATATGTTTCTGGGACTTATTATAAACTTCCTGTATCCATACCTTGGCATCACCAGGCCGATTTCAATCTTCCCGCTACTTACTACATGGACAGGTGTCTTGGGAATTCTGTTTTTTATCGCTTACCGAAGAGATAGAGGTTTTAGTGAGCCAGTTCAGTTCAATGCACGTAATCTATTCTCTGCACCTATTCTCCTTTTCGCGCTGCTTCCATTTTTGGCAATTCTAGGAGCGCAACTGGTCAATAGTTATAACAATAATATTGTGCTACTGCTATTAATAGCTATTATTTCCTTAGCTCCAGTACTGTTAATTACTTTTAGGGTAGTTCCAGAAGATTATTATCCGTTTATAGTCTGCATGATTTCAGTTTCAGTATTATTTCATTTAGCGTTAATCTCCAGCTCTATCTGGGGCTGGGATACACGGTTAGAGTATTATATGTACAAAGTTGTCGCAGCCAATGGCGTTTGGAATCCTATTGCGCCGCTTTTCTCCTATAACAGCGTATTGAGTGTAACAATTTTACCTGCTATATATGGACTCGTGCTTAACATAGAAGGCACCTGGATATTTAAAGTAATATTTCCGTTATTCTTTTCACTGGTACCACTGGCATTATTTCAAATCTTTCAGAAGCAGTTTGATAGAAGGGTTGCTTTCCTGGCGGTTTTCTTTTTTATGGCCGTAGCTCCATTCTTTAATCTGTTACTTCAACTGGGGAAACAACTGATGTCCGAAGTCTTTTTTGCCCTGTTCCTAGTCGCTTTACTGGATGACAAGCTGGATCCACCAGTAAAAAAAATCTTGGTTATTATATTTGGAGCATCTATAGTCGTATCTCACTATGCCACCTCCTATCTATTTATGCTGGTCATGTTCAGTTCGTATATACTGTTGCTTATTCTAAGAAAGAAATCCGCGGCTATCACAATGACTCTGACTATATTGTTTATTGTTTTTCCTGTGGCATGGTACATGTATAGTGCAGGAGGAATATCAACTTATAACTTAGTCCACTTGACCTATAATGTTTTTAATGGTGTTGGCGAGTTTTTCCTGGACCCAATGTCAAGATATAGCTTTTACCTTATAGCCGCAAAAGAAAAGGTGCTTTTACACCAAATACTTGTGTATCTCTATGTTATAAGCCAGTTTTGTATTGCCATTGGTTTTTCTGTTTTGTTCTTGAATTGGCTACGTAAAAAAAGCAGTTCAATTTCAAATGAATACATGGTTTTTTCTGCCGTGCTTTTCATTTTCATGGTTCTATCAGCGGTGATGCCACGCCTATCAGGTATTACCGATGTACCCCGGTCCTTCCATATTAGCCTGCTCTTACTGGCACCTTTTGGCGTATACGGAAGTGTGATCATTATACGGCAAGCCCAAAGAATATCGCTGAAATTAAAAAACTTTTTGGTTCAGCCGCGCCACTCACCATTAAATCATATTAGTAATAATTTATTAATTCCTTTCAGTATATTCTTATTGCCAGTTTTTCTATTTACAACAGGTTTTGTATACGAGGCGTTTAATGACCCGGCGCCTACTTCGATTGCGCTCAGCAGGGATAAAGTGGAGTTGGCGGTATATAGCCAGCGCGACGAGGCAGGCGCTAGCTGGATAGCTAATTCGCGTGGACACGACGCTGTTATCTATTGCGACACGAACAGTCAACCTTTATTTTCACCTTATGTAGGTGAGTATATATATGCTGAGGGCGTCGTGGAACCGTTATACACTGGATCTGTGGATAACGTAGAAGTCGTATCAAAAGTGCCTGCTAATAGCTACGTTTACTTGAACGAGTTCAACGTAAAAAAAGGGCGGGTAGCTTTTTGGTTGCGACAGACGGATTGGGCTAGAGAAGTTCCTGTTGGAGCTAAGCTATCATCACTGGCTTTCTATCATAAACTACAAGAAAGTAATATAATATATAGACAATGGTGGCCCACGAATTTACAATACGAGGACAGATTATTCCTATCCGTGATCTCAAATGTCAGTATGAACATGCCGATGTGTAAGCGGGAACGACGTATAAGATGTATTTAAGTTTTATTTAGCCTTTTGTTTCCGACGTATGGCTATTCTTCTGGTTTTATCGTCATCTTCACATGGCAACGATGTGATTTTCCTCTGTGTAGAATCCCACCCTAGAGGAACGAGAAAACACCTTGCTAGAAATTCGCCATGAGGTTTATATTGAAATTCGCCGAGAAAATGGTAAAGCAAACTCATATCGATCCCATCGGGTGATTGGCTTATAGTCAGGAAATCCTTTGGTTGGATTGAGAGGAAATGTACGACTAACTGGCTTCTTGGGGGAATTACAGCCACAGACAGTTTGTTGACCCGCAAAACTAACATCACGGCTGGTACAGAACAGGGGATGCCCTCATTATAATCAAGAGAACTATTACAGTGGCCTATAAGAAGGGGTAGGGTCAGGTGAACAATGCAAGTATTTCAGGGCATAAAAGACAGATGTGATTCTCGAATTAATTCGCGCATTGAGTACGAGACAAGGGTAGCATCAAAAAACGCTGTCTTAGATGTTGGGGGGCAAAATCAAAAATCACGAAGTAATAAGCGACTGCGCCAATTGTCAACCAATCCTAAGACAAGAATAGTATCAACCGACATTATAGCCGACTATAAACCAGACCTTGTTGACGATATCTGCAATTCAAAAATAGAGTCAAACAGTTATGATGGTGTTTATTGCGACGCGATTTTAGAACATGTGAAAGATTACGGAGAGGCAATCAACAATATTCATAGAATTTTGAAACCAGGTGGAGAGTTGTTTATTTATGTGCCCTTCATTTGGAGCTTTCATGATAAAATGGATTATCATCGCTTTACCTATGCAGAACTTGACAGAATATTGAGCGTCTTCAGTGAAAATAAGATATTTTTACCTGATCGCAATGGGTATGGCGGAGTATTGTGGTTAGTATTGACTTTGTTTCAAATTACTAAATTTCCCAAGCTTTGGAGGTTACTGTCGTTGTGTACTAATGCCTTTCTCTCTATTCCTTTAATAGTCATCTATAAGTTTAATTTGGATCAGAGTAACAGTAAGAAGCAAGGCATTTCATTAAAGGAATTTAGGTTCTACTATACACATCTTTCTATCAATCACGGTTACTGTGGATGGGCTGTAAAATAGCACACATTGATACTAAACTCTTAAAGAAAGACCGTCTCTTGCTTTTTCTGCAAAGTCCTTTCTGGCGGCTTGGCGAGATAGCTTCGGATCCTACTGCTCTTCTGCTAGAAGCGACGGTAGGCAAGCGCTACGGAACTCACATTATGGGCTTTGCACAGAAACCACGGGATGATGTCTAAAGAAGAGACTGATAAATTTCTTCAATTTTTTGAGGCACATTAAATTCTTTTCCAGCTACTTATTAAAAATGGTTAAGGCTGCAATATTAAGCTACTGCTGCTGTTCAACTGCCTTTGTTCCGATTTCCGCTCATGACTGCCATCAAATACTTTAAATCAGCGCCAAAAAACCCAAAGCTAATCACCAGCAAAAAGCCGATATAGATTAGCATTTGCGCTATAAGCCAATCGCTAAGGAATAACGCGAGCCAGAAACCGGCAAGGTAGCAGCCTATAATAATAAGGTCTTTCCATATTTTCCTGCTGCTTTCTCCTGTCACGGCTTTCAAACTCAGCCCATTAATAATATACCACACGCAGAAACTTATCAGGATAGCTATTGCCACGCTTTCCAGGGTGCCCAGTATTTTAATGGCTATCAGCGCCAACACGACTGCGAGAGCCAGCGCGGTAATCCCCCAGAGGAAGTATTGCCGCTGTTTTCGATAGAGCCGGTAGTAATTAACGTGAAGAATCAGTATCAGGCTGCTAAAGCCCACCGTTCCCAGTAAGATTTTTATAATGGGCAGGCTGCCAGTGTAATGGGGAAGATAAAACTTAATCAGCGCAGCAAGCGGGAAATAGGCACCTAGAAATATTGCCCAGCAGAGAATCAGAGTAAGCTTTCCCACCTGATAAGCCCCTGTCCGCTGTTCCGGTATCGCCGCTGATAAATGGGGGAAAAGGACATCGGCTACGACTTTGGAAAAGATTAAAGCAATTTGAGTCACACTCATGGCAAAGGCATAAACGGCAAACTGCTCGATAGGGAAGAAGGAGCTTACCAGCAGGCGGTCCAGTGACCAGAAGATAAGGTATACGAAGTTGCCGAAAAGTATGAATATGCCGGTATCAATATTTGTTTTGCCAAAGGAAGCCATTGAGGGAGCAGGAGAGCAGTTTCCCCACAGATACCGGCGGTAGCGGACAGCAAGGGCAACCATGAAGAGCATGTAAGATGCCACATAAACTACAATTACATACTGGTAGTCGAAGTGCCCTGAAGCAAAAAGAAGGACTATTACAGCCAGGAAGAAAAACCCTCTTCCTGCCTCCAGCGCAGCCAGCACCCGAAATTGCCTGATAGCCTGGGTAGTAAATAGGAGAAGATTTGCCAGGTTCCAGATAAAGGCAAATGACAATATCATTAAACCTAACCATTGAATAGGTGGTTGAAGCAGGAAGTAAGTGATTAAGCCCAGGGGGAGGACAACAGCTAACTGCTCCAGGACGAGAAATCTCAGGGCTGTTTTTATCTCTGAGCCTACCTGGCTGAGCTCTTTACCGGCCCAGCGCACCAGGACGCCCTCACTAAAGCCAATCTGTAATATACTCACATAAAGGGCGTAAAGAAGAAAGAGCTGCCAGTAGCCGTAACTTTCTACCGAAAGATACCTGGGAATAATCAGGAACTGAAAAACCCCGAAAAGAAGAGCAAGACCGTTACCTGCAGAATATACCAGGACATCTTTTCCGAAAGCGCGTGGTTTGAAACTACCAGCACCAGTTACGTTAGTTACCTTGTGGTCATCCATGCTAGCTTACTAGTAGCCTCTAATCATATCCGGGAGTATAGTTGCATGTCTTGATTCAGCACCGGTGTTCCTTTTATATTTATTTGAGATAACCCTTTTCCCTAAGGTAACTGGATAAAGCCTCCCGCCAGCTTCGCATGTCATCCATACCCAGAAGCCTCAGGTGATAGTTGTCCAGTACCGAATAGCGGGGCCTGCTGGCTTTTTGAGGATACTGGTCAGAGGTTATGGGGATGACCAGCGTCTTTAAGCCTGCCAGTTTAAGTATCTTCGTGGTGAACTCATACCAGGAACAGGCGCCTTTATTGGTGATGTGGAATATTCCATAATACTCGGTGCTTATAAGCCGAGTTATCTTTTTTGCTAGATCATGGGTGTAGGTAGGAGAGAAGACCTGGTCATTGACTACCCTCAGTTCACCACGCCCTTTGGCCAGTCTGAGCACGGTTTCGACGAAATTGCCGCCTTTACCGCTACTGCCAGCAACACCAAAAAGCCCCGCAGTCCTGATTACGAAGTGCTTAGAGCAGAGATGGCGAACAAAAGTTTCACCGGCCAGCTTGGATCTGCCATAGATGCTAAGAGGAACAGGTATATCAAATTCAGTATAAGGAGTGGTTCGCTGTTCAGCTTCCCCCCCAAAGACATAGTCGGTGCTCAGATGCACTAGTTTGGCTCCAAGTTCTTGAGCCAGCACAGCCACATTCCGAGCGCCTAGAGCATTTACTCGAAAGGCTTTATCTTGCTCAGTTTCACAGTCATCGACACGAACATAGGCGGCCGTGTTAATTATAGCATCGGGCTTGTGTTTACTACATGCCTCCCTGACAGAGTCCATGTCAGCTATATCAATATCCTTGTGAGTAAGCGGAACAAGTTCAAAATCGCGGAGGGCTATACACAGATCGGTGCCGAGCTGTCCGTTGGTACCGGTGACCAGCACTCTCATCTATGACTGTACATCCTCTCATAGTATGTGAGATACTCGCCGCTTTTGATTCGGCGCCACCAGGGCTCGTTCTGCAGATACCAGTTAACAGTAGTCTCTAGAGCTTCATCAAAAGAATTGGCAGGCTTCCAGCTTAATTCTCGGACTATTTTGGTTGTTTCTAAAGCATAGCGGCGGTCATGACCGGGACGGTCGGCAACAAATTGTACCAGACTTTGCGGCTTGCCCAGTAGCTCCAGTATCTTTCGGATAAGCTCCAGGTTAGTTTTCTCGTTACCGCTTCCGATATTATATATCTCTCCAGGCTTTCCCCTCTGGAGGACTGTGTCTAGCGCCCGGCAATGGTCAGCAACAAAAAGCCAATCTCTTATATTCAAGCCGTCCCCATATACAGGGATTGACTTGTTTTCAAGGGCATTGGTAATAGCTAACGGAATCAGTTTCTCCGGGAACTGGTAATGTCCATAGTTATTAGTACAGCGCGTAATGATTACTGGAGTGTGATAGGTTTTGAAGTAAGCGCGACATAAAAGGTCGGCAGCGGCTTTACTGGCTGAATAGGGGCTATTAGGAGATAAGGTGGATTCTTCGGTAAAGCTGCCGCTATCTATGGAGCCATAAACTTCGTCAGTAGACACGTGAATGAACCTTTGTGTCCCGTACTTTCTAGCGCCCTCAAGAAGTACCTGCGTGCCATGAATATTGGTTTGCATGAACGGCGTGGCATCTAAAATGCTCCGATCAACGTGGGACTCAGCGGCAAAGTTGACAATGGCGTCAAATCCCTGGCTCAGAACCTTATCCAGTGACTCGCGGCCGGCTATATCGCCCTGAACGAAATGATACCTTGGTTCGTCTTGAACATCTGTCAGGTTCTCCAGGTTTCCAGCGTAGGTGAGTTTATCCAGGTTGGTCACTTCCCATTGAGGATGTTCCTCCAACATATAGTGGCAAAAATTGCTGCCGATAAAGCCGGCGCCTCCTGTAACTAACAGCTTCATGAAAGATCCCTTACCTATTTATGTGGTGGATAGAACCAGTTCCAGGGCTGATTCACTCTGGGGTCATTTCTATTACCATTTATCTCCGAGGGAATGATTTTTGCGTCATTCCATGGTCTTCGTTCTTCGTCGGCATTCTTGTAGTCGTAAAGCCTGTTTACAAAATAGACGGTTAGCGATGGCTCACTGCTAACTGCTTTCGCGCCGTGCAGGTAATGTCCGGGTATTCTGACCAACGTAGGTTTTTCACCACTGGCGACAACTTCGGCAAGCTTCTTCGTCTCTTCATCGTAAGCGCAAATCTTCATGGCCCCTTTTATGACCAGGAAATAATCAACCTGTCCGCGAAGATGTCGGTGCCAGGCTCTAACCATGTTAGGATAACTGTAGCTAAGATTGACCTGAGATATCCATTCGTCTATAAAGTCTCGCCAGTCCTGCCTCAAAGCCTCAGCAAAAAAGCCGCGCTCATCGGGCAATAGGTTGACTTCATGGGTTCTGACGCCCTGTAAAGGATATTCCTTCATCATCTCTGGTCTCCTTCCTCAGTAAGAGTGCTTGCCATCATTGCAAGCCTTGCCTCAAATAACACCATCTGAGATTGCCACGCCCCGATTGCATCGGGGCGTGGCAATAACGGTAAAGTACCGCTCATAATTCTATATTAACATCATCGCCAACAAACAGCCTCTTCGGCCTGGAAGTTGCCTTCCTGCTTGGTTATGCGGCAATTCTTACCCATGAGGCTGTCCGCCAGCCGCTCAATCCTGAGAATATGGCAACCGCCAAGGATTACCGAGTGCTCCAGCGATGAATTCTCTACCACTGTTCTGGCACCGATGCTGGTGAAAGGGCCAACAAATGAGTTAATAATGTGGCAATCTTCGGCAATCGATACCGGCCCGCGAACCACGCTGTTCTCCACCTTTGTCCCTTCCCTTATCTCAATCCTGCCAGCTATCTGGCTCTGGGCGTCCACCTCGCCTTTAATATCACGTTTCAATAGGTCGTCCAGGACAACGCGGTTGGCCTCAAGCAGGTCATCCTTCTTGCCAGTGTCCAGCCACCAACCGTCAAGGACGTGGCTGGTAACTGTTCTTCCCATGTCTATGAGTTTCTGGGCAGCATCGGTTATCTCCAGTTCACCTCGCCACGATGGCTTAATCTGGGCTATAGCTTCATGGATCTTAGACGAGAACAGATAGACCCCCACTATCACCAGATTGCTCTTGGGCTTTTTGGGTTTCTCGACAAGTCGAAGTATCTTGCCGTTTTTGCCAAGCTCAGCAACACCGAAAAGACGAGGATCCGGCACCTCTTTGAGCAAAAGCATGCCATCGCTGTTATTCTTCTTGAACTGGTGAACAAAAGACTTGACGCCGCCCTGGATCAGGTTGTCACCGAGGAACATGAGGAATGGAGAGTCGTCAAGGAAGTCGGAGGCTGTCTTGACGGCGTGAGCTAGCCCTAGGGCTTTAGACTGTACAATGTAAGTAAATTTAGCCTTCCATCTTGAGCCATTGCCCACAGCCTCTTTGATGAGATGGCCGGTCGTCGGTTCAATAACAATGCCAATATCAGAAATGCCAGCTTCAATAACCTGGGCCAGAACATAGGAAAGGATGGGCCTATTTGCCACTGGAATAAGCTGCTTGGGCATAGTGGTGGTAAGCGGCTTAAGCCGCACTCCCTTGCCGCCACAAAGAATAAGCGCTTTCATCGCTGGTCTCTTTATCACAGCGGACATTTGCTTCCTTTCGTAGCCATATTCTACGTTACAACACGTTCAAAAGCAATGGTAATATAGTCTCATGTACATAGTAGAATAGTATTGCAAACCATGGCCAGCTATACACCATAATAGATTGTACAATATTCAGGCGCATGGCAGGCGTGCCGGTGAGACGTACACTGAGTGGTTATCAGAGAATGTTCGCCAATTCCTTTAATAAACAGCCTGAATTATTGTATACTGGGCAAACCGACATAGGGCGACGACTATCGCCCTGCAAGGTTTTAGTCATGCTAAGAAAAACGCTGTCCGTGGTCCTGGGATTGGCCATAGTTTGCGTCATAGGGGCTATAGTCTATCTGGCAGTGGTGCCGAAGATAGGTGACAAATTCACCGAGTTTTATATCCTGGGGACCGATGGTAAGGCTGAGAATTACCCGCGCGAGGTGAAGGTAGGCCAGGAAGCGCAAGTGATACTGGGTATGGTTAACCATGAATATCAGAGCACAAGCTACCGCGTTGAAATAGCCATAGACGGCCTCGAAAATAAAGAAATAGGATCGATAGTGCTGGCTAACGGGGAAAAATGGCAGGAAGAGGTCAGCTTCACGCCGACCACCGCAGGCGACAATCAAAAGGTAGAGTTTCTGCTATATAAGTCGGGACAGGTAGAACCTTACCAGAGCCTACGCCTCTGGATTGACGTAAGTACCTAGCCAGGGCTGCCACCTGTACTAATAAACCCCAATATAAAAACCATCAGTGAGTTTTTGCCTGTGAAGAGGCGGGAACAGGAAGCTTATTAAACGAGAATAGGTGGGAGCTACTCGGGCACGGGTGCACCCAGCAGCATAAGGCCTTGCTTGGCGCCCCAAACTAACTCAGGGTGCTTGGTCAGTGCTAGCACCGTGTTAAAGTCCGCAATAGCTTCGGCTTTCATACCCTTGTAATAATAGGTGATGCCCCTGTTGAGATAAGCCACAGCTAGCTTGGGAGCCAATTCGATAGCTTTATTGAGATAAGCCAGAGCCAGATCATATCGCTGCGTCTCGTGATAGGCCCAGCCACGATTGTTGTAAGCCAATGACAGATTTGGGTCCATCTTAAGGGCCTTGGTCAGGTCAGGGATGGCCAATTCGTAATCTTTCCTCCCGTCGTATGCCCAGCCCCGATTGTTGTAGGCGTCGATGAGATTTGAATTTAGGTAAATAGACCTAGTCGAGTCGGAAACGGCTGAGTCCCACTGCCTTTTGATGTCATAGGCATGGGCTCGATCGCAATAAGACGCAGCCAGATTATTGCTAACAGCACTCAACTTTGGATCCAATTCAATAGCCTGGTTCAGGTCAGCAATGGCGCGGGTATACAGGTCAATGGCATTATCCAGTCCCGCGATGGCCGGATCATATTGCCCGCCATCCAAAATCTGGATAGCATTGGTTAAAGTGTACTGTCCCTTACCGTTATAAGCCCGCCCGCGATTATTATAGGCTGCAGCCAGCGCCGGGTCCCACTCAATAGACTTATCCAGGTCGGCAAGAGCTTGATCCCACTCTGCTTTCTCGTCATAACTCCAGCCACGATTATTATACGCCAAAGCTAGCCTGTTCTTGGCCTTCTGTAAATCAGGCTGCAGAGCTACCGCTTTCTGATACTGAATAATAGCTTCATCCCAATTCTTTTGGTTGAGATAACGATCACCTTGCGACACCAGATCCAATGCCGGACTGCTAGCGCATGACATAAATACTAACGCGCTACAAAAAAGTGAGATAGCTACCAATGTTGGTGTTATGTTAGCCCTTATCAGCCACCTCCGGCACTGCATCAAGCGAAAGCGCAAATTTCATTCCTGAAATAGAACTGTCTCCGTTCGATGGTCCCCGAGACCTGATTCTAGCTATGGAGACGGAGGTGATCCGTATGCACCAACCAGGTGCGTTCCAAAACCTCCGCCCACGGTGCCAACACCCTCAGAGATTAAGGCGGTCGGACTTTCGCTGGCTACGATAGGAATCACCAGAAACACAAGCAACAGGACGATCGCGGCCAGAATCCCAGCTGCAGTCCCTTGCAGTTTCTTGCTCTTTAGGAATCGGTTTCCCATTTTGATGCCTCCTTTTGACGTATGTCAAAACGCCTACACTACGAACCTACAAAATATCCCAAATAGCCCTATTTGGACAGTCCATACGTATACCACCTGCTAATTTCTATTATATCAGGCGAGAGAAATATATCAAGATACTTCGTATCCGTGCAATCAGTTTCGCTGGGACAATCGTCCCTGCAGAAGCGGGCCAACTTCCCTTAGTATCAACGTAGCAGTTATAAGCACTGAACTCGTTCGGATCGACAGGTGGCACTTTCACAGTGCGGCATTGGGTAATATCCTCGGTGTCCCCGATGCTATAGGGGCGTGGTAATCTCAATGTCTCACCACTGAGATCGCCGCGTCGCCCCGACAAGTCGGGGCTCCTCGCGATGACAAAAAGAAGAGCGGCGACAGCAGTCTCTGTTCCGAGCGCCCACGAGGGGCATCCCTCTTGGTAATGACAGCAGCAAGTGTCACTAATGTACCGGACGAGCACAAGCACTTTGACAGGATCACGACATAGAGTACAATAGTAACGTTTTGGACTCGTAAAGGCTACTCTGTCACAGATACATGGGCGTTGGGCCATGAGAAACGAAATAGCTATGTCTGATAACAACACCCGGCGATCCATCATTTATGACTTCTTAGGCCTATTGCCGGTACTGATTCTGGCATTTTATGTGGCCTTCATCCCCCATCTTAACTACCCCTACCCGGTGCATCACGACGAGTGGATGCACATGACGTATTCTAAAGCTCTGATACAGGCAGGCAGCATAAGCTTTACTGACCCCTTTTACGGGCAAGGGCCTATGGTTACTAATGCAACAATGGAGACAGGCTTCCATATTTTTTGGGGCATGTTTCAGCAGATTACCGGCATTTCCTGGCTCGCTATTTTCCGATACTTTCCCAGCATTGTTTTTGTCATAACAGTCTTATCCGTCTACGTGCTGACAAAAAGGGAAGGATTTGGCTGGGAGGCAGCCTTCTTTACCTGTCTTATTCCCACGTCGGTAGGAATACTTGGCCCGGCTTTTCTGGCGCCGATGGCTATGGGAATGCTGTTCATACCACTGGCTCTTTTCCTGGCCTTTAATTTCAAAAGCTGGCCAGGTTACCTGCTGTTGTTTCTCCTTACCTGTTTCCTGCTTGCTATGCATCCGCCGACAGCTATAGGATTGGTCATTATCCTCATCCCCTACATACTGCTGAATCTAAAGGGTAACCGCAGGCACAGCCTGGGGATAACGCTGGCCCTGGCCATACCGTTTGTAGCTACGTTACCCTTGACGTTCAACACGCTAGTACCTGCGGCAAAGCTGTTGCTAGCCGAACAGTTTCCAAGTGCAATGGTGAGGTTTCCGCTGCTGCTGCAAACTTACGGCTATCTACCAATTCTACTGGCTGCCGCAGGTGTTGTCTGGCTGGCAATGAAGGGTGGCAAGAAAAACTTCGGCTTAGTGTTTGGCTTGCTGGCTCTGCTGCTGATGTTGTTTCTCTTCTTTAGATTTCATTATGGAGTGCCAAATTTATATGAGCGGGGGCTGACACTCATGCTTTTGATGCTGGCCATCATTGCCGTGCCGGACTGCACTGGATAAGAAGAATTAGATTGCCTATTAGGCCTGCCGGCGAATACAGGGCATCTCCACTGGCAAATCTGGGCAATATCTTCTGCGTATTCCTTGTAGTATTGATCCTGGCGGTGTCTATTCCCGGCCGCCTCAACACCTCCTACTACCACATGATTGATGATGAAGATTACGGGGCATTTGTCTGGATTCGGGATAATATCAGTACTAATTATGCAGTGGCACTGGTTGATCCCTGGAAAGCTACCGCCTTCACCGCCATAACCGGAAAGAACGTTCTCAGCAGGATATTTATGCGTCAAGAGCCGGTGGACGACCGTATATACCAATTCCTGAGCGACGGTTGCCAAAATACCGGCACTTTGATAGATGATAGGATATCCATGATATACAACCGGCTGAGCTGCAATAATACCGACCTGGTCGAAGTCAGGAAAAATGTGTACCTGCTTAATCCAATAGGATCACTAAAGATCGCGTTCTCCAATTTAGTGAGAAACGGTGGATTTGAGGCAATTTCGGGCAATCCTCCCGCGAATTGGTACCAGTGGTCCCAAAACTGTAAGCCAACTTTCCAATATCCTGAACCGGGAAGGATTGGGGGATCGTCTGTCGGCATCACGCTTTCCGAAACCGAACCATTTAACCCCTGGCCCTACGCTATGTGGCTTCAGGACGTCGCGGTTACTGCAGGCGAGTCATACAGTATAGGGGGCTGGATAAGAACGGAAAGCGTAATTGGGCAAGGTGGTGCTATGATTTATCCCAGCTGGAAGGGACCTGGAAATACCTGGATCGAAAATACTCACGTCGGAAGTTATGTGCAGGGCACAACAGGCTGGACCTACTATCAGGGCACAGCAACTGCACCACAAGGAGCCACTACTTGCACTGTGTGCTGCGCTCTCGAGGGCTGCTCCGGTAAAGCCTGGTTCGACGATATAATGTTTTCAGCTGTAACAGATGCCAAACCATGACCACATTGTAGGATTCCGTTCAAATCAAAGTACGTCTACATACATATACAGTGGCGTATCGAAATACGGCTGGGCGTTACCGTTCTTGTATAGATAGAACTCCACCTTTTGATTCTCCCCCTGTTTCTGCGGCACGAAATCAATTTGGTTTTCCGATTTCTGGCCGTTGTCGAGTTCACCAGTGGCTATCTGACTTACGACCTCTCCCTCAATTCTAATTTCTATACGATAGGCTGTCGATTCATGTTCATGGTTCACAACGGCGGCAGTGAGATGTATAGTCTCTCCTTTCGATACCACCCGTGGGTAATCGGTTGCCTTACCGGCTGGGCCCAAAATGTAGAATTCTGTCAATTCCTGACCCTGCCTGGGCACAGCAACATAGACGAGTGCTCCTAGAGCAACCAGTATGAGTAAAGCAACGGCAACAGATAAGTATTTTTGGAACCTGGCCCATGTTTGCCAGCTTGAGAAATTAAACTTCAGATTAATTGTTAAGCGCTCATCTTTAGACAATCGTGTCTGTCTATACCACCCTATAGCTGAAGTGATGACGACAAATGCGGCTACTGTTGTCAGAACGGGATAAAGCCTGATGCCCCAAGGGGTATAATTGAGAATCAAGCCCAACAGCGCCACGATAGCTATGCTCAGGCCAAAGCTTAAGCCAATTCTTTCTATCCAATGCAGGTCACTTCGTCGTGGGAAAATGGCCGATATCAATGTATAGCCGGGAAAGAAAATAATAGCAATGGCGCCGATAATGGCGCGCGGTATTCCTTCGGTAAACGCTACCAGGAGAAACAGCAATAATAATATGAATACAATGATGAGGAGTATCTTGTTGTTAGTCACTTCTCAAAGAACCTGTTTACACCTGTCGGATAATCAGTCCATCTCCGAGCCATTGTAATATGGACGCTTGGCATAAGCAACTGACCATACTTCTCTCAGGATTGAGGCCAGAATCGTTTCCCCAAGTCATCGCGCGGGATGCACGGTGAGAGATTAACCTGCGTACATCTACCTACTGACTGAAAGCCGAATGTTCCAGGAGGGCTCCGAGTTGGGCCAGCGAACTCGTTCGGATAGACAGGTGACACACTTTCACAGTGCGACATTGGGTAATGTCATCGGTGTCATTGCGAGCCCTGATGCAATCGGGGCGTGGCAATCTCAACTTCTCACCACCAAGATCGCCGCGTCGTCCCGATATTTATCGGGACTCCTCGCGATGACAAAAAGAACAGCAGTGACAGCAGTCTCTGTTCCGAGCGACCACGAGGGGCCTCCTCTTGCTAGTGACAGCAGCAAGTGTCACTAATGTACTGGACGAGCACAGCCACTTGACAGCTTCGTCACATGCGCGTATTATGAATACTAAGAGCGGTGACGTGAGATGATTGGTAATCCGAGCTGATGTGTGAAATCTCGGACGTAAATGAAGTTTGTTAATACCACGGTCACTACGCCAAGTATTGTCGGTATTTCGACAAAGAACGACAGACCCTCTCCAACTTTCGTTTCTACCAATGCAAAGCCGGGACGTGTTGTGGAGGTAAAGATTACAAGGAGTCCGTCATGAAAAAGAAGGCCTCGATCACGTATGGCTTGTTAGCTGTCCTCATGCTTGTGGCAGGCTTGGTGGTGCCCTCTGGTCTGGGCAATTCAGCTACAGTTAGTGCCGATCCCGGCATAATGAGGTGGACCACCGTTAGCACGCCTGGCTCCTATCCAGGAGCCAAGATAAATGACATATTGACGGGCTCTGAAATCAACACGCTGGCGGTCGGACCTAACGGTTCAACCATGCTCGCTAGCGTGACCACCGCCGTATCATCCATAAGTTATTACTCCACATGGGATAATGGCAGATCCTGGGGTTCAGGTAGTCCGTATGGCCATATTGTCTTTGATGCAGCTATAGCTCCGGATAACGCCAGTTTTTGGGCGGTGGTAACTTCGGCCAGCGTCAATGCGCCGATGGAAGTGTGGGTCTCATTTGACGGAGGCACGACTTGGAACCTCACAGGATTAGCAACAGTGCTAGCGGCTGGTGAGACCGTTCGTGCCATTGACATCTCCCCCGATTACGGCGGCACGCGTGATATCGCCGTGGCTACCGTTACCGGCGCCGGCGGCGGCGACATTTTTGTGATTAAGTCCACCGGCTTCAACACCTGGTCAGCCCAGAACATCAATACAAAACTGGGCATAGCCGCTGACTACTACGCTATCAAGTTCTCACCCACCTATTCAGGCGATTCTTCACTGGCGTTCGTCTTCGCCACCGATAGCGGCACTTTCTACAACATCGCCTACCGCGACATCGACCAGAATACCACGCTCAACTTTGCCTTCACTAACGCAGTCGGTGGTATCGAGGTCAAGGATCCGGCGTGGACCACCGGCACCTCACCCAACATAACTACCTTGAACGTGGCACGCCTGCAGCTGCCGTCCGATTTCTCGGGTACGGCGGTGTCGCTACGCCGCGCTTACATAAGCACCGACTGCTACGCTGATGGTACCACAAAGAATGGCAAGAAAGACGGCATCTTCCGCATAGATGACAGCACCGTATACACGCTGATGGACACGTCGCAGGATTTCACCAAGTCCATCTACAGCATCGCCTACTTCGGCACCTACGCCTCGGGCAAGCTGCTGGCTGGCGAGCGAATGGGCTACCAGTGCACGGCCACCGTGCCCACTTGGTTCACCGATTCGCCAACCACCTGCCCCGTCCCCTGCTGGTATCCGTGTCTTAAGTGCCCCACCGGCGCTGCCAACGGCCTCTGTGCTACGGGCGGCAAGACCGGCGTCGGCGGTGCCCTCGTTGGCTGGGGCGGAGCCGGACAGCTCAACGGTACGCTGGGTTATGTTGCCACCGGGTCGGAGGCCGCAACAGTGACTGCGCCCTTCACTCCCGCCACCTGGTATGCTCCGTGGTTACTAGCACCCATACCCAATGATGAGACTGCTTTCTCTATCAGCCGCAACAACGGCGAGACCTGGAATCAACTGGGTCTTATCGACACTACAATTGATTGGCTCAACGACGTGGCACCTTCTCCCGACTGCTCCACCGTTTACCTCGCTTCGGTCAACCGCTTCCACACCGGCGAGTGCCCAGGGCAAGGCTGTTTTCAATTTGACAGCGTCTGGCGCTCCAGCACCAACACTGCGGTAACGTCACCATTACCGGCGCTGCCGATAGGCACCTACTGGGAAAGAGTGTTCTGCCATACCACGTCTCTGGATTGCGCACACCTCCAGACCGACATGCCCATACTAAGGCTGCCGCCTTACTGCAATGACCTGCCCGATGGCCAGCTTATCGCCTGGGCGGCCAGAGGCACCAAGGCTATGGCCTGGTCACCTGACTACGGCGATTACTGGTCCATGATTACCCCCAGAGACACCGTGCAGGACTTCTGCTTCGAATCCAGCAAGATCATGTACGTCCTGGCCTCAGACCAGGTCGACCAGACTTACACGGACGTGTGCACTGACGACGGTACCGCTGATATGGACGCCGCGTGGACCTGCCCCAACATAGAAGGCATAGGCCTGGTGCAGAAGCTGCCGTTCACCGGCACCGCCTGGTCAACGCTTCTGCCCAGCGTCGATTCTGGCCTCGCCGGCACGCACACCATCGCCGCCATGCCCGAGGGCCAGGTTTTGGTCGGCGCCAACTCCGCCAATAACATCGCCATGGCGGCCGCCTTCTGCCCCAACTTCAACACCGATTCGCCAGCCTTCACCTCACTGTGGATGATACAGGCTGGCTCGCTGAGCGATCACGGTGATGTCCACGTGGCCTTTGACCAGGACTTCAAGGATAACGGCATCGTCTACACCGCCGACGAGAACACGATGAGCACTGAAGAGTCATGCCAGAGCCTCGATTGCGACGGTGACTGGCCACAACCTCCGTGCTCCACGGGCTCGGTGTACCGCAACACCTACCCCTCGGCCAAGAGATGGGTGGAGCAGGATATGATGGATCCCAGCAACGGCGCCTGCGTCCCCTTGGCCAGTAACGGAAGCGAGATGTTCACGGGCGGCTTCTACGGCATAGTCAATGCCTTCACCGGCGCCTCAACCGGCTCCCAGGGAGAGCCCTCAAATCAGACCGCGCTGTACGCGGCCCAAGGGCCTCAATGTGTGCCCGCAGAGTCAACGTGTCCGAATGGAACCACGTGCTGCGACCTTCCCGAGAACAGCATCGTCTTCCGCACCCTGTGGCCTCAGGATGGCATGCCCAAGCCGGGCATCGTCTGGGATGCGCTACAAACCTATACGCCGGCGCAGATAGAGGGCGTCTGGTTCACGCTTGAGCCATCATCCCTCAAGGAATGCGGCTCCTGCTCCGTGGACACCAACACTACACTCTACGCTATCGATAACGAGGCCTGTGGCGAGTTCATGGGCCCATCGGGCCACCTAGCAAATCCTAATCCTGCCGCCTGTCCTGATACGGGTTACGATCCGGTAAACACTCAACAGGGCATGCTCTGGACCTACACCGACTGCCTGGCCAAGAAGGGACCGGCCCTCGTGACCGAGGACAAATCCCTCATCGGCTGCGACCCGGTATCGGGCCGAGCTGAGGAAGTCAACCTGTGCTGGGAGCAGCTCTGTGTAGCCACCGGGTATGAGGTCCAGATAGCCAAGACCGACGACTTCTCCATCTCGGTAATCGACTGGGTTAACAAGTGTGATTTCGACCGCAACGATTTCTTTGCGCCCGAACGCACCAGCATACCTTGCGCTTACATCCCCGCCGGCGGCACGCTCAACAAGGGCGCTGATGCCTCGGAGGCGGCCGTAACCTTGAACGGCTTCATGGAATGCGGCCATACCTACTACTGGCGCGTGCAGGTACGCTCATCGGCTACGGGCGAGGTGGCTCGCAGCCCGTGGTCTGAGACCAGAAGCTTCACCATCAAGGCCGGCCTGCCCGTGACTACTCCGTACTCCGGCCTGCAGCTACTTTCACCTAGCAACGGTGCCCGCGGCATACCGGCTACGCCAGTATCCTTCTCCTGGTCACCTATGGGGGACACCACTTCCTACAAGTTCCAACTGGCTAAAGATGCCGCCATGACGCAGATCGTCAAGGAGGCCACGGTATCTACCACCGCCTACGAGGTCACCGACCAGCTGGATCACAGCACCAACTACTTCTGGCGGGTACAGCCCTTGGAGCCTGTGCCGGGCGACTGGAGCGCTACCTTCAGCTTTACGACTGGGGCCCCACCACCACTGCCGGCGGCACCGGTCGAGGCTCCGGCAACTCCAACCTGGATCTGGGTGATTGTCGCCGTAGCGGTCATACTGGTGCTACTGATCGTAATTCTCACTTTTATGACACGCCGAACCCCAACGTATCCGCTGGACAAAAAATAACCTTAACGATCGGGGCCGTTTAGGCAATGCTATATATGCAATTGCCCATGTTGCCTTTTCTTAATCCGGTAAATGATCCCCGACAGATTTGACTTTTTCACTGGCCCGCCGGGCAGTTAAGCGGAGATCTATCTAATTCCTGGCTGAGAAACAATTTGTGACACCGCGCTGAATTTTTCCCGAATTCTTCCTATGATTACCTTGATTTGGCTCCTCGGTGATGAAAAGACTGCCGGTCGTCAAGGGTCATAAACTGCGGTTTTAGCTTCAAATCGGGGAGTTTTGGCAAGCTAGGCCTTCCTAAACCGCGTGTCCGGCGTTCGAATCGCGGGTACTTTGAAGCTAAGACTAGAACAACACCTCTCAGCATGCCGGCGGCTGGAATGAGCCGCAACACTAATCGTTACTACTCTTAGAGGCTGCGTAGATACGTAGCTGGCACTGGCATCCTCAGGCGATTTCAACCTGCAAAGCGTGCCCCACATCACCGACATACAAGCAGCCAGGAGTGATGGACATCCCTTCACCATCACGAGTGAAATACTCCCAATCAGCAGAGGCTCAGAAGAACGTCTGCCTCTCTATCCTGCAGAGCATGTTTAGATGTATAATTGCAGAAAATTTTCCAGTCTACTGAGCCAGCGCTCAAAGCCGTTAGCGAAGACAAGAATATTTGAAAAGCATTGTATTCGGAATGCGTTCATTAGAAGAAGCCAAATACTTAAATCCCGGGAGGAAACCATGATGAGTTTGCCAGAATTCAATTACCTTGCCCCCAAGAGCATTTCCGAAGCTTGTTCTATGCTTGGAGAACACAAGGGGCACGCGAAGGTGATAGCAGGCGGAACCGACCTTCTGGTGTCCATGAAACAAAGAGTAAAGACCCCCGAAAATGTAATCGACCTCAAGGGGATTCCGGGTCTCCGTTATATCAAACAAAATGGGAGGGACATGAAGATAGGAATTTTGACCCTCATCGGTGACTTGGAGCGTTCAAAAGTCGTTAAAGAGCATTTTCCGATTCTGGCTGAGGCGGCACAGTATTTAGCGTCTCCCAATTTGAGGAATTTGGGCACCATAGGCGGTAATATCTGTCTGGATACCCGATGCTGTTACTACAACAAGTCTAACGTATTTAGAAAGTCAATAGACGTTTGCTTGAAATTCGGTGGAGATATCTGCCATGTAGTAAAGAAGGGGAAGAAGTGCTTGGCGATTTCACAGGCGGATATAGTACCGGCCCTTATCGCACTAGGGGCCAAGGTAAAGATAGTGAGTTCCGAAGAGGAGAAAATTATTCCACTGGAAGACCTCTACGGTGATGACGGAAAGGATTATCTGAAACTTAAGGCCGAAGAGATTATTACCGAAGCTCAGATCCCGAACCCGAGGCCCAGTACCGGCGGATCATTCCAGAAGCTTCGTATGAGGAAGTCATTTGATTTTGCCTTGGTGAGTGCATCCATAAATCTTAATTTGAAGAACGGATTATGTGAGGACATCCGGATTGTTTTAGGTTCGGTTGGAGCGCACCCGATAAGGGTTATTAAGGCAGAAGACGTTATTAGAGGCAAGAAGATTACGAATGATATCATTGAGGATGCTGCTGAATTTGCTTATAAAGATGCCAAGCCAGTAGCGAACATAGTGAATGTTCCTCCATCATATAGAAAAGACATGGCTCGCGTGATGATGATACAGGCCACTAAAGAGGCTCTGTCAAGAGCTCAGTAAGTTGATGAATAAGAAAGTCCGGGGAGTGCGTTTAGAAACCAGAAATAACGAGAATTAACGAACAGGAGAAAACGCCATTGAAGAGCAAAATAGAACTCAACGTAAACGGTAGCAGCTATGCTTTTGAAGTAGAACCAACGATGACCTTACTGGACCTGATTAGAGATAAGCTTGAACTGACGGGTGCCAAGGAAGGATGTGGAGTGGGAGATTGCGGAGCTTGTACTGTTATCATGAATGGGAAGGCCGTCAATTCATGTCTAGTCCTGGCAATAAACGCGCATGGGTCTGAAATCGTAACCATAGAAGGATTGGGAAAAGGGAGCGAATTGGACCCTATTCAAGATGCCTTTGTAAAATACGGTGCCATTCAGTGTGGTTTCTGTACGCCAGGAATGATCCTGTCGGCCAAGGCATTGCTGGATGAGAATCCAAACCCCACCGATGAAGAGATAAAGCTGGCAATCAGCGGGAATCTCTGCAGGTGTACAGGATATACGCAAATTATCGAAGCCGTCAAGGCCGCTGCAGCTAAGAAGGAGGGGAAATGACAGAGCTATCAATAGTAGGGAAACCGGTTCCCCGAGTAGATGCCAGGGCAAAGGTAACGGGAGATGCAATCTATACCGCAGATATCAAACTGCCCCGGATGCTGCACGGCAAGATACTTAGAAGCCCCTATCCCCATGCCAAGATCATCCGCATAGACACCACAGAGGCACTAAGGTTTCCCGGAGTAGAAGCCGTGGTGACATCAAAGGATATACCAAGTGGCAAATACGGTGAGTTTCTGCGCGACCAGACAGCGTTTGCCACGGATAGGGTTCGCTGCATCGGAGACCCGATAGCAGCAGTAGCTGCGATTGACGAAGCGACTGCGGAGAAAGCCTTGGATCTAATCAAGGTAGAGTACGAACAGCTGCCGGCGATATTCGACGTTGAAGAAGCTCTTAAACCTGGTGCTCCTCTCATTCATGAAGATGTTAAATCGTATGAGACCGTGTACGAAATAATAAGGTATGGCAATGTTGCCTGCCAGGTGATAGTGGAGCGAGGCGACGTAGAAAAGGCTTTTAAAGAGGCAGATTTTGTTTTCGAGGACAGATTCACCACGCCGATTGTACACAATGGCTATATAGAACCCCATGCAGCCATAGCGCAGATAGATCGATCGGGGAATATAACCGTATGGTCATCTACGCAGAGCGTATTTACCATGCGTGGATTATTGGCAGGCATTTTCAAGGCCCCCTATGGAAAGATCCGGGTAATCGCCCCTAAAGTGGGTGGTGGCTTTGGGGGGAAACTATCCGATGTGGTTCTTGAACCATCGTGCATCGCATTGACTCAGAAGACCGGTAAGCCCGTTAAGATCGTGATGACGCGGGAAGAGGAATTTATCGCATCGAACCCGCGCCACGCCAGTATTATCGAGCTAAAGACCGGCTGCATGAAGGATGGTACTTTGATAGCCCGGCAGGCCCGCTTGCTATACGATACCGGCGGATATGCAGCATCAGGGACATTGGTGGTAAATGTGGGCGCGCTTAAAGCCTTCGGGCCCTATCGGATACCGAACGTGAGGTCGGATGCTTATGGTATCTATACCAATAACCCGAAAACAGGAGCCATGCGAGGATTTGGGGCTCCACAGGCGGTATTTGCGGTTGAATCACATATGGATATTATCGCGGAGAAACTCGGAATAGACCCCTTAACGTTCCGTATGAAGAACGCACTAGAATCAGGAGATTTGTATCATAACGGCCAGGTAGTAGAAGGTGCCAGCCTAAAACGGACACTTCGTGAGGCAGCCGAGCACGGAAACTGGGGGAAAGAACGAGAAGGGAAACATCGGGGCAGGGGGATAGCCTGTGCACAGTTTCAGCCGGGGGGTATGCCTTCTTGTGTCTTTGTTCGGGTCAATGAAGACGCCACCATAAACGTTCTGTCAGGGGTAACGGATATAGGCCAGGGAGCTGAGACGATTGTTTGTCAAATAGCCGCCGAAGAATTAGGCGTCCCACTGGAGGCAGTTACGTTGGCTACGGCGGATACGGGAGTATGCCCCTACGATCCTTTTACCATTGCTGATCGGGTAACTGTGACAGTGGGAAACGCGGCACGCCGTGCTGCCATTGACGCGAAGCGGCAGATTATGGAACGTGTAGCCCGGAAATTTCATTGCGAAACGGATGACCTGGATTTGAAGGACGGAAAGGTGTTTGTCAAAGCTAGACCGGAACAAGCCATACCGTTGATCGGGATATCCATGGAATCCCATTATTCAGACCGAGAGGGGCCGATAATGGGAAAAGGGACGTTCTTTATTACAGATCCGCCGCATGAAGAGGGAACCGTTAAGGGTGCGCTAGAGACGGCAATGGTGGCACCGAATTGGACAACGCAGGTAGCAGAAGTAGAGGTAGATGAAAAAACGGGCCAGGTGAAGGTGTTGAAAATTACCGCATCAGAGGATGTCGGGTTTGCCATCAACCCGCCCGCGGTAAGAGGCCAGATGCTGGGTGGAATCATAATGGGGGTCGGATGGACGCTTATGGAAGGATATGAGCTCAAGGACGGCAAAGTGCTTAATCGGGCACTACTGGACAACAAGCTACCGGTAGCCATGGATATCCCCGAGGTTGAAACGTTGTTGGTGGAGGAAAATTCGGAATTAGGCCCATACGGGGCAAAGTCAGTGGGTAATGTTCCCATCCTCCCTACTGCTCCGGCAATTGCTAACGCCATCTACGATGCTGTTGGAGTGCGGATAAAGGACCTTCCTATTACGCCATACAAAATACTCGCCGCATTAAATAAAAAGCAAGCGAAGGAGTATGATTAAGTAGTAAGGAGACAGCGTCATGGAAAGTCAAAACTACAGAATCGCTAGAACCCTGCGCTGCAAAAACGCTAACGTCCCTGGCACCCTGGGCAAACTGGCTACAACCATTGGTAAGTCCGGGGTAGATATTGGGAATATAACAACGGTTCATCTGGGACAGCATTACACGGTCAGAGACATCGAGGTGCTTCTGGATAACGAAAAGCATCTTGAACAATTAGTTAATGAAGTATCGAAGATTAAGGAGGTTATCGTCCTTGAGGTCAGAGACGAGGTGCTTGATCTCCACAAACACGGTAAGATCAGGATGACCAGCACCGTTCCTATAACCTCAGTAGATGTTCTCAGAAGGGTGTACACTCCGGGAGTAGCTGAAGTCTGTAATTTAATCGTGGATCGGCCAAGCAACAAGGATACCTACACCAATATCGCCTATTCGATAGCTGTTGTTACCGATGGCACGGCCATTCTCGGGCTGGGCAACATCGGCCCACTGGCGGGAATGCCGGTAATGGAAGGCAAGTCTGCTCTAATTGATCAATTAGTCGGAATCAGCGGCATACCTATTTTGCTGGACACAACTGACCCAGATGAGATTGTGGAGACAGTGAAACATATTGCTCCGACGTTTGGTGGCATTCATCTGGAAGATATAGCATCTCCGAGATGTTTCCTTATCCACCAAAGGCTTGAGAACGAACTGAATATTCCGGTTATGCATGACGACCAACAGGGAACTGCAGTGGTGGTACTGGCAGCTTTAATGAATGCTTGTAAGCTTACAAATCGCTCGGTTCAAGAGGTAAAAATCGGGAACATTGGTCTGGGTGCTGCCGGCCTGTCCGTGGGAAAATTTCTATTGCGCTACACTGGCAATCCCACGTTGGGGGTAGCAAAGACAGAGGCCAGCATTAAGCGATATGCAGAACAAGGAGGCATACCATCCAGCCTTGACGAAATCATGAAAACGGCCGATGTCGTCATTGCTACCAGCGGGGTAAAAGGACTTATCCAGCCTAGAATGGTGAGGAAGGGGCAAATTATACTTGCCCTATCAAATCCTTACCCAGAAATAGAAGCGGAGCTTGCCAGAGCCTCAGGCGCAGCCATTGCTGTCGATGGCAGAACAGTTAATAACTTGCTCGGATATCCCGGAATCTGGCGGGGCGCATTAGATGCATTAGCCAATAAGTTCACCTACGAGATGTACGAGGCCGCCGCTCTGGCTATTGCCGAAGCCACTCCTGAGGGAGAAATCGTACCCAATCCACTGGACTCTAAAATGCACTTGGCAGTTACCCACAAGGTAGCCAAAGCAGCCGTAGAATCAGGCGTTGCCCAACGGCCCTTAGACGCCGACTATTTTGACAACACAAATGTCAAAGAGCCCCCCTGGGCATGAGGCTTCCGGCGGTCTGGTAACCAATTGTCCACAAAGCTTAGAGTGAATTGAATTTTGGTGAAGTTTCTTCTATAATTTTTTCGCTTCAGCGGGCTTATTTTGACATAGGGGTGTAGCTCAGATGGAAGAGCAGCGGTCTCCAAAACCGCAGGCCGCGGGTTCGAATCCTGCCGCCCCTGCCATCTCAGTATATTTTCCATCGATCCTGTGTTTCTAAGCTCCCCCCCCCCCCCCCCCCCCAATTAGCCTCCCAATATTCTGACTGTCTCTCAGACTGAGGTAGCTCCGTCTACGATCTCTCTGTGCCCATTTCGCATAGCATCAGTTAGATCGTAATAGACCTGCAAACGGTGACTCGAAGACCATATGGGACTACCCGTCTTAATACGCAACATAAATGTGCTATCATACGGGAATAGGCAAGAACTATTCGGCAAATGTCCGTTTTCCGAAATGCAACAGTTTGATCAAGAACCACCGCCCACCAGCAAAAAACAGATTAAACCCCAGATAGCAAGACAAGGCAATCTGGCTAATATGTTCAGAGCCTTGAGTTCCAGAAACTATCGGCTGTTCTTCACTGGCCAAGGCATATCGCTGATAGGCACCTGGATGCAGACGATCGCCATGAGCTGGCTGGTATACCGACTTACCGGCTCGGCATTTCTTCTCGGCGTCGTAGGTTTCTCCAGTCAAATCCCCGTCTTTATTATCGCCCCTTTTGCCGGGGTATTTGTTGATAGGCACAACCGTCGCAAAATCCTCCTGGGTACCCAATCGGTAGCGATGATACAGGCTTTTATCCTAGCAGCCATAGTGCTGACCAATACGGTTGCCGTTTGGGCAATCATAGTTCTGAGTGTATTGCTTGGGCTGGTCAACTCTGTCGATATGCCGGCACGTCAGACGTTCGTGCTGGAAATGGTGGAAAGAAAAGGAGACCTTAGCAACGCCATCGCCTTGAATTCTTCCTTGTTCAATGGCGCGAGGCTGATCGGCCCATCTATCGGTGGCGTTCTGATCGCAGCGGTCGGAGAAGGTATGTGTTTTTTACTCAATGGCGTGAGTTTTCTTTCAGTAATCTTCTGTTTGCTGGCTATGCGAACAACCGCCACTAAAGTAGAAGTAAGAGGACAAACCCACGTACTTAAGGAGCTAGGAGAGGGATTTTCATATGTTTTCGGGTTCGCGCCGATTCGGTACATCATGCTGCTTCTAGCCATAGTAAGCCTGGTCGGAATGCCCTATTCAGTGCTGATGCCGATCTTCGCCGGGAAAATACTGCAGGGTGGAGCCAACACGCTCGGTTTCCTCATGGCAGCTTCAGGTATTGGAGCCCTGGCCGGAACGATGTTCTTGGCATCCAGGAAGACTGTGATGGGGCTTGGTAGAATTGTGATACTGGGCGCAGCCACCTTTGGCATTGGCCTGATTCTGTTCTCGTTTTCACGTCTTCTGGTGCTTTCCATCATTCTTATTATGATCGCGGGCTTCGGCATAATAGTACAGATGGCGTCCAGCAATACCATCTTGCAGAGTATTGTTGATGATGACAAGAGAGGGCGAGTAATGAGCTTCTACGCCATGGCCTTTGCCGGTGTGGCTCCGTTCGGCAGTCTGTTAGGGGGCGGGCTGGCCAGCCGCATCGGCGCTCCGAATACGCTGCTTATCGGAGGCATTTGCTGCATTGCTGCCGCAATCTTCTCTTTCATCAAGTTCAGGTCTTTCAGAGAGACAGTTCTCGCAACATATGTGAGAAAACATCTGATATAGCGCCCCGCCGAACAGATTCACACCCAAAGCTTTATAATGTATAATATTCATCTTATGTGACTAATCCCACGCTGGCATTATTTCACAGCCACCATTGTTAAACAAAAATCCGATTTAGTAAAACCGCATGAACGCCCCCACTATCGCCCGTGGAACCTGAAGGAGGACAGGCATGACAGCTGGCAGGACCGCAAAAACTGGAAAGCTTTCGGCTGACATACTAATCATTGGCGGAGGTGGAGCGGGCCTGGCGGCGGCTGTCGCCGCAGCCGAAGCCGGCGCAAAAAATATAATCGTACTGGAAGCACGGCATCAGCCGGGGGGAAACGCAGTGTTTCCGGAAGGCATTTTTGCCACAGAAAGCCATATCCAGAAACGCGCGGCGATTGACGCTCGCAACGACGACATGTTCAAACTGGCCATGAGCTACTCTCATTGGAAGATTAATCCGAGGCTCGTTCGTGCCCTAGTGGAGAAGTCGGCGGATACTATTCAATGGTTGGAAAGCCAAGGGGTAAAGTTCAGCGGGATTATCCGCCATTACCCCAACCAGGCTCCTTCGACCTTTCATGTCATCCGTCCTCCAGCGCGGACCGGTTCTGCGGTGGTTAAAGCATTACGTGACAGCTGTGAACGTCTGGGGGTGCAACTGCTTTGTCAACATGAAGCCAAGAAGCTGCTCACCGACGGCAAAGGAAAGATAACCGGCGTTCTGGCTACGACAAAAGGCAGAGAGGTCAGGCTCAATGCGAAGAGCATCATCCTGGCTACCGGCGGCTTTGCGGGAAACAAGAAACTGCTCCAGAAATATGTTCCCTCTTACGATGAAGAGGAAATACGCAACATTGGCTTGCCCCACCAGGGTGATGGCCTGCGCATGGCCACTGAAATAGGGGCGGCTATAGAGGGTATGGTGACGCTTGAAATGTTTGGTCCGGCACCGGCCGGCCCGCACTGGCCACTTTCAATATATCCCATAATCGGTCGCCCCAATACCATCTGGGTGAACCTGAACGGGGAACGGTTTGCCGATGAAACTGTTACGTTCTTTTTCCCCGAGGCGGCGAATGCTATATCCAGGCAGCCACGCAAGACCACTTATACTATATTCGATGAAGCCATCAAACAACGCTTTATCGAAGAAGGTCTGACTCCCCACGACGAGATCTCTTTAGGCAACGCAGCCTCATCCTGGCCGGAAGGCCTTGACCAGGACCTTCAGGCACAAGTAGACAAAGGAATGGTCAAAATATCGCCATCCTGGAGCGGCATCGCCGAGTTTATAGGAGTGCCGCGTAAAGTCCTGCAAAACACCATAGATGAATATACCCTCTCCTGTGATCACGGACACGATGAGATTTTTGCCAAAGACCGGGAGTATCTTATTCCGCTACGTACACCGCCGTACTATGCGATTAAATGTGGACTGGGCATGGTAACCACACACGGAGGCCCTAAGATTAACCACCGCATGGAAGTCCTCAACCTAGAAGATACACCTATTCGCGGACTTTACGCTGCGGGTGTGGAGACGGGCGGTACCGATGCTGACACTTACAATGTGCTGCTCAGCGGCCATTCCTTTGGCTTCACCATTAATTCCGGCCGTATCGCTGGAGAAAACGCCGCCAGGTACGCCATGGATTAGCCTAAACCGGTTGTTGACGCTAAATAACATGAGATGCTATGCTATCTATCGTCATAGGGGTGCAAAGTCATCGAACTCCAAACCCCTGCCAGGATCTGGTGGCAAGAGGCGGATGTTTCGCGCGTAAATAAGCGCCGAGGTGGTGGAATCGGTAGACACGCCATCTTGAGGGGGTGGTGGGCGTAAGCCCGTAGGAGTTCAAATCTCCTCCTCGGCACCATTTTGTAATATAATACGTTTTCATAAGGCGGAAGTAGTTCAGCTGGCAGAACGTCTCCTTGCCAAGGAGAAGGTCGCGAGTTCGAATCTCGTCTTCCGCTCCATAGCGATTCAGGGCGGCGTAGCCAAGTGGTTAAGGCGGGGGTCTGCAAAACCCCTATGCAGCGGTTCAAATCCGCTCGCCGCCTCCACTCTTTGCCGAGGTGGCGGAATGGCAGACGCGGCGGACTTAAAATCCGCTCTCCGCAAGGAGGTGTGGGTTCGAGTCCCTCCCTCGGCACTTGCAAAATTTCGGCGGTATTGCCTAACATTTCTTCATTCAGTCTGCCTAACAACTAGCTTCGAGCAACGGATTCCTTGTCCTTTGCTCTTGAACCAATTCGACTTGACCTCTCCTCTGGAAGGGATGAAGTGAGTATTCAATTCTGGTTCAGGTAGGTGTATAATTTCGGCAATCTTGGGGTGAGATTTAGGAGATTAGAGGATAAATTTCTTACTTGTGACCAACGTCATTTTCGCTCGACGTGCACGTAAAAGGCGAGACAAAAATGGATGACCTGCTATTTCGCTTGCTAATGATCACAGTTGTCGCAGTTGGGCTTACTGCTATTTCGATAGTCCTCATAAGACCCAGCTGGAAATCCTTAAAGGCAGCACTTCAAACATTGCCCGTTGGTTATAGAAAGATATTTTTCAATTTGCGAGGGGTCACGAACAGGAGACTAAAGGCAAAACTGGAAGATATGTTTTCTCTATTCTGGGCATGCATTCTGTTCGGGCTCAACATTCTCTTGAATTTGGCTTCTCTGTTTGGCGCTATTAGCATTCTATCTGGTTTGAGCAACAACATAAAGCAGGACTATGCCATCGTGGGATATTGTACGATAGCCGGGATTTGGCTTTTTGCCATGGCGCTATTTCTTATGGGCTCTGTCCGATTTGGCGAGGCTGTAAATTTAGCCAGAGGTAAAGTGAATCCTCTAGACTTCAGCCCAACAACGCCAGAAGAGCAACACGAATATGCGCTAGTACTTGAAACAGCGCTTGGGCTGAAAGCAGCATTAGAGAAGAAAAAACGGAAAAGGGCTCGATATCCTCTTACACGCAGGCAAACTGAAATAACGCTGGGTTTAATTTTTACAGCCGTATTGGCTATCGTATCTTGGTCCGACTTAGAAATATCTTTATGTTTACGCATTACTATCATTGTCGTTTCTTTCATAGTTCTAATTGCACTGTTCTTACTCTTAAGTCGCCTATTCCCGAATTCAGATGATGACAAGGGTTGAGACACAAGAAAAATGGCATCATTTACTTCAACTTTCCGAATCCAACGAGAATAGTTGGGACATATGGAACGATTCTCAGAAAAATACGGCTTCAAGCAAGCCAAAAGCAAGATCCAACTTGAGTCAATAGACTCCGAACTGCGTAACGGACTGTGGAACGCTCTACACTTATTTTATTGGACCAAAGGAGAACAATACGAAAGTTTCGACAGCCCCTATAATCGAGAGGCGCAACATCTGTGTAGTCTAGTTTGGCTCAATTACTTCAAGTTGCCGATTGACGAGATGCCGCATACACCATCGTCGACAGTTGACCATATAAGAAGCTACTTTTTCTCCTGTCCATGGTTTGAGGTCTATGACATCGTGCAGTTCATCGCAAACAACTACAGCGATGAGTCTGTAAATGCGAATTTCATGAATTATTGCAACCAAATTTTGGAACGAGAAGTATCGGCATATCGCTTTGTCGGCGGGAGGATCTCACCTTTAGTATCAGAACAGGAAATAATGGAAATAGAAGAGGCAATAGATTCTAGGAAGTCACCGAGACCCGTTGCCATTCACCTGAAAACCGCTTTGGACATGCTCTCTGACAGGAAATCGCCAGACTATAGGAATTCTATCAAAGAGGCAATTAGCTCTGTTGAGGCGCTGTGCAAAATGATATGTAACGATAATAAAGCAACGCTAGGAAAGGCGATAGCCGCCATAGGAAGAGAAGGGAAGGTAACAATACACCCCAGTTTGCTCAAATCCTTTGAGAGTCTTTATGGATACACGAGTGAAGCAGATGGAATACGCCATGCATTATTAGATGAGCCCAATCTGGATTTCGAAGACGCTAAGTTCATGTTGGTATGCTGTTCCGCGTTTGTGAATTATCTCAGGGCAAAATCGTTTAAGGCAGGCATTGATTTGAGTTACGATTGACTATTAGTCAAATAGGTCTTGTATATAGCTTTATTATAGCTAGGCATAAGTAATACTCCCCCATCCTCCCAGTCTGCATATATAAGGGCCGTCTGCGCCCTTTTTCATTAGGATTGAGGAAACGTCCTACGGAAGGCATGAGCGCTACACGCAGACCAGTGTTAATTTCTAACACTCGCAGCATGGAACATTTACCCATTTTCCTCAGGTGGGTCTGCCTCATCTTCTTTTTCTGCCCTTTGATTTCTTTGCTTCGGCGGTCCAGGTCAAGACAATCTGTTCAGCTCAACCCCATTATCTTTGACAGCTGCTTACTCCGCATAAATATTGATTGGATAGCATTCTGTTTTCGCTCGAGTGAGTGTATAATTCGCGATGCGCAGCTGATTACTTAATAGGAGGTGCTGAAGAAATGGGGGTTAAAGTCTTTCCTGTTTATTACGGCGGTAAGCTTATGCCGTGGGGGAAGGGAGCTGTAGCCAAGGGAGCCAAGGGGTTTGTCTGGGTAGCCGGTGCCGAGGCCCAGGACCCAACCATAGCTGCCGAGGGCTATGACTTGAAAGGACAGAAGGTCGCGGCGAGCCCCGAGGCGCAGACGAAGCTGTGCTTCGAGAAGCTGAAAAGCGCCCTGGAAGAGATGGGCTCATCCCTGAATAATATTGTTATGATGAACTGGTACGTAAAAGGTCCTTTTCCGGATGGAATTGTCCACTCGCCAAATTTCTGCCCTCAGGTGATGGAAGAGTTTTTCAGAGAACACTGCCCCGAAAGGGCGCTGGGCGTAAACCCGGTCCCTATCGACTTAATCGGAGTGGCATCCCTGGCCCTGAAAGATATGTTTGTGGAAATATCATGTGTGGCGGCTCTGACAGATGACTAGCCAGCAACCTATGATCCAAACGGCTCCATAATTAAAAAGGGGGTGCCAGATTACACTGGCGCCCCCTTCAACAATGTCGCTAAACGATTACCACTTTTCCTGGGCTAATCTCGATGTGAGCCAGGTACGTAGCGGTTCATCCAATGCGCCGACCCTTGACTCCAGCCAACGAACATCTCCACTTTCCAGTGCCGCCTTGGCTTGCGGAGTTAAGTTGTAGGTACTGAGAGCCTGGTTAGGATTATCTGCCAGTTTAGCCAGGAACTTGGAATCATCTCTGGCTCTGGCCAACACCGACACGAGAGCCGTGGTCTCCGCGTCCACATAGGCCGGCTGTGCGGACGGAGCGCGTGTCCCTGGGAAAATGCTTGCCAGCCAGGGCCTGGCGGCCAATGCCTCAGCGCCACGTTCCTTACGAAGGTAGGCAAGCCAATACATGCTGGCGACGAACGTGCCACCGACGATGTTTCCCAGCGTAACCGGACCAAGATTACCCAGAAAACCCCAGATATTAAGGTTAGCTATCTGGCTGGCGGTAACACCGGCCGCCTTAATAACGTCGGCTTGTCCCGTCATGGCCATGCCCATGGGAATAAAGTACATGTTGGCTACACTGTGCTCAAAACCAGCGGCCACGAAGGCTGTTATGGGGAACAGAATAGCCAGTATTTTATCGACGGTAGTGCGAGCACCAAAGCAGAGCCAGACCGCCAGACAGACCAGCGCATTGCACATGATGCCACGGGCAAAAGCCGGCCAAAAAGCCAAGCTGACTTTGGCATTAGCGATTAACAAGGCATTGGCACCAACCTTAAACGAGTCGAGCGCCCAGAATCGTCCGTAAAACAGAATAAGGACCAGGAGCAGTGAGCCAACGAGGTTGGTGAAATAGACTATGGCCCAGTTCTGAAATAATTGAGCCAGCTTTATCTTGCCGCTGGCGCGGCTGCCTACCATAAGTGCGTTTCCGGTAAACAGCTCAGCTCCAGCCACCACCACGAGAATAAGTCCTAGGCAGAAGACCAGGCCCCCGAGCAACTTTGTCAGCCCAAAGCCTACTACCTGGATGTCGGTGGTGACCAGCGTATAAAACATAGCTCCCAGTCCAATGAAAAACCCTGCCAGTATGCCTAGAAGCGCAATATTGAGCAGATTTCCATTGGCCTTGGTTACGCCCACGCTTTCCATTTTGAGCGCCATCTCTGCCGGCGTCCGGCAATCAGGAGTGGCACATGCTTTCAGTTCCTCCAGGGCAGTCCCGAAACGGGACACTTCGGCTGGTGAGAGCCTATCTGTTTCTATTCTTTGTACTTCTTTGCCGGTTAACTTCGAAGCCATCTTTTACCTCCTTCTACCACTTTTCCTGAGACAGACGGTGCCACAACCAGGTCGACAGACGCTTGTCCAGCTTGCCAACCCAGCTCTCAATCTTTCGAATATCACCGCTGGCCAGGGCCGCTTTCTCCTCTTGAGTCAGGGTGTAGTACTCCTTGAGAGCTTTGTTGGAATCGTCAGCCAAGCGAGCCATGAACTCAGGCTCGTCAGCCGCTCTGGCCAGAACCGACAGGATCGCCCACCTTCCAGTTAAGCCATCCTTTGGAACGACAGTTGGCGCACCGATAAGTACATCAGGTGTTTTAGTAGCTTCCTCGGTCTTTACACGAGCTTTTTCAGTCATTTCCATTCCGTCCTTCTTTGATTTCTTCACCATCTAGAATACAACTCCTGGCAATATCAATCATCGACCCTTAGCTCTAATTTCGATACGACTTTAGTGCGTCCAAAAGCACTAGACACGCCGCCGAATTCAACTAAACTCTCCCTTTAACCAGTTCGTCAACTACTGCCGGATCAGTCAGAGTAGTGGTGTCACCCAGTTGTTCCACATCACCAGCAGCAATCTTGGTTAGGATTCTCCTCATAATCTTGCCGCTCCTGGTCTTGGGCAAGCCGTCAGCAAACTGAATCTTGTCAGGTGTGGCTATAGGGCCAATCTCCTTGCGGACATGCCCCACCAGCTCCTTGGTAAGAGCATCAGATTTTTCTACACCGGCTTTGAGAGTCACGAAAGCATAGATGCCCTGCCCCTTTATGTCATGGGGCATACCAACAACCGCAGCTTCGGCAACCCTACCATGTGACACCAAGGCACTTTCGACCTCGGCCGTGCCTATGCGGTGACCCGAGACATTGATGACGTCGTCTATACGGCCCATCAACCAGTAATAACCATCTTCATCTATTCTGGCTCCGTCTCCCGTAGTATAGACCCCCGGGAATTTAACGAAGTAAGTGTTCTTGAAGCGCTCCGGTTCTCCATATACTCGCCGCATCAAACCTGGCCATGGTTTCTTGATAACCAGATAACCACCTTCGTTCACGTCGGCGACAGTGCCATCCTCCCTGAGCACGGCCAATTCAACTCCGGGGAAAGGCAGAGTTGCTGAACCAGGCTTAAGCGGAGTGGCCCCGGGCAGAGGGCTAACCAGCGCACCGCCTGTCTCCGTCTGCCACCAGGTATCAACGATCGGGCATTTACCCTTGCCTATCACGTTGTAGTACCACATCCAGACTTCCGGATTGATTGGCTCGCCCACTGTGCCAAGCACGCGTAATGAGCTCATGTCATGCTTGTTAGGCCAGTCATCTCCTTCCCGCATTATCGACCGCAAAGCAGTCGGAGCAGTATAGAAAACGCTGACCTGGTATTTTTCTATAATGTCCCAAAATCTATCCGGATGAGGATACGATGGGACGCCTTCAAACATGAGGGTAGTAGCTCCGTAAGATAACGGCCCATAGACGATATAGCTGTGCCCCGTCACCCAACCGATATCAGCGGTACACCAGAAGGTGTCTTCTTCCTTCATGTCAAAAATCCACTTGAATGTCTGATAGCAGTACAGCAGATAACCTGCCTGGGTATGCAGAACACCTTTCGGTTTCCCCGTGCTGCCACTGGTATACAGAATGAACAGAGGATCCTCAGCATCCAAAACTTCGGGATCGCATTTGGCTTTGACGCTGTCAGAGGCCATCTCATCATCCCACCAACAGTCACGCCCCTCCCTCATGGTTACTTCGATACCAGCTCTTTTTACCACTATCACGTCTTTCACACTGGGGCAGCCTTCAAGTGCTTCATCCGCATTGTCTTTGCTCCGAATAATCTTGCCACCGCGATAGTATCCGTCGATACAAATAAGCAGTTTAGACTCACAGTCGAGCATCCTGTCTTTCAACGCGTCAGCACTGAAACCGCCAAAAACAACACTATGTATCGCGCCAATCCTGGCACAGGCTAGCATAGCGATCGGCAGCTCAATAACCATAGGCAAATAAATTGATACCCTATCGCCCTTCTGACGCCATGCTTTTTCAACACATTGGCAAATTTGCTTACTTCTCTATGCAGTTGTTGATAAGTGAGTATCCTTCGATCGCCATTGTCACCTTCCCAGATCAATGCTGCCTTGTTCCTTCTCCAGGTATTAACATGCCTGTCTACGCAGTTATAGCAAACGTTCAGTTTGCCCCCCACAAACCATGCATGCTTGCCCTCCTTAAAATCCTCAACAAGCACCTTGTCCCACTTCTTGTACCAGTCCAGCTGTCCGGCCATCTCACCCCAGAATCCCTCTGGATCCTCAATTGACCATTGGTAGATGTCGTTGTATTCAACCAGACTCCTCACATAAGCCCTATCACTGACCTCCTTAGGAGGATTGAACACCCTTCTCTCACCCATCATTGAGGTTATTGTTTTAGTATCTGCCATTTAACTCCTTTCCTATTTATATTTTTTAGACTTCTGATTCAACAAAGGCGGTAACGCCCAGCAGCTGAGCGTACGCCTGATGCAGCCTTGTAGCTACGACACGCGCGATACCTCTCGCCACTTTTAAGCCTATTTCAGGTTTAGCAATGCATAGAGACGATAATTCCTGTCCGTCAAAAGCCAGCACTTTTGTTCTCTCCAAAGCTTTCACTGTAGCGGTGGAAATGTAGGGGGCAAGCATAGCTGACCAACCAAATACCTCATAGTCCGTTACGGCCTGGACTTGGCGCCGAGCCAGCGGTCCCACTTCCAAAATGATCCCCACGCCACCGTGCTCAATGACGTAGAACTTTTCCTCTTTACGGCCCTGCCTACAGATAATGGCCCCGGCTTCAAATTCTTCGTAACGGCACATTTTCTCTAATTCACCAAGCTGTACGTCATCCAAAGTTCTGAACATGTCGCACTTTCTCAACACATCAAACTTGTTCATATTTCACCTTCCCCAGCTCTTGTCATTTGTTCTAAACTATATAGTTTAGCTTCATGACAACCTGAGCTCATCGGTCTTTAGCTCTAATTTCGATAGTACTTTAGCCATAATACCTTTGCCGAGTAGCTTCGAAGAACATACGACTCTAATACGTCTGAGAAAAACGCACTGCTCATTTCGGCAGGATGAAACTTCTGCCCGCCCGCTTATGAACTCGTTCGAATAGACAGGTAACACTTTCACGGTGCGACATTGAGTAAAGCCTTCGGTGTCATTGCGAGCCCCGATTGCATCGGGGCGTGGCAATCTCAATGTCTTACCACCGAGATCGCCGCGTCATCCCGATATATATCGGGATTCCTCGCGATGACAGAAAGAAGAGCAGCAACAGCAGTCTCTGTTCCGAGCGCCCACGAGGGGCCTCACTCTTGGTAATGACAAGGCAAGTGTCCTAATGTCTTAGACACCGCACAACAACTTATTGTCTATCGAGGTACTATAACGTATAATTTGTGTTGGCTCGAAGCCTGAAACCATGAAAGGCAAAACCAGAATCGTAATTGCTGACGACCACCCCCTTCTGCGTGAGGCGCTGGTTGAGGTATTTTCCAACCAGAAAGACATGGAGGTGGTAGGCGAAGCAAATAACGGTGAGGAAGCCATTGAATTAGCTTCCCGATTGAAGCCGGATATCCTGGTTATGGATATTATGATGCCCAAATTTGATGGGCTCGAAGCTAGCCGGCAAATCAAGAAAATCGCGCCCAACACCGCTATACTGATCCTTACCGCCTACGACGATGACAACTATGTGCTTGGACTGCTGGAAGCTGGAGCCGCTGGTTACTTGATGAAGAGCGCCCGAGGCCAGGATCTTGCAGAAGCGGTACGAGCCATAAGGGCGGGAGAGTCAGTATTGCATCCCAAGATTATTGAGAAACTGCTCAAACAAGCCATTGACAAACCAGACCGAACCACAGAGTACAAAACCAAGGACCTTCTCAGCGACCGCGAGATGGAAATGCTTAAGTTGCTGGCTACGGGAATGAGCAACAAGGAAATAGCCGAAAAACTTAGCTTAAGTCTGCGCACCGTTAAGGCTCATATGTCCAATATTTTCACTAAAATGAACGTTGCTTCGAGAAGTGAAGCTCTGGTTGAAGCCCTTCGAAGGGAATGGCTTACTTTAGAAGATATTAAGCAAGGCGATGTCTCAGAAACCAAAATAAACTAATTCAGGAACTTACATCCACGACAAATGGTTCAGGAGAGACTTGTGCCGGTGACTGATAAATGGCGTATATTCAACATCTGTTTACTAACTCTCCTGTTTCTAGTTGTGACATTGTTTCATTACAACCAGCTTCTGGCTGGGATACCTGTACTGGGCTACTTGGCTAGCGCTTCATTCCTCAGTTTATCAAGCTATACCATAGAGCGGTTCATTTATATCCTGCTAGCGGCCTATGCTAAGTGGTTCCTGGGAATGCGGTATGGCATAGGCATATGGTTGGCCTCGGCTCTGGCGATGCTGCCGCAAGCATTCATTATAGCTGCCGATCCAAGGATTGCCATAACCGAGAGCATTGCTGCCATCATCATCAGCGGCTTGGTCATTTCGGTAATTCAAATCCGTCGGCGCTGGCATCATCAGCAGAGAAAACTGCGCGGGGTCACAGAAGCCTTGAGAACATCACAGGAAAATTATGAGGAGCTGTTTACGAATGCCAGCGATGCCATCTGGGTCCACGACCTTGATGGAAAGATAATCATCGCCAATAACGCCTGCGAACAACTCATCGGCTATCCCCCGAGCAAACTTGTGGGTAAGAACGTTGTCGATTTCATGTCGCCAGAAGCACTGGACATAGCTAAAGAAGTTAAGAGCCGACTCATTCAAGGGGAAGCATTGGACCAGCGCTACGACCAGCGGTTAATCCGGAAAGACGGTGCAGAAGCGATCGTCGAATTATTTACCCGTCTCATTAAGGATGATGGCAAGCCCAGAGCTTTTCAAAACATCGCCCGTGACGTAACCGAGGAAAGAAGACTTAGAGACAATCTCCGCATTCAGATTCATAAGACCCTCATGGCGCAAGAGGAGGAAAGAAAACGAATTGCTAGGGAGCTGCATGACGATATTGCCCAGTCAATATTATTGTTATCGCGTCGACTAGATATTCTTATATCCGCTAGCGACCACAAGATGCCAAAAGCCTCCATAGGCGAGCTGGAACATATACAAATCATGGCCAACGATGTTTACAATAGTGTACAGCGCTACGCCCGAGATTTAAGGCCGAGCATTCTGGATCAGATGGGACTGCTAGCAGCATTGAATTGGTTAACCGATGAACTCAGCAAAGATCTTGGAATTAGGGCTGAGGTTAGAGCAAACACCATCCCTACGCTCCCCTCAGAAACGGAACTAGCTATGTTTCGTATCGCCCAAGAAACGTTGAACAATGTGCGCAAGCACGCTCAAGCTTCCGAGGTCAAGATATCAGTGGAATCAGTGCCGCACAAGCTCAGAATGACTATCACAGACAACGGAATAGGCTTCTCCTTGTCAACATTGAACGCAAATCTGGCTAGAGACGGAAAACTCGGCGTATTGGGAATGTCAGAACGTGCACGCCTCATCGGGGGCAATCTGCAAATACAGTCAGAACCGGAGAAAGGTACGACGGTAATTGCCGAAGCACCCATAATCTAGAAAAGAGCTATCTTTTTAGTTTCGAACAACATGGCATCAATAAATTCATCACCAGAGAGAAAAATTATCGACCTGGCCCTGGCTGAAGACCGCGTCCGAGAAGATGTTACCACTGAGGCATTAGTGCCCGAAACTCAGCGAGGCAAGGCATCGATAATAGCAAAGGCAGAAGGGATCGTGGCAGGAGTCGAGATAGCCGAACAGGTTTTTCTGAGAGTCGACCCCGGGCTAAAGATAAATATTCTTATCCAAGATGGATCTAAGGTTAAGCCTGGAGACGTAATAGCCCAAATAGAAGGTAAAATTGCCAGCGTCTTGAGAGCCGAGCGAGTAGCTTTAAACTTCCTGCAGCACCTTAGCGGCATCGCTTCCGAAACCAATCATTACGTTCAAGCTGTAAAAGGTCTGCCCGTTCAAGTCACAGATACCAGAAAAACTATACCCGGACTCAGAATGCTGGAAAAGCTCGCCGTGCGTGCTGGCGGAGGTAAAAACCACCGCATGCACTTGGCAGACGGTATTCTGATCAAGGACAATCATCTGGCAGCACTTAGCGGTCAAGGACTGAGCATAAAGGAAATTGTGGCTAAGGCTCGCCAGAAAGCGTCACCAAAATTCAAAATCGAGATCGAAGTAAAAACTCCCGAGGAAGCTGCTGAAGCTGCTAAAGCCGGAGCCGACATCATAATGCTCGACAATATGAAGCTTGAGGACATACGCCGATCAGTTCAGCTAATCAAAGGTCGAGCCAAGATTGAAGCTTCTGGTGGTATCACATTAGCCAGAATCCGAGCTATTGCGGAAGCCGGCGTTGACATTATCTCAATAGGGGCACTCACCCACTCGGCCAAAAACCTGGACATAAGTTTAGAATTAGACTAGCACGTACCTCTTTTAACGGGCTAGCCCATGAGCCTTCAGCAAACATATATCGTTAAGAACGTTATTGGTGTTTCCGTCAGCCACCAACCGTCCTTCATCCATGACTACGGTCCGACCACATAAAGCCTTTACTAGATCCAGGTCGTGGGTCGCTATAATTTTCGTCATGGGCAGCTCGCTAAGTAGCTCAGTCAAAGACCATTTACTCCTCGGGTCGAGGTTGCTCGTAGGTTCATCGATAGCCAGAATCTCCGGGTCCAAAGACAGAACAGTACTGATGGCAATCCGTTTTTTCTCGCCAAAGCTAAGGTGATGGGGCGAGCGTTGCTCATAACCAGCCATATCCACCCATTTCAGTGCCCGGGTTACACGTTCTTTTACCTCGGGCTCAGAATAACCCATGTTTACAGGGCCAAAGGCGATATCGTCAAAGACACTCAGCGAGAAAAGCTGATCTTCCGGATCCTGAAATATCAGGCCAACTTTTTTCCTTATCCCCTTCAAATTCTTCTCTCCCATGAGGAGTCCACAGATTCTCACCATGCTATTTCCACGGAGTATGCCATTAAAATGGAGCAACAGTGTTGATTTACCGGCCCCGTTGGGCCCAATGACAGCCACATTCTCACCCCGATAAATAGTCAAGTCGATATTTTTCAGACCTTCATGTCCATCGGGGTAAGTGAAGGAAAGATCTTTGATCTCAACAACTTTATCCATAGGCTACCGCCAAATGATGAATGGGAAAGCAAGCATGACAAAAAACACGACGGCAAAATAAGCGTCAGCCTGTCTGAAGTTCAATCTGCGTAACGTACGAATTTGGCCATCAAAACCCCTCGACAACATGGCGGCGTAAATCCTTTCACCCCGCTCATAGCTTCGAATAAACAGAGTGCCAGCCATATTGCCCACAGTCCTTATCTGACGCAACCGACTGCCGCCGAAGTCGCGACTATCACGGGCCTGTTGCATCCGCATAACCTCATCCACCAAAACAAAAATATAGCGATACATAAAAGAAAGAATCAATATCATCACTTTAGGCATGCCTAATTGCCTCAAGCCTTTCAGCAAATCGGCAAGCTTTGCTGTCGACGACAGCACAATGAGAGCCAAAATACAAAGCCAGGCTTTTACTACCACATTCGCCAGAATGAGAAGTCCGCTGTAAGTTACAGATACTTGCCAGAGCCAGATGTTATAGCTGCCAATCACTTCACCTTTTTTAAAAAAAGGAATAAAAACAGCAATCAGCACGACAAACGGGAATATCACCAAAGATCTTTTCATAACATAAAGCGGTGGCAATTTAGAGAGCACCAGCATCGCTGCAATAACACAGAAATAAAAGACGAAAACCCACCAATTACTTACCGGTGTCAATACCACGGCTACAATAAAAGCCAGACTAGCTACTATCTTGGTCCGCGGGTCAAGCCTGTGGATAAAGCTGTCTAAGTGGCTATATTCGTCGATAAAACTATGTTTCACCCTTCGTCCTTAGCAACTTAGCTAATCCATAACCAACGCCGAAAAGTATGAGCACGCCGACTAATCCAGCTAGAATTTTAGCTACAGTTTCATTCGTCACGCCGGGTATCACATAGTCAGGCATAACTTTAAAGAGAGGTCCAAGAGCTGTGCCAATAAAACCTTTATCCTTAGCCACTCTCTCCAGACCGTCTGGCCACGAAGAAGCCAGAGGAGACAATACGGCTAAAATCAGAGCTAAAATTAAAGCCCCATGCCACCATTTGAATTTCATTTCTGATTTCACCTCCCTCAAGCCTTCTGTAGTTCCAACAGGTCAGCCCTCGTAGCCAACACCAAGGCAAGCACTGCTGCAGTTATCAATCCCTCACCGATGCCGATAACAGCATGAACGCCAGCCATCGCTGGCAAAGCGACACGCAAGGGCACGGTACCTGATATTGCCAACTCAACCGCACAAGCAACCGATCCCATTACTACTGTAAACCAAGCGGCCAGACCACCGCCAATCATTACGCCTAACTTACGCTTACGGAAAAGCGGATTAATACCTCTATAAAGAAAATAACCTAAAAAGCAAGGGACAATGCCCATATTGAAGATATTGGCCCCTAAAGCGAGTAGCCCCCCGTCTTGAAAAATCAGGCTCTGCACAATCAGCACACAGGTCATTACCAGCAGCGCCGGTGATGCACCTAACAAGATAGCGGCTAAAGCAGCGCCAACAAGGTGCCCCGAGGTACCACCGAGCACCGGGAAATTAAGCATCTGAGCGGCAAAGATGAAGGCAGCTAGCACTCCCATGAGCGGTATCTGTCTTTCCCCCATCTTCTTGTTTGTGGACTTAACTGCATAGGCAACGCTGCCAGCAGCTACGGCAATTCCGGCTGCCGCCACTGGCGCACTGATGAAACCATCCGGAATGTGCATCGAAATCCTCCTTCCACCAAAATTGATTCAATGATATGCAACTGCAACTAATTGCACTAACGGGCAAAAATAAAACTTTTTTGAATCTGCTAGGTCTTGGCTTGGCAATCCGAACACAGACCGAAAACAGCCATATGCCTTAAATCGGCCCCAAATCTATATTTCTCTAACAGCTCCCCTTCCAACGGAGCTAGTACCGATTCCGGCAAATCAATTACCTTGCCGCACTTCTGACACACAAGATGATGGTGATGGCCCTTTTCAGCAGGATGGAACCGAACGCACCCATCCCCTAGGGAAATCTCGGTAACCAGCCCAAGTTCCTTCAGTAGTTCCAGCGTTCTATAAACAGTGGAAATGTTGGCATACGGATATTTAGCTTTGACTTGAGCATAAATCTCGTCGGCGCTAACATGCTTATCGGCATCGTGCAAAGCCTCTACCACCATCATCCGCTGTGGGGTCAGCCTGTAGCCCTTCCTCCTAAGTATTTGACCACAACTCATACTTGAAATATATCATAACCCGGTCTATTTTGCAACTAATTGCATAAGCAACTGATTGAAGTTCAATCGAGTTTTTGTTTACTGTCCAAGCCTATGGTAACCGGTCCATCATTGTGGATTTCAACCAGCATATGCTGTCGAAACTGTCCCACCTCAACTTTCAGCCCTGTATCACGCACACGGGCAACAAAAAAGTTGATTAGAGCTTCAGCCTGCTCTGGCGGCGCTGCTTCCTCAAAATTCGGGCGTCGTCCTTTTCTCGTGTCGGCAAAAAGAGTAAACTGGCTTACAATCAATATCTCCCCTTTCGTATCCAGTGCTGAGAGATTGAATTTACCAGCTTGGTCGGCAAAGATGCGGAGGTTGACTACCTTATCAACCAGATAAATAGCATCCCTCTCAGAGTCTCCACGACCAACGCCGACGAAGACAACCAAGCCCCGGCCTATCTCGCCAACCACCTTACCACCTACACGGACTGACGCCTCGGTAACTCGTTGAACTAACGCCCTCACAAACGCCTCCAGGCATACTTAGTGACAAGATACAGAGCTAATATTCTATGTGAGTCGCCTACGCAAAACAAATTGACAGCCAAAATTCGAAAGAGTAAAATAATTTCTGCTTAGAATGCGGAGGAATATGCATGATAGAAATGACGATTGATAGCATTCGGGTAAGCCATCTGAATTATCAGCATGTTGTAATTCTAAAAGAAAAGGAATCCGATCGATACCTGCCTATCTGGATCGGCCCCGCAGAGGCAGACTCTATATCAATAAAACTGCAGAATGTTGATTTGGCGCGACCTATGACGCACGATCTTTTGAAAAATGCCATCTTCGCGCTTGAATCCACATCAGGAACTGTAGTAAGCCGCGTTTTAGTAAACGATCTTCGTGCCGATACATTTTACGCTCAAATAATCTTTGATTCCACCGAGGGGCCGAAGCCGGTTAGCGTGAAATTCCTCCCTCCTGGCGATTCTCGCCGAGGACATGATAATGGATCACGAATATCCCTGGTCTGGCAGGGCAAAGAACACGAACTGAAGATATCCAACGAGGGTCAGGAATGCCGGAAAGCGCTTTATTGAGGCCATGAATAAAGACGGCCTCATGTTTGAAATTCGTTTTGATAAGGCGAAGGAGCAATGGCTGCTCGAGAAGATAAAGCTTGATTCTCGTCCTAGCGATGCTATCGCCCTGGCAGTAAGGGCAGAAGTGCCCATATATGTCGAGGAAGCAGTCTTAGACAAAGCCGGTATTATGCTTGACCGGGAAACGGGAAAACCTGTCCCAATAGACAGGGGTTCTGACAAGCCCGGTAGCAAAGGCAAACTCGATGAGAAGGAACTGAAAAAGCTGTCAGCCTTCTTCGATTTTATCAACACACTTGACCTGGATGATATAGGCAAGCACAAATCCTAAGAGATGTTCAATCATGCAAGCCGCCTCATGTTGAAAATCCGGCTTGATAAGCAGTCGAGGCAGTTCCTTATCACCTTTTCATGGCCAGAAAATCAGTCATGAGATCGTGACAATTATTTCTTAATCGGCTATCGTGAGTTTGCCGAGGAACGCCAATCAATAAAACGCCCTTTTGGGCCTGAAAAACGCGCTACACAGCTACGATATCTTTAAGAGAGCTAGGCTTTTAGGACTACATGGCCTTAATCCAAGAGGTAACCTACAGTATAGTGGTAAAGGGCAAACCTGAGAAACCGATGTCAAGAGAATTGGTGCGTCTCCTCGGGTTTCTTTTTACCGTTGGCTGGTATGTAGCTCTGAGCCTCGTGATTCCAACTGCCATAGGTTATTGGCTCGACCGGCCAGAAAGGTTTAACAGCCGTCCCCTATATACTCTCATCGGATTCGGTGTAGGTACAGTGATTGCTTTTTACGGTCTTTATGTCATGCTTCGCAGATTCCAAAGAGCGCAAAAAGACCAAGACAAAGGTAACAAATCGGAATAGTACCATGAAGGGCTGTGGCTGCTCAATAAAGATCGTAGCATTTGTGGTCATTGTCCTATTAGCGCTTCTCATAACAGGGTTGATGGTTGGCCCACTAGGCACCAGTCTACTACACATTAAAGCACCGGCCTTCATAAGTGTCACAAAACCTCACGTCCAGCTTCCATCAGAAGGGATATTCCACGTTTCGGGGTTCACAATCACCAATACTCTCCTTGCTTCCTGGCTGACCATAATAGTGTTAGTTGTTGTATTCTTTTTCGCCACTCGCAAAATGAGGCTAGTACCAAGCGGACTGCAGAACGTAGTTGAAATGTTGCTGGAAATGCTATTGAACTTTGTTGAAAGTGCCGGCGGAAAAAACCGTGCCCGCACATTGTTCCCTGTAGTAGCCACTATCTTCATTTACGTTCTGACCAATGCTTACCTGGCGCTTTTGCCTTTCTTTGGCACCATAGGTTTTACCGAGCAGAGTGGCACCTTTGTGCCTTTCCTGCGAGCCGCCAACACAGATATCAATTTGCCTCTTTCTGTGGCCATAGTATCGTTTCTGTTCGTAGAATACTTGGGATTTCGTGCGCTAGGTTTTTCTCATTACCTTAATACCTTTTTCAATCTGGGCCAACTGCGGGATGGCTTCAAAAACTTGTTAAAGGCAAAAATTCGACCTGCTATGAGCGGGATCGCTTTTGGATTTATTAACTTGTTCATAGGAGTACTTGAAGTGGTCAGCCATTTCATACGTATGATTAGTTTTACCTTCCGTCTATTCGGCAACATGACCGCAGGTGAAATACTATTATTGGTTGTCTCATTTCTAGTACCGCTAGTCGCGTCTATTCCCTTTTACGGATTGGAATTGCTTGTCGGTTTTCTTCAAGCTATGATTTTTGCCGGCCTGACACTAGTGTTCGGGCTTATTGCGCTCACTCCCCATGATGAGGCACCCAAAGAAACAGTCTAAAAGGAGGACAGAAGATGAACCCAGATACGATGAGAATGCTGGCAGCGGGATTAGCCGGTGGGCTCGGCATGATCGGTCCCGGCATAGGCCTCGGCCTTATCGGCTTCGGCGCCATGCAGGCGATTGGTCGCAATCCTGAAGCTAGAGGGCCAATCTTGACTAACATGATATTGATTGGCGCTTTGGCCGAAGCTATTGGAATCTATGCCCTTATAGTCGCTATTCTGTTAGCTTTGGTAGTATAGCAGGAGAAAGAAAAATGGAAGATGGCGGTTTACCTGGTTTCATAGGTGGGCTTATAGGCGCAGCTATAACAATCGGCGTTGTCGTAGCGTTTAGCATGATTATCATCGCCTTCATGTTTGCTCAGTAAGACATGGTTTCTATGCTTGGCGCCACTACATAGCTGAAGCTTGCACCTAATTCACGCCGTACAAATAATTAAAGAACAAAAAGTCAGGTGAAGATATGGAAGGTATAGGAATTAACCTACCGCTGCTGATTGCTTTTCTTGTAAACTTTATCATTTTGTTTGTATTACTGAGCTTCTTATTGTACAAACCAGTGCTAAAGATGCTTGACGAGAGGCAGGCAAGAATAAGAGAAAGCATGGAGCAAGCCGAGAAAATCAGGCAGGACGCTGAGCGCAGCGACGAACAGATCAAAACTCAATTGGCGAAAGCCCGTGAGGATGGACAGGCGGTGATAGCTCAGGCAACACAAATAGGAGCTAAACTAAAGGAGGAAGCCAAAGAAAGCGCGCGTCAGGAAGCTGAGTCTGCTATCTCCAAAGCACGCGCAGAAATACAGCGAGACAGAGAAAAAACCATTGCCGAACTGCGACAGGAATTCGCCGATATAGCCATCTTAGCTGCAGAAAAGGTGATAAAGGAGACGGTTGATAAGGAGAAACATCGCAAACTTATCGACGCAGTGATAAAAGATAGCCCTACATTCAAGCAAAAGCAAAAGGACAAAAACTAGATGCCATCGATAGCCTCAGTCAAACGTTACGCGCAAGCTGTCTTTGAGATTGCCCTGGAAAACGACAAACTTGCAGAGTGGCAGTCCGACTTGAAGACAATTGCGCAGTTAAAACAAGACTCCGAATTTATGGACTTGGCAGAAAATCCGAAACTGCCGTTTGAACTCAAGATGAAGCTGGCACGGGCTAAGTTGAATAAGATAAGCCCAATGGCCCTAAATCTTGTTTATCTTCTCCTTGCTAAGGGCAAGTTCAAGTTTGTCGACAAACTTGCAGACGAATATGAACGCTTGTTACGCGACTACCGCGGAGTGAAAAGTGCTGAGGTTACCACTGCTGTGGCACTCGATGCTAAAGAAAGAGAGACGTTGGGTCACCATCTTGAAACTATTATCGGAAAGAAAGTCATTGTCAGCAATCGGGTAGACCCGAATATCCTGGGCGGTTTCATCGCCAGAATAGATGACAGCCTGATTGACGGTAGCATACGCAACAAGTTGGCCGTGCTAAAAAAGAGTTTGGCCGAAACAACGAGCAAGTACCCATAAGGGGGGTGAATATAATGACAACAGAAGGACGAGATATAGTCTCAATAATAAAAGAGCAAATCAAGGAATTCAGAACTAGTGTGACCATGGTGGACGTGGGAACAATAGTTGAAGTAGGTGACGGCGTTGCCCGAATTCACGGACTTTACGGCGCTAAGTATAACGAATTGTTGGAATTCCCGAATGGGATTATGGGGTTGGCTCTCAATCTGGAGGAGGACAACGTAGCAGCCGTCATACTTGGCGATTATAGTCATATCAAAGAAGGCGATGAAGTCCGCTGCACCGGCAGGGTGGTTGAAGTGCCGGTGGGCGAGGAGCTTATTGGCCGCGTGCTTGACCCTCTCGGCAACCCTTTAGATGAGATGGGACCAATTAAGACGACCAAGACCCGACCTGTGGAGAGAGTCGCGCCAAACGTGGTAATGAGGCAGCCGGTTAACACGCCGGTTCATACGGGAATAAAAATTGTGGATGCCCTGATCCCGATTGGACGAGGCCAGCGTGAACTCATCATCGGAGACCGCTCCATAGGCAAATCAGCCATAGCCATAGACACAATTATTAGCCAAAAAGGCGGCGATCTCATCTGTATATATGTAGCTATCGGCCAGAAAACGTCTAAAGTAGCGCAGGTAATAGATATCTTTAAGAAATACGGCGCTATGGAATATACCATAGTAGTCGTGGCTAACGCTTCCGATCCCGCACCCTTGCAGTACTTAGCCCCTTACTCGGGTTGTGCTATCGGCGAAGAATTCATGGAACAGGGAAAAGATGCGCTGGTTATCTATGATGATTTGACCAAGCATGCATGGGCTTATCGACAAATATCATTGATTCTGAGACGGCCACCAGGCCGCGAAGCCTACCCGGGCGATGTTTTTTATCTTCACAGCCGACTGTTGGAACGAGCTGCCAAGTTAGACCAGAAGCTGGGTGGGGGATCTCTTACCGCTCTGCCCATAGTTGAAATCCAGGCCGGTGACCTGGCTGCTTACATTCCGACTAACGTTATTTCTATCACCGACGGCCAGATTTATTTGGAGACCGATTTGTTTAATAGTGGCATTCGTCCTGCGCTAAATACCGGCCTATCGGTATCGAGAGTCGGTGGCAACGCTCAAACCAGAGCCATGAGACAAGTAGCCGGGAAGCTGAGACTAGACATGGCACAATATCGTGAGCTGGCTACGTTCGCCCAGTTCGGCACGGCCGACCTGGACAAGGCCACTCGTTCACAGCTGGACCGTGGACAACGTGTTACTGAGGTGCTAAAACAACCTCAATATACTCCGATGACACTGGATAAAGAGGTAACGATACTCTACGCCGTAACCAACGGCTATCTGGATGATGTCCCGATTGAAAAGGTAGCCATCTTTGAGCAGGCCCTCCACCGTTTCTTGGAAACAAGTCACCCTGAAGTCGGCAAGCGTATCGCCGCCGATAAAATGATAAAACCGGAAACTGAGGAGGCTTTAAAGAAAGCCATAGCAGAGTTTAAACAAAGCGCGAGTTATTAGAAGAGTGAGATGATTAGTCCACGCCTTTTACGCCGACGTATACGCAGTATCCAGAGTACGGCCAAAATCACCAGGGCAATGGAGATGATTGCCACGGCTAAGATGAAGCGCGCCCAAGAGCAAGCCTTAGCCGGACGCCCCTATAGCGACAAAATAACTCAGGTAATTGCCGACCTGGCTGCTGAATTTGCGGGAGACGGCGCCGTACACCCGTTGCTCGAGAAGAGAAACGTAAACAAGATAGCTGTAGTCCATATCACTTCCGACAGGGGCCTATGCGGTGGGCTAAACGCTAACATGAATCGCCTTACAGCCAGGTTCATGCTGGAACAGAATGTTCCGATTACCCTTATCACTGTGGGGCGTAAAGGCCGAGATTTTATGTACCGCCAGCAACGTGACGTTAGAGCTGAGTTCACCAAAATCAACGACCGTCCGTCTATGCTGGAGACATTGCCCATATCTCGCATTATTATCGATGACTACACCACCGGATATATCGACCAGGTGTACCTGGCCTATACCAGATTTGTTACCACGATGGTCCAGAATCCGACATTAGAGCTTTTACTCCCTATTGAGCCGGCAATTATACCAAAAACAGAAACCAAGGAATTCATTTATGAACCGGACCCGGTTTTCGTTCTTGACGAACTTCTGCCGCGTTTTGTAGAGATGAGAATATATCATTCTATTCGAGAAGCTATTGCCAGTGAACAATCGGCTCGAATGGTAGCCATGCGTAGCGCTACCGACAACGCCAATGACGTTATAGAAGATCTGACATTGATTTTGAATAAGGCACGTCAGGAGATGATTACCAAAGAACTCCTTGACATTACCGGAGGCGTTGAAAGCCTGCGCTAGAGGAGATGAGACTATGAACAAAGGCAAGGTTATTCAAGTAATTGGAACTGTGGTCGATATCGAGTTCCCGCCGGAGGGATTGCCGGCTATCTATAATGCTATTGAGATTAATCAGGATGGTAACAAAATAGTTCTTGAGGCCCAGTATCACATGGGCAACAACTGGGTGCGTTGTCTATCTCTATCTCCCACCGATGGACTTAGTAGAGGCGTTGAGGCAATTGATACCGGAGCGCCGGTTACAGTACCGGTAGGTAGGGGCACATTGGGAAGACTGTTCAACGTTTTCGGCGAACCTTTGGACGACCTCGGGCCTGTAAAAACCAAGGAACGCCTGCCGATACACCACTCTCCACCAACACTGGGAGAACAGGAAACATCTATTCAAATGCTGGAGACAGGTCTTAAGGTTATAGACATGATTACCCCGTTTACCAAAGGCGGCAAGATAGGAGCTTACGGAGGTGCTGGAGTCGGTAAAACGGTCATCATACAGGAATTGATTCATAACATTGCTACCGCGCACGGCGGCTTCTCGGTTTTCGCAGGCGTCGGAGAACGGTCAAGAGAAGGCAACGATCTTTGGCTAGAGATGAAGCGTTCCGGAGTTCTGGACAAAACAATGATGGTCTTTGGCCAGATGAATGAGCCACCGGGAGTACGAGCCCGGGTAGCTTTAACCGGCGTCACCATGGCAGAATACTTCCGCGATACCGAAGGGCAAGATGTCCTTCTCTTCATTGACAATATATATCGATACATCCTGGCCAACATGGAAGTCTCAGCGCTACTCGGTCGAATGCCTTCAGCCGTCGGTTACCAACCTACGCTGGCTACGGATGTCGGCGAACTGGAAGAAAGGATTACCTCTACCAAGAGAGGCTCAATCACTTCTTTTCAGGCTATTTATGTGCCGGCCGATGACTATACGGACCCGGAATAGTCACCACGTTCGGCCATCTGGATGCTGTAATCTCATTGGAGCGCTCCATTGCTGAGCTGGGTATTTATCCAGCAGTCGACCCACTGGCTTCCTATTCCCGCATTCTCGACCCTCAAATCGTTGGTGAGGAACATTATCAGGTCGCTCGAGGCGTACAGAGGGTTTTGCAGCGTTACAAAGACCTGCAAGATATAATCGCTATCTTGGGAATGGAGGAACTAAGCGATGAGGACAAGGTCACAGTAGCTAGAGCCCGCCGCATTCAGAGGTTCCTATCCCAACCGATGTTCGTCGCCGAGGCCTTCACCGACACTGAAGGTAAATATGTCCCCATCAAAGAAACGATTCGCGGCTTCAAGGAGATTCTAGATGGTAGACACGACCAGCTCCCGGAATCTGCGTTTTTCATGGTTGGGACTATTGAGGAAGCCGTAGCCAGAGCCAAGAAGCTTGAAGAGGGATAATGGCAACGCTAAAACTCGAAATCATAACGGCTGAGCGCCTGGTTTTCTCTGACGACGTCAATACGGTAGTCGCCCCGGGCATTGAGGGAGAGCTGGGCATACTGCCCCATCATGCTCCCTTAATAACCATGCTCAAACCAGGCGAGCTGCTTATTAGAAGAGATGGAGAAGAAATATATATGTCTGTTTCCGGCGGCTTCTTGGAGATACGTCCCAATAAAGTGATTATCCTGGCAGACGCCTGTGAACGAGCCGAGGAAATCGATATTGAACGCGCTGAAGAGGCCAAACATCGAGCTGAAGAACGCCTAAAAACGCCGGCACCGGATTTAAATGTAGCGCAAGTCCAAGCTGCTCTTCTTCGTTCTCTTGCCCGCATTAAAGTGGCCGAAAGGAAGCGGCGCAAAACGCCACGAGGCTAATGGTTGTCGTAAGTAAATAGAACAGAATGATTGTGTTGGGGAATTATCTGAACCTACGAAAGCTGGAGTGGACCGGCTAGTCCCCTATAATATCTCAAGCCTGACCCTGACACCCTCTTTAGTCGCCACCACGCGAAGCAAGGTTCGCATAGCCTCCGCAACGCGCCCTTGTCTCCCAATCACTCTCCCCTTGTCATCTGGAGCAACTTCCAATTTCACCACCACCATATTCTTGTCATCGGTTTCCTGCGTAACCTTCACATTATCAGGTGTGGTAACAATGGACCTAGCAATATACTCTATTAGCTCCTTCATTTTGATGACTCCTCGGTAGTTGATTTGGGTTCATCCGGAGTTTTGGTCTTCCTTTTTCGGGGCGTTAGTGCCGGTGACTTCTTCACAGAAGTCGGCTTGAACTTCTCCATCACTCCTGACTTGGAGAGCAACCTTAATGCGGTATCAGTTGGCCTGGCACCATGGCTAAGCCATTTCAAAGCCTTTTCTTCGTCAATAACAAGAGTGTCCGGCTCAGTCAATGGATCATAATGGCCTATGATCTCGATGAAAGCACCATCACGCGGTGACCTGGAATCAGCCACCACCATTCGATAGGCCGGCCTATTTCTGGTACCAACGCGTCGCAGTCTTATCTTTACCATGGATTATCTATTGAGATAAGCCTCCTGAAAAATTTTTGCATGTTATTATGCACTAACGTTAGGGCAACTGTCAATATGACACTACTAGAGGTTCTCTTGCAGCATGATGTAGTTTAGGATTTAAATTTTAGGAGGCAGGATAGTATTATGGAATATCTTGTTGCAAGTCACTATATTTTGCAAGCTGTAGTTGAGGAACAACTGCTGAAAATATGTAAACAATGTATCTCAAGTGGTAATTACCCAGAGTCAGCATTAAAAGCACTCGATTGTTTAACAATACTTAAAAGAAGGAGGGATAGCTTTATTTTTGCTTCTTCGAACCTAACCATAAACCAAGAAGGAAGGCTCCTAATGCGACAAGAGGCAAAGGGTTAAAATCTTTAGGTTGCTCTTTCTTAGCTTCTTCTACTAGTTGTTGGTAGTCGTTTATTTCATCATAGGAGAATGGAATACCCTGTTGCGCTTTATCAATATAAAGTTGTAATCTCTGAGCTTGGTCTGGAGTAAGAGGATTGTTTTTCTTTTGAGCTATCTGTAAAGCTAGAGTGAGATTAGGAGTTGCTAATTGAGTATAAAACTGAATCATCTCAGCCAATTCTCCGTCAGAGAGTACCCCTCGTTTGTGAATCATCATTATCATCTTACCTATGAATTCATTCATTTGGGCAACAGATGCTTGAAGATATTCTTGGTCTTGCCGCAGTTTGGAAGCGTCTCCACTAAATATGAAGGTGAGGTTCTTAATGATTACTATATCTTGTAGCCCCATATGTTTTACCTATAAACAGAATATACCACTAGCTACATCAATATGCAAGAGAACCCTACTAGATGTTGCCACAACAAGATTCAGCCGTTATAATCAAGGACGTGAGAATAAATCAGTTACACAGCTGGCAAATAAGCAACGCCCAAGCTCAACAAATACAACGAGAGCTAGCAAGCAGGATATCACAAGAAAACTCAGCCATCAACCCACGCTATATCGGTGGTTTTGATATATCGGCGCCGGATTCAGACGGGGTTGCGCGTGCCGTCGCAGTTATCCTCAGCTACCCGGAACTCGAGGTGATTGAGGTTAAGACAGCTCAAGGCAGACCTAGTTTTCCGTACATACCGGGACTCCTATCTTTCCGAGAAACGCCGTTGATATTAGCCGTTTGCCAAGAACTTTCTACAAACCCTGACCTTATCCTGATTGACGGCCACGGAATCGCCCATCCCAGACGTTTCGGAATAGCATCACATGTAGGCCTGCTCCTAGACACTCCGACGATAGGCTGTGCCAAGTCTCGACTTTGCGGCACACACCCGCCAATAGCAACCGAAGCCGGTGCCCGTGCTGAGCTCACCCACCACGGCGAAATTATCGGAATGGTGCTGCGAACCAAGGTTGGCATAAGCCCTGTTTATGTGTCCATCGGTCACAAAATTGATCTGCAAACAGCTGTCCACTGGGTGATGCGGTGTTGCCGTGACCAACGTCTACCCGAGCCTACACGATTGGCTCATATAGCTGCCAGCGGTAAACCAATAGTAAGTATCTCTCCCAACCAAAAAGAAAGGGCGCTTATATAGCCATTACCTGACAATCCATATAGCAAATAGGAGTTGAACGTGCAAGAAGAAAAAGAGGGCCTGGAGGCTTTACACCACCGAATCTCAGACATTATGGTGCGTCTTTGACCTTCCCGGGAAAGAAAGGGAAATCGCTCGTCTAGAAGCTGAAGCTAGCAAGCCTGATTTCTGGCTTGACCAAACAAAGGCACAATCCACAATGCGTCAACTAGGAGTAACGAAGGACCTTGTGCAGACGTGGCGTCAGCTAGATAAGAAGGTTGTTGATCTTATTGACATGACGACCCTAGCGATAGACGAAAAAGACCAATCTCTCGCAGAAGAAATTCGGCGTGAGACGGAGGAAATACGCTCGAAATTCGATGAACTCGAAACTGGACTGATTCTAAGCGAAGAATATGATTCACGGGAGGCTATATTAACTGTTCATGCCGGTGCCGGCGGCACCGAGTCTCAGGATTGGGCGGAAATGCTGCTTAGAATGTATCTCCGTTGGGCCGAGAGGCATAAATACAAAGCAGAGATATTAGATACGTCTGCCGGTGAAGAAGCTGGTGTCAAAAGCGCCACTATTGAGATTAAGGGAGACTACGCTTACGGTTATCTAAAATCGGAACATGGAGTCCACCGCCTGGTGCGTCTGTCCCCGTTCGATGCGGACCATGCCCGACATACGTCATTTGTCCTGGTTGAAGTCTTTCCAGAAGCTGAGAGGGAAATAGACATCCGAATAAGTCCTGAGGATCTGAAAATCGACACCTTCAGGTCAAGCGGTCCAGGTGGACAACACATGCAGAAAACGAGCAGCGCTGTTAGGATTACTCATCTCCCGACTGGTCTCATAGTTACCTGCCAAAGTCAGCGCTCTCAGCACCAAAACAAAGAGAGTGCCATGAAAGTTTTATACGCCCGCCTTCTTCAAATAGAGTACGCCAAAAGGGAAGCGGAAAAGAACAAGCTTAAAGGTGAACGTATAGAAGCTGGCTGGGGCAACCAAATTCGAAGTTATGTTCTGCACCCCTACAGAATGGTCAAAGACCACCGCACTGACTATGAAGTCAGCGATACAGCTGCGGTTCTGGATGGTGATATTGATGATTTTATCAGCGCTTACCTGCATTACAAATTGGAGAAGTCAAATGACTAAATGGCTTATTTGTCTAATGCTGGCTATTACTTTATCCATTACGCCCGTAATTGCCTCCCTTACCCCCTTGGTTGTCCATGCTCAGGGTGGAATATCTCTAGTGGATAGCACCGCTGAAATATATTTCCCCTCTGCTCTAGTATTCAAAATTAACGTCAAAAGCGAGAGCACCATCAACAATATCCGTCTCCACTACCAGGTTGCCAGAATGAACTACGCCCAGGTCATCAGCGAAGGTTGGCCTGATTTCACTCCGTCGCCAAGCGTTAACGCAGAATGGGTATGGGACATGAGAAAGGCTAGCCTGCCTGTCGGAGCGACAGTTAGCTACTGGTGGACAATTGAAGATAGCGCTGGAGACAAACTGACAACTCCAACAAAGGTAATCAGCTTTGACGACCTCCGCTTTTCTTGGCAAAAGCTAACTACAGGACAACTGAGCCTTTTCTGGTACGAGGGCAGCCAGTCTTTTGCCAAGGAATTGATCTCCGCCTGCCAACAAGCACTAGAAAGGCTTGGGGAAGACACGGGTGCTTATCTCGAAAATCCTGTAAGTCTCTATATCTATGCCAGCAGCGAAGACCTGCAGAGTGGCATGATTTTCCCAAGAGAGTGGACCGGCGGCGTATCGTTCACCGAATACGGCATTATCGCTATTGGCATCCCAACGAGCGAACTGGACTGGGGCAAAAGAGCTGTGGCTCACGAATTAGGTCACATGGTAACACACCAGATAACTTTCAGCCCTTATGGAGCCATTCTGCCTAGCTGGCTGGATGAAGGCCTGGCCGTCCATGCGGAAGGTCAACCAGATCCCACTCTAGAGTCAGCGTTACGAAAGGGGATCTCTCAGCAGAAACTAATCTCGGTACGTAGTCTGGCCAGTCCGTTTTCGGCAATACCAGAAGTGGCATCTTTATCATATGCCGAAAGCCAAAGCCTGGTACAATTCCTGATTGAAAGCCAAGGCAAAGAGAAGATGCTAAGCCTATTGAAGCTACTGAAACAAGGTAACTCTTGTGATGAAGCTATGACCCAAGTATTTGGGTTTGACCAGGACGGTCTTGATAAGGTGTGGCGAGAACACATAATGAGCCAAACACAATCTCGGCTTGGCTACGGAGCCGATTCCCTGTTGAGACTTAAACCATTGACTGTGACGGCGGGCATAATGGACACGCTATTCGCGTCAAACATATTTCCAGGAGCGCAATGATTGAGAAACTCCTTTACCATCCGTGACCTGCCCCATTCTGAACGGCCTCGGGAGAGACTCCTGAAGCTGGGAAGCGAGGCTCTTTCCAGCCACGAGCTGTTGGCTTTAATCTTGGGACGCGGCATTAGGGGAGAGTCCGTAATGTTAACGTCTCAGAAGCTCCTAAGCAAATTCGGCAATCTTACTAACCTCGCCAGCGCATCTGTAGAAGAACTGAAAGAGATAAATGGCATTGGCCTTGCCAAAGCGGCTCAGATTAAGGCCGCATTTGAACTCGGCAAACGGCTCGACGATTCCTTTGACGAAGGTACTAGAATCACGATTAAGTCTCCAGAGGCTGTCATAAAATCAGCCAGGAGCCGGCTAAAGGGTAAGAAGAAAGAACACTTTCTGGTGGTCTGTCTGGACACCAGAAATCATCTAGTGGGTATTCGTACCGTATCTATAGGCAGCCTGGACTGCAGCATAGTGCATCCTCGTGAAGTATTCAAAGACGCCATCTCCTCTTGTGCTGCCTCAGTTATCTTCGTCCACAATCATCCTTCGGGCGACCCCACACCTTCCGAAGATGATATCAAGCTTACAAAGCGTCTGGTCGAAGCCAGTGAAATCATTGGCATAGAAGTCCTCGACCACATTATTGTCTGCGATAAAGACTATTTGAGCATGAAAGCAAAAAATCTGTTGTGAGGCTTAAAAATACATGAAGAAACTTTGGCGATTTATGCTGCTGGGTACTCTTATTTGTGTCCTAATGGCGCTGCCTCTGGCGGCTGGCTGCCAGCCAAGCCAAACACCTACAACAGAGAAAGGTGCGCTCAATCTCTGGGATACCGACCCAATAACGCTTGACCCGGCTATCTCAAGTGAGATGACTTCCCATACCTACGTCATGCAGATCTTCAGCGGGCTCGTCCGGCTTGGCGATGATTCAAAGCCAACAGCAGACATCGCTGAAAGCTGGCAGAAAAGTGGGGATGGCAAGACATACACTTTTTACTTGCGCCAAGGAGCGAAGTTCCAGGATGGCAGAAAAGTCACCGCACAGGATTTCAAGTATTCCTGGGAAAGAGCCTGCCGTCCTGAAACTGGCTCGCAGACTGCAGCCACCTATTTGGGTGACATCCTGGGCGTTAAGGACGTATTGGAAGGCAAAGCCACCGAAATAAGCGGCATTAAGGTTATTGATGACTATACTCTGAAGGTTACTATTGACGCTCCCAAGGCCTATTTTTTGGCAAAGCTAACATATCCAACTGCTTTTGTCGTTGATAAGGCTAACGTGGAATCCGGCAGTAAATGGTGGCAGAAGCCAAATGGAACGGGCCCGTTCAAACTCACGGAATGGAAGACCGGCGACGAGTTGATCCTAGAGCCCAATGAATTCTATTACGGACAGCCTGTCGGGTTAAAGAAAGTGGTCTTTCACATTCTGTCTGGCCTACCTATGGCTTTGTATGAGCTGGGCCAAATCGACGTGGCGCAGGTGGACGAAAATTACGTGGACACGGCGACTGATGAAAAAGGCCCCTACCACAACCAATTAGCTATATTCCCGGAGCTAAGTCTTTATTATATAGGCTTCAATACACAAAAGCCGCCATTCGATGATGTCAATGTCCGCCGGGCTTTTTGCCAGGCCATAGATAAACAGCGAGTTATCAAACTAACTCTTAAGGGAATGGTAACAAAAGCCGACGGCATTCTGCCGCCGAACATGCCGGGCTACAATCAGGGGCTTAACGGACTCAGTTACGATATTGCCCAGGCAAAAAATCTCATCGCCCAGTCGAAGTACGGCAGCGCCGCAAATCTACCACCTATTACGCTTACGACCTCAGGCTGGGGAGGCAATATACCAGAATATCTTGGAGCTATTATCCAAGACTGGCAACAAAACCTGGGCGTTACAGTAGGCGTACGGCAACTTGAGCCAGAAATATTCTCATATTCCTTGAAACAAGAAGCCGACCAGATGTTCGACACGGGCTGGATTGCCGACTATCCCGATCCACAAAACTTCCTAGACCTTCTGTTTCACACCGGTGCTGAATACAACACGGGGAATTACAGTAACTCACAGGTTGACGCTCTGCTTGACCAGGCAGCCGTAGAATCAGAAGAGACCGCCAGGTTTGCCATGTACCAGAAAGCCGAACAGCTACTTGTGGGCGAAGCCGCATGCTTACCCTTGTGGTTCGGTAGAACCTATCTCGTAATTAAACCTTATGTCAAGGATTATCAATTGGACCCGCAGGGCATCCCCACACTGAATAAAGTATATCTGCAGGAACACTAAGCATCAGGACCAGTCGGCCACTTTGAATAGGGGTACGCATAATTGGACACAGGAATAGAAGTCTATCATGATGCCATCTGGCGAATCGTACCCAAGGATTTGCGGCTGGAGCAGCTCACCACCGGTTTTTGGTTCACCGAAGGTCCAGTCTGGTGCGGTGACACTCTTCTCTTCAGCGACATACCTCGAAATCGTATCATGCGACTGAGCTTGCACGGCGAGAGTTCGGAAACAACCGTCTTTCGTAGCCCAAGCGGATACTCAAATGGCTTGACCTTAGATAAGAGTGGACGGCTTATCGCTTGTGAGCATGGTACGCGACGGGTGACATGTAGAGACACGGATGGTTCACTATCGTGGCTTATCGACCAATACGAGGGTCTAAAGCTAAACAGCCCAAATGACGTCGTCGTCAAGTCTGACGGAAGCGTGTATTTCACGGACCCGCCCTACGGACTGGCAAATCCTGATTTACAGCAAGAATTGTCATTTAGTGGTGTTTACCGCTTCTCACCTGATGGAAAGCTTACATTGCTGGTGGACGATTTTGAAGGGCCGAACGGCTTGGCTTTCTCTCCGGACGAATCGATTCTCTACGTGGATGATTCAGCAAGATTCCACATCCGGGCTTTTGACGTCAAACCAAACGGCCAGCTGAAAAATGGCCGGATATTCCTCGACATGCAGGCGCCAGAGGATGGCCTTCCTGACGGCATGAAGATTGATGGGCAAGGTAACATATATTGCACAGGTCCCGGGGGGATTTGGATCATGTCGCCAGAGGGAGAATGCCTAGGTCGGATTATCCTGGCTGAACTACCGGCAAACCTTGCCTGGGGAGATGCCGACTGGAAGTCACTCTATGTTACAGCTCGTAGCAGCATCTATCGCTTGAGGATGTTAGAGCCCGGGATAGCAGTTCCGTAAAATCATGCCGTACGAAGCTGATATTGCCATTATAGGTGCAGGTGTAATCGGTTTGGCGATAGCCTCCGAGGTTGCCAGACAACATCGAGAAGTCTATCTATTAGAAAAAAACGAAACCTTTGGAAAGGAACAAAGCTCTCGCAATAGTGAGGTTATCCACGCCGGTCTCTACTACAAGAAGGATTCACTGAAGGCAAAGATGTGTTTGGAAGGTAACAATCTTCTATACGAACTATGCGAAAGCAAAGGGATAGCTTATAAGAAATGCGGTAAGATCATAGTCGCCGCTGATTCCGCAGAGGAGCCAAAGCTAGAGAAACTATATCAACGAGGCCTTCAGAATGGGGCCCCACTGAGAATGCTTTCGCGAAGTGAAATGAACGATCTGGAACCGAACTTAAGAGGAACCGAAGCCTTCTTTGCTCCAACCTCCGGCATCGTAGACTCATACGGGCTGATGACGTATCTACAGGGAAGCGCTAGAAGCAATGGGGCTCATGTAGTTTACAGAACAGAAGCTACCGGTATTGATAGAGTATCAGACGGATATAGAATAAGAGTCAATAGTATCTCTGAAAATGCCTTTATCACCGCCAGAGTCTTGATAAACTGTGCCGGTCTCCATAGCGATAAGGTGGCGAAGACGGCTGGAATAGATATAGATAAAGCAGAATATAGACTGAATTGGTGTAAGGGCGAATATTACACGGTAACCGGCGGCAAAAACAGACTGATCAACCGTCTAATATATCCTGTACCAACGGACATTAGTGTAGGTGTGCACGTTTGCCTTGACGTTAACTGGCGATTACGTCTTGGCCCTCATTTTTACTTTGTCGATGAACTGGACTACAAAGTCGATGAGTCTAGAAAGACGGCTTTTCTGGAATCAAGCATAATGAGAGCTCTGCCTTTCATAGAACCTTCTGATCTAGCGCCTGAAACCTCAGGCATATTGGCGATGCTACAAGGGCCTGGGAGGGGTTTGCACGATTTCGTGATAAGACACGAATACGATAGAGGTTTACCTGGCTTCATTAATCTAATTGGCATAGAATCCCCCGGGTTAACCTCTTCCCTAGCGATAGCTAGGCATGTCGACCATTTGGTAAGTGAGATTATCGGCAGTTGATGAAGCCATTCGGGATTAGCGGTCTTGTGTCGCTTTGAGAATGCGCTTGACAAGTGATAAAGTCCGCCTGTATACCTTGACAAGAGTGCTATAATAACCTGGATATACGGCCGGGGTCAGCGCGGAAGGAGGTGCATTCCGCGGCTCAAGCACATGGACCCCACTTACCGACCGAAGCTGAATTGACAAAACAGCCATAGCCTGCGGTGGGTGGTCGAATCCAGAACCCCGGCTGCATGTATTATAGCACATCTGTTTCCATAACCGCATAATTTTGATGAGCGACTGCATTTTTCGTCTGATCATTTTTTGATGGAGGCCAAGAACAACTTAGCCAATTCCGATACACTGGTATTCAAGCTACATAATTATGGCTACTAATCAACATGTTAGTCAGATCCAATAAAATTTAAGGAGGGCATTTGCATGAATCCAGTAGAGGTACCAAAGAAGTGGGATTATGAGGCGGATATCGTTGTCGCGGGCGCCGGTACAGCCGGTCTCCCAGCGGCAATAGAAGCTGCGGACGCAGGAGCCAAGGTCGTTGTCCTTGAAATATTGCCACATTGTGCTCCTAGCCTCGCGCTTATAAATGTCGGCCCGGCTTTTGCCGGCACTGACGTACAGAAAGAGCTGGGGATTAAGGACTCGCCCGCGGAGTACTATAAGGATGGTATAGAGCTTGGCAAAGGTGACCCAGCGATTTGGAGAGCGTTCGCAGACAACCAACTTGAAACATACTATTGGTGCCAGAAAATAGGGATGAACTTCGGAAAAGACCTTTTTGCGCCCCCATCCCATAGAATAAAAAGAGGTCTGTGGAAGAAAGGCGTCGAGATGGTTCGCGTCCTTGAAAAAAACGCCAAAGAGAAAGGCGTGGACATAAAGTTTTCGCATAGAGCCACAAGACTGATCACAGACCCGACCACCGGCCGAGTCATGGGAGTCAAAGTCAAAGTGAAAGACAAGGAAGAGCAAAACTTTAAGGCCAAGAAAGCCGTAATTATAGCCACCGGTAGCTTTGGTCGGAACCGTGAGATGGTTGCCGAATACGGACCTAACTTCCTTGATTGGCTCCCCACTATGGCTCACGGACACCTTGGAGACGGACTAAAAATGGCGTTAGATGTGGGCGCGGCTACAAAAGACCTGGGCCACGCAGTTTCAGGGTCTTTTTCGGTGGATGTCGAGTCAAAGACGGGCCTTATGACCTTCGTTGGATATGCTGGAGGCATACTAGTAAACGTAAATGGTAAGAGATTCGCGGACGAATCAGAACGAGTTAGGTTTTATGGTCTGGTTGCAGAGGATGGAATGAAACAGCCAGGGCATGCCTGGTTTTCCATCATGGACCACAAAATGAAAACTACCACCCTAAGACCCCAAATGCTGCATAAGGCTGTTCCAGTTCAAGGCAATACTCTCGAAGAGCTTGCCAAGAAATTAGGGATAGACCCGACCGGGCTCAAACAGACTGTCGACAAATATAATAAAGACATCGATACCCTTGGTTACGACTCAGAATTAGATAGAAGAACATTAGAAGGCTGCGAAGGAAAGCCATTGAAATTGGATACACCTCCGTTCTATGGGTTTAAGTGTACGGGTGCCACATCTTCATTCAAAGGTGGGCTAAAAATCAACGGCAAAGCCCAGATAGTAAACAATTATGGCGAGGTCATACCCAGCCTGTACGCAGCAGGTGAGGCAACCGGTGGACTCTGGGGCCATGATGGCACATACTTGCCAAATACCATGGTATCTGCAAGTATGACCTTCGGCCGTATAGCTGCCAAGAATGCAGTCAAGGAACCATCCTGGTAAACTTAAATAGTGAGTATCACTAAGAAACCCAGCGTCAAGCTAGTTCACCGTACCGTTTGACGCTAGGTTTCCAGGTTGGTTCGATTAGTCAGGCCTCATCTACTCGGCCAGGGTGTGAAATGAACCTGCTACTCTTCCAATACCGTCAACCCTAGAATAGTAGGGCCGGTGTGTGTGCCAATGACCGGGCTAACATTCGACAAGTAAATTGGCACTTTTGGAAAAAGAGCGGCGATACGTTTGGCCAACGCCTCAGCTTCAGAAACATTGGTGCCATATTCCACAGCCAATGCTCTTACCCCGTGGAATTTCGATGCAAAATCGCAAAGCCAATCCGTAGCTTTAGCTCTGGAACGTACCCTGGCAAAAGGAAAGGCTACACCATCCTTTATGCCGAGGATGGGGTTCATCTTGAGCATAGAGCCCATTAAAGCTTGTACTTTGCCTATACGTCCCCCCTTGGCTAAATACTTCAGCGTGTCAAGGGTAACTCGGACATGTAGGCGCGGAATAGTCTCCGATATCATGCCTGCGATTTCACTGAGGCTGGCACCGTCAATAGCCCTCTTGGCCGCTTCCATTACCAAGAATCCTTGTCCCATTATGCCAAGGGTAGAATCGACGATTTCCACCTTGCACTTTCTCTTCATCAGCTTTACACCCTGTACCGCAGCATCATAGGTAGCGCTCAACTTCCGCGATAGGAACACAGCCAATATTTCGCTGTGGCAGGCTGCGAGGCCATCAAAAACTTCGGCAAAAAAACCGGGCCCTGGAGAGGAGGTAGACGGCAAAGCGGCACTATTTTCCAGCTTCTCGTAAAAGTCGTCGGCTGTCAGGTCAACCCTATCCCTATAAGTCTCAGAACCAAATTGGATGTTCAATGGTATCACGGTGATTCCCAGGTCTTCGACTATATCGGCCGGTAGGTCAGCAGCGCTATCGGTCACCAGCTTTATCATGGGTTACCTCCTTCTAAGACATCCGCTCTGCCCGTGATAAATGCCTAGTAATACGAGGCCATTATATTCTAATCCGGCAGTTAAGCGCAACAGTTTGTACTGGTTCAGGTGATGTCGGACACATCCCTCCTTTTTCCAGCATTGGTTCTCCGTTCTAGAAATTGTTTTGGAGTCAGGTACATCAAGGATTGATGTGGGCGCACAGTATTATATATCATCTCCCACTCCAGCAGCGCCTGGTTCAGTTCCTTCATCTGGAACGAAGTGTGATTGACTTCGTAGAATTCTTCGGTGTGCGTACGTTGTGCACGTTCCACATGGCCGTTGAGTTTGGGCGATCTCGGTGGGAGCACAAACAGGTGAATACCATTCTTCTTGCATGTCTCCTCGAAGATATCCTGGAACTCGGACCCACCGTCTACCTGTATGGCCTTTACCGGAAACGGCATCCTGTTCAGTAACGTGCTTATGAAATCAGCTGCTGCTGAGGCTGTTGCGGTGCTGGAGGCCTTGATTACATCCCATCTTGAAATGATGTCTCGGGCTGTGAATTGTTTGAGGACTAGGCCGGGCAACGGTCTGATATCCAGGGTATCTACCTCGGCAATGTCGCCGGGATCCTTCGCCCTGTAATCCTTGGGTTTCCTGACGGCATAGGGACGTTGCCGCTGCTTCCTCCTGGCTGTTACGAAATTGGGGACCGGTTCCTTAAGGACACCTCTATCTTTGAGGGTCTTCAGTATCCTGCCCACCATGGACGGCGATATATTTATTCCCTGCCTTTGCAGAAGAATTGCCAGCTTCTCTTTTCCCCAACGTGGATACTCTTCTCTAAGACGAATAACGGCCCCGGACATCTGCGTGGACCAGGTAGGCTGCCTTACGTGCCGGGGACGATGCGAACGATCTTCCAACGTCCTCAGGTTACGAGGATCGTAACGATTCTTCCAGTGGTAAAACGTATCCGGAGAAATGCCAAAATGTCGGCAGGTCTTACGTGTATTTCGGCCGTTCGCCTCGTAGTAATCAAACCATTTCACCCTCTTTCCAGCTTCTTTTGATATGTCCGCTGTACGATTACTTAGACGAGATGCTCCCGGTGCTAACCCATTGAATACTCTCATGAGGACACCATTATAGGTGTCCGGTATCAATCTGAACTAGCTCACAGTTTCTGGTAAAAAATATACGAAGGGCCAAATTGTGCGTTAATTGTGACCACAGTCAACTAAAAGCAAGGATGCCGCCATTTTGGCGGCATCCTTTATGTTCAGATATCTACTGTTGAATCTTCTTTAGTTTCCAACTTAATAACCACTAGTTGGGGGGGCCACGGTAATAGTTATATGGGCAACTACCGGCGGATTCAGCGGTGTATGGTCATTGTTCACCAGTTCCACATAGATGTCATGTGAGCCCGCAGCTACATTCTTGAAGGTATAAGTGGTTGCCGAAACGTGCGCCCAAACGCCACTCGCGGGAATGGCCGGTTTTCCCTGTGCCGTCGGAGCAGCAACATCCAGATAGAAATGCAGGTGACCCTCGTCTGGGACATTAGCTTGGCCCTGCTTGTCAACCACGTTAAAGTCATTGACTTTGGCCGTAACCGTAATATCCCCGGTCGGCACCGTCTGTCCATCGCCCGGCGACGTAATCGTCACGCTTGGGTTCATGGTTGACGATGTAGAACACGCTCCCAAAACAAACAGCGCGGACAACAATAATATTCCTAGCACACACCTCCCAAAGACTCCTCTATTTAGCATAATTCGTGGCATTTTCATTACCTCCCTATATTTCGCTAACAACCAAATAGATGCCATAATTTGAACGACCTGGATTAAGTCTAAGATAGCGATCATCAAAAAGTCATAAAATTTCCGGTAGGAAAAATCAAAAAACCGTAAAATTTTAAAACCCCGGCTTGATATCTAGACAATCGGCCCAATATTTCGTAGAGGCCGGGGTATTATTGGAGACTAGCAGTTATGGTTTGGCGATGACCATGTAATGGTAAGAGCCGATATCTTTGATGGTTACTATCGTAAAACCAGCTGAAACTATGAGCCTAGTCGCCCTTTCTTCACTAAATCTTTTTTCTAATGGCGGGCCCAATTTCATTGGTACCTTCTTCCAATCCAAGTTGACGAGTTGCCCGGTGCCGCTGAGCATTTTCTTGGCATTTTCAAGAACCTTTGTGGGGTCATCAAAATCGTGAAGAACTGTTCCAAAAAAAATAATATCGGCACACGATCGGCAGAGCACTTCATCCTCAGCCCTGCCCACCGTCAGCTCCAAATTATTTAAATCTTCCTTATCAGCAAGTTCCCTCAATTCGCGTATATAATTGGCATCGGCATCTAAACCGTAGACCCTACCGCTCTGACCAACCATCCGTGCAGCGGGCAGAGCAAAAAAACCACCCCCACAGCCGACATCAATAAATGTGAGACCAGCCTTGACGTCAATGTCAGCTAATATGACCTCCGGGTTCTGCCATTTCCTTCTTTCCAGATCATTAGCGTGTGCGTGATAATTCATAAGTGCTACCAATATGCCCTTTCGGCGATTCGGCCTATAATCATAGTATAGTGTAGCACAGCATTACATAGTTATAGGAACTTCAGTTCAACCAGCGAGACCTATCACACAAACCAGCGTCACCTGCCATGAAAAGAGGTTCTTGCTGCTTTTACCGATATGCCTCGGTTGACATCTTGCAACTTAATTATTTAGAATCAACAGAGCTATCAGAAGCCATTTATTTGAATGTTTCGAGCCAGTACGCACCGCAAAGCTGTACGAATAGGGCCACTGGATTTCCCAAAGAACTGTCAGCTAGAATTCTAAATCGCAACATGAAATACTTTCTAGGGCTAGATATCGGCTCAGTCAATATCAAGCTGGCGCTCATCGAAGGAGATTGCCGGATCGTCTACCTGGATACCGAAAAAATAGTATCCAATCCAAGGACGGCAACAAACCTACTGATTTCCCGGTTGGCCAGTAAGTTTTCGTTGGCCCAGATTGACAGTGTTGGCGTGTCGGGTACGGGCAAGGCGGTCATCCCCAAAGAGTTCAACTGGCCGGAATACAGCGCCTCGTTGGCCATAGCTTCCGGCCTTCTTCACCACCATCCCGACGCCAAAACCATAATTCAGATTGGCGGGCAAAGCTCGTTCGTTATCGAACTTGAAGACGGGCTGAGAAAACCCTGGAAAGTAGCCTCAAACCCGCTATGCGCTGCAGGTACAGGCAGATTTATTGAACAGCAGGCATATCGGCTTAGCATTAGCATGGATGATTTTGCTCGTCTGGCCCTTCACTGTCAGGAAAGCCCACCCCGTGTAGCTGCTCGATGCAGCGTTTTTGCTAAAAGTGACCTAATTCATCTCCAGCAAAAGGGCGTTCAAATACCGGCGATGCTTTACGCCCTCTGCGAAAGCATCGCCCGCATGGTCACCTCAATCCAAAGGGGTCCGTTTGAGGAGCCGATTTACTTTGTTGGTGGCGTTGCGTCCAACAGCGCAATTGTAAAGGCACTAAGCGAAGTTATTTCAGGACGGAACAGAAAAGACATAAAGATAACCGTTCCCGACAACTCGCTGCACACTGAAGCTCTGGGGGCAGCTCTGCTGTCACGAACCAAACCATCGCAGGTACGATTACTGCCCGAAACCGATGCTCGCCAGCGCTACTTTGAAACAGCCAGGCTGCCGAAAGTGGCCGTTCCTGGAAATACGGAGAAGCTGCTGATACAGCAACCAATCAAAGCATATGTCGGCGTTGATGTGGGTTCCACCAGTACCAAGGCGGTAATCCTTGATGAGAAGGGAAATATCATTGCCAAGAACTACATTATGACCGCCGGAAGGCCCATTGATGCGGTCAAGCAAGTCTTTCGTAATTTGGTGGGTGACGGCGCTGCTAATGTATCTGTGGCTGGCGTTGGTGTCACAGGCTCGGGCAGATATCTGGTTGGCGGCTTTATCGGGGCAGACTTGATTAAGAACGAAATCACGGCGCAGACGAGAGCTGCCGCTGAAATAGACCCCGAAGCGGACATAATTGAGATAGGTGGTCAGGACTCCAAGCTCGTCATCAAGAGAAACGGCATCGTGGTTGATTACCAGATGAACAAGGCGTGCGCTGCCGGGACAGGAAGTTTCATTGATGAACTGGCAGAGATGCTCGGTGTTTCGGTGACGAATGGCGACTTTGCACGACTGGCATTCGCTGCACCTCATACCATTGACCTCGGGACAAGATGCGCGGCTTTTATGGGGCAGTCCGTAGCATCAGCACAGCAAGAAGGCGTGCCCCTCGAGGTAATCACCGCTAGCCTTGCCAACTCCATCGCCAAAAACTACCTGTCCAAAGTAGTTGGCAATAGAAAGCTCGGTAACAAGGTAATCCTCACGGGAGCCGTCTTCTACAATGAGGCTATTGTATCCGCATTCCACGAGCAACTCGTCGAAAAAACACTGACTGTAGCGGAGCATCGAGAGGTTAGCGGTGCTATAGGTGCCGCGCTGCTGGCAAAAGAGATGATGTCTGGGAAGAAATCAACAGTTCAAGGGCTTCCAGCAGATTATTGACACCGAATGTAACCTTACCACATTCCTTTGCAAAGGATGCGATAATAACTGCACTATCACTCGGATGAATTTGCTAGGCGAGAAACCTACTTTCTATGGCAGCCGGTGCGATCAGTACGACAGCACAATCAGTCAAGTAACCCAGGCGACCTTCTTTGACGAGCGGGAAAAGCTGCTTCTAAAGGAATATAAGGATGGTTCCGGCACTGGACCCTCCAGTTGGGATTCCCAGAGCATTACTGGTCTATGACTTTGCACCACTGCTCATCGGTTTTCTGAATGCGCTTAACGTCAAGGTTATTCTCTCCAGCAAAACCACCAAAGAGATCATGGAGCAAGCTGTCGAGTTAAGCTACACCGACAGCTGTTTCCCACTCAAACTTGTTCACGGGCACACAGCCAATTTGAAGAATGTTGACTACATCCTGTACCCTGTGCGGTATTCGGCTAGGCATCAAGGAAGGAGACGAAAACCAGAAGTACTCGTGTCCCTTGGTTCAGGCATCACCGTTTATAGTCCGCGAGGTGCTTGGCCTAGGTGACCAGTTACTTTCACCTATTATTGATTTCAGCCTGGGCAATGCCGAGATCATAAGCAATTTTTCCGAAGTCGCTGTTAAAATGGGATTCAGTCGACGCAAGGGAAGGAAGCGGCGCTGGCCGGCATTACAGCACAGCAGAGATTTGAGACAGAGCTGTCGGTACTTAGTGCCAAATTACTGGAGCAACTTCGCGGCAGCAACAAGTTGGGTGTGGTGCTTCTTTCCCGCAGCTACATGTCCCAGGATTCTGGCGCGAACCTTGGCATCGCCGAAAAACTGGCACAACTTGGTGTTACGCCCATACCGGTTGACTTTCTACCCCTTACACAGTGAATCCCAAAGAATATTCAGACCGGCCCTATTGGTCATACGAAGGCAAATTTATTGCTGCCGCCAAAATTATTGCTAGAGAACCTCACCTCTATGGGTTGGCGCTCACTAACTTTGGCTGTGGACCCAATTCCTTCATCTTGAGACTTATGGAAGATATTATGGGTGGCAAGCCCATGGGACAACTGGAAATTGACGAACATGCCGCCGAAGCTGGCATTGTTACCCGCCTTGAAGCTTTCGTTGATACCATCGAAAGCCACGTCCGTTCGGCCAAAGTGCATGAGGTCACAGACAAGGAAATACGCCGGGAAAGCGCTTCTCTGACCAGCTCCAAAAAGTCCCTGGTTTTGCTCTATATGTCGCCTTTTGTAGAGGTTATTGCGGCTGCGTTGGAAAGCTGTGGAATCGATGTCATCAGATTACCACACCCAGACGAGCGTAACCTTTTTTACGCCAATCAGGTCACTTCAGGCACAGAATGTCTGCCATATCGCGTCACACTGGGCGATTTCCTGAGGTTTTGTTACGAAAACCCTGAGCGCACAAAGGATGTAGAGTTTCTAATGGGCAGTTCGTACGGACCATGCCGTCTGGGCAAATACGCCCTGGAGCAGAGCAGAGTGCTAAAGAAGGCGGGCTTTGACATTCCAATGAGGACCACAGTTTCGAATAACGCCTATCGCGACATCAATATTGGGTCGGATGTTCAGCGCCTTGCCATGAGAGGTATTTTTGCTGTGGACTTCCTAGAAAAACTCTTATGGCGCGCTCGCCCTTACGAAAAGGAAAAAGGATTGGCGGATCACTTGTTTGACGAGTACCTAAAGCTAATTGCCCAAGCCATCCGCAAAAAAGAGGACTTCTCTGACAAATTAAGACAAGCGACCGAAGCCTTCAAATGTGCTATTGACCATAGCCTGCCCAGAAGACCAAAGGTTGGTATCAATGGCGAAATCTATCTGCGCTCTAATGAATTTAGCAACAATAACTTGGTTAGAGTATGCGAAGACGCCGGGCTTGAGGTTGTTATTTCTCCGATAGGCGAATGGATAAAATACGCTTCATACCGGAATCTTGAGGATACCATAAGGTTCCGCAAAATTAGAAAGGTAATGGCCAGCTATATTAAGGACCGCGTGGTAAAAGGCGATGAGCGCCGGGTAGAGAACTGTTTTGAGGATATGCTGGATGGAAGAGAGCCTTCTACAGCCGAATTGATGTCGAGAACCAGCCTTTACCTATCCCCCAGATGTGGCAGCGAAGCTGTGCTCAGCATTGGCGCCGGAATTGAATGGATTGAGAGCTCGAATTTTGCTGGCGTGATATCAGTCATGCCCCATGGCTGCATGCCCGGAGGCATAGTCGCAGCAATGGCTGAAAAACTCAGTCAGTCATACCACAAGCCCTGGATCAGCCTCACTTACGATGGCATCTTGGAAACCAATAACCTGACAAAGATAAATGAGTTTGCCGAGCTTGTTAGATTTTGTGGCAACAAATCCCTTGAAGATGCCACTCGAAAGACTTAAATAACCTCACCTGGTTCGGCATTCAAAAGAGTCGATAACGCACTCCTTGCACCTACCATCGCAAGGCTCTACATGAATGATAACATTAGTTCGCGGCAATCTCGATCGGATATCGAGTTCTAGTGAGTCACACATCTCGTGAGCCCGCTTGAGACTGGTATCCTTGGCCATTATCAAGTGGAGGTCAATGTAACGCTGGTTTCCGGAACGGCGGGTGCGCAATTCATGGAAACCTACGAAGCCACCTCCGCGCTCAGCCAAGCAAGATTTTATTACCGCCTGTTCGTAAGGAGGAAGACTGGCATCCACAAGGCCAAGCAGGGGTTTACCCAACGTGTCATAAGCTATTTTGGCGATGTAAATCGCCATGCCAATACCCATTACAGGATCCAGAATGTTAAGGCCAGTAAGGCGTACCGCCAGCAACCCAACTAACACTGCTGCCGTCGAATAGATGTCACCGGTTATATTTCGCGCGTTGGCCTCAAGAACAACAGAGCCAGTTGCTCGAGAAACCTTTAATAAGTGACGGGATAATACAATACTAGCGACCATGGATACCGCCATGGCCCCGATGCCAGCCTCACTGAGCGCTATAGGAGTCCTATTTATTATGCGCTCGATTGACGAATAGATTATCAGTCCCGCAGCGATAAAGATGAGTACGCCCTGTATTACACCCGCCATATCTTCTGCTTTACCATGACCAAATGGATGTTCCTCGTCAGGCGGCTTGGTAGCAAAGCGCACGGTAAAAAAGGTAACCAGCCCGGCAAAGAGGTCGAGGAAGCTGTCAGCAGCCTGGGCAAACACACTGATGCTGCCGCTGAGCCAGCCGACGATAACCTTGAGTACTATAAGGCCGACAACAACCCCGATCAAAAGGTTGGCGGCCCCTTTTTCAGTGGAAAACATTGCCTAGTAGATAATACTACCCGAAATTTGCTTCTCTGGCTACGAGTTTATCACTAAAGTGGCGACGGCACAATTGCGTTATTCGTGAGGAATCGGACTAAGTCCCTCATATCCTTCTCCTTCGGCAGTCAGGTCGAACGGGATATCCCTGCGTATTGCTTACGTGGTCAAGCTTTTGATATCATATGGTCGTTTTCCCAGCCCAATCCTGCCAAGTAACCATTGAGAAACATGCCACAATGAGAGTCGGCTTGGTGTATGACCCTGTCTATCTGGAGCACGACACCGGCACACATGTCGAGAACGTCCAGAGACTGACAGCCACTATGTCCCATATAGAGGAGCGCCAACTAAAAGACAAACTTGTCATGCTTTCACCACGTGCGGCCACAATTGACGAATTGGCAACGGTACACGCCCGTGAATACATCTCCCGCATCCGGGCTCAGGCAGAAAGAGGTGGTGGCTGGCTCGATTCCGATACCATAATGTCTTCTGGCTCATTCAATGCCGCCATACACGCCGCCGGTGGCGCCTTGATAGCAGTTGACGCAGTTATGACCCGCCAGGTTAACAGCGCCTTTGCTCTAGTCAGGCCACCGGGACACCACGCTACTTGCTGGCAAGCTATGGGCTTCTGTCTGTTTAACAATATAGCCATCGCGGCGAAATACGCCATGTCTACTTACGACATACGGCGGCTACTCATCGTCGACTTCGACGTACATCATGGCAACGGTACACAAGACACCTTTTATGCCGACCCGCATGTCCTTTACTTCTCCGTCCACGAATACCCGTTCTACCCTGGAACCGGCAGTATTGACGAGACCGGTGCTAGAGAAGGCGAGGGATTTACCGTGAACGTGCCACTGCTTTCAGGCTGGGGAGACAACGAATATCAGGCAGTCTTTGAGGATATCTTGGCGCCAATATCCAAGCGTTTCGAGCCCCAAATAATATTGGTTTCCGCCGGTTATGATGCCCACTGGGCTGATAGTCTGGCTCAAATGCAGATGAGCGTTTCGGGGTTCGCCCGTTTGGTAGAAATCATAAAGTTCTTGGCTGATACGTTATGTCAAGGTCGTATGGTCTTTGTGCTAGAAGGCGGTTATGATCTCCAAGCATTGCCCCTTTCCATAGCCGCAACTCTCGAAGTTCTCAGGGGAAACCGTGACATCAATGACCCTCTAGGGAAAAAAGAGGGAAAAACAGAACCCTTTAATTTCGATAATTTTATAAAAATGGTAAAGGAGATGCACGGCCTTTAAGCTTCTGTCTGGCAAAGAAGGAGAACTCTAAGCTATTCCGAAGCTTGCTCGCTGAGCGATACGGGCGCCTCGATCTTCTTCCGCGGCATAAATAGTCTGCCCCACTTATGCGTATCCCAAACCACCAAAAGCTGGCTAGCATTAAAAATAGAACTATAAGTGCCTGTGATTATGCCGATTAATAGCACCAATATAAAATAGCGAATTGTTATTCCACCAAACAGGAAAAGAGCCACAGCCACAAAGAGCACCGTCAGCGCGGTATTTAAAGAGCGACTTAGTGTTTGCATAATACTGGCATTCACAGTGACCTCGAAATCCCTGCTGATTCCTCTACGAGTATTTTCACGTATGCGGTCAAAGACAACGATCGTATCGTGCACACTGTAACCAACCACAGTAAGCATGCCCGTAATAAACAAGGCGTCTATCTCAACTCCGGCCACCCAGCCCAGAAAAGAGAAAACGCCTAGAATCAGGAGCACATCATGGATCAAGGCAATAACGGCGCAAGTACCCCACCGCAGGGGCTTAGGCATCTTACGGAATGCCCAGGCAATATACAGCAAAATAAAGACTGCTGCAGCTATCACGGCAATGACAGCATTACGCCCTGTTTCTCCAGCCACTATCGGATCAACCTTATAAGAGTCGGATACAGTAACTTGGGACCCCAATGACTGCTCCAAGGAGCTTATCAGCTTTTCTTGCTGGTCAGGAGTTATGAACTCCGTGCGTAACAGAAAGTCGCCCTCCTGGGTCCGCTGAATAGTGACCTCACGATAACCCTGTTCGGCTAATACCTGTCGCAGCCGGTCCTGTTCCACCGTTCCACTGAAATGGAGGGTCATGGAAGTGCCGCTTTGAAAATCAACGCCAGGCTTAAGATGAAAAATTGCCAGCGAAATGATCCCCGGAACAATTATCACCGCCGAAATCAGAAAGTACCACATCCTTCTGCGGACAAAATCTATCGCACCCGGGCTTTTTGACGGACCTGGCTGGTTACCCGCCACATCACTGGAACCAGTAGATCCCTGAGCAGCGGTGGAAGGCATAGAAACGCCGTACGCCCCTAATCCACCCATCATGCGGCTGGAAACCATGGCACGAAGAAAAACACGCGTACACATGATCGCGCTGAACATACTTAAAGCCACACCAATAAAGAGAGTCAAAGCAAAGCCCTTGACCATGAAAGCTCCAAAAGTGTTCCCAAACCAATAGAGGACAATACAGGTGATAAACGTTGATATGTTGCTATCCCGAATGGACGGCCAGGCTCGTTCTAAAACCTTCCTCCACCGCCGCCCCCACGGTACGTCCAGCCCGCAACTCTTCTTTTGTCCTCTCAAAAATTAGTACGTTCGCATCCACTGCCATTCCTATCGATATTACAAAGCCGGCGATGCCAGGCAGGGTTAAAGTCACAGGAATAAGCTTGAATATGGCCAACACCAGGACTCCGTAAATACACAGGGCAATACTGGCCACAAGACCTGGTACACGATAATAAATGAGCATGAACAGGATAACTCCAGCCAGCCCGATTTCACCCGCAAGCAAGCTTCTCTTAAGCGAGTCGGCGCCCAAAGTGCTGTCTACATCCATCTGTTGCAACAGCTTGAGCGGCACGTCGAGAGACCCCGAGTTAAGCTGTATCGCCAGCGTCTTGGCCTCGTCAATATTCAAACCAGTTATGACGCCTCTATCCTTAATAACGGCCTGCACTGTCGGGGCCGAAATCAGCTCATTATCCAAAAATATACCCAGGGGCTTGTTGAGATCGCGCGTCGTAATTTGTTCAAATAAAACGGCTCCTTCGCTGTTCCACTCAAACGATACTTCAGGTTTGTTTGTTGAGGGCTCCAAGACGACCTGTGCGTTAGGTTTCAGATCTTGGCCAGTAAGCTCTTTTTCATTGCCATCACTTCCCTTCGCCACAGATTTGACCCACGTAGGATTACCATTTTCATCGAGGACTGGTTTTCCATTCTGGTCAAGCTGTTCTTCTCTAAAATCCAGTTGCGCCGTTTGCCCGATGAGCTTGATAGCTTCGTTTATATCCTTGACGCCGGGCAACTGAACCACAATACGATCGTTTCCCTGACGTTGAACTATAGGCTCAGTAACGCCATACTTATTCACTCGGGTTAGAATCTTCTGTTTTACGCCTTCCATCGCCTGGTCATCGGTCTCCGTCGCCGGCTTCTTAGTCAGGTCAGCCTGATAAACGAGGTAGCTACCGCCTTTAAGGTCAAGCCCTAATGTGAACCCGTTCCTGCCGAATATTCCATTGCTGGGCAAAATCGCCCATAGCCCGAAGGCAAAGAGAACCAGTATGATAATAAGCAGTGCAGTATTTCCTCTTTTCAACTAAACAATTACTCCTAGAAAATCAAATCTTGTCGACCACTTTAAGAAGCCATCCCACACTGCCTCTTCTCCAACTCCTTACGTACCAGTTCTAAAGCCTCATCTCTGGTACCCAGTTCTCCGACTGCCTGAGCCTCGCGCACACAAGCCAAAAGCTCACCCAGCAAACGACCGGGTTTCAAGCCAAAAATATCCATCAAATCGTGTCCATCGATCAACTTTACCGGTAGGACTTCTGCTTCGTGTTTCGAATGCTCAGCCAGAATAAACTTAATCAGCAGATTATGCTGTTTCCATTCCCTAATGTCAAGTTCCGGACCATGAGTAGCCAGATAATCCGCCAGGGCCAGAAATAGAACATCCAACCCGGCATCCTCAACATCCCGAAAATACCGATAGATAGCCCTACTGGTAGGCATTCCATCGTTGGCCATCTGAGCGGGGCGCAGATGATGATAAATCAGATTTTCCACCAATCTTATTTCCCGGCTGCTGAATCGCAACTTTTCCAGAATCGCGGCAGCCATCGCTGCTCCCTGTTTGGCATGCCCTAAAAAACGCGTTCTCCCTGTTTCGTCGACTGTCCTGGTGCTCGGCTTAGCTATATCATGTAACAACGCGCCTATTTTCAGTAGCACTCTCCGATTACTACCGCTAGACACCTCCTCATCAAAATGCCGACTTATCTCGTCCGACCACGGCGTTACCGCTAGCAATTGTCCATCACCATACTCCCAAGGGCCCTCCCGCAACAAAAACTCCGCCGTGGCCATAGTCTCCACAGAATGATTGAAGACGTCCCAATGGTGCTCTCTGGGCTGTTTCGCTCCCTTCAGCTCTTCCAACTCGGGAATGACCTGAGTCAGCAACCTCAACCCTTCCAAATAGCGCACGGTTCCTGCAGACCCAGGTGCGGCCATCAATCTCACCAGTTCCTCTCGCAACCGCTCCCCGGGAACCAGTTGGGACAGACCACAGTGTTGACGGATCAACCTCTCAGTTCGCGGCTCAATCTTGAAGCCTAATTCAGCAGCTAGCCTGACTGCTCTCAGTAATCTTATCGGGTCCTCCTCAAAGATCTGCTGGCTAACTGCTTTAACCAACCGTCTTCTTAGATCGTCTTCTCCTGAGAAGGGATCGACAAGTTGCGCCGACCCCGGAAATGAAGCCTTTAAGCTCAAATGCCATAGCATCTATGGTGAAGTCACGTCGTGCCAGGTCATCTTGGATACTGTTGGAAAATGAAGCAAAATCAAGATTCCAAGATTTCTCATCCCCAAAGACTATCACCCTGGCCACCAAATTGTCCTCGTCCAATAACACATACTTGCCGCCGCAAGCTTCTGCTACCTCCTGAGCCACATTCAAAGCATTTCCACCGACGGCAATATCAATATCGTCTGTCCCCTTATGCAACAGCCAATCTCGAACAAAACCACCTACAAGATAAGCTGGGAGACTATGTGCTTCGATGATCGCGGATACCTTCATAAGAAAGGCAAGCACGCCTTTATCGATGTCAAGCATTGTTCAAAAATTATAGCCTGGCCCCAGATTTATTGTAAAGGCTCGTCACTTGTTGGCTGATCTTCTACCACGTTATAATTAGACGCAATGAGTTATAAGCGCCTCGTAGCTAAATTCGGCACCAACCTGCTGACCGGAGGCACCGGCCATCTTGACCACACTATTATGTCAAGCCTTGTAGGCCAGGTTGCCCAGCTTCATCAAGGTGGGCATGAAATAATCATCGTCTCGTCTGGAGCAGTTGCTGCTGGAAGGCAGAAATTAGGCTTATCCAAGGATCGCAAGGACATTCCTTTCAAACAGGTTCTCGCCTCGGTAGGACAGAATCAGCTCATGAATGTCTACGAGCACCTCCTCAGCCAGCACAATATAATAGTGGCTCAGGCACTTTTGACCAAGTCTGATTTGATGGACCGCGCCGGCTATTTGAATGCCAGAAATACCTTGCTGGCTTTGATCGAATTAAGAGTGGCCTGCATTGTCAACGAGAACGACGTAGTTGCCATCGACGAATTAGGCGAACTCACATTTGGCGACAATGACAACCTGTCTGCCCTGGTAGCCAATTTAGTCGACGCAGACCTTCTAGTACTGCTAACCGATATCGACGGCCTTTATGATGCCGACCCACAATGCAATCCTCAGGCAAAGCTTATTGCCAGAGTAGAAAAAATAGACGCCGATATAGAACGTCTGGCTGGCGATACCACCAGCTCCTGTAGCGTCGGCGGCATGATAACTAAACTGGAAGCTGCCAAGCTGGCAACAGCTTCCGGCGTAACTGTGGTCATCGCTAACGGAAGCAAACCGGATGTCCTGAAACAAATAGCGCTTGGCCAAAACGTCGGCACCATATTTCCGCCACGAAGTAGCAATCTAGAAAGTAAGAAACGCTGGATGCTTAGCGGTCTGGCTTCCAAAGGCAAATTGATAATAGATGATGGAGCAATACTGGCTCTTAAAGAACAGAATCGTAGCCTGCTTCCAGCCGGGGTTGTGGATGTGGAGGGCAACTTCCAGCGTGGCGATGTCGTTGACATCGTTGATTCGAGCCACAAGCAAATCGGTTGCGGCATCCCCAACTATAGCTCACAAGATATTTCCACTATCAAAGGTGCACACTCCCATGAAATTTCTCGCCTTCTTGGTTACGAATATGCTAGCGAGGTCATTCACCGGAACAACATGGCGCTGATATAGGAGGAAAAGTGCAGTCGGCAAAAACTGAACTCAAAGAAAAGGGCGAAGCGGTTAAGGCAGCTTCAAGAAAGCTGGCCCATCTACCCACAGAAATTAAAAATAGAGCACTGCTTAGCATCGCTGATGCTCTAATGGCCAAACAGGGCGAAATTTTGGCGGCTAACAAGCTGGACTATGCGGAAGCTCAAGCTTCAGGTATGTCAGTAGCGATGCTTGACCGGCTCTTACTGAATCCAAGCCGTCTGCAAGCTATGTCACAAGACGTCAAAACTGTAGCCGCTCTGCCTGACCCTGTCGGCGAGATAATCGAGAAACGCACGCTGCCCAACGGCCTTCAGCTGACGAAAAAACGCGTGCCTCTGGGTGTAATCGGCGCCATCTACGAAAGCCGCCCCAACGTCACCGTAGACATCTCGGTACTGTGTCTCAAATCGGGCAATGCAGTCATACTTCGTGGTGGCAAAGAAGCACTACGGTCCAACCTGGCTCTAGCTAAAGTCGTTCAAGAAGCCGCCTACGAGGCTGGTATACCCCGTGGGGCTATTCAGATCATAGAGTCAACGGATAGATCAATCGTCGACAATATGCTCCAAATGCACGATACGATAGACCTTATAATTCCGCGCGGCGGCGCTGGGTTGATCAGGACGGTTGCCGAAAATGCCACTATGCCCGTAATTACCGGCGGTATCGGTGTATGCCATACATACGTAGACAAAAGCGCTGATTTGAGCAAGGCAGTAGCTATCGCCTATAACGCCAAGGTTCAACGACCTACTGTCTGCAACGCGCTAGATACTCTCCTCGTCCACGTTGACATCGCTCCTCGCTACCTGCCGCTGATTGCCCAAGAATGGGCAAAAGCCGGCGTGGAAATGCACTGTGATAAGCGCGCTTTATCCATACTAGCACCGATTCCCTCTCTCAAACTCTTTCCGGCCAAAACTGATGACTGGGGCAAGGAGTTTCTGACGCTCATCGCAGCCGTCAAGATAGTAGCTTCTCTTGACGAAGCGCTTGAACACATAGAGCGCTACGGCTCGGGGCATTCCGAAGCTATAGTTACTGAGAACAAATCAGCAGCTGAGCGATTCCTCAACGAGGTGGATGCTGCCTGCGTGTACGCTAACGCCAGTACCCGTTTCACCGATGGTGGTCAATTCGGCCTAGGCGCCGAAATAGGCATAAGCACACAAAAGTTCCATGCCCGTGGTCCTATGGCACTAAAAGAACTCACCAGCTATAAATGGACTATTGTCGGCGATGGGCACGTGCGCCCTTAGCGCAGTTCCGCCAAGGTCGCTTTCTGGATTTTGAATAAGTGCTCAATCCCCTTCTCAGAAAGGGAAAGCAAAGCGTCTACAGCTTGCCTGGAAAATGGCCTACCTTCTGCGGTACCTTGAATTTCTACAAACTCGCCCTTGTCAGTCATCACCACATTGAAATCCACAGCCGCGCGGTAGTCTTCATCGTAACACAAGTCAAGAAGTTCCTCCCTATCCACAATGCCAACGCTGGTCGCAGCTACTGCACCTTTCAATGGAATCGAAGAGAATATACCACGTTTCTTAAGATTATGTAATGCATGGAAGAGAGCTACATATCCGCCGGTTATAGAGGCGGTCCGTGTACCACCGTCAGCCTGCAATACGTCGCAATCTACCGTAAAGGTCCTTTCACCCAGCACAGCCAGGTTAGTGACCGCCCTCAAGCTGCGGCCGATAAGACGCTGGATCTCTTGATTTCTGCCAGCCGTTCTCTCGGGAGAAGCGCTGCGCGGCGTGCGCGTCAGCGTGGAACGAGGCAACATGGCATACTCGGCGGTTACCCAGCCAGTGCCATCGCCTTTTAGAAAAGGGGGAACTCGATCCTCCACGCTTACAGCGCAAAGCACCCTGGTACGGCCCAGCTCTATCAATGCCGAGCCTTCGGCAAAAGCCTGATAGCCCAGGGTAATGCTCACCGGGCGGAGCTCATCAGCAGCGCGACCATCAACCCGTTTCATCGCATGACTCTTTCCCGGCTGCATAACACGAACAAGTATAGCACTGTGTCGTTGCTTGCACCAGTTGACCTATAATCACCACTGCACATCTTTTGGCTCACTCATAAAGTCCAGCCCAACCCCCCCATTGACACTGACTGCGAAGATGTTATACTGCAATCTAGAGGAGGTGTACAAGATGAAGATAAGTGCACGCAACATTCTCAAGGGAAAGGTCAAGGAAATCAAAGCAGGTGCGGTCAACAGCGAAGTGATAGTCGAACTACCCGGTGGGAATGCCATAGTATCCATTATTACCAAAGAATCGGCTGAGAAGCTGGGGCTGGCAAAAGGCAAAGAAGTTTATGCCGTGATTAAGGCATCGAATGTCATGATCGCGGTCGATTGATCATCTAAATCGATTCTCGCGTTGATTCGATACTGACGATCCCGGGAATACCCTGAACTCAACAGGGAAGCCTGGCTCCGGGAACAGCTACAAAGAGGGGTTGAATAAAAGCGGATACGCTAGCAATTCAATATCAGAAAGCATACGGAGCTAGATTGCCTTAGTCAGGATTTTTCGGATTTTTGTTAGCAGGGAATCGACATCAAACGGCTTAGGAACGAAATCATTAGCGCCAAGTTCTAGGGCCTTCTTGGCATTCTCTGGTCTGGCACTGAAGGCAATTACTGGAAGGCTGGACGAGTTACGTAGCTGCTCCAAGACCTGGAAACCATCCCTCCCCGGCATAATGATGTCTAGCAGCAAGACATCCGGCTTGTCTGAATCAACTAGCTCAAGAGCCAGATCCCCATTATGCGCGGTAATGACCTCGTAGCCTGAGACCCTCAGTTTAATACCAAGTATTTTTATTATGCCAGGCTTATCATCAACGATAAGCACTTTTTTCTTGGCTTGACTCATATAATTCGATACTAACATGGCTCGTCAATGCTGTCAACAGGCCAACCAGAAAAAATTTAACAAACGCACTTCCTACCTTAGAAAACACAAAAATCTTCTTGTAATGGACTATCTCATTGACCCACATAATATCGAGTGCTACTATGTGAATAAATAGACTTGACCGATATTAACCTCTGGGCGCTAGGTGGCACGGGCTTAGTTGCCGGACTTCTCGGTTCCATGCTGGGAGTCGGCGGCGGCCCTATCATCGTGCCCATACTAACCTTAGTCTTCCATCTGCCGATCCAGGTAGCCATCGGCAGTAGTCTAGTAGCTATCGTGGCTAATACTTGCACTGCCGCCGGCATCTATACCAAAGCCGGATTAGCCAATCTAAAACTGGGGGTACTTTTGGAGACAGCCACTACTCCCGGAGCCATCATAGGCGGTTTTGCTGCCGCTATCATCGCGCCTTACATATTGAACATACTTTTCGGGCTCGTCCTCATTTACGTCGCTTACACCATGGTGTTACGCCAGTCCTTTGTGTCCGAAAATGCCCCACCGTCACAAAATTCGGTTACCGCAGGTGGCGATTCCAGCAGTCTATCCACCTCACTGAGAAAGCCCTATTACGACCATAATCTGGGAAAGGTTGTTTCTTACAAAGTGAGCCGTATACCCGCAGGCTTAGGAGGTAGTTTCTTCGCCGGTATCCTTTCGACTTTGTTGGGCATAGGCGGTGGCATCATCAAAGTGCCTGTCATGAACCTAGTGATGGGGGTACCGATGAAGTCGGCTATCGCCACAAGCACCTTTATGGTTGCCATCACGGCCACCGTGGGCGCTCTCATCTACCAGCACAATGGTTACCTATACCCCACCATACTTGCCCCCCTCGTAATCGGCATAATCATAGGTGCCAGACTCGGTGCGGAATTGACGCGAAGAACCAGCAGTATACTACTCCGTCGTATATTCGGCGTATTTATGTTCCTCGTAGCTGTGACGATGTTCCTTAAGGCAGCTCATATACTATAGAATTTCAGCAATGAAAAGATTATGGAAAACCTTAAATCTGATGAAGCTCGCTTAGATAGCTGGGTGAGCCTAGGCTTCAGGGTAGGCATTGGGGTCTCCTTAGCCCTTTTTGTCGCCGGTCTTATCCTTATTATCACCACCGGAGGCCAAAACGTTAAGCCTCAAATACCCCTCAATCAGATACCTGCCGCCATTGTCAGCAGCGTCGGAGTTCTGCTTCTTCTGCTCACGCCAATCGTGCAGATCATCCTGGCGATAGTGTTCTTCTCAATGACCAAGAACAAGGTTTTTGTAGGTGTCGCGGTAGCACTGCTTTGTTTTGCCGCCATCAGCCTTGCTATTGCACTAACTTAAATTGACCTCCAAAACACGCTATGCTATGATTTCTCAAGATGTCAGCCCTTATTGAGCTGAACAAAGAAATCGAACGCTGCCAAGACTGCGACTTAGGCAAACACCGCACTAGAGCAGTGCCCGGAGAAGGACCCGAAAATGCCAGCCTCCTTTTTATCGGCGAAGCTCCTGGTTGGCACGAAGACCAGCAAGGCCGTCCTTTTGTTGGTCCCGCAGGAAAATATCTTGAGGAACTACTCGCCTCTATCAACCTGAAACGTGAGCAAGTTTATATCGCTAATGTTATAAAATGCCGTCCCCCCAGCAACCGAGACCCATTGCCTGGAGAAATTCAGGCCTGCAGCAAATGGCTGACAAAACAGATAGAATTGCTCCGGCCGAAAATGATCGTCACTTTAGGCCGCTACTCTATGGCTAAGTACTTCTCCAACCAGAGCATCAGCCAAGTACATGGTAAAGCCAAGAAACAAGACGATGTTATTCTCTTTGCCATGTACCACCCAGCAGCAGCTCTCCATCAAGGGAGCCTGCGGAAGACTATTGAATCCGACATGCTCAAAATACCAAAAATTCTCGCTCAGACTGAGAAGCTAACAGAAATGGTAGCCGAACCTGAACAGTTGAGTCTATTCTAGAAGCACGTTAATGAGCAGGCAAAAACTCCGGATAATCCCCCTCGGCGGATTAGGCGAAATCGGCAAAAACATGATGGCCATCGAGTTCGCCAATGACATCATCATTGTAGACGCCGGCCTTATGTTCCCTGAAGAGGAGATGATGGGAGTTGACCTGGTTATCCCTGATATAAACTACCTACTGGAAAGGCGAAATAAACTCAGGGGCATAATCATTACCCATGGACACGAAGACCATATCGGCGCCTTACCCTACATACTACCTCAACTCAATTTACCCGTTTACTGCGCCAAGCTTACCCAAGGCTTGATTTCTGTCAAGCTAAAGGAGCACCGATACTCCAAGAAAGCTAATATCAACGTAATTCAGCCCGGAGTCAAGTTTTCACTCGGCAATTTCAAAGTCGAGGCTTTTTCTGTCTGTCACAGCATTCCTGATTCTTTAGGATTTGTCATCTATTCGCCCATAGGCGCAGTCATTCATAGCGGCGATTTTAAGATCGACTACACGCCGGTAGACGGCAAGCCCACTGAACTAGCCAAGCTGGCCCAATTAGGAGCTCAAGGAGTCCTGCTTCTTCTGGCTGACTCGACATACGCTGAGCTTCCGGGATACACACCGTCAGAGACGGTAGTTGGCCAAGCACTGGCCAACATCATCGCCGAAGCTCCGGGAAGGGTAATTATTACCACCTTCTCTTCGCTGGTTTCACGCATTCAACAGGTAGTCGATGCTGCGGTCAAACATGACCGCCATGTCTTTGTCATTGGCCGCAGCATGAAAGATACGGTGCATATCGCATCAGAGCTGGGTTATCTCAATATTCCATCTGGTACCTTGCGGCGCTTTGAGGACTTGCATCACTTTCCTCACGATAAGGTGGTATTAATAACCACGGGAAGCCAGGGGGAACCTACTTCAGCGCTGGTACGCATTGCCAATCGAGACAACAGCCAGGTCCGCATCGTCTCCGGTGATACTGTGATAATGTCGGCTACACCCGTCCCGGGCAACGAAGCGCTGGTCAACCGAACAATCGATAACCTTTTTCGCCAGGGCGCCCATGTCGTGTATGAGAAACTGGCTCAAGTGCACGTTCATGGCCACGGCAGCCAGGAGGAGTTGAAGTTGCTGCTCAGCCTGGTCAGGCCAAAGTTCTTTGTGCCCATTCACGGCGAATACCGCCATCTGAGCCTGCATGCCACCCTGGCCAGGAACCTCGGCATGCCCGAGGCCAACGTCTTCGTGATGGAGAACGGAAACGTACTCGAGCTGGACCGGGAAAAGGGCAAGATAGTCAGCAAATTCTCTACCAGCAACGTATACGTGGACGGACTGGTCATGGGGGACTTGGCCGGCGCTATACTCCGCGACCGCAAGCTGCTGTCCAGAGATGGAATCGTAGTAGTAATAGTCGCCGTAGATAAGGAGAGGGGAACGGTAGTGGGCAGACCCGATATCGTATCCCGTGGATTCGTGGACATGAAAGAAAGCGAAACTATACTGGAACAGGGTCGAGACCTCGTAAAAACCACTTTAGAGCACAGCAGCGGCCACCCGCTCGAATTGAGCTTTATCAATGCCAAAGTCAAAGATACGTTGAGCAAGTTCTTCTATGAGAAAACTCGACGCCGCCCTATGATCCTCACCACCACCATAGAAGTGTAATCAAGCCATGCCCAAAAAAAAGAAGGCTGCCACAAAGTCCGCCGGTGGCAAATCCAAGAAGAAGTTTAACGTAGCGCCAATACTAAGAGTGGTACTGCTGCTCGTCATTGTTGGGCTTATAGTGTGGTTCTGGCCCGTGATAAGCAGCTGGGCCGTAAGCACGTGGGCGACTGTTACCACCTGGGTGATTCACACCTGGGAGGGTCTGCTCGGTCTTTTCGGGATGGGGCTGGCACTCACAGCCGCATTCGCGGCAATAGTTATCTGGATATTCGCGAGCGGACGGTTTCGGCTATTCACCAGATACTGGCAGTGGTGGCTGGGCGGAATTGCACTGGCTTTCGCTGTCTGGGGCCTCTCGGCCTTCTTCACTCCCGGGACAGGCGTGATCAACCAAGCGAGCCTAGGCGGCCAAATCGGCAGAAAAATAAGCGGCCATTCCGACGCCATAGGGGCACTTCGCGTAGCCGGCCTGGTTGTACTGAGCATCTTAATCCTGGCTCCTCGATGGAGCGGGCGTGCAATAGCAAATGTATTCAAAGGCATAGGCAAGTTATTCCTGCTCATCTGGCAAGCCATCAAGCGAGTCAGCCAGCGGCCTCCCAAACCGAAACCTGAGCCAAAACCCATGGAATTTGAATTCCAGAGGGCCGAGACGAAGGAGGAAGCCGCACCATCACCTATCATAGCCTCAACCAAAGCTGCCGAAGCGCCCTTGCAGGAGGCATGGGAAACAGGAAAGCACCAGCCCGTGATTACCCCAGGCGGCTGGCAACTGCCGCCTATCACCATCCTGGACAAGCCCACCGAGGTGGAGCTAAGCCAGAGCGATATCGAGAAGCGGGCACAGCTCATAGAAGAGGCCCTGGCCAGCTACGGCGTTGACGCTAAGGTAATTCAGATAAATGTCGGCCCTACCGTAACCCAGTTCGGCGTCGAGCCAGGTTGGGACCGCAAATACAAAGAACTCAGAGAGCGGGAAAAAGACGGCAGTATTAAAGTCCGCACCGAAGAGATATCCAAAACCAGGGTTAAGGTCGACCGCATCAGCGCGCTGTCCAGCGATCTGGCTTTAGCTCTGGCGGCGCCGAGCATCAGAATCGAGGCTCCCGTACCGGGAAAATCGATGGTAGGTGTAGAAGTTCCCAATACTACATTCGGACTGGTCAGCCTGAGAAGTGTCATTGAGAGCACCGCCTTCCAGAAGGCTTACGCTAAATCAAAACTGGCTCTGGCGCTGGGAAAGGGCGCTGGCGGTGAAACTGTAGCCGCCGACTTGACCAGGATGCCCCACCTGCTAATCGCCGGGGCCACCGGCAGCGGCAAGACAGCCTGCCTCAATTCCATAATCTGCTGCTTACTTATACATAATACGCCGGACGACGTCCAATTCATAATGATCGACCCGAAGCGGGTGGAGCTGGTCAACTTCAACAGCATACCCCATCTGATATCACCCGTCATCGTCGAGGCCGAAAAAGCAGTACTATCATTGCGCTGGCTGAATCAGGAGATGGACAATCGCTATCACAAGTTTGCCCAATCCGGAGCCCGCAACATCGACGGCTACAACAAAAACCGGCATCCCGGTGAGACAATGCCATTTATAGTGCTGTTCATCGATGAGCTGGCCGACCTCATGATGGCCGCCTTCGACGAAGTGGAACGCACGCTATGCCGCCTGGCCCAACTGGCACGAGCCACCGGCATCCATTTGATCGTGGCCACTCAACGGCCTTCGGTAGATGTAGTCACTGGCCTCATCAAAGCCAATTTCCCCACCCGCATCAGCTTTGCACTTACGTCTCAGGTAGATTCACGAACCATCCTGGATGCCGCCGGAGCCGAGAAACTTCTGGGCAGAGGCGACATGCTCTACATGCCCACCGACGCCAGCAAACCCAAGCGCCTGCAGGGGACCTTTGTCTCCGATGCTGAGACCGAGAGAACAGTCAATTTCTGGGGCAAGCAGCGCCGCCCGGAGGTCGAACCACTCAAATTCGAGGAAATGAGCCAGCTCATCGCTGGAGAAAAGGGCACTGATGATTCGATGCTTGATGCCGCCCGACAGCTAGCCAAAGAACATAAATACATCTCCACCTCCTTCTTACAACGCCGACTGCGCATCGGCTACCCCAGAGCCGCCCGCATTATGGAAAAGTTGGAAGAAGAAGGCTATCATAAAGAGTCCACAGAACAATAATCCGAAGCGCTTAAACAAAAGGTATCGTAAGAAAGTTATTATATGTACAGAACTGATGAAAACAAAGAAGATCGTCAGATTACAGATAGAGACGTCAAGGGGCTGCGAGGTAATCGGAGAAAGGCAATAGCGTGCAGCCTGGAATAAGCCTCTGTCCTGCTTGCCACTCGCGAATGTCTCCAGGCCAGTTGCTCTGCGGCAATTGCGGCACGACGTCTTGCCCGCATTGTCGGAACCCGATTCCTAAAAGGACCAGACTCTGTCCTATATGTGGCTTCCTCTGTCTGTCCGAAGAGACTAAAAGACGGACAACAGCTTCTACCGGATCAACACAGTCTGGAAGAGTTCCGAATCCAAGGCCACAATCTGCCACACCTCAGCCATCCGATTCGGACCCCTCTATAATTATCCAGCGCAATTGCCCGCAATGTGGCACCAAGATAGACAGGACTTCCGGGCGCTGCCCAGTCTGCGGCTTGCTTCTTAAAGGCAAGCGTGGGATGGTTCAACAGCAGCAGACACCACGCGCAACTAAGCGAACTGGCCCATCACCTTCATCCAAATCGCAAAGCATCACCAGCCAGCGTCAGCCTAAAGCGAAACCCGAACCAACAACAGAAGAGATCAACATACCGAAGATATGGAGTAAGTATCCGGCCCGCCAGGAAACAAGCGGCACACCTCCCAAAGCCGATCCCATACCAATAGCCAAAGCCATCGAACCTTCTAAGATTGAGGAAAAGAAGTCAGTTCCCCAAGAATCCAGTGTCAAACCTTCAAAGGTTGAGCCTGAGCCAATAACTGAAGCCATCGAACCTCCCAAGAGCGAGGAAAAGAAAACAGTTCCTAAAGAAACAAGTGTCAAACCTCCAAAAGTCGATCTCCTACCAATGACAAAAGCCATCGAACCTTCCAAGGTTGAGAAAAAGAAGCCGGTTTCCCAAGAGTCCAGTGCCACGCCTCCAAAAGTCGATCCTGTACTAACGACCAAAGCCATCGAACCTTCCAAGGTTGAAGAAAAGAAGACAGTTCCCCAGGAACCAAGTGTCAAACCTCCTAAAGCCGAGAAAAAGGAGCCAGTTCATAAGGAGCCTAGTGTCACGCCTCCGAAGATTGACCTTTTACCAATGACAAAAGCCATTGAAACTTCCAAGGTCGAGAAAAAAGAGCCAGTTCCCCAGGAGCCTGGTGTCACACCTCCTAAAGTCGATCCTATACCAATGACAAAGGCAATCGAACCTTCTAAGGTCGAAGAGAAAAAAGAGAAGGTACCACCGGCACCCATCGTGCAAACTCCGAAACCTGCTCCGACACTGGCGGTTGAGATATGGCAACCGGGAAAATATCAGCCGGTGTTTACTTCCAGTGGCTGGCAATCACCATCCGTCACTATTCTGGAAAAGACCACAGAGGTACAGCTAAGCCGGAGCTATATCGAGGATCGAGCAAAGCTCATCGAAGAAGCTCTGGCCAGCTACGGGGTTGAGGGCAAGGTAGTCGAGATTAACGTCGGCCCCACTGTAACTCAATTCGGTGTCGAACCAGGATGGGACCGCAAATACAAAGAGGTCAGAGAGCGAAATCAGGACGGCAGTGTTAAAGTCAGCCTGAAGGAGGTAGCAAAAACCAGGGTCAAAGTAGATCGCATCAGCGCTCTGGCTAATGACCTCGCCTTAGCACTGGCAGCACCAAGCATCAGGATCGAAGCCCCGGTACCGGGAAAATCGATGGTCGGCATTGAGGTTCCCAATACCATATTCGGTTTGGTTAACCTGAGGAGTGTCATCGAAAGCGCCGCCTTCCAGAAGGCTTACGCTAAATCAAAACTAACCCTGGCTTTGGGCAAAGGCGCTGGCGGTGAAACGGTAGCGGCAGATCTAACCAGGATGCCCCATCTGCTCATAGCCGGTGCCACCGGCAGCGGTAAGACAGCCTGCCTCAATTCCATAATCTGCTGCTTGCTCATACATAACTCGCCGGATGACCTCCAATTCATAATGATCGACCCGAAACGTGTGGAGCTAGTTAACTTCAACAGCATACCCCATCTGGTATCGCCTGTTATCGTCGACGCCGAAAAAGCAGTACTGTCATTGCGCTGGCTGAATCAAGAAATGGACAATCGCTATCAGAAGTTTGCCCAGTCCGGAGCCCGCAACATCGACGGCTACAACAAAAACCGGCACCCCGGTGAGACAATGCCCTATATGGTGCTAATCATAGATGAGCTGGCTGACCTCATGATGGCCGCCTTCGACGAAGTGGAACGCACGCTGTGCCGCCTGGCCCAGCTGGCACGAGCCACCGGCATCCATTTGATCGTGGCCACCCAACGACCGTCGGTCGACGTAGTAACGGGTCTTATCAAGGCCAATTTCCCCACCCGTATCAGTTTTGCGCTCACCTCGCAGATAGACTCACGCACCATCCTCGATACTACCGGAGCGGAGAAACTTCTGGGCAGGGGTGACATGCTCTATATGCCCACGGATGCTAGTAAACCCAAGCGCCTGCAAGGGACTTTTGTCTCCGAAGCTGAGACCGAGAGAATAGTCAACCTTTGGGGCAATCAGCGCCGGCGGAAGACAGAACCAATCAGATTCGAGGATATGAGTCAGCTTGTTCCCAATGAAAAGAACGGTGAGGACTCAATGCTGGAAGCCGCTCGACAGCTAGCCAAGGAACACAAGTACGTCTCCACCTCTTTCTTACAACGCCGGCTACGCATCGGCTACCCGAGAGCTGCCCGTATTATGGAAAAACTCGAAGAAGAGGGCTTCAGCAGAGAACCCACCGAACGAAGCCAGGAAAGTTAGAGCGGCCTATTCAGAATCCGCTACCCTGGCCCGGGACTATTTTTCCTCGATGGTGATGGTATCTATGTGAACATCTACGGTGGGTGATGAAGCCTCACCGAAGCCTGTTGCCTGCACCGGGACGTCGCCTATCTTCTTTACCACGTCAAAACCGCCGGTTACCTGGCCGAAGATAGTATAGTTCTTCGGCAACTTGGTGCTCAGATCGGCCAGCGTAATGAAGAACTGGCTCCCGTTAGTGTTGGGGCCGGAATTGGCCATAGCCAGCATACCAGCAACGTAGTTTCTGGTTACTGGTTCGTCGGCAAACTTGTATCCCGGGCCACCCCTACCGGTACCGGTAGGATCACCACCCTGGATAACGAAACCCTTAACTATGCGGTGAAACTTCACGCCGTTATAGAATCCCTGGCGGGCCAGGAAAACGAAATTGTTCACCGCCAGCGGTGCATCTTTAGGGAAAAGCTGCACGGTTATATCTCCGAAGTTTGTCTTAATGGTTGCCGTATATGCCTTGTTCTTGTCGATGGTCATGGGCGGCGGACTGGACCACTGCATGATGCCTCCTTCTGTAATAGTTGGTGCGGGGGCTGGACTGCTCTCAGGCGCCACTGTTTCCGCAGGCTGCTGGCTGCAGGCCGGCACTGCTATTGCCAGCGCCATCAATACGATTATAAACAACAAACTAATTTTTCTCATGTTCCCTCCGAGACCAAGCGTTCGTACAGCCGCGTTAGTCTAGCAAAGCATGGAATATAAGTCCAGCAAATCGAGTGTATAGTCAATCAAGAAAAGGCCTTAACGCACTAATCAAGCGATTTTGTTAATATAAATAATGAAATGCGTATATTTGTGCGGATTGCGCACTATTCTGGAAATACTGGCCGCGGGCAGCAGTAGCTTATGTTTGTCTCCTTGCCGGAGCCGGGCTCACCCTAGCCATACCCCGCCTTACCGGTCAGGCTATTGACCTGGCGCTGGGTGCCGGCCAACCTCACACACTGATGCTGATGGCACTCGGCATCGGCGGGGCCGGCGTTCTGCGCAGCATGTTCAGCTACTGGCAGAGCTACCTGGCCGAGTTTCTTTCCCAGAAAGTCGCCTACGACCTGCGCAACACGCTCTACAACCGTCTCCAGAGGCTCAGCTACGCCTTTCATGACCGCTCTCAGACCGGCCAGCTCATGTCCCGGGCCACGGCCGATGTCGAGGGGGTGCGCATGTTTGTCGGTTTCGCCTTGCTGCGCGGTGTCTATTTCGTCATGCTGATGATCGCCATTACCGTCGTTCTCCTGTCTCTCAACTGGAAGCTGGCACTGATCAGCCTGAGCGTCCTTCCCTTCATATCCTTCCGGACCGTTGCCATCAACCAGAAGCTGCGGATGCTGTGGATGAAGATCCAGCAGGGCCTGGGCGTGCTGGGGACCATACGTGCAGGAAAATCTGGCCGGGGCGAGAGTGGTGCGGGCCTTTGCCCGCGAGGAATTTGAGAGCCAGAAATTCCGCCGGCAGGCTGAAATCATCTACAACCAGGAGATAGAGGCCAATAATCTGCTGGCTTCCAACAGCCCGGTGATGAGCTTTGCCCTTCTGCTGGCGATGGCGGCCATCCTGTGGTACGGCGGCAGGCAGGTAGTGGCCGGAGCCCTCACCCAGGGTGAACTGGCCCAGTTCCTGCTCTACCTGGTCATGCTCAGTATGCCGGTGCGGATGCTGGGATGGCTGACCATACTCTTTTCCCGGGCGATGGCTTCCGGACGGCGCATCTTTGAAATCCTGGACCAGGTGTCGCCGGTCAGAGAGAAGCCTGGCGCCATCGATATGGAGCAGGTAAAGGGGCTGGTCAGGTTCGAGAATGTCTCCTTTAGCTATGATTCCCACGGGACGGCGCTTAAAGAACATCAGCTTTGAGGCTCAACCGGGGCAGGTAATCGCCCTGGTCGGGGCCAGCGGCAGCGGCAAGTCCACCGTCGCCAATCTGATACCGCGCTTCTATGACGTGACCTCCGGGCGCATCACCATCGATGGGATAGATATCCGGGACCTGTCGCTGGCCTCTCTGCGGCGGCACGTCGGCATCGTTCACCAGGATACCTTTCTCTTTTCGGCCACCATCCGGGAGAACATCAGCTACGGCAGGCCGGATGCCAGCCTGGAGGAGATAATCGAAGCCGCCAAGGTAGCCCGGCTGCATGACTTTATCATGAGCCTGCCGGATGGCTATGAGACCTGGGTGGGGGAGAGGGGGATAACCCTTTCCGGCGGGCAGAAGCAGCGGCTGGCCATTGCCCGCACCCTCTTGCTTAACCCGCGCATCCTGATTATGGATGATTCCACCTCGAGCGTGGATACCGAGACCGAGTACCTGATCCAGCAGGCTCTGGCCGAGCTGCCGGCGGGCCGCACCACTTTCATCATTGCCCACCGTCTGCGCTCGGTGCAGATGGCCGACCTGATCCTGGTGCTGAAGGACGGCCAGATTGTCGAGCGGGGCAAACACGAGGAGCTTCTGGCCGGAAACGGCCTGTACCGGCAGCTTTACGGTCTGCAGTTCCAGCACCAGGAAGACGTCTACCGAGGCCAGCCGCTCCGGTTCTGGCCGCCGAGGCCGTACCCGTCTTTCTGTCTCCGAGGGCAGTGGTGACCAGGCTCCGCGTGTTAGAAGCGAACGATTGAGCAGCAGCCTGGCCAGTTCGGACGACATCGTCTTCGGCAAACCCTATGATTCCCGCGTGGTTTCCCGCCTGGCCGAGATATTTCGCGCCGTATAAGGTGGCATTGCCCCTGACCATCGCCGCCACTCTGCTTTATACCTTTACCATAGTGGCCAACCCCTACCTTGTCGGCCTGGCGGAAGACAACTACATCGTTGCCGGCAATCTCAGCGGACTGAACATGATTGTCCTGCTTTTCCTGGGCAATGCCGTCCTCAACTGGAGTGTCCTATTACGCCCAGATCAGGGCCGAAGCGCGCCTGGGACAGAGCATCCTGCTCAACCTGCGCAGCCAGCTTTTCGACCATCTGCAGCGCCTTTCGGTACGGTTCTTCGATAGAAACGAGGTCGGGCGCATCATGTCCCGCGTGCAGAACGATGTGGGAGAGCTGGGTGATTTCCTTGATTCCGGCGCCTTCTGGGTGGTCGGTGAGATTGTCAGCCTGGTCGCCATTATTTTCGCCCTGTTTGCCATGAACTTCAATCTGGCCCTGCTCACCCTGTCGGTCGTCCCGTTGCTCTTCTTATTCATACTGTTCTGGCAGAGGAAGGCGCGCCAGTCCTTCATCAGGGTAAGGCAGGCCATTGCCCCGGTGAACGCCGCCCTGCAGGAAAATATCTCCGGGGTGCGGGTCATCCAGAGCCTGTCCCGGGAAGAGCTTGAATTCTCAGCACTTCGACCAGGTCAACCGCGCCCATTTCAAGGCCAACCTACAGTGCGGCGCGACTTTCGGCGGCCATGATGCCCGGGGTGGAGCTGCTGGTGGCTCTGGCCACTGCTATCATCGTCCTGTTCGGCGGGATCGGAGTGCTGAGCGGCACGCTCCTCGTGGGCACTCTGCTGGCCTTCGTTCTCTATATACAGAACTTCTTCGACCCGATCAGGACCCTGACCATGGAATATGCCCAGCTCCAGAGGGCGATGGCCTCAGGAGCCCGCATTTTCGAGCTTCTCGATGTCAAACCGGAAGAGACAGCCGTCAGCCATGAACGTATCAGCCTGCCTCGACTGACAGGGCGAGATCAGGTTCGAAGGTGTCTCCTTCAGCTATGAACCGGGGGTCGAAGTTCTGCATGACATGGACCTGCATATCCCGCCCGGGAAGACCGTGGCGCTGGTCGGCCCGACCGGCGCCGGCAAGAGCACCATCGTCAACCTTATCGCCCGCTTTTATGATGTCACCAAAGGGCGTATCACTGGTCGATGGCTATGACCTGCGTAACATCGAAAGACCAGTCTACCGGCAGCAGCTGGGGCTGGTGCTGCAGGACCCGTTCCTCTTTTCCGGGACGATCAGGGACAATATCCGCTACGGCAACCTGGAGGCCACCGACGAAGAGATAACAGCCGCCGCCAGGACGGTAGGCGCCCATGATTTCATCATGCGGCTGGAAAAGGGATATGATACCGAGCTCCAGGAGCGCGGACAAAACCTGAGCATGGGACAGCGCCAGCTTATCAGCTTTGCCCGGGCACTTCTGGCCAATCCGGCCATCCTGCTTCTGGATGAAGCCACCGCCAGTATGGATTCATACAGCGAACACGTTCTCCAGCAAGGCCTTTCGCATCTTCGGGAAGGCAGGACCACCGTAGTTATCGCTCACCGGCTGTCCACTATTCGCGATGCCGACCTGATTCTGGTGCTGGATAAGGGGCGGATTGTAGAACAGGGCCGGCATGAAGAGCTTCTGGCGCGCGGCGGCCTCTACACCCGGCTTTACGAAATGCTGTACGCCCCGCTGGCAGCTTAGGCTGGATTGCCTCTCTTATTCGCGGCCGAATGTTAGTTTCTACCCCGACTACACACCATTCTGCTTGACGCGCTTGTCGAAGATCTCGGCCAACAGCTTAGCAATCTCATTGCTCATGGGCGTAGCCTTGCTGTCGTACCCGCTGGGTGCCTGTCGCTCACCCAAATCAACCTGGACCTGGCTATAAGGTACTGGTCTGCCCCTGCTGATAAGGATACTGATAATTATCGTGAACAGGCGGCTGAGGCATTGCCTGTTGTATGGCGTAGATTAGATTAACGCCGCAGTTGCCACAAAACCTGTCGCCGTATGTAATTTGCCCTCCGCAGATAGGACAGAAATTCATCTGCCATATCATCGCCTGCTTCTCCTATTGATTAGCCGATACTTCGGTTTAAAGGGCAACCACGAACCATAGGATAATGAAAGCAATGGACCCATTACACCTGCGTACGGCTAATCAGTTTCCTCCTTTAACCGTCTTCGTAAATTACTAACCTGGTTCCAGTCCAGACTACCCAGTTCGTCTATATATCCCTGGGCTTCCTGATCCGCCAGGGCATAGGTGATGAGGTCATCACCATTGCGGTGGGCTGTAAGAATGCCTTTTTCCACCAGGTCTGTAATCTCGCTTCTCAGATTGATCGCCGAGGTATCCAATGCTCTGGCGATGGTATACAGGCTCAGCTTCGCCTTAGGATGTCTCCCCCAGAAGCAAAGCAACTTGAATTGCACGCCGGTGCAACTGATATCTTTAAGAAATGACAACAGATCGTAATCTACCAGTCGGCTTACCTTGTAATAGGTTACCATGTCTCTTTTCTCCCTTCAGATACTGATAACTCCATATTAGCAAGACAATATTAATTTTTGATTAAGAACAATTTGTATCTATTTAACGGGGAACGCCACGAAAAGTTTATAAACCATGCCAGGCGAAGGCACAGCCGAAAGACCAAGCGGGCATAAAAAAAGGACAGCCTCGTCTCCGAGTCTGTCCTCAGACTTCGTTCTACTACTCCCCCCTTCTGGTTACCCTCGCCAAAGAGGCCCCATTCTTCAGGATTCAGCCCTCAGCGCTTGATGAGGAGCTCGAGAACCTTCACCTCCCTCAGCCGGTTGCCCATCACTGCTTCCCAACCACACTCCCGGTCGAGGGCGACTACTGATCATCAGTCGACACAATAACACTCTCTTCGTCATGCCCCTCACCTCCTCTCTTCTTCATTCAATTACAGTATACCGCAGCACGTGTGATTACTCTGTGACCATTGTCACATCGCCTAGACTTTTAGCGCCGCGTGGTAGGCTTCCCAGATGGCGTCGATAAGGCGTCTCGGCTTAACGCAGTCACCTACGGAGTATAGATTCGCGATCCTGTCGCCCAGGGCCTTCTCTACGTGGTTACATGGTTGCAGCGCCTCGCTGAAAACCAGGCTATCCGCTTTCACGACTTTCTTCTTGCCTTGCTGAACCACCACGATGCCGCCATCAGACGCTCCGGACAGCTTGGTCTCAGTCAGCACTTCCACATGGCTGTCAATCAGCATCCTATAAAGCACTGCCACGTTGTGGAAATTAACATCGGTGAGTATCTGAGGACGGCGGCTGATCACCGTCACCCGATGCCCTTTCCGGGCCAGGTATACCGCCGTTTCACATCCGATCAGCCCCCCGCCTACCACCAGCACGTCCTTGCCGAGTTTCGTGCCGTTCGTTAACAATTCGATAGCTGTCAGTACCCTGTAGCCATCGCCATCGATAAAATCCGGCTGCTCCTGGAATGCGCCCGTAGCCAGTATGACACAATCAGCGCCGAAGCCGATTATATCTTCCGCCGTGGCCTCTTTGTTCAATTCAACGGTGACCGGAGACTTCCTCAACTGCGAAACCTGATAGTCTACGAAATCACGCAAATCCTTCTTGAATTCGGGTACCGAGGCCGGCAACAGGTTGCCTCCGAGTTCATTTCCTTTCTCCCACAGTGTAACCGTAATACCCCTCGAGGCTGCCACACACGCGGCCTCCATGCCGGCAGGCCCGCCGCCCACAATCAAGAGCGACTTCTTCTTGCTTACAGGCGCCGGAGCCCATTCTTTCTCATGCCCGCAAGCCGGGTTCACCGTACAGCTGGTGGCTCGCCCCTGCACCAGTTCTCCCATGCAGCCGTAGTTATCACCTATGCACGGCCTTATGTCATCAATCCGGTTTTCTCTGACCTTATTAGGCCAGTCGGGATCAGCCAGGAGCCCGCGACCGATGGCTATAAAATCAGCTTTGCCCTCCTGCAAAACCTTCTCGGCTACCGCCGGATAGTTCAGCTTGCCCACGGCTATGACCGGTATCTTGACGGCAGCTTTCACCTTCTCTGACATATCTACCATCAAGCCCGGCGATTGATAGGTAGTGGGATGGGGCCACCAGTGAGTTTCATAACACCCGGCATCGACGTGCAGGGCATCGAACCCCATTGCCTCCAGTTGCCTGGCAATCCACAGGGATTCGTCAACCGTTCGCCCGCCTTCCAGATAATGGTCGATACCATAGCGATAAATCACCGGCAGGTCTGTGGTCTCCTTAATACTGGCAATGGCCTCCCGGGCAAAAGTAAGGCGCTTCTCCCGGCTGCCGCCGTATTTATCCGTGCGCTTATTCCACAATCCGGACATGAACTGGTCGAGCAGATAGCCTTCGTGCCCGTGTAGCTCTATGGCATCAGCCCCGGCAGTCACGCACCGTTTCGCCGCCAGGCCGAATGCCTTGGCCAGGGCTTCGGCTTCAGCCGTGGTGATAGCTCTAGTCAACCTTTCCGGATTGAAAAAGCACGGCGTTGCCGATGCCGATATCGGCGCTATATCGGGATGCTGTGTGCTCGGGGCCAACACTCTGCCGAATCCGGCGGTCAGCTGCACCGATACCTTGGCCCCGTACTTATGCATTTCCTCGAATATCTTAGCCAGCGAGTTGAGGTGGCTATCCGAATATACGTTTATGTTGAACTTGGCAAACGGCTCGAGCTCCTGAGAAACGAAGATCAGCATGGTGGTGATAAGCCCTGTGCCGCCACGAGCCCGTGCCACATAATACTCCCGCACCCTTTCGCCCCAACTCAAATCCGGGTTGCCCATCCTGCCTACGCCCATCGGGGCCAGAACAATACGGTTCTTTATGTCAAGTTTACCTATTTTCCCCGGCTCGAAAAGCTTCATGTCTCCTCCATACCAAAGGCTTCATTCTCAGGTGGTGATGATTAGGCCGTCAAGAGATGTGGCCGGCTGCTTCCCAGCAGTGACGTTGCCTTCTAGAATTCTGGTGGTCGTCTCCGGTGGTCGCGGCCCCGGATGGCTGTATTGCTGACCTTCGACAGCTATCCTCCGACGAGGAGTATAGCGTTTACGCGTCCACAAACCGCTGAAGAAGCTCCGGTTCAGGACATAGCGATTATCGGCTACACTCAACAGGTCCTTCGACACGCCAGTCTCGAAGTAAGCCACCTCAACGTGCTTACCCATATTCTTCACGGCTTGAAGAGCATAGGCAAAGTCAGAGTCACCGCTGACCAGCACCGCCACGTCGTAGAAATCGTTCCAGGCAAAATATAGCAGGTCCGTAGCCAGCATGATGTCGATGCCTTTCTCCACGGGGATACCCTGTGACACCTTGGTGCTGCCCAGCCGGACCTCAAGATACGGCGTCTTGCGCAGCGCATCCAGAAACTCCTGTTGCTCTCGATAGCTGTCAGGCCGTTGATTGGGATCCTGCAGGACGTTGTAATAATAGGTGCGGAATAACCGTCTGGCCCCGCACAGCTTGGTGGCAAACTCAGCAAAGTTGAGGTTATGCTGCCTGAAGTTACTTCTCAGGCCATGATATAGATTGCTACCGTCTATAAAAATGGCTACTCTATCATCCATAATATTCTCCCCTGTTTACATTGACGACCCATCGTTGACATTATATCATCGTTCGTGGCCGAGGTATACGCCCACATGTAGCCTTTGGTGGCAGCCGTCTTATCCAGGAGACAAATATCAAGCCGAAAAAACAGCGGCCGGTGCTTCTACGGATTCGTTGGAGGATAGTCGGCAGAAATGCTACCTTCTTCCGGAAATCGCCGCCTTGATTCTGCCGTGGAGCACACCGAAGACGCTGATGACAATCGCCGCAATGAGGCCCGTGACCACCGGTATGATTATTCTGGAATAGTCCGGCTTCCAGATAACCTCGATATCCTTGGGCGCATCCATGAGGACGGTGCCGGTATCCTGCTGAGGCCTGAGCTCAACTCCTACGTAGCCCCAGAAACCAGGCGCCGGTATCGAATCCGAACACTTGATATTCCATACCGCCTTGCTGTCGACTTTGTACCAGCCGGTCCCGTTAGCCTCACAATGTTCGGAGTTCACCGTCAATTGATAGTACGTATCGTAAACGGCGATCACCTCGCCCGGCTTGGTCACCTTCCAGTTCAGGTCAGCGTTGCTGTATATCTCCCCTGTGGGAAGCTGCCAGTGATCAAAGCGATACTGCACTCCGGTCTCAGGGTCGATTTCGGCCGGAGCCGTAGAACTCAGCTGGTCACCATCCTTGAACCAGCCCGAGCCGGGCAGTTGCGGAATACCGGTCTGATTGCTCTTGACACTGATTTCATATTCCGAAGAGTAGTCGAAGTAAGCATCCGGTGACAGCCCATCGACCACGATGTCCTTCATCACCGGGCTAAGTCTGGCATCGCTTTCCCCCGTTGCCGTGCTCGAAGCATCGACGGAGATGGTGTGCTTTGTCCCCGAAGGAAATATCCGGCTGATCTTCTGGCCGCCGCTCAATTTCCCCACCTGCTGGCCATCGACATAGACGTTGGTCTGGCTCGATGAGAGGCCGGAACTTATGGAGATGTTCGACCGGTATTGTACAGTAATGGTAAACGGCGCCTCGATAGAGACGGCGGGATCGGAGCTATCGGTCACCTTGATGCCGAAGGTGTACGTATCGCTGGGCACGCCCTTAGGGGGCGTACCAGAAACCGCGCAGGTGGTGGCATCCAGGAACAGTCCGGGAGGCAACGAGCCGTTGGCACTGCAAGCATAAGGCGGCAGGCCTCCGGTGGCAGTGATACTCCATGAATAAGCCTCGTTCTCAAACGCCTGCGGCGGTTGGCTGGCGGCAAAAGCCAGTGGCTGCGGAGCCGCGGGTGCAGTTTCATTCTGGGCCACAGCAACACCGCCGAAGCCCAGGCAGGATAGCAGGGCGATCGCCAAAATCGCTGCCAGGCTCAGCCGGAATCTAAAAGTATATTTAGTCAGCATCGATGACATCCTTTCTGCCGACAAATAGTCCTATTTTTGGGCGTTGTGCATTTTAGAGACTTACTCCGTGGTCTGTCAAAAAGTGAAGTCGGGAATCTGATACTCAGCGGCTAGAATGCCTTTCTGTCGGGTAACATCATGTTTAATCATACTTCCGTTGTCGGCAATTAGGCCCTTTGCTACAATAACGCAGCTCTCTCAGATGAGTTTGTCTATGCCTGTTAGTCCTCGCGCTTCCAAAGCCAGAGCCAGGCTAGTCCTGGCGGCGGTCTATGTGCTTGCTTTGCTCGTCGCTGTCGGTGTCGGCTACCTCTTACGAGGAAAGCAGCCGATACTGATTGCCGGCGTTGCGGACATCGCCGCCACCATTGTTGTATTCATCTTTTCCGTCATCTTCAACAACTCCAGCATCTACGACTCATACTGGAGCCTGGCGCCGGTGCCCATCGCGCTTTACTGGACGTTACTCCCGTCTTCAAATGCCGTTGCCGTCCGTCAGGCTGCGGTCCTGATCCTTTTAATTGTCTGGGCGGCTCGCCTGACATATAACTGTCTGAGCCGCTGGCAGGGGCTTAAACACGAAGACTGGCGGTACGCGGACATGCGCCACACAGGCCGGCCCTACTGGTTAGTGAGCTTTTTCGGTTTTCACTTCTTCCCCACCGCAATTGTTTTTCTGGGTTGCCTCTCGCTTTATCCTGCCGTATCCGCCGGCGCCAACGGATTCGGCGTCCTGGATGTGCTGGCGATAGTTGTAACCATCGCTGCCATAACCATAGAGGCCCGGGCCGACTACGAGCTGAAGACCTTTATGACCCGACGTAAGAGCACCGAGGAAAACATTACCACGGGCCTGTGGTCACACTCCAGGCACCCTAACTATTTCGGCGAGGTGCTTTTCTGGTGGGGGCTCTATCTCTTTGCGCTGGCGGCAGACCCGGCTTACTGGTGGGCAATCATAGGGCCGATTTGCATAACCTTGCTCTTCGTATTCGTTAGCGTCCCCATGATGGATAAGCACATATTAAGCAAGAAACGGTCTTACGCCGGGCATATGAAGAAGGTATCGGCGCTCGTACCGTGGTTCCTCAAGAACTAGCCTCCCCACGTCACCAGCGGCGGAGTGTCTAAATACATCTCTATTTGCTAAAATAGTCAAGAGTTTCCCGCAGACAAATACAGGAGGCTATTCACTATGGTAAGGCAACGATTTTTCCTGGGCGTGGTTCTGGTTCTGGCGCTGACGCTTGCATTGGTATATGGTTGTACCGGCCCGGTCAGCCAGGAAGGGCAGTTAAAGACCACCGCGCTGCAAATACAGAAAGCCGTCAAATCGCAACTTGATAACCTGGACCGCGACGTATCGGCTACAGCATCTCAGCTATCCCGTACCGGATTAAGTGGGCCCGAGGCCAAGCAGATACTGAACGGACTATCCGGTAAATATAGTTTCTTGATCGATTGTGTCACCGCAGACACTGCCGGCAAACTGGTTACGGTAGCCCCTGACGCCTACAGCCGTTATGAAGGCTCCGATATCAGCCAGCAAGACATAACTGTCAAATTTAACGAGACGAAAAAGCCCGGGCTTAGCCAGATGTTCCGAGCCGTAGAGGGCATGGATGCCGTTGTTATCATGTGGCCCGTTCTTTCAGGCAAAGGTGACTTCATCGGCTCGGTAAGCGCCCTTTTCAAACCTGAAACGTTGTTTACGGGGGTAGCCGGACCGATTTTACAGGGAACGAACATAGCGCTTAACGTTATTCAACTCGATGGCTTGAATATCTACGATTCTCAGGGCGGTGATACGGGAAAGAACCTTTTCACCGATCCCTCTCTCCAATCTTATACAGACCTGGTAACGCTCGGCCACAAAATGGTTGCCGAGGAATCCGGCACCGGCAGCTATACATATCCCGATCAGTCAACGGGCCAGACCGTGAAAAAGAATGACTTTTGGACGACCGTCAAGCTGCACGACACCGCCTGGCGATTGAGCTTTACCCAGGTCGCAGAGTAGACATCAAAGGAACTAATAGAGAGCCTTGTAGCGAAAACAATAGCTGGCGCCATTTACAAAGTCACGCGCAGTAGCAACGTTATCAGGTTCCTGTTCGGATTGCGGCCAAAGAAGAAATTAAAGGCGGTGCCCTTACCAGCAGGTGAAATCTTAGCTCCTTTGATGGACTGGAAGCCTGTAAATAATTCTGTTCGCGCTGGGAACCCGATTGCAGAGCTCTGCATCAGGTACTCCAGACCCGCCCGAATTATGGAAAAGCTGGAAGAAAGAGCTCGGCAGCAAACTCGGCGAACAGATACCCAAAATTTGAATTCGATCTATATGTCAGGAGCGCAAGGTTGAGAGAGGATTGAAGCAAACAGATGTACCAAAGTTACTATTGTTATTTCCTGAACTTCTCGGCGATGCAGTCTATTTTTGCACCGTCTAAAAATACGATATTGTTTCTGATCGCATAGCTTTCTATCTTCTCGCAAATTTTTTCTACGGCGTTCTCCGTATACTTTCCTGAGACCACCAACAAGAGTTTAGATATTCTCTGTTTCCGCCTTGTGTACACATCATGGAACGCAACCTTGAAGGCATCATCAATTTGGCAAATATTTGGTCATCTCTGAACTCGCGGCACCTGAAACATCCCCATATTTTACCTGGGCTCCCCAGAACTCGAAATCATCAAATTCCGTCTTTCTGGAAAAAAGGATATCCTTCCCAAACTCCCTTGTTCCGCAGTTATACTTAACATTTGAAAATCCGAGCTTTCGTAAAAGTGGTATTACAACAGAAAGGCAGAAATCAGCTTCATCACTACTGTCTTGAACTGTTTTGAAGGGCGCACCAATATTAAGTTGAACTGTTCCCTCGATTTCTTGAATCAATTGCTCGGAAATAGTTATTATTTGATCAAAACTACTTGCTTCTATTTCTTTTGAGAATGCTAGGAAAATATAATCACCATCATCCGCATATGTCTCGAACTTTAGGTCTCCTATTTCATTTGCACGTTCTTTAATGATGTCTCGTTTGGTTTCCATATAAAGCTTGAAGCCGACATCTCCGTCCCAATACTTCCTTCTACCCGAATCTTCGAAATAGACGTGTGCTCTATCAGCCGAGATCTTAGATATTCTAAAGGGAAAATTATCTAATACGACAATACCTTCCTCAATCTTACTACATACTTCGAAAGCGACGTTTTTGGGCATCTCTCTGAAACGAATTCCTTTCAGTAGAGCCTTGGGGACAGAATAGGTACTATCATCATCAGAATAGACCTCCTCACCGTTAATCAACATATGATCAATTGATCGACCACGCTTTCTAACAACAATATTATTCACAAACCATCCCCATTTGCTATTCTACCGAGAATAAGGAGCCAATACCTGCTTTGCAGTGGCTTCTCACCAAACACTCGATGCCTGCCGGGTAACAATACGATGTAGGCGTTGCCACCGTCAGAATACTGTCTTCATCATCTTCTCAACACCGTCAATGAGCTCTGCGACCTCATCCTTGGTCAGTTCCCTATCTCTTTTTTGATCGCACAGATTTCGCAAATCGCCAAGTCTCTGAATGAAACGCCATTCGGGAATTTCGATAATATCCCCATCTTTGAGAGCATCGTTGAACGTGCCTATAGTGGGATTCTTTGTCTTGGTCTTGATTGATACATTGTGGCTCTCACACACTTGTTCAAGATGTTTTTCAGCAACTACGCCAGCCACCGCTCCTGCGGCACGCAAGAAACCGTTACTCAGTAGTTCTCTCGCCGACTCGATTTCTGAATCAAAGAGATCGGCACGTAGTATTTGCCTGATATCTAAGAGCGAGCTTTCAAAACGTAATTTTGCAGAGTCGAGCATCTCAACCTGTACTTGGAACCGCATCAAGATAATGACTATGTCATCATAGAGCTTGGTTCCCGATATTCGACTTACGGGAGCACGGATACCAAGCACCCAATCTTTAATTGTATATGTATGAGCATCGCTGCTCTTCGCTTCTCATCCCCGTGGTAGAGTGTTTCAAATTCGCTAAAACGACTTGGGAGTAGCTGGCGTATTACTTCGTGGCCTTCGGAATACCATCGCTGATAAGACGAAGAAAAACAGTTGCCCTGGTTTTCTTTCGCCCTTTTGGACTTTTTTATCGGATTTCAAAAGTATAAGATCATCTAGCATCTGCTCAGAGAGCTTGATAAGCCGATCTAGTATCACCTTGATATCTACCGAGGTTGGTTTTCATTGCATCTTATCCTGCGATACCTTGCTACCAATCATAAGCAGAAATATCTTATTCAATCCCGGCCGAGAGATCAAGTAACCGCCAGCGAAAATCGGGGTACCAAGACTGTTTTTAATCGGAATAATAACTACTTGAACCCGGTCAGTGGGGAGAGCAGCTCTTAGTCTTTACACAGCTCGATGATGCGGTCACGGAGCAGGGCGCCTTTTTCGAACTCCAATTGTTGGCAAGCTCCCATGCATTTTGGCTGTCACGACTCTGTCCGGTTCAGCAACGAATTCAAATAGACAGTGCGAAAACCGGCAGCAAAAGTCCTTGATTTAGTGCAGAATTGTCGATATTAATAATTACCAACCTGCCTAACCCAAGTTCAAGTCTCAAGGGCTTAATCCGGTTTTGCAATAGCTTGCCCATTAGGGTTATTATGGTTATGTTAGGAAGGTAGAGTGGCGCAAATGAAGAAGAAATCAATAACGGTGGCCATAAGTGGAGCCTTTGACCCGATACATGTAGGCCATATTGCCTATATACGAGAGGCAGCCAAACTGGGTGACAGGCTCGTGGTGATACTGAACAACGATAATTTCCTGCTTCGGAAAAAAGGGTTTGTGTTCAGGCCATTCGAGGATAGAAAAGAAATCCTCGAGAGCATTAAGGGTGTGGATGAGGTTATCGCGTCTGTGGACAGCGACCAGACAGTCTGCAAGACCCTGGCATGGCTCAAGCCCGATATATTCGCCAAAGGTGGATACCGAGCGGGCCCCGAAAGTATCCCCGAAGTAGAGACTTGCCAGTCCATCGGCTGCAAAGTAGTAACGAACGTCGGAGGAGGCAAACTCCGAGCCGATAAGGAGCTAGATTCGAAGATTAAGGACTTTGGTAAGCACGAGACGGGCACAATGGAAATCGAATGCCCCTACTGTGATGACCATCCTATATTGAAAGAGAGATGTCTCCATTGCAGAGGCACAGGCAAGGTAGATGTAGGAAGGTCACACTAAGCAAGAATCTAGGGAATAGATTATCCTATATCCATCCCTCTGGGAATGACCACTATACCGTTATCTGAGATTGTGCAGCCTCTACTCTTATCTGCCTCAACGTCATAGCCGATGGATGCACCCCTCTGGATTCTAGCTTCCTTGTCGATAATGGCGCGTCTTACTTTGACATCAGGTTCGATAATGACATCATCAAATACAATCGATTCCTGTACCAGAGCATTTTTCTCCACGACTACCCCCGGTGATAGTATAGAGCGCTGCACTGCGGCACCGCTGATGATACTGCCATCGCACACCATAGAGTCCTGCACACTGCCGCCGAGAACACATTTGCTCGGAGGTAATGGCCTCTGGAACGTCCTGATTACCCACTTTTCTCCATAGAGGTTAAAGATAGGGTCTACACTCAAGAGGTCCATGCTGGCTTTATAATACGAATCTATGGAGCCAACATCTATCCAGTAGGACGAATCTCGAGTTCTATCAACCAGAACTTTCCTTCTTTTACCCTCCGCCACTTCGACTATAAAATCCTCTATTTCGTTCTTCTCGGTGAAGTCATAAACGAAGATGTTAGAACCTTTGCCAATCATTATGGGAATAACGTCCTTGCCGAAGTCATCACCCTCACCTTGCAAAACCTGCAACAGGACATCGGTTTTGAAGACATAGATACCCATTGAAGCCAGGGCATAATCCGAAGCATTCGGAATTGGCTTCGGCTGCTCTGGCTTCTCTTCGAACCCAAACAACCTTAGGTCTTCATCTACTTCGAGGATTCCGTACCTGCCTGCAGCCTGTCTCTTTTTTAATCTGAGAGCGGATATCGTCAGGTCGGCATTCTGCGCCTTGTGATAGGCCAACATCTGAAGATAGTTCATTTTGTAGACATGATCGCCGGAAAGAATAATAACATGCTCAGCACCCTTACCCCGCACTAAATCAAGGTTTTGACGTATTCCGTCGGCGGTACCACGGTACCAATCCGTTCCTATCTTTTGTTGAGCCGGCACGCAGTATATGTAATCTCCTAAACCTGAACGCGAAATGCCCCAACCCTCCTGGATATGCCTCTGCAGCGAGGTGGACCTATACTGGATGAGAACAGAAATCTGGCGAATACCCGAGTTAATGCAATTGCTCAGCGTGAAATCAATAAGTCGGAATTTACCCCCAAAAGGAACTGCCGGCTTGGACCTCACCCTGGTTAAAGGTTGCAGCCTCTCCCCTGTCCCTCCCGCCATGATTATGACCGACACATTTTCCATTTCGACCACAACGCTTTGATAGCGCCACAGCTAAGATGCGCCTCTTCTTGTTTAATTATATCAAGTTGGAATTACTGGCACGAACCACAAAGTATTTATTTTAACAGTTGTTTTTCTATCTCTACCACCTTGAGGGTATTTTCATTATCGAGTCAGGATTGAGAGACATTGAATTTATTCCTTCTTTCACCAGAAATTCGGCAAACTCAGGATAATCGCTCGGCGCCTGACCGCAGAGTCCAATATGGCGGTGGTTTCTTCTGGCTCCTTGGATAGCCATGGAAATCATCTTCATCACTCCAGGGTCTCGTTCATCAAAATCGTGGGCCACCAGTGCTGAGTCACGGTCAACCCCTAATACCAGTTGGGTCAGGTCATTGGACCCGATGGAAAAGCCATCAAATAGCTTGCTGAATTCATCAACCAGGATGACATTATTCGGAATTTCGCACATGATATAGACCTGAAGTCCATTTTCTCCCCGTTTCAAGCCATTCTTTGCCATCTCAGCCAGAACTCTTTCACTCTCATCCAACCGCCGGCAAAAGGGGATCATTATGATGAGATTGTTCAATCCCATCTCTTCTCGAACCCGTTTCATCGCCCTGCACTCCAGCGCAAAGCCTTCCCTGTATCGTTCGTTATAGTAACGAGAGGCACCACGAAAACCTATCATGGGATTCTCTTCTACCGGTTCGAAGTAGCGTCCCCCTATGAGATGGGCGTATTCATTAGTTTTGAAGTCGCTCATGCGTACGATAACAGGTTTCGGATAGAAAGCGGCTGCAATGGTTCCCGACACCATGAGCCAGTTTTTCCACAAAGTAGTCCTTTTTATCTTGATAGCCGAAAGTAAGCTCGTCTAATTGTCTCCGTTCTGCCTCATCCGTTATCTTTTCAGGATGGACGAGAGCCATAGGATGAACCTTTATGTAACTGTTGACAATAAACTCCATACGTGCCAGACCGACACCGTCATTAGGGATCTTGGAGAGGGAAAAGGCTTGTTCGGGATTGCCAAGGTTCATCATAATCTCTGTTTTTGGCCGCCGGAGGTCTTTGAGGCTGAGCCTTTCCACATGAAACGGGAGAATTCCCTCATATACTATACCTTGATCGCCCTCGGCACAGCTTACTGTAACTTCCTGTCCAGTATGGATTTTTTCCGTAGCATCGCCAGCGCCGACCACCGCCGGGATACCAAGCTCGCGGCTGACAATGGCTGCATGGCAGGTCCTGCCACCCCTGTTGCTTATAATAGCAGCCGCCGTTTTCATTACAGGTTCCCAGTCCGGGTTAGTACTGTCTGACACGAGTATCTCTCCGGGTTTAAACGAAGAAAGATGAGCTACATCGGGGATTATATGGCTTTTGCCACTGGCAATCTTTTCACCCACACCTTTACCTATCGCCAGTATTGAGCCTTTCTTATCCAGGTAATATGTCTCCAGGATATCCAGGGCTTTCTGTGACTCAACTGTTTCCGGTCGAGCCTGAACTATAAATAGATCGCCGCTTATCCCGTCTTTTGCCCATTCGATATCCATTGGTCGGGATTCTCCAGTTTTTCCTGAATAGTGGTCTTCTATCTTAAGCGCATAGCCGGCCAGTGTCAGGATCTCATCATCAGTAATACAGAACCGTCTACGGTCCGCCTCCGGGACTGCCACGTTTCGCGTTAGAACTTTTGAGTCACCTATGCCGTAAACCATTTTGATGGACTTACCCCCAAGGTTTTTCCTGATTATAGCCCTGCAGCCTTTTCTGTAAGTCGGTTTGAAAACATAGTACTCATCAGGGCTGACAGCTCCCTGGACAATGTTTTCTCCCAGACCATAGGATGCAGTAATGAAAACGACGTCACTGAAGCCCGTCTCAGTATCAATAGTAAACATCACGCCGCTGGTGGCCAGGTCAGAGCGTACCATCTTCATAATACCTATGGAAAGGGCTACCTCGAAATGGTCGAAGTTATTATCAATACGATAAGATATTGCCCGGTTTGTAAAGAGCGATGCAAAGCATTTGCTGCAGGCCTCTCTCAGAGCGGGATATCCGCGTATATTCAAATAAGTCTCCTGCTGGCCGGCAAATGAGGCCGTGGGGAGGTCTTCTGCCGTGGCTGAACTACGCACCGCAACATCCGTGTCCGGGCCGTATTCCTCGCAAAGCCTGTCATAGGCAGTCCTTATTTCAGCCCAGAGGTCATCGGGAATGCCAGCACTCAAAATCAAATCGCGCGCTACTTTTCCCTCGTTTCATAAGGTCATCCAGATTAGTCTTATCCAGACCCAGCATGGCATCCTTGAGTTCGTCAAGAATTCCGGCTGATTCTATTACATACCAGTATGCCTCGGCAGTTACCGCAAACCCATTCGGAATTTTGACTCCCTGGCTTGTAAGTTCACGGTACATCTCTCCCAGAGAGGCATTCTTACCGCCAACAATGGGAACATCTCCAATCTTGATCTCTTCAAACCAGCG
>CAVVVB010000015.1:0-32795 GCA_963751585.1 uncultured Chloroflexia bacterium | reverse complement strand
CACAGCGTCTTTGTGCTTGGTGGGATTATTCCCATTTAAGGTGAGACGACCGCTGGTTGGCTCCAACAAGGTTGTGAGCATCTTTATTGTTGTCGATTTTCCGGCTCCATTAGGGCCCAGAAAAGCAAAAATCTCACCCTTTTCCACAGTAAAGGAAATGTTGTCAACCGCCGCGAGTCCGTTGAATCTCTTAACTAACTCTGTGACGGTAATAATATTATTATGGTTGGCTGAATCCAAAGTTATTTCAATCTCCTTTCAGGCCAGATGGCTATTGACCTTATCCAGTAGTCTAACCAGCTCCGTTATCTCCGCATCACTCAATATGTCGAATACCTGGCTCGATGATATTAAATAGCCTTTTCTCAATTCTTCAAGCTTGATTATGGCGAGTTCAGTGAGTTTTATCCTAATGATGCGTCTGTCCTTTGGGTCTTCTTCCCGCCTTACCAATCCATTTCCACCAGAGCATCTACAAACTGGGTGATTGCTCCAGGCGTAACCTTGAGCATTTCCGCCAGATCCTTTACAGCTACATCTTTTCCTTGCTTCCCAATGAAGAAAAGTATACGTATCTGAGGCGGGCTCAGCCTGAACTCGCTAAAACGAACACTTTGACCTTTGTGCACACGTCTCATTACTGAGATCATTTTCTCCGCCAGTGATTCGAGCAGCTCCTTTCTGATATCATTCATGATGGATGTTTACCCGCCGATTGCTTGTATTGACTTTGTTTAGCGACTATATATTTTAGCGCCTAAACTGTCGTCTGTCAAAGAATTCCTTTCTGCGGTCTTGTAATCCGTTGTAATTGCGGTTGATGACATGAATGAGTCAACGAAGAAAGTGGCAAAGGCCGGTGGTAAGGTACTGGGCAAGCCTGTGGACATACCCGACATCGGCCTTTATGTTTCATTCTTCGATACGGAAGGCAACAGGGTGACTATGCTGCAACCGAACCTTGGTATGCAACAGTGCTGGGATAGCAGTCAGATGACTGTCAGATGAGTGAGGGCGGCTACGTGTAATCATCAACCGCTCCATGGGTGAATATGGCCTCCGTTTTTGGATCATACCCCAAGGGATGACGCCATACCGTCAGCCAAATTCGCCCAATAGGTGAGAGAGACAAAATTAGTTTTGTGGAGACGGAGTCCCGTAAGGGGAGGCGTTTTCGGGCCACTCCCCCAGCGTCACCTTAACCGTCATTTGTTTCCCTTCTCGCACTATAGAAAGGGTTACCTCATCGCCCGGCCTCTTGCCGTTGAAGTAGCTTATTAGGTCTTCCACCTTGGCCACGTCGACACCGTCAACCTTGGTAATGATGTCACCGCCGCTAGTGGGCTCTCCCTGGCTATTCGTACCGCTTTCCTTTAAACCAGATTTTTGGGCAGGGCTGTCTGGCACAACGCCGATTACGTAGACACCTTTATCCACGGGCAGGTCCAATTTATGGGCCAGTTCAGGGGTTATGGCCTGTCCCTCAATCCCCAGCCACGGGGTCTTGATCTTTTCGCCCTTAATCAGAGCCGGTAACATTGATTTAGCCAGGTTAATTGGAATGGCATAGCCGATGCTATTAGCTGAAGGCTGGATGGCAGTATTGATGCCAATCACTTCGCCGCTGGAATCTAACAGAGGGCCGCCAGAGTTACCGGGATTAATCGCAGCATCCGTCTGAATGAGATTGGGAATTTCGCGCTGCGACTGGCCGTGAATCGATCTCCCCACACCGCTGATGACGCCAACTGTTATTGAGCCCTCAAGTCCATAAGGAGAACCCAGAGCAATGGCCATCTGCCCCGGTTTTATCTGGTCCGAATCGCCCGGAGCCAGGGGTGCTATACCGCTGACCTTTCCCGAGTCAACCTGCAGGACGGCCAGATCATTGTTTACATCTGTCCCTAACACTTTGGCATTCAGTTCCGTGCCGTCGTGCAAGGTGACTTTAACCTGGTCAGCGTTGTTTACCACGTGGTTGTTGGTCAGTATGTGACCTTGGTTGTCAATAAAAAAGCCGGAACCCTGTCCCCTCATCTGGGGAACTCGAAATCCAAAAGGTCCCAATATCTCAGTTTGGCTGCTGGTAGTAGTATCTATTTGTACTACCGCCGGAATTGTCTTCTGGTAAAGAGACACTACAGTATTTTCATCAAACAGTGTCGCAGGCCCAGTAGACGTAGCGGGAGTGGTCGGACTGGGGATTATACCGGTATTGCTACCGCTGCAGCCAATCGCCATTGTCGCCATAAGCAACAGCGCCACCGTTAGTGCTGCAAGCATTGATTTCTTGCCTAATATTAGTCTTCTGGTTGATTCAAATCTCCATTTCATGTGTTAGTTACCTCCGCATATAATCATAACGCCTTTTCAGGCATTTCCAGGTTCTGGTTCGGAAATGGGCAGAGATATAGACCTGGAGTATGTCACCTTGTATTATATACAAACAATTTTAAGAAATTGTTAAGAGAGGAGGAGTGTAAGATGTGAAATTTCAGCAATTACTTCAACTGCAATTTGGATTCCTCGGTTCGCCAGACTGCATACCTTGGGGAGCTAGCTACGTTGTCCACCAAAGCTTCGGCAACGCTGGCGATCAAACACCTAACATCAATCATAAGGGAGAGAACATTAAAAAGTCATAAAATGGAGTGTGAAATAATCAAATAGTTATAACAATTGAGCGACTTCTAAATAGGCGGGTTTATCTGTGTAAACCTCACGGGAACTCGGTAGGCAAATGTCACGGTTTTGTAACATTTTTCCACCTGATTTTATGACTATTTGATTGTTTATCTGTCAGTATATTAAGTAATGACCTCATTTGCTTACCGCTTAAACTGGACAAGGGAGATGGCGTGCCGGCCAGGGCGATAGTCAGGCGAGAAAGGGCACAATAACGTGAAAGGGCAAGTTCGAAGATGGAGATGATACTTCTATAGATGAGTTATGCGCCAATACAATTCGCTTCCTGGCTGTCGATGCCGTGGAGAAGGCCAAATCCGGTCATCCCGGGCACGCCTATGGGCGCCGCGCCAATGGCGTATGTGCTCTGGGACCGATTTCTTAAGCATAATCCCAAAGACCCAGCTGGCCCGACAGGGATCGGTTTGTCCTGTCCTGCGGGCATGCTTCGATGCTGCTGTACTCGCTCCTTTTTCTTACCGGCTACGACCTGACGCTGGACGATATAAAGAATTTCCGTCAGTGGGGTAGCCGGACACCCGGCCACCCGGAATACACATTGACGCCCGGAGTAGAGGCGACTACGGGCCCGCTGGGGCAGGGATTTGGCAATGCCGTGGGGATGGCCATTGCGGAGAGGTGGCTGGCCGAGCGCTATAACAAGCCTGGTAACGAGATAATCAATCATCACACCTATGCCATCGCTTCTGACGGAGACCTTCAGGAAGGGGTTAGCTCTGAGGCAGCATCGCTTGCCGGCACTTTGAAACTGGGTAAGCTTGCCGTTCTCTACGATGATAACGGCATATCTATTGAAGGTAAAACCAGCGTTGTCTTCGCCGAGAATGTGGCCGAACGCTTTCAGGCTTACGGCTGGCATGTCATCGGCCCTATTGATGGCATGGACATGGCCGAGCGTTGATGCCGCGCTACGTGAAGCCCATGCCCAACGGGAACGCCCCAAGCTTATTATCTGCCGTACAATCATAGGCTACGGTAGTCCCAACAAGGCAGGTACGGCTGCCGCTCACGGCGAGCCTCTGGGCGCCGAAGAAGTGAAATTGACCAAGAAGAACCTCGGCTGGCCCTTTGCGGAGCCGTTTGCCGTGCCTCCGGAGGTCTTGGCGCATTGCCGTAAGGCTATTAGGCGCGGCGAGGACTGGCAAAGAGAATGGCTGGCCCGATTGGAACAATATCGTCAGGCTTTTCCTCGCGAAGCCAGACAACTTGAGATGGACCTGAGTGGCGAATTACCGCAAGGTTGGGATGAAGGGCTCGACGGTATCTTCAAAGAGCCAACCAAGCCCATCGCTACCCGTGACGCCTCGGGCCAGGTGATGAACGCTATTGCGAAGAAGGTTCATAGCTTCACCGGAGGTTCGGCGGACCTGGCACCATCGACCAAGACGCTGTTGAAAGACCGATTCCATGACTTTGAAGAGCATGTGGACCCCAACATGCACTTCGGTGTGAGAGAACATGCCATGGGCGCAATCGCCAGCGGTATGTCAGCTCACGGAGGCGTCATTCCCTACACCGGCACATTTCTCATATTCTACGACTACATGCGACCTCCGGTGCGTCTGGCAGCCTTAATGGGAATCAGGGTCATATACATTTTCACGCACGATTCAGTTGGGTTGGGCCAGGACGGCCCGACCCATCAACCTGTGGAACAGCTTCTTGGTCTGCGTGCGGTTCCTAACCTGGTGACGCTGCGCCCCGCCGACGCTACCGAAACAGTTGAGGCCTGGAGGATAGCTATGGAGCGGCGCAACGGGCCGACAGCTCTGGTCCTGACTCGCCAGAACCTGCCGGTTTTGGATCGCACTAAGCTCGCTCCGGCCAGTAGCGTTAAACGAGGTGGCTATGTCCTCTGGGAGGCACGCAATCCTCCCGATGTAATTATCATTGGCACAGGCTCGGAAGTACATATCGCCCTCACTGCCGGCAGTAAGCTAAATGATGAGGGCATTGCTGCTCGTGTGGTGTCATTACCTTCCTGGGAACTATTTGATGTCCAACCACCTGGATATCGTGACAGCGTTTTACCGCCAGGAATTACCAAACGTATCTCTATCGAGGCGGCTACGCCGCGAGGCTGGAAGGATTATGTGGGCTTGAACGGGGTGGCTATCGGCGTGGATCGTTTCGGCGCTTCGGCGCCCGGTGAAATAGTGTTTGAGAAACTCGGTCTGACCTCCGAACGCGTAATTGACGAGGCACGAAAATTGGTTGGTAAGGCATGAATAAGAGACGGTTACGGCTTGTCATAGGGGCAGATCATGGCGGCTTCGTTTTAAAGAATGAAATATTAGCCAGACTGAAGGGCAAATTCGAGATATCCGATTTAGGTGCTCATGCTCTCGATAATAACGACGACTATCCAGATTATGCATATTCGGTAGCGAAGGCAGTAGCGTCCGGGGTCGCGGAGCGAGGAATTCTGGTCTGTGGCAGTGGTGTTGGTGCCTCGATTGTTGCCAACAAAGTGCCGGGAATACGCGCCGGCCTGTGTCATGATACCTACTCAGCTCGCCAGGGTGTTGAACATGACGATATGAATGTCCTCTGCCTCGGAGCCAGGGTAATCGGTGTAGAAATGGCTTATGAGCTGATAAACGCTTTCCTTAACGCCCAATTCAGCGGTGAGGAGCGGCACCGTCGACGCCTCCAAAAAATCGTGTCGATTGAGCGTCAAGCTCTGCAAGGGCAGGTCGAAGGAGGATGAAATGAACTCAATCCAACAGTTACAGCATTTGGGTCAATCAGTGTGGCTTGATTATATACGTCGTGGGCTTATCGAATCCGGCGAGCTTAAGCGGCTTATCGACGATGGCATAACAGGGTTAACGGCTAATCCCACTATACTGGAGAAGGCTATCGTCGACAGCACCGATTACGACGATGAACTCCTTCGATATGACGGCTAATATTTTAGCCGTCATTAATTAATCCCATTATGGGAGCTGGGGCTCACAATGTGAGCCCCTATTCATATGACCACACTTAAGACAGTAATCTTTGTTGATGGCGAGAATTTCCGTAATAATTTACGTCATTTTGCATTTCAATCCAATCCACCACACCCTACCAATCCAACATATCAACTAGAGGAGAGGCATTTTCTATGGAAGAAGTTCTTTGCTGACATAATTAGCAAATTTGACACTTTGACTACATGGGAACATAGGTTAGTCCGTGTTTACTGGTATTATGCTGCTAGTATTTCCTCGTGGAAGCCAAATCAAACAGCTGCACAGCAAATCGTGAATAGATATTCTTCAAGCACCATAAATTTAACTGTAAATGATATACACCGTCTAGCTAAAGAATGGTACGACCGCGAACGAAAATATTTCGAAAAGTTACGCGAAGAAGTTTTCAACAATATTCAAAATAATACTGACTTTCTTGAATTCAAATATGTTGGTCAATATATAGTACGTCCTTATCGAGTATATAAACTAGAAAGTAATCCTCAATACGGAATTACTTATTTAGGTTATCAGCAAGGCGAAAAGGGAGTTGATGTTGGGATTGCAGTGGATATGATAGAAAAAATGTCAAATTACGATGTAGCTGTTCTGGTAAGCGGAGATGCAGATTTTCTTCCTGCTGTAAGATATCTAAAAGACCATCTAAAGTATGTGTATCAGTTTTCATTAGCGGAGGGTGTACCACCTCGCATCGAATACTTGTCTCCGTATTTAAAGGGATACGTTGATTGCTTCGCTCATTTCGATGAGGTTGATTTACTATCAAAATATCTAGACCGTCAATGCATTCCACAAATTCCCCCGTTAATTGTTCAAGCAATCGAAGATAGAATAGCTTCCCTTCGTTCACCCTAGTATCATCTTGCTGATTTCAAAATGATACACTACCCCGTTTCCTCACCTATTGACAAGCTAAAATGACTTTGCTAGTATTCGAACCAGCTTAGAAGCGCGTGCATCTGGTACGCGGGGTGGGCGGAACGGTGTGTAAATTGGTTCTTAGAGGAATGCCTGAACATTGGGCATTCCTCTTATGTTTTTGTGGGAACTTCGATTAAACAGATGGTAGCTAAAGACCAAAAAATGGACGCATAGTTGGTGAAATAGATCGTGAGGAGGTAAGAATGAGGAAATTGGTAATCTCGACATTAGCTGCATTAATAGTAGCAGCTGTGCTGGCAGGTGGGTGTGCTAAACCGGCCCGGCCCCAACACCTACACCTGCACCAACGCCGGCACCTGCTGGTGCAGGTGCCTTTGAAATGATTTTCAGGGAAGGTGTACCGCCTGCCGAAGGTGGATACCCCGGACTTCAACCCCCGGACGGAAAAGGCAGAGGGAATGAGTATCGAGTACGATGTCGCTGTGACGATGCGTGATGGCGTAAAGATATACGTCGATATCTTTCGCCCGGAGAAAGAGGGGAAATACCCCGTTCTTATTGCCTGGAGCCCTTATGGCAAACATCAGGTCGTAAGGCAATCTACAAATTTTCCCGAAGCAGCGGCGTATGCGACACCGATAGTTTTCTAAGTACTGCCGGCTTTGAACGGGCTGACCCTGTTTATTGGTGCCCGAATGGCTATATCTATTATCAATGCCGGACCCGCGTGGTTCCTGGGATTCTGAAGGAGATCTAACATTCATGAGCCCTCAAGAAGCCGAGGACTGCTATGATCTGATCGAATGGGCCGGCACCCAAAGCTGGAGTAACGGCAAAGTCGGTATGCATGGGGTCTCCTACCTGGCCTGGACGCCAGTGGAAAGTGGCGGCGCCAATCCACCACATCTGGCGGCGATCAATCCCTGGGAGGGAGTGAGCGATTTTTACCGCGAGTTTGCCTTCCACGGAGGCATCCCGGAGACATTGTTCTGTGCCATCGTTGCAGAGCTATCTCGAGCTATTCGACGACGACACGAGTAGAAGATTTTGTAGAAATGGCTAAGAGCAGCATCCGCTGTTTGATGACTACTGGGCCAGCAAGAACGCTGATTTATCAAAGATAACGGTGCCGGCCTTTGTCGTAGCGAGCTGGACGGACCACGGCCTGCATACGCGCGGGACACTCGAAGGTTTCAAGAAAATCGCTTCCAAGGACAAGTGGCTTATAGTTCACGGGCGAAAGAAGTGGCGACATTTTTATCAACAGGAAAACGTGGAGAAACAGAGACAGTTTTTCGATAGGTTCTTGAAAGGTATCGATAACGAAGTAAAAAACTGGCCTAAGGTCACGCTGGAGGTCAGAGAAAAATACTACTGTCGGAAATTTCAGGAACGAAAACGAATGGCCGCTGGCACGTACCCAATATACGAAACTTTTCTTGAATGCGAGTGACGGAAAGTTGAGCAAGTCTCCGTTCAAAAAGGAAGCTCAAGTTCGCTATAACGTGAACGATATAACCGATAAAACTCAGAATGCCAGTTTGAATTCCAATTTGACAAGAAGACCGAGCTAACAGGATATATGAAGCTGAAACTCTGGGTACAGGCGGAAGGTAGCGACGACATGGATTTGTTTGTAGCGATACGAGAAAATCGATCGTGCCGGAAACATTGTCCCGTTCCCGTTCTTTGGAACCATGATGATGGTCCGGTCGCTCTTGGCTGGCTGCGAGTTTCCCATCGTGAACTCGATGAGGAGAAATCAACACCCTATCAGCCTGTCCACAAGCATCAGAGAGAAATAAAGCTTAAAGCCGGTGAAATCGTTCCGGTAGAGATCGAAATCTGGCCTTCAAGCACCCTGTTCGAGCGAGGCGAGAAGCTGCGGGTCGTGGTGCAGGGCAGTGATATCTATGCGTACCCTGAAGTGATAGCACACGCATGAGCATACGGCAACCGTAAACAAGGGGGAGCATGTCATCTATACGGGCGGCAAGTACGATTCTCATCTTCTTGTCCCAGTCATTCCTGCTGATTGAACCTGTATTGGTCATCAATAAACACCAATACCTATTTTGATAAGGCAAGTTCTAGTGTGCCGTATCACGAGAACGTAGGCTAGATGGGGTTACCGCGCCCGCGCGTGACTTTCGGGGCCCAACCCGCAGTCGCCATTCACAAGTGTCTATTTGGCATTTTGCGCTTCAGCTTTTCCTCTGAGCAGAGAAAAGACCATGGCTATGATGATCACGGCCGCTGAGATTTCGAACGCAAAGCTCTGTCCCGAAAGATAACCAACGGCGTAGCTCTGGGAAAGCGTCCCCTCGAAGTTTCCCAGGAAAAGCTTGAAGACTAACGAGGAGGAATAGCACTCGTGGCTGCCGTTAAGGCCAGCGCAAAGCTCATTATCATACCCGTGTTTCTGAATGTGTTCATGATTCCGGAGGCAGCCCCGTACCCTCTCTTGGTGCGGCTGACATTATAGCACTGGTATTGGCTGGCCAGAACAATCCTCCGCCGACCCCGTAGAACATCTCTACAATGCCGACATACCACAGAGGCGTCGATACACCCAGCCTGCTAGAAGAACCAAAACCACTGCCTGAATCGCGAGACCAGCCGAGGCGACTATTCTCGCCCCGATCCTGTCGCTAAGCCTGCCGGCAAACGGACCCACTATGGCGCTGGCTACGGCCATGGGGACGAGAAGGTATGATGCCTTGAGCACAGAAAGACCGTAAATTCCTTCAAAATAGAATATCAGGAGAAAGTTGACGGCTGAAGAGCGCGAGAGATTGGAGCAACGCTGCCGCGATCGAAACCGAAAAACCCTGTTTCGAGAAAATAAAGACAAATCTATTATCGGGTCCTTGCTGTACCTGAGTTCCCAGATCACGAAGAAAAGAAGCGGAAAAGGAGTCAGAGCCAGAAAGGTGATTGTTGCTGAGTTTGTCCAGGAATGGAGAAGTCCCCAGGTGACTCCCATCTGTAAAAAGAGCAACCCGGCGGTAAAGGTCAGCGCGGCAGGTATATCGAACGATTGTTTTCTGTCTCTTGTCATTCAATAGCGGTTTCCTTTGCGCAGGGAGTGGCATCCCCTCAGCAGCCGTGGCCGCTTCTCGCAGAGTCCTGTACGCCCAGATTGTTCCGAAGATTCCTATCGGGATATTGATTAGAAAAATTAATCTCCAGTTCGTATATGAGACAATAAGACCACCCAGTATTATCCCAAGCACCGAACCAATTCCCCAGACGATTGAATTCATTCCGAAATGCCTTACCCCTCTCGTTATCGGGGAAGGCCTCCGAGAGTATGGCAAACGAGTTGGCTGTGAGCAGCGCCGCACCTATTCCTTGTATTACGCGGTAAAGAATCAGTGTCAGACTTGTGCCGGCAAACCCACAAAGGGCCGAACCGATGGTAAATACAATGAAACCTATGTTGTACATCCTCTTACGGCCATAGATGTCAGCCAGACGTCCCAGGCTCAGCACAAGTGCCGTATTAATAAGCAGATAGGCGATAATCACCCATACCATGATTACATAATCGGTATGCAGATCTTCGGCGATTGGCAGAAGTGCCAGCATGACTATGGTGCCGTCTAGAGCTGACATCAGCGCCCCTACCGATGTTACCGAGAATGCCTTCCACTTGTATTCCATTATGTTATCTTTCCATTGCCTCCGAATCCTGACTGCTTCGGCCAGGATCCGAACTTTGTCCTCTATTTTGCATTCTACACGCAGGACTGCTTACCAGCAACAGCAAACTGAGGACGTGAAGGTCAAATTCTTGGCTGAAACTTGTGGAGAAGATGATCCCTGGTTTGCCCTCTGTTCTCTAGAAAAAAGAGGGATAGTGCCTTACTTGCTGGCCTTGCTCTGTCGAAGGATATCCCAGTAGGCGCCCCGGGCTCCATCCTTTATCAACTGGCAAAGGGCGTCGTCATCGGCGTAGTTGTAGCTGCCCTCCTCGGCAGGTGCGGAGAGAAACATAAAGCGGGGGTCACCAGCCACCAGTTCGTTTGTCAGTGCTGAGGCGTCGCTGCCGAGATGAGGAGATAAGTAGAAGATAGGGTCGGGTAATGTGCGTCCCGCTTCGGGGTGTACCACCTTCTCGCCAGTGGAGCCTTCGGCTAGGGCTTTGCTTAGCGGTGTTTCGGGATATATCCTGATGCCAGCAGCTATCCCAATAAGAGGAACATCGAGTGCCTTGGCCTGGTTTATGGTTGCTTTCACCGTCTCTTTTGTCTCACCAGGCCCACCGACAAGCAGATCAAACATATAGTTTATTCTCTCCTCCTTGAGAAGGTGGGCCAATTGCCGAACATCGCTCACGGAATGGCTTCTGCCAAGCCTCTTTAGCTGTTCATCGCAGAGGGAATCAACGCCAAAGTTTATGCCGGCACAGCCAGCACGTTTCATTAGATCAGCTAGTTCGGCGTCAAAAGGAGTTGGTGAGCAATAACAATACCATCTCAACTTGTCTCCCAGGCCGGCCTCGACTAAAGCGCGGCACAATTCCTTAGCATGCGCCAGTGGCAAGTTAAACTCGCTATCGCACAGATGAAACCATGTTATGCCTTGGGCAACAAGCTCCCGGAATTCCTGTGCCACATTGAAAGGTGGCCGTACACGTACCATGTTGCCTTTAGCCACCGGGTCAGCGCAAAAGATGCATCGCTGGGAACAGCCTCGTTTCGTCTCTATGCCCACCATGGCTCCCAGTTGCTGGTATCTTTTGTTATCGAAAAGCCGGCGACGAGGCAGCGGGAAATTCTGCAGGTCGACATTGGCTCTGGGGTTGCGGATGACGTTTCCCTCGCGCCGGTAGACTATGTTGGGTAAGTCATAAAAGTCCTCATCGTTCATAAGACGTGTGAATAGAGTGGGGGTCACCTCTTCGCCGTCGCCGACGATACCCGCGTCAGCCTGGGTTAGCCCGAGAACGGCTTCCGGCATAATGGAGAACCCAACGCCACCGAGGAGCACAAATGCCTGAGTTAGCCTCCTGATTTCGGCGATGAGCTGGCTAATCCAGGGCAGGAAAGACTTTTTGGTGGCAAAGCAGCAGTCATCCGTATTGCGGACTGATAATCCTATGGCTAGGGGATCACGGCCTCTGATCTCGTTGGCTAAAGCCGCCTGCCAGTCTGGTTCAAAGGCGAGGTCTAAAATGCGCACCAGTATCTTGGCGCTGACTATGGCCTCGCCTACATATTCCAGACCCACCGGGCTAACCGGCGGCTGGACAGTGTTGGCATTGATAAGGAGAATCGATGGCTGCTTTAGCATGGCTCATCAAGGGCACGCCTTAAACCCCGTATAAAGTGGCTGACTGAAGCGAAGTTATCATCAGTTTCCATGAGTTGAATTATGCTGCTGCCTACGATTACCCCATCGGCTGTCAGTGCTACTTGCTTTGCTTGCTCCGGAGTGGATATCCCGAATCCAACACACAATGGCTGGGTGGCCACTTTCTTTACTCTGGCGACGAATTCACCCAGGTCTGTAGGAAGAGCATCCCTGGCGCCGGTGACACCGGCTACCGAAACCAGGTATATAAAGCCCCGAGATTTCTCAGCCACCAGCCTGATGCGCTGTTGGCTGCTGGTCGGAGCTAGCAGGTAAATGAGAGATAGATGCTGCTTTTGGCTGATGAGCTCTAAATCCGAACCTTCGTCCGGGGGCAAATCGGGGATGATTATGCCGTCGATGCCAGACTTGGCGCATTGGGCACAGAACTCCTCAAGCCCATAATTGAATACCGGATTAAAATAGGTCATAAACACCAATGGTATATCGACCTTCTGTCTTAACTCCTTAGCTACGTCGAGGCAGACTTGAGGGGTAACCTTGTTCTGCAGAGCGCGGAAGCTTGCCTTTTGTATGGTGATGCCATCAGCTAAGGGGTCGGAGAAAGGTATTCCCAGCTCCACTATGTCACAACCATTGCTGGCCAGAAGGGGGACTACCTCTAGGGTAGCTTTAAGGCTAGGATAACCTACTGTAACATAGGCTATAAGAGCTTTATGGCCGGCTTTTTTGAATACGGAAGCGATATCGAGTCACTGCTCCAGCTCCAGCGCTTTAGATACGATGTCCATATCTTTATCACCGCGACCGGACAGGTTGACCACCACGATTTGGCTCTTACTCAGCGAGCTGGCTATCCTGGTGGCATAGAATACCGCGTGAGCTGGTTCCAGGGCCGGGATAATGCCCTCGGTACGGCAAAGCAGTTTAAAGGCATCGAGTGCTTCCTTATCGCTTACCGCCACATAGGTGGCGCGCTTGCTGTCCTTTAAATAGCTATGCTCCGGACCTACGCCGGGATAGTCCAGCCCGGCAGATATGCTGTGCGTTTCCTGAATTTGCCCGTGGTTGTCTTGAAGTAAATATGATTTGGCGCCATGGAGTACCCCCACTTTCCCCGCAGCTAGCGAGGCAGCGTGTTTCCCGGCTTGAGCCACTCACCGGCCGCTTCTACTCCCATGAGCTGAACGCTCTTGTCGTTCATAAAGGGATAGAAAATACCGATGGCATTGCTGCCACCGCCGACACAGGCAATTATGTAGTCGGGCAGGCGGTTACATTTCGCCATAATCTGCTCTCTGGTTTCCTTGCCGATCACCGACTGGAAATCACGTACCATCATGGGATAGGGATGTGGGCCCACCACTGAGCCTAGAAGGTAATAGCTGCTCCTGACGTTGGTTACCCAGTCTCTCATCGCCTCGTTGATGGCATCTTTTAGCGTACGGCTTCCTTCGGAAACGGGCTTTACCTGTGCACCCATGAGCTTCATGCGGAAGACGTTGAGTGCTTGGCGTCGCACGTCCTCCTCACCCATGTAGACAATGCACTCCAGACCCAGCAGGGCGCAGACGGCAGCAGTAGCTACGCCATGTTGCCCGGCTCCGGTTTCAGCGATGATTCTATGCTTTCCCATTCTCCGGGCCAGAAGGCCCTGCCCCAGAGCATTGTTGATTTTATGTGCCCCGGTATGGGCCAGGTCCTCCCTCTTTAGAAAAATCTGGGCGCCGCCGCACTGCTTGCTTAGTCTTTCCGCCAGATAGAGAGGCGTCGGTCTTCCTGAATAGTCGCGCGACAAGGCGTCGAACTCGGCCCAGAAAGAAGCATCGGCTTTGGCTGCTTCATAAGCTGTTGCCAGCTCGTCTAGGGCTGGCACCAGGGTCTCAGGAACAAAGCGCCCTCCGTAGGCTCCGAAATATCCTCTGTTGTCAGGTAACACTGAATGACCTCCTCTGGCTCACACCGATTTACTGGTTAATCTTCCAGCGCTCTTCACTGCCTGGATAAAAGCCACTATTTTCGCCGTATCTTTTCGACCATTAGTCTCCACACCCGAAGAGACATCGACTGCCCAAGGTTGAGCTTCCTGAACTAAGTGGCTCACATTGGCTGGTGTCAATCCCCCGGCGATAATCACCGGAAACCTGGCTGAAATCTCTTTAGCTAGCTTCCAATCAAAGGTGTATCCCGTGCCGCCATAAGCGGCTCCCACTCTTGAATCCAGAAGGCAAACAAGTTTTTCGCGGGGCAGAAGCTGGTATCCTGCAGCTATCTTGTCAACCACTTCCTCGGCGATGTCAGCCGTCGACACATGGATAGTTTTTATGGTCGGTCGTTCAACCTGTTGGCAATAGTGCCAGGTTTCGTCGCCGCTGAGTTGTACCCAATCCAGATGGCAGTAGCCTGCAATGTAATTTACCTCGTAAATTGGTGAATTAACGAAAACACCCACTACAGCAGGTTGAGGATTCAGGTTGCGGATTGCCTCAACAATCTGCCGTGCCGTTTCTGTAGAGACCTGCCGTCTACTCGGAGCGAAGACCAGCCCTATGAAATCGGCACCGGCACTAGCTGCTGCCAGAGCATCCTGTATCTCGAGATAGCCCGCAAATCTTAACCTTGGTCAAAATAGCTCCTTAATCTTGGCGGAAATGTCCGGGGCAGACATCAGGGTTTCACCAATTAAAGCGGCATCAACACCTAGCTGCCTCAACTTCTGTATATCGCTGCGCTCCTTAATGCCGCTTTCACTAACCACTATTCGATCTGGCGGGATAAGCGGGCGCAGCCGCTCGGTGGTAGCTAATTCCACCGTGAAGGTGGTCAGGTCTCGGTTATTTATGCCTATGATTTTAGCTCCACTTTTCAATGCCAATCTCGACCTCAGCTTCATTATGCACCTCCACCAGGCAGCTCATGTTGAGCTCGTGGCTTATATCAAGCAGCTCCCGTAACCTCGCTGGCTCCAGGATTGCCACGATGAGCAGCAGGCTATCGGCGCCGGACGCTCGGGATTCGTAAATCTGGTAAGGATCGCAGATGAAGTCCTTTCTCAGCAAAGGCAGCCTTCTGTTTCCCAGTGCCTTCCTGATATCCTTCAGGTGGTCCAAGCTACCCTGGAAGTATCTGGCTTCGGTTAATACCGATATGGCTGAAGCGCCACTATCGGCATAGATTCGGGCTATCTTCGTTGGGTTAAAGTTCGGGCAGATTACCCCTTTGGACGGCGATGCTTTTTTGATCTCGGCTATAAGCCGGATATCTTTGCCGCGAAGGGCTGAGGCCAAGTCGAGCGGTGGTGGTTGCGCCAAAGCTATCTCTTGCAGCTCTGCCAGCGGAAGGCGTTCCTTTTTGCGTTCCAGCTCCTGTAGCTGGTATGACATTATCTGCTCTAAAATCATTATCTTTAGTTCAAGCTGTGACTAAATTTGATTAGCTGTTCTAACTTTGCCAAGGCGTTGCCACTGTCTATCGCCGCTGCAGCCGCCGACACCCCCTGCTTTAGGGTTTTAACCTTGTCTCCGGCCATTAGCACAGCAGCCGAGTTCATCAACACCGCATCTCTTTTGGGTCCTGGAGCACCAGCCAATATGCTACGCAGCAAGGCGGCATTTTCCTGGGTACTACCGCCTTTTAAGCTATCTGCACTGGCTTTTTGTATTCGGAAATCCTCAGGGCTGATAGTATAGCTCTCAATGTGGCCGTTTTTGAGTTCACAAACGCGAGTTTTCCCCGAGACTGTGATTTCGTCTAAGTTATCCTCGCCGTGGACTACCAAGGCGTGGTGGCAACCCAAGTCCCGGAGCGCCAGCGCGAGCTTCTCCACCAGTGGCTCATCGGCTACCCCCAGCACCTGAGCTCTGGCACCGGCAGGATTGGTCAGCGGGCCAAGGATGTTGAACACGGTGCGAATTCCGATTTCGCGCCGGGGAACTGCCGCATGTTTCATAGCCGGGTGAAATAGCGGAGCGAACATGAAACCTATCCCTACTTCCTCCAGGCATCTTTGCACGTGCTCAGCATTAAGGTCTATCTTGACACCCAGAGCTTCCAGGACGTCAGCGCTGCCGCATTGGCTGCTCATGGCACGGTTGCCGTGCTTGGCTACCTTGAGCCCGGCGGCGGCAGCCACAAAGGCAGCCGCAGTGGAGATATTGAAGGTACATGAGCCATCGCCGCCAGTGCCGCAGGTATCTACCACTGGCTCATCGATATCCACTTTGATGGCATTGGCCCTCATAGTCCTGGCCAAGCCCACGATTTCGTTCACGGTTTCCCCCTTGAGCCTCAGAGCGGTGACGAAAGCGGCGATTTGGGCCGGTGTGGCGCTGCCGCTCATGATTTCTTCCATAACCTGTGACAGCCTGTTCTGATAGCGAGTGATTGCCCCGAGATCAAGGCCGCGATAGCTTCTTTAATCATTGTTATTCCCGCCTTTTTGTAAGAATTTCTCAATAAATCCTTCCCCACTTCAGTCATAAAAGATTCAGGGTGGAACTGACTCCTTCCACCGGATGCTGGCGGTGGCGCAGCCCCATAATTGTGCCATCCTCCGTCCAGGCGGTTACTTCAAGACAGTCCGGTAGCCCATCACTTTGCACCACCAGCGAATGGTAGCGAATAGCGGAGAAGGGATTGGGCAACCCGGCAAAGACTCCCTGGCTGCTGTGATATATCAGAGAAGATTTGCCGTGCATGATCTCTTTGCCTGACTTACAGTGGCGCCGTAGCTATAACCGATACACTGATGTCCCAGGCAAACGCCGAGTATGGGTAACCTCGAGCCGAAATGACGGATGACCTCGTTGGAGATGCCAGCCTGTAGCGGCGTCGACGGTCCAGGGGAGATGACTATACGCTCGGGATGCATTTTTTCAATCTCTTCGAGCGTGATCTTATCATTGCGTACTACCACTACCTGCTCGCCCAGTTCGCTCAAGATATTGGAAGAGGTTATAGGTGAAGCTATCATAGTTATCTATCAGCAACAGCATGGCTCCTCCTGTTATCCTGCTTGGGCTCTCGGCCTGGTTGATGGCTTTAAGTAGCGCCCGAGCCTTGTTCATGGTTTCCTGATACTCGCGTTCTGGTACGCTGTCATAGACTATGCCGCATCCTGCCTGCACATAGGCGATGTCTTTTTTCATCACCATGGTTCTGATGGCTATGGCCATATCCATGTTGCCTGAGAAAGAGAAATAGCCTGCAGCCCCGGCATAAGGGCCCCTCTTCTCAGGCTCGAGCTCGGCGATTATTTCCATGGCCCGGATTTTGGGGGCGCCGGACACAGTGCCTGCAGGAAAACAAGCACGCAGAGCATCGAAGGCGGTCAGGTCATGCCGCAGCTTGCCCTGCACATGGGTTACCAGATGCATCACGTGGGAGTAATGCTCCACATCCATCAGGTCGCTGACCTCGACCGTACCCGGCTGGCTCACCCGCCCGATGTCATTGCGTCCCAAGTCCACCAGCATGATATGCTCAGCGCGCTCCTTTTCGTCGCTGCGTAGCTCCTGTTCCAGCCTGGCATCCTCAGACTGGTCTTTGCCTCGTGGCCTGGTACCAGCCAGGGGACGGGTCATGACCATGCCATCTTCTACCCTGACCAGAATCTCGGGAGAAGCTCCGATGATGTGGAAGTCATTGAAATCGAAGAAGAACATATATGGCGAGGGATTGATGGTGCGCAGCGCCCGATAGATTTCAAAGGGAGCAGCGTGGGTGGGTCGAGCCAGGCGCTGGGATAGCACCACCTGATAGCTTCGCCGGCAGTGATATATTGCTTTATCTTAGCTACGCTGGTCTTCGAAATCCTCCTGGGAGAAGTTTGAGGAAAGTCGCGGCTGCTGTTTATACGAGGAGGATGTGCTTCTGTTTGCTGGTTTGGCATGAGCGGCTGGTTTAATCTGTCCACCAGGTCATCAATCTTGTGCACCGCTTTGCTGATAGGCCTGCTCGATATCGCCATCGAGACGAACGTGGCTCAAGATTTTTATCTTGTGGGTAACATGGTCGAAGACAAGCATGGTATCCACGAACATGAACAGCGACTTCGGGCAGTCCCAGAGGGTCGCTGCTCGGGAGAAGGCAACTCTTCAAAGCGGGTCACCACTTCATAGCCCAGATAGCCCACGGCTCCGCCGCAAAACCTGGGCAGGCCGCTCACTGGCACTATCTTGTACTTGTTCAGCTCCTCGGCGATGAGCGGCAGAGGGTTGATTTTATCCTCTGCCCTGGTGGTCAGTACCTGGTATGGCTCGGTGCCGATGAAGCTATAGCGGGCCAGCCGCTGGCCGCCTTCAACGCTCTCCAGCAGGAAAGAATAGCCGCCGCGTTGATCTTTAAGAAAGGCAGAAACCGGCGTCTCCAGGTCGGCCACGATTTCACGGTAGATGGGTACCAGATTACCGTCTCCCTTATGTCTTTTAACTTCTTCTAATGTCGGGTAATACATATAATCCTCCATTATACGGCAAATAAAAAACCCCTCGCCCATAGGGGCGAGGGGTTTTCCTTCGCGGTGCCACCCTAATTAATTGCCAACAGAATAGGCAATCATCTCTTTTCAGGTACGGCCTCAGTATCTGAGAGCGATACCCTGGGCTCTGCTAACGGTGCCCTTCCGTCAAAGCCTACTCGGGCGAATCCCTTTCGGTTTGCAGCTCCCGAGTCCATTCAGTCCTCTGCGCTAGCGCCGGCTCACACCTTACCCGGCTCTCTGAGCTTCGCTGGAGGCCTACTAGTCTCGTTCCCAGCCTTTACCTTATTCGGTTAATAATCACTATAACAGGCACCGTATACGTTTGTCAAACAGCCTGCTATACATCACATCCGGTAAACGAATTGAAACCTATGACTTTGGCATTGAACAATTTGAGTATTTTGGACAACGAGAGGAACCTTGTATTTGCTAATGGGGAAAATGATGAGAGGATTCGGCTAAGATGCTTAGGATGTAAAACGAGCACTAGTTTATGCCGTAATCCCTATGTCTTCGGGTAGGTGGTATAATGCACCTTACAGAATAGCTCGATCGATTAAATGGAAACTTTAGGCCACCTCTTTTTATGGAGCCCTTAGGATAAGTGGAGACATGTTGAGGATTTTGGCTCGGAGAGTGAGTGCTGATTGTGGATTTATGAAAGAGGCAGTGACAGTATGGGGTGTAAAAGGTAATATAGGAGGTACGGAATGGCCTTATCCTACAAGACTTTAGGAAAAACTCGATTGGATCTAAAGACAATTACCCATGGTGACCTCACTTGGGTTGACATTGAACAGCCGACCAAAGAGGCAACCAAATTATTTGGCTGAGCATTACCACTTTAATCCTCTTGACCTTGAGGACGTCCTGAGCCCTAGGCAGATTCCCAAAATAGAGGAATATCAGGAATATCTTTTCGTTATCTTTTCTCTCTCTGTCTATAGCAGAGCCACTCGGATAAGCTCAAGGAAACAATGGTCAGCTTTTGTCGGGCCGGATTTCCTGATTACGATTCATCCGTCGGAGCTAAAGGACGCGGGCGACCTGTTCCGCGAGTGCGAGAGTAAGGAAGAAACCCGGGAACAGTATTTGAGCCAGGGCTCCGGATTTCTGCTGTATAAAATAATTGATCGAGGAATAGACCATTATTTTAGAATCTTGGAAAAGATTGTGGACTTGATGGAGGGCATTGAAGACAACGTGTTTAAAGAAGAGGTTGAGGCTGCCACTGAACTGAGTCTTCTAAGAAGGGACATCATTAACCAGAGGCAAGTGATGTTTCCAAACCGCGCACTGTTGGCCGATTTAGAGACGAAGCTTAAGCCTTTCTCTAAGGCAGATTTGCCTCTATTTCTTGGTGACCTTATGGACCATGTAAACAAGATATGTGCGACTTTGGACGAAATAACAGAAATGATGGAAGTACTTAAAGATACGGATTATCTTCTTAGTGGTTATCGTGCCAATCGGACTATACGGGCCATGGCCGTTTTGTTGGCTATCGGCTTACCCTTTTTAGTTGTCGCCGCTCTTTATGTTATGCTTCCCGTTGGTAATAAAGAAAGTCCTCAGTTTCTTATCTTGCTGCTGATAGTTTTGATTATCCTTGTCGGTGCCACCCTCTACACTTTACGCCGCCGGCGCTTGATCTAATTTACACACCTCTATTCGTTAAGTGAGAAAGAATTCTGGTGGGTGGGGCAGATCATTAAACAAAAGTGGGCTCAGCCACCGAAAACACACCTCAGATAGCCTGTGTTACGATTCGATTATCTTGCCGGCTGAGTTCCATTGGCAAATCTGCGGTAGAACCATATTTTCATCAGCTCCACCAGTCCCAGATAAATTACGATGAAGCCTACCAGTATGAGCAAAAAAGTCACTGGCAGCGGCACGAAACCAAAAATATCTTGCCCAGAGGGGTAAATGGCAGCAACAATAGCCAGGATAAGAATAATTGCAATATTTAATAAGAGTAATTTATTGGGCTTGCTCCGGAAGAAAGGTATTGTCCTGGTCCTGATGACAAATATGACCAGTGATTGAGTGAATAATGATTCCACGAACCAGGCTGTCTGGAACAAGGGTGCGGTGGCTTTGAAGACATAGATCATGACAAAAAAAGTGGCGAAATCGAAGATCGAGCTGACCGGACCAAAAGCGATCATAAAATTCCGGACAAAGGAAGTCCGCAGTCGCTGCGGACGCTTGGACATAAGTCTGGTCAACATTGTCGAGTGGGAAGAGCTAATTGGGCAAAGGAATAGAGCAGATTGTTCAAGAGTATCTGGATAGGTAACATGGGCAGGAAGGGTAAAAACAATGAGGCCCCGGCGGCACTGAACATATTACCGAAATTAGAGCTGATTGCCATTTGGATATATTTCATAGTATTGCCGAATGTCTTCCGCCCTTCGACCACACCGTCGGCAATTACTTTCAGATCATTCCGCAGGAGTATGATATCCGCCGATTCTTTGGCAATATCTACGGCATTGGTGACGGAAATACTGACATCCGCCACCTTCATCGAAGGGGTATCATTGATGCCATCTCCAATATAGCCCACCACGTGTCCATTGGCCTTCAGAGCGTTCATGATGCGGTTCTTTTGGGCCGGAGTGACCCGGGTGAAAATATCCGCCCTTTCCACAACCCGGGCTAAAGCATCATCATCGATATTTTCAATCTCGCTGCTTTGCACAATATTGATGGGTTCGACTTCAATAGTGCGCCTGAGTGAGCCAGTCTTTTCGTCGTATTTCCTGCCGCGGCGGTATTGGTAGACCTGAAAACCTAATTGGTCACAGACTTTGCCGGCCACAATTTCGCTGTCGCCGGTTAGAATCTTGAGCTTGACGCCGGCCCGCCTCAATAATTCCAAGGATTCCCCGGCTGTTTCCTTAATCGGGTCTGTAAAAGCAATAAAACCCAGGAAAATCATATTATTTTCATCGGGGACGGAATAGGCGGGTTTATCCTCCACCTTGCGATAGGCAGACTCCCAGGACCCGGAATCCCTGAGAACTTAAATCACGGTATTCTCGTTCAATCTTCTTTCTGGCTCACTCGTCAGTTCACAGACTTTTCCATCGAACTCATACTGTGAAATGACCTTAACGATTTCTTCCGGGGCTCCCTTGGTAATCAGAAGGTTTTCCTGATTCTCTCTGACCACGATGGAAAGCCGTTTGCGAACGAAATCAAAGGGGATTTCATCAATTTTCTGATACTGGTCGGTATTAATTTCCTCGTGCTTGAGTATTGCCTCATCCAGCGGACTGCGCAGTCCGGTCTGGTAGCGGCTGTTCAGAAGGGAGTAAAGGAATACCTTTTCCGAGTCCTTGCCTTCCATATCCACGTGCCGTATGACGGTGACTCTATTCTCAGTCAAGGTTCCGGTCTTATCAGCAGCATAAGACATCCATGCTGCCAAAATTCTGGATTGCGGCCAGGCGCTTTACGATGACGCCTTTCTTGGACATGGCGGTGGCGCCCCGGGAAAGATTGATGGAAAGAATCACCGGCAACAGCCCAGGTGTCAGACCTACAGCCAGGGCCACCGAAAAAAGCAAGGAATCCATAATATTGCGCTTAAATAAGGCATTGATAAAAAAGACCACAATGATGAGGACAAAGGTTACCTGCATGATAAGATAACCGAATCTCCTCAGCCCCCCTTCGAACTCGGTCTCCGGCTTTCTCTCGGCGCTTTTTCTGGCAATTTCTCCGTATTGGGTGGAACCGCCGGTCTTGACAATGACCGCGGTAGCCGAGCCGCTGGTGACCGATGTGCCCATAAACAGGTAGTTGTTCCACTTATTTGAATCTGACGCAGTTGTGCCATAAACTGGTTCAGCAGTCTTTTCCACCGGAAATGATTCTCCGGTCAAAGCGGACTGGTCGACAAAGAAGTCTTTGGCGCTGATGTACTCGGGCATCCGCCGGGACAATATCGCCGGCCGACAGCAAGACTACATCCCCGGGACCAGCTCCGACTACCTCAATGTCCTGCTTGGTGCCGTCTCTCGAAAAGTGGTGGCTGTGGTCGCTACCCTTTTTCTCAGTGCCTCGGCGGCTTTCTCCGCCCGGTATTCCTGAGTAAAGTCGAGAGTTACGCTCACCAAGACTATGAGTAAGATAATGCCGGCATCCAATGGGTCGCCCGCAAACCCTGATACGATAGCAGCGATTATCAATATAATGGTTACCGGGCTTCTGAAATGAGAGAAGAAATTCGATGAATGGCCGGCTTCTTCCGCCTTCTCGCAATTTCATTGGAACCATAAATCTCCAGCCGGTTTTCAGCCTCTTCAATGGTGAGACCGGTAACTGATGTATTTAGCCGACCGAAAAACTCATCCATAGAGAGGGACAAAAGGTCATGGGCTTCCACGAATTCAGCGGTAGCCGCCGTTATCTTTTCCTTACTTGCTTTGTTTGCCATCAGCTATCAAAGCTCTGGAGTTGAGGATGAATCCCTTTTTTAGCTTTCTAGTTTACTACTATTTGTGCTCGTTTTGATAGTTGGACTTTATGAATTCATTGCCCGTTTAGCGGCGGGACGGCAAATGAATGACATTGCGTTGCGTAGGCCACATCTGGATAGGCCTGGGATATAAGTAAGAAAGAACAAGCTGGGAACCGATAGGTCCCTGAAGAGAGACATTCCCTAGTTTTTGACCTGATCTCCACTACATACCAGGGGCAGAGAGAAATAGATGGTTGCCCCTTGCCTGGCGTTAAATTCACTCAGATGTGACCAGCACGAGCCTCTACATCGATGCGGCACATTCTGAATTCTGGTCCTGCGCTGAAATACTAGGTTTTCCTGCCTGTTCTAGTAGGACGCATTAAGCGTGGCTATCGTAATATGGGCACTGCTCGTGAGCGCATTCTTTGTTTCTGAGACTGTATGTGCAGATCACCTTCTCTGGTTGCGGCAATTTGATGTCCAGGTGGTCTCTAAGAAAATTCAAGGCGGATCGGACCGTAGTCCGTGAAGCTCTTTTGCAGCAACGCGGTTGGTCATCTAGCATCTGAGACAGCGCATAGCTCGTAGCTGCCAGGGCCAGTGACCTAGGCTTGCCTGTGAGGGGCGTGGCGCGGGTTATAACGCTTACCGCAATGCCAGCTCCCACCGCTGCTCCACAGTCGCCATAGAACCCGCACCAACCTCCCGGCACCTTACTGGCTCTCTCAAGCACTTTCTCCAGAGCTCGGTCGGGTACAGAATATCCGGCATTTTTCACAGCGGTGACTATCGAACCGGGAACCATGGAATGATGTTCCGGACCATGCATAGGCACTATCGGCTGCGCCATTACCTCTTCCAAGATGGCCGCCGGGTTAGTGTCACGGGTGGCGGATAGAACTTGGCGCAAAGCTTCCAGCGCTGCTTTGCTATGACATGAATCACATACGTAGTGGCCCGCCGGGCAGTGGATCAGCGCTCGTTCCTCTCGTCCGCAGATGACGCAGTTTTCGGTAACAGGTTCCGTGCCATATACCAATGCCTCCCCACATACGCTGCAATTGTTGACCGATGTTAGGGTCTTTGGTTTCATAATTTCACCTATCTTTTCTGTCGCTCCTTTCGTGGCTAGATAGCGATTTTGATCTCAGCAATGATACATATATTGCATACGTGAGTGCAACTCGAAACAAGGCGGTTCCCGATGTAGACAGTTAGGTAGGAACAGAGGTCTATATGTTTCATTAAGAGATGGGCGAGCAAATTAATAGCCACCTTGCTAAGTCATGGCAGCAGGAGTAAAATTTCGATTTGTGAACCTTGAATTGACTTGCTGGATTCGAACTCGGAATTCGTCCTTATCATGTGTAAGCAAATGACCAATCGGCGTCTTGGAGATGACAATAGATGATTTATGCCTTCCTGGCTGTGCCGCTTGGCTATTTGTTGGGTTCTATTCCATCTGCGTACATAGTAGCGAGGCTAGCCAGAAATATCGATCTGCGTAGCGAGCCGGACGGCCGCATAAGCGCCGCCGCGGTCTACAAAAAGATCGGCCTTATCCCTTATTTGTTCGTGATCCTTATGGATTGCGGCAAGGGGATAATAGCCGTATTGATCGCCAAAATATTGGGTGATTTTCTGATACCCAGCGAGCCATTGGCGTCTCTGGCAGTTTCCCTTCTTACCGGCTTCGCGGTAGTCACCGGGCACAACTGGTCGGCTTTTTTGAGGTTCAAAGGCGGATTGGGCGCTACGGCAACTTACGGAGTATTGGCTGCACTGGGAATCTTTCAGTTTCTGATAGCCGGCGCCCTTACCCTGATACCCCTTTTGACAACCCACAAATCGGGGTTCAGCACTGGCTTCCTTGTTGTTCTCCTGTCCGTGGTGTTCCTGCTGGAGAAATTGTTTTTTAGGCCTGAGACGCCTATAATTATGGTGATCTATCCTATTCTCATTATTGTATTTATGCTTTTGAAGCGTTTTCAGACAAGAAAGGTAGTTTCTGCGAACTCATGAATAATTTAGTAAAGATAGCGGTCTTGTCCGACACTCATACCCGTAAAAAGATACGTGAGCTGCCTCCGGATGTGGTCAATGTCGTGAGGAATGCTGACATGATTGTTCATCTCGGCGACTTCTATTCCAAAGATCTGGTTGATGAACTTATGAGGTTGGGTAATTTCCGGGGCGTCACCGGAAATCATGACTTTGGCGACATACAGTTGAGGTTACCGAAGCAGGACGTGCTCCAAGTAAACGGCAAGAAGATCGGGCTCATCCATGGCCATGGCTGCGTAGTACCCAATGGACTTCATAAAGGACTCATGGCTAAATTCAATGGGGATAAAATGGATGCCATTCTCTACGGACACACTCACATCGCCATGAGCAAAGTGATGGACGGCGTTCTTCTGTTTAACCCCGGCAGCGTCTCAGGCAGGTTCCCCGCTTCCAAGAGAACCTATGGTGTTCTGACAGTCGGTGAAACTGTCAGCGGCGAGATCGTCAACATAGTCGGGGCGCATATGCCTTCTGTACCAAAACCCATTCGCGAGATGGCTTATCACTTCGCGTATGGCTGGAGTCTTTTGATCAGAAATATCTAGTCGCCATTACTTCGCCTCGCTCGCTTTGCCTTCGCACGAACAATATTTGGCTTCCAAGTGGTATACTGTTGGCTTGGATGTGTTTTAAGTACTATGGATTTATCGCTTAGCGGGCTTATCCAGCAGGCCATGGATGCCTTGAACCAGGGTGGCGCACTGGGACAGTTTACTTTTTTCTCGGTGGTGACTTTGACCGAGGTTGGCATTCCCTTCCCCTACTTGCTGGACAGCGGGGTTTTCTTGACCAGCTACCAAAATGGTCCGCTATCCGTTCAGATGTTCCGTATATTGCTGATAGTGTTTCTGGGCAGACAATTAGGGGCCGCGATAGTCTACTGGTTGACGCGCTGGTTGGGCGGCACGCTTATTCGATGGTTGGAAAGACGCTTCTCCTCTCTCCGGAAGAACCTCGATCGGTTCAGCGCCAGGCTTAGAAGCCAGGCCTATATGGCCGTAGCTGCTACCAGGCTAACTGGCCTCCTGACGCTAGTTTCAATGGCCGCCGGCGCTTGCAAAGTGCGTTATTTAACGTTCTTCATAGGTGTGACCCTGTCCGCCATTATTTTTGATGGCTCTCTGGTCGCGCTGGGGTATATCACACGCCAAGGGTTTCGGTATCTCCGCTTTACTCCCCCACTCTGGGCGGTTATCATTGGCTTCATTGTTGTGATCATCGTGGTGTGGATGGTGAGGTTTTTCTTCTTTTCGGACCGTCGTCGTTCAAGTGCCTAACCAGCACTGGCTTAGCATCCGTCGATTTGACGACCCCGCCTTCTCTGCGAGAAAGCAAATGTTACGAAAATTTTACATTTTTTTTGCTTTTTTGATGACTATTTGATGCTTCGCCAACTATTATGAGCTAAGGGAAATATTGTGAGGAAGTGACGTATGCCATCATTTAAGTGCAAGGACTTGGGTATGGCTTGTAGTTTTGAGGCAACCGCTGGGACCGAAGCCGAACTTATGACCAAGATATCGGAACATGCCAGCAAAGCGCACAATATGAAAACCATTCCGCCCGACCTCATGGCCAAAGTCAAGCAAGCCATTAAGCGATAATAGCAAAGCTTTGAAATCGATTGAAATCTAAATCAACGGTTAGAGGGTAATGGCGTGTTGAAGATTTACCTCAGTGTGCTCTTTCTGGCTATTCTTGTTATCGGGGTGTTTGCTGCCGCCTGCGGTGCCCCACCGTCGACATCTGACCAGGCTGGTGCTCCGCCACCGCCATCGGGATCTGCGACCGTGCAGCAGCTTGCTGAAACGGGAAGGACGGTCTATGCTACTTATTGCGGCAAATGTCACGGAGCTAATGGAGAGGGTGTGACCGCGCCGACGCTTATCGGAACTAACACCAATCTGGCAGCCTACAATAACGCCCAGGGGCTGTTGAACTTCATTGATACGCAAATGCCAATCCGTGCCCCGGGGAGTCTTTCACAAGAGCAGTACCTGCAGGTGCTGAGTTTCTTACTGCTTCAGAACAATCTTGTGGCGCCCGGAACTGTATTGGATAGTAGCAAGCTAAGCAGCATCATGTTGAAGTGAGTCGAAAGTGTCCGGGGAGCGAAATGAGCATGATAGCTCGTGGGGTTGAATAGAACATAGCCGCTTTAGTAGTGCAATATCGTCCAACTGATTCTCTTGAAAGCAGCATTAGTCGACGCGAATTTGTTCTGGATCTATATGTAACATAGCGCTTCTAAGTAGTGCTGGTGCCGCGTGTGCTGGAGATGAGCATGTTGGCCATTCAATGAGGGATAAGGAGAGCAAGATGAGAATAATTTCAAAAAACCCAACAAGGTTAGTGGCGTTCATGGCCGGCGTACTCATGATGTGTCTATGGTTGGTGGCGTGTGCAGGGCCGGCAACCGGAGGTAATCCGTATATTATGATAACTGAGCCCCCGAATGGGGCTGTTATCCCTGCCCCCGGCGATGTTACTCTGTCAGTTAAAGTCTCCAATTTTAGATTAGTTGAAAAACTGGGGCAAGCTAACGTTGCCGGTGAAGGGCACATCCATTATTTCATGGATGTGGACGTGCCGACTGCTGCAGGTAAACCTGCGATAACTACGCCAGGTACGTACGCGCCTACTGCCGCTACCTCTTACACCTGGCATAACGTCGGAACGGGTCCGCACACATTCTCGGCTGAACTCGTAAACAACGACCATACACCGCTCAACCCACCGGTTATCGCTGAGATGATGGTCAGCGTCGCTGGTACAACCCCAGCAGGTTCAAATGTGACCATCGACCTGACCGCGCATAACGTAGCATTTGATAAAAAGACTATCACCGTTTCTGCTGGCGCTACCGTGGTCATACATTTTAACAATGCCGACAGCGGAATACCGCATAATTTTGCCTTGTATACTGATTCATCTGCCGCCAATCCAATTTTTGTGGGGGAGACCGTTCTAGGTCCGGCAACGAAAGATTACAAATTCACGGCCCCGACCAAGCCAGGAACCTACTTCTTCCGATGTGACGTTCATCCGACGACAATGACGGGTAGTTTCATAGTTACGTGATATCTTCCGGCTATGGCCGTTGATACGAGTCTGAAGTGTCACTGGACCTCTCAAGCTGAAATTGCCGTGGCATTGTCCTTGGTGGCCAGCCAGAAAACCTGTAGAACATTACTGTGCAGCGTGCCTCTTGCTTGTTTAGAAGAAGCTAATCCGGGTGGATAGCCAGTTCATGAACCGGATTAGCATTACCGAGCACTGCTTCGGCAGCCCGGCAGCCGCTTAACATTGCCGTGGCCGCTCCGCCCATAAAGAGGGCCGAAAAAGCTTGGTATCCGGCCATGTACAGCCCCCCAATCGGAGTTAACACCAGCTCTATTGGTCTCCAATCGTGAAAGTCTTCGTACTTCCACGACCATCCAGCCACTGCCCCTTCGCTTCTGCCTCCCTGGTCCTCAAACGTGAGAGGGGTGGCAACATCCCTGGTTATGAGGGCATTATCGAGTCCGGGCAGCAACTTCTTGACTTCGTCGACTAACGCCTTGCCCAGCCGGGCCTTATATTCTATGTATTCTGCTGTTCTGTGTCCCTTGCCACGACGGAACCTGGCAAAATGAGAATAAGGCGCTTCAGCGCGGATTACTATCGCAGCCTGAGCAGTCGGTTGCAATCCTGGGTCTTCATTACTCCACAGACCCAGTTCCAGTTCCTGGTCAGCTAGCGCCCCAGGGTCGATTTGTTCTGCATCCCATTTGCTAGCGTCATCCGGAGGGCAGCCGGATACTGCGCGGCGGTAAATCAACCTGCTGGCTTTAGCAAAGACCGAAAGGTCGACAAGTTTTTTATCCAGCCCAAGGCAGACCTGAAAGATTGAGCCGGCTTGTCTTGCCTTTGATACAGCTTCATACCATTCTGGAGAAACGCTGGCCCGAGCAATTTGAGAAAGGTGGCCTTATAATCGGCGTTTGAGATCACGAAAGATGAATCAATTAGCGTACCATCGGCCAGCATGATGCCAACAACCTTACCATTCTCGACCCTGATTTTCTTGACCTCCGTTCCGAGTTTGAGAGTGCCCGTGGTCCTACTATCGGCCTGAGTAGTGACGCCGGTCATTAACCTGTCACAAAATGATTTCAGGCCTCCTTTGGGATACCAGATACCTTCGTTGCTCATAAGATGCCACATGGCAGCTTGAAGCGAAAGGCTAGTATCCGGTTCCCTAGTGCCCAGACTTCCCAGGATACGGCGCAATCTGTAGTCACGGACAGACGCATTAAGGTACTCGGCGGCTGAAATCTGCAAATGCTTTTCTGCTGGCTTAGATTCGATTGCTGTGTTGGTGTGCTGTAATGAGGCAACGATTTTGTCGACCTCCGCGAAGAAAGACTTAATAGCTTCGACTTCGTCAGGAAATTCATTTGTGAGCTGTTCGGCAATCAATGGAAAGGGTTGAGATAGAAGGATGCTCAGGTTAAATGCTTTTAGCTCATAATTGATGCGCTGCCATGTCAGGTCGGCATCGGCGCCCAAATCCCGTAGTATATCTTCGACTATTTTCCGATTACTGAATCCCATGGGCCCCATGGGAAAGGTAAATCCCTGTCGGCGGTAAACGTAAGCAGTGCCGCCGGGATGCGGGTTCCTGTCGAGCAACAAAACACTTTGTTCTGCCTTCACTAACCTGGCTGCGGCGGTTAACCCACCTATGCCCGCGCCAATAATTATTGTGTGCCATCTACGAGGCATCTGTTAAATCAAAAAGCAGGCAAACTCCCACCTGCTTTTTGCATTACCTTTCAGTTGCATTCAATTGCAGATTAACTTCGAAATCACATGCCCTTGGCCTGGCTAAACATGATCGTAGACAACGAGTAATTAGTTTAGACTACCTAGCAAGATGCCTTGCATTTACAGAGGGAAGAAGCCATCTTGGAAACTTTTCTGATTTTCATGCACCTGCCTCCTTACACGATTCTAAGTTCCATTCTATATTCGCAAAAATGAACTGTCAAGAGATAAATGCTAGGGGTCTTTGCGGACACCCCTAAAGTAACATTGTACCGGGTCAGGCGCAAACATATCTTTCTCCAGAAGCGCACGGAATCGGCATCCACCCCGACATTCCTCTTTGTACTCACATTGGCATTCCAGCTCTTCTATCTTCATGTGACGGATCTTAATCCAGCAATCTCTCAATCCCTCGGCAATATCACCCACCGGCTTATCGGAGAAAAAACCGCACTTCGCCACCTTAGCCTCAGGGGTCACTGTACAGAGATGAGCACCGCAGGCATATCCGGGGGATGACGTGTACAGGCCGCCGCCAAAGCTGTATCGAAGAAATTTGGCCGCTTCCTGGTATGGTACCTGGAGTTCTCTATGTTTGGCTGAGTTTCCTGCGGCACAAGGCACGTCCACGTTCCACTCTTTGGCACCCATTTCTTTAACCAGCGTTTCAAGCTTGGGGAAATCCTCCAGGTTCCCGGCGTGAACCATGGTGGCTACCGACACGTCTTTACCGAGCAGCCGGAGCTCATTGATAGCATCCACGGCCAGTGCGAAACTACCCTTTCCCCGCAAGTAATCGTGCGATTCCTTCATGCCATCAAGACTGATCTGCACATCATGAACGTTGAGTCTTGGCGCGGTTTCTTTGTCGATCGGGCACCGTTAGACAGGAGTATGGAACGGAAGCCAAAATGGGGCAACATGTCGTTGATCGCCCAGAAATCAGGATGTAACAGCGGTTCACCGCCCGATATTATCAATCTCAGCCCCTGCATTTGCTGGAACTCTTGGAGGATATACTTTATTTGCTCCAAAGTAACATCTGTCGGCTCTGGAGTTCCACGATAACAATGACGACAGTTAAGATTGCATCTAGCCGTAATTTGCAGTTCTAGATAGCGCAGGGAAGGTTGCGGTGACTTGTACAGAAGGAACCTCCGTTTTGAGCCTTCGCGGGTTAATGTGAGTATGCCTTCATCGAGACACCAGCTAACGAACGGTCTCTCGAAACCGAGGTCTCGGACTTGTCGTGAACCATCACAGAGCTGCAGGAAATCGAAAGCTTCCTTATTAGTCTCATAGAGTTCATCAGTTTCTATGTTGTAAACGCAAGGTTCCTCAAGGTTCTTAAGGAAACAGTTGGGCGCGAGAACAAGATAATCATTCGGAGACAGCACTAACGATGTCCTCAATGGAGATAACATTCTTCTTCAATAGGTGCTTCAGTAAGGCCAGCGCGCCGCATTCGTAGTCGCGTTCGTCTTCCTTCCAGAATTCGCAGTCCCGGCACACCAGGTCGATAAGGCCATCTTTCGTTTTACAATATTCTGGGTTATCCCGAAAATATCCTGGCTGCTTCCTCAAATTTGAAAAAGGCACTCGACTTCCTCCGCGATCTATTTTCTTATTCATTAATTATAGATTGCGCATGGCCAATGTGCCAGCGAATGGAGAAGCAACGCAGATAGGTCGGATTGCAGTTTAAACGTATAATAGGCTACTCGAATATCAGCCGTAATATCTTATCGTCGCCTTGGCGTGGATTGCCGCGACCATCCCGGTTATTAGTCAAAATGTACAGGGCGCCATCCGGTCCCTGGACCACGTCTCTTAATCTCCCGAACTGGCCTGTGAAGTATCTGTCAAAGCTTATGACTTTGTGCGGATCGCTCTTGTCCAGTACCAAACGGTCATTGGCCTTACCAGATATACAAGGTAATGAGACATAAATCACATACAATATGACCTATATTTAATTATACGTAAATATCCCTTAGCGTCATTGAGCCACTTTACAGAATGGTGTAGAATATGGGTATGGAACAGCCCATCGTATCCAACTCTATATCAATTCTGTGGGCATTTCTTACCATTGGAGGGGTGCTTCTCGGCTCGGAGGGTGGAATTTATTGAAATCCCTTCCTGTCCCTCTGATGATAATAGCAGGGGTTGGGTTACTATTTTTCGTTTTCTCAGGTTTCAGTTTGATGTGGATTTATTTTATAAAAACCGAACCCGATAATCTTGTGGTGGGCACAGCAACAATATTGATAACCGTATTAGCGCTTGTCCTCTATTACATGATGTGGGGCAGAAAGATATTTGAAATAGATGTTGGCGGGACAGAATCTAAATCGAAAGTAAGTAATCAAGGCAATAAACATACATTTGAAATTTCATATGTTCTGAAAACGGTGCATCCACCTGTCAAAATTGCTCGTGTGTGGTTACGTTTTCAGAATAAGAAATTACAGGCCACTGAGCAAGATTTCGAATTGAATAGTTATAGCGAAGCACATATTAGTACCTTTGAGTCATATGATGATATTCAGCCCTGGCGGCGCAACGAGAATACATACCATCTGTCAATATTAGCCATAAGGACAAAACCGTGGGAATCTAAGGAATTCAAGTTAAATCGAAGCGATATGGAATTTCAAGTTCCAACTCTGGCTATCGGTATTAATAAACCCCTCGTACAACATGAGCAATCAAAGTCTGATAAGATAGATTCTCAGACTTGATTAGTTTGGGGTATAAAATGCCAAAACGTAGAGTAATCAAACGTGATATAACCGAAGATCAGTTCTTCACACTTTTGGGTAAAGCCGCACAGCCTATCGAATCTGATTCAGAACCGATAGAAACATCGGACATTGTTCTAGGCGATGATTGTAGCGAAACTGATACTCATTCAGATACGATTGAAGATATTTCGGACTAACCGCATGATAACAACCGCTTATTCCACGTTTTGTAAGAGACCAAAAACCCTCGATGGTGTTAGTGTGTGCCTTACCATTCACATATTGACCGCTAGAATGGTTGACTTCCTCATGTTTATAGCCAAGTGTAT
>CAVVVB010000014.1:0-159024 GCA_963751585.1 uncultured Chloroflexia bacterium | reverse complement strand
CACCAAGTCCATCTACAGCATTGCCTACTTCGGCACCTATGCTTCGGGCAAGCTGCTGGCCGGCGAGCGCCTGGGCTATCCGTGCACGGCCACCGTGCCCACGTGGTTCACCGATTCTCCCACCACCTGCCCCATCCCCTGCTGGTATCCGTGCCTTAAGTGCCCCACCGGCGGCATCAACAAATGCTGCGAGACGGACCCTGGCGTTTGCTCCCTGGGCCTCAAGAACGGCCCGGGCGGCGCCATAGTCGCCTGGAACCCGGCGGGCACGCTGGGCTACGCTGTCACCGGCCCCGACCTGATCGTGTCCGGAGATGGCTTCTGGGCACAGTGGGTTACCGACGTTCCCCTCGTCGCTCCCGGCATCGTCAAGTTTCCCATTCCCAACCTGGAAGGCGCTTTCCAGATCAGCCGCAATAACGGCGAGACCTGGAACCAGCTGGGCATGATCAACACCACCATAGACTGGCTTAATGACGTGGCGCCGTCACCTGACTGCTCCACCGTCTATATAGCCTCGGTCAACCGCTTCAACTCCTGCTGCGGCCTCCCAGCTTGCGAGGTCCCCGGCACGGGCTGCAACCAGTTCGACAGCGTGTGGCGCAGCAGCATGAACCCGGCGGTGGTAGCACCGCTGGTACCGTCCAGCCCGATCGGCATGTACTGGGAGCGCGTGTTCACCCATACCACGTCCCTGGACTGCTCCTACGTGCAGACCGACATGCCCATACTGCGGCTGCCGCCTTACTGCAATGACCTGCCCGATGGACAGCTTATCGCCTGGGCGGCCAGAGGCACCAAGGCCATGGCCTGGTCTCCTGACTACGGCGATTACTGGTCCATGATCACCCCGCGCGATACCGTGCAGGACTTCTGCTTCGAATCCAGCAAGATCATGTACGTCCTGGCCTCGGACCAGACCGACGAGAAGACAATGGCCACGTTTGAAGCCGAAGAGGAGAATCCGTGCACCGATAACGTAACCACGGCCTTGGACGCGTCACCATGGTCCTGCCCGGTTATAGAGGGCATAGGCCTGGTGCAGAAGCTGCCGTTCACCGGCACCGCCTGGTCAACGCTTCTGTCCAGCGTCGATTCTGGCCTCTCCGGCACCCATACCATCACCGCCATGCCCGAGGGCCAGGTATTAGTCGGCGCCAACTCCGCCAATAACATCGCCATGGCAGCCGCCTTCTGCCCCAACTTCAACACCGATACCCCGGCCTTCACCTCCCTGTGGATGATACAGGCCGGCTCGCTGAGCGATCACGGTGATGTCCACGTCGCCTTCGACCAGGACTTCAAGGATAACGGCATCATCTACACCGCCGACGAGAACACCTTTGCCGTGGAAGAGGGATGCCAGAGCATGGACTGCGACAACGACTGGGTAATTCCTCCGTGCTCCTCAGGCTCGGTGTACCGCAACACCTACCCCGCAGCCAAGAGATGGGTGGAGCAGGACATGATGGATCCCAGCAACGGCGCCTGTGTGCCCGTGACACCCACCGGCTCTGAGGAATACACCGGCGGCTTCTACGGCATAGTCAATGCCTTCACCGGCGCCTCCACCGGCTCCCAGGGAGAGCCCTCAAACCAGACCGCTCTGTACGCAGCCCAGGGGCCTCAATGCATAGCGCCGCTCATGGTTGAGGATGACGCCCCCGACGTCGCCCCCGTCAATCCCTGCAATGAGGGAGTAGGCTGCTGCCAAGCGTTTGAGAACAGCGGTGTCTGGCGCACCCTGTGGCCTCAAGACGGCATGCCCAAACCGGGCATCGTCTGGGATATCCTGCAGATCTACACGCCGGCGCAGATAGAGGGTGTCTGGTTCACGCTCGAGCCGTCATCCCTGAAGGAATGCGGCTCCTGCTCCGTGGACACCAACACCACGCTCTACGCCATTGATAACGAGTCCTGCGGCGAGTTCCTGGGCCCGGCACCTCTCGTTAACCCGGCTATTCAGGTACCCGCCAATGCCTGCGGCGCCTGCCCGCTTACGGGCTACGACCCGCTGTTCAGCCAGCAGGGCCAACTGTGGTCCTACACCGACTGCCTGGCCAAGAAGGGTCCGGCTCTGGTAACCGATGACAAGACGCTCATCGGTTGCGACCCGGTATCCGGCAGGGCTGCGGAAGTCAACCTGTGCTGGGAGCAGCTCTGTGTAGCCACCGGGTATGAGATCCAGATAGCCAAGACCGACGACTTCTCCATCTCGGTAATCGACTGGGTTGGCAAGTGCGATTTCTACTCCGGCGACTTCTTCAAACCCGAACGCACCAGCATACCTTGCGCTTACATCCCGGCTGGCGGCACGATTACCGATCACGCCTCAGACCTGGCCCTAACCTTGAACGGCTTCATGGAATGCGGCCATACCTACTACTGGCGCGTACAGGTACGGTCGTCAGCTACGGGCGAGGTGGCCGCAGCCCGTGGTCTGAAACCAGAAGCTTCGACATCAAGGCTGGGCTCCCCGTAAGTGCCACTTCCACCGGCACACAGCTCCTGGCGCCTAGCAATGGTGCCATGGGCATACCGGCTAAGAACCCTGCCTTCTCCTGGTCACCTATGGGAGACTCCACTTCCTACAAGTTCCAACTGGCTAAAGATGCCGCCATGACGCAGATCGTCAAGGAGGATACGACACCAAACACCGCCTACCAGTATTCTGGCCAGCTGGACAACAGCACCAGCTACTTCTGGCGAGTACAGCCCCTCGAGCCATTCCCGGGTGACTGGAGCTCTACCTTCAGCTTCCAAACTGAGGCACCACCAGCACCACCGGCGGCACCAGCCAAGGCCCCCGCAACTCCAGTGTGGGTCTGGGTGGTTATCGCCATCGGCGCTATCCTGGTCATAGTTGTACTGGTACTCATCTTCAAGACGCGCCGAACTTAATACCGGCTTTAAGGTAAGCCCGAAAGGCCCCGATTAACATCGGGGCCTTTCTTTATTTTCTCTGTAATCCTGAGCACCAAGACAATCAATCGAGATTTGATTTTTGTTAGGATGGCAGCACGAATGAGTACAAGCAGGAGATTGGAATGGAAAGACAATCCTTAAAGGTGATTGGCATAGTAACCTTTATTACTTCTACACCTCTAGTCTGTTAATGCCTTCGGGAAATCTATAGAATTTGCCCTAACCGGGTGTAAAGATGTAGTATACGAGGCATCAGCTCAGCCTGATACTAAAAGCAAACTGTATGCGCCGTTTCTTTGCCTGCGCGGTTTACAAGCTTGTGGCGTCGACCATTGCTTTATCGGTGTTATTAGCCGCCTGCGCTGCTGTTCCGACCGGCTGGGGGAATGACAGACCTGAACCATGCGCCTGCAGATATCAGCGTGCTATCCAGGTTGGGGGGGGAATGGTTCCTCCGCAACCAGAATGATAACTTCCTCTACTATCAATACGATATCAGGTCCATGAAATACTCCCCCTCAGATGCGCCGATACGGGAGATGTCCTCGCTGTGGGCGGTGACCAGGCTGGCCAAATACCTGCACGATGATAGGTTTACCCGTTTGGCCGACCGGGGATTTGCCTATTTCGAAAAGCATTTTAAATCTGATACCCGAGACGGCTTCTATTACATCGATATGGGCACAGGTTCGCCCACGTTGGGCGAGACCGCCTTCATCGTGCTGGCGCTGCTAGGCATGAAACATCCCCAAAAGGATTTTTACATACAAAAATTCGCCCGGGGTATGATGTCCCTGCAACAACCGGACGGTTCCTTTAACACCCTATACTACTCTGATAAGAGGTCAAATGATGTTGATTATTTTCCTGGTGAGGCACTGCTGGCCATAATGTCGCTGTACGAATATCAGCCCAAACCTGAATATCTTGCCTGCGTGCAGAAAGCCTTCCCCTATTACGTTGATTACTTCAGATCCACCCGCAATATGGCTTTTGTGCCCTGGCAGTCCCGTGCTTACCAGAAGCTCTACGGGGCTACCAGAGACAGAGCAGTGGCCGATTTCGTCTTTGAGATGAACGACTTTGTCCTTCAGCACTATGCGCCCAATGACCCAAGTGATAAGTTCAACTTCGGCAATGGCATTGCAACTGCTGTTTACCTTGAGGGCGTCAACAAGGCTTGCGAGCTTGCTAGGGACGTCAGTGACGTGGTTAGACAGGAAGCCTACACAGAATTCATCAGGGGTGGCTCAGACTATATTCTCTCCCTGCAGCTGCTGGACGAACCGTCCTTGCCTACTGTGGCCGTCGGTGGCTTTATCGTAGATAAGAACTATCGTTCTTTGCGAGTTGACCAGAACCAGCACGCGGTAATGGCGTTGATGGATTCTTGCGATCTCGGTTTGCTGGGTGATTAGGGCGTTCCCGTGTAGGTTTAAGCAGTTAGTTAAGGAAATCCATCATCTGAATGATCCATATGACATCCCTTCCCGAAAACAAGTTCAGCTTAATGTCAGACTGGAAGACCAGTAGTCACTTTAAACCTATAATTTTTATTATGGGTGAACATACATCCCGATGACTAGGTGGGTGTATTAACTTCTATTTTGAAGGGGAATAGATTTCGGATGTTGTGACCAGATGATGAATAAACTCAGGGAAGCTGAGGTCTTGCTCAACGAGGGAGCCAGCATTGCGGTTATGACCAAAAGAATTGGGGTCAGCGATGTTACCTATTACCGCTGGAGAAAAGAGTATGGTGGCATGCGCATAGATCAGGCCAGGCGGCTGAAGGAATTGGAGCAGGAAAATAGCCGTCTAAAGAAGGTCGTCGCGGACTTTGCCCTGGATAATGCCATCCTCAAAGAAGCCGTACGGGGAAACTCCTAAGCCCGTCCCGGAGACGTCAGATAGTACAACGGGTCTGCCATAAGCTGACAGTATCGGAAAGACGGGCCTGTAAAGTACTTGATCAAACCAGGTCGACGCAGCGGCGTGAGCTGTTACCATCCGCGCTGAGCAGCTGATCAAGCAATTATCAAACGAGAGGCCAGACCAATGAACCTAGATCCGGAAGTTCATCGGCCACTCCAGCAACCGAATAGATAAACAGCCACGTGAACTATAATTGGCGTTCTTAGTGATCTAATGCCCAGAATATTCGCTAACCAGGAACAACAGAAGAAAGATTTGCAGGACGTTGGCTCGTGGCGGCTAAACAGAGTCAAGCTTAGCCCGCTGCTTCGCCAGTTTTTCCCCGGTTCGATAGTGTTCTCCCTTCAGTGCCAGCTCTGCCTCTTCAGCATCTTCCTTTGACCAGTAGCCCAGGGAATAGCCGAACCATGGTACCTTGGGTTTTAAGGCTGGCAGCCCCAGTTCGTCCCAGATTTTCTTCGCCCCCTCCATGAATTCCTTCGCCGGCAATGATAGCGGTGGAAAAGGCCACTTTCGCGTAGCATCTATCAACATTGTAGACATAAGCGCGTCACTCTTCGTTTTTTCTGGAGGAATAGCTGATGGATCCAATTCTGCGCCTCTGACCCGAGGCAAGATATCAATATCGGTATCGGGCTGCATCCGATAAGCCAGCGCCCAGACAACGGAATCGATGTCATGCGGGTCTATGTCATCATCAACTACGATCACCATTTTCGCATATCTGGGCATCATAGCCAGTACCCCATGTAAAACTCTCCATACCTGCGGAGTGTCCACCTTTTTCAGACTGACCACGCAGAGTTGAGTGCTACTACTTTCGTTGTGGAAAGCCACATCTTTGATGCCGGAGATGCCCAGATCATTCTTCAATAAGTTCAAGAGTCCGGCTTCGTTGGCCATCGCCCTCATTACGGTGCTCTCGCTGGGTGGCATCTGACTGAGCCAGGCATTGCAAATGGGATTTTTACGGTGGGTGATACAGGTGACATTGAAATAAAGGTTCTGCATCTTGCCCCCCATATAGCCCGGCATTTCTCCAAAGGGGCCTTCCGGTTCCAGGTAATCAGTTGGCAATTCTCCCTCTATTACTATCTCTGCTGTCGCCGGGACCTCGATATCAACCGTCTTGCACTTCACCAGCTCAACCGGTGCACCGGCAAGGCCACCGGCGATAGTATATTCCGACACCTCGTAGGGTATCTTCGCCACCGAGACATATCCGATGTTGGGGCTAGTGCCCATTACTATGGCAGCCTGCAGCGGTTTACCTAACTCCCGGCATTTCTCCCAGTGAAGGCGCAGGTGTTGAGGATAGAAGCATTGGATTCCGGTCCTGTTCGGGCTCTTGATCATGGCGCGATAAGTGCCTATATTGACCCTGCCTGTACCTGGCTCCTTGGTCACCCAGCAAGCGGCGCTAAAGTACGGAGCGTTATCAAATCCCGGAGTGGAGATTGGGGTGGGAAACTCGTCCAGGCCTCCGTGTTCCAGCAAGCCTTTACCTACGTGAACTTCTTCATGGACCGGGGCGTCATTTATTATCTTTGGCTCAAAGGGATGACGACGAGCTTCGGACCACCTGTGCATAATCTTGTCCGGCTCACACATCATACCTATGGCGTAGACTTCTTTGGAGGCGGCGAGTGCGGCAACGAGAACGGGTATGCCATATCTTCTTCCCTTGGCATCAACTACGTTTTCAAAGAGGAATGCTTTCCTCTCCTCGTCGGGCAGTCCCCGGAATTGCCATCGGACTAGCGGCATAAGCTCGGTATCTTTGTTTATTTCCCTGCTAACCCGTACCAATTTGCCACTCTTCTCCAGAGCCTTAATATGTTCTCTCATGTCTCGGTAATACGCCATTCCTTCGGCCTCCTATTCTCGCCAAACATTTTTGTCAACAGCGTTCGTAAGTACACAAGAGGTCCACCTACTTCTGTTCAAGAAGAAAATCAGGAAAAGGAGCCGCGAACTGATTGGCTACCTTGCCGTCTTTGTACTCAGAGACCCAGGGGCACTGCCATACGCGCCGGTCAATACCCCACAGATTCTTTCCCAGCCAGTGATTCTCGAATCCATATATGTTCTGCCAGCGGTATTTGGCAAAGCCCTCCATCCAGGCGGTAGTGTCCATGGTTGTCTGGGTGTTGAGAAACTCGAAGAAAGCCTTCGTCACGTTGTACGTGTTGAATAGCAACATATCCGGGACTCCCTGGAACTTCTGTGTCGCCTCATCGTACACAGTGTGGAACTGCGGAGTGACTGCAGCGCTATCTATATCATAGTCGTTCATAACAATTTCAGTTAGTGATTTAGCGGGTACGACCTCCTCAAGCGCGCCCTTGGCAGGGCTCATAGGCATTATGATCAGACCGGTAAAGCCAGCCTCACGCGCTTGCTTTGGTAGCAAGGTGCCCAAACCTGAAAAGCCACCGGTGCAGCAGGCATCAAGGATGTCGGGCTTCTTGGCTATGGACCGAGAAAGCACCGGCATTAGGTCTGTAGTATTGAGCGGGAACTTGTCCACGCCCATCCATTCCTGGCCGTAATGGGGCAATACCTCTTTGATAGCCGTCACGAATATCGGTAAACCGGCCGTGTCCGCCGATACGGATAAAACTGTCTTTAGTTCCGGGTAGAATTTCTGTGTGTAGGCAGATGTATTGTTGTAGAACTGCTCGGGCGTAGCACTGAAGAAAAAGGTATATGGCTTGTCTGGTCCCGTCATGCTGACTAGGTTAGGCTGCATAAAAAAGGCGATAACCTTGTTCTTTTCGGTGACTGGCTGCGCGCCTATGGCGTCGGAAAGGAAAGGCCCCATAATAATCTTGACACCTTTGTCTAGCACCAGCTCCTCGGCGATGCTCTTGCCGAGAACCAGATCCTGTTTACTATCACGGATGATCGGATTCAGCTGGTAATTTTGCCCGCCGATGGTGACTCCACCCTCCTTATTTTGGTCGTCTATGGCCAGAAGTATGCCATTTTGTAGGGTGGTACCTATGAATGACATTAGCCCGGTTAATGGTGCCACCACGCCGATATCCAGCGTCTTCGTTGTCGGGGTGGGTGCAGGTGCCGCTGTGGGGGCGGGTTTAGCACATCCCGCTACCGCGATAGACACCATCAGCCCAACTAAAATCAGGGTTATCAGTGTTCGCTTCATCGAAAAATTTCCCTCCTTCAACATTTTCTGATTCCTCTCACGTTGCCTGCGCACTTTTCAGGAAATATTCACATAGCAAGTCCCCCTCTACTTATCCCGTTGACTTAGACGCAACAAATTGCTGGCGTTGCCTGCAAAAACTCTTCTGCTTGTCGGCGTCACTTGAATTCATTCTATTGACCGCACTTATCGACTCCACTATTGAAAAGTGCCCAAATGCTGTTCCATAAGGCACGCCAAAATTAGCCAGGTTTCTTCGCCAGGTACACCTTGAGCTTGATATGGCCAAATCCTCCATTATCAAGACCTGGGTCCGGACAATCGATTACCCTGGGTTCGATCTCTTCCGGCTTCTTGCCGCTGGCAATCGCCTTCCAGTAATCGGGGCCGAGTTCGGCAACTGCACCGACAGCCCTGCCGCAAGCCGGAGCGGTGGAGTCTTTCTGCAATACGGCTGGCATCAACTCGAATACTAGCTTCTGCCCCGGCTTCAGTTGAGCGGTGCAGTTCCTGCTGGAAAGGACTTCCGCCACCAGTTGATATTGCCGCAATATCGGCATATTATCCAGGAAAAAGTAGTTCCTGGGGTTCTGCCGCCACTTTTCAAAGTCCTCGTCGGTAATGCCCACCTCCTGTCTCAGTATTTCCCTGGCTTTCTTGTCACGCTCGTCCATCTACTACCTCCTTTCTTAATATCTCCTTTCCGTGGATTAATTATCATATCATTTTAAAGCATTCATACAAAACGATGGATTATGCCGCGACATACTAATGTCCTTTTGGATGGCAAAGACAATTTGACGTTCTGTGCATGCGCGTGGCAACGACAAGTAGGTAGGCTAGGACCGCCAGACGATCATGAAGAAGCATTCTAGCTGTCCATTGAGAGCTTGGCTTTAGGTGGCAACGGACACAGATCTGAAGCCGCTGAAGAGCTAACCCAACAATTGACGAGCGAGAGGAGCACTATTGCTCTCTCTCGACATCTGATGGTTTTTATCTTGATTATACATTTCAGAATAGTTCATCATAACCAACCGAAACCTATCCATTTTCTTATTCTCAATCATTCATTTTGTCGTCTACACACGATCTGGTAAAAATCGAACGCCTTCTTTCGAGAACTTACTTAATGCAACGTGACATTGACCTGACCCCCAATAATCATACCGCTTCCTAAGTTAGTCTCCAAAGCATAGTAGCCTCAGGAGCAGGTCACGCTGAAATCCAACCTTCATCATGTGGTCACAATACATCGAAAAGTTCACATAAGTTGCGGGTGTCACGACCAACTGGAGTCAGTAGAGTCAAAAATTTACAGTCTCTTGCCGATCTGGCTCCATCAATTCAACCAGATTCAGCCGTATCACTGATGTTGACCTACGAAGTTTTGACCGTCTGCCCGTGCCAACTTCAAGCTCCAGCTCCAAGTTACCAGCCTGACGCCTCAACCCCAAAGCCAGACATGTTCCCACTAGGTTAGCTTTGCACCCAAAGTGCTGCTTGTTCCAAAAGCCTTTTATATGGCCCGCAGATAATCAGCATTAATCCAAACTATCCTGTCATGTAGAGGCCCTTTGCCAAGCATGACCTGATATTCTTCAGGATGTTCCTTGTCTTGAAATGAGGCAATCGTGCCTCTTCGTCCTTGTAAATTCTGGTCGTGGTAATCAGCACCTATCTGCACTTTGTCTCCCATACCAAAAGCACTGGACTTGCTCATTACATATCACTCCTCTATCAAAATATTTACCCTGGAAGTTATGTAGTTGTTCCAAAAATCTCCAGACAATCGGCCTGCCAGAATTTTTCGGTCATCTGTTGTACTACAGCTTACTACTTCGTAAATCGCCAATCTACTGCTTCGCGAGTCCCATAGCAAGTCTAGGTGTCTATTTAGTCATATGTTCTAACCGTCCTATTTTCCCTGACGTCGGATAATACTGGCGGAGGCGGTGGATGAAAGCTCGGACGACTAAAATGAAGACGATGAGGAAAATCAGACCGCCTATGATCAGATACCAAGGAGAGAAAACGCCCACTTTAACAGGGTAGGGAGCCAGCGCCCAGCCGCTTTCGTTACTGGCGCCGTCAACAGCTTTGACGCGCCAGTAATAGGTGCCGGGCGGCAAGCTAAGCGTAAGATCGGTATTGGTCAGGTTGGTCTTTCTCATGCCCGCCGCCAGGGGGAAGAAGTAAAGGTTATCGGCTATTTCCAGGGTATAGCTGATGCCGTTGGGGTCAGAGACGTCGGTCCAGGTGAAGGTGACGAGCTGGGGACCGGCCAAGCCGCCGCCCTGTACGCTGGATGAAATTGTGCTTGGCACCGGCGGTGGGGTAGAATCCAGGGCCACGCCGAACCTGGTGGTGTTGCCTGCCCTATCGGTGGCGACAACCGTGTGCTTGCTGATCGTGGTTGACGGCACTTTAAAGTTGCAGGAAAAGCTGCCGTTGGCATCGGTCGAAGGCGAGCTGGTTACGTCCACATCGTCGAATTTGAGTGATACCGTGTTGGCGGCGGCGAAGCCGTTGCCGGCTACCGTTATCTCCTGACCGATATCGGGATTTTCCGGGTTAAGAGTTATCATGGGGCGGACGGTTACGCTGCCAGCGGCGTATTCGGTTGTACCTGCTCCGAAGCTGCCGTTGAACTCGTGCTGGCCAGCCGGGCTATTGGGGATGGTGAACGGGGCAGCAAAGCTGCCCAGCTCGTTAGTGGTTACGTTGAGGCCCGTATCCTGGCCATCGAAGGTCACATTAATGGCTTGGTCGGCGGGAAAGCCCGTGCCCTTGATGGTGACCTGGCTTTCCGGCGCTGCCGGAGATGGGCTGGCTTGAAGATCCGGCAGCACGGTAAACATGAAGTCGTAAGGGTTATCGGGCCGAAAGGTTCGCTGGAACTCAACGTAGTTCCGGCCGTAGGTGGCTTCGGGTACGGTGAAGGTAATCGTCACCTTCGTGGCATCTGTGGGCTCTTTGCCCTGGGAGATCACGATGAAGTCGGTGCTGTCTTTAGTAATCGGGGTCTTGCTCCACACCACCTGGTACGGACCACCGATCATTTCGGATTTGGTGTCTATGGTTATGGTTGCCGTGGAGCCGACACGTCCCGTGTTGGTGTTTGTTTCGCCCACAACCTGCGGGCAGGCAGCTCCGTTTCAGCCGGAGGCTTGGACTGCGTCAGGCACCAGCGCCGTTGCCAGCACCAAGATCAAACAGAGGTAAGCTAGAAATTTCATGCCTACCATTTTCACTGCCTCCATTATCATTATATCGCCCAAATATTAAATTTAGATTAAGATTCCATGAAATGGCACTGGCTGACTCCCCGTATACCTCAGCACCATGTCCAAGCTCTCCCATCCACCTAACCTCATGATATGCCCAACATCCAGCCCATGCCTATGCAGATTGGATGTAACCCTTTCCCTAACCCATATAGGTTAGAAACGCTAGTAAAATAGTGTTGAGCCATAAGGTGTTCTACTTAATTCCGACTAGGTGTATAATCGTAGTAGTTAAAAGAGACTGAGAATGAGTGACATTGAACTTGTACAAAGTCTGATTGATCAAGTTAACGGTCTACCTCTTCGAAATAAGCAAAAGCTTGATGTCCTTCGGCGACGAGCAAAGATGGTTATCGAGCAGATATTTGGAGATTCAAGCTCGTATTTCAGGGATCTTGCTGACATTAGTTTCTTTCCCATGGAATATCCTTCAGATGAACCTACATATATCCAGACATGGCTATCTGGGAAGAGTCACATGTCTAATCTATTCAACAAAATGATGGAAGAGCTTACATCGATTAGGAAAGAAGAAGAGGTTGGAATTACTATAAAGTCCTCAACCAAGCTTTCAAATCGAGTATTTATAGTTCATGGACAAGACGAGAAAATGAAAGAGGCTGTTGCTCGAATGCTGGAAGGAATTGGGTTAGAAGGCATAATACTACATAAAAAGGCAAATCAGGGGCGAACCATTATCGAAGAATTCGTTGATTACTCGGATGTTTCTTTTGCCATTGTTCTACTTTCGCCAGACGATATGGCTTATGAAAAACAGCAATCACCAAATGAGGCCAAGTTTAGGGCTCGCCAAAATGTCATTTTTGAACTCGGATTCCTCATTGGCAAGCTTGGAAGAGAGCATGTACTGGCTATTTATGATGAACTGAAGGATTTTGAAATGCCTTCAGACTATGCTGGTGTCCTTTACATACCTTACGACAATGCGGGAAACTGGCGGTTTCAGATTGTAAAGGAATTAAAGGCTTGTGGCTATAATGTCGATGCTAACAAATTATTGTGAGCTGATACGTAGTCTGTATATTTTACGATAGAACCTTATCCAAATTCTCAAGCTCCCTATACAGCCCTAAGCTCTCCCACCCAGGCCAACACTGGGCGGATTTTCGAAGGGCAGGTCAGAGTATTCCTCAAATATTAACAGAAGCTTCATATTTACATTGTATAATATCAGTGTAAATTAAACATGATATGTAAAATCTGGGGAGATTGGAGATGAAGAGAGGCCTCGTTATCATTTTTTCCGTTTTACTAATAGTAGGTACAATTGGATGTACGCCTAGCCAAAGTCAGCAACAACTTGCGAAAATAGAAACCCAGATACAGACACTTACCGCAGCACTTGCTTCTACACAGCAAGAGTTGTCCTCAGCGAAACAAGCTCTTTCTGAAGCGCAAGATGAAAACAGGCTTTTGCAGCAGCCTCCGACAGTAACTAACGGTGAGGGAGTAACTCCAGCATTACCTATGATCGCCGTTCCCGCTACAAATGTACCAGTAATAACTAGTTTTATCGCAAATCCAACCGCTATTACAGTAGGTCAGCCTTCAACTCTACAATGGAATATCACCGGAGCAGGTTCAGTTTCTATCTATCCGGGCATTGGTGCCGTCTCTTACACTGGAACACAAGTTGTATACCCCACCGTAAGCACTACGTATATCCTTACCACCACAAACAGTTACGGCAGTGTAACTGCATCGGCCACTGTGACTGTAATATCAGGGGCATACTCGTCTCCGTCCTATCCATATTATTCAGATTATCCGTTAATAACTAGTTTTATCGCAAATCCAACCGCTATTACAGTAGGTCAGCCTTCAACTCTACAATGGAATATCACCGGAGCAGGTTCAGTTTCTATCTATCCGGGCATTGGTGCCGTCTCTTACACTGGAACACAAGTTGTATACCCCACCGTAAGCACTACGTATATCCTTACCACCACAAACAGCTACGGCAGTGTAACTGCATCGGCCACTGTGACTGTAATATCAGGGGCATACTCGTCTCCGTCCTATCCATATTATTCAGATTATCCGTACTATATCTATCGGTACTATATCTATCGGCACTATCATCCATTTACGTATAACAGGACAAGTCCGCATCCGCCATTTCCACACCATTAATAGTTCCCGAACAGCAGATCGTATCCCTTAGCATCGATGCGGGCAAATGCCTATCGCCACGGTAAACTCGGGGCCATGGATCTCTTTCTTTTACATTTTCCGCAGATCATACCTTTCTTCTGCCCGTGATGTGATGGAATACCGCACATTGAACATTTCGTCACTTTGTGCAACGGGCTCACGGTGTCAGACGCGTTGGCAAAAACCGAACGAGCTAAGGCTTTTGCTTGAAATAGGCGACAATGCTCTCGTTGGAGCCTATACTTTGGCTTATCGTGGCTGACGTACCCGAAACAGCACCACCCCAGTGGTCAAATTGATAGCCCCGTTGAGGAGTAGCCCATAAAGTGACCACAGTGCCACATTTATAGTCTCCAGGCGAATATATGACCTCGCCTGTCCCAGGAGGGCTTACGGATACATCGAGATCACGGACGCTAGAGCTTAGTGTGAAATAGGCGATAACACTCTCGTTGGAGTCTATAACCCGGCTTATTACGGTTGAGTTACCCAAAACAGCACCACCCCAGCCGTGAAATTTATAGCCTGATCCAGGGACAGCCGTTAGAGTAACCACGGTGCCGGGTGCATACTCATTGCCTGGAGGTGCAAGCGTAACCTTTCCTGCTGCAGTAGGGCTGACTATTACCGTGAGAGTACAGCAAATAGAGGTTGGTTTGGGCCCAGGCATTGTACTGGGCGCCGGCGAAGGTTGTGGCGGCGCAGACATTGTTCCGGCCGTCGGCGAAGGTTGTGGCGGCGCTTTAGATGCTGCGGGCACGTCAGCAGTCACCGAGCCAGTGACTGTACCGGCAGGATTGATGGCAGTCAAAGTGTAAGTCGTGGATTTGGTTGGTGATGCCGACATTGTCCCGGCAGCAGGCACACTGCCTATCCCCTGGTCGATGCTAACTGTAGTAGCTCCAGTGACAGTCCAGCTGAGTGTCGCAGATTCGCCAGCTGAAATGCTTGGCGGGCTGACACTAAAAGAATTGATTACCGGTTGTTGAACAGGAGCGCTAATGTTAATGGCACCGCCTGGCGCACAGCCGACAGCAAAAATAACCAGTGCCAGAAGCCAGGGAATCATCTTATGGCACTTTGATAGATTTATTTTACTGCGACAAGGGTTTTGGCTGGTGGCGCAACGGATTCTATCTGGTATTGCATTTCCTTTAGTATGTCTTGTGCCCACTTCTGTAGGTAGCCATCGCTCTGGTGACAAGCTACTATAGCTTCTAATTGGTGCATATATAGGGCGGTATCAGCGTTCATACTGCTACTCCTCATTACCTGCGATTTCAATGCATTCGTGTTATCTAACTTAGTATTGCATACTTGATTCTCACTTGAAATGGCCATCAGGATAATAGAAAATAACCTGTAGGGTATATTAAACTGAGTTTTTGGTGACCATACCCCATTTCATAGGAAACTATGAATTAGAGCTTTTCTGGGCTAAGGGCATCCCCTTTTCTGTACCTGCCGTGATGTTAGTTATGCTGGGCATGGCTTGCCCCCTTTTCAGTGATGCTGATACTAAATCTACCCACCTAGACTTTGCAGAAACAAGAAGGATGCAATATGTGTTAACACAGCGCATACTGAACTCTTAAAAGATGGCCTTGCGGGCTTCAGGCAACAGCGCAATATGGTACTTGGCCGAAACAGAAAGGATAACCTTGGGAGGATTGCCTGGAGTATTAGAAGAAGGTTAATAGCTAAGGCAGTAGGTCAGTTACTTGCCAGGAATGTAGTTTAAGCATATCCAAAGCCCACCATCTATTTGCCTGCGTATATACTACCCTGTGGGATAGCCCTCCAATCTGGAGGTGGCCAATAGGCAACCCAAGCCTTGCCGATGATTTTTTGGCGAGGTAATGTCCAACCTGTATGAGAGTCGGTACTGTTGTTGCGGTTGTCACCGAGAAGGAAATAATTGTCGGGAGGAATCTTCTGTGGAGGCAGAGCATACTGCGGTTTCTCAAAAACATAAGGCTCAACTAGTGGTGTATGGTTAACAAATACAATTCCGCCACTGATTTCAATGGTGTCGCCCGGTAAAGCTATTATTCGTTTGATAAGGTCAGGCTCGTTCTTCTGCGGAGACTCTAGGGCGATTATGTCGCCACGTTGTGGTGGCGAAAACAAGTAGGCGGCTTTATTGACTATGATATAGTCACCATCCTGGATAGTAGGTAACATGCTAAAGCCATATACTCTGAACCTCCCGGTTGTGGCTTGAACCGAGGCGAGTATAGCTATAGTAGCAATTAGAACTATAGTTACGTCTCGAACGAGTTTCATCGGCTATCGCAATAGAGCTATAAAACTGAACTAATGGAGATAATCGGTCTATTGCATCTAATAACGCATTCCTTCACAAAAGGTTTAGCAACCTAAATCTGAGACAAGGGACGCTGTTCCCTACGGAAATCTTAATCTAGTAAGTCTTATCTATGGAATTTGGTTTGAGCTATTATTAAGTAAATTTGGAAGGCAGATTTGGATTCTTAATTCAGATACATTCCTAGGCTGTATATGCACATACTGGGCCATTAAAAAAGATATCCAAGGCTTTTAAAAGTGACTAATTATTTCTGAAGTTTCTAGAGTCTATAAAAAGGAATACCTTTGTAAAGAGATTCACCATAGATACGGTGTCCGTTGGTCACATTACGATGCATTGTGATCTGGAAAATTACTTACTGGGGTGGAGGTGTCTGGGTCAGTGTGGCGGCAACCGTGTTTTGGCTGCCACCCCGGTAATACGTTATCTTTACATTCTGACCAATTTGATCAGACTGTAAAATGCTCGACAAATCATTAGCGGAGATAACATCTTTACCATCGATATTAATGATCACATCACCGGGTTCTATTCCGGCTTTGTCAGCGGGTCCACTTGAATAAACCTGGGTAACGAGGGCTCCAGCATTGACGGCTAGACTGTACCTTCGGGCTATGGAACGGTCAACCGTATAGAAGTCTGCTCCAAAGTAGGGACGAATAACATAACCATTGTTAATAAGATCGTTTATGATTGGCAAGGCTGCTTTTGTGCTGATAGCATAGCCCATACCTTCCACTCCTACTGCAGCCACCTTAGCGCTATTAATACCAATGACATTCCCGGATAGATCCACCAAAGGTCCGCCACTATTTCCTGGATTAATGGCAGCATCGGTCTGGATGAGGTCGTAGAGTGTTTGACCTTGGGATTCCGGCAGAGTAACCCCTAGTGCGCTGACAATACCCTTAGTAGCACTGATTCCCATCCCGAGAGAATTGCCAATAGCTATTACCCACTGACCAACCTGCAGTTTGCTGGAATCGCCCAAAGCAAGTGCTGGAAGGTCTTGAGAATTAATCTTGACTATTGCCAGGTCAGCTACAGGGTCAGTGTGTACGCTGTCAGCTGTGAAAGTCCTCCCGTCCCACAGGGTAACAGATACACTGCTAGCCCCTTCGACGACATGATTATTAGTAACGATCAGCCCATTTTTGTCTATTATCCAGCCCGAGCCTTCGCCCTGCTGTGTAATGGCATTGCCGAAAAAGCTGTAATCAGTCACTTTGGTAGTAATAGCTACCACTGATGGCTCGACTGCGGTTATTACCGATACAAAGTCTGGAAAAGCCGAATTAGTAGCAGTTGAAGGAGATATGGATATTGGGGCTATCGAGGTATTTGGTGTGGTGCTGGAAGTGGGTCGAGAAGTAGTAGGCGATGTAGGTGTCGGCATACTATTCGAAGCAGGAGTAACTACCTCAATGAAACCACAGCTGGCGACTGCCAGTATTAATGTGAGTATTGCGATGAAAAGAAGAACAAAACTCGTTTTTGATTTTATAGCCATAATTCGAACTTCCTGTTTATACTATCTGGGACTCTTACTGAATAGCGGCACTAGTTCAAAGACGGTAAAAATCAGCTGTCATCTATATAAGCCTGAGTCCCCTGTATTTCTATTATAATAATATCTTATATTAAGAATATTAATTTATTATTAAGATGGAGAAGACACGTACCCAATACCATGACAAACTACTTTTTGGCCTTTTCGTTGCAAGCATACCCCCCTCTCCTGGCACGACGAAGATAATGTATAATAGGTACCTGAGGGTAAGCTTCAAAATCGATGGGTGAAAATCTCGTGTCAGGCAACTAAATGCAACAAGCCAATCCGGAGACAAAACGGCAAGATCAGGTTAATTGGGTCAGACTTATTGTGGCTTTTGTAGTCTTTATTATCCTGAGTCTGGGGATCACGTTCGTCATTCATTATTTCTTGAAAGGGGCCCGCTTCCCTGTACATGGATTTGGGCCTTTAGCCTATCTGACGATTTTCGGGATAGCGCTGGTGGTTAACATTTCTTTCATGCCGTTGCCCTTTGCGGTAGCCATAATGATTGCTGCTGCCGCAACATGGAATCCTATACTGATAGCGTTATCCGGCAGCTTGGGCGCATGTATAGGCGAACTTAGCGGTTACTATGTCGGTTTCATAAGTAAAAAGGTGGCTATACCTGATAATCTGCCGGGTTACAATTTAATGCAGGGTTGGATTCGACGTTATGGCCTATGGGCTGTAGCCTTTCTCTCCTTTCAGCCGGTCCTGCCCATGGAAATAGGTGGAATTGTTGCCGGATTGGCCAAAATGCCAGTACATAAGTTCCTATTAGCATTGTGGGTGGGCAAATTACCCAAATACCTAATCCTGATATTTGCTGGTGTCTGGCTAATACACTTGATGCCTTTCATGGGTTAGACTAGTATCCATTCCAAATTGACCCATCGCGATTAGAAAAACAAGTAATTAAAGCTATTCCAAATGGTGACCGATCTTAGAACCGGTCGGCGATAAGCGCCAGTTAGGACCTCATAGATTAGTGAAAACTATTTTCAATTATCGATAACCACGACCGTAAGAACAGTCGTTGTGCGCTTTCTTCAGTTTTATCTTCTTAGCGGCGGAAAACTCTAGTCATAATCTTCCTACTCTATTGGGGCGGAGTCATACACTTCAAAATCAGACGATTTCAGTTCAGATTTCGCCGGCGACAAGAGATGAGAAGGTTTCGCAGGCTTTATCCGACGGTCTTCTATGAAAGATATCCCTGGAACACAATTTGAGTCCGCTTGATAGGCTATCTACCGAGACATCCTTACTTTTCCACAAACATGTCGTAAGGAATGGGAGCTGAAAATTGAGTTACCAGCTTGCCATCTATGTACTCCGAGACCCAAGGATAGACAAAGACGTGTCGATCAATCCCCCAAACCTTCTTCCCCACCCAGTAGTTCTCAAATCCAAATATCCCTTGCCAGTGGTATCTAGCAAAACCTTCCATCCACGCGGTACTATCCATAGTATCCTGACCATCCAGAAACTTGAAGAAAGCTCTCACCGGGTTATAGAAGAAAAACAGGGGGGTCTCAGGGTCTTGCTGATATCTCTCCTTGGCCTCATTGTATACAGTACGAAAGGCCTCACTAACTATTGGACTATCCTTGTCAGGGTAGTTAATGACAATTTTGGTAAGATACTCCTTGGGCACGACCTCTTCCAGCTCACCTATGGAAGGCGGAAGAGGAACCAAAATAGGGCCCTTAAAACCTTGTTCCCGCAGCTGTTTTATAGAAAGGCTGCCTATGCCGGCCATCCCACCCGTGCAGCAGATGTCTATGATGTCCGGGTTCTTAGCCATTACGCGTGAAATTACCGGTGTCAGGTCCTTCGTGCCCAAAGGGAACTTCTCCATGCCCAGCCAGTTCAAATGGTATTGTGGTAACACTGCTTCAATTGCAGCCACATACGATGGCAAGCTAGGAAGGTCGGGCGACATGGAAATCACATTCCTTAATTCTGGATAGAATTTTTGTACGTAGGCAGCAGGATTAACATAAGACTGCTCGAAGGTGGAATTGCAGAAGAAGGAATAGGGCTTGTCTGGAGCACACATACCCTTGACAATCTCCCCCGCTAGAAAGGTTATTACCTTGTTGGGCTCGGTAACTCTCTGGGCACCGATGGCGTCCGAAATGAAAGGACCAATAATGACCTTTATCCCTTTGTCAAAAATGAGCTCCTCAGCAATGCTCTTGCCAAGAACCAAATCCTGTTTAGTATCACGGACGATGGCATTTAGCACGTACCTTTGCCCGGCAATAGTGACTCCGCCTTCCTTGTTCTGGTCATCCATCGCCAGCAAGGCTGCATTTCGGTAGTAGCCGCCCACAAATGCCGTTGGCCCGGTTAGTGGGGTGGCAATGCCAATGTCCAATGTCTTTGGCGAGGTGGTCGCCTGTGTTACGGATCCGGATGGCGTTTGGGCAGGTTGTGCACAGCCGGTGAAAATCCAACCGGCTATTAGAAACACACCTGCTGCTGATAGAAATATCTTTTTCATTCCTCAAACCTCCCATTATCCAAATATCAGGAAGCGGTTAACTAAGCTTGTGTAAGTGGTTCCTATATTCTTGGAACATCCCGTAGAGACAAGAAATAGAGAATTCCATGTCCTATGTAAAGACTTTCTCCTGCAATAGCTCAACAAACTCCTCGTCGGACATACCAAGCAGATGAGTGCAAACGTATTCGGTGTGCTCGCCGAAACAGGGAGACGTCCTCACTTGCGCTTTGGTCTTGAGCAATTTGTAGGGAGGGGTCGGGTGACCGAATACCCCCAGAGCAGGGTGTTTCAACGGCACTAGGAATTCACGTTCCGTCATTTGGCGGTCATTCTCCAATATGTCACGGGCGTTCTGCACCACGCCTGCCGGCACGCCAGCCGCCTGCATCATACGCATAACGTCTTCAGCCGAATGGCCCTTGGTCCAATCTGCAACCAGCTTCTCCAGCTCCTCTTCATTCTGCTTCCTCAAGTCGATACTGGCAAATTTCCTCTTTCTTGTCCAAGGCGGGTCTCCGATCACGTGGCAGAAAGATTCCCACTCCTCATTATTGAACACGGCGATGGCGCACCAGCGATCATCTCCGACGCAAGGGAATACACCATGTGGTGCAGCATAAGGCAGGCGGTTACCGCTACGTGTTTGTAGGCGTCCATTGGCTTGCAGGTCCAATAAGGCCGGGCTGATCTTGTAAGTGCAAACCTCAAGCATACTCGCATCTATATACTGTCCTTTTCCTGTCCGCCGCTTGTAATCCAGAGCAGCCACAATAGCCGAGGCGGCGAAGAGCGGAAGCATTATATCTCCGTATGGAGAACAAGTCGTCATCACCGGCTCTCTGTCCGGCCATCCCGTAAGATGAATATGACCTGACAAAGTCATACCGGTTCCGTCCAATCCCCATTCGCGGGCAAGAGGCCCTGTCTGGCCGTATACACTGCTTCCAACCATAATGATATCGGGCTTTATCTTTCTGACATATTCGTAGCTCAAACCCAGCTTGCTCATTGTCCCTGGGGTAAAGTTCTCGTTGACCACGTCAGCCCAGCGGACAAGCCTGTCTATGACCTCTCTGGCTCTGGGATGTTTCAAATCAACTGCCAGGCTGTATTTTGAAGTATTCAGATAGTTAAACATTGGCTTATTATCTGGGTTGGCTGCGGTGGATACGGAAACCTGCCGCGTTTCCCTCATGGCGTCCGGACGTGTAACACTCTCTACGCGAACCACCTGGGCCCCGTGGTCGGCAAGATGTTTGCCGGTCAGAGCGCCGACAATAATCCAGCCAAAATCCAGTACCTTTACTCCGTCTAATGCCTGCTTAGGCATATTTCTCCATAGGTGTATTCTTCATTCAAATCACGCCCGTCTTCTCCAATTCGGCGACTTCCTGGCTAGTTAAGCCTAATTCTTTAACGTACATTTCGGTGTTGTCCTGACCGATATTGGGAGCCGGATGCCTCGCATAGTTTTCCGTTTCACTGCACAGAAAGAAATGCCTGGGATATTTGAGCGTGACCCCTAGGTCTGGATGCTCCAGGCCAATCCAAAAGTTCCTCGCATTAAGCTGAGGGTTGGAAAGAACATCGGCAGGATCGCTGGCAATAACTGCGTTTATCCCCCGCCTTAATCCCTCCTCGGATATCTCCTTCTTGGTGCGTCGCAGGAAAAACTTGCCGATTGTCTCCTGAAAAGCGTCATGGGTTTGTTGAGTCATTGAAGCCATGTCCAGCTCCTCCCAGTTTGTTACCTGGCTCAGGGGGTTTTCCAGTCCATCTTCATCAATCCATTTGGACAAAGCTCGGTTGGCCGGTGCCCCGACGGGACCACCACTGAACATCCAAAATATGTATCCATCTTTGCACGGCCAAATCCACCTGAAAGGCCGGAATCCAATCTGGCCCATTGGCCCACCGCGCTTTACCAGACGCTTATCCCACTGCCAGGGTAGCAGACATAATGTAGTCCGACTGGCGGCAACCTCCCGTATTGAAACGTCAACCTGCTGTCCCTCGCCAGTAATTTCACGAGAATAATGGCTTATCAGCGTTCCGAGAGCGGCGGCAGCGCCGGCATGAAAATATATAGTGCCGATGGCTTCTTTCACCGGTGGGCGGTCTGGGTGTCCCGTGTTGTCCAATACTCCGCTCATAGCGGAATCTACGATCTCACATCCTTTGTAAAGGCTATACGGCCCTGCCTGGCCAAAGTGGGTAATAGAGGTCACGATGATTCTCTTATTCAGGCGGCTTAAGGCTTCGTAACCGATCCCGAGGCCATCCATATAGCCTGGAAGGAACGATTCCAGTATGAAATCAGCTTTGGCGACCAGCTTTTTGAATAGCTCGCGTCCCCGTTCCTTCTCTAAGTCAAGGGTAATACTCCTTTTGTCGGTATTGAAAGCAAACCAGTGAAGGCTTTTCTCCGGCTCCGGTTCATCATGATAGAAAGGTGGTATATTTCGTGCTGGCTCTCCACCGGGTTTCTCAATCTTTACTACATCAACGCCTAGTGAAGCCAAGATCTGCCCGCAGGCAAATCCTTTATCGTCTGTCAGGTCAAGAGCCTGAAAACCGTTCAATAGCGCATCAGCCATTTTGCCTCAGCTTCTTATTGTTTCTAGCCTCAGGTCATCTCACTTATATGCATTAGTCTAAAATGCGCGTTTCAATAAACTCAGAAACTAGAGATTTCATCTTGGCATCATCCCAATCCCTGGGATCAACGTTATCAGCATAAATAGGAAGTACCGGTATACCGGCATTTTCCAGAGCCATCCTGATCAACGGCGCTTCAATGGATTCGCGGCAGCCCCTCTTCACCAGCTGAACCACCCCATTGACCTTATTCATTTTGGCTTCCTTTACGCGCCAATCGCCGCCTCTAAGCCCCAGAAATACACAACGACTTGCCAGAGCCCTGAATGGGTCATTAAGCAGACTGCGCTGATAACCATCTGCCGCCACAGCTAGATACTCAGAGCACACGAAAACGGCGCCATATCTCTCCTCAAAGTACTGATAAAAAGCAGTGTTATGCCAGAGTCCCACTCCGCTCCACATTAGCCTGAGCTTTTCATTGGGGCAGGCCGCTTCACCGTTGTTCACCCGCTCTTTTACCTCCTCATAAAACATCCTGGTTAGATCAATACCTACTTGGGTACCGCGATGCCATTGCGCCCGATATACCGAGACCTGTTCGGATAAACTTATGGGACAAGGAACCGTCTCAGCTATCAAGTCATGCGCCTTCTTGAAGTATTCATTCTGCTCATTGGTTAATTCCATGACTTCCACCAGCTTTGCCATGCTGAATACCCTTCCCGTTGTAATCTCTAAGAACCTTATTAGCTCCTTCAGCTCCTCAACTCTCAAGTCGAGCCTGTGCGGCTCAATTACTTCGTCCCAATGTTCTTTTATCTTTTCCCACCAGCGAGGATATAGTCGGGTAGGAAAAGTTACCTCTAGCGGAAAGAAGAACGTACCGTATTCGCGGGCCCAGAGCTCGTTTATTTTTTGATGAGCGTCACATTCTGACCCCGGTATGTTTCCCCCTATTATCACTGCGGGTTTGGGCAGTCCTCCCCAGGGGGCACGCTCCGGCTTGTTGTCCATGGTACAACCTAACCCCAGGGCACAGTAACGACACTGGTCGTAACCCGCCTCATCCAGCAGGTTGAAATAGTCGGCAGACAATTGCTTGGCAGCGATCATTGCCGACCACCATTGTTTCACTACGACCGGAATATCCATGACAGCAAAGACTTCCTCACACTCACCGGCATTACATATTGCGAAGGGCTCACCTTGACCTATTCTCTGTCTCATGCCCTGGAACCACTCTTTCTGGTGAGCACTTACAGCTGCTGAGGTTCTCAACTGCTTTGTACTCTTCTGCGCCTGCCATTCACCAACCTTAGGCTGTTCATTAGTACCTTTTAGTTCACTCAAAACATTTGCCCCCTTCGCTATTTTGTAGAGCCAATATCCATCTCTGGATCAAGAAAACTACTGTTAACCCGGCTCTAGAATTATGAGAGAGATATTATCTCTTTCTGTTTGATTATCTTACGGTCATTCTCCGTAGTGAAGCATTTGCCCGCAGGCAAACTCTCCTTTTCCTATTCTACAATCGCGCTTATTGTAACGCGGACACTAAGTCAGAGCAACTTGCGGCCACCCTTTCCAATGCGTTGACAAGGTCGACCGTGACTGATAGACTGCGACAAAACAATTTATGGAGGTTTGGGATGGCGAAATATGATTACGACGTAGTAGTTGTGGGTGGTGGACCATGCGGTTCTCAAGCAGCGAAGACGGCTGCAGAAAAAGGCCTCAGAACTATCCTGCTTGAAGAAGATCCCCAAATTGGCCTTCCGGAGCACTGCGTGGGTGTCATGCCCGGAACCAAGAGCGGCATTCTGGAGAACCTCCTTAAGATAATGGATCAACGCGTGGTCTTAACAAAGGTAAAGGCACGGCGTATTTATGCACCTAATGGCAAAATGGTGGAGGAAAGGCCACTTCCGGAGCCAGGCCCCTGGATAATTGAAAGGAATATGTTTGACGTGGAGTTAGCCAAACTGGCAGCGGATGCCGGCGCAGAAATTATAGTGAATACTCGCGTGACTGGTCTCATTAAGGAGAACGGGTCTATCAAGGGGGTGAATACAAGCTCAAGCACGCTTCCTGCAGTCCGCTGCAAGATCGTCATAGCAGCAGATGGTCTTCGGGCGTTGTTTAAAGGCATTGCCACATGGGAGAATCTGGCTCGCCCGGCCCAGCAGGTGCTTTCAGGTCTTAAATTGCACCTGACGGGCGTCAGGGATCTTGAACCCGGTGTCATCGAGTTTCATCTGGGTGCTTTTAGCAGAGCCGGGCAGAGCACGATTGTCCCCCATGGCAACGGCTCGGCCTTATCAGGTGCTTCGAGCCTGAGTGATTTTGAGAACATTAAGGCTGGAAAGTGGGTCCTATCCAAGAAGTTTAGAGACAGCAAGATATTGAGAGAGACCGGCTGGTCTCATCCTGTACCCATGAGTGATATGCTCCCAAAGAAAGTGAAAGATGGACTGATGCTGGCTGGAGATGCAGCCGGTCTTCTAGGAATAGACCTCGCAGTTGATTCGGGACGAATCGCTGCCGAGGTAGCCGCAAAAGCTATACAAAAGGGTGACCTTACCGAAAAAGGACTAGCCAAATATGAGGAACTTTGTCAGAAACTAAACGCTGAGGAGGCATGGTTTACCAGGCAATTCCACAACCTCCAGCAATTCTTTGGTCTTTCAGATAAGGAGATCCAAAAGCGGTTTGACGAGCTAGAACCCAATATTCTGTAGTATACAATCGTCGCTGTCATACGCGTCGTGAAAGGAGGGGGAAAATGAGAAGATTTGCAACCTTGCTAGTGGCAGCGGTAATAACAGTAGCAGCTATGATAGTGGTAGGATGTGCTAAACCAGCCACACCAGCCACACCATCAGTACCAGCCACGATACCATCAAAGACACTTGATATCGGCATCATAACTCCACTAACCGGACCGATGGCAAATCTCGGCACTAGTGTCCAAAACGCAACGCTGATGGCAATAGAGGACCAAAATAAGCAGGGTGGAGTTACCATTGGCGGGCAAAATTATGCACTCGATTCCATCATCCGCGATAGTAGGGCCGATGTTGTTATGGCGAAGTCTCTTGCCGAGGAACTTGTCTATGACAAGAAGGTTAAGGTTATTATCGGGCCTTGCATAGCTGATGCCGTAGGCGCGCAAACCATCACTGAACCCAATAAGATAATAAGTTTTATGCTGGTTCCTATCGTGCCAGGCATGTCAGGTCCAAACAAGCCCTATACCTTCTTTTTCGGTGCGCCCACACCGGCGCAGTTTAATACGGGGGCTGCTTATATTCAAAATTTTTATCCCAACGCGAAGACGGTCGTAACCATAATACCTGATCTACCCCATGGGCCAGTGACTTTAGATGCAGTTCAGATGATATGTAAATTGTACGGCTTGAATTGGCTGGGTGCCGAGAAGTTCCCCTTTGATGTAAAGGACTTTATGCCCTTCATTACCCGTGCCATGGCCAAAAACCCGGACATAATAGATACGAGCACTACTGGAGGCGACATGGGGGCACTAGCTGCCCTCCTATTAAAGCAGTTGCGGGAGGCCGGCTATAACGGCATTGTATGGATGACTACTCCACCCCCTCCTGGGGCGGTCGAAGAGGTAGTACCGGAGAAATATCTCAGCCGGGTCATCACTAACGATATAAACTGGGAATCTCCCATAGTGAGCGACGCTTACCGTGACATATGTCGCAGGTACGTAAAAAAGTACAATTCCAGCCCGATTGATATCGTTGTGCAAGTGTACAATGTCGTCAAGCCGTTCTTCGAATTCTTAAACAGCCAGGACACCACTGACACCACCACATGGATGGAGGGATTCGCCAAATATCACTGGCAGGGCTATTTCGGGCACGAAGCATGGTGGATAGGAAAGCCGTTGTGGGGCATTGACAGAATGGCTTTAAAGTGTAACTGGGCTTCGGAATATATAGATGGGAAGCTGGAAACTAGGTGGGAACCCCCTCTCCCTCTGAAACTTGTTACAGGAACACCGACCGGAGGGGAAGTTCTGCTCAAGGCATTTGACGAGTCAGCGGGTAAAACGGTGGACGTTGTTGTCGACCAGGAGGTAGCCAACGTAACACCCCAGATGTGGACCTGGTGGTTTTCCGGCAACCTGGAAAAGTACTACAGGCTGTGGTTACCCACAAACCACTTCTCAGCCAAGATGACGGTGCCGCCAGGCATCAGCACACCGCTCGTAGAAATTGAGGAAATTATAGGCCCATACTACACCCAGTTTAGCTGCCATATCATTCCTGGTGGCATAGGTGGTGGCGCCAGGGGACTCGAATTTCTAACCCCGGATGGCAAGCACCTGGGCACGCTAACACATGATGTCACACCGTCGGCCAACGGCATAAAGATACACTCGGTGTTTACGTTCCCAGCTAAGACGGAGCAGGCGTTTCTCGATGCTACCTATGAGCACTGCAAATTGGAAATGCAGGACTTACCGAGATTTTTGCCGACATTGTATGACCAGAAGAAACAATGATACTGTTAGGACCCGTCCTGCGATAGTCATACAACTTTCGCCTTGATTAGCTTTGAAGCCGTTCGAGTAGCCTTTTATCGCGTTCACTCGTGTTCGCTCGCCTAGGCTTAGGTTGTCTTCCCTACGCCCTCGAATGCAATCGGACGTTCACCCTAACCCCCGCCATAGGTTCCCTGCCTGACCGGAAATATTCGACGATAACTTCATATTCCTGCGAACTAAATGATAGAATTCGCAGGTTTAGGCAAAACTTGCAACCCCGGAACTAGAATGGAAAAAGCACAAAGTCGGCAGGCAGTTTTGTTGGTCACGACCATAGGCTCTTTCCTCACCACCTTCATGGGCTCAGCCATAATCGTTGGCCTGCCCTCGATCGGGGAGGAGCTTAAGATGGACGCCATTGCCCTGAGCTGGGTAGCTACAACATATCTCCTGTCAGCAACCATATTCCTGATCCCTATCGGCAGAATAGCCGACATGTTGGCCGAAAGAGAATCTTCACCTACGGCATATTTACCTACACCCTGACCTCTATTCTTCTGGCATTGTCGACTTCATCCACAATGCTCCTTTGCCTCCGCGTTTTGCAGGGCATAGGTGGAGCCATGATCTTCGCCACCGCCCTGGCTATACTTACTTCGGCGTATCCCCTCGGGGAGAGAGGCAAAGTCCTGGGTATAAACGCCGCCGTAACATACGGGGGACTCTCCTCCGGACCGTTTGTGGGCGGAATACTTACACAGTACCTGGGCTGGAGAAGCATCTTCTGGGTAAATGTGCCGCTGACATTATTGATAATCGGTCTCATATTCTGGAAATTGAAAGATGAATGGGTCGAAGCGAGGGGAGAAAAGTTCGATATTTTCGGCTCCGTAATCTACAGCGTGACAATTGCAGCCATATTGTACGGGCTCACCGCCCTGCCGAAGATGTCAGGTGGCATTTTGATTCTTGCCGGCGTTTTCGGAATCGTTGGGTTCGTCAAATGGGAAAGCAGAACGATGCATCCCATCTTGGACTTAAGCGTATTCCGGAACAACACGGTATTCACTTTGTCTAATCTGGCCGCATTACTGAATCTCAGCGCTACATTTGCCGTAGCCTTTCTGCTGAGCCTTTACCTGCAATACATAAAAGGGCTCACTCCCCAAAATGCCGGATTGGTTTTGTTAGTAACTCCTCTGATGCAGGCTGTCTTTGCCCCTTTCGCCGGCAGGCTTTCCGATAAGATGGAGCCGAGGATTGTAGCTTCTGCCGGCATGGGATTGACGGTCATCGGCCTCATCATCTTCATTTTCTTAAATGCCACGACAAGTCTGTGGTTCATCATAACAGGATTAACCACCCTTGGCCTGGGCACGGCTTTCTTCTCCACGCCCAACACCAATCTAGTGATGAGCTCTGTACACTACAGATCTTACGGAACAGCTTCGGCAACAATGGTGACAATGCGACAGATGGGAATGATGCTTAGTATGGCGGTAGTCATGATGGTGCTGGCCATATATGTCGGCGGAGTGGAGATTACACCGGAATATTACGCAGGGTTTGTGAAGAGCGTGGACGTAGCATTCATTGTATTCGCCGTGCTTTGTTTCGGGGGCGTATTTGCTTCGCTGGCCCGCGGGAAAACAAAGTAAATTCCTGATTTTCACAGGCAAGCCTTATATCGACTCTAGGCTTGCGAAGCTTTCTTCCTCTTGTTGTTGTGAAAGTTCTTCCGTACGTCATTGTGAACCATTTTTCTTCCGTCATGGCGAGCTGGCTTTTTTCCCTTTGTCATTGCGAGCGCCGATGTAATCGGTGCGTGGCAATCTCTACCTTGTGACCTTCTTTGCTAAGATCGCCACGTCCCCCGATAGATCGGGGTCATCACGATGACAGAAAAGAATCAGCCCCGGTAATGACGCTCTGTTATCACGGCGATATGGAACGCAAGCGGAAGATAGCCCGCATTTCCCCCTTAGAAAAAGGGGGATGGAGGGGGATTTATGATTAGCCCAGAAATCAATTTGACAAAGGAACCTCAAAGGTCATTAAAATCCCACTCAATCTCCCTTTGCTAAAGGGAGAAGAAAGGACTTTACAGTAGAAACAGGAGTACCTTTTACACCCGATCAAAATACTCGACCGCAATTTCGCATTCGGGTGTACTAAATGCTAGAATTCGCAAGTTGCCCAAATTCCTCACACCGATACCGGCATGGAAAAGAAGACAAATCGACAGGTAGCTCTGGTAGTCACCAGCATCGCTTCGTTCCTGGCTCCATTTATCAGTGCCTCTATCCCTATTAGCCTGCCATCCATGGGCAAGGAACTCAACATCGATGCCATCATGCTGGGCTGGGTAGTTTCCGTATACCTGCTGGTACAAGCCATGTGCTTGATTCCACTGGGCAGAATAGCTGACATATACGGAAGGAAGAGGATATTCACTTACGGCATGATAATCTACACCGCTGCCTCGATCGTTCTAGCTTTGTCAAACTCGGCGGCGATGTTGATCTCTTTCCGGATCATACAGGCGATCGGTGGCGCCATGATTTTCGGCACGGCAGTAGCCATTCTGGCTTCCGCGTTCCCCCCGGAGGAGAGGGGCAGAGTACTGGGAATAAACTCCGCCATCGTCTACAGCGCCATCTCCGTGGGCCCATTTTTGGGCGGCATATTGACACAGTATCTGGGCTGGAGAAGCATCTTCTGGATGAATGTTCCCCTGGGATTAGTAACTATTGCTCTATGTTACTGGAGATTTGAGGAGGAATGGGCTGAAGCCAAGGGAGAAACGTTTGACTATACTGGCTCGGTAATCTACGGCTTGGCGCTGGTAGCCTTCATGTATGGCCTTACCGTGGTGCCGCAGATATCCGGCATAGTACTCATTATAGTCGGTGCCCTGGGACTGGTAGCCTTCGTCATGTGGGAAAACAGGGCAAAGCATCCTGTCTTAGACATAAGCCTATTCCGCCACAACACCACATTTGCTTTTTCAAATGTGGCGGCGCTGGTCAATTACGCCGCCACATTCGCTGTAGCCGTCCTCCTGAGCCTTTACCTGCAGTACATAAAAGGGCTGACGCCGGCTTTAGCCGGGATGGTGCTCATATCGGCACCTCTGATGCAGGCTATCTTTTCGCCATTGGCGGGCAGGCTTTCCGATAGAATCGAGCCGAGAATCATGACTTCATTTGGCATGGCATTGACAACCATCGGGCTTTGTCTATTGATTTTCGTGGGCGAAGGGACAAGTCTGGGATTCATCATAGTCAGCCTGGTTCTGCTCGGCCTGGGCTTCGGCATATTTGCCGCACCTAACACGTATGCCGTCATGTGCTCTGTGGAGAATCGGTCTTACGGGGTAGCAGCGGCATCTCTATCAACAATGCGGCAAAGCGGGGCCATGTTAAGCATGGCTATTGTAATGCTACTATTCGCCCTATTTCTCGGCAAAGTCCAGATCACGCCGGCCTACTATACGCAATTTATCAAAAGTATGAATGTGGCCTTCATAATCTTTGCGGTACTCTGCTTCGGGGGCATCTTTGCCTCGCTAGCCCGAGGCAAAACACGATAGTAGAGGATTTCGCCTCAGTCAGTGTAAAAGCCGACGGCTAGAAGACCCGGACCGGTATGAACACCCATGGCCGGGGTAAACTCTGTTATATAAAGCTCGGCGCAGTTGAAGCTCGACTTAATCTCAGCAGCCAGCTTTTTCGCTTCCTCAAGTTCATCCGCGTGATGCACCATGAGGTGTACCGGCAGATTCCGTGTTCTCTCCGCCATTATATTGAGCATACGTTCGATGGCGTGTCCTCTGGTTCTCGGCCGCGCTACCGGAGTTGTCTCTCCGATTGCAGGATTATGTTCCAGTATAGGTTTCATGTCCAGTACCGCCCCGGCCCAGGCCGCGGCCCGGGCAATGCGGCCGGTTCTGGCAAGATAGTAAAGCGTGTCCAGCATGGCCAGGAAATTTACCTTGCCCATCATCTTTTTCGCCGCCTCGACCGCTTCAGCAAGGCCGTCTCCCTGGCTGGCAACTCGGGCTGCCTCTCGGACGATAAATCCCAAGGCGCTGGCCACCGCGCGGCTATCGAATACCTCAACAACGGTGCCAGGTATTTCTTCTTTAGCTATTTCCTTGGCGGCCACTGCCGCCTCAAAAGTTTTGCTCTGCAAACTGGTAACCGTGATGCAGAGAACGCTCTCTGCTTTCCGGCTCAGCTTGCGGTAAACCTCCAGGAAATCTCCGGCGGATGCTGTTGAGGTCGTAGGCAGGTCATTCTTCTTGCGCATAATCTTGTAGACTTCATTGGCAGTTATGTCAACTCCATCACGATAGCTCTTGCCTCCGTAGACTATCTCCATGGGCACCACAGATATATCATATTTCTCGACTATTTCCTGCGGCAGGCAACACGTGCTGTCAGTAGCTACAGCAAGCTTCCTCATGATGGTGTCCAAAGGTTTATGCCACTACTTTGCCATACGAGGTAGTCACCTGTCAATAGGTTAAGAGCTATAATGGCGAGGACGACGACAGTCGAGTTAGAAGGCTACCGCTGATATAGGCCTATGAGCTGTTCCTGGGCAAGTACATGTCCCTCTATGACTTTCAACAACTCCTGCTTTGATGCGCCCGCAGCCAAATTCAGATAGCTATCCAACGCGTACAAAGTGAAACGGTAGTGGTGGATCTTTCCTGGCGGTGGACACGGACCCGAATAACCGATCTTCCCCGAACTGTTATTACCCTGAATAGCTCCGTCAGGCAGCTGGTTTTCGTTAGGTACGGCCATGGGCAGGCTGCGCGCGTCCGACGGCAAGTTGTAGATGACCCAATGCGTGTAAACACCGGAGGGCGCGTCCGGATCATCAACTATCAGTGCGAATGAAGCCGTTTCGGTCGGGCCTTGGTCCCAGTCTAACGGTGGGGAGATATTCTGACCCTGGCAAGTATATTCGACAGGTATGTTCCCACCCGTCGCAAAAGCCGTACTCGTAATTGTCAACGCCGCCTGGCTATTTCCCAGCGGTGCAGTTTCGTCCGGCGTAGGAGCAACACAGCCGGACATAGCCGCAAACAAGAGCAACAAGCCCACCAATATCAGACCGGATCTTCGCATTTTCTGGCACCTTCCTCGCCGATTACAATAGATACACCAATCGTATTCGCTTCAAGCGCCTCTGTCAAGCGTGCCATTTGAAGTTCGAGCACCGCCGTTTGCCCCTGTACTACCTCTTTGCTATAATCTAACGGTTAGCAAGGAGGTCAGCTATGATAAGGAGTATCGCCATTTCCAAACAACAACCTATTCCGATGGTGTTGAGATACACTGACGTACGCAGTTATCTTCTAACCGGGTTATTCGTCCTGCTATCAGTGATGGTGCCATGGGTTTTCCACCAGTTCCATCTGGCTGGTCCCACCTTCCTCCCCATGCACATATTCGTGTTGATGGCAGGCTTACTATTTGGCTGGCGAGCAGGTCTGATTGTCGGGTTATTCACACCGATTGCCAGCTATGCCGTTTCAGGTATGCCGGCTTTAACCATCCTCCCGCAGGTAATAATTGAACTCGCCGCCTACGGCTTTATAGCCGGTATACTTCGCCAGATATATAACCTGCGAACTGAATGGTCACTACTTGGAGCCATGATAGGCGGCCGCATCGCGTCATTACTAACCATCCTGGCAATATATTTTCTCGCCGGACAAAGCTACAGCCCCTTAGGCCTGGAATCAAGTCCGCTCGCTGCCTTTTGGTCGACGGTTAGTCAGGGTTGGCCGGGCATACTCATCCAGCTAGCCTTCATACCGGCTGTAGTCTGGATGACAGGAAAATTCGCTGCCAGGAGCGCCAAAGGCAGACCCGCATAGTGTATCCGCGTTTATTTAACGAATTTCTGGCGGGTGACAATACCCTTCAGGCATACGAAGATAATAAACTCATCTTCGCCTCGAACCGTGACCGGATGGTACCCTTAGTCGAATATATCGAGAACGCTGCCTTTAACCACCAGGATGTGGTGATATTCGACAGGATAACCGGGCGGGCGGCAGCGTTGTTATGCGCTAAGGCAAATTGCCGGGAACTGTACAGTCCACTGGGCAGCCAGCTTGCCATTGAGGCGCTGGACCGGTATGGCATCAAGCATCACCTGACCCAAATCGTGCCCTACATTCAGAGGCCTGACCAGGAAGAAATGTGCCCCATGGAGAAACTATCAACCGGGAAAGAGCCCGAAGAATTCTACCAGATAATCAAGAACTTCCTGGCGGAAAACCGCCGCTAAAGGCACGTATTATTTTGCATTTTCACCTTTTTTGGCTCCACTTCCAGTTAATATGCCGTCAAAAAGTGAAGACCTGCGTCTTTGTTATTTCGGCCAGGCTGCCGGCCAGAGCTTCTCTATCGGCATAGCGCACATCCAGAATCCGAGGTAGGATTTTGCCAGTTCTTGCCTGCAGATATTTGGATTCCTCAATCAGTGGCTTCAAAATTAGCCGGTTGCCGCCGAAAAAGATCTGGTCCGGGGCGAAACCCATCAACCTCTCGTCAATCCTGTTGCCGACTCTTCGCAGGAAATCGCTCCTCTGCTCTTCCGTCCTTCGGGCAAACCTTTTCTGGCTGCTGCCACCCTTCTTGTGTTTCTTGTGAATATGCCCCGTGCCTGTTTTCGATGCCACCAGATTGCCACCATCGAACACACCTAAAGCGTACCAACCCCAGGTCACCAGGACCACACCTATGACACGCCTCTTCTCCAGGATCTCTCGAAGACCAGAGGTATCGAGTTTATTCACCAAGAGCTTATTGTGAACGACTGGAAATGGCGGCAGGACGACGAGCTTATTATAAATCCCATCCCAGAATATGGCGGCGCCGGTACCGTATCTACGGGCGCCGCTGATTACCGCCTCGGCGTTTACTGCCTCATTAATCTCTTCAGCGAGTGTCCGGTATCTTGGCCCTAATTGCAACTCACCCACGTAATCAGGGAAAGAATCAGGCGTGATATACACCGTTACGGAATCGTGAGCCGCCGCTTCGAGAGGAGAAAGCAGGCGGTACAAGCCCGGCTTGCTGTATAACCGGCTTTGCACATTATCTCCAGGGCACTAGAGTTAAACACACAGACCGGTGTCTTTCAGCTCCGAGATCAGGCAAGGAAGAATATCGTTCAGGTCTCCAACCAAGCCGATATCCGCGACATCGAAGATAGGGGCATCCGGATTCCGGTCAATAGCCAGAACGACCTTCGCCTTCACGAAGCCGGTAGTGAATTGAGGCGCACCGGACGCGCCGACGCTGATGAAAAGCTTCGGGCTAACCGTCTTGCCGCTCTGGCCCACCATTCTTGGCTCGGTAATCCATCCGCTATCCAATGCTGGGCGAGTGCCAGCTACTGTCCCACCTAAAATCTTAGCCAACTCTTCGAGCGACTCAAGCCCTCCAGCGGAGACCAGACCCCACCCACCAGCCACTACCACCTCGGCCTCCTCCAGAGCTACTCCAGGTGACTCCTCTTCAACCATCTCCAGCGTCTCCACTCGGGATTCCTTCTGTATTTCCACTGCCAGTTTAACAATCTCACCCTTCGTCTCGCTCCGGGCGCATCTTGTCATGACTCCGGGGTTTACGGTAGCTATTTGGGGTCTTTTCACGGGACAGGCAATGTTTACCATCAAATTGCCACCCCAGCCAGGCACCACCTGGACCAGGTGGGGCTTTCCACCGCCGTCTTCGACAATATCCAGCTCCACGCAGTGAGCCACCAGACCGGTCTTCAGTTTAGCCGCTATCCTGGGAGCCAGGTCCCGGCCGATGCTGGTAGACCCGATCAATACGATTTGAGGCTTATGCGCGCGAATAAGTTCTGTTATGATATCGGCATAAATCTGGCTCTGGTAGAGTCTAAGCCCCGGATCTTCCCCAAGGTAAACTCTGTCTACACCATGGTAGGCCAGTTCATCTGCCTGGGTACGAACATTGTCCCCCAACAGGACAACACCCGATTTCACCCTAAGCTTCCGGGCTAGCTCAGTCCCCTTGCCTAAAAGTTCCAAGGAAATGCTCATCAGCCTGCCCAGCCTTTGCTCGGCTATTACCCATACCTCGCTCATTTTGCCAGCAACTCCTGAAGCCTGCCGACTGCCTTCTGAGCTATCTCTGAAGGTGACCCTCCGAGGATCTCCCTTTGACGTGTCACATCCCGTTTGAAAATTCCGGTAACCTGGGTGGGTGACCCTCCAAGCCCCAATCATGTCCACATCGGCTCCGATATCGGCAGCTCCCCACGTTTGCATTGGCTTGTTCCTGGCCTCCATTATTCCCAATACCGTGGGCAACCTGGGCTGGTTGATTCCCTTCGCCACTGCGAGCAAGGCCGGTAATCTGACCCTGACTTTCATATAACCCTGCTCTAAAGCCTGCTTGGCTATCAAGCTGTTTTCCTGCTCAAAGGCAATCCCGGTAACAGAAGTTACATGAGGGATATCAAGAAACTCAGCCAGCTGCGGGCCAACCTGGCCTGTAGCGCTATCTATCGTTTCGTTGCCACAGAGGATGAGAGAAAAATCCCCCAGATGTTTAATGCCGCAAGCTAGCGAATAGGCGGTAGCCAGCGTGTCCGCCCCGGCAAAAGCCCTGTCACACAATAGGATGGCATCGTCGGCTCCGATCGCCAGGGCTTCATCAAGAGCATCTTCCGCCTGCGGAGGCCCCATGCTCATCACCGTCACCTTGCCGGAAAACTGCTCCCGGATCTGTAACGCGGCCTCTATGGCGTAACGATCGAAAGGATTCATTACTGCAGGAATCCCCTCTCTGGCGATCGTCTGTTTAACGGGGTCGAGAGTAATACGCGAGAAGTATTCCGGATGCGGGACCTGCTTAATGCAAACAATGAGATTAAGCGACATGGGTTTAAGCCGGGTTATCCCTTAGCGGGCAATACCGGCGCCGATGACGACTCTCATTATGTCCTGAGTTCCTGCCGCCGGCAGCATCTCCAGAGCGTCTCTCAAACGACGTACCAGATGATATTCAGGAATAAGTCCGTAACCGCCCATTATCTGCGCCGCCTTGGCACACGTCTTATTGGCCACATCAGTAGCATATAGCTTTGCCCTGGCTATCTCTGCGGCTATCTCTGTTGCTTTCTTTCCCTGGTCCAATAGCCAGGCCGACTGATAGCACAGCCATTTGGCGGCTTCAATTTCAACGTTAACATCTACCAATGCAAACTGAATCGCTTGCAATTGAGCGATGGCCTTCCCGTATAGGTTTCTCTCCTTGGCAAATTTTACCGCTACTTCGTAAGAACCTCGGGCAATGCCTAAACTGACCCCTGCGGCGCCGGTTCTGCCCGCGGCTGCAATCGCCGTCAGAGCCACACCGATTCCTTTCCCCTCCGAGCCAAGCAGGTTTGCCTTGGGGATCTTACAGTTTGTGAAAGCTAGCTCACTGACCGGTATTGTACGTAGTCCTAGGCTTTCCTCTCTTCGTGGAGCCGTGAACCCGGGTGTTCCTTTCTCAACTAAGAGAAAGTTCATGGCCTCACCGGTCTTGGCTAAAAAGCCGACAACGCCGGCAGTTTCACCGGCCGTAATAAAGACCTTACGGCCATTGACTATGTACTCATCTCCAGCCGGTTCGGCAGTCGTCTGGGTCTTGGAAGGATCCGAGCCGCCTGTTGCCTCGGTAACAGCCCAGGCCATGACATCCTCTCCACGACAAAGTGGCGGCAGATATTTCTTCTTCTGCGCGTCAGTGCCATAGTTTTGCAGCCCATACATACCTAACTGACCAGTCTGAAAACAAAAACCCAGTGGAGGATATACCCTGGATATCTCCTCAATCATAATCATCCTGGCCAGATGCCCCATGTCCGAGCCCCCGTATTCTTTGGAGTTGATTATCCCCGCCAGACCAAGCTTGGCTGCCTTCTTCAACTCATCGAACGGAAAATTCGCCTTCTCATCCAAACTCAAGGCATGGGGCGCCAACTCGCTTTCGGCAAACGCTCGAACCATGTCCCTGAGCATTTCTTGTTCTCGGGTGAAACCAAAATCCATAATTAGCTCCTCCTACCAGAAAATTATTTAAACTGAACGGCAAAGCAAGCGGGGCTACCCAGGTCTCGCCTTTCTTCAGGCCAACCCAATCAACTGGGCATATAATACCATGTCGAAAAGAAAACCTCACGCCCTATGTTGCGTCTTTGGTTTTGGCATAGTTATTGGGAGGATTAATACACTGGAGTATCGATAGATAACCAAGACCCAAATCGGGCTGAAGGACTATTAGAATTTGGTGCAGATTAATAGAACGGTGTACGCACAGTTCTACGCAAGAACAGGCCAGCAAGAAGGCCGGTCACCAGGCCACCCAGATGAGCTTGCCAGGCTATGCCTCCAACAAAGGACAATATAACAAACCCTCCGATGACCGCTACCCAAATGGGCATGGGGACGGGGATGGGGAAGGCATAAACACGCAATCTGGGTGTTAGCACGGCAAGCGTGCCACCCAGCGCAAAGATAGCCCCCGAGGCGCCGACAACTATAGAGAAAGGCGACGTCAAGAACCCAGCGAAGGCGAAGAGCATGAATAAAGCATTGCCAACAATGCCACCTATAAAGTATATGAGGAAAAAGGTACGAGTTCCGATGAGTCTGACCACAAAAGTCCCAAAGAAGTATAGGGTCAGCATATTAAATATTAGATGCCATATACTGCCGTGGACAAAAAGACTGGTCACGATTGTCCACGGGCTGTGGAGGAAACTTATTGGTTGCAGTCCTAGAAGTGGTATGAGGTTGTTTCCCTGCAGACCTGCTACTGTGGTCGCTATGTACACGAGGAAGCAGAGGATTATTAAGGCCAGCACCGGCGCCAGGCTATCACCACGAGAGCTGCGATAGCTCATTGTTCTCTATTTCCTCTGGTACTTCTCATAGAAAACGAACTCGTTGATTTCCTTCCTGGGACGAGCCGCCGGCGCCTCGTCCGGCCAGCCCAAAGGTAAAAACTCTACAAGGACAACGTTATCGGGCACGCCTAGAATTTTGGTCGCTTGAGCCGCATCGAACAGACCCGTATGAACCGTCCCCAGACCCAGAGCATGTGCCGCCAGCGCCACGTTCTCTAGAGCCAGCGCCACGTCAAACATCGAGCCACCATTCTCCTTTATCGGTAGATATGACGCTCTGCCCGCTTTCATCCTTATAGTAACCTGAGAGCCCCTGCTCAGCGCAAGCTGCAATAACAACTGGAGCGTTCTTGACGGCTTCCGCCGCGAAATTGCTTTTGCCTGCTTTAATGCCCTTAAGTGTATTAGCCAGCTTCGACTTGGTCTCTGCATCTCGGACCACTATCAACCTCAGACACTGAGAATTCGCCCAGGATGGAGCCAGACGCGCCGCTTCAAGAACGGTTTGAAGAGCTTCCTCCGATATGGGGTCAGTTTTATACTTCCTGATACTTCTGCGTCCTCTTATGGCTTCCATAACATCCATATTAGTCACTTCCAAACAGTTATTTTACCAATGAAAACAACATCTGGTGATCCCTCATATCTTTGCGTGCCCGTCCGTCGGCCACCAGGTAATCCAGATGGGCAATAGTCTCGCCAAATGCAAACCATTTCTGCGTTGGCGGAAACTCCGCCCATGAATCACAATCGATATCCCAGGTTATGTGAGGAGCCACCTGCCACGCCGTTTTCGGTCCGTCCCCCAAGGCTGACAGAGCCTCCTTTAGCCGGCTCTGGTGATGTTCTTTTATCTCCGTTATTCTCTGTCTGTGGTTGTCCCAGATTCTTCGATGGCCCGGCAACACAAGCTCCACCTCCAGACCGTAGACCTTTTCCAGGTTTTCCAGATAGCGCTTCAGCGAATTATCCATCTCCGGCCACCAGGTGATGTTTGGAGTAATGTCGAAGAGTATGTGGTCGCCGCATATAAGTATCTTCTTGTTCGCCTCATAAAGAACCATGTGCCCGGGCGAGTGCCCCGGGGTTTCGATGCACTTGAACAAATAGTCGCCAATCTCTATTTTATCTCCATCTTTCAAGGTGGAAAAATCTACGTTCTTCTTAGTGCTAAATCTAACGCCCGGATGGCTTTCCAACCCCTTTTTACATTCGGCTTCGGGGAAGCCGTTTGACACGAAGAAGGCGAACTGTTCGTACCACGGTCCCTGTGAGGTTTGATATCTGGCCATTATGGCAGCTTCCGTCTTATCGAAATAAACCTTTGACGAGTCGGTGGCTAAGATGGCGGAAAGTCCCAAATGGTCTGCATGCAGGTGGGTGATAAAAAGGTCTGTTTTGGCAAGATCTACATTCAGTTTCTTCAATGAATCAAGCAGGGGACGCAGGCATTCCTCCCGATTCATGCCCGTATCAACAATCAAAAACCGCCCGTCTCCCTTTATCACATACGAGTTCGTTGCCTTAAGAGGGCTCCTGGGCAGAGGAACCTCAATCTTATGAAGGTTAGGTGAAAGCTCTTCAATCATTAACTGACTCTGGAACCAAAACGGTATATTTTATCACCTTTTGTAGCGCTAACCCAAATGTATAAATGCACAAAGCCGGGTTCACACGTTTATATAAATCCCCCTTGATCCCCCTTTTTCTAAGGGGGAAACCTAGGTCGAGTTTCGTCGAAGGGGAAGGTAACAAGTCTCTCCCCCCGATCTCATCAGGGCAAAAGGAGGATTGAGAGGAGGACAATGTGGCTACGAGAGTAGAGTCACTTAATACTTGGAAACCTCTTCCAGTTCACCCATCTCGCCAGTCACCATAAAGACCACACGTTCACAGATGTTGGTGACTCTATCGGCAGCACGTTCCAGATTGTGGGCAACCCAAATGAGGCGGGTGGCCCTATTAATGGTTTTGGGATCTACCATCATGAAAGTAAGCAGTTCACGAAAAACCTGGTCGTAGAGACCGTCAACTGCGTTATCCATAGTCACGACATGTTTTGCCAGTTCGATATCACGGGCGACAAAGGACTGAAGGCTCTTGTCCACCATTTCAATGGTCAATTCGGCCATCCGCGGAATATCTATCAGTGGCTTTAATGGTGGCTCGTCGCCTATCATGATTACGATCTTGGCAATTCCCTCGGCATAGTCGCCGATTCGTTCCAGCTCGGTTATGATGCTCAATGCTGACACAGCGAGACGCAGGTCACCGATCCCGGGTTTCTGCGTGGCCATGAGTTCAATGCACTTCTCTTCGATAGTAAATCTCTGCTCATCGATCTTGGCATCGCCGGCGATTACACGGTGGGCCAGCTTCAAGTCTCTTTTCTTTAATGCCTCAACAGAGCGCCCCACCTCCCCGGTCACCATATTACCCATGGCGAGGATCATGTCTTGAATTTCCTGAAAACCCTTGCTAAAGGCTGTGTTTATCGGCATTTTCAACCTCCAAACAGGCTAATTATACACATCGCTGGCCGCCAGGGCTACAGCTTAGATTAAATCAGTCCGAAAATACTATAGACGCCTTTCAGCCTGCATGCGCCAGCTTAAGCAGGAAATAAATGAGACCGCCTATAAGAGCCGATCCCGGAATAGTAAAAATCCAGGCCCAAACTATAGTAAGAGTCACTCCCCAGCGCACGGCAGACAGTCTGTTCGCCGAACCCACGCCCGATATGGCGCCTGTGATAACATGGGTAGTGCTCACCGGAACACCGAGGTGAGTGGCCGTGAAAATGCTGATGGCGCTGGCCGTCTCGGCACAGGAACCGTCAATCGGCCTTAATTTGGTGATCCTTTGCCCCATCGTCTTGACAATACGCCAACCACCAGTCAATGTACCCAAAGCAATAGCAGCATGTGCACTCAGAACAACCCAAAGAGGCACCTTGAATTGGCTGATTAAGCCTCCGGCAAAGAGAAGAGTGGTTATGATGCCCATGGTCTTCTGCGCATCATTGCCGCCGTGGCCCAAACTGAAAAGCGCCGCCGAGACGAGCTGTGCCACCCGCGACCATTTATTGACTGCAGCCGGCGTTTGTTTACGCACTATCCATGTCGAAATAACCTTAAACAAGAAACCCAGAAATAGGCCGATAGCCGGCGCCAGAACAATAAAAATCAATGTAAGGTACCAGCCACCGGCAATAATCACTCCGAAGCCAGCCTTGACTACAGCTGCCCCCGCGTAGCCGCCAATTAGAGCGTGAGAGGAGCTAGTCGGCAGCCCCAAATACCAGGTGATCAAATTCCAGAAGATGGCGCCGCAGACGCCGGCCAGAATTACGGTCGGAGTCACCGCATTGACATCGATCATGCCCTTGCCGATCGTGGTGGCCACCGCGGTACCGAAGATAAGGAAGGCTATAAAATTAAAAAAAGCGGCCCAGATAACAGCCTGTCGAGGAGACAACACCCTGGTGGAGACAATTGTAGAAATAGAGTTTGCCGCATCATGCATGCCATTAGTGAAGTCGAAGGCTAGAGCTACGAGGATGATGAAAATTATGAATAGTAAGTTTAGGTCCATTGTACGGCCTTCAACGCAGACAGACGCGAGGAAAAACTAGTGAGCGACATCGCAAGGAGCCTCAGCCCTGTCATTGGCAAATTCGACTGCCAGAACCTATGGTAGCAGCGTCACCATTAAACCCCAACATCAAGTTCAGGCATATTTAAGCGCCACGCCTTCCAGAACGTTAGCTACATCCTCGCACCTGTCTATGGCGGTTTCCATGTCTTCGTAAATCTCACGCCACTTTATGAGATTGGCATAATCCTTTGTGCTAACAAAAAGCTCGGCGAGCGCTGCGCGATAAACGCCGTCTCCCATATTCTCCAGACGATTTATCTCCACGCACCCCTTAAGCAGCCGCTCTCTGTCAATGCGGCCCTGTATCTCCGACACCCCCTTCTGGACTTCGATCGCTGCCTCAACAACAATGTCCGCCAGTTCTTTAGCCTTATCCGTAGGACGCTCTATTTTATAGAGAAACATGGCATCGGCTGCAGAATGGATAAAATCGGTAATATCGTCTAGAGACTGTGCCAGCAAAGCGATATCCTCGCGGTCTAGTGGAGTCACAAAGGTCCGGTGTAATTCAGCCATGATCTGGTGAGTGATAGCGTCGCCCTCACGCTCCATGGCGGTTATTACGCCCACTCTTTCCTTAACATTTTCCCAGGTATTCAACATATCTCTTAGCTGCTGAGAAATTTTCACCGTATTCTCAGCGCTCTGATCAAAGAGCACGAAGAACTTTTTTTCTCTAGGAAATAAGGAAAACCTGGCCAATCAATGACCTCCTTTTGGGGCAAAGAAAGCAAGGACAATTAATTGATGAAAACGGGTGAGGGCGGACAAGTCGCTGCTCTGCTTCTCAGGGGATGCTGGCATAATAATGAGGTCGCAGTTCTTTTTCAAAGACTTGCACGCGTAATGCAAGCGGTTCCTACTTCTCCGGACGCTACATTCTACTCGCTAGCATGACCATTTTAGATGAGGCATCGGCAGCCGTCAAGCTGCTGGCGCCGATTCTTTGCTATGGTACGTGGAGTAGCGGCTCATGGGGTAATAGGGGCAAAGTTCGCGCCCCAATCTCTACTACTTCAGTGGCCGAGTCAAAGATTAAGACGAAGACTGTGGAGGTTCAGGCTGCTCCGGCGATAGTGCAGATTCAGGGAGCGCGGAAGAAGGCTCAATGGGCGTTTGCGGAGGCTCAACTTGAGCTGGAAGAGGGTCAACCGGCACTGGTTGAGATTCAATCGACGTTAGCATAGGCTCAACTGGAGCGGGCTGAGGCTCGACTTGTGTTGGCGTAAGCTCAACTGGTGCCGGTTGAGATTCAGACGCCGTTAACAATGGCTCAGGCTGAACCGACTCAGGCTCCATTGATGTCGGTAAAGGCTCAACTGGCGGCGTTGACTCAACCGTCGGCGGTGGAGACTCAGGTTGCACCAGCTCCTGGCTCGACCGACACAGGTAAAGGCTCCGTTTGAGTTGGTGGAAGGTCAAGTGGCGGCGGTGTGACCTCCGGAGGAATCGACGGAGATTCTGGCATATTAAGTAAAGAATCAGGCGACTCTAAGGAAGGCTCAACCATCGTGTCTGGAGAATCACCCGGCGCGACAGGCAGCTCAAATGTGGTCGATGAAGGAGCCAGTGACTGTGGTGCACCCGGAGGTGCCGGTGGATGCCAGGGCCCTGGGTGTGGAGGTCCCGAGGGGTGGTGCGGAGGGAATGGTGGATGCGGCGGAACAGGTGGCTGCGGACACGTAGGTTGATGGGGCGGAAATATGTGTGAAAACGGCCACACACGTGGACACTGATATTCGGGCGGATACGGGGGATACAGCGGTATGAAATATGGCTCCGGCGCTACGGCGACCACGTTTGTTTGGCACGGTGCACAGGAGCTCGCAGCATATGTAGTCGGCACATTCTGTGATTGAGATTGGACCTGTGTCTGCGCTGCGTATAAAGAATTCTGGGTCGTGGCCAGCTCTTGCTGCGTCACAGAAAGTGAGTTTCTAAGTGAATCTACCTCGGCTTGCAGTCGCCAAATCTGTTGGGAATCAGCGCTGGGCGCACAACTAATCGCACCTATTGGAATCAAGACTAATAGCAAAGCGGCAAGAAACCAGAACCTTTTCATAGCAGTCTCCTCCCCGTTAAGATACAGTACCTTCGAGGCTGATTGGCTCTCAGATAATTGTATCACTCAAAAGTATAACAAGTAAATATGAAATTCTGATTAAGATCTATCGAAAGGCGCGCAAAATTTTGTTTTTTCGAACTAGAACAAGACGCTGTTTTGCCATCGGACATCTAGAGGCAATTGTAAGTCCGTATTCCGTTAAGCCTTACCATGCGGCGAGAATAAAGAAGGGAAAATCCCTCTCGATCTCCCCCGGATGCAATCGGGGGAGAAAATGGTTGTGCGGCTTTATTAGTGTAATGTTGGATAATGTCCGGGCGTCATTGCGAGCCCGGATGCAATCGGGACGTGGCAATCTCTATTTGGTTACTACTCTGCCCTTGCTGAGATCGCCACATTGCCCCAACATGTCGGGACTCCTCGCGATGACGGGAAGAACAGTCATAGTATGCGCTTAGAAAAGGGATAGGACATCATCCTGCTATCCAATTTAGGAAAGAGGCAACCCTAAATTTCCCCCTTAGAAAAAGGGGGATCTAGGGAGATTTAAAAAACTAAATAAAAGATCGAAGATTAAATATCAAAAAGCACAGGGGCATGTCTACAGATTCATCCTCACTAAACAAACTTATTACTTGAGGTAGCCTTCTTTTTGCCCGGCGATTCTCGCCGGCCTCAGTACTATAGCCAGCACCAGGCCCAGAACGGAGAGAGCAGCACAAGCCAGGAAAGCCGGTATATAACTGCCGGTGACATCGAAGGCGTAACCCGCTACCAGAGGACCGGCAGCGGCTCCGGTTGTGAAGCCACACATAGCCACCCCCAGGATCAAACCGTGAGCTCGTAGTCCAAAAAGTTCAGCTATCAAAGGTGACGTCAACGCCACCGCACCCGGGGTGACAAATGCCAGAATGATAGTCGACGTATAAACAGCCCATATCACCGTGGTTGACGACATCCACAGCAAAGCCGCCAACATCACAGCGAAGCAAATGATAAAGACCCGAATATTCCCAATCCTATCAGCCATAAGACCTGCTGCAACTCTACCCACTATGCTAGTCCCGCCAACAGCAGCCAGGATAGTTGCGGCAGAAGCTGGTGAAACCCCCAGATCAGTGACATAAGGCACAATGTGTACCAGTACAATCTGCAGGCTGAAGGCAAGACAGAAGAACATAACAACAACGATCCAAAACCGTTCGGTTGGGAGAATCTGACCGAGGGTGAATCCTTTGGTTTCCAAGCTCTGGTCTTGTTGTACATCTGAGTTTTCCCCGTAAGGCCTCAGCCCCTTTTTCGCCGGGTCGCGCCTCAAAAGCTGTGCCATGAGAACGATAACAATGAAGACGAAGCCTCCGAGTATGGCGAAGGACAGGCGCCAATCATAAGTTCGTATCAACCAGTAAGTGGCCAGAGGTGCTATTAATCCGCCAATGCCCATGCCATTCATGATAATGCCCGTCATAATGCCTCTTCTAGCCGCGAACCATCTGGCTACCGTTGACATCAACGGAACGGCTGTACCGCTCATACCGATGCCTACTATGACACCATAGTACAGGTACAGTTGCCATTCGTTACCGACCTGCGACATCAGCAAGTAACCTATACCCATAAGGAGCCCACAACCTGACAGCACTATCCGCGGCCCCAGCCTATCGTTAAGTCTCCCCATGATAATGCCGATGAAGCCTTGCATGAGCAGACTAAGCGATAACGCGCCCGAAGTTATCGCCCTTGTCCAGCCGAATTCACCCAGCAATGGCTTAAAGAAAACACCGTAACCAACCTGAGTCCCATTGGCTGCCACCAGAATAATTAGGGCGGCGACGACTACGATATAGCCGTAGAAAATCTTCCGTTCGGCGCCTTCGGGTCGACTGGTTTTGTTCATATTAACCGGACTCTAATTCATGCTTCTTCACAGAATAACATCGGCCTCTCGACTACTCTCGACCGGCCAACCACAATTGGATACGCCATGTGATCAGGAAAAATGATGAGACCAAAAGTTGCTTTCTCGCCTTTCCGCATCAGGCCGATAGCAGGTAGAAACGTGGGCGCGCTGAATCCTGTATGGATTATCGGGACGATTCTTTTACTCTTTCCACAATCTTGGGCAGAATCTGCGCGGTGCGCCCTTGAATTATGTAATCGGAAATCCCTTCGGCCGTAAGCGGGGTGGGCTCGGCGTTAACCTCGATTATAGTTGTGGCGGATTCAGATCTCGCCTTTTGACCTCGCTCGACCCGGCGCTGGCGGGCTATCCGGGGCAACTGCGCAAAGGGATACACAACGGCCGACGTTCCGCAGATTAACATCAAGTCGCATTTCTCGGCCTCTTCGAGGCTTTCCTGGGCCACATCTGATGGTATCGGCTCGTTGAAATGAACAGCATCATCCTTGATCGGGTTGCCGCACTTTTTGCATTTCGGCGGCAGCTGCCCTTCCTCCAACAGTTTTTTCAGGTCATACTCATTACGCCTAAACCTTGAGCCGCAAGAGGGACATCGCAGCTTAAGAACGCTGCCATGATATTCCAGAATTCGCTGGCTGCCTGCTTTCTCGTGCAAGCCATCGACATTCTGCGTAAGCACGGACTTCAGAACGCCAATTTTCTCCAGTTCGGCAAGCGCATAATGGCCGGGGTTCGGCTTAACATCCAACATGCCGCTGAGCAAGGATGGTCCGCCGAGCAGCACATCCTCCCAAAACTCTTTGGGGTTTCTCAAGAATGTATGATATGTCTGATAGGCTCTCCGTTCCGCTTCGGGGTTCTTGGTCCAGATGCCGTTTGGCCCGCGAAAATCGGGTATGCCAGATTCGGTTGATATGCCGGCACCGGTTAGCGCAATAGCGTAATTGCTGTGCAACAAGTCTCTGGCAGCTCGATCGATTAGAGATTCCATCACTCACTCCGTTGTGCTCAGGGGATTGTTAATGGCAGCTTCATCTGCTCTTTTGATGGATCAGCCTTCTTCCATGCCAATAAGTTAAGCAGGTCGCCCACCGCCATCTCACCATGGCTGGGATGACGCAGGGTCAGGGCGGCATTAATATGATATTGATTTTTCCTGCCCACGCGTTTCCGCGAAATGTAGCCGGCTTCTTCGAGTTCAGCAATGATCTTATGCGTCGTCCTCTCCGTTATACCCACCGCTTGAGCAATCACACGAGCTGTGCTGCGGGGATTACGAGCAATATATCCCAGAACGAAGCCATGATTGGTGATGAAAGTCCACTTCGCCATTCAACTGATTCCTTGATTAGTCTTTGACAATGCTACGAAGCTATGTTAGGCTAACTTATGTAAGTAGTACTTAACTCAATAACCAATATATATATTGATCCATCAAATTTCTGACTTGTCGCGATTCATTATAGACATGCCCAGCTTTACGGTCAAGGGATAGCCCTCAGAAGAGTGTCTCGGTCATGACGGTAAGAACAAGAGAGGACGCTGCTAGAATACTAGCCGATACAAGTGAAGACAAACGGTTTTTCTGCCATGATGGATGTGTCTCCAGCAACCTATTTCAGTTAGCCGAATGCTTAGATCATATGAAAGAGGACTCCTACCGCCACCACGTGACATCACTCAAGAATGACTTCAGCAATTGGGTGCGCGATGTATTGGGCGATGATAAGCTGGCCAACGATTTAGGCCCGTGTACCGATAACGCCGAGGCGGCCAGAGCCGTGAGAAACCGAATTGCCTGGCTCAAAAAGAAACTTAAATGAACGCCTCGGTGATCCTTCAGTGAATTATTTGGTCGCTACAGAACTTGACAAAGAGAGGGAGATAGGCCTAATATTTCGGCCTGAATTGTCATGAAAGCTTCTACTAACGCAGGGCTACAATCGCTAGCGCTGGCTCTAATATTCATGCCGGAGCCTTTTACCACCCCCATAGGTCTCGGGTTGTTAGTCTACACCAAAATGGCACAGCAGCAGAGACCAACGGTTGTGCGCCGCCGCGCCAACACTTTTTCGGACATTTACGGCTACAAATTGAATATGGTGCGCAGCAATACCCTCACTTATGAGTTATTCCCCAAGAGAAGCGGCCAAATGCCGAAGGCTTATCCGGCCATGGCCACATTGCAGGATAACCAGGAAGTCTTGAAGGCCCTGCGCCAGCGGCCACAACAGCAGTCTAAATCCAATGTTGCGTCGTCTGACCATGAACCGGCCGGTCTAATGAGGGGACCAAAATTGCCGGCGTTGGCCGCATCGCAAGATAACCAGCAAGTCTTGAAGGCCTTACGCCAACGTTCACAACAGCAGTCCAGATCCTACATTGCGTCGTCGAACCTAGAACCGGCCGGTCTAATGAGAGGCCCGAGACTGAAGGACCGCGCTGCCTGGGCGACAGTCAGAAACAATGGCGGCAAGACAGACTGACCACTTCCTCATTCTTCCCACCAACCAGGCTGCTATTATATAATTCTACCGCCGCATAAAAGGGCCTTTTAACAGTTCACGGCCTAGCAAAATCAAGCGCAATCACGGTTGGGTATAAGTTGACTTCTATGACTGCCGCTCGGAATCTGAATACGCTGTTTCGACCTCGTTCCATAGCCATAATCGGTGCTTCACAGGACAAAACAAAATCGGGCGGCATGTTCATTTCCAGCTTGCTGAGCGACGGCTACAAAGGCGCCATCTACCCTATAAACCGTAAAGAATCTGAAATCATGTCCCTCAAGAGCTATTCCGGTATTCTCGAGGTACCCCATGAAATAGACCTGGCAATTATGGCTATACCGGCTGCGGGAGTACCGCAGGTAATGTCTGAATGCGCTCAAAAAGGTGTCAGGTTCGCCGTTGTCCACAGCGTCGGCTTCAGCGAGCTGGGGCAGGAGGGCAAAGAGCTGGAACGGCAGATACTGCGTATTGCCCGCAGCGGCGGCGTCAGAATAGTCGGGCCTAACTGCATGGGCATCGTGTCACCTCGAGCCGGCATAAACACCATCGTTCCGAATAATAGATTGCCCATGGAGGCCGGTGGCGTCGCCTTCGTTGGACAGAGCGGCTGGGCGAGTGAGACATTTATACTCCTCGGCAATGAGCGCGGGCTGCGCTTCACCGGCGTTATCAGCATCGGCAACCAGAGCGATCTTACCATCGAGGACTTCCTGGAATATTTCGGCAGCGATCCGGAGACCAGAGTCATCGCCTGCTATATAGAAGGCCTGAAACAGGCCAGCCATTTCTTTGAGCTGGCACAGAAAATCTCACCCAGAAAACCGATAATCGTCTGGAAGGGCGGCAGCTCTCAATTTGGAGCTAAAGCCGCCGCGTCTCACACGGGATCGCTGGCGGGCAATTATGTGTTGTTTGAGGCAGCCAGTCGCCAAAAAGGAATAATCACTGCCAAGAGCCTGGATGAGCTTATAGATCTGACAGTAGCCTTCAGCTGCCCGTATTTGCCCAAGGGGAACGAGGTGGGCATGCTGATAGAGGCCGGTGGTGGTGCTGTCGCCGGTTCCGATGCCTGCGCCAGGGAAGGACTCAACGTCTCGCCCCTCCCCGAAGGTGTTCAGAGGAAGTTACGTGAATTCCTGAATGGCAAAATACCGCCGTCTCCCAGCCTGGCAAACCCTGTAGACCTAATTTGGCCTCCCTTTAGCCAGGCGCCTTCAATCTTCGCTACTTGCCTGGAGATTATGTTTGAGGCCGTAGATTCCTGCCTGGTGATTTGCTATGTCCTTATCAAGAATGAGGAGTTCTTATCGCGGCTGGAAAGCATACGTGACCGGGCACAAAAGCCGATAATATTCGTCCCGGGCAACCCCGTTGATCAACGAGATGGTATGAGCCTGGCTGTCCGTCGCGGCATACCTGCTTACATCATGCCCGAGAATGCAATACGAGCTATTTCAGCCTTAACACAGCGCGCCAACTACCTCAAAAGCCTGGCCTCCCCATAAGCCTGCATCCATTCCCTCGTTGGCACAAACCTCGTCACTCGGGCTATAATAGACGTAGACGATTCTCGCGTCGTCTGATTTAGCAGGCTCACCTTATGGACTATCAGTTTACCTTGGAGGACTTCGATTCCATATATCTCGACTGGAAGAAAGTTCAGAGCAACTCATCAACAAGCCCGCTCTTCTCATCGCCTGAATGGTCAAGGACATGGTGGCAGCACTTCGGCTCCGGGAACAAACTATTCCTGGGTGCCGTGAAACGCCAGGGGGAAACTGTAGGGATTTCCCCGCTTATGTTGAAGAACAATATCGCCTCCTTCATCGGCGGTAGCGACGTTTGCGATTACCTGGACTTTGTTGTCGAACCCGGCGAGGAAGAGGTCTTCTTTAGCACACTACTTGATAATCTCGCCATTCAAAAAATTGCCGGATTAAACCTGGCACCGCTGAGGCCTGACTCCATTGTGTTGAAAAGCCTGGCCAAAGTCGCCGAGAGGCAGGAATGGCAAGTGACATCTTCCCAAGAAGATGTCACCGTCGAACTCGATTTGCCAGGCACGTGGGAGGAATACCTGGAGTTGCTGAGTGGCAAACAACGACATGAGTTGAAGCGGAAGCTCAGGAGACTGGATGAAGAAGGCGAGTTGGTCTACCGCACCAGCACCGATGCCAATCGGCATGACGTTGACATTTTCCTGAAGTTGTTCCAAGATAGTCGTGAGGACAAGGCAGCTTTTTTGACCAGCAGTATGGAAGGATTCTTCAGGGCGATAGCAAACGCCATGGCGGAAAAGGGATTATTGAGGTTGAATATCTTGGAGCTTGAGAAAAGAACGGTAGCGGCTACGATGTGCTTTGATTACCGGGACACGGTATACTTGTACAATAGTGGCTATGAGCCGGATTATGGCTGGCTTAGCGTAGGCGTGATTTCAAAGGCACTATGCATTAAGGACAGCATCGAAAGGAAGAGGAAGCGCTTTGACTTTCTTAAGGGCGCCGAAGCCTACAAATATCATCTCGGAGGCAGCGAGCTTCAGTTATACACCTGTTCCATAAGCCATACCAGTTAAGAACGCCCATGTCAAAAGAATTAAGAATTGCCATAATTAGTATCCACAGCTGCCCGCTGGGCACATTGGGGGGAAGAGACAGCGGTGGCATGAATGTTTATGTCAAGGAACTGGCTCAGGAACTTGGCAAAAAGGGGCACACAGTGGATATTTATACCATGGCCCACCAGCCCCAGCACGAGCCGATAATCAACCTGGGCAGAAATGTCAGGCTCATCCACCTCGAACCCGGTAGTGAGGAGGAGTTGCCCAAGATAGCCATTTATGTCTATATCCAGAGATTGGCTTGTGGCATAGAGACCTTCAGAAAAACTGAGCAACTCCAGTATGACTTGATTCACAGCCACTACTGGCTGTCAGGCCTGGTAGGCAAACAATTACAGACCTGGTGGCATATTCCTCACGTTACCATGTTCCATACTCTAGCTGCCGTCAAAAATTCGACCGGCATCGGCGAAGAAGAGACCGAACTGCGGATAGAAAGCGAACGTGAGGTGGTGGATGGCTGTAACCTGATTATCGCCTCCACAGCAAGAGAAAAAAGAGAGCTTATAAAGCGCTATGGCGCTCACGCTGATAAAATTGCCGTCATTCCCTGCGGCGTCAATCCGGATCTGTTCCAGCCTATGGCTAAGGACATAGCCCGCAGGGAACTGGGCTTGAACCACCAAAAGGTTATACTTTTTGTCGGCCGAATCGAGCCGCTAAAAGGCCTGGAGCAGTTGCTCCAAGCCTTCACCCTCATAAAAGACGAAAAACCACCGATGCTGATGATTGTCGGCGGCGATGACCACAGTCAAAGTCAGGTGCAGACTTTACAGCGGATGGCAGAAGACTTACACATAGAAGACCGGGTGACCTTTGTTGGTTCTGTAGCGCAAGAGAAGCTGCCACTGTTTTACAGTGCCGCAGATATCTGTGCCATCCCTTCCTACTACGAGAGTTTCGGCATGGTCGCGCTGGAATCTCTGGCCTGCGGTACGCCCATAGTAGCCACTAATGTGGGTGGCATGAAACGCGTCATACGCTGGCGCGAAATGGGACGCGTCGCCAAGGATAATTCGCCGCGCAACCTTGCCCGAGAGATGGCTGAGCTTCTGTCCAGCGATGGTAATCAAGCCCGCGATATCAGAACAAGGCAAGCCAGAATGGCCGAATTCAGCTGGTCAAAAATCGCCGACAGCATGCTTCGCCAGTACGACGGGCTTCTTTGCAGACACGGCGCTACATAAGGTCTTTCTTGATCTGCTCGAATTCTTTTTTTGAAATCTCGCCTTTAGCGTAGCGCTCCTTGGCAATATCAAGCGGGGTCTTCTTCTCGTCAGCGTTTGACTTGAAAGCCCCACGCCGGGTGAGGGCAACGATCCCCCAGACTATCAGTCCAATGATTACGATCCAGAGTATGATCATCCAGCCTCCCCAAAAGCCCATGCCATACCACATACTTTCACGCCTCCCTATCGTAAATTGATGTTTACTCTTTATTCAGCGTAGTACAGGTCCATTGGCAGAGGATTGTCCCATTTAGTCTCTAGCTTGCCATCCGTCCATTCAGAGACCCAGGTCCCGATCAAGGCCATTCGATTGATTCCCCATATCGGCTTTCCCAGCCAGAATGTTTCTTTTCCCCATATACCCTGCCAGCGATATTTGGCAAAGCCCTCCATCCATGCGGTAGTATCCATGGTATCCTGGCCATTGAGAAAGTCGAAGAAAGGAACTATCACATTGTACATCCTACCGACGATAACGTATGGAAGTTGCTTGTACGTATCTGTATATCGATGATACAGCTGGCGATAAGCATCGGACACCATGGGGCTGTCAGGATTTATGTCATTAACAACAATCTTTGTTCGATATTGGTCAGGAACAATCTCTTGAATCGAACCTGTCGGTGGGTCCTCGGGCACCATAATTATGCCCGTGAAACCCGCCTGCCGGATTTGCTTTATCAAAGACGCGGTCAAACCTCCGATCGCTCCGCCACAGGACGCGGTGTCGATTATGTCCGGGTTCTTAGCCAGTACCCGGTTAATAAACGGCAAAAAGTCCGTTGTCGTTATAGGAAATTTTTCGCCTGCCACCCATTGTAGTCCGTATAAGTCACACATTTTTTGTGCCGCCCCAAAAAAAGTGGGTGTATCGGCCAAATCTGGTAGCATGGAGACGACCGTCTTTGCCTGGGGATAGAATTTTTGTATGTAGGCAGCTACATTATTGTAAGTTTGAGGTATGCAGCCGCCGAAGAAAAAGGAGTAGGGTTTTTGAGGCGTGCACATACTGTCTACGATTACGTTTAGATAAAAGCCCAGGACTTTGTTGGATTCGAGAACCGGCTGCGAGGCAATTGCATCAACTATAGCCGGGCCGGCAATGATTTTTACGTGTTTATCGTATATCAACTCTTCAGCTACGGACTTCGCGGTAACGATATCATGTTTATTATCCCGTATGATAGGATTGAGCTTATACTTTTGCCCCGCAATAGTGACCCCGCCTTTAGCATTCTGGTCTTCTATGGCCAATAGTGTCGTATTCTTTATCTGGGTACCAAGCTCGGCTACGGGGCCGGTTAACGGGGTTGAGATGCCGATATCAAGTGTCATAGCGGGCGAGGGTGGTGCAGACGATGGTGGAGCGGGCGATGTTGATTTGGCGCAACTGGATACAGTCAACGCGCTGACCAGCATGAACACCGCAGTCAGAATCGCCGCAACAGTGTTGAATCGCTTCATGTTACCTCCTCCTCACGAAGTATTTGCGGTCCAAGAATTCGAACTTTTGCTAATAATCTCGTTCACGGTTTCTAACAAGTGGCCTATGAACATACACCGTTCTGGCGAACCATTATACATTGACAAACGGCGGTGCACAATGTATTCTGGCACATCGTAAACTTCTTTCCAGGGGCATTTAGAAAAATTACTTTTAGGACCACCTGGTCCTCATTCTTCTCAGAAAAGAAATGGGGGTGCTCCGTGAGCAGCGTAAAAATTGATATCGATCTGGACAAATGTACCGGCTGCAAGATGTGTGTGGACGCGTGCTTTGTTGACGTTATCCGCTGGGACAATGATGAGGAAAAACCTATGGCTGCTTATCCGGAGGACTGTGTCTGGTGTCTGTCCTGTGAAATCGCTTGTCCCGCTCAGTGTATTGAAGTAATACCCATCATCCCGGTGCATCTGGCGGCCCCCTACTAAGTTCACTGTGCCCTGAATAATCAGCAGAAGAGAAAGGAGCGTCGAAGTGGCTCGTTTGGAAGATTTGGGCGAAGTTATTTCCACAGACGTGCTCATCGTTGGTGGCAGTATTGGCGGGCTTACGGCCGCGATTAAGGCCAAGGAAGAATCCAGCAACGTTGATGTTCTTCTGGTAGACAAGCAGACTATCGGCTGGTCCGGAAAGGCAGCAAAAGGCGGGGGAGCGCTATGGGTATTGGCGCCGGATAATGACGTGGATGAATTCGTAAAATATCACGTTAAAAACATTGGTTTTGGGCTGGAAGACCAGGAGCTGCTGTATTCATACGCCCGGGAAACGTATGCTGCAGTTGAGCAGCTTGCTGACTGGGGAGTGAAGGTTATGAAGAATGCCGACGGGAAATTAGACGCACTGAGAGTCTTCTATCCTCTATGGTCAATCGTCGGCGTTGATCTGGACATGTTGATATCGTTACGAGCTAAAGCACGCAAAGTGGGTGCGAAAATACTAAACAAAGTCCAGGTGGTTGAGCTTCTCAAGCGAGACAGCCAGGTTATAGGGGCTGTCGGTTTCAATATCGTAGATGGGCGGTTCTACGTTTTCAAGGCTAAATCTACTATACTGGCCAACGGAAGTTGTAACTATAAAGTATTGAGGATGTGGGCTTCCGGTTGCGGTGATGGCATCGCGGCAGCTTATCGGGCCGGTGCTGAGATGAGAAATGCTGAGTTCGGCAACTTCTATGACCTGGTACGGAAAGATACTGGGCACCATATAGTAGGAGCCCAGATCTTCTTAAATGCTCTGGGTGACAACATATACAACCGATATGTTTCCGGACAACAACCTGACCATCCCCTGGCTCTGCTTTTAGGCGTGGAAAAAGAGCAAAACGAAGGCCGCGGACCGATACGTGCCGAAATGGCACAGCTTGGAGAGCGGTTCGCCATACAATCTCACTGGGATAAGCTGAGACCGAGCTGGCGGGCTTTTTATGAACGTCAGGATTCTAAAATACCTAAATACGGGCAACCTTCACCAAGGCCAGAGATAACATTAGGTTTTCATGGCGAGTTTTCACCTATCAAAGTAGACCATGAGATGAAAACCAGCCTTGCCGGACTCTGGGCCATTGGAGATACCAGCTGGTCAGGTTCATCTTGGCCAGGGGCGGTACCGCCACCGGCCAAGATAAGAGGTTCGGGTTATATGAACGCAGTGCTTAGCGGGCGAAGGGCAGGTCCGTCGGCAGCGCATTTCGCTGCCAAAGAGGCTTTTCTGGAGCCAGATCAAGGAGAAGTCAAGAGACTGAAAGAAGATATTTTTGCACCTATTAAACGCACCAAAGGGCTCTTACCCGATGATATCATTCAAGGCATACAGGAGGTTATTGTCCCGACCAAGTATAACCTGCGTAGGCACAAAGACAGGATGGATGAAGCGTTATCCAGGGTTGAGAAGGTGCAGCAGAAATTACCCGAACTACGCGCCCAAGACTGCCACGGACTGGGCAAGTGCCACGAAGCAAGAAGCATGGCGGTATGTGCGGAGATGAACTTCAGGGCCTCTTTGATGAGGACAGAAAGCAGAGGCGGGCATTACAGGGAGGACTATCCGGAGCGCGACGACAAAAATTGGCTTAAATGGATAATACTCAAGCAAAAGGCGGGAAAGATGGTGCTTGCCACCGAGCCAGTCCCTTTAGACAAATACAGGTTCAAACCCTAAGATATACTTCAGAGTTCACAAAATTTAGAAGGAGGCATTCGTGTATAAAGTCAAGGCAACAGTAGTTGATTTTCTGGGCGACGAGGAAAAGTATCCCTGCCATTTCCAATATAAAATCGGCGACGAAATTATCTTCGATGGGGAGAAATGCATCGGACGCGTATGCAGCCACGTCTGGAACGTTCTGATACCTAAAGTTACCGCCGTAATCGCTGCTGGGCCTAAATACTTCGATCCAGAATATTTTGCCCCGTTCTGGTACGCCCCTCTTAGCCTGCGGGATAAAAAAATGAAGAAGTATGACGGCGTGGGGTTTAAGGTGATCAAGCAGCCGGCTCCTGAACCTCGTTTTTCCCTGTCAACGCTCATCCCACTCAACTCGTTCAAATTCCCACCCGCGTCAGAGAGAATCGTTCTCAAGGATGTGATGGTACTTTGCCCGGATGCCCGGACATCTGCGTTATTCAAGGTGGAAGCCTTCGATGTATCTGAATTTGGCGACGCTGTACCTTACTTCAGAAAGCAAATGGTGATTCTGAACATCGTCCGGCAAAATCCAGGAATCAAAGTGGATAAGATCCGAAACAAGATGCCGAAGAAGCAGTTAGAAGAAGTGTATCCTCTGGCAGCTCCCGTGATGATGCAAGGATTGATCGAAGAACTTGAGCTGGTCGGTCATCTTAAAATCGAGGATGGGAAAGCCTACGTGACCCCTAAAGGGCAAAAGAGACTAAAGGATTTCAAGTCGGGCCTTTCAGCCGAAGAGAGAAAAGCACTGGCCTTATGACAGCGCGCTAAACATACCGGGCCAGTATTTTAATTTCGTCTAGGCTATTTTCTGGGCATAGACTTTGAATACGACGCTGCCTAACCCGCCGTAGTCAAGCCCCATATCAAGGCATCGGGCATATTGCCACATACCCTCGTTGGGCTCTGCCCCCTCAATTATTCGGTCCCAGAAGCCATGCATCAGCTCAGAGATGGGGCCAAGAGCCTTGATGCAAAGCGGGCAGTCGGATTCTTCGACCAATAGCAGGTTCGGTATTGACTGAAAAGTGTATTTTTGACCCACCTTGATACCAGCGCCGCAATATTTGGATTCAATAACTTCAGCAATAATCTTGTACTTATCCAATTCGCTTTTACGCAATACCATCTTCCTGTTGGCAGGATAGCTTATGTGTCTCTCAAAGTCAGCATCGGAAATGCCGTGATGCCCCTTCATAAACTGTTTCGTGCCTTCTATGATTCGCTGCTCTTCGTCTTTACTGAGCTTCTGTTCTTTTGCCACTTGTTGCTCCTCCAAATTTATCGTCTGCTTCAAATTACGGGTGCCTTACCAACCTAATATCCTACTCAGGTTGATCCCAGGTCTTCAGTTTATAAGCCGCCTGCTCCTGCGTTCTGACGTTTTCTCTTGACTTCTGCAAGGAGTCGATAACTTGCTGGCCTGATCTGTACTTGCTTCTATCATACTTCTCATAGTGGACGATTTCTTTCAGCTCTCTCCGGTATGGAGTCGGCGCTTCGAATGCGGGGTACCCGAGCACCACTATCGAATGTATCTCCAGCAGCCCGGGCACATCCAAGATGCTCCTCAACTGCTGTTCGAAGATCCGCTCGACGCTCAGCCAATGGGAGGCCAACCCCAGCGACGTTGCTGCCAGATGCATGATCTGGCACGGATTAGCCATGGCTTTCAAAAAGCTGGCATCAGCCCCGGCACCACCCTCAGCCCCGATAAAGTTGACCGCGAGAATGGTTGCCTGCAGTGTCCTCCTATCACCACAGGCGACTATCAGAACCGGAGCATCTTTCCAGTTGGGGAGAGCATGAGGACGCAGAAATAGCGGATGCCGGTACTCCGGTATTCGAGTCATTTCTATGGCTTCCATCTCCTTAAGATTCTCACACCACAACTCAGCCATCTTATGCTTTGTCTCCTTGTTCTTGACCACAATGAATTCCCACGGTTGAGCATTACATCCAGACATCGCCCATCGGCCGGCTTCTAGTATCTTTTCCAACCATTCATCAGGAAATGGGTCCGGTTTTAACTTGCGAACACTTCGCCTTTTATGAACCAGCTCCAGAAATTCATCGATATTCATGTATCGTCCTCCTGTGTTTCATTTGACCGAAACCAGTAATCTTTATCGCTGTCATTTAGGATATCAAATGAGACCTTGACTTTGTAATTCTCAAATACTAACATTTCGTGAAAATAGACGAGAATTGCAGGACATTCCGTGCAAGCGCATAATAATGTCGGGTATAGCTCTTGTCAAGGTGCCTGAACACATCACCGGAGTATTGCGGTTGCCAGTAGTGCGGCAGTGCTCGCGCTCGCCAGCTAGCAGTGAGCACCACAGCTCATGCCAAATTTGATTTTCTAGTTGCTTACAACAGGAGGAGAAATGGCAAAAAAAGTTAAGGCTTCCGGCGTGGCAGCGTCACAGCCTTATCAACCGAAGCCGTCGTATGCGAAGATGATAACTGAAAAAGATGTAATGGTCCGCATGCGTGATGGAGTCCATCTGTGTGTCGACATCTACCGACCTGATCATGCGGGGAAGTTTCCGGCGCTCCTGGCTATAGCCCTTCATAACAAAGATTTGCAGTCGCCCGAGGTGGCTCAAGCTATACCCCCACAACCAGCCTGGTCCACCCTCTGGGGCGGCCCCATAGAATCGGGGGACACGGAATACTTTGTGTCCCGTGGCTACGCGCACGTTATCGGCAACGAGAGAGGCACAGGCAAATCGGAGGATGGCCCGCCGGGGACACCGCCGGATGCTCCAAATTTTGATTTGTACGACCTGATTGAATGGATGGCGCAGCAGCCCTGGTGCGATGGCAATGTCGGCATGTCAGGCATTTCCGCCTACGGCGGTTCTCAATTAAAGGCAGCGCTGCTGCAGCCGCCACATCTTAAGGCCATATTTCCCTATGATCCTTCGGGAGCATATGGCGGGCCGTTGAGTTTTCGGGATTGGTATCCCGGCGGCGTTGTCCACATGTTTCACTTCATTTTGGAGGGACTCTCTGTCGTTCATGGCGTTAAGGGCAGGCCGGGACCTTTGCCTCCCCAACTGGAACGTCTGTGGCAGGACGCCATTAACAACCCCGACTATCGGATGTATCCCCAAATCTATAACATCCTGACTCAAAAGGGACAGCAGATGCCATTGTTTTTTCACATTATCCTGGATCCATTTGATACAGAAGAGACCGTGAAAAAGACCGAGGCGGATTTCGCCCGGGTAAAAATTCCCGCTTACACAGGTTGCGGCTGGTACGCTTATACATATAAGGCGCATTTGCAGGGCTCGCAACACTGGTACAGTAATTTAAAGGTACCGAAAAAACTCATGTTTACCGGGCCGGCACACATGGAACGCCCATTCCATTCATACCACGACGAGATTTTGAAGTGGTATGACTACTGGCTTAAGGGTATAGATACCGGCATCATGGATGAACCTCCGGTTAAATACTGGGTGATGGGAGCCAATGAGTGGCATTATGCCGATGATTGGCCGGTACCGGAGACAAAATGGACGAAGTACTACCTGAACAGCTGGGAACGGTTGACCGAGGAACCATTCGTACCCTCGAGCGGTAGCAGCGGCTATGAGCAGCCGGACATCTTCGTCCAGATGCCGCCGACGCAGACGAATACCGTTCAGAGGCTAAGATACATGACCGATCCTTTGCCTGAAGATATGCTGGTTGCCGGGCCGATCGTCCTGAATCTCTATGCTTCAATCGATCAGGAGGACACAAACTGGATAGTGATACTAAAAGACGTAGGTCCTGATGTCTCGGTGAGAACGGCCAGGGAAGGTGAGACCACAGTTCCGGCCGATCTTCCGGAAAGAGAGCTAACCAGAGGCTGGCTTAAAGCGTCGCATCGGGCCACAGACCCAAAGAGGTCAAAGTCATGGAAACCGTGGCATCCGCTTACCAGAGAAGCCTGCAAACCCGTCGTGCCCGGGGAAATAAACGAATATGCTATCGAAATCCTGTCCACGGCAAACCTGTTTAAGGAAGGACATCGAATCTGCCTGGATATTACCAGCCTGGACCTACCCACTGGGGTGGGGGGCTTAACCAATGTCGAGTATATACCTTACCATATCTGCAGCAGCCAAACGACGTCCCACAAGATCTATCATAACAGCAAATACCCGTCCCATCTGCTGCTTCCCATTATTCCCCAAGCTGCTGCCTCCTGATAATGTCATCGCGTGGACCCCGATGTATCGGGGGACGTCGCGATCTCAGCAAAGGCCAACGTTGGTCACCGGGTATAGATTGCCACGCCCCGATTGCATAGGGGCTCGCAATGACGTTTAACAATGTTTTCCACGTATCACCCGCTACATGAGCTTCTATCAGGCCGTTCATGCCCAAATAATACTTAAGAAAAGATCGCCCCTTACGTCATCGCGAGGGCCCAGACTATCGGGCGACGTGGCGATCTCGATTCTTATCCAGAAGATTTCATGTCTTGACAAATTGTAAATTCCATTGTTACAATTGCGCCCGTACAAGTCGTACAAAAAATCACTGTGGGATAAAGGAATATTGGCGGTGAACATTGACCAGAGTGCGTCAACGACGCTATACAAGCAGATAGTAGAGCAAGTCAAGCAATCTATCGCCACCGGCCAGCTTCAGCCCGGGGACCACCTGCCCACGGTTAGACAGCTAGCCCAAAACTTAGGCATCAATCCGGGTACGGTAGTTAGAGCTTATCTGGAGCTGGAACAGGACCGAGTGATAGTTTCACGGCGCGGCGGCGGCACTATAGTGTCCGCCAGCTCCACCGACCCGCAGATGTTAACGCTGCGTCAGAAGCGTCTGGACAATATTGTTAGCGATAATATCCTGGGAGTTTTGAGTTTAGGATATAGCCCCCGGGAACTCGAGGCAACTTTTTACCTTCATCTGGCGCGCTGGTACGAGGAGCGGAAAAGCGGCGGCGAAGAGGCATCGGGCCATAAACTCGCCAGGGCTAACGGCCAGAATACCATATCCATAGTAGGCAGCCATGATTTGGCTCTCAATCTTTTGGTTGACCAGCTCAGACGCCAAAATCCGGAGATCAATATCGAAATTACCCACGCCGGCAGCCTGGGTGGTCTCATTGCTCTTCAAGAAGACAGAGCCGACCTGGCCGGAATTCATCTCCTGGACGAAGAGACAATGGAGTATAACTATCCCTACGTGAAACGCTTGTTTCCCGGTCAGAAAATAACCATCGTTCACCTGGCTTACCGCATACAGGGGCTAATGTTCGCTCCCACATAACCCTAAGGGAATCAAGGGCATAGAAGACCTGAAGCGTCATGACCTTATCTTCGTCAACCGACAGAAAGGTTCGGGCACGCGTGTCCTTCTCGATCAGGAGCTAAGGCGGCACGGAATACTACCGTCTGAGGTCAACGGTTACGAACATGAACTGAGCACACACATGGCGGTAGCGGTCAGCATAGCCAGGGGCCAGGGTGACGTCGGTTTAGGCATCGAGGCAGCGGCTCGTGCCTGCGAAATTGATTTTCTGCCCTTGTTCCGCGAGAGGTATGACCTGGTAATGCCGACGGCAAAATATGATAGCCCGCTCATGGCGTCTCTTCTGGAGATCGTCCACAGCAATGATTTCAAGGATTCGGTTACCAAGATCGGCGGTTACGATACCGGGGAAACGGGTAACACGTCCTTCTTGAATTAAATATAGCCAGGCATATTCGATCTCCGAGTCTTATCTTCTAAAGGGTGATCCCAGGAAGAAAGGCCCGTAGGGCATCACCTGAAAAGGTGATACCTCCCATTCTTGGAAAGGAGATAACATGTATAGTTTTTCCAACAGGAGCGGTAATTGGAATAATGACCAACACTCTCTATTTCTTGTCCGTCCTTCCCTTTTAACATCTCCTTATCCACCTCCATTCAGGCAACTCCGGCCCCAATATACTCAGACCGAATCGGCAACGGCCGCTTTGACCGGATGCGGTTTGGCCAAGGGAGGTGATTAGAGACAAGAAATAGTTAGCCTACCAATTGACCTAAAACATTATCCAACAAACATCGAAGGAGGAAACAATTGAAAGGATTTAATCGCAAAAGTATATTTGGTGTTCTGTTCACGTTGGCTATTGTAGGCGCTTTGTTAGTCACGGCGCTACCTGTGGCGGCAGGGTCGGGCTATCCACCCATTACAGTATGGCTCGGCTCTACCAGTGTCACCATAGATACCACCACGTGGAACAATCTGAAGGCTAGCTACAGCCAAACTGATAACGGCACATACACGAGCGGCGGCGGCACCACCAATTACTATTCCTATACCGGCGTACCGGTTTATCGGCTTCTGGAGCAACTTACTGGCGTAAGCGGAATGTCAGGTTATAGTGCCCTGGTATTAGATAATTCGGCGAACCCGTACACGGTTCTTGTTGGGCCTAACATTGTTGGACCTGCCGCTATGAACATAGCTGTTAAAGGTAACAATAGCCTCATTATTGCCGATAGCGGATATAAAGACACGACCAATCCGCCGACCACCCCGGATACGACAAACCTGCCAAGATTGGTTTGTCCTTCTCTTCCTGCAAGCAAATACTATAACAACAACGTTCACGATATCAAGCTGGTGTATACCGTTGCGGTTGCTACCGCCCCCACCCATGGTACCATTTCAGCTGCGTCCTACACATGGTCCAGTGGGTCCCCTAACACCAACCCCTGGACCGGCGCATCTCCCCCTGGTACGGTGCCTGTCACTTACAACGGCAGCCAGACATTCAATATCACCCCGGCTGCAGGTTATCGTGTCGCCACTTTGACTATAGATGGAGGCTCTGTGACTCCAGCCATCACCTACACTTTCAGCAACGTAATCGCTAACCACACCCTGGCCGCCACCTTCGTTCAATTCCACGTCATCACCGCCACTGCAGGTCTCAGCGGCTCGATATCCCCTTCCGGTGCCGTGTCGGTCGACCAGGGAACTAACCAGACCTTCACCATCACGCCGGCAGCCGGCTACCAGGTCTCCAACGTGCTGGTGGATGGCAGGTCGGTGGGTGCGGTGACCAGTTACACATTCTCCAACGTTACCGCCAACCACACCATAGCCGCCTCCTTTACCACAGGTCCCAGCTTGTCTTCGGTGAAGCCGGCGATGGGCCTTCGGGGCAAGGGGATGACTGTAACCATCACTGGGAAAAATCTCAGCCGTACCACCGCAGTCAGTTTTGGCACCGGGATAACCGTAGACGGATTCACGGCCACTTCCACAAACATAACAGTCCACATTACAGTTAAGCCCAATGCTGGCCTCGGAACCAGAGATGTTTCAGTGACATGTGGAGGAGTCACTATCACACTAACGAATGCCTTCTCTGTTCTGTGATTGGACTATTCAGCGTCCAGGCGCTTTGTAGCGACATACGCGCCAGGCAGCTAACTGAGTTGCCTCGCCCCATCAGGCGAGCCGACATGCTTTGCGCGTGTGTGGACTTTTGGTGAAATGAGAGGCGAGGTTAATGTATCGGTGCGGGGCATCCGGCAGGATGCGCATTCCGCATATATCGTCAGCCGGGCACCCGCCCGGTACGTTTATTGCCGCCGGCTGGAGACAACGGTTGCCTCGTAAGGAGTGAACAGATGAAATCGAGGATAGTCGGCATCGTATTCTGCCTGGCCCTGCTGGCCGGGCTGGTTACCGGCGGGGTTAGGCCAGTGCCTGCGTCAGCAGACGCACCACCTACAACCTCATTAACAGTGACCAAATATAACGTTGATGGCACTACAGTATTGGCCACCACGATTAAGACCTACCAGGACATGATGACCTTACCAGTTCAGGGTGATGGGATCAGGCACTACTATATGGAAGGGCCTACATATGACCCCAACAATCCGTGGGACCCCTCGGAGAACGTTACAGCGGAACTTAAGGACAAGGGCGCCGTCAAGGGGACGGATGTTAAGGATCTATGCGAATTGGTCGGCGGTGCCGATCCCGGCGATCAAATACAGATCCTGGCCGCCGACGGCTACGGCGAACGCTTCCAGTACACCAATATCTATGATCTGGATCCGAACCAAGGAAAGATGGTCATCTGCTGGTATACCAGGAACGCCGGGCAGAACCTGGGCGCGCCCCTTTACCCTGACGGCGCATCTGTCCCCGCGTTCGAAGAAGGCATGCAGCTTGTTTTCATGGCGCCGGCACCCAACGCTGCCGGCCTATACGTCTTCGGGGACTGGGACATGGGGCATTACCTGCCCCAGGCCAACTGGCATTACAACGATGGGTATCCGTCGTGCGACGGGCTTTCGATCAAGTGGATTACTGCAGTCAACATATATAAGAATCTGCAGCCGTGGTCATTACAATTGGTTGGCCCCTATAGCGACAACATAACCGAGAGCCTGTTCGAGAATGGGGTCGTTTGCTCGGACGCTAACCACGGCAAAACGTGGACAGATGCCAGCCACAATATCTGGAAAGGCATGCCCCTGTGGCTGCTCTGCGGCTGGGCCGATGACGCTAATAATCACCTCGGGGTAGGTGCTTTCAACGATGCCCTGGCTCGTGCCGGCTACACGGTCAGACTAACTTCAGACAATGGCACCACCTCCGACCTTGCCAGTCAAGACGTGGCCAGAAACGCTAATATAATCGTGGCCAATACCGAGAACGGCCAGCAGCTGTCCGCGCCCGGATTACCCGCTCAAGCTGGTCGGCGAGGGATTAACCGACGACCAGATGATCGGCAACGTCGCCAGGATAGAGCTGGTTGGTGTGCCACCCATAGACACATGGCACATACAGCTTTCCGGCGCCGTCGATCACACTCTGACTCAAGCCGAGTTCGAAGACGGCGTCATCTGTGAGCACGGCATTCAGTACTGGGATGGCAGCAGCACCTGGGAAGGTCTGCCGCTGTACCTGATCTGTGGCTTTGTTGATGACAGCATCACCCACGGCCAGGGCGCCTTCAACGACCAAATGGCCGAACTAGGGTATACGGTTACCGTTTCCAGCGATAGCGATAACTACACTTTTGACAGCAGTTTCGTAGCCGGCCCCAGAAGAAAAATATCCTGGTTGCTGGACCTACAGACGGACCGGCCCTCCCTCCCACTTACCCTGGCCCGTCCTTCCCCCCACTTACCCTCCCACACTGGTGGGCTCGGCTGTTACCGGAGTTATGTCGATATCCAACATTACCAGCATCGCGCTGACCGACCTGCCTCCCACGATTACTGCCAGCGCCGGTGCTCACGGCTCCATAACACCAGACGGCGACGTACTGGTTGCCTACGATGCAGACAAGTCATTCGACATCGCCCCGGATCCCGGCTGCCATGTCGCCAATGTGCTCGTCGATGGCCAATCCGAGGGCGCGGTAACCAGTTACACGTTTCACCATGTTACCGACAAACATACAATCAGCGCCAGCTTTGCGGTCAATCTACCAGTCGAGGTTACTTCCCCAAACGGCGGCGAGACCGCCTATATCGGTGAGAGCGAGAACATAACCTGGAGTACGACCGGCGTCACCGGCAACGTCAATATCTACATATCCAGAAACAGCGGTAAATCCTGGACCGCCATCAGCCCCCGCGGCGGTGCCCCCAACACCGGCAGCTACTCCTGGCTGGTAACCACGCCGGTTACGGCTACAGCCCGGATCAAGGTGGCCAGCATCTCCATGCCCATCGTCTTCGATACCAGCGACGCTGACTTTACCATCTCAGCCGGTACCATTACCGTTGATACCCCCAGTAACGGCGATACCTGGTACGTCGGCGAGAGCGACAATATAACCTGGACTTCCTCCCATGTTCCCAGCAATGTTAACATCTATATCTCCAGAAACGGCGGCCTATCATGGACCGCCATCACCCCCAGGGGCGGTGTGCCCAACACCAGCTTATATTCCTGGCTGGTAACTACGCCGGTTGCTACCCAGGCCAAGATCAAGATTGCCAGGGCCGATATCGCCACCGTCTACGCTACCAGTGATAGCTTTACCATCTCTGGCGGCACCATTACCGTTGATACCCCCAGTAACGGCGATACCTGGTACATCGGCGAGAGCGACAACATAACCTGGACTTCCTCCCATGTTCCCAGCAAGCTTAACATCTATATCTCCAGAAACGGCGGCCTATCATGGACTGCTATCACTCCAGCCGGCGGTGTGGCCAACACCGGCACCTACGCCTGGCTGGTAAAGACGCCAGTTACCACCGCTGCCACGGCCAAGATCAAGATTGCCAGGGCCGATATGGCCACCGTCTACACTACCAGTGATAGCTTTACCATCTCAGGCGGCACCATTACCGTTGATACCCCCAGTAACGGCGATACCTGGTACATCGGCGAGAGCGACAACATAACCTGGACTTCCTCCCATGTTCCCAGCAATGTCAACATCTATGTCTCCAGAAACGGCGGCCTATCATGGACTGCTATCACTCCAGCCGGCGGTGTGGCCAACACCGGCACCTACGCCTGGCTGGTAAAGACGCCAGTTACCACCGCTGCCACGGCCAAAGTCAAGGTTGCCAGGGCCGATATGGCCACCGTCTACGGTACCGGTGCTAGCTTTACCATCTCAGGCGGTACCATTACGGTCACTGCCCCGAATGGCTACGAAACCTGGCACATTGGCGAGAGCGACAACATAACCTGGACTTCCGATCACGTTCCCGGCAACGTCAATGTCAATATCTATATCTCCAGAAACGGCGGCCTATCATGGACCGCCATCACCTCCCGTGGCGGTGTACCGGCCAACACCGGCACCTATTCCTGGCTGGTAACCAAGCCAGCCTCCACCACGGCAAAAGTAAAGGTCGCCAGGACCGATATCACTACCGTATTCGATGCCAGCGATGCTAACTTTAGTATCCAATAAAGAGATTCCAGGAAAAGAGGCCACCAGTGAGATGGGGGCTAACGATACGTCCCCATTTCACTGCCTCTGTAGTTTGGATTTTATAGGAGGTGGATTTGATGGTTAAATCGATGAATCGAGCCGTGCTTGGCATTCTGATATTGCTGGCATCTATTGTCGGTGTAATAACTGCCACTCCGGTACTGGCAGACGGCACTACGTCGATAACCATAACCAAGTACGACAGCGATGGAGTCACTGTGCTAGGCCAAACGACCATTGACTATACCACCATGGAGTCCATGCCGGTGCAGGGTGACGGCGTCACCCACTATATGCTGCAGGGGCCAACATTCGACCTTAATAATTTGTGGGATCCCAGCGAGACGGTCAATATTAAAGACTATGGTGCCTGCAAGGGGACCGACCTCAAGGACCTGTGTAACCTGGTGGGCGGCATGTCCCCGGGGGATACAGTGAAAATCAGTGCCATAGATGGCTGGAACTATACCTTCGACTATCCCAACGTCTATACGCCGCAGCCCCGGCAAGGGAAGATGGTTATCTGCTGGTGGAATGACGGGCAGTACGTGCCCACCTGGGTAGACGGCCTGCGACTGTTTTTCTTTGCCCAAACCAAAAATTCCCTCGGTCAGTATGTCTTTGGCAACCAGGACGAGCATGACTGTTTTCCCTCAAATCGATGGTACTATTTTGATAACCAATATCCCACCACTACCGGCCTATCGGGTTATACCCTGAGCCAGATAAACATATATAAAGCCGCTAACGTGACCGTTCTTTCCCCGAACGGCGGTGAGACCGCCTACGTCGGTGAGCCTCTGAACATAACCTGGAACCCTTCCACGGTTACCAGCAACGTTAATATCTATATCTCCAGGAACAGCGGCACTTCATGGACAGCCATCACCCCCAGCGGCGGTGTACCTGCCAGCGACAGCTCATACTCCTGGACGGTAACCGGGCCAGCCAGCACCCAGGCCAGAGTCAAGATCGCCAGGGCTGATGCCCCCGCCATCTTCGATACCAGCGACGCTGACTTTAACATCTCAGCCGGCACCATTACCGTTTATAGCCCCAACGGCGGCGAGATCGCCTACGTCGGCGAGTCTCTCTATATAAACTGGACCTCAGACCATGTGGCCGGCAACGTCAATATCTATATTTCCAGAAACAGCGGCACCTCATGGACAGCTATTACCCCCAGCGGCGGTGTCGACAACACCGGCACCTACTCCTGGACGGTAACCGGGCCAGCTTCTGGTACGGCCCGCATAAAGGTGGCCAGCGTCACCACCACGACCGTCTTCGGTGCCAGCGCCAACGACTTTAACATCTCAGCCGGCACCATTACCGTTTATAGCCCCAACGGCGGCGAGATCGCCTACATCGGCGAGTCTCTCTATATAAACTGGACCTCAGACCACGTCCCCAGCGACGCCATGGTCAATATCTATGTCTCCAGAAATAGCGGTAAATCCTGGCTAGCCATCACCCCCAGGGGCGGTGTTCCCAACTCCGGTACCTACTCCTGGACGGTAACCGGGCTGCCATCAGCCACAGCCCGGATAAAGGTGGCCAGCGTCACCACCACGACCGTCTTCGGTGCCAGCGCCAACGACTTTAACATCTCAGCCGGCACCATTACCGTTTATAGCCCCAACGGCGGCGAGATCGCCTACATCGGCGAGTCTCTCTATATAAACTGGACCTCAGACCACGTCCCCAGCGACGCCATGGTCAATATCTATGTCTCCAGAAATAGCGGTAAATCCTGGCTAGCCATCACCCCCAGGGGCGGTGTTCCCAACTCCGGTACCTACTCCTGGACGGTAACCGGGCTGCCATCAGCCACAGCCCGGATAAAGGTGGCCAGCGTCACCACCACGACCGTCTTCGGTGCCAGCGCCAACGACTTTAACATCTCAGCCGGCACCATTACCGTTTATAGCCCCAACGGCGGCGAGATCGCCTACATCGGCGAGCCTCTCTATATAAACTGGATCTCCGACCATGTCCCCAGCAACGTCAACATCTACATCTCCAGAAACGATGGCCGTTCCTGGATAGCCATCACCCCCAGGGGCGGTGTTCCCAACTCCGGCACTTACTCCTGGACCCCAACCATACCGACCACCATCCTGGCCAAAGTCAAAATCGCCAGGGTCGATATCTCCACCGTCTTCGGTGCCAGCGCCAACGACTTTAACATCTCAGCCGGCACCATTACCGTTTATAGCCCCAACGGCGGTGAAATCGCCTACATCGGCGAGCCTCTCTATATAAACTGGAGCTCCGACCACGTCCCCAGCAACGTCAACATCTACATCTCCAGAAACGATGGCCGTTCCTGGATAGCCATCACCCCACGTGGCGGTATACCCAACTCCGGCACTTACTCCTGGACCGCAACCACGCCAACCAGCACCCAGGCCAAAGTCAAAATCGCCAGGGCCGATATAACCACCGTCTTCGATGCCAGCGATACTGACTTTACCATCTCCGGCGGTAACATCACCGTCACCTATCCGAACGGCGGTGAGACCGCGTCAGTCGGCCAGCTCCTGTACATAACCTGGATTTCTGACCACCTCGCCGGCAACGTCAATATCTATATCTCCAGAAACAGTGGCCGTTCCTGGTTAGCCATCACCCCCAGGGGCGGTGTGCCGGCTCTCGACGGTACCTACTCCTGGACGGTAACCGGGCCTGCCACCGGTACAGCCAGGATAAAAGTGGCCAGCGTCACCACCACGACCGTCTTCGGTACTAGCGGTGCTGACTTTACCATTCAATAAGTAGATTACAGAAGGAGGTTACTCAGTGAAAATATGGGACTATCGATGGGGCTCTTTTTCACTGTCTCTACAGCTTGGCTTTCTAGGAGGTGGATACAAATGGTTAAGCCGATGAAACGAGCTATGCTCGGCCTTCTGATATTGCTGGCATCTGTTCTCGGTATCATGTCCGTGACTCCGGTGCTGGCAGACGGCACCACATCAATTACCGTAACCAAGTATGCCAACGATGGCACCACTGTAATTAATCAAAAAACCGTTGACTCTAAAACCTTAGAGTCCACGCTGCCGGTACAGGGTGACGGCACCACCCACCAATACCTTCAGGGTCCCACCTTTGACACAAATAATCTGTGGGATCCCAGCGAGACGGTCAATGTCAAAGATTGGGGCGCCAATAAAGGCACCGACCTAAAAGACCTGTGTGAGCTAGTAGGCGGCATGTCTCCCGGGGATACCGTCGATGTTAAGGCCGTAGATAATTTCAAAAAGACATTCGATTACCCTAACGTCTATACGCCACACCCTGAGCAGGGAAAGATGGTCCTTTGCTGGTGGTATAACGGGCAATACGTGCCGGCATGGGGAGATGGTATACGCCTGGTATTCTTTGCCCAGACTACAAACTCGGCCGGTCAGTATGTTTTCGGCAACTGGGACGAGCATGAATATTTACCTTCTAACCGGTGGCATTATTACGTTTCCGACGGGACGCAATATCCCACTACCACCGGATTATCCGTAAAGAACGTAAATCAGATAAATATTCACAGCAACCAGGCGGCAGGCTATAGCCTGACCATGTCAGTGGGCGGCAGCGGCACTATCACACCAGCAGCCGGTAGCCATTCCTGTACGCAGGGGGCGGTGGTCGATATCACCGCCACCCCAGCCAGCGGCTGGCAGTTCTCCGAATGGACAGGCACTGGCATCGCCGACCCTAGCTCGGCATCTACTACGGTGACCATAGACGCTGCCAAGACCGTTACCGCCAACTTTACCCAGCAAGCAGCGGCTAACAATTACGACCTGACCATGTCAGTAAGCGGCAGCGGCACTATCGCACCGTCATCAGGCAGCCATTCTTATGCCCAGGGGGCCGTGGTCGATATCACCGCCACCCCAGCCAGCGGCTGGCAGTTCTCCGGATGGACAGGCACTGGCATCGCTGACCCTAAATCGGCAGCCACCACGGTTACCGTGGACGCTGCCAGGACCGTAACCGCTAAGTTTACACAACAGGCAGCCGCCACGAATTACAAACTGACCATGGCAACAAACGGCAGCGGCACTATCACACCGTCATCGGGAAATCATTCCTATGCCCAGGATACCGTGGTCAAAATTACGGCGACTGCAGCCAGCGGCTGGCAGTTTGCCGGCTGGACCGGCAGCGGCATCGCCGACCCTAGCTCGGCATCCACCACAGTGACTATGGATGCTGCCAAGACTGTTACCGCCAAATTCATTCAAAAGGCACAAATCAAGACGGCGCCTCCGGTGAATAGTGCCAATACTCCGAAACCGGAAAAACCGCCTCAGCCAATACAGTGGTACATAATATTGGCCATAGCTGTGGTAATCGCAGCCATAGTCATCATTCTGGTAGCTCTTTTAAGACGGCGTGGCTAATACAGCAGTTAACGAATAAACTGGACAAGTAAATTGAACGTATTGCAGGGCCACAAGTACGTAAAGCCGATCCAGCTTGGCGTCATATGCGTCCTCCTGTTGCTCAGTATAGCGATTTCGGTCGCGCTATTGCCGCCGGTACAGGCGGCAGGCGCCACCAGCTCATTACACATAGTTAAATATGATAAGGATGGCACTAAGATACTGGGCGAAAAGACCGTCACTTACCAGTGGTTGGAAAAGAATCTTCCGGTGCAGGGAGACGGCCACACACACTATTACCTTCAGGGCCCCGTGTTCGAGGGAGACATGTGGGACCCCCTGGAAACGACAAATCTCAAGGACAAAGGAGCCGTAAAAGGTACCAATATCAAAGATATCTGTGAACTGGTCGGTGGTATGTCACCAGGTGACGAAGTAATGATTGTGGCTGTTGACGGCTGGCAGGAGAGTTTCGCCTATCCCAATGTCTACGAGCCTCTGGACAGGCAGGGGATGATTACCTTGTGCTGGTATAACGGTGAAGATGCCAAATTTGGCGAAACTTACGGTGTCGGCTACCCCGGCAGTGACGCCTATAGCACGGCGATTCAGGTGGTGCTCATGCCCAGGACGACCAACGCCGAGGGGCAATACGTATTCGGCAACTCCGACATGAAAGTCTGCATGCCGCAGGAGAAATACCAGCATTTCTACGAAGGTTTTCCCAGCACCAATGGGCTCTCGGGCAAATGGATTACCGAGGTCAGAATATATACCGGAGGCGTACCCAAGAATCTGGCAGTTGAAAAAGGACAGGGCCAGCCTGCAAACGATAACCGCTGGGATCCGATTGCCCTAGGAGCTCTGGCGGTAATTCTACTGGGCCTGGGCATATATCTGGTCATCAGGCAAAAAGGTTTCAGAACCAGACCAGGTAAGATTGATATCAGAGCCATTGTCCTGCTCGTGGCCGGTGTACTATGCGTTATAACATCGCTGGCCGTCTATTTTTATGTGCCGCAAGCCAGCAATCCGAACATTGCCTGGGACGTTACCATCATCGGGAACAACGGTAAAGAAAATAAGGTCAGCTACGACGCCATCAGAGAAATGCCCGCATATGAAGGGACCGGTGGATTCTTCACCACGGCCGGTGTCATAAACGGACCTTTCCCGGATGAGAGGCGCGATGCTCGAGGACTTATGTGAGCTTGTCGGCGGGCTAACGCCTTCAAATGCCGTACTGGTGTCGGCCACCGATGGGTACTCGGCAATATTCGACTATGACCAGGTTCACGGAGAGTTTAATACTTACGATCCTAAAACAATGAAGGAGGTACCCACGGGCAACTGAGGCTGGTCCTGGCCTACGAACAGGATGGCAAGGCGCTTACCCAAGATTACGGCAAGCCGTTGCGGCTGGCTATCCTCGGTGACGAACCTTTGTTAACCGAGGGGCTTCACTGGGTCAAGTGGGTAAACAAAATAGAAGTCATAACTCCAAAACAATAATGTAGTCGAGACACATTACATGTCGGTCAAAAGAAAAGAAGTCATATTCTACTTTTTAGTGGCTATTATTGCCCCGCTCTTGCTAGCTAGTTCAAATGCCTGTGCCTTTGAAGGGCAAAGAAGTATCAAATTAAAGGTTTTCAATGCCGGCAGCCTGATGGTGCCGTTCACAGAGATTGAGAAAGAGTTTGAAAGCGGGCACCCAGATGTAGACGTATTGATAGAGGGCCACGGCAGCGTGCAGGTAATCCGGCAGATCACGGACTTGCATGATGAAGTGGATGTGGCAGCGGTAGCTGATCATTCTCTCATACCTGCCATGATGTACAACGCGCAAATGCCGGACAATCGAGGCCCTTACGCGGACTGGTACGTAGTCTTTGCCAGGAATAAGCTGGGCATCGCTTATACGCCCCAGAGCCAATACAGCTCGGAAATAGATGCGCAGAACTGGTGCGCAATTTTGTCGCGTCCCGACGTCAAGCTCGGAATATCGGACCCACGTTTCGATTCTCTGGGATACAGGGCTCTTATGTGTGTGCAGCTGGCTCAAGGCTATTACGGCGATAGTACCATTTTCCAGAAGCTGATCGGCGACAACTTCGGAAAGAGCATAAGCGTCTCGGCGACTGACGGCTCCTATGCAATTTCTGTATCCGAAATAGTAAAACCCGTTAACAACAAGGTAGTTATGAGGCCGTACAGTATACAAACGCTGGCCCTGCTGCAATCCCATGACATTGACTACGCTTTTGAATACGAGAGCGTGGCCAGGCAGACTGGTTTGAACTTCCTGGAACTGCCGTCGGAAATCGACCTCAGCTCCGATGAATTCGCCGACAATTATAGTCACGTAAGGGTTAAGCTCGATTTTCAGAGATTTGCCTCGATTGCCCCTGATTTTGAGGGCCAACCCATATTATATGGCGTCACTATCCCCCGAAACGCCCAGAACCCCAAAGAAGCCATACAGTTTCTCCTGTTTCTGTTCGGCCCCGAAGGCCAGCGCATATTAGCTGAATCGTATCAGCCCAGTATAACGCCGCCGATAGCCTACAATAAGGCCCAAGTGCCTCCGGAGATAGCCGCCATAGTGCAGTAAATTCAAAATCCCCTTGACCCCCCCCGATAAAATCGGGGTTGAGAGGGGTTTGTCAGTGCATGCGTGCTATAGTATAGAACGTAGGGGCGTACCTTCAGGTGCGCCCGCTGAACAAATCCTCCTTTTTCTAAGGGGGAGATAAACTTCTCCCTTTCGCTAAAGGGAGATTGAGAGGGATTTAGTCTTCCTTTTCAAAAGGAGGAAAACCTCTCTCCCGATGCGATCGGGGGAGAAGGAGCTAAAGGAGTGACGGCACCGTCATGAGAGAATGGCTCGCAAGCAAGAAAATGACGCTTGTCTTTGCCTTTCTGGGCCTGATAATCCTGCTTTTTATCATCGTCCCTCTGGTTAAGATGATCGTAGCCTCCGATCCCAAGATAATGCTCGATACGATCTTGGATACCGAGGTCATCAATGCCATTGAGTTAACCATATTTGCTGCAGTCATAGCCACTGCCGCAGGATTTCTGTTCGGAATACCCCTGGCCTACGTGCTGGCCAAAACAGATTTCGCCGGAAAGAGGTTTGTAGAGGGGCTTATAGACGTGCCCATCGTAGTGCCGCATACAGCAGCGGGTATCGCCTTGCTCTTCGTATTCGGGCGCAGCTTCATAGTCGGGAAGATGTTTGGTGCCATAGGTATTCAATTCGTTGATTCCACGGCGGGCATCGTCATTGCCATGCTTTTTGTGAGCCTACCTTTCCTGATAAATTCAGCCAAAGATGGCTTCAAAAAGGTAGACGTGCGTCTGGAAAGAGTGGCCCGCACCCTGGGTGCCTCACCCTGGCAGAGTTTTACCAAAGTCTCAGTGCCGCTCGCCTGGCGAAGCATCGTCACCGGCAACATCATGATGTGGGCGAGGGGCATAAGCGAATTTGGTGCTGTAATTATCCTGGCGTACCACCCCATGATTGCCCCAGTTCTTCTCTATGAAAGATTTGAAGCCTACGGCTTGAACTATGCGCGACCAGTAGCCGCCCTGCTGATTCTTATAAGCATAATCGTGTTCGTTACCTTGAGAAGCCTGGCCTACCGGGGCAAGGATAGATGATACAGATAAGTAACCTCAAAGTGGAACTGGGCAATTTCACTATTGACGATATCAGCCTCAAAGTGAACGAAGGCGAATACTTCATTATCCTCGGGCCAACCGGAGCCGGTAAAACAATCATCCTCGAGTCAATCGCCGGCCTGCATCAGATCAAGGGCGGCCAGATATGGCTGAAGGATATCGACGTGACCAATCTGGAACCGGAAAAAAGAGGGGTCGGCATCGTATATCAGGACCAAACGCTGTTTCCCCATCTCTCCGTGAAAGAGAACATCGTTTTTGGCCTGAGATTGCGCAAAACAAGCAAGCAGGACATAAACGAGGCTCTTGATTGGATCACCGGCCTCCTGGGAATCAGTCCTCTGCTTCAACGATTACCGCTTACCTTAAGCGGGGGCGAACAGCAGAAAGTAGCTCTAGCCAGAGCTCTGGTCACCAAACCTACGGTATTACTATTAGACGAGCCCCTCAGCTCACTGGACCCGGAAACCCGCGAGGGTTTACAGGACGAATTGCGCCAACTTCAACGACACCTGAACATGACCACCATTCACGTTACACACGACTTCGAGGAGGCGGTGGCACTGGGCCATAAAATAGCCGTTATCGCCGGGGGCAAATTGAAACAGGTGGGAACGCCCGAACAAATATTTCGCCATCCCAATTCGGAATTCGTAGCCCGTTTTGCCATGACACGGAACATCTTCACCGGCAAGGTGGTCCATAACGCCAGCGGGCGGGCTTTTTTTGCGACCAGCGGCGCTAATTTTCTTTTGGACGGCAGCCCCGACGGCATGGAGCACGCCACGATACGCCCTGAAGATATCCTGCTTTCTCACGAGCCTGTCAACGACAGCGAACATAATTGTCTGTCCGGTGTAATTACTCGGATAATCAATAAGGGTTCCATTCTCTTCGTCACGGTAAATTTGCCGCCGGCTGTTTCCTGCCTGGCCACGCGCCGCCATTTTGAAGAATTGGGTCTGCGGGAAGGCCAACAGATTTACGTAATATTTAAAGGATCTGCGATCCATCTCTTCTGATAATTACCAGCAAAGGATAAATGGAAATGATGATGAATAAGCCAGTCCGGCTGGCAACTATCGGCTTGTTCCTGGTAGTCTTAATAGCCGCTATTACGCAGGTCTCCTGTCAGCCGACCGTTAATACTGAAAAGGGTACGGTTGAAGACAATCTGGCCTTGTTATGGGGACCTTACATCACCAACACCAGCAGCACCTCGGCGACAATAAACTGGAAGACCGAAGAGTCACGTGAGGGCACAGTAGAATATTCTGCGAATGTATCTAATAAGAGGCAAAGCCAGTACGAACTTCGTGTGCCAGATACAGACAAGCAACTGCACCACGTTAATCTCGTCCAGCTACAACCCGATACAGTCTACCATTACCGGGTAGATATAGGAGATAAAAACACGCCTGACTATACGTTCAGAACGTTGGGCGGTAACTCATACAAATTCATCGTGTACGGAGACACTCAGGAACAATTACCAACTTTCACTCAACTGGACAGACATCGATTAGTCGCCGACCGTATTGCCGCTGAGCCCGACATATCCTTTGTCATACATACCGGCGACGTGGTCGGCCAAGCTGACAACCCCGATGAATGGAACAGGTTCTTTGAGGCCGCCAGAAAGATGCTGGCTAGCACTTCTCTCTTTGTAGTGCGCGGCAATCATGATGAGAATGAACAGCTCTTCCAGGAGACCTTTGGCAGCCCGGACTGGTATTCATTTGATGATGGAGAAGCCCATTTCACCTTGATGGACAGTAATAACTGGGCTGACCTGGATGCTGAAACACAATGGCTTCGCAATGATATTGCCGGTGATGCTAAGCTCAAATTTGTTTTCTTCCATCATCCATTGTATAGCTCGAATACCAAGAATTGGGGGGGTAATCCACAACTCAGGGATTTATGGGAGGATATCTTCATTCAAAACCATGTATACGCGGTGTTTAACGGGCACATCCACGCCTATGAAAGGATATATGCGCACGGTATCCAATATATAGTTAACGGTATGGGCGGTGGACCGTCCTATGATCTAGACGAAAAAAAGGTTGCCGGCTATCAGAACAGTATGGAGTATGTTCTGGGTTACGCCAAGATCACTGTAAACGGAGACAAATGCACTATCGATATCATCAGGGTAGCCGACATATCCAGAGAAGGAAAGGGGGTAGAGAAAATCTACCCCCCAAATACCGTCTTTGAGACAATCAAGTAGCTGACCAAATATAGAAGTGCTTTAGTTGGTCGGTTGGGTCGGTGGCGGGGTTGTTGGCGAGCCCCTATTCGGCCGAAACTGTGGCTGGAACTTAGAAAAGGCGGCAGCGATCTGGTCGGCGGGGATATTCAAAATCTCGGCCATTTTATTGTAAATGTCCGTTCGAAAGTTGCCGAAATTCTGTCTGCCTCCGGGAGTATTGGGAGATGCCTGCCCCTGACCTTGAGAGTTCGGATTTCCCTGGCGGCATACTGGCCATGACACTATCTCTGGCCTGCTGATAAGCGGAGGCCAGTGTATCCTCCGGAATACCCAATTCCCCGGCGACCTGCGTGAGCATTGCCGTCATATCAGGCGGATTCCCCCGCCCTTGCCCCGGTTGGAATTGCCCTGAATGGGTTGTCGTGGCGGACTGAGACGAGCCGCCGGCCGAGCAGCCAATTGCCAGACTGCCAACGACAGCGGTGACTGCCAGTAAATACAGAACTACGCGTTTTGAAGGCCTATACATAGCATCCATCATCCTTTCTAACTCCATGAACCATTGATATACACTATAGCCGGCGATTGTTAAGAATTGATTAAATCTAAATAATATATAGGCTTATCAAATGATTGGCTCTGCCGTTCGGCAACTTGGAGGTTCCTAACCTATTCGTGTCTCAGGGCTTCGATCGGCTTGAGACGTGAAGCCTGCCAGGCCGGATAGAAGCCGAAGAACAGGCCGATGGCCACCGAAATAACAAAGGCAAGCGTAACCATGTCAGCAGAAACAACTGTAACATAGGTACCCCCACGCCCAATTATGAAAGATGCCAACCAGCCTATCAAAATGCCGATAATACCACCGGTGAGGGTCAAGACCGCGGCTTCGATGAGGAATTGAACGACAATCCCCATCTCCTCGGCGCCCAGCGCCTTTCGTATGCCGATCTCCCTGGTCCGTTCAATAACCGAAACGAGCATGATATTCATAACGCCTATGCCACCCACCAGCAACGAGATAGCGGCTATGCTGCCTAGAAGAAAAGTTATGCTGTTGGTAGCCTCAGAAAGAGTCTTGATCATGTCCTCCTGGGAAGTTATGCTGAAATCATTATCGGCCGTGGTCAGGCGATGGCGAAAGCGAAGCAGACTGGTAATATCGGCAATGGCGCCGTTGATGTTCTTCTGATCATCAACCTGTACAATAACTGAACTCACTACGTTATATCCTGAGCTCGTTCTTGATTGGGTCACGGTCTGCTGCAAAGTGGTTAACGGTATCAAGATAGCATCATCCGTCGATCCCAGCGCCGACGCTCCCTTGCTTTGCAGAACGCCGATGACGTGAACCACACTATTGCTGAATCGCAGCGTTTGCCCCACAGGATCGGTGTTAGGGAACAGAGTATCTCTTACATTAGGGCCGATGACGGCTACTCCGGCGTTGCTCTCGTAGAGCTGCTCATTTATAAGGTCACCATCAGACACCTGCAAACTGAGGGCCTGCTGGTATTCTGGCGTTATGCCCGTAATCCTGGTATTCATATTGTTGCCGCCAGCTATTACTTGCGAAGAAGTACCTGAAATGGGTGCCACCATCGTTATATGGGCAACCTGTGCTATGGCATCGGCATCTTGCGTTGTCAGGCTGGTGGCGCTGCCCATGCCGCTCCTTACTCCTCCCTGGGCCATGGTAGCGCCGGGCTGAATAAAGAGAAGGTCAGTCCCCAGATTTTGTATTCCGGACACGATGGAAACCTGAGTGCCCTCGCCTATGGACATCAAAGCGATTACGGCGGCAACTCCTATGGTAATACCCAGGATAGTGAGGGAACTGCGGAGCTTGTGGGAGACGATCCCTACCCAGGCCGAGAGTAGAGGCTCAAGCAATTCTTTCACCGGCTACTCCATTCATTACTTGCCCGTCCTTAACATGGATGACGTACTCACACTGGCTGGCGATACCGGGGTCGTGCGTGACCAGCACCATGGTGATCTTTTGCTCAGTATTTAAATTCTTGATAACTTTCATAATTTCCTCTCCGGAACGGCTGTCCAGGTTTCCTGTGGGCTCATCAGCCAGGATCAGAGGCGGATTCTTGACCAGCGCCCGGGCGATGGCCACCCTTTGAGATTCACCACCCGAAAGCTCATTCGGCCGGTGCTTGGCGCGGTCGGCAAGGCCGACCTTATCCAGCGCCTCGATAGCGCGATGGTAGTCTTTACTGCCGGAATATTTCAGGCCGAGCTCGACATTCTGTTGTGCCGTCAGATGAGGTAGCAAGTTGAAGTTTTGAAAGACAAAACCGATTTTCACGCCGCGGACTTTGGCCAGCTCGCGACTGCTGAGGTCTCCCGACTTCGCTGCCGTCCAGACAGTAGCTTCCGGATGTCGGTGTATCCAGGCAACCAATGATATTCAGGAGGGTAGTCTTACCTGAACCGGAGGGCCCCATAATGGCCACCATCTCTCCTGTTTCTATATTCAGGCTTACCCCCCGGAGAACGGATAATTCCCTATTGCCCAGGGGATATGTTTTGGTTATATCCTGTAGTTCTATCACCTTAAAACACCGCCGGTTCGGAACATTCGGTTCTGTTGTCCAGACGGCTGTTGGGTTGTGGTTGTAGTTGAAGTCTGGGATGAGGTCGTCGATGTCTAAGGTACCAGCACTTTGTCTCCCTCGTTCAACCCTGAGGTGACCTCGACATATTGCCAGTTGCTTATGCCGGTGCTTATAGTGCGCTGCTGGGTCTGGCCGGCTTCATTTACCAGCTGTACGACGGAATTCCTTCCCTGGCGGGTAACGGCCCCGTTCGGCAGCATGAGCGCGTTTTTGCTCTGCGCCGTGACCACGCTCACCGTGACGCTCATGCCCTCTCTGATAATCGCCGTAGAAACCGGTGACCTCTGCCCCGCCATAGCGGTTGAATTATCGGAACTGGTTGAGGCAATCGGGTTGGTCGCCGTAGAAGTGGATGACCTCTGCCCCTCCATAGCGGTTGAATTATCGGAACTGGTTGAGGCAACCGGGTTGGTCGACGTAGCAGAACCGACAGAACCAGGAGAACCTGCCTGACCTCTGCCGGAGGCAGTGCCGCCTGCCTTCGGCGGTTGAACCTGTAATTTCACCATATAGTTTACCACTCCGCCCGACGTCGTAGCCGCGGGTGAGAGGGCAACCGCTGTGGCGGCCAGGTTCATCCCCGATATGGCGGTAACTTGTACCGTGGCCGCTGAACCTACCTTCACGCTATTAATATCCATTTCGTTAACCAGCACGTCAACTTCTAGCTGCGTGGGGTCGACGATTCTAATTATCACCGTATCGGCGCTGACTATATCGCCAACCGCCACGTCCACTTCGGCAATCCAGCCGTCGAAAGGAGCCACCATGGTGGCATCATCCAGCTGTTTCTGAGCATCCTGAAGCTGAAGCTTTGCCTGGTCGAGCTGAAACTGTTTTATCTCGATATTGAGCGGGTCCGGAGCGCTGATAACCGTGGTACCGCTGGAATTGGTGGTAGGCGTTTCGGCGTTCTCGAGGTTCATCTGGGCCGTCGTGACGTTTATCTGTGCCTGGATCAGGCTCGCCTGCAGGCTGACGGTATCCAGCTTGGCCAGTACCTGCCCCTGTTTGACCGTATCACCCATTTGCACGTCGATCTCGTCCACAGTGCCGTCGGAGCCGAAGTTTAGCTTGGCCTGATGGGGCATGGACAGATTGCCGGTGGGCGTGATATCTGTCTCCAAATTGCCCCGCGTTACCGTAACCACCTGGCCCTGCGGCGCGGACGACGATGACTTGGAGAAAATAGAACAGCCGAATCCGGAGGAGAGTATGATCGCCAGGACAACCGGTATGAGTACCTTTTGCATCTTCATGGTAACACCGTTTCCATATTTGGCCTATTTACCTAATTAATATCGCCTATAGTTTACCGGAGGATTGTTAAGATTCTATTAATTATGTGCCTCTTCATAGGCCAGGCATAAAATATAATGGCGACTATCCCCTAACACCACGACAAAGGTATACAAGTTGTGGTAGAATAGCGGTATGTGGAAGAAGATCGCGAAATTCTTTAGTCACCCCATTATCCAATGGTTGGGTCTGCCGGTGATTCTTGCCATGATTACATGGATTGTGACCGAGTTGGCAAAATTACCAATATGGGAGATATGGTTAGCAATCGTATTTATTATAGGTTGCGCATTTTGGATTTTGAACCAAGTTAGTAGTTGGCGGGAAAAGCACAAAAAGGGATTTTCAAAACTCTCTGACAAGGAAATTGAACGTACAATCCGTGAATGGGTTGACATACCTGGATTTACATTTAAGCGTTTAGATGTGGATGAAAATGAATCATATTTTGTGTTTTCTGTGACTGATTATGATAACCATCCGATAAATATTACACGTAGCAAAAAACACCCTCACGATATCATGATTTGGGCAGACATAAGCGTTGCCCCAAAACCAGATGTGCACATAAATTTGACTGATGAACGATCTGCAAGAATTAGCGGGGAAATTAGTTCTAGAAATGCTTAGATTGGGTTGCCATTACAAATTACACTTTACGGAAAAAGAAAAAGGTTTTTTGTTTACAATTGGCAATCCAATACTTATTGACGATTCTTTAACCGCTACTACATTTATAGATGAATGCTTGTATCTAGTACGAGCTTTTAATTTGGTGATGGGTATAGCAGGATTAACCCTGCGAGAATCAGGACTCGATGTGCCAATTTTTCGTCAGAAAGATTCTCATGCCAAAACGCAAAATAATTAAACGTGACATTACAAAAGAACAATTTCACGCCTTAATAAGGAGGGCAGCTCAACCTATTGAGCCTAACGAATCTGATTTAGAACTGTTAGAAACATTGGAGCATTCCTCAAGACGATGGTTGTAACGAAACTGATATTCATTCAGATATGATTGAAGATATTTCGGACTAACTGCATGATAAACACCACTTATTCCACGTTTGACAAGACTCCAGAAGCCTTCAATGGTGTTGGTGCTGGCATTGCCATTGACGTACTGCCCATTGCCATGATTGACCGTCTTCATGCTTAAATCCGAGTTTATCAACAGCAGTCATAGACAGGATATTCGTCAGTATAAATGATAGCTTTCTTGGCGACATTCTTGGTTATCAGGGGCATTACGGTAGAACGTTTGGTATCAGTAACCACTTGGCTGATAACCTTGCCTTTTCTTTGAGCAATCCCGATCACGGCGGTTTTGCCCTCCGCTCCACGTCCACGAGTACCATGTCTCGCACCGCCAATGTAAGTCTCGTCAACTTCAACTTCATTGGTAAGCATGCCAGTATTCTCATTAAGAAGTGTGCGAATCTGTTTGAACATTCGCCAAGCTGTTTTATAAGTTACGCCAGTTCTCGTTGAAGTTCTTTAGCAGAATGACCAGACGAGTAGTAGCCATCCAGAACATAGCCTCAAACCAAATCTTAAGCGGAGTAGCGGACTTATGAAAGATAGTTCCAGCAGTCGGATAAATCTCATGCCCACACTCGCACTTGTAGCAAGGCCGCTTAGCAATCTTGTAATGCTTTGTAACCTTTTTACATTTCGGGCATTCAATGCCGTTTGGAAAGCGATAATTCTTGAGCCATTCAAGGCAAGCATCATTATTTGGAAATTGCTTGTCAAAATGTTTCGCTGTGTACTTGGCCTGTTTCGTATTCATTTTTCTACCCTCTTAAGACGAGTATACCATATAAATCTCGTGGTGTCAAGGGATAATCGCCAATATAATATAACCACCAGCGATAATCATAAGTTAATTAAAAATTAACATTCTCGAACTATCATTTAACGAGCCTTACTTTATACCGTATAATTATATCGACAATTGCTCCTTGTGCAAAAAATGAAGCTGAAGCGCTATGCTTTTATTTATTTAGGCGTTGTCCTGCTGGCCCTGGCCATGCCGACGTCAGCTGCCGCCCAGGCCGACGTCCTCCAATGGGAGACGGTTGATATACCGGGCCCGATCGGCAATATCGTGATCAAGAAGTCAGAGCTCAGCGATTTCGCCGTGGGGGCGGGGCAATATCCTGTATGCCGCAGACAGCGCTAACGGCAAGGTCTACCGAAGCGACACCGCTGGCCTGACCTGGACGGATATAACACCGGTTTCTGTCGGCCCGACACCTCTGGCTCCATCACCCGTCAACAGCATCATCGCCTGCGCCCCGGACCAGCCGGGAAACGTGGCTATCGTTACCGATGTCGGGAAAAAGGTGTTTATTTCTACCGACTTCGGTGCCGACTGGAATGATGCCAGGGTACCGGCGCTTGCCCTACCAGAAACTATCCAATGTATTGCCATATCCAAGACCTATATCATCGGCAGCAACAACCTGCATGACGTGGCTATAGGCACCGCCATCTGGCACCTGCTAGCGAGGGACAGCTGTGGGTGCTCACCGTTGGTGGCACCGCCCGTACCTGGCAGAATACGAACATCACAGCATCAGTCGCCTTGAGGTATCGGCCGTTGCGTTCTCCCCGTACTACGCCGATGACGGCGTCATGCTGGCGGTTGCCTCCACGAATATTGACGTGTCCGCTGGGCCACCAGTAGATTACCGCAGCCACACCTTTCTGTGCGCCGGACAAAGAGACCTTTCGGCGCAGTCGACAGCCTGGAACAACAACAGCTCCTACTTCAGCCCTAATTATCCCGTGCTCATTCAAGACCAAAACGGTAATGCTACGGAAGGTGATGCGGGACCGCCAAATCCTGTAGTAACCACTATCCTGTCGTCTATCAGCCTGCCCTCCGACTACCGGGGGAACGCGCCATCATTGCGGAAGCTGGCGCTGAGCTACGACCGGCAGCCGGATGGCAACAATACCGACGACGTCTACCGTGTAGATGATACAGGCTCACCCCAGGTTGTCCGGCTAGGCGCCGGCAACACCAGCACTGCCATCGATATACGAAATATCGCCTATTACGGGACGCTGGCCACCGGCAAACTCATCGCCGGCGAAGTTAAGCCCGTGCCCACAGCGCAATTTACCACACAGGTGTGGCGACTCAACTGCGAGCTGTTTGGCACCACGTCCTGGAGCTGGAGCCCGGCCAACCAGCCGCCCACCGGCCCGGGTAACGCCAAGGTGGCCTGGAGCTACGACGGCGGCACGGCCTTGTGCGGCACCAGCCAGGCGGTTGCGGCTGATTATGACGAGAGCGCCTTCTCGCAGAGCCCGGACAACGGCAACAACTGGGAGCAGACCAGCCTCATCAATACCCTGGTCAATATCTGCGATATCGCCCCGGCCCCGGACTCCAAGAGCCTGTTCCTGGCATCGTATAGCAACGGCCTCGGCCCCGAGAGCGTGTGGCGGGCCGCCGGCGAGCCGCTGGGCCTATTCTGGGGCCGAATACTTACCATGAACACCACTTCGGACCGGCTAATCCTGAGGCTGAGCCCCGATTACGCCGAAGACTACACCATCTACGTGGCCGAGATTCACAGCCGGAATAATCATAACACCACCCCGCAGGGCGACATCAGCAGCTTAATGGCGGTGTCTCATACCCGGGGCAACTACTGGCTGAAGCCGAGCGCCCCACCGCATATCAGCGATATGCTGGTGACGGGCAGGGACACCTTCTACGTTGTCCTCGACAAAGACGATTCGAGCGCGCAGCCTGGCCCCTTCATCCGCAAGTCCACCAATGACGGCAACCTCTGGATCAACCCGCAGGTGAGCTGCTTTCCTGATACGTCCTCCGATATCAACATGCTGGCACTGGCGCCCAACGGGAATATCCTGGCGGGTAGCCGGGATAACCGCGTATCGTATTCCACCGATAACGGCACCAGCTTCACCGAAATCCGCGAACCCATGAGCTGGCATACGGGCGATGTGCAGGTGGTAGCTGATGCTAACTATAGCGAAAACAACCTCATCTATGCTAGTGACAACGTCTCTGATGATGGCATCTGGCGCTGGACTATCGGGGCCTCATCCGAATGGGAGCAGATAGACAAGCCGATTACCGACCTGGGCACGGGCCAGCGCATCTGCGGGCTGGGTATGGGCACGGAAGGCACGCTCTACGCCCTGCGTTCGGATAACGTCACCTGCCCAGATGACGTTATCACGAGCACAGATAATCTCAGCACCAGGGGCGGCGGCATGGACAGGTCCTTGAATCCAACTATGCCCTTTTTTACCGATGTAGAGTTCGACGTGGTCAACAGCACGTTGCCGGTGCTGCCGCCGGTACCCTCGGCCAAGCCGACAACTTTTGACCCCACAATTGATCCCCCGGGCGTCTATCCCAACACAGTGCCCTCCCTCAAGCTGGTCGGCAATGTCAATCACAACGTGGCCTGGACGGTTGATTTCTCCAACGAGCTCGTCTACATCTTTGACGACAACATCTGCAAAGTCGGGCCGGTAACCAATGGGCCGGGCACCGTCGGCTGCGACCCGGTTAGCGGCCGGAATCAGGAGATGAACCTGGCCTGGGAGCAGCTATCGCTGTCCGACCGGTACGAGATCGAGATAGCCAAGGACGCCCGGTTTTCCACAGACGTAATTGAGAAAGAACCCGTGGTACCCGAGAAACTGACGTCGCCGGCGGTTTTCATACCCGCGGGCGGAGCCGTCACCGACCCGGCATCTCAAATAGCCGACTGGGGCAATTTCGAATGCGGCCATACTTATTACTGGAGAATCAGGACCAGGCATGCCGCCACCACGGAGACCATCAGAAGCCCCTGGTCTCAAGTCAGCAGCTTCACCATCAAGGCGGGGCTGCCGGTCACTACTGCCTATTACGGCCCCGAGCTGCTGGCGCCAGATAATGGCTGCCTGGGCTGTCCGGTGAGCGCGACTTCATTTTCCTGGGCGCGCTACAACGAGACCAGCAAATACAGGTTTGTCCTGGCCAGGGATGCTGCCATGACGCAGGTGATGGTTGATGATCAAGCCGATACCAGCGCCTATGAATATACGGGCAGGCTGCGCCCCGGCACCGCCTACTACTGGCGCGTCATGGCTCTAGAACCTTCACCCAGCGCTTGGAGCGCTACCTTTGCCTTCCAGACCGAAGGCGCTCCAGCCCCTTCCGTGCCGACAAAAGAGCCGGGCACGCCAGTATGGGTCTGGGTGCTCATAGGAACCGGCGGCGTGCTGGTGCTGGGCACCGTCTTCCTGATCTTCAGACTTCGTTAAGGCTTAGCCATCACTTGCCAACGTATACATCCAGAGGCAGAGGTGCCAGCCACAGAGTCTCACGCTTACCATTCTTATACTCGGAAGCCCAGGAGGACCTGAAGGTTTGCCGATAAATGTTATTGGCCGGGTTTGAGAACCAGTATCCTTCGGCACCCCACAGATTCTTCCAGTGGAACTTGTCAAAGCCCTGCATCCAGGCGGTGGTGTCCATGTTACTCTGCGTATTTAAGAATTCAAAGAAGGCTTTGACGACGTTATACTCCAGACCGGTTATGTCGAATGGCGGGCTGTTGTACTTGGCGACATACCTTCGGCACAGATCACGGTAGGCCTCGCTGACTATGGGAGCTTCCCAATCCGTATCGTTGATGACGATGTTGTAACGATATTCCGCAGGTACGATCTCATCGATAGCTCCCGGCGGAGGTAGCGCGGATATCCATATGATCTTCTTATAGCCTTGTTCGCGCAGCTGCTTCACCAATTGGGCACATCCCGCACCCATAGCGCCCCCGGTAGCCCCAGTGTCTATGATGTCCGGGTTCTGGGCCAACACGCGTGTGATCATGGGTGAAAAGTCCGTCGTGGTTATCGGGTACTGCTCGGAACCGAGCCAATTCAAGCCGTAATAGTTGCAGACCATTTTAACAAAATTCAAGAATTTTACGGTATCGGATATGGCAGGTTCCATGGAAACCACGGTCTTTGCCTCGGGGTGGAATTTTTGAATATAAGCGGCTCCGATATTCATCATCTGGGGTATGCTGGCGTAAAAGAAAGTATACGGTTTGTTGTTGGTCATAGTATCGTTGGAAGGAGCCGCAAAGAAAGCCAGTACCTTGTTGGGTTCGGTCACGGTTTGTGCCCCCACGGCGTCCACGACGAAGGGACCGGTAATAACCTTTATCCCCTTATCAAGTACCAGTTCCTCGGCAACGGACTTGCCCAGAAGAACATCGCCTTTAGTGTCCCGGACGACGGCATTCAGCGTATATTTCTGCCCGCCGATAGTAACCCCGCCCTGTGCGTTCTGATCGTCTACCGCCATCAGTGCACCATTCTGGAGGGCCACACCAGCGTGTGCCTGAGGCCCGGTAAGTGGAGTCTCAATGCCGACATCCAATGTTTTGGCCGCCATTGGAGCCGCTGTTGGTGTGGCCGCCGGGCTGGCCGCCGGAGCACAGGCATAGCCGGCTAACATTAGAGCTACCAAGGTCATAGTGACGATTCCGATAACTACTGTCTTTTTCAAATTTGCCTCCTGAACTTCATGAATTCGATGCCAGATAATTTTCACTTGCGGATGGCAACACCACCGTCCGCTGCTGCGCTGTTGTTTCAAATCATATCTGACACCTCCGGTGCCCTCACTTCCTTATTACCATTGTCTCAACAAGGCAACCCATCTAAGACACAATGACATGTTATGATACTATTGCCCCACAAAAATGTCGTATGGAAGAGGGGCCACCCATTTGAGATCCAGCTTGCCGTCTGCCCATTCGCCCACCAGGAGGGGCCGAAAGTGCACCGATCGATTCCCAGCAGCGGCTTGCCTACCCAATAATTTTCAAATCCAAATAGCCCCTGCCAGTGATATCCGGCGTAGCCATTCATCCATGCCGTGCTGTCCAAAGTATCCGTACCGTTAAGAAACTCGAAGAAACCTTTCAACGGGTTGTATAGCAATGCGGCTATGGCCCCGGGGGCCAGGTTGAACTTTTTATGATACCTGTCCCAAAAGGCACGATAAGCTTCGCTGGCTACGGCGCTGCCGGGGTCCATGCCGTTTATGACAACCCGATTGAGATATTTCGACGGCACGACTTCCTCGAACGCCTGTATCTGGGTACTGGTGGGCATCAGAATAGGCCCGGCGAAGCCCGCTTCCCGCAACTGCTTTATCAACAGACCACACAACCCTACCATCGAACCACCTGTTGAGCCGGTATCTATGGCATCCGGGTTCTTGGCGAGCACCCGTGAAATAACCGGCATAAAGTCCTTAGTATCCAGCGGGAATTTCTCAACCCCCAGCCACTCCAGGCCGTATTTTGGAGCCATGGCTTGAGCGGCACCCATAAAGAGCGGCACGTCAGCCATGTCCGGTGTCATCGAAGCAACCGTTTTTACGTCCGGGTAGAATTTTTGCACATAGGCAAATGTACCCGCATACTGTTGCTGAGGAGGCCAGGCGAAGAAGAAACTATATGGCCTGTTTGGGCCGGTCACGCTCGGCATAAAGGCTATGGCGGCGAACATTTGACCTTGTTGGGTTCGGTAATAGACTGCACACCTACCGTGTCAGCGATGAAGGGTCCCGCAATAACCTTTATCCCCTTCTCAAATACCAGCTCTTCAGCGACGCTCTTGCTAACGACGACATCGAATTTAGTGTCACGAATAACAGCGTTCAACATATACTTTTGTCCCCCAATGCTTACCCCACCCTCCCCATTCTGGTCATTTACTGCCAGTAGTACGGCGTCTTGCATCTGGGTACCTCCGAGTGCCTGTGGCCCAGATAATGGTGTTGCGATACCGATATCCAGCATCTTCGGTGGCGCCGCGACAGGTGCGGTTGATGCCGGTTCCGGCTTAGCACACCCTCCAATCAGGACGGTGGCTGCCACTGCTGCGGTAAACACTAAGACCATTAATTTCCTCATCTGACCTCCTCATAATCAGCCTCAATTACCGTTATATCCAATTGTCGCTCTCCAGGCATTCCCCTTTCTTGCCTATATACCAATGCTCTATCCTCTTGCCTTACCACAGTCAACCTGGTCAAAAACAAAAAGGCACCGGAACGCCGCTATCTTTATTTGGCGATTCCAATGCCGTCATTCCACCCCATCCTTATGACCTCACGATGTATTTATATTAATTGATCTTTCGGATGGGCTGATTATACTCCAATTTGTGTGCTGCTCAAAACAATAGAATCACCATGAAGCCCTTCGCACGAGCTCAGCCAGACCAAGGCCATCATATTTATCATAGTCACTAAGCCACTAGTCTGATTATTCTCTCCTGCCGCCACATAAATAGGCCACGTTAGCGGTTATCACTTAGAGTATTTTGTCCAACTGGACGACATCTTCCGCAGTCAATTTCCAATCCATGGCGGCTGTATTCTCCGACAATTGTTCTATACCCACAGCCCCGGCGATAATCGAGCCTACCCATGGATGGGACAGCAACCAGGCTATGGCAAGTTCTCCGACATTGTGTCCACGCTCTTCTGCAAAAGTTTGAAGTCTGGCTAATTTAGTAAAGTTCTCATCGGTTACGATATCACTATAAATAGGCCACGGATTTGCCAGCCTCATACCTGTAGATATTTTTGTGCCACGGCGATATTTACCGGTAAGAAATCCAGCCGCCAGTGGACCCCACGGTATTATCCCGATGCCGTATGCTTTGCAGCAAGGAACCAACTCCTGCTCGATACGACGATCAAGCAGGTTATATCGCGGTTGCACCACGATGAATGATTCCAGGTTATGAAGCTTAGAGGTCCATAAGGCCTCACAGAGCTGCCAGGCAGCAAAGTTGGAACATCCGATATAACGAACCTTGCCAGTTTGAACCAAGTTATCTAGGGCACGTAGAGTTTCCTGAATCGGGGTTTGTGAGTCGGCATGATGAATATAATAAAGGTCAATGTAATCAGTGTTAAGACGTCGCAAGTTGGCTTCAACCGCTTTCAGTATATAACTTCGTGAACCGCCCAGTTGGTCGGAGCTAACAGTTATAGGATGGCCGAACTTAGTGGCAATAATGATCTTGGAACGTTGTCCCTTTACCGCTTTACCAATTATTTCCTCCGACCGTCCTTGAGCATACATGTCAGCAGTATCAAGAAAATTAATACCTATCTCTAATGCGTGATTAATTATATTAATAGATGTTTTTTCGTCAGCCTTGTCGCCGAAGTTATTACAGCCCAAGCCAATCTCTGAAACTTTAAGGCCTGAATTCCCCAACTTACGATATTCCATATATCCTCCTTCGTTTCTGCATTTTCTCCACCTTGTTAATAGAGACTGATTATACGGAAGTAAATCACACTGCACAATCCGTTATCTTGTTACTTTGATTCTACAAGCCGGTTAACGCACGGCTTTCTCGTACCACACGGTCTCGCCGCGTGTCTGGAAACCGAAGGTGCGATAAAGGGTGATAGCTGCTGTATTCCGACTATCGACGGTTATGTCTATTATTTCCCGTCCGTTTTTCTGGAGATGCAGTAGCCCCTCACGGAGCAGCTTCCTGCCTAAGCCCCTGCCCGGAAATCGGCATCTACACCGAGCATGTAAACCCGCCCTTTCCGCTTATCCGTGGACGCGTCCCGACCGCATTCTGACTCTGTCCAGCAATAGCCGATAATCTCACCTTCATCCAGCGCCAGAATGATATCCTCAAGGCAGTTGCTTTTAACTTTCATCTCCCATTTGACGTAATCGACAGTGTTAGGGTTGAACCCCCACGTGCCGGCAAAGCAGCGGTTTTGAATATGGGCCAGCAATTCCTCCTCGCCGGCTTCCAGACACCGATAGGTCCAGTCAGATTCGGCGGCGGCAACAAGATTAACGCCGGAAATATCCATTCTCATTTCACTAAAACGACGCACCGCTGTAAACCCCAGATTTGATATAGCTTTAACTTGCCTCGTATCATCCAAGGGAATGCTTACATGGGCGACCTCGGCACCTAGTTTCTCTGCCGTCGCCAGGGCACATTCCAAAAGCTCACCAAGCACCGCCTCGAGCTCATGTGCCGGGTTTACCCCATATTCAAGTATTACCCGCCCGATGCCGAGCTCAGGTAGTACATTCGTGCAGCCGGCGACGGCGCCCTCGATCTCAGCGAAAAAAAGGTTTTTGTCGACCTGGTAATCGGGCCGGCTCAACAGGTGGACAAACACCGCCCCTTGTCTCAGTTGTTCATAGGCGGCAGCGTCACCTGGGTCCTGCGGATGGCAATTCCTGACCGTCAGTTTGTGGCCCATCTTCAGATTGCAATTGTACCAAGCCAGATAGTATCATACAATCTTATTTGAGCGCCTGGTGCGCGGTTGGAAACATGACTAAGAGTATTTATGCGTTGGTCATCACCCCACACCCCGATGATGCCGAATTCGGTGTAGCCGGTAGTGCCGTTAAATGGATACGCGAGGGCAAAGAGGTCGTATACGCTGTATGCACTAACGGCAACAAGGGCAGCAGTGACCCCGAAATGACGCCCGAGAAATTGGCCGGGATTCGTGAGCAAGAGCAGCTGGCAGCGGCGAAGATACTGGGGGTAAGAGAAGTCGTCTTTTTGCGACATGAGGACCAGGCTTTAGAGGATACTCCGGAATTTCGCAAGGAAATTGTCCGCGTAATCAGAACCTACCGGCCGGAAATCGTCGCCACTGTCGATCCCTACCGACGTTATATCTGGCACCACGACCACCGGATATGCGGGCAGGTAGTGCTGGATGCGGTCTTCCCTTACGCCCGGGACCGCCTAGCCTATCCCGACCTGATGGAACAGGGTCTCGAGCCTCACAAAGTCAAGGAGGTGCTTACGTGGGGCGCCGACGAACCAAATCATTTCATCGATATCACCGATACTTATGAGATAAAGATGGAGGCACTACGCTGTCACAAGAGCCAGGTCGGTGATTTCTCCAAGGAGTGGCAGGACTTCCTCAGGCGGAGATACGAGGGGTTCGCCGAAGGCAAAGGCTTTGCCCTGGCGGAAGCCTTTTACCGCGCGGTAATGTGGCTTTAGGGCAGCTACGACGAAAGCCAGAGAACATCCCCGCAAAGATCAGGGTCATGGGGCTTCGAGGCAAAGACGGCAAATTCCTTCTTCTCCTTGCCTAGTACAGTGCCGTCCCCGTGCCCCGGATATACTTCAGTATCGTCAGCTAAGTTGAAAAGCCTGGTCTCGATGGACTTCACTATCTGTCTGAAATCAGCGGGCGTTCCGGTTTTTCCCGGGCCACCCGGAAAGATAGTATCACCCGACAGTAAATATTTGCCCAGCGCAAGGCAGATACTTCCTCGAGTATGACCCGGCGTGTGCCATACTCTTAGCTTAAGCTTGCCCACTTCCATAGTGTCGCCATGCTTGATCTCAATTTCCGGGCGACCCGGCAGCCCGGCGGCGTCGTCCGGATGAACCGCCACCGGCACTTTCAGCTTCGTTTTCAGTTCTTCCAGCGCTCCGATATGGTCGAAATGATTATGTGTTATGACTATGTATTTCGGTTTGGTGCCAGCTAGCTGGGCTAAAATCTTATCTGCTTCAGCCGGCGCGTCCACCACTATGCTATCCGACGTGGCCCGGCACATCACTATATAGGCATTGGTGCCAAAAGGGCCCAGTTCCAGCCTGGTTATGCTGAGGTCGTCGTCTTGGGCTACGCGTTCTATTCTCATTCGATGTCCTGATTCCAGCGGTAGGGCAAATCCCAGGCTTTCAGCCGCCAATCAAAACAGCTGGCATCTTAGTTTTCTGATTCTAACATCACCTAGTTGATCGGTCAATGATGCAGGAAAGACATCCGTTCAGGCTTGTCCGCCTTCGAACAGGTCTAAACAGGGTCGCGCATAATATTAAAACGATGTCAGCAGTGCTTATTTCTTAAACTTCGTCCAACTCGATTTTAGTCAGCCACGAATGGAAAAGTATTATCAGGAATTGCGAGGATGTTTAGTGAAAAAGATGAAGTGACCAAATCTGAAGATTCTTTGCGTGCCCAGTGACATTAAAGTGCACTCCAATCCCAGCGAAAACTGGCTTTCGCCCGCTAGAGTGGCGCAGAATACAGTAATAAACCACCATCCCCCTCTGCACATGAGTCCAAATTGTTAAGGTTTCACCGCTAGTCGGCACAGCGTACACCAGCATTTGTTTGACGTTGCCTTATCATGACAGGTGCACATAATCCTATCGAGTAGCCCAATTGCTAATGAGTCCCCATTTCGTTTTTGTCTTTTTCTAAATGACCTAGTATCTTTAAGATGAGTTCATTTTGGCTCTCTAGATGCATGAGAATAGCCTCAATTTCCCTTTCCGCTTTAGTATTCACTTCGAAGTCAGCTTCCGCTCTCATTTCAGCATGGCGACTCTGAAGATTTTGTCCTACCATAATCAGGGGCATTAAGAAAATCTGAATCATGTTAGAAATAAAGAGCCATAGGGCAAAAGCAGGGAGTGGATCAAATCTTAAGTTGCTTGGCCCAACGGTATTCCAACCCAACCACAGCAATGTCCAACAGAAAATAATAAGAAAGAATCCCATGGTCCCAACATGGTCAGTAATCCAAATAGCGAGTTTTTCAAGAGGACTTAGACTTCTCTTATGTTCGATATTAATATTGCGCAGTGGTTTTCGGAGCTTTTTCAACTCCTGCAAGGTTGATGGATGTAACTTATCACTCATGTTGTCATTATACTACCAATAAAATCGACTTTCATTAGGGTGACCGCCAATTCTCACCTCGCCTGCTAGCAGGCGAGGTGAGAGCGCACTCTGCCCAACCTTGAGATAAGGTGCTTAGCCATGTTAAGATTAAAAGTAGCCTACTATTTTACGTTTGGGGGGGTTTACAGATGTCTAAACAGCTGCCGGAAGCCAAACTCGTAGCGGTCTGCGGTCTATACTGCGGCGCCTGCACTGTGTACAGAGCCAGTGGAGATAAGACCCTGGCCGAGAAAATAGCCCAAAACATGGGCGTTCCCGTCGAAAGAGTCAGCTGCCGCGGTTGTCGCGCAGAAAAGGGACATATAAAATTTATGGGAGAACCACCATGTCCCACGTACCAGTGCTGCGTGGAGCAAAAACGCCTGCAATTCTGCTATGAGTGCGCCGATTTCCCATGCCTCAAGCTGGCACCGGCCGCCGACAAAGCTCAGATGCTCCCACACAACAGCAAGATCTATAACCTCGTGCTGCTGCAAAAGCTCGGATTGGAGAACTGGATAAAGATGGCGCCGCAGCTCTGGAACCAGTATTTCAGAGGCAAAAAGGAACGCGGTGGCGACGAGCTCAAAGTCTGACCAGAGTCGTTAAGGTCCCGCAAGGGTTGTCGGGCAACAAACCTCAGCCCTTGGGTAGCACAGCCACCCCGAGCACGTGAGGGCCCACGTGCGTACCAATAACCGGCCCCACCTTCATCCAGTGGAGACGATCCCGTGGGAACTTCGAGGAAAGCCGTTCGGCTATTATCTCAGCTTCATCCGGCGTGGTAGCATCTTCTATGGCCACTTCCTCCAGTTCAGGGAAGCTCGTAACGAAATCACCAAGGTAATCAACGGCCTTGGCCCGGCAACGAACCCTGGTAACTCCATCGGTCAGCCCATCTCTTATAGTTAGAATCGGATTTACCTTCAAGGCCGACCCCAGGAATGCCTGGGCGCGGCCGATTCGCCCGCCCTTCCTCAGATACTCCAATGTGTCGAAAGCCACTCGAAAATCCACAGGGCCCATGCTGCTGCGGACGACATCAATCACCTCGTCGAGATTGGCTCCCGCTTTAGCTGCGGCGATGGCGATGAGCCCCAGCCCCGCCATGGCATTGAAAGAATCAATTATCTCCAGCCTGGCCTGGCTTTTCCTCAGCTCCTTACCTTCGATCGCCGCCTTATAGGTAGCACTTAGCTTAGAGGAAATAGTAATAGCCAGGATCTCGTCGGTTCCTTCGGCCAGCCTGTCAAAGACCTCGGCAAATGTCCCAGGAGCCGGTGCTGAAGTGGTCGGCAGGGTGTTGTTCTGTACCAGTCTTCGATAGAAGTCCTCAGCCGCCAGATCAACTCCATCCCGATAGGTCTCAGTACCTATATCGGTGCCAAAATGGACATTTAGCGGCACTACCGTGATTCCCACCTTATCAGCAATGGCAGGCGTAAGATCAGAAGTGCTGTCAGTAACAATCTTCACCGTCATCGCTTCTCACCCCCTCAATCTATGCTAACTTCTAGCCGGACGCAGCCCTTTCGCCCAGCGCGTGACTACGTTACCATGATCCGCCCCTTGCATCAGCCTGTTGACCGCCGAACAGAAATCTTTCCATTCCTCAGACCGCCCCGCCAGAAAATGCCGGCCCTTGTCCGTTATCTCATAATATCTTCTGCCTCTACCTTCAGTAACCTGCTTCCATCTCGATACTACCAGGCCACTCTTTTCCAACCGGAGCAAGGAGGGATAAATAGTGCCGCCTTTCAGTTTAAGATAGCCGTCAGTCAGGCGCTCCAATTCCTTGGTTATCTGGTATCCATACATAGGCAGCTTCTCGATAATGGAGAGGATGATAGGGTCGATAAGGCCTTTCAATAGTTGCTGAACGTACGCCAATTCAGCCTCCTTTACCTAGCAGCACTATGCCTTGCACTACTATCCATTGTATAGCACACTACGTCCCAAAGTTCAATATCCTCTAAACAACAGTAGGGCAAATCGTAGGAGACAGGTATGAGATATGCCTTGCTTCATTCGGCGACTCTGTTTATACTATTCAATGCGTTTCGAGGGAGAGTAAATGCAGCGCGGCATATATCTAGGAGAAATCTTCGGGATTCCAGTTAGATTGCACTATACCTGGTTTCCTGCCGCAATTCTTATAATTGCTGCGTTGGCGCAGCAGTTCCAGAGTTTTTATCCGCTGTGGCTCAACGTGATACTTGGGATAGTGGCCAGCCTCCTCTTCCTGGCGTCAGTGAGTGCCCGGGAATTAGTGCACAGTTTTGTAGCTATCAACAGGGGCATGCCGGTGAGGAGCGTCACACTGTATGTGCTTGGTGGAGCGCCTCGAATAGACGAAGATGATACGCGTCCTGTCCCAGAGATATTGGTGGCCATCAGCGGCCCGGTCACCAGCCTGGTGATAGCCGGCGTATTTTACGGCATCTCCTACACCCTGGCCACAAGCCAAACCACAATCCAAGTACTTATGCCTTTCGAATTCATGCAATGGCTATTCTTCTTCAACATGATGATCGCGCTGATCAACCTGATTCCGGCTTTTCCACTGGATATGGGGAGAGTCCTACGGGCCATACTGCAATCAGTCATGAGAAATCACAGCCGGGCAACGCGTATTACCACTGTAACCGCACGGGTAATAGGCTTTATCCTGGTGGCGGCGGGTATACTGGCAGTTGTCCTCCAGCACGATTGGTTTGTCGGTATCGCTACCGCCGCACTTGGCTGGTTCGTGGAAGACGCTGCCACCAGCAGTCAGCGTCAGGCGCTGGTTCGTGATGTTCTACACGGCATTAAAGCCCACGACATGATGTCCCAGGATTACACTCCAATCAAGCAGCAACTCACTTTCGCGCTGATTAGGGAATATATAATCAACTCCGGACAGCATTGTTTCCTCGTTATTGAAGACGGTAAGCTTCAGGGGATCGTAACCCTGGGCGATATACAGATACCTCCAAGACGATGGGCTACTACCCGTATCAGCGACATAATGACACCGGCCAGGAGGCTAAAGACAGGATACCCCGACCAGCCAGTTGTAGAGCTGCTAGAGCAGATGGAGGATTACAGCATAGACCAGGTGCCGGTGATACAAAGGGATAAGGTAGTTGGTCTGGTCACACGAGAACGTCTGCTTCGCTTCTTAAAGGCTCGAGCCATGCTAAGGGCTTGAGGGCGGCGGTAGGACTGGAATCTCGTCAATGACCTTTCGGTAACGAGCCTCTTTCACATAGACTCTCCAGTCGGCCTCGAATCGTCGGAAGGGGCGTTCCGTCCGTGACAATGCCCGAACCCTGAGATCGCGCGGATTGTCCGTCGCCCACGACGCCTGGTACACGTCAGCCAGAGGTGTGCAGGCAACTACTTCAATTTCATAGCGGTCACGTTCCTTCCCCTCTGGCAACAACCCCTGACGATAGATACTCCAGTCCACTTCGATAGAGTTTCTGGGAGCTGCCCTGGTCCTCAGGTAGACGCGACAATCCGCCGGATTATCGGGATACAGCCAGCGCACTTCCTCAATGCTGGTAAAAATCGCGGAGGATTCCACTTTGCTGACTTCATAGCGGCTCCTAAGCTCATTCTCATAGGTCGGAGGATAATACTCAAGCACATCCTCCCATTCCTGCCAGCTGGTATAAGACTCGTTCCAATGCATCACCCTGCCGCTCAGGCCAAGTTCATCCCCAAGAATGTCCTGCCAGTAATCCCTCCCTATCAGTAAGCCAGCCTTCTGCTGGAAGCTGCCCTCTCTGGCTAAAGCCGAGAATTCAATATTACCACCGAAAACATACTGCAGAATCTTGGCAGCTATGAAATCAGCCACCTCATTTATCGTCTGCATGTCACTGTGACCGTACTCGCCATAATACACCACGTCGGCGCCGTCAGAGTATTGAGCTGATATGGGTATGGCACCGTCATCCATGTCCCGCGGGTAAAGATCAACGCCACCATAATTAAACTGCGAGCTAAGCGGGGCGTTCTCTCCCGATATGAAGGCTAGCCAATGCTTGTTCTGGCTCACCCACTTACCGTCTTCAGAGCTGTCATAGTTCCCAATCGAATCGCAAAGGCCGTTATCGGGTCGGCCAATATAGCCGGCCCGGCAATAGTCTGTAAACGATCCGCCACCCGAAACCTGGCAACTGTTCAAGGCCTTAACCGGCGTGTTGATGGTGACTACCATAGCCACCCTGCTGGCAATATCACCCACGTTCTTGGCTACAGCATAAAGTGCTGCTTTACCTCCCATGCTGTGCCCCACCAATACCAGATTTCCTTTCCGCCCGAAATGATTATCGATGCTCTCAACAATATTCTTGGCCCACATCTCGACGTCGGCATCGGGGTAACACCTATCCAAAGAATCGACGGTAACCTTTAAGCCCGTGGCCGCCTCGTAGTCGCTTACGTAAGGCGGTATTTGCTCTTGAATAGAATCAGCTAGAAGCTGCATATTACAGGCAGTCCCACCGGCGCCATGGAGAAAGACGAAGTTCAGTTCCTTGGTCTGAGCCTGGCTTTCAGCTGCAGCGCCGACAGAACCAGAAAGGCCAAGCTGAAACAGTATGATCAAGGCCATCAGGATGGGTGACCGTTTCAAAATCTGTTTAAACATTACTCAAACGACTGGCTGACTAGGACAACCTTAAAGATTAACACATATCTCGGAACATTTCATATCTGGCGCTGAATAGCCTAAGTAAGGCCGGATTCCGGAAGCATAGCATGATTCTCCAAAATGCTGCCTAAACGTCTTGTGCTACCACGTTAAAGGTGGTAAACTGCCATCGGGCTCAAGAAAGATCGCTCGGAGATCAGAATTCTGAAAGGGGGGATAAAATGGATCCAATAACTATCGTTAACTTGATACTGACAATCGTAATATTCGCTTTAGGCATCTGGGCTTATGTCAGCAAGAAGAATGATGCGGCTTTGTTTATCGGTGTGGCGTTCGGCCTATTCGCCATATCCCATCTTATCACACTTCTCGGACTTGCAACGGCTCTGACTATCTTTCTCATTGTAATAAGAATCGTAGCTTACTTCCTGGTCATCTTTGCATTGTACCGCCTAATAGCCAAGAAATAGCCTGAACAGTCTACCTGGGAAAAAACGGCCTCGGTATCAACCAGACCCCGCAGTTCAAGGGGCCTAGCCAGTCCCCACCCCTTTTTTACGTCGGGAAGTTGCTAGCTGACCTGTCCACCGGTTTGTTTGGCATTTTTTTGAAGTCTACGAGTGCACGAATGAGAAAGATAGCACCAACTGCTATGACTAACAAACCTGCCCAGAACCACTCACAACCAAATGCAGCGATTAGAGCGCCCACTGCTATTGCCTGTACTGATCCAGTTGCCATGATTCCAATTTGCGCAAGTTTTTTGTCTCTCGACATTTCTTCCTTTGGTCCTTTTTTCATGGTGTTTCACCTCCTTTCTCCTTACCATCCTACCAGAAAAAAGTTTGTGCTGGTTTGCTCCCGACCTCCACTCCAGAGTTTTTCCACCCGTTATGTTAAAACCTCCCTGAGCTAGTTCAGATTGATACCGGACACCTATAATGGTGTCCTCATGAGAGTATTCAATGGGTTAGCACCGGGAGCATCTCATCTCAATAATCGTACAGCGGACATATCAAAAGAAGCTGGAAAGAGGGTGAAATGGTTTGATTACTACGAGGCGAACGGCCGAAATACACGTAAGACCTGCCGACATTTTGGCATTTCTCCGGATACGTTTTACCACTGGAAGAATCGTTACGATCCTCGTAACCTGAGGACGTTGGAAGATCGTTCGCATCGTCCCCGGCACGTAAGGCAGCCTACCTGGTCCACGCAGATGTCCGGGGCCGTTATTCGTCTTAGAGAAGAGTATCCACGTTGGGGAAAAGAGAAGCTGGCAATTCTTCTGCAAAGGCAGGGAATAAATATATCGCCGTCCATGGTGGGCAGGATACTGAAGACCCTCAAAGATAGAGGTGTCCTTAAGGAACCGGTCCCCAATTTCGTAACAGCCAGGAGGAAGCAGCGGCAACGTCCCTATGCCGTCAGGAAACCCAAGGATTACAGGGCGAAGGATCCCGGCGACATTGCCGAGGTAGATACCCTGGATATCAGACCGTTGCCCGGCCTAGTCCTCAAACAATTCACAGCCCGAGACATCATTTCAAGATGGGATGTAATCAAGGCCTCCAGCACCGCAACAGCCTCAGCAGCAGCTGATTTCATAAGCACGTTACTGAACAGGATGCCGTTTCCGGTAAAGGCCATACAGGTAGACGGTGGGTCCGAGTTCCAGGATATCTTCGAGGAGACATGCAAGAAGAATGGTATTCACCTGTTTGTGCTCCCACCGAGATCGCCCAAACTCAACGGCCATGTGGAACGTGCACAACGTACGCACACCGAAGAATTCTACGAAGTCAATCACACTTCGTTCCAGATGAAGGAACTGAACCAGGCGCTGCTGGAGTGGGAGATGATATATAATACTGTGCGCCCACATCAATCCTTGATGTACCTGACTCCAAAACAATTTCTAGAACGGAGAACCAATGCTGGAAAAAGGAGGGATGTGTCCGACATCACCTGAACCAGTACACCAACTTGACAAAGTAAAAGTGTAATATTACAATATATGTATATTTATATAGATAGAGAAGGATAAGTTACCATGCGACATAACCGTGAGCTGTACAGCTTAAAGGCAGAATTGTGCAAGACCTTCGCCGATCCCAAGAGGCTCATCATCATTGATGAGTTGCGTGATGGTGAGAGAACGGTAGGAGAACTGGCACGAGTATTGGAACTTCCACAAGCGGTTGTTTCCAGACATCTGGCAATTCTCCGCGACAAAGGAGTCCTGCAGTACCGTCGTGAGGGAACGAGCGTCTACTACTATCTCAGCGACCAGAAAATAGGCGATGCCTGCGATATGGTACATCAGATACTGCTGGGCCAGATAGAAAAGAACAAGCAGTTGGCTGAGAGGTTAGTGGCTTAGTTCCAAGTCAGAAGAGGAGATCGAAATGGCAGTTAGAGAATACGGATGTAATTATTGCAGAATCATATTCAACGCGCCTGAGGCGGACAATGTGAAAGATAAGGGGAAGGTGACATGCCCTAGCTGCGGCAGCACCGAAGTTGAGAAATTCGAGAGTTATGCTGACAAAGTTGAGTTCGCGCGCAGGTTCGTATTCACCGGTGGCTGAAGCTAGAAACCCGAGGCCGTGAGCCTCGCTTATCAAATTTCAAAAATAGGTATTCAAAACGATCCAGAACAAACATAAAGCTGTGAGCTTTGCTGGAAGGAGGTGTAAGCGGACAGATTCGGAGACGGTTCAATCTAGATCGGGGAGAACAGAGCTCCCATGTGTTATACGGCTAATATATTCAGAGGATGCCAGGCTAATCGCGTAGAAATATTTTATGATTCAGGAGGGAAGAAATGCCTAAAGATGATGGAGTAACTATGGTCATATTGAGTGGCGACATGGACAAGGTCCTGGCTGCCTTCAACATTGCCATCGGCGCCGCCGCAGCCGGTAAGGAAACCAACATGTTTTTCACCTTCTGGGGTGTCAAAGCTATTCAGAAGGGGAATCTGACAGGGAAGAGCTTCTTTGGACGCATGATGGGACTGTTGAACAGAGGCGGCATTAATAGGATAGGACCATCCCGCTTTAATTTCTGGGGAATCGGTCGCTGGATGCTCAACCAAATGATGAAGTCGCACAATGTCCCACCTATGGAGGAACTTCGGCAAACCGCTATTGACCTTGGAGTAAAACTGTGGCCCTGTGAAATGAGCATGGCCATCATGGAGATAAAGCGCGAGGATCTAATTGATGAGGTGCAAGATTCCTGTGGAGTGGCCTCCATGCTGGAGATGGCTTTTCACTCCAAGGCAACATTATTCGTTTAACAATTATGTAGGAGATAACAATGCCCCAAGAAACAAAAACAGACTTGAAATTGAATCTAGAGGGATTGCTTTGCCCGATTCCGGTGGTAAAGGTTAGTCAGGCGGTAAAAAATCTGCCAGTGGGCGGCGTGCTGGAAGCCACAGCCACCGACCCTGGCGTGTTGGCTGATATACCAGCCTGGACCAAAAGCACCTGGAAATGAACTCCTTTCCATTGAAAGGGATGGCAAGCTGATCAAGTTCCTTATCAAGAAGGCAAAATGAGCATACTTGAGGCGGCCACAGCCGGTATTGCGCTGGTCGGTGCCGCCATCTTCATCGTCGGTGTAATATACGTTCTTGTGTCCGCCCAGCGACGGCCCTATCAGGCTGAGATGGCACCTGTCAAAGGGTCATCGGCTCAAGGTGTCCTCTATGCCTATACACTAGGAATGGCTCCCTGGGCGAAAGAAAGCGCCCGACTTCATTGGGTGGCTTATATACGGGGTTTTATATTCCATGTCGCCGTATTCGTGGCAATCGCATACCTGATAGCCACCCCATGGCTAGCTTATATGATGCTGCCGCTACGCATCTCACTGGCAGCCCTTTTTGGTATAGGCGCTATCTTGGGATTAGCCGGCTTCTGGATGCGTATGGCGGACTCGAGCCTGCGATTGTTAAGCACACCTGATGACTATTTCTCTCTAGGTCTGGTGACGTTGTTCCTGGCATCGGCCACCGCTTCAGCCGCCAGTATAGAGCTTCTGCCTGCGTTCTGGACCATTTCAGGCGTAACCATGGCCTATGCGCCCTTCGGTAAGATAAAGCATTTTATATTCTTTTTCTATGAGCGTGTTTTCGTGGGCCTGTTTTTCGGACGTCGCGGTACACTGGAGTGGAAGCATGATTAGCACGGCAGAAAAAGAGAAAAACAAGCTTGCCATAGCTAGACAAATATTTAGTGATATGGTTGATCGCAGAGTGCTGGCCGCTTTGGAAGTATGTGTCCGCTGTGGAATATGCACGGAAAGCTGCCATTATTATCAGTCCAATCCAAAGACAGAGCATACTCCCTATTACCGAGCGGAAATGGTAAGGCGATTGTACCGACATCTTTTTGATCCTATGGGGCGTGCTTTCCCCAAATGGGTTGGAATTAGGGACACAACCGATGAGCTTCTATCTAAACTGGGAGAAATAGCTTTCGCCAGTTGTACCCTCTGCCACCGTTGTACTTTCGCCTGCCCCTTCGGCGTAGAGACGGCCGAAATTATGCGTGTCATGAGGGGAGTGGCTACCGCCACTGGCAACGCCCCCGAGATGCTGGAGGAGCTGGCCAACGCCGCCATCGCTAAGGAAGAGAATGCTGACATATTCCGTGATATCTACCGGGAACAGGTTAAAGAACTGGAAAAGGAAGTTCAGGACCGTCTAGGCAGTTCCCAAGCGCGTATACCGGTAGAAGAGAAAGGTGCCCGCATGCTCTATGTACCTCTAGCTGGGGCGCATACTATTGTACCGCAGGCTATACTTTTGAACGCAGCTAAAGAATCATGGACCCTGGCCATGTTCGAATCATCCAACTACGCCGTCTTTCTGTCCGACCCCGTCAGGTCTAAACGCATCACCGGACGCGTAATCAAAGAAGCTCAAAAACTTAACACCGAAGAGATCGTAGTCACCGAGTGCGGACACGGATACACCACCATGCGCTGGGAGGCTACCAAATGGTTTGGAAAACTGCCGTTCGGGGTTCGCAGCATCCTTGAAGTGCTAGATGATTACGTGAAGAAAGGACGTATTCATTTGGACCCGTCAAAGAACACGCAGCCTACGACTTACCACGATTCTTGCAATCTAGGCCGCAAAGGCGGGATTTTTGACGAACCGCGCCGTGTGATCCGTGCAGCTACTAAAGACTTTCGAGAGATGACACCAAACCGGTTAGAGAGCTACTGTTGTGGCGCCGGCAGCGGACTTGTAGCCGAGCCGGAGTGGACGGATATCCGAATGCAGGCAGGAAGAAAGAAAGCAGAGCAGGTCAAGCGCACCGGGGCCAGCCTGGTTATCACGTCATGTGACAACTGTCGCCAGCAAATCGGAGACCTTAGTGAGCATTACGGCTTGAATGTCGAGGTCAGCAGTGTGTCGGAATTAGCAGTCAAAGCCCTGACATGATTAGGAGAAACTGAACCATGCCAATCTATGAATACGAGTGCACAAACTGCGGCGAAAAGTTTGAGGCTAATCGCAAAATAGCCGATAGTGACAGCGAAATAAAGTGTCCCAAGTGCGGCCGGAAGCGGCCACGAAGGCTCTTCTCAGTTTTCGGCATGGCCGGGTCAAGTAGGGGCTGCACCACTACCACTAGTTCCGGCTGAGGTATCCCTCATTGAGGCAGTTTGCCTCAGAAATTTGCAGCCACGGATTGCTTCCTCACCAACCCCACATGACATTCGCCTGTTATCTTTGGGGGTCGTTGCTGAATTCACCATTTCCCTGACGATTGCAGGTAAACGATGCAGTATGTATAATCTCATGGGCGTAGGCGGAACCTCTTCGGCTAGCTCTCAAGGTTGTTTCTCCTTAGAACTTTGTGAGGCACTTGGATAGCCAAAGGTTGTCTTCTGTGCAGACAACTCTATGAAGATAGGTAGAGAAAGAAAATGTATAACATTATCATCATCGGTGGAGGGGTGGTAGGCAGCTATCTCGCTGGTAAACTAGCTCGTGCCGGTTACAGGGTGCTTGTCCTGGACAAGAAATCAGCTGCTGGCCTGGATATTTGCTGCACCGGCATTGTAAGTAAGGCGTGCCTTGATTTGCTATCCATCGATGAGGCGCTAATCATGAGGCAAATGAACGCAGCCAGATTCTTCGCCGCCTCAGGCAAAGCTATAAGACTACAGCGAAAAGAACCAGTAGCTTATGTCATCGAACGATCATCTCTCGATCAAGTATTGGCGGATCGCGCCCAATCGTACGGCGTTCTTTATCTGTTCGATACGCAGGCGACAGATATCCAGCCGGAAAAGGATTGTGTACGTGTTGCCACCAGCTGTGGAGACCAAAAGAAACTATTTGAAGCTGAGGCGGTAGTGATGGCCACAGGCTTTGGTTCGCCCTTACTGGCACAGCTCGGTTTCGGAGAGATTAGCGATTATGCCGTCGGGGCCCAGGCTGAAATAGATTTGACAGAATCTGGCGATGTGGAAATTTACTTTGACCAGAGATTGGCTCCCGGCGGCTTTGCCTGGCTGGTACCTGTCCGAAACTACACGGGCCTTGCTGGGGTGCTGACACGCGAACAACCCAAACGCCATTTAAACCTATTCCTTTCAATGCTCAAAACTCAAGGGAAGATAACCTCAACTGAAGTCACCGCTCGTTTTGGATCCATTCCTCTCCGACCTCTCCGGATGACTTACCGCGACCGAATGCTGGTTGTGGGTAAAGCTGCCGGCCAGGTCAAGCCAACCAGCGGTGGCGGTATTTATTACGGACTTCTATGCGCCGACCTGGCTGCGCAGACTCTTCATCAGGCATTCCAATCTCATGACCTCTCCGCGTCCAGACTGGCTTTGTATCAGAAGAGGTGGCGAGCCAGACTGGGTAAAGAGCTTCGAGTTAGTTATTGGGCGAACCGTATTTACGGCAAACTCAGTAACCGGCAGATCAATGGCCTGCACTACTTCATAAGCAACAACGGCTTGACACAGCTTATAGTCAAGTTGGATGACCCTCATTTTGATTGGCATAGCGAGTTGATCTTAAAAGCGCTGAGGCATCTAGCCGTGGCTATCCCAATGCAGCTAATTAAGTTTAATGTAAAACACGATCGACGTGACAATCTATCCGGCAGCCAGTAGCCTGGTAACGCTGAAAGATTTAAAATAGGTTGGAATAAGCTCAAATGTAGCTTTGGAGATAATTTGCATAACAAGATGCAGGCAATCTTTCTTTGCGGGGGCGTAGGCAAAAGGATGTTCCCTATCGCCGAAGATAAAATATTGCTCAGTTTCCTGGGTAAGTCCCTACTGCAGCATCAGATTGAAGCGGCCAAACAGGCTGGCATGAAACATTTCCTGGTGATTGGCAATGCAGCAAATATGAAACGAATAGAACGAATAGCGGGAACGGTTTCCGGTGTCGAGATAGAGTTGGCGCTACAGCAGCAACCTTTAGGCATCGCTAACGCATTGCAAAGCGCCGCATCATCTCTGCACGGAGACATACTCGTATTGAATCCTAACGATATTTTTGCGGTCTCAGCATATACGAGTCTATTTCAAGAGGCCCAAAAGAAATCCGCCGCTTCGTACATACTGGGCTGCCCAACGAAGAGTTACTTCCCGGGAGGCTACCTGGTAGTAAATTCAGCAAATGAACTCAAGAACATCGTGGAAAAGCCGAAGCCGGGACAGGAGCCGAGTAATCTGGTTAACATCCTGGCCCATCTTCATACCGATCCCAAGAGACTTCTGGACTATATGGAGAGAGTCAAAACGAGCAAAGACGATGTCTACGAATGTGCTCTCGATCAGATGGCCGGAGATGGATACAAGATAAAGGTGATTCCTTACGACGATTTCTGGGCTCCCATAAAATATCCCTGGCATATCTTCGATGCGGTTAAATACTTCCTCGACCTTAGTCAGCCGGAGATTTCGCCTTCGGCTTCTATATCGGAGAAGGCAACAATTCAGGGCACGGTTGTTATAGCTGATAATGTTAGAGTTCTGGAAAATGCTGTCATTAGAGGACCGGTTTACATTGGTCCAGATTCCGTAATCGGCAATAATACCCTCGTGCGAGAGTACAGCCACATCGGAGCCGACTGTGTAATAGGGTATTCAACAGAGATCAAAAATTCCTATGTAGGTGACGGCTGTTGGACTCATTCTAGCTATATTGGTGACTCCATAGTGGGCAAAAATTGCTCCTTTGGCGCTGGCACCATACTGTCTAACCTTCGCTTTGATGAGCAAAACATCTCTGTTAAGGTGGGGACCGATGTAATCAATGCTGGACGGAATAAGCTGGGTGCGATAATCGGTGATAATTGCAGAACCGGAGTTAACGTGAGCATTATGCCCGGAATAAAGATTGGCCCCGACTCTGTCGTTGGTCCGCACGTCTGTCTGACAAAAGACCTAGAGCCTCAAAAGAAGATTCTTTTGAAACCACATGACATAACCATACCAAATCATGTAACGCTTAAGGAAACTAAGACTGGACAGTTGAAGGAAAAACTCGAGAAATCGGAATAATGTCCGGCGTAGATATGGAAACGACCAGAGTGGCAGACTTGGAACACCCGCCTCAGCACGTAGCTGTTATCATGGACGGCAATGGGCGATGGGCAAAACAGCGAGCCTTGCCTAGATCATTAGGACACAAACAAGGGGTCGACGCAGCACAGAAATTGGTTGAAATCTTCATCGAATACAATATTCCTTTTCTCACCTTATATTCCTTCTCCACTGAGAATTGGAACCGACCGCGACGTGAGATTGATGGCATATTCCAAATTTTAGAGGAAAGACTCGAAGAGGGAATCAAGTTCGCCCAAAAAAAGGTGTAAGGATCCGCCATTTGGGTAAGCCTGACGGACTGCCATCGGGACTCCAAGAAAGAGTAAAACGAGCGCTGGAACTAACTCGAGATAATAGTCTGATGACGGTGAGCTTAGCTTTTAATTATGGGAGGAGAGATGAGATTATCGAAGCAACTCGGAGTCTCATCCTTGACCGCGTTCCACCCCAAGTCATCAATTAGTGGCTTTTACGTCAATACTTGTATACTACTGACATACCCGCTTCTGATTTAATCACCCGCACCGGTGGCGAAATACGCCTTAGTAATTTCCTAATATGAAAGTCTGCCTATGCTGAGATATACTTCACATTGGTTTATGGCCTGATTTTGACAAAAATGAGATGGATAAAGCCCTTACTGCCTATACACAACGCCAACGTCGTTTCAGCGAGTTGCCAAAAGAGTAAATATCTCGAATATCGCTCAGTGAGGTAAACACATTAAAAACCGTTGATAGTGGTATGCTTGCATTTCGCAAGTAATTGTGTTATACTGGATTTGAATCTAACAGTACGCTAGAAAAGTGGGGCTAGTTCCCACTTTTTTGTTGAGAAATGAAAATGGGGAATGGTACTCGATGAAGACAGAATTCATGGTTGCCCTTACCCAATTATCAGCTGAGAAGCATTTGCCTAAAGAAGTGGTACTGTCTGCTATAGAGTCAGCACTCGTCTCCGCTTACAGGAAAGATGCTTTTGCTGCCGGCCACGATATCGCGGCCAAGATTAATCCCAACACCGGCGAAGTCAAGGTCTACGTCAGAAAGACGGTGGTCGAAAAACTGAGCGATGAAATTCATGAAATATCGCTAAAGGACGCCCAAAAGACAGACAGGAATGCGCAACTTGGAAGTACTGTCAGCATAGAAGCGACGCCTCCGAACGCCGGGCGAATAGCCGCGCAAACGGCCAGACAGGTTATTCTGCAGCGACTGCATGAGGCCGAGCATCATGCCATTTTTGAAGAATTCACCGGCAAAGAGGATGACATAGTCACTGGCGTAGTGCAACGCATTACTCCGGAGCAAATTCACATAGACTTAGGCAAAGCTGAAGCAATACTCCCCACCAGCGAGCAGGTACATAATGAGCGTTATCGCATTGGACAAAGGCTCAAGTTGTACGTCTTAGAGGTAAGCAAAACTAGCAGGGGGCCTCAGATAATAGTATCGCGCTCACATCGCAACTTGTTGCGCAGGCTTTTCGAACTGGAAATTCCCGAAATATACGGTGGCACTATAGAGATAAAGGCGATAGCGAGGGAAGCTGGTCATCGAAGCAAGGTGGCCGTAGCAGCACGCCAGGAAGGCGTCGACCCCGTAGGTTGCTGCGTCGGACTACGAGGAATCAGAATACAGAACATTGTCAATGAGCTGCATGGAGAAAAGATCGACGTGATTGAATGGTCCGATGATCCGGCAGTGTTCATCGGTAATGCCCTTAGCCCGGCTCAAGTATCAAATGTTGAGCTCAATGGGACTGATAATACGGCCACAGTGGCGGTGCCTGATAAACAGCTGTCATTGGCCATCGGAAAGGAAGGGCAGAACGCCAGATTAGCAGCCAGGTTAACAGGCTGGCGCATCGATATTAAGAGCACATCAGCCCTTGAAACAGAAAAGGCAGCTTTGAGCAGAGAGGCTGCAGCCGAAGCCAAAGAGGTACCAGCCGAATTGGAAGAGCTTGAACCTGTATCCGCTATTACAGAAGAGTCCTCTACACCAGCAATGGCTGAAATAGAGGCGATCATTCAGGCTGAGCCAGCCGAGAAGGAGGAAGCTGCTGAGGTAGCCGCAGGCTCGACTGACTACGAGCTTGTTCTAGCTTCGGAGGCTCCCTCGTCAGCCAAAGGTGCGGAGACCCGCCAGATTAGGTTCGCTGAGGATATATTACCGTCGAGGGCAAGCAAGATAAAAAAGAAGAGCGGCAAAGGAGACAGAGGTACCAAAAGGCAAAAGCAGACCAAAGAAAGCGCGACCAAGACCAGCTACCTATTCTGAGGAAGATGAACTTGGAGAGTAATATCAACGCCCATGGTTCTAGACAGCGGTATATGCCCGAGCGCAGCTGTGTAAATTGCCGGGGAAAGAAGGCTAAAAGAGAGCTGATTCGGCTTGTGCATAACGCCGGAGATATAAAGATAGATCCTAAAGGAAAACAGGCGGGCCGGGGGGCTTATTTATGCCCCGTACGTGAATGTTGGGAGGCCGGACTAAAGAACAATCGAATGGAATACGCCTTACGCACTAAGCTGAGTCTAGAAAACCGCAAAGCTCTAACAGAATTCGGCAACAGCCTACCCAGAAGGGAAGAGGCACTAGATGAGTGATAAGAAACGGGAACCAATTGCCGAGCAGTCTGCGGATACCCAAGAGGCTAAGTCAGGCTTACAAACGTTGCCTCGAGTTAGTCTCCCGCAGGCTTTGACTGTGAAGCAATTAGCAGATCTTTTGCAGGTTAGTGCCGTTGAGATTATCAAACAGCTCATGCGCAGCGGCATTATGGCGAACATTAATCAGGCAGTGGATTTTGATACCGCGTCAATGGTAGCTGCTCATTTCGGTTATGAAGCCAAAAAACAACCCGTGTCCGCCAAAACAAAACGGTCATCGACAACCGAAGGCGGTAAGCTTTTACCCCGCCCTCCCGTGATCACCATCATGGGCCATGTCGACCACGGCAAAACAAGCCTTCTCGATGCTATTCGCCAGAGCAATGTGATTGATACCGAAGCAGGCGCCATTACCCAGCATATAGGAGCTTATCAGGTGGAAGTCGACTCCCGAAAAATCACTTTCCTAGACACGCCTGGGCACGAAGCATTCACTGCTATGAGAGCCAGAGGAGCCCAATCTACCGACATCGCCGTGCTTGTCGTAGCTGCTGATGACGGAGTAATGCCCCAAACAGTAGAAGCCATAGATCATGCTCGCGCCGCCAAAGTGCCCATAGTCGTTGCCCTCAACAAGATAGATAAAGCTAATGCCAACCCAGACAAAGTTAAGCAACAGTTAGCAGATTTAGGCTTGCTCATTGAGGAATGGGGAGGCGATACCGTGTGTGTTCCCGTATCAGCTAAGAAGAAGCAGGGTATAGATGACCTTTTGGAAAACCTCCTTCTGGTTGCCGATATCTTGGAGCTCAAAGCTGAACATGATTGTCCGGCAGAAGGAGTCGTAATCGAAGCCAAGCTGGACAAAACCAGAGGCCCTCTGGCTACGATTCTTGTTCAAAAGGGCACTCTCAAACTGGGTGACAACTTTGTAATTGGCAATACGACGGGCAAAGTTAAGGCAATGTTCAATGATTTGGGAAAGCGCCTTAAGAAGGCCGAGCCGGCGACCCCCGTAGTGGTTCTTGGGCTTGACGCAGTACCACAAGCCGGTGATACGTTTGAAGTTGTCAGTAACGAGCGCGAAGCGCGTATACGCTTAGAAGAGCATAAAGGAGTGGAGCGAAAGATTTCAACTGGGCCAGGCCTCTGGGGCTGAGCGATCTTTCGACTCAAATCAGCGCCGGCCAAATAAAAGAGCTTGATATAATCCTCAAAACAGACGTGCAGGGTAGCATCGAACCTATCAAGGATTCTCTCGAGCAGCTGAGCGATGAAAAAGTCAAAGTCCGAGTTATCCATTCTGGCAGTGGGAGTATTACCGAAAGCGATGTGCTATTGGCCCTAGCTTCCAAAGGAATAATCGTGGGATTTAATAGCCGCCCGGAGACAGGAGCACATCGGCTGGCGGAGACAGAGGGAATCAGTATTCGATATTACAACGTAATTTATGACCTGGTGAAAGACGTGGGCAAAGCGTTAAAAGGCATGCTGGAGCCAACCTACACCGAAGTTACTGAAGGACAGGCTGAGGTAATAGCCGTCTTTGAGGCAGGGAAAAAGGGCAAGATAGCAGGCGTTTCGGTCAAGGAAGGCAAAATAAGGCGAGATTCTTTGGCCCGCATCATACGTCGGGGCGAAAAGATATACGAATCTCGCGTCAACAGCTTGAGACGCTTCAAGGAAGACGTTAAAGAAGTAGCCGCTGGTTTCGAATGCGGCGTGAGAATAGAGAACTTCGCGGATTTCCAAGTTGGCGATATTATTCAATTTTACCGTAAAGAAACAGTAGCCTAACCCAGTCTGACTTGGTTTTTCTTGATTAGCGCAGTCATTACATCCCAAACCACACTCTAATTCAAAGGAACGCACATGACAAGACGTAGCGAGCGGATAAACAGTGTAATTCAGCGGGAGATCAGCGAATTACTCTGCGAGCAAGTTAATGATCCGAGGCTTGCACGATTCATGTCCGTAACTAGAGTTATAACATCCCCAGATCTTCGACACGCCAGAGTATTCATTAGCACATTCGGCGATAAGCTGAACAGTAAGGAGATACTACAAGGCTTCACTGCGGCGTCTGGTTTTCTCCGCCGCGAATTGGCCAACCGCCTGGAACTAAGGCACATGCCGGAATTGAGCTTTCATTTAGACGATTCGATTGAGCGTGGAGCTGAAGTCCTTAAGTTAATCGACCAAGTTGAGTGCCAAGCTGTCGAAGATCAAGATGAAAATCAACGGGATTCTTAACGTCAACAAACCGGAAGGCAAGACATCTTTCGATATAGTGGCCCGACTCAGACGCCTGACAGGAGAGAAACATGTCGGGCATTCCGGGACACTTGACCCGATAGCCACAGGGGTGCTGCCAATTTGCTTCGGCCAAGCGACACGAGTTGTCCAGTTTCTAACAGATAGCAGCAAAACATACCTCGCCGAGATAGAACTTGGCCTCACCACGGATACTTTTGATAGGCAAGGTAGAATAACTCAGCAAGGGGATCCTACCACCATTACTGTAGCTCAGATACAGGAAGCCCTTGATACCTTCCGAGGCACTATTGAACAAACACCTCCAATTTACAGTGCTTTAAAATACCAAGGCATTCGCTCTTACGAACTGGCCCGCGCCGGCTTGTCGATAACACTACCGTCGAGGCGTATCGATATTCTTAACTTGGAATTCAAAGGTTATCAGCCGCCGCTTATGACAATCAGTGTGGAATGCAGTAAAGGCACCTACATACGCTCCCTGGCTCATGATATAGGGCAGCACCTGGGTTGCGGCGCCCATTTGAAGAACTTGGTCCGCTTGCGATGTGGACCGTTTCATATCCAAGATGCGCTATCGCTGCCCGAAATTGAAGACGCTTTTCAGAATGATATTTGGAAAGACCTCCTTTATCCTCTCGATAGCCCGGTTTTAAACTGGAAAACGATAATTGTCGACCAGAGAAATGAGCTGGCTATTCGAAACGGTCGAGCGTTGCCTCTGAGCAAAGCCCCCACGCCTTCAGTCAAATATTGCCGTGCCTACAATCTGGATGGCAATTTTATAGCTGTGATGCACTTCGTTTCCGAGGAGAATCTATGGCGCCCTGAAAAGGTCTTTTTATCCTCCTAGCTTTTCCGCCCAGCGATCGCTGAGGGGCTTGACAGTTTGTAATATAATAGATATGATTCGGCTTTGATGAAAGGAGGTGAAAAACATGGCGCAGGCGTATTGTTTCAAATGCCGGAAAAAGGTAGAGATCAAGAACCCGCAAAACGTTAGCTTGAAGAACAAGAGACCAGCCACACGTGGAACTTGTCCATCCTGTAGCACTAAGGTATTTCGAATAGGTAAGGGTTAGTCTAAAGATATCTTAGCCGGAGCGTAAGGTCGACTTTCTAACTTTTTCTATCAGCAGCAGAGGATTGCGGTCGACAATTTGTTGGCGTTGTCTCCGGTTCAGCTTGGCCTGACTTAGAATAGACTCAACCTGTTTCACCGTCAGAAGGTCTTTTTCATCGTGGGCATCAGAACTAACTAGGAGTTTTGCTTTCGCTTTAAGGCTAACCTGAGCAACATGAGAATTAGTTGCTGAGTGCCCTTTTCGAGCGGTGAGTTCAATAAAGATGTTGCTTTGGGCGGCAAGCGCCGCTTCTTCAAGTGTTATCAGGCCTGGATGAGCCAGCATGTCAACGTAAGGAGATTGGACTGCGGCGAGGTTTGTGCCTGGTTCTACAGGTTCTGTAGATGTTTCGCCGTGCACTACCACTAGCCAAGCACCCATTTCTTTGGCTTTCTTGGCTACCTCAGAGATTGACCGAGAGGGAAGGTGCGTAAGTTCTACGCCAGGGATAGCGAGAATGTTCCAGTAAGTTCTGGCAAGAGCACAATCGTCGCCTATTTCTTTTATTACCCTGCCTAGAGAGCCGAGAGCCACATGGTCTGTAATAGCAATTGCTTTATAGCCTATGATAACCGCACGGCGTATTAGCTCAAGGGGAGACAGATCGCCGTCGCTGTAAATAGTATGAGTATGAAAGTCGTAAAGCATTGTCTCAAAATACCATAAAGTGAGTGCCCTAGACAAGAGCAATAGACATAATCAGCCAAGCGAGATAACGAGAATATGTTACACTTGCAGAAGATTCTAGTTCCTTTAGATGGATCGAGAGAAGCCGAGAGCGTACTGCCTTATGTTAGAGATTTGGCTCCAAGATTTGGTTCACAAGTACAGGTTCTCGGGGTAGGTATCGGCAGGAAGATACGCCGCGTAAATCGCCTCCTTGAAGATTATCTCAACGGCATTGCAGTTGGGTTACGAACCGACAAAATCAACGCTGAACCCGTTATCAGTTACGGCCTCGCGGCCGATAAGATACTTGAATTCGCCGGGACGCAGGATACTGATTTGATTATTATGGCCACCCACGGCCGTAGCGGCATTACCAGGTGGTGGATGGGAAGTATAGCTGAAAAGGTAATAAGCGCGGCGGCAGCTCCAGTGCTGCTTGTCCGAAGCAAAAGACCCCGTAAGACCGACACTGTCGGCAACCTGCATTTTTTGGAGAAAATCCTGGCGCCTCTGGATGGCTCAGATATTGGTGAAGCAGCTTTGAGTTATGTCGAAGCGCTAGCTATGAAGACTGGCGCATCAATTGACCTACTCCAGGTTGTTTCATTGCCCAGCAATTTGGAGGCCAGTTTGCTGGGTGGTCCGGACTGGAGAAAATTCGTCAAAGCTATGCATGATGCCGGCGAGAACTACTTGAAAGGAATTTCTCAAAAACTGCTTCACAAGAAGATTAAGTCGACATACCTAGTGACCAGTGGTGACCCAGCCGATAAAATAGTAGAATATGCGGAGGAAAAGAAGGCTACGCTAATAGCTATGTCAACTCACGGCCGAACAGGACTCACTCGGTGGGTATTAGGCAGTGTAGCTGACAAGGTTTTGCACGATGCCAGAATACCTGTATTATTAGTCAGGTCGCCCAAGATGGTCATCCGCAAACCAAAGGCGTAACACGTCCCTTAATCCACTGGCATGTGTAGAATAGAGAGGAAAAGTTATGGGAAAAATAAATGTGGCGATAATAGGTGTTGGCAATTGCGCATCTTCGCTCGTGCAGGGCGTAAATTACTATTGCAAAGCCAAAGAAGGTGATTCCGTGCCCGGGCTGATGCATGTTAACCTGGGCGGCTACCATATAAGTGACGTCAACTTCGTCGCTGCGTTCGACATAGATAAGAACAAAGTAGGTAAGAATTTGAGCGAAGCTATTTTCGCTCCACCCAACAATACTATCAAGTTCTGCGACGTGCCTAACACCGGAGTGAAGGTGACCCGAGGCATGACACACGACGGGCTAGGCAAGTATCTATCGAAAGTAATTACAAAGGCACCGGGGTCTACAGCCAATATCGTGAGCATTCTCAAGGAGACCAAGACAGACGTAGTAATCAACTATCTGCCTGTGGGAAGTGAAGAGGCGACTAAGTGGTATGTGGAACAGGTATTGTCCGCCGGCTGCGGCCTTATCAACTGCATACCGGTCTTCATCGCCAGGGAGCCTTACTGGTATAGCCGCTTCGCGCAAGCGGGATTACCAATCATCGGCGATGATATCAAGTCCCAGGTCGGCGCCACTATCACTCATCGCGTATTAACGAGACTATTTCGTGACCGGGGGGTGAAGGTAGAAAGAACTTACCAGCTGAACTTTGGTGGCAACACTGATTTCTACAATATGTTAGAGCGGGAGCGGCTAGAGTCAAAGAAGATCTCCAAAACCAATGCCGTCACCTCCCAGCTAGACTATGAAATTGAACCCGAAAATATTCATGTCGGTCCAAGTGATTACGTGCCGTGGCTGACTGACCGTAAGTTCTGCTACATCAGAATGGAAGGGCGTACATTTGGCGACGTTCCTCTCAATTTAGAGATGAAGCTGGAGGTCTGGGATAGTCCAAACTCTGCCGGCGTAGTCATCGATGCCATAAGGTGCTGCAAGTTAGCTATGGAAAGAGGACTCGGTGGTACTATCGTAGCGCCTGCCGCTTATTTCATGAAATCTCCGCCTATACAATATTCCGATGATGAAGCCCGAAGGCGTGTTGATAATTTCATCGTCGGCAAGGATCAGCAAAGTCCGGTTTGTCTTCCCGACGTAGGCGACCAGCCAAAAGAGAGCTAAGCAAATCACAAGAACGCCAACCGGAGCACAACAGTGAAAATCGGATTAGTATCTCCATATGACTATTCTTTCCCCGGGGGCGTGGTTAACCACATAGCATATTTGGCCCATAATTTCATTCAATCGGGACATACGGTCAAAATCATCGCTCCATTCCCGCAAGGAGGAACTCATTATTTCGAGGAGGAGGTAACCCCTATAGGAAAGCCCTTGCCTATTCCTATTGCCGGCTCCGTAGCTCGAGTCCCCTTATCCCCCTGGTTACCAACTCAAATAGGTGAGATTCTACTCAAAGAAGAGTTTGATATACTGCATCTTCATGAACCTTTCGCACCTATGGTCTGCGTGAGTGCCCTTCTGAAATCCACTTCAATAAATGTTGGCACTTTTCATGCTTGCCACTCTAAGCCGAGAACCTACTGGGTGGGCAAACTCATCTTTAACAGATGGCTTTCCAAACTACATGGAAAAATTGCCGTTTCCAAACCGGCGCTTCAATATGTTAGCTGGCATTTGCCAGGTGATTACCGCATTATCCCGAACGGCATAGATACTGAACGTTTTTGCGTTGACGGCCCACAGAGACCTGAATTCGCTGATGGTAAAACAAACATTCTCTTTGTAGGTCGCCTTGAGCAACGAAAGGGTTTAGGCTACTTACTCAATGCTTGCGCCAAGGTTAGGCGCAGTTTTTCAAACTTCCGGTTGATCGTAGTTGGCCCGGGCACTGTATTACGCTCTAGATATGAACAACTGGTCGATGACATGGATTTAACGAACAATGTGATCTTTAGTGGCTTTGTCCCCACCGATGAGCTACCTTCATATTACCGCAGTGCTGATATATTTTGCGCTCCCGCTACCGGCGGCGAAAGCTTTGGCATAGTCTTGCTCGAAGCTATGGCATGCGCCAAGCCAGTAGTGGCAACCAACATCGAGGGCTACGCCAGCGTCTTAGCCCATGGTGAGGAAGGGTTGCTAGTGCCACCAAAGGATGACGAATCCTTAGCTAACGCTCTGCTATCATTGCTTAATGACAATTCTCTGCGTCTTAAGATGGGCGCTAAGGGAAGAGTCAAAGCAGAGAGATACAGCTGGCCCAACATCGCCAGTGAAGTCATGGATTACTATAGCAGTCTGCTTAACGGCCACACGCAGGAACGCTCGTGACAAATCTGGCTCAAATCAGGAAAAGTGCCGCGGAACTGATCACTGGCCCACTAAAAACAGTCCTGGTCAAAAGCCGGCTAAAACCAAATGTGCTGACCTCGCTCTCCCTTGTAATCAGCTTCGCTGCAGCGGGGACGATAGCTACAAATCACCTTATCATCGGCGGAGTTTTGGTCCTCGTATCCGGACTATTCGACATTCTGGACGGCATGCTGGCTCGCTCAACCAACCAGGCCACCCGCTTCGGCGCTCTAATGGATTCCACTTTTGATCGCATTTCAGACGGCGTGTTGCTTCTAGGTATTATGATTTTCTATCTAACAAACGGAAATCCGGAATTAATAACGCTCGTTTTCCTCGCCTTATTAGCGGCATTTCTCACCAGCTATATCCGAGCCAGAGCCGAAGGCCTCGGAATAAACTGTCCGGTGGGCTTGTTTACCAGAGCCGAGAGAATTATAATACTAGCGCTGGGCTTGCTTTTCAGCCCGGTCCACAAGATCAGTATTTCTATAGCTTTGGTGATATTGGTGGTGCTTGGTTTTGCAACAGTGATCCAACGTTTTGTATATGTATGGCAGCAAACGAAGGGGGAGCAAATCAAAAAGTAAATCGGGATGAAAAGGTGTGAACGAAAAGACATTTGAATGGAGCCTTTTGGCTCTTAGCATCGTTGCCTTGCTGTGGATAATACTCGGAAGCGTCTTTAAAGTACTGAATGTCCCAAGCGTTATAATAACCGGTCTGGTAGTATGGATAGGCGGGGGGTTAACTTTGCTGTACTTCTGGGGCAGAAACTACATGTCGAAAATGTAGGCTCGAAGCGTTACCGAAACAGACCTGTTTAACCTACCCTTCAAGCCAAGCGAGTATAAAAATAATGTCAGTTGTAGCGATCATCGGCGCCCAATGGGGAGACGAGGGCAAAGGAAAAATAGTCGACCTCGTGGCAGAGAAAGCCAAGGCGGTAGTTCGCTTTTCCGGAGGCGATAATGCCGGACATACTGTGGTTAATCCCTATGGCGAGTTCAAACTCCACCTTGTCCCGTCCGGTATCTGCCATCCGAAAGTAGTATGCATAATTGGTAACGGTGTGGCGATAAACCCGCCTATATTGTTAGAAGAAATTGCCGAAGTTCAAAAACATGGCGTTGATACCAGCCACCTCTTCATTAGTGACCGCGCCCACCTGATAATGCCCTATCACACCATTCTGGACGGGCTGGAAGAGCAGCGACGAGGTAAGGGAGCTATCGGGACAACACAGAAAGGGATAGGCCCCGTTTTCACGGATAAAACGGCCCGCCTCGGAATCCGCACGTGTGAACTGCTGAATAAGGATGCCTTCCGCTCCCGGCTCAGCTCAATCCTCGAACTCAAGAATGCCATCCTGACCAAGGTGTACAACATCGCCCCATTGTCTCTGGAAGAGATTTACGAGCAGTATTGCTCCTATGGAGAGAAGCTGGCTCCGTTCATTAAAGATACCTCCTCCATCCTCGGGGACATGGTGTCCAAAAAACAACCGATAATACTGGAGGGGGCTCAAGGCACGATGCTCGACCCCGATTTCGGCACTTATCCTTACGTTACCTCCTCTTCACCTCTGGCGGCAGGCAGTTCCACGGGTTCCGGGATAAGCCTCAAGAAGATCGACCAGATATGGGCGTTTTCAAAGCTTATACCACACGGGTAGGCGGTGGGCCAATGCCTACAGAGCTGAACGATAAGATTGGAGAATTCGTCAGAGAACGGGCTCGCGAGTACGGTGCTACTACTGGTCGGCCACGACGGTGCGGCTGGTTCGATGCTGTAGCCGGGCGCTTTAGCGCTCAAGTGAATGGCTTTACCGGTATGGCCTTGACCCGACTCGATGTGCTTGACGAACTCGATTCGGTAAAGATATGTACCAGCTATCAGTTGAACGGCAGCACCCTAAAGAATTTCCCCAGTGACATATCCGTCCTTGAGAAATGTCAGCCAATTTACGAGGAAATGCCGGGCTGGCAAACAAAGACGAGCCACATCCGCCATATCAAGCAGCTGCCACCCGCCGCGCGCCGCTATGTAGCCCGCCTTGAAGACCTGCTATCCTGTCCCGCTAGCATAATCTCGGTAGGGCCAAACAGAGACCAGACCATAATAGTCAAACAAGTTATATAGATTCTTCGTCACTACCAGGCAAATCCCTTTTGTAAGGAGGTGAAACAATGCGTAAGACCTGGCGGCAGAAATTAGCAGAAAATCACCACGCCCACGGTAAGATAGTCGAAATTCCGCCAAAAATGCAACACAGGTTTGGCACAGGGAAAATGCTCATAGCCAAACCCTTAGATGTAGACGCAGTTATCCGCCAAGTCCAAAAAGGAAAGCTCGTCACCGTAACTCAGATCATGGCAAAGCTGGCCAAAGACGCTTGTGCCGATTGTGCCTGCCCGATGACCACGGGAATCTTCCTTCGCATTGTTGCCGAAGTAGCCAACGAGGACCTGCAAAACGGGAAAATGGATGCCACGCCATACTGGAGAGTTTTGAAGTCTGATGGCAGCCTAAATGCCAAATTTCCAGGAGGGACACTGGCACAGGCTGCCCGTTTGAAAGACGAGGGTCATAGCATTGAACCCGGTAAGGGCAAAAGGTTACCTCGAGTCAGAAACTTCGAAACCTGTTTGCAGCAGCTGTAATCAACAATCTCTAAGAATCAAGCCTTGGCAGCTACAGGTAAATCAATCTTGTAATTCTTCAGGGTCTGCTCAATAACAGCCTTTGATTTCTCGTCAGGCTCAATAAGCGGCAAACGAGGCTTGCCCACCGAAAAGCCCAGATAATTCAAGGCATATTTAACCGGCATAGGGTTGGCAACCACAAACATGGAATTGACCAGAGGTATCAGATTTCGGTGCGTGGCCGCGGCCTTTTCGATATTACCCTTGAGATAATCATCTATCATTTCCTTAAACTGAATCCCAACCAGGTGAGATATCACGCTGATGACTCCGTAACCGCCGAGACAAAGTATAGGAAATGTATCACCATCATTCCCGCTATAAACAAGGAAATCCTTCCCGGCTCCTTCTATGATTTTGGCTATCTGCTCAAAGTTAGCACTGGCCTCTTTTACCCCGACGATGTTATCTATCTGGCTAAGCCGAACACAGGTTTCAGCAGCCAAGCTAGTAACCGTACGTGACGGCACGTTATACAGGATACATGGCAGGGCAGTCGCCCCGGCAATGGCTTTGAAATGCTCGTACAAACCTTCCTGGGTAGGACGGTTATAGTACGGGACTACCAGGAGACAGCCATCAACCCCTATTTTTTCAGCTTCCCTCGTTAACTCTATACTTTCAGCAGTATTGTAATTCCCCGTGCCGGCAATGACGCTACCCCGATTACCAACAGCCGACTTAACCTCAGCAAACAGGCGTAATTTCTCCTCGCGGGTAAGAGTAGGACCCTCACCCGTAGTACCTGATACCAGAAGCCCGTCACTTCCGGAATCGAGCAGGGCTTTGGCTAATTTCTTGGTCTGCGTAAAATCAATTTTCCCGCTAACGTCAAATGGGGTGATCATTGCCGTTATCAAACGGCCAAGCTTCTTCATCGACCTCCTCCTCTAAGAGAATCTATTTCCCGCTCTTAACCCAGCCACGCCGCGCTGCTTCTTCAGCAATCTGAACAGCATTGAGGGCAGCACCTTTACGTACGTTGTCAGACACCACCCACATCACCAGACCTTTGTTATGAGAGGCATCCGCTCGGATGCGTCCCACATAAACATCGTCCGATCCTGCAGCCAGCCAGGGCTGTGGATAGAGGCTAACACTAGGATCATCAAGCACCTTGATTCCGGGGGCCTTAGCCAGTATTTGTCTGGCGTCCTCAGGACTCATCGGGTTGGTTAATTCAATATTTACTGCCTCGCTATGCGCGATGAAAACAGGCACCCTTACGCAAGTTGCCGAGACAGCTATATCCGGAGCATGCATTATTTTTCGCGTCTCCTCCACCATCTTCCATTCTTCCTTCGTATAACCGTTATCCAGGAAAACATCGATCTCCGGCAACAGATTAAATGCAATTTGGTGAGGATAGACGTGAGGAACAACGTTCTGCCCTTCCAAAACTAACTTAGCCTGTGTAGTCAACTCCTCCACAGCCGCTGCGCCGGTGCCGGATACCGACTGATAAGTAGATACCACAATTCGTTTTATCGGGTTGACCTTATGCAACGGATAAATGGCCACCACCATTTGAATTGTGGAGCAGTTCGGATTGGCAATGATTCCTTCGTGTCGCTTGATATCTTCAGGGTTAATTTCAGGGACTACCAGAGGAACCTTTGGTTCCATTCTAAAGGCTGCGCTGTTATCTACAACCAGGGCTCCAGACCTAGCAGCGATTGGCGAGAAATACTTGCTGATCTCGGAGCCAGCCGAAAACAGGGCGATATCAATATTTTGAAAGGATTCAGGACCGGTTTCCTTGACTTCAATCTCCTGATGACCCACATAGAGCCTCTTGCCTGCAGACCTGTCGGAGGCATAGAGATGCACCGAGGACATCGGGAAATTCCGCTGCTGCAGAACCTTGATGAACTCTTGCCCTACCATGCCGGTAGCGCCGACTATAGCTACGTTATAACCCTTCATTGATTCTCCCTCAGATTCAATAAAGTATCTAGCCCGTAAGCTAATCCTTGACGCTTTACGACCTCTTTTATAGCCAGGATAACGCCGGGCATATAGCAATCCCGACTTATAGTGTCATGCCGTAAAGTAAGTGTCTGCCCTGGCCCGCCGAAGATCACTTCTTGGCTTGCCATAAAACCTGGTAATCTTACGCTATGGATAGCCACGCCGTCAACCTGCCCGCCCCTGGTGCCGGTGACAGTTTCTTTCTTCGTGGAGGGGTAAACAAAAGGCTTGCCTTTGGACTTCACCATATCCTTTGCCGTAGCCAACGCTGTCCCCGAGGGCGCGTCAGCCTTCTCGTGATGGTGCAATTCAATAATCTCAGCATGGTCAAAGAACCGAGAGGCAATTTTGGCCAAGTGTACCAAGACCACCGCGCCAATGGTAAAGTTGGGGACTACCACTGCACCTACTTTATGCGCTTTAGCTAGCCGGTCAATTTCTTTGAGGTTGTCCTCTAAAAGTCCCGACGTTCCGGTGACAACATTGATGCCCTGTCCAATTGCTGTGCGAAGCGCCGACATACAGGATTCAGCGATCGTGAAATCGACGAGTACCTTGGGATGGCAGACGCCAAGAATCGAATTCAGATCTGAATAAAGAGGCACCTTCTTGGAACCGTCGAGCAGAGTGAGTTCAGCCTGAGTAGCCTTGATATCGACGGCGCCAACCATTTCCAATTCGGCATCGCGACATATTGCAGCCGTGACTTCTCTCCCCATCTTGCCCAACGCCCCATTCACCAATACTGTTATCTTTTCCATGGCCTACCTGATGCTCAACAGAGACGTGCTCTGCTAATTACCTATCAAAGCGACGGGGTCTGCTATCTCTGTTAGAGGGAGGGTGAGCAACGGGACGCCGCTTCTGTTCTCTCGGAGGATAACGCCGTGATTCAGAGGACTCAGTCACGCCGGCTCCGCGACCCCCAGACGAGTCTGTGAAAACAGCCCGTCGCGATAGATTTATCCTTCCAAGATGGTCGATCTCGGTGACTTTAACCATGATCTCATCACCCACCTTGACCACATCCTCGACCTTAGCCACGCGGTAATCAGCCAGCTCACTTATGTGAACTAGCCCTTCCTTACCAGGCAGAACCTCCACAAAAGCGCCAAAGTTCGTTAGACGAGTCACCTTACCGGTATAGACCGCGCCAACTTCGATTTCCTTGGTCAGGGCCTCAATCTTGTCTATTGCCTTTTGGGCGGCCTCCTGGCTGGGCGAGCCGATAATCACCGTTCCATCGTTCTCCACGTCTATAGTCACTTTTGTCTCTTCGATGATAGACCGGATAGTCTTGCCTCCGGGACCAATCACCGCGCCGATCTTGCCCGGATCAATATTTATCTTATACACCCTCGGCGCATAGGGGCTGAGTTCAGACCGGCTGGCGCTTATAGTCTGCCTGATCTTAGCAAGTATCTCTGTATGAGCCTCGCGAGCTCGTGATACGGCTTCCGCCAGAATATCATATCTTACTCCCCGGAGCTTGATGTCCATCTGCAACGCCGTGATCCCCTGATCGGTACCGGCCACTTTGAAGTCCATATCGCCGTAGGCATCTTCCATGCCTTCGATATCCGTAAGTACCAGATATTTATCATCCTCGCCGGTGACCAGCCCCATGGCTATCCCCGCCACCGGAGCCTTAATCGGCACTCCGGCATCCATCAGGGACAGAGTTGCACTGCAGACGCTCGCCATTGAGGTGCTGCCATTGGAACTGAGGACTTCCGAAACCAGGCGTATAGTATAAGAAAACTCCGATTCACTGGGTATGACCGGCATCAGAGACCTCTCTGCCAGAGCACCATGCCCGATTTCCCGCCGCCCCGGCGACCCCATTCGCTTCACTTCTCCGGTGGAGAAAGGCGGAAAGTTATAGTGGTGCATGAACCGCTTGGTGGCCTCGAGCCCCAGGCCATCTATCAGCTGCTCCTGGCGCAGAGAACCGAGCGTGGTTATGGTCAAAACCTGAGTCAGCCCTCTGGCAAACAGCCCTGAGCCGTGTGTACGGGGCAGTAGGCCAACCTCGCTGGAAATAGGACGTATAGCGTGAGGCTGCCGGCCATCAAGGTGCTGCTTCTTTTCCAGAATGTTAGCCCTGGCCGCCTTCTTAACCAGGTCTTCAACGGCGGAGGGAATATTAGCTTCCGGAAAGGCTTCGGCGAATTTGTTGGCGGCCTCATGTTTAACCAAGTCAACCACCTTGTCCCGTTCTGATCGTTCCGTATGATTAACCGCCTCGGTCAACCGCTGCCCAAACTCCGAAGAGATGGCCGCGTACAGTTCAGATGCGTTCTCAGCGGCCTTAACCTCCATCTTGGGCTTGCCATGCGCCTGCCGCAAACTCTCCTGAAACCTGATAATCTGCTGATTCGCCTCGTGCCCAAATTTGATCGCCTCCAGAACTACCTCGGTGGACGCTTCCTTTGCCCCTGCTTCTACCATCATTACAGCTTCTTTGGTGCTGACAACAACAAGGTCAAGCAGTGAGGCGTCCAATTGAGGCAATGTCGGATTCAGCACAAATTTGTCGTCGATATAGCCAACGCGCACGGCACCAATGGGGCCATAGAACGGGATCGAAGACATGGCCATTACAGCTGAGGCCCCGTTCACAGCCAGTATATCTGGGTCATTTTCCTGATCGGTGGAAAGAACCGTCGCCACAATCTGAACATCGTTATGCAGATTTTTGTCAAAAAGCGGGCGCAGACTGCGGTCGGTTAGACGTGCCGCCAGGGTGGCTTCTTGACTGGGACGTCCTTCTCGTCTAATGAAGCTGCCGGGAATCTTCCCGACGGCATAATGCCTTTCCTCATAGTCCACGGTCAGGTGGACAAAATCGTCGCTGCCACGGGGCTCACTGCTGATGCAGACGGTGACGAGGACAACGGTATCACCATAGCGAAGGGTAACAGCGCTTTCAGCTTGCGCCGCCAACTTGCCTATCTCAGCAGTTAGCAGCCTTCCTCCAATTTCACACTGGTCAGTTACAGACATAACCCACCACCAACCCGGCCTACTTCCTCAAGCCTAATTTGCTAATGAGGCTGCGATAGCGGTTCACGTCATTCTTGGAAACATAAGCAAGCAAGCGCCTTCGTTGCCCTATCAGCTGCAGAAGCCCACGACGAGTATGCTGGTCATTAGGATGTGTTTTCAAGTGCTCTGACAGCTGTTTTATCCTCTCAGTCAGGAGAGCAACCTGAACTTCCGTAGAGCCGGTATCACCTTCATGAACCTTGAAGTCAGAGATGACGGCTCCCTTCTTCTCTTTATCCAAATCTATGCTCCTTATAATACATCTACGAACCGAAATTATAACATAGGTCGAAGATCAATGCACAAACACGTTTAGCTGTTGGTATGAATTGCCCGGTTCACCATTTCAGCAAACGTAGGGGCAGACCTTCAGGTCTGCCCGCTCAGACAGGCCTCAAGACCTATCCCCACAATTGCCACACCTCCGACAAAATGTCAGATAAGTGCTATTCAACCACCATTTCAGCAACCAGGACACATAGAGTATAATATGGGCATCATGGCCTCCCAGGTTTTCTACCGTAAATGGCGCCCCCAGACACTATCTGAAGTAGTTGGACAGGAGCATATTACCCAGACACTTCGTCACGCCGTAGCCGGCGGCAGAGTAGCCCACGCCTATCTTTTCTGTGGCCCACGAGGTACGGGCAAGACCAGCACCGGGCGCATCCTGGCCAAGGCAATAAACTGCCTGGACTCCAAAGAAGGCGAGCCGTGCAATAAGTGCATAATGTGCCAGGCAATTAACGAAAGCAGCGCTCCCGATATCATAGAAATAGATGCCGCCAGTAACAGGGGAATTGACGAAATCCGCGACCTGAGGGAGAAGGTCAACTATGCTCCGAATCTGGCTCGCTTCAAGGTCTACATTATAGACGAGGTTCACATGATAACTAAGGAGGCATCTAACGCCTTCCTTAAGACGCTAGAAGAGCCGCCTCCACACGCTATATTCATTCTGGCAACCACAGAACCTCACAAGGTAATGTCAACCATTCTGTCCCGTTGCCAGCGGCTTGATTTCCACCGCCTCGCCCAAGCCGCAGTGATTTCCAAGCTCGAGCTCATCTGTAAGAAAGAAAAGATCGACATTGAGCCTGAAGCCCTGCGGCTTATCGCCAAGGTGACTACGGGCAGCCTCCGCGATGCTGAAAACCTGCTGGAACAACTGGTGGCTTACTACGGACATAAGATTGACCTCCAGCAGGTGCAGAAGATGTTAGGCGTCAGCGGCGACCTGAGAATCAGGGAGTTGGCCAGACACATTGTCAATAAGGACATCACGGCCGGGCTCAAAACCATCAATAGCGTCAGCAATGATGGGCTCGACCTTCGTCAATTTAACCGTGAGCTGGTTGACTATCTCCGGGAGCTAATGCTGGTCAAGTCCGGTTCCGAAGAAGTACTAGACGTGACCAGTGACGACCTGGCCGAGATTAAAGAGCTGTCAGCGGGCGCCAACCTAGATTACCTCCTGGCGGCCGTAAAGAACTTCAGTGAAATAGACCTGCGCCTGGATAACTATTCGCCATTACCTTTAGAGTTAGCCCTCGTAGATTGCATCCTGGCCTCTACCGGAGAAAAACAATTTGTCCCCACCGCACAGCCTGAATCCAAAGAGGCTCCCAAGGCAGCCAGCCGCCCGGCGAAACAACCAAGGCGCCTGCCAAAACCAAAGCTCCGCCACCAACTGAAAATGCTCCGGCTGAAGCTCCAGCCGAGAGCGCCGAGCCTGAAGCCAAGGTCAAGGCCGTAGCCGAAGCTGAGGCCGAAGCCGAAGCCGCCGACTGGTGTCGGGGCGTCTTCTCCGGAGATCGAGCAGATACGAAGTCGCTGGCGGGAGTTTGTCAATGCCATGCGCGGCGAGGGCTCCAAAGGTAACCTGGATGCCTTTCTGCGGAGCTCTTGTGAGCCCGTGGCTATCGAAGACAACACCTTAACATTGGGGTTTTATCATAAATTCCACAAAGAATATATCGAAGACGCCAAGTATAAGCATCTGGTGGAAAAGAAACTGCACGAGGTCTTTGGGCGTTCTTTCAAGGTGCGCTGCATCTTAACCACCCCCAGCGGCAAAGTCGACATGGAAGCGGAAAGCCCTCTGGTAAAAGCCGCCAAAGAGAGCTACGGAGCTACGATCGTTGACAGGAAGTCCACAGAACGGAGGAGGCATGAATAAATTTGTATTGCGCCAGGCACAGGAACTGCAGGCTAAACTGGCTAAGGCTCAGCAAGAATTAGCTGATATGACCACTGAAGTAAGCTCGGGGGGCGGAGCCATCAAGATAGTGATCGATGGGCAGCAGAGAATCCGCTCTGTGGATATATCGCCGGAGGTCATAAACGCCGAAGACGTCGAGATGCTGGAAGACCTGGTCACGGCGGCGGTCAATGAAGCTATCCAGAAATCGCAGGAGATGGCCGCCAGCCATTTGAGCGGCCTGACTGGTGGCCTGAAAATACCGGGGTTTTAGGAGACAAGATTGAGTGCCAGTTCCTTGTCTGCTTCAGAGCCGATAGCCAGGCTAATCGAAGAATTCAACAAGCTGCCGGGTATCGGGCCCAAAAGCGCCCAGCGGGTGACGTACTACCTGCTTCGAGCGCCCGCAGCCGAGGTTGAGGCATTAGCCGATGCTATCAGAAATCTCAAAGAGAAGCTGATCTTATGTTCCCTTTGTCTCAATATCACTGATTCTGACCCCTGCGCTATCTGCCAGGACGAGGAACGCGACCATACCAAGATCTGCATAGTCGAAGAGCCTATAGATATACTGCCCCTGGAGCGCACCAAGAAATACAAGGGGCTTTACCACGTGCTTCACGGCGTCATCGCCCCCACCGACGGCGTAGGGCCCGATGAGCTTAAAATCAAAGAGCTGCTATCACGCCTGAACGCCAATCAGGTCACGGAAATCATACTGGCGACCAATCCCAATCTGGAGGGGGAAGCCACCGCCATGTATCTCCAGCGGCTCATCGCCCCGCTCGGTATACGGATCACCCGGCTGGCCCGCGGCTTACCCTATGGCGGCGACCTGGAATACGCCGACGATGTTACTCTCAGCCGCGCCCTGGAAGGTAGACAGGAGATGTGACGGGCATAGGCCATGACAGCCCCTCGGACTTACCAAACAGAAGCCATTATCATCAAGCGCATTAAGCTTGGCGAAGCCGACAGAATCCTCACCATTTACACACCCGGGCTGGGCAAGGTGAAAGCCGTAGCCAAAGGCACGCGCCGCCCCCAGAGCAAGCTGGGGGGTCATGTAGAGCTTCTCACCCACAGCCGCCTCATGCTGGCACGGGGCCGCAACCTCGACATCATCACTCAAGCTCAGACCATCAATAATTTCCTGCCCATAAAGGACGACCTGGAACGTCTTTCCCGAGGCCTGTATGTTGCCGAGCTCGTTGACTCATTCACCGGTGAGCGTATCGAGGACCGCCGTCTCTTTGAGCTGGTGCTGGAAACCTTGCACCAGTTGTCCCGGGCTAACGATTGTGAGCCTATCCTGCGCTACTTCGAGGTTCATCTTCTCGACCATCTCGGCTACCGTCCTCAGCTACAACGGTGTACCGAATGCAACTCGTCTCTCCAGCCGGAGACAAATTTCTTCAGCTCCAGCCAGGGCGGCGTGCTCTGCCACGATTGCGGCTATCACGAGCCCGTGGCACGCCCCATTTCACTGAACGCCCTGAAAGTGCTGCGGCTGTGGCAGAACTCCGATTATATCGGAGCCATGCGGGTAAGGATAAACGCCGAGCTGGCAACGGAGCTGGACCAGCTCATGCGGGAATACATCAAGTACCTGTTGGAGAGACAGCTCAAGTCCACAGCCTGGCTGGACAAACTTAAACAGCCAATTCAGCCCACGTAGTTGGGACTTTTTAATGCCCACCGCGAAGAGTATTATCACCTCATCGCGAGGAGGCTTTATTCATGTCATCGCCAGGAGCCCTTATCGTCATCGCGAGGAGTCCCCGATAAGAATCGGGCGACGCGGCGATCTCACTTCCCATCCGGTCATTCTGAGGGAGCATAGCGACCAAAAGAATCTCACGTAACCTGAGATTGCCACGCCCCAAATACATCGGAGCTCGCAATGACATGTGCGGCTAGGTAATCTCTCACCTTGGGAAAATCCCTCCATCTCCCTTTTGCGAAAGGGAGAGGCGGTTTCCCCCTTTGGAAAAGGGGGATTAAGGGGGATTTTGCAGGTTGACAACATAAGCGATTGCGCTTATACTTTAATTAAGTGGAGATACGATTCAGCCGTCATGCCAGGAACAAGCTGAGACTGTACAAGCTGGCTACAAACGATGTGGAAGAGGCAATTAATTTGGGGGAAAGGCTGAACCAGGGAGACAAATGGGAATCGCAGCATGGTAAGCTGAGAGTAATATGGGTTATGGTAGGCTCATATGCTCAAGTGATAACCTTAATTAAGACTAGATAGAGGTATGAAATGGTAAGAGAAGCAAGATTGCAAGAGATACCGAAAGGTGCTCTGAAGATTGAATACGAGCCTGAAGTTGACGTTCTCACTATTTATCTTCATGACCCGGAGACCCCCTTGAGTCATAGTAGTGAGATAGAGCCCGGCATGATATTAAACTATGCTGAAGATGGTAGTCTTTCTTCGATAGAAATCCTGGATGCCAGTAAGCGTTATCCTTCAGGGCAATTGGCAGCTTCCAGCGTCGATGAATTCATTGACCTGAAAATGGCATCAAAGCTGGCGGCAATTGCGCCAGTTACTTTGAGAACACAGGCTGAAAAGGGAAAGCTGTGGGCGCTAAGGCTTGGCGGACAGTGGGTAACTACACGTGAACGACTTCAGCAGTACGTTGACAGCCGGGCAAGGAAAGCTAGAATCTGACCTAACGTCACCCGCCCACGATTACCGCTGCCGGGTCATCCGGCAGGAGATACCCCGAAGAAGTCGTCCTCATGATGTCATCGCGAGGAGCCTTTATCTCGTCGCGAGGAATCCCTGTCGCGTAATCGCGAGGACCCCGATACATCGGGGGATGTGGCGATCCCCATTTCTTTGAACGCCCTGAAGGTGCTGCGCCTGTGGCAGAACTCCGATTATATCGGAGCCATGCGGGTAAGGATAAACGCCGAGCTGGCCACAGAGCTGGAACAGCTCATGCGGGAATATATCAAGTACCTTCTGGAAAGACAGCTAAAGTCCACAGCCTGGCTGGATAAACTCAAACAGCCAATTCAGCCCACGTAATTGCGGCTTTTTAATCCCATCATCATGTATTGACTCTCATCGTATGCAGGCATATAATCAACCAAGTTTGTCGTGTCCAATTATCGTGTTCGGAGATTGTGGTCCCATAATTGGGGACTGCGTGAAAGGGGAGGGAATATCATGTTGTTTAAAAAGCCTGCTTGGTTAATTTCAAATAAAGAATACGAGGGATTGATTCAAGAACATTGGGAAATGGTTAGAGACGCACATTTTAATAAGAGTTCTGGTACACCATACTGGATAAATAAATTACAGGAACATGGCATAAATCCAAATAGTCTACATACTCTGCAAGACTTTCTTAATAGTCCAATTAGTCTATGCGATGAAAGTATGATAAACCAAAAGCCAATTTCATATTTCATTCCAAAATCTACAAGTAGGCGTGGACTTGTGTAATGCCTAACAAAAAATATACCACTAAGTGGCCATTTTCAATGTATCAGGAGCTTTATATTCAGTTCCCGTGTAAACTATATACGGCGTTTTATATTTCAAGGCCTGGTGGGGCCTCACATGGTTGTAATCTTGCCTGAATTTTTCTAGCTTGTTCTGCGCATCTAAGGGATCGCGATAATAGTTCAGGTAGATCTCCTCCTCTTTGATCGTTCTTATGAGCCTTTCCACCATCCCCTGCGTCTGGGGATGATGGCTTCTACCCCGGACATGATAGAAAGGAGACATCTCAATATATTGAGCAGTCTGTCTAGCCGTCATTGCCGGACCATTATCAGTAACCAGGGTAATGATCTGATTCATAGTAAAGCTGGTCAGCTTCATGGCCTCTTCCAGAGCATTTTCCAGCCCATCGATAAAAACATCAGCAGCCATAGAAGGATAGAGCTTTAAGGTCAGCAGATAGCGCGAGAAGTAATCCATGACCAACAGGATATAGTGCACACGGAAGCCGGGTATATGGAGCTGCGTGAAATCTGCCTGATAGAGTTGATTAATACCATCAGGTTTCACCAGGTATGCTTTTCTGGCCTCGTAGTTTTCTCTCAGTTCATGGTATGATGGCCTGGGCAAGATAAGCCCTCCCCTTTTCATCTCAAGGTAAGCCGTTGATTTCGATTTATTATAGCCTTTGGCCTTAGCTTTCGCCCAGACTCGTCGATAACCCAGTTCAGGATGAGCCTCAGCTATCTCACTTAATAGAGGAGACATAGCGAATATATTCACCTTGGCACCCGTCATTCTTGTTTTGTAGCCGAACACCTTTCGATAATACGTTACCCTGTTGATATTGAGCTTCCCACATACCCACCGGATTGATTTCTTAGTCTCGAGCCTAATCCTCTCTACGGCATTCAGGTCTGTCTCCTTAACCCTAAGCCCCCTTTTAAAAGTCGAGTGACGAGTTGCTCCTCAGCTAGCATACGCTTCAGCTCATCATTCTCCATGTGAAGATGTTTTACTTGCCGGCTGATCTGTTTGCCGTTAGTCTCAAGGGCGATCTTACCACCTTCGAGAAACCGTTTGCGCCATAGATAAAGCAGGCTTGCCGATATACCATGTCTCTTGCACAAGTCTCTCAGGCTGCTTTCGCCACCAAGTGCGGTTACCACAATTGCCATTTTCTCATCAACGGTATACCTTTTCTTGGGCATTTCTCCTCCTAGTGCCCCTTTTACACCTGAAAACGTTTCACTTCAAGTGGTATACCAATTTCATTGAGCAATACACTTAGAATTCTCACTTCCTCTGGTAGTGTGGGTAAAAAGAAAGAAGTTCCATGGACAGATATAGGATTGAATTATGCTTCTGATTATGCAAGTTACATGTTTGATAAGAGCGGGATAAGCAGAGATATTGATTGGATTGTTCAAGGACCATATGGAATATGGCAGGAAACAGTATACAGAACACTGACAAAAAGGAATGGAATTGTCCATTCTGCAGGTATAGAGTCGAGAGGCATAAAGAAATATTTTGCTGAAATAAAAAGTCCCGAAGAATTCGAGGAAAACATACCTTTACAAGTTACTATAGGTCCTGCTTCTGAATTTACAGCTGATATCTTGATAAAAGAAAAAATAAAAGGAATAGCTACAGCACCATCTAATATACCTTCTATTGCTAATCTTCCTGGATTTGAAAATGTAGAAGCAATTTATCTTAGTGGTATGGAAATACCGAAGGAACAATATGAGTCTTGGCGAAAAAACTTTCCTCATATAAGATTCATATCATCTTTTGGCCATCATCAATTAGGATTTTCATATAACCCACCTTTGCAATTTGAAACTTATTATCCCCCATCACCGCTTAGTTTGATTTATGTTGTTGACAAAAATAACCCAAATAGAGTAGTTGAATATGGTGAAAGAGGGAGACATAAAATATTGCGTATGGATGATGTGTCTTTGTGGTGTCAATTAGATAGGGATTATTCTCAAAGAGTTCCACCTCAAGGAGAATTGAAATGGGATGGCATAAAAGATGTGCAACCAGTTCTTTAGAGGTGAAGTTAAATGAATAATGACTACGATATTGATAGAAAAAGTAGAGAACAAATAGATGCTGAGACAAGAAGAAAAATTAGATATACGACTGAGTTAGCGTATAATCATTCACCATTTTATCGCGGAAAGTTTGAATCTTTGGGAATTACACCAAATGATATAAACGACAGTGAATCCTTATCATTTTACATTAGAAAAGGTCTAAGACTAACAAGAGATGAATTGCTCAGGGAATTTAACAAAGTAGTCATGGACTATTCTCACACTATACCAATAACTGAATTATGGAGTTCTGGAACTACTGGTGCACCTAAAAGAGTATGTAATGCCTAACAAAAAATATACCACTAAGTGGCCATTTTCAATGTATCAGGAGCTTTATATTCAGTTCCCGTGTAAACTATATACGGCGTTTTATATTTCAAGGCCTGGTGGGGCCTCACATGGTTGTAATCTTGCCTGAATTTTTCTAGCTTGTTCTGCGCATCTAAGGGATCGCGATAATAGTTCAGGTAGATCTCCTCCTCTTTGATCGTTCTTATGAGCCTTTCCACCATCCCCTGCGTCTGGGGATGATGGCTTCTACCCCGGACATGATAGAAAGGAGACATCTCAATATATTGAGCAGTCTGTCTAGCCGTCATTGCCGGACCATTATCAGTAACCAGGGTAATGATCTGATTCATAGTAAAGCTGGTCAGCTTCATGGCCTCTTCCAGAGCATTTTCCAGCCCATCGATAAAAACATCAGCAGCCATAGAAGGATAGAGCTTTAAGGTCAGCAGATAGCGCGAGAAGTAATCCATGACCAACAGGATATAGTGCACACGGAAGCCGGGTATATGGAGCTGCGTGAAATCTGCCTGATAGAGTTGATTAATACCATCAGGTTTCACCAGGTATGCTTTTCTGGCCTCGTAGTTTTCTCTCAGTTCATGGTATGATGGCCTGGGCAAGATAAGCCCTCCCCTTTTCATCTCAAGGTAAGCCGTTGATTTCGATTTATTATAGCCTTTGGCCTTAGCTTTCGCCCAGACTCGTTGATAACCCAGTTCAGGATGAGCCTCAGCTATCTCACTTAATAGAGGAGACATAGCGAATATATTCACCTTGGCACCCGTCATTCTTGTTTTGTAGCCGAACACCTTTCGATAATACGTTACCCTGTTGATATTGAGCTTCCCACATACCCACCGGATTGATTTCTTAGTCTCGAGCCTAATCCTCTCTACGGCATTCAGGTCTGTCTCCTTAACCCTAAGCCCCCTTTTAAAAGTCGAGTGACGAGTTGCTCCTCAGCTAGCATACGCTTCAGCTCATCATTCTCCATGTGAAGATGTTTTACTTGCCGGCTGATCTGTTTGCCGTTAGTCTCAAGGGCGATCTTACCACCTTCGAGAAACCGTTTGCGCCATAGATAAAGCAGGCTTGCCGATATACCATGTCTCTTGCACAAGTCTCTCAGGCTGCTTTCGCCACCAAGTGCGGTTACCACAATTGCCATTTTCTCATCAACGGTATACCTTTTCTTGGGCATTTCTCCTCCTAGTGCCCCTTTTACACCTGAAAACGTTTCACTTCAAGTGGTATACCAATTTCATTGAGCAATACAAGTATGGTATGGACCAGATGATATTAAAAGATCAAGCGAACAGGCAAAACTGGCTTATAGTGCAATGGGACTTTCTCGAGGAGACTATGTTATTAATATCTTCTCACCACCCCCAAATTCATCTGGCCCTTTAGCACAACAGGCTGGTATTGATATGGGATTGCATATGCTTCAAATGGCTGTGTCACTACCTCCTGATAGGCTGTTAAAAACTATAGAAATGTGTAAACCTAAGAGTTTGTTTGCTATTTCTACAAGAATGAATCAGTTACCAGAAGAAATTGAACGAACAGGAAAGAATGTTAAGAGTCTAGGTTTGAAAAGTCTTCTGACTGGAGGTGAAAGTTATTCAAGAGAAAAGGGGGAAAATATAAAAAAGGAATGGGGAAATATATCTGTCAATGATGTTTGGGCTAGTACAGAGGGAAGTGTTATGGGTTATATGAATGATAAATGTAATTTTTCCGGTATGCATTTAGCAGAGAATAGATTGCTTATTGATGCTGTAGATTCAGAAAGTTTGGAATCTGTAGGCATTGGAAATGTTGGAATGGACTTAGTTTCTACTTTATATAATGATGGGGAAAGACCAGCAACAATACTCTTAGGATATTCACATAACGATTCCATCAGAATACTTGATGTGGATAGATGTGGTTGTGGCAGGACATACAAGATGATTGAATGGCCACTCATAAGGAGAGAAGATATTGTGCAAGTTGCTGGTCAAAACGTGAATGCCAGATTAGGCGTAGAATCAGCAATTTGTAATAGATATCCATTCTTGACAAAAGAATATTTAACAATTTATAAGACAATCGATGTGAATCTAAAGAGACCGCATTTGGAAATAAGAATTGAGGCAAAAGATTCTGTTTCAGCCATTTCTGAAAATGAAAGACGTGATGTGGCACGTAATATATGGTCATACGTAATAAGCAATCCCGCTGCGGAATCTATGATTTTTTCACAGAGCGAAGCTAAAGTTCAATTTATGGATAGGGGAAGGTTATTTGAAGGCTATGAACAATATAATAAACCGGGTAAACCTGTAAGATTGATTAGGATCTAATTGACCCTCCCCCCGTTCTATAGGAAACTATGAATTAGACTAAGTGACCGCTCCTTCGGGTCATCTGTGAGCAGTAAAACAGGAAGGAATTACTATTCAACTTTGAGATTGCCACGCCCGACTCTCAGGGCTCGCAATGACGAATTAAAAATACTTTCTAGCCTGGCCTTCTGGGCTGCTGGTAAATGTGTAATGCCAACAGGATGATGAAAGGAATCAGCAGATTATCATGAATCATAAAAGAGAGGGGTTTGGATAGCAATCCGAAGGTGACCTGCTCGACAATCCTGAATTCGGTAATGCCCAGGCCGGTGATAACGTAGAGTGCCAGCACAGCCAGCAGCAGCCAGTGAACCACCTGCCTGGCCAGGTTTCGCTTCAGTACATTCTTCACTGGTCGAAGAAGCCCTTGTTAAGGTCGCCCTCGTTAGAGTAGCCCCTCTGCTCCCAATAGCCTCTATAATTGACGTCGTCGGACAGCTCGATCTCGGTAATCCACTTAATCCACTTGTATCCCCACTTGCTCTCGGCAACGAGCACGAAGGGAAAGCCCCTTTCTGGAATCAACGGAGCGTCATTCATCTTATAGGCCATCATGATGTTGTTGTCAGTTATGTAATTGAGGGGGAAAGAGGTGGTGTACCCATCATAGGCATGAAATATGATAACCTTCGCCGCCGGCAACGGGCTGGCCTCGGCGAGCAAATCCTTGACGAGGAAGCCGGTCCAGTGAATGGTCGCGTTCCAGCCTTCAACGCAATCCAGCGTTACCACCTTATCGTAACTTTGATGGTTCGTGATGACTTCGTCGTAAGTATACGTCTTGGGAGTAGTCACCAGCCCGGTTACTTTCAGCTGGTAACTCGCCAAGTCTATGTGCTGCGGGCCTTTTATGGAGTTTTCTCTGAAATCGTATACCGACGAAAGCTTTTGGCCCTGGTATTCCTTCACTTCCACCGGCTTTAGCTGGTTGCTCTGGGCCACCTGACAGCTACCGGCAGTTATCAAAGTGGCCACAAGAGCCACAATCACGCCTGAAATCACTTCCTTCTGCATGGCTAGCCTCCTCGTTTATTGTGACGCCGTTGCCGCATCAAGCGTAGATGCTCCCGGCGCATACAATGATCCATGATCACAAGTAGCCCGGCAGCTCTGGCTTTGGTTGCGGCAGCCTGGTTTATGACGCCTTCCTGCATCCATACCGCCCTGGCGCCGATCTTTATGGCTTCTTCAACCACGGGCATTACCTCTTCCGACTTCCGGAATATGTCTACTACCTCCACTTTTTCAGGAACTGAGCCAAGGTCAGGATAGGAGGTCTTGCCCAGCACTTCCTTAACCGTCGGGTTGACCGGAATGACACGGTAACCCTTCTCGCTAAGATAGTTAAACACCCTGTAGCTGGCTCGCTCCGGATTAGGCGAGGCTCCGACCATGGCCACAGTGCGGTAGGACTTCAATATCCTGGTTTCAAGCTTCACGGTTCACCCTCTCTGGCTGTTATCCGGCAACCACAGGCTTTAGCTTCTCTGGGAGTCCCAGAGGCCCTTTACTTCAGCCGGCTTTCCGCAGCCGCCCAGTTTATGTTCTTGAAAAAGGACTCTATATAGTCAGCACGCTTCAGACCGTAATCGATCATGAAGGCATGCTCGAAGACGTCCAAAATCAAGATGGGAATACAACCTGCCGGATGGCCGACATCGTGCTCATTGATCCACTGGTTGAAGAGCTTACCGCTTACGTTATCCTGATACAGGATCGCCCAGCCGATGCCTCTCATGGTGCCGGTGCCTTTGAAATCCTTCTCCCAAACCTCGCTGCCGCCAAAGCTATCAGCGAGTTTCTTAGCCAGCTTTCCCGACTTATCCAGGGCCGCCTTGCCGCCAAGGTTTTCGAAATAATACTCGTGCAGCCGCATGCCGTTGAACTCCCAGCCCAGCCGTCGCTTGATCTCAGCATATTCGGGCGTGCCAATCTTGCCGTCTTTCAGCATAGCGGCCAGCGCGTCCATCACCTTGTTGGTATTGGTGACATAACCCTGGTACAGGGTGAAGTGATTCTTTAAAAGAGTCTCACTGAAGCCCTCCATACCAATCAGCTTGGTGTAATCCTTCGCTTCGTACGCCATTTTTCCCCTCCTTATTACTTATTTATCTCACCGAAATATTGACCTAGACGGCCGTAAGCAGCCTCACTAAGCCAGCCGTGATAAAGCCAAATCCTGCACCGAGCCATAAAAATATCGGATGGCCGGCCTGGCTGCCACCAGCACCTCATCGAAAGCTATTGAGTACAGTAAGTCCTAGAGGTCCTCAAGCAAAGTGGTGAAGGTATCGTGATGGTCCTCTTCTTGCTGCAATATTTCTCGGAAGAGGCGGTTAGTCGTCTCGTCACCCTCTTTACGCGCCTGTTCCACTATCTTCTTGTAAAGGTCAACGGCGTTCTTTTCGTCCTTAATGTCTTGTTTGATCATCTCTTTGAGGGTGCTGCCAACGAAAATCGGGGAAGGTTTGGTGGTAGGTATACCGCCGAGATAATACAGCCTTTCCGCGATGGCTTCAGCGTGCTTCATCTCGGCTACAGCAATTGACTGCAGCTCGCTCTGAACCGCAAAGCCTTTCACACCACCCCACTGCACATGCTGCCACATGTACTGTATGGACACCTGAATTTCCCTGGCGATCGCCGTGTTCAACTGCTCTAACAGTGATTTCGATACCTTGGTCGCTGCCACATTTCCTTTGTCTGCCATTTGTTTCCTCCTAAATAGTTTGTTACATGTCCGACTTTTGAATAATTAGTTCATAACGACCTATCTTTATTTGTGCCTTCTCCTCCATTGTATTATTTCACAAAACCGTTAGCAACATAGGTCCAACGCAAAGGTCCACCGTCGCATAAGACATGCCCCTGGTTATTTTCCTTTTCCGGCAAGATATCTTTCCGGCTCTTTGTCGAAAGCTCTTTTGCAGCCGACGGCGCAAAAATAATATTTCTTTCCCTTGTAGTCCGAGGTAGCCGCGACCCTCTTCTCATCCACCTCCATCTTACATACCGGGTCTATCGCCATCTTCGACCTCCTTCTACTAAGATTTCTCTAACCTAACTGGCCTGAACGCTCTGAGCCGCAACGAGTTGGACACAACGGTTATGGAGCTGGCAGCCATAGCCAGAGCCGCCAGCATCGGATTTAGAAAACCGTACTTTCCAAAAAAGAAATAAAGCCCCGAAGGCACGCCACCCTGACCCCAGGCCAGATAAAGCACGCCGGCAGCTACCGGAATAAGAATGACATTATAGGCAAAAGCCCAGAACAGGTTCTGTTTAATCGTGCTCATAGTGCGCTGGCTAAGTGAGATGGCGGTGGCGATACCGCTTAAATCGCCACTGATCAATGTGATATCTCCGGTTTCCACGGCGACATCTGTGCCCGTGCCTATGGCGATGCCCACGTCCGCCTGTGCCAGTGCCGGCGCATCATTTATGCCATCACCTACCATGGCGACCACCTTGCCTTCACCCTGCAACCTCTTGACTTCCTCAGCCTTGTTCTCCGGCAGCACTTCAGCCATAACACGCTCGATCCCGGCCTCATGCGCAATAGCTTCAGCCGTGCGACGGTTATCGCCCGTAATCATCACCACCTCGAGACCTAACTTATGCAGCGCTTCTACGGCTTCTCTGGCGTTCGGTTTGAGGGTATCGGCCAGGGCAATGATGCCAGCTATTTTGCTATTCACACCAAGAAACAATACCGTTTTGCCTTCGCTCCACAGGCGCTCAGCCCCTTGGCTAAGACCGTCAAGAGAAATCCCTTTGTCTTTCATCAGGGCGATATTACCCAGCAAGAGCTTCTGTCCACTGGCTACGGCCTCGACGCCGTGACCCGGCATAGCGCTAAAATCTGAAGCCTCAAATAGCTTCAGCTTTTTCTCCGAAGCCGCATTGACTATGGCCTCAGCCAACGGATGCTCGGAGCCGTGCTCGGCCGAGGCGGCCAGCCGTAAAACGTCGTCTTCGGCAAAAGTCTTAGCAGCGACTATATTAGTAACCTTGGGTTCTCCCCGGGTCAGGGTGCCGGTCTTATCCAGCAGCACACAATTTATCTTGTGAGCTCTCTCCAGAGTTTCAGCGCTCCTGATGAGGACCCCGTTCTCAGCCCCCTTGCCGGTACCGACAATGATAGCAGTGGGGGTTGCCAGCCCGAGGGCGCAGGGGCAGGCTATAATAAGCACGGCTACGAAGTTCAGCAAGGCATAGGTTAAAGTCGGCTGTGGGCCGAGCAAAAACCATAATATGAATGTAACGACGGCGATGCCTATTACTGCCGGTACGAAGTAGCTGGAAATTATATCTGCCATACGCTGTATGGGTGCTTTGCTGCCCTGTGCTTCTTCCACCAGTCTGATAATTTGGGCCAGCGTGGTATCTTTGCCCACCCGCGTGGCCTCAAATTGAAAGCTGCCCATCCTATTTATGGTGGCTCCAATAACGGTATCGCCCACATTCTTCTCCACCGGAATACTCTCACCCGTGATCATGGATTCATCCACGCTGGAATAACCCCGCCGGACGACGCCGTCAACGGGTATCCGCTCGCCGGGTCGCACTAGCACCATATCGCCGACCTGCACATCCTCCACCGAGATCTCCATCTCTTTGCCATCGCGAATAACCGTTGCCGTCTTGGGCTTGAGCCCGATGAGCTTCTTTATCGCCTCCGAGGTCTGCCCCCTGGCCCGAGCTTCCAGAAAACGGCCCAGGAGAATCAGGGCTATAATCACCGACGACGTATCAAAATAGAGCCCAAGTTGTATTTCGGCGGTGGCAAACAGGCCTGGGGCCAGCACCGCCACCACACTGTACAGGTAAGCTGCTGAAGTACCTACAGCGATAAGGGTATTCATGTCGGCGGTCTTATGCTTCAACGCACCCCAGGCGCCACGGTAGAACCGCCAACCTGCCCAGAACTGCACCGGAGTAGCCAATATCCAGAGCAGGTATGGTTTTCCCGGGAACTCAGGCCCAAAGCTCAGCCCCATTATTAAGAGTCCAACTACAAGTGCGAAGATAAACCTGTTTCTCATGCCACGGATCTCTCGCCGGGCCACGACGCTCACATCCTCCATTGTGGCAGCTTCCACGCCCAGGTCGTAACCAGCTTCTCTCACAGCGCGGCGCATCTCAGCTATGTCGGTTCCCTCGACATATTCCACCGTAGCTTTTTCCGAAGCCAGATTGACACTGGCCGAAACTACACCGGGCACGCTGGACAAAGCTTTCTCCACACGGGCTACACACGAGGCGCAGGTCATACCGCTTACCGGGAATATGGCCTTACTGGTGGCTACTTTGTAACCTAATTCGGAAACGGTCTTAGCGATAGTGGCCAGGTCGACCCTGGAAGGGTCGTACTCGACCGACGCCTTCTCCGAGGCAAAGCTGACATCGGCTTTTTCCACGCCGGGAGTATCGGCCAGCCCCTTCTCAATGGTAGCCGCACAGGTAGTGCAGGTCATACCACTAATGTGGATACTAGCCTTTTCAGCTTTCTTAGAGCTTGATTTCTCCGTCATGCTAAGCCACTTTCCTCATCAAGACCTTATCATGGTCAAAATCATCTTGAATTTCTTGATCGCTTTAACGGCGTGCGGCTGGTTCGCCGGCATCACCACCATTTCGCCTTGCTTTAACTTGAGAGGCTTGCCGGAAATGGTGATTTCGGCTTCGCCATCGAAGACATAAACAAGGGCATCGAACGGCGCCGTATGTTCGCTCAGCCCCTGGCCCTGGTCAAAGGCGAATAAGGTTACGGTTCCGGTCTTCTGGCTTATTATCTCGCGGCTGACCACAGTGCCGTCCTGGTAATCCACCAGCTCGGCCAGCTTTGCCATCTGGGCTACAAATCGCTTGTCCATGCGCTCCACAATCTCAACTCTGCTTCTATCAAATGCCGTTGACTAATAATGTGTTACTGCGTGGCAACGGTAACCTCAATACTGTCTATCTTGTCAATCCCCTTCAGGTTCAGAGAAGAGACCAGTCCGGTTAAGGTCTTAGAAATAATGTCGTTCGGAAAAGGAGTTAGATTGATGGGTTCGCTGTTGACGGTGATCTGGACATCACCTTTCTTCTGATGAAGTCTCAGGTTCGTCATGCCCTCGGTTCCCTTGAGTGCGGCCACGGCACCAACAGTAGTCCGGGCCAAAAACTCCTCGACGAAGGGATTCATTTCGATTGGGGTCTTATTCACCCACAGTTTCGCCTTAAAATTCTCTTTCATTTCGCACCTCCATGGTTTTTATTCAGATAACTAGACGAATCCGTGCTCTTTGTGTTTCTGGGCAATTGTCTCAGCGAGCTTTTCTAAAGCTTTGAAGTCGGCTTCCCTGGGATAGCCTTTACACACCACCGGCTCCAGCAGCTCTACTTTGAGGCTGGGCAACATGCCGACAAGTTGCTCCACCGCTTTGCCTCCCCAGCCATAGGAGACAATGAGAGAGGCGAATTTTAGATTCGGCCGCAAGGCGTTTGCCAGATAGGCGGCGTAGACAGCATTAGGGTGTGGGCCGGCGAGCACCGTAGGCGTTCCTATGACCACCGTGGCCGCATCCACCAGTGCCATGGCCAATTTCCCCAGGTCGGTCACCGTAAGGTCGAATTGTTTTACAGCCACACCCTTATGAGCCAGTACCTCAACAAAATGCGTTATCATCCTACGGGTGCTGCCGTGCATCGAGACATAGGGCAAGAGCACAATATTTTTGGGTTCGTCAAATGCCCAGCTGTGGTACGCATTGACGATGAACTCCGGTTTATCATGCATAGGCCCATGGCTGGGAGCAATGACATCAATTTTATATTCCTTAACTTTCTCTAAATTCTTCTGGATGTTGGTTCGGAAGGGCATCATTATTTCCGCATAATACCTCTTGGCTGCTTCGTACACCCGCCCTTCATCGGTCACATACAGGTCAGTTGTGCCCAGATGAGAGCCAAAGAAATCACAGGGGAATAGCATCTTCTCCTCTCTCAAATAGGTGAGCATCGTCTCCGGCCAGTGAACCCACGGAGCGTGGATGAACTCCAGTGTCCTGTCCCCCAGAGAAACCGTTTGCTTATCTTCGACCGTTATGAATCTGTCCTCCGGAATCAGGAGCAGGTCCATGAGCATCGGCTTGCATTTGGGTGTGCAGACGACCATAACCTTGGGGTAATCCTTCAACACGCGGGGCAAGGAGCCAGAGTGGTCTTGCTCGGCATGATTGGCAATTACGTAATCCAGATTCTTGATACCCAGTTGGTTAAGGTTCTCCATCAACACGTGTTCCATGGTCGGATCCACCGTGTCTATAAGAGCCACCTTCTGACTTCCCATTATCAGATACGAGTTGTAGCTGGTGCCGTCCGGCAGGGGAATAAGCGAATCAAAAAGTCTACGGTCCCAGTCAACAGCTCCCACCGAGTGAATTCCACGTCTTATCTCTCTAGGTTTCATCTGGTTCCTCCTCAATAGTCCAAGAGTCTTTCCTTGACATCAGTCCCTGCTCAGTCATATCGTAACCAATCCCCTCCGGGTCAAAGGTTACCCTATCCTTCCACTTTCACAAACTGGTCTTTCTCTGCGCCACATATCGGACATACCCAATTATCGGGAAGCTTCTCAAAAGGCGTGCCCGGACTTACGTTATCGTCGGGGTCGCCCAATGCCGGGTCATATATATAACCGCAAACAGTGCACTCATATTTTGCCATCTACTGTGCCACCTCCTTTTTCTCTTGAATATAGGTCGGCGCCGTCTTCGGGGTAGTCCCCCGCTTCACCATATGGTAGTAGTCATAGCTCATCGGCCTTCCTTCTTTAAGGATGTCAGCCGCGACAATTTGCCCTATAAAAATGGTATGAGTGCCCACTTCTATTTTATTAATCACCCTGGCTTCAAGGTAAGCCAAAGCGTTATCCAGAACTATCGGTGCACCGGTTTCACCCAGTCTATAATCAACACCTTTGAACTTATCCACATCTCTCCCCGTCTTGAAGCCGAAGGCACCGATGAAGCTCAAGGGCGTTTCCTCAGAGAGAATTGAAACGGCAAATACGTCGCTAGCCGACACAAACTCGTTGGTCAGATTTTGCTTATTCAGAGCCGCCGCAATAACGGGCGGCTCGGAGCAAACCTGAAACACCGTGTTGGCGATCTGCCCGTTCAACTTGTGGTCCTTAATAGAGGTCACCACATACAACCCATAACCTAATTTAGTAAGTGCTTTTGTGTCCATAATTCGACTACTCCTGCCGGACGACGCTCTTATCTAGCCGCCATCCAGTGAATGGTGTTCTGCTTTGCGAAACCACCCTGCCGGGTCAATAAGATACTCGCGATAGTCAACAAGAGCCAGATAGTGCCCCTGCTCTTCAGCAGCCAAAGACGTGTAGAGCCTCCTCTCGGCATCATAAGCCGCTTCAGCGCCCCGACTTTTATAGAATTCGTGAGTCTTGTTTTCCATATCCATAGCTTTGGCGGCTACCTCAAGCTCGGTAGTGGGCGCCTCGTCGACCGGGCAGGCCGATTCCCTGGCTGCGGAGAAGAAGGTAACCAACGTCTTGGCTTCCTTTGGCTGAAGGCTAATCTCAGGCCATCCCTTCTTATCTTTGATAGCTGCATATATCCGTTCAAAAGTTCTTCGATGGCCTTCCTCTTCGGTAGCCAACCAGTCATAAAGTCGCTTGGCAACTTTGTTGTCGCACTCTTTACTGGCTTTCTGGTAGAACTTCTTGCCGTCGATCTCCATCTGTACGGCAAATTCAACCGCTTCTAAAGTCCTGTCACGTTCGCTTTTCATATCACCTCAGTTTCCCGACTTTCTTACGTACATCTTGTATACGCCTTTGTCTTCCTCCATACCCAAGTATTCGTTGCCCGTAGTCTTGCACCAGTTGGGCATGTCCTCTTTTATACCTTTGTCATCCGACAGCACCTCCAATATCTGCCCGGGCTTCAGTTCCTTCATTTTCTTCGCCGTATGGACAATTGGCATAGGACAATACAGTCCAACGCAATCCAAAGTCATGTCTGCATTCATGATTTAGCCCCCTAACAATAAGATTAATTACTTCTTGCCTCCCCGCTTCAGCGGCTCCCCGCATTTCGGACATTTGGTGGCCTCTTTATCTAACACTACCATCCGGCATTTAACGCAATAGTTAAGAGCTACGCCGCAAGCTGAGCAAAGAGGCGAACTGGCGACAAACAGCTCTCCCTCGCAGTAAGGGCAGATGTGTCTTTCTTCTTTCTTAGCTTTATTCCTCTTCTCCATGATCTTCTCCTTTTTCTTCTAGTCCCTTTATGGTAATTCCTTTTTTCTTCGCATAATCGCGCATGGCTTCGTGCAGCGCTTGAGCTCCCAGGTTAGAACAATGATATTTGTTCTTAGGCAGGCCCTGTAGCTCCTCAGCTACCAGGCTTGGGGTGATTTTCACCGCTTCCTCCAGCGTTTTGCCTTTTGCCATCTCACTGACCATACTGGAAACGGCTACTGCAGCGCCGCAGCCGAAAGTCTGAAATTTAACGTCTTCAAGGCGGTTGTCCTTAACTTTGATATAGAACGTCATCATATCACCGCAAACCGGATTGCCCACTTCACCAATGCCGTCGGCGTCTTTGATCTCGCCGACATTGCGAGGATTCATGAAGTGGTCCATGACTTTTTCACTGTACATGGGCATGTTACTTTACCCCCTCTTTTTCTTTCATGAATTTGGCGAATAATGGCGACATTTGCCTCAGTCTACTAACGATCGGAGGCAACTTCTCCAGTACATAATCTACGTCATCCTCGGTGTTGTCCACCCCCAGGCTTAAAAGCAAAGAGCCCTGGGCAATTTCGTGTGGAATTCCCATGGCGATAAGCACATGGGAGGCTTTCAAAGCCTCTCGAGGTGCAGGCTGAGCCACTGGATACGGCAATTCCCTGGCTATTGAGCAGCAGCAGCATACCTTCCCCTTCTATGAACTCAATGCAAAAGCTGGCGACGTGAGGAAGCCGCTGGGTCGGATGGCCGGTGAGAATGGTATGGTCGATTGCAGCCAGTAAGCCGCTGATTAACCTGTCTCTGAGTCCAGAGAACTTCTTAATACGCAATGGCATATCCGTTACCGCTAACTCAGCAGCTTTGCCCATGCCCACAATGGCCGGTACATTCTCTGTGCCTGGCCTCCGTCCACCCTCCTGGACACCACCATCCATCAGTGGCATAAGGCGGACTCGCTTGCGCACCCATAAAGCGCCCGCCCCTTTAGGCCCATAGAATTCATTAGCCGCCAGGCTTAAAGCATCTACACCCATCCCATTAACATTCACTGGCATATTGCCGGCGCTAGCCACGGCATCGGTATGAAACAGCACACCCGCCTCTTTGGTTCTCTTAGCTATTTCGGCAATAGGTTGTATTGTGCCTACTTCTCCATTGGCATGCATGATAGACACCAAGACGGTGTCCTTCCTGATATTCCTCGCTACCTCGTCCGGGTCAACAAGCCCGTACTTATCCACGGGTATCTCGGTAAGCTCAAAACCAGCTTTCTCCAGAGTTTTGGCAGCGTGGAGTACCGAGAAATGCTCGATCGCGGAGACAATTACATGTTTCCCCTTGGCCATCTGTCCCTGAGCCAGTCCTTTGATTGCCATATTATTCGCCTCGCTGCCGCTACTGGTGAAGACTACTTCTTCCGCGCTGCCACCGATCAGGGCGGCAACCTGTTCCCTGGCGCCCTCTATGGCTTCCCGGGCCACATCACCCCAGGAATGGATCGATTGCGGATTACCGTACATATCTCGAAAATAGGGCAACATTGCATCCAACACGGCAGGCAGCACCTGAGTGGTAGCGATGTGGTCCAAATATACTGTTCGTTTGGTATTTTTGTCGTTTGTCATCCGCATACCTCCTCTAGCAAACACAGAACTCCGCAGATACCTGCTATATCAACCTTTGTAGATAGCGGTGAGCTTGAAGCGAGGCTTTAACGCCTTCCCCAGCAGCTACTACTATCTGTTTCTCCGGGACACTGGTCACGTCGCCGGCAGCAAAAAGACCGGGAATATTGGTCTCGTTATTGCAGTTAACCGTGATTTCCCCAAGACTATTTAGAGCAGCTACATCTTTGGCGATGCCCGAGTTTGGTATAAGCCCGATTTCGATTAAGACGCCAGCAACCGGCAGCTCCTGCTCCTGTTTCGTTTTGAGATTCCGTATCTTTATGCCATCGACAAACTTTTCGCCCGTTATCTCCATCACCTCGTGCTCCAAAAACATGGTCAGGTTCTTGGCATCGCTCAGCTTATCGATCAGAATCTGGTCTCCCGTCAAGGTAGTGAGCGATACCAGATAGACGTGGTCGGCAATCTTAACCATGTCATTAGCGGCTTCCAAAGCTGAGTTGCCCCCTCCTATGACAGCCACCTTCATGCCGGAGAACAGCGGGCCATCGCAGATAGCGCAGTAGGTGACCCCCCTGCCCCTGAGCCTTTCTTCGCCGGCGACGTTTAACTGGCGCGGCCGCTTGCCAGTGGCAATAACAGCGGTCTTAGCTCTATAGAGTCCTCCGCCAACCGTCTTGGCTTCGAAATCTCCGTTCACTCTGGAAAAACCGCTTACCTCTTCCCCAACCTTCATCTCTAAAGGAAACTTCTTGACCTGTTCTTCGAACTTGTGAATAAGCTCCGGCCCTTCGATAAATTGGAAACCCATGTAATTTTCTATACCTAACGTCCAGTTGACCTGCCCTCCCAGATCTTTAGTCAGCATCAGAGTATTCAACTTCTTCCTGGCGGCATAAACGGCTGCGGTCATGCCGGCAGGGCCACCGCCAATAATCATCAAATCGTACATTTCGAAAACTCTAATTAAGGTTCAGCTTCTCCTTAAGCCATTTTTCATCATAGCCCACGGAAATCTCGCCATCAACATTGATGACTGGCACGGCAAACTGTCCCGTCTTGCTCAGCATCTCATCCCGCGCCGCTTTGTCTTTGCTAACGTCGACATCGCTATACTGTACTTTGTTTTCGTCGAGCAACTGCTTGACTTTAACGCACCAGGGTCAAGTAGTGGTGGAATAAACTTTAACCGTCTTTGCCATTACTCCTCCTTTCATTGTTCTGGAAAATCGCCACATACTACTCTTATCCGAATTGAAAGGCTGTCAAGCTTAACCGCCGACAGCCTGGTCCAAGGCCTAATTTCTAAAGTGCCTTACGCATCCCCATACCACGTCATCTGACAATCGTTTTGGGACGGGCACAGGCATTAACGATGCTTCTATAACAAATATAGGCAGATGCAGCATCGTTGTCAAACAGAGATAACCTACGTCCAGCCTCCTTTGCTTAACTTAGTAAATTATGCCTTGTCGACTATAAAATAGTCGCAAAATCGAGGGCGAAAAAGTTACAAAGTTATGAAATTTGGGCAGTTCAAGAAAATATCAGCTTGCCTGACAGTCTTGACATAGTCCGCGAAATTCCAAGCGATGAAAGGAAACCTTGAAGCCCCCCTCAGCAGCCACTCTCTCGTCTATTTCCCTGTCCACGGGCAAATCAACGTCAAACACCCGACCGCATTTTTCGCACCTTAAATGATAGTGGTTATACTGCCTGGCATCGAAACGCGCCAAAGCACCACAAAGATCGAGCTGCAAAATCTCCCCATTTTCACACATAAGTCTGAGATTGCGATACACCGTGCCGAGGCTTATATTGGGAATCTCCTTCCTAACCTCCTCATAAACCCAATCGGCCGTGGGATGAGAATTGGTGCTCCTCAACACCGCAAGGATCGCTTCTTTCTGCCTGGTTTTCCTTAACATGGTTACTAATAATAACTACTACTATTAATAGTATCGGATGATACATAACTTGTCAATAGTCCAGCAGTCACTGACTTTAGGTATCTAAAAGATACCCAGCGTGAAACAATTCAGAAAGGCTCTCAGTAAGCATATTTGATAGGGGGGCTAGTAGGCAAATGAATCAGAGGTGTTACTAAACTTCGTAACGCCCTTCAGCACAAAGGTAGGCACACGTAGGACAGTATCGGGAGTCGGCGGGAACATTAGCCCCGCAATTTGGACATACGGTGTCTAGCTTGGCACCGCAGTGGCCACAGAATTTATAATCCGGCACGTTTTGTGAACCGCACTTCGAGCATATCTTTTCCGACAGTTGCATCCTGCCGGCCAGCTTCGTTCCACAAGCTCCGCAAAACTGGTAGCTCATCAGGTTCTCTTCACCACAATTGGGACACAAGAAAGTCTCTACCATATCAGCAACACTCCAGGCACATACCACTTACGTCTATCGAAAAAGCGACCATTAATTTTATATTTTTGTCGTCCCTATCACAAGAAGCCATAACTGCACTCAGGGGATCGATTGCCGGCGAGAGCAAGTTACCTTGTTAGTCTTCCAGAACGGCCACGACGCGGCTCCAGCCGGCGCTGCCGCCAGCCAGTTTAACCGGAAAGCAGGCTACCTTGAACCCAAAGGGTTTCGGCAGCTTGTCCAGGTTAGCCAATTTCTCTATATGGCAGTACTCACGCTCTCTGCCGGCAAAATGTGCTGCCCACAATACGCTCTTATCGCCCTTCTGGATAAAGTCTTCTCTTAGTGCCCAGAAGGGCCGGTCCCATCCCCAGGCATCAATCCCCATAACCCTAACGCCCTGGTCTACCAACCACAGGGTGGATTCCCGGGTCATACCACAGCCAGCTTCAAAATACTCCCGTTTACCCCAGAGTTTGTCAGCTCCGGTCTGTATCATTACTATGTCCCAGGGTTTGATCTTGTATTTGATTTTGGCCAGAGCTTTCTTCAAATCCTGCACCGTAACGCCCGAGCCACGAGGCTTATGTCTCATGTCCAAAACCACGCCATCGTGATAGAACCAATCTAAAGGCATCTCGTCGATAGTCCTGGCTTTTCTGCTTTCGCTAACCGGGAAATAGTGCCACGGAGCATCAACGTGAGTTCCGCCATGTGCGCCTAACGTCACGCTATCGTTGGCCCATCCCAGTCCCTCCGGTAAGTCCTGCTCGCTGCAGCCGAAATACATCTTCATCATTTCCACGCTTTGCCGGTGGGGCTCGTGGGTCACCCTCACTGGCAGCGGTTCGCTGGGACTATCTTCCGTGGGTACGCTCAAATCTATTATTATGCCCATTTACCACCTCCAGAATCAGCTTTTTCCTGGCAAAATTATGGCATACAGAGAATGGGTCGGCAACCTAAGTCAACACTATGCCGACAGCTGGAAATCGTATGCCTACAGTCTTTGGTTGCCAACCAAGGCCCGAAAGTAATAACGAAACTGCTGCCACATCTGTTTAATGCCGCTCTGGCCACATGCTATACTAGGATGTGGCAGGCAGGGAGAAATGACCGAAGTAAAGCAGAAAATACAAAAACTGAGGGAGCTTATCAACCATCACAACTATCGCTATTACGTGCTGGACAGCCCGGAGATAAGCGATGCCGAGTACGATGAACTTATGCGACAGCTCAACCAGCTGGAAACAGCACACCCGGAACTCGTCACACCCGACTCACCAACCCAGCGGGTCGGTGCCACTCCGGTTGAAGCTTTCGGCGTTGTGGAGCATCCTCAGCCATTGCTCAGCCTGGCCAACGCTTTTTCCGATGAGGAGCTGGATGCCTGGCACCGTCGTGTCTCCAACATTCTGGGTGGCCAAAGGCCTGAATTCGTGTGCGAGCTTAAGATCGACGGCCTAGCGGTGGCCCTGACCTACAACAACGGCTTACTCGAGGTTGGCGCCACTAGAGGCGATGGTTTCCGCGGCGAAAATATTACGCAAAACCTCAGGACTATAAAGAGCATACCCCTATCGGTACCCAAAGACGCACCGCCGAGGTTCGAGGTCAGGGGCGAGGTCTATCTACCCAAAACCGGCTTCAAGAAGCTAAATGAGGACCGAGCTAAGGAAGGCCAGCCCCTTTTTGCCAACCCCAGAAATGCCGCCGCCGGCTCGGTAAGGCAACTAGACCCGAAGATCACGGCTCAACGACCTCTGGATATTTTCATCTACGGGCTGGGCTGGGCCGAAGGCAGGGCAGTTCCGGACACCCATTGGGAGATCATGCAGTACCTCAAGTCTTTAGGCTTCAAGTCAAACCCCAACAATGCTCTGTGCCGCACCATTGACGAGGCAAAGGCTTATTACAAAAAGTGGGTTGATAATCAAGAGGCCCTACCTTATGAGGCCGATGGCGTGGTGGTGAAAATCAACTCTATTGCTTTTCAGCTTGAGCTGGGAAATGTGGGACGTGAGCCGCGATGGGCTATCGCCTATAAATTTCCCGCTGTTCAGGGCACCACGCGGCTTCTGGATATTGGCATCAACGTGGGGCGGACGGGCAGCCTTAATCCGTACGCCATATTGGAACCGGTTCAGGTTGGCGGTGTTACTATCAGCCATGCCGCACTTCACAATGAAGAGGATATCCACCGTAAGGATATTCGCGTCGGCGACTGGGTTGTAATACAGCGAGCCGGAGAGGTAATACCCGAAATAGTCGAACCGATAGTTAGCCGCCGCACCGGAAAAGAGAAAATCTTCCGCATGCCTAAACGATGCCCGGTTTGCGACAGCGAGGTCATAAAGCCCGAGGGCGAGGCCATGCATCGCTGCACCAATGCCGCCTGTCCCGCCCAGGCGCTGGAGAGAATCAAACACTTCGTCAGCCGTGGCGCTATGGACATTGAAGGCATCGGCGAGAAGATGTCCGAGGCACTGTTTGAGCGCAGATTGGTAGCGGATGTCGGCGACATCTACAGCCTCAAAGATAAAAAGGAACTGTTGCTCAACATGGAAAAGTTGGGAGAAAAGAGCGTCGCCAATATATTCAATTCTATTGAAAAGAGCAAAGACCGGCCTTTGCCCCGCATAATTTTCGCCCTAGGCATACCAAATATCGGGGGTGAAACGGCCGACCTTCTGGCGGAGCACTACTCCAGCCTTGATGATTTAGCCCGGGCGAATTCAGACGAGCTTCGAGAAATACCGTCTATCGGACCTAAGATTGCTGATAGCATAGTGGCCTTTTTCCGTCAGGAAAAGAATAGAAAAATTATCGAAAAGTTGAGGAAAGCCGGCGTCAAGCTGAAAGCCGAAAAGGCATCAGCGAAGGAACTGCCTATGACTGGGCTCGAGTTCGTAATTACCGGAAGACTAGAAGGCATGCCCCGTCAGGAAGCTGAAGCTAAAATTAAGGCGCTGGGTGGCAAAGCCGGCTCAGATGTTACCAGGAAAACCAATTACCTGGTGGTCGGTGCCGACCCGGGTTCCAAGCTCGCCCGAGCTCAGGCGCTGGGCACCAAAACACTTACCGAGGCAGAGTTTATGCAAATGCTGGACAAAGCCACAAAGAAAGCCTAGAGATTATCCTCGTTGAGAATCTGATGAAGCTAATTATAGGCCTGGGAAATCCAGGCAAAACTTATGCTCATAACCGCCACAATATCGGTTTCCGCTGTGTAAACCATTTGGCCAAGTTGCACTTTATCTCCATGAAACAGCGCCAGTGCCGTTCTCAGACCGGCAGCGGTGAGATAGCAGGAGTCAAAGTACTTCTGGCCAAACCCAGCACCTTTGTCAACCGGAGCGGGGAAGCAGTCGGGCAGCTGGTACGCGTATATAGAATACCGTTGGACGACCTTATCGTAATCTGCGATGACCTGGATTTGCCCCTGGGCAAGCTCCGTCTGCGGGCGGGGGGCAGCGGCGGGGGGCACAAGGGGATGAACTCAATAATCGAGTCTCTGGGCAGTCAGGATTTTGCCAGGATCAAGATAGGTATCGGCCGGCCTATCAAAGAGGATGGGACGCCGATCAGCGACGAAGCTGCTATAGTGGACTACGTACTCAGCGATTTCACCCGCCGGGAGGAGACGATAATTAAGCCTGCCATCGCCCGAGCCACCGAGGCTATCGAGTGCATTCTGGCCGAGGGCATAACCGCCGCCATGAACAAGTTCAACTAAACCTCTTTTGTGTCCTTACCGACAAAATCCCTCTGTCTCTCCCTTTACGAAAGGGAGAATATTTCCCCTCTGAATGGGCACTAGGTGAACCTTTCCCCCTTTGGAAAGGCAATAATATACTTGACACAGTAAGAAAGGGGGATTAAAATATGCTTAAGTATACTACTTTATGGGAGATTCTTATGAAAGAATTCAGTCCTGACCAGTTCCTTTTTATGGGTGGGATACACACCATCTATAAAATGAGTTCCATGGACTCTAATTTGACGGAGGAAGAGAGGCAACACTGGATTCACGATGCGGCTGCTTCTGAGACGCTGTGTCATACATTGGGACTAACCCATTCTCAGATGGCGGTCGAAAGGATAAAGGATTTTCTCTCCAAAAACCAGCAAATTACATGGGATGACGTAGAGAGATTGACCGACCAGTTCGACAACAGGGTGATTGATGAGCTGAAGTCAAGGAAGTTCTTTTCCATTGAGCTAGATAAGAGCCATCTAATTACTGATGCTCCTCTATTTGGGCAAGAAGTAGATACAGCTTTCCCCTCTGCCGCCTTTGATATTCGTGAAGCTGGCAGATGCCTTGCGTTTGAGCGTTGGACAGCTAGTGTCTTTCATTCGATGAGAGTGCTTGAAATTGGTCTTTCTGTTCTGGCTAAAGATGCGGGCATTATTAAGATTGATTACAAAAACTGGGAATCTCTAATTCAAGATATCGAAGCAAATATTAAGACTGCATCTGCGGGGGATAAGGTAAAGGAACAATTCTACTCTGAGGCAGCTTTACAGTTCCGATATTTCAAGAATGCTTGGAGGAACCATGTTATGCACGTACGGGATACCTATGATGAGGAACGTGCAAATACAATATTTGGGCATGTGAAAGAATTTATGGTGCATCTCACCACAAGGTTAAAGGAATGATAACGTTGTGCCTATTGTCTTTTCAACTTGGTTATGTCCTGTTGGAGTTTGGCTATGTCTAACCCCAATTTTGCAATAAGCCCAGTCATATGTCGTAAGACTACCCATGTGTATATATCCATCCCAGTAATAGCTCCCCCAGGTTTAGAAGTCTCTTCTCTCAGTAACTGGTCTGCAAAAGCTTCTAATCGTTTAGCCAATTCTAATTCCTCAGCCCAATCGAGCATTCCCAGTATTCTTATCACTTGTTGTGGCTTTTTGCTGTTTGCGCCACTCCTCGCGCCACTCCTCCATATGTTTTCTCAGAAGTTCCCAGCTATATTGTTCTTCTCGCATTTCGCGCCTTCTCAAGCCCTTGAACTTTACTGGTTCATATCGGTTTGTCCCAAGTGATTCTGCCGACTCAATTTGTTCGTTTTCTCTTTCGGGGTGGACACAACTTTACTCGCTAGACGGCGGAAACGCTCAAATGGTGTCTCATCTTCCTGTTGGACGGACGGCATTGTCTTTTTTGACTTTTTCACTTCGTTTACCTCTCTTACGCTTGCGTCGTACCGACTCAATGAGTTGATTGTAGGTCAACCGCTTACCAGTAATCCCATTGACTACGGACTGAAAGCGGTCAGCATCATCATCCTTACGAGCATTGAAGCGGAAAGTCTCCTCGTCAAGATACCGAACCAAGTGGAACGGGTCAATATTGACGTAAGTTCCCTCTGATTGCCCGCTTCAAGAGGCTCCAGAAGTTCTCAATGCTGTTGGTGTGAACATGCCCTTTGACGTAAGCCTCAGCGTGGTCAATGACTTCATGGACATACTCATTATCCAAGTCATTGTAGGGAGACAAGAGCATCAGTGATAAGGTTGCTACCCGCTTCAACGGATTCACGGACGGCGGGCGGGATTGTCTTACGGCTAGTATCAGCGATTATCTTGGTTTGAACCTTGCTAGGCTTTATCGTCAATGCCATGACGTTCCAACAGCCCCATGACAGCGACCTTGCCAACACCACCACGACCTTGAATAATCTTTTCACGCTTGGATTTGTGCATGTTGACAGCCTTACCACCGATGAAAGTCTCATCCGCTTCAACAGTACCAGAGAACTTGCCATTGTCAGTTCCCATAGCCAAGCGAATTCTATGCATCATAAACCAAGCTGTCTTTTGAGTGACACCCAAACCACGAGCGACTTCATAGGAACTGACGCCATTCTTGGCATTGGCAATCATCCAGATAGCGGCAAGCCACTTATCCAATCCGATTGCGCTATCCTCGAAGATTGTGCCGACCTTGACCGAAAACTGACGCTTAGGATGCTGGGCTTTACACTCCCAAATGTGACGGGTTTTGATGAACCTAACATCCGTACTTCCGCATGTAGGGCAAGTCACGCCATTAGGCCAGCGCAGCTTTGACCACGAAGTCCAAACAGACATCGGGGTCAGAGAAGTATTTGATTGCTTCAATCAGGGTTTTAGGTTCATTCATAGTAGTTATCCTCCACTTAAAAACCATTATAACACATTGATTTACTGTGTCAAGTATATTATTGCCTTTGAAAAGGGGAAGGCTTTGCACCAAAAGTACCTTTTGTTTCAAAAGTCTGTTCGTGCAACCATAATGCACTCACGGCGGCCACGATATCTTCGTTCACTCATGCTTCCCTCCTTCATTTTCTTGCTTATAGGCATCTCCTTCATAAAGTCTATTACACACTGGCCTAGCTAATGTTTTTCCTCAGATATGGTTTTCTTTTGCAAATCGTAGGTGGAAGCAATATTGTGAATTGCCAGAAAACCGATAAGTTTATCAGGATGTTCTCGGTCAACAATCGGCAAGTGGCTGATATTGTTTTTCGTCATTCTGCTTAGCGCCTCATACAGGTCTCTTTCGGGATAGCCAACTATTAGCTCGTTTGCTCATTATTTTCCCTGAATTCGTGTCTTGCGACCATTTATCTTCGGAGATCCGGGCCATATCGACGAGTGGTTACAATTCCTACTAATTTCCCTGAATCCAGCACCGGGACAGCATCGATTTCGTTTGACTTCATCAAGTCTGGCAAGGTCACTAACATACATATCGGAGAAACAGTTATAGGATTAGTCACCATTGCATCTGCTATCTGGATTTTCTCCAGTAAAGGAACGGAATATTCAGCCCGGTGTGCGGGAGAGTCAGCCCGTGTATTCACCTGGTTTTCATATATATAGCTGTTCCCGGTCAAGAAATAGGCGATTACTACCGATACCATGCTTGGTATTAACAAGCTGTAATTGCCAGTCATTTCACTGACCATAATCATGATAGCCAAGGGCGCCTTAGCTATACCGCCGAATAAAGTCATCATTCCCAGAACTACAAAAGTAGCCGGGTCAGCCGGCACTATACTGGTGAAGTTATGAAGGAGTGACCAGGTCACTCCACCTACCATACCACCTATCACCAGTCCCGGCGCAAAAACGCCACCGCTGCCTCCAGAGCCTACCGATAAACTGGTGGCCACAATTTTACCGAATATGACTGCTATCATTATTCCCAGCGGCAAAACAGCAGTATTGCCGTTAATGGCAAATTGTACCCATCCATATCCCATACCCAGAATTTGAGGCAGAAAAATCCCAATTATGCCGACAATGAGTCCACCTATAGCAGGCTTAATATAATTCGGCATTTTCAATGATCTGAAGAAGTCCCGGACTATAGTAAAATGTGCGGCCGTATAGCATACCGAATAGACCACAGACCACTCCCAGTATGGCATAACCCAGAAGCTGCTCCGGATTATTAGAAAGTAAATCCGGTATTAATAGTGAAAATAGGCGCCCAACCGTCCAGGATGCAAAAACGCTATAACCTACGATGGAGGCAATAAATGAAGGTAACAGAGCTTCAAATTCAAAGTCACGCCGGTACAGGATTTCGGCGCTTATCAAGGCCCCGCCCAAGAGGCGCTTTGAAAATAGAGCCGATGCCTGCTCCGATTCCTACGGCTAAAGCTATACGCCGGTCATGGGAATTCAATTTGAAAATGTCAGCTATGATCGAACCGAAACCAGCCCCTATTAAGGCTACCGGGCCTTCCCGCCCCGCACTGCCACCAGAACCTATTGTGATTGCCGAGGCAACCAATTTGACCAGCGGATACGCCGGCGGATGAATCCTTCTTTATTATGGAAGCTATTTATGGCAGCATCGGTGCCGTGCCCTTCAGCTTCCGGAGCCAATTTGAAAACAAGTAATCCACTGATTAGCCCACCGAGAGTACAAATGACAGGTATCATCCAGCGTCGGGCAATAGGTGTGAATACAGTTGCTCCTTCGCCACCGGGCGCCGGCGGAATATATCCTGCTCCTTGACCAAGCATTAACCATGTAACCCCATTTATTGCCAGATAAAATAGGATTGAACCTATACCTGCGACAACACCAATGAGAATGGCAATGACGAGCCATTTTCTCAGGTAGCCGACATCGACTACGCCGAGTCTTAGAGAATACTGTTTTTATGTGCCCAAACGTAATCATTAGGATGACTTGCCTGCTATAAAGACAGCGCTACCAGGCCGTTCCCAAAAAGCAAGAGTGCACCACCAAGTCGGCCATCCAGGGGCAACCCCGGCCAGCCGAACTAAAATGCCGATTTTAATGGCAAGTGCGGAGCCGAAAACAAATTCTTAAATCGTAAAATCATGAGCATGTTATAAGTTGAACTAAAGTAAACGTGCCAAAATGAAGTACGCTATGATCACGGCTAAAGCAGCTACTGTGGCACCAAGGGTTAGATTTTGCCGGAACAGGACCAGAATAAGGAATGCTAGAACAGCACATATAGTGCCAAGCAATACACCTCTTTTCAACCTGTTCTGAATTGGTCTCTTGGGATATGCCATCATTTCTCCGAGTCTATCTATATGCTCCAAAAAGCCGTCACAATGGATATATTAGTCCAAACGGGTCTTAACAATCAACAAACCTACGTTCTTTTCATTGGCGAGTCTGCAATCTGCCCTTGAGATGATTAAACTTGGGATATTGAATGAGATACTAGCAACTGCTGCAATCTCTTCTGAAAAACTCCTTCAAAAACTGGCATAATTGTGATAAGGCTAAATCACATACCTCCTGTTGTCGCCCGTGGCGAGTGTGAGAAAAGGGAGATATCCACGGTCCGACCACCTGTTGCGGTCCATCGGCTGACCAAGGTTGACTTTTGTAACAGAAAAGGCAGTTGTTCCAAAAGTGGTGGGAAAGTAAGACTTTTGGTGCAAAGCCAAAAGGAGGATCAAGGGAGATTTGGGTACCATGGGAGAGAGGGGTACCTACTTCACAGCCAGCGCCAGGAAATATGGCCAGACAACGATGCCAAGTATGATTTTCCACCAGATCAGATTGGCGTAACCGATAGTGAACAGCCAGCCGATGAACCAGACAACTCCGGCAAGACCCGATGCGGTATGAGTAGCAGCATGTTTGCTTTCTATCGCCATTAATATCACCTCCGCATTAAACTATAGTTTTAGAGTCACATCGCAGTCTACAGAAGCAGACCAACCTTCCGAATTCAGGCCCAATAAACAGTAGTTTTGTTTACTATTTTATGCTTACCAGCTCAATTTCAAAAGTCAGGTCTTTTCCGGCAAGAGGAGAGTTGGCATCTATTGTAATCGTGTCACCCTCTATCTTGAGGACAGTGACCATAACCAGCCTATTGTTACTAACCATCGGCAATTGCTTACCAACCTGCGGATTGGCACCACTGGGAAGCTGTTTTCGCGCTACCTGAATCACTAAGTCATCGCGGTGTGGCCCGTAGGCTTGATCCATCGGTATAGTAACGGTTTTCTTTTCCCCGACTTTCATACCCAGTACGGCTTTTTCGAATCCAGGAATTATCTGGCCCTGACCCAGTGTGAACTGTAAAGGTTCGCGCCCCTCCGACGAATCAAATACGCTGCCGTCTGCCAGTTTTCCGACATAATTCAGCTGTACCGTGTCACCGTTCTTGGCCACCTTGGCCGCGCCCAGGTTCGCCGCACATCCTGCCGCCAGCACAATTCCCAACAACAAACTTGCTATCAGAACAAAGTATTTGCTCTTCATTGAGTAACCTCCAATCTTTATCTTAACCACGTCGTTAAGCAAGGCAAACAAATAACTTACGTCTTCTTTCCACTTTGCCAGGTATCGGAAAATTCTACACCTTTCGGTTAGAAGGGGCAATTTCGTTGCTGTTACGTACCCAGTCTCTCAGCTTTCTTGCGGTTCTCGTCAGCATGTAACCATGCGGTTATCCGAGTTCGATATGGTATAATGGCTCAAAACAAACCCAACTCAGGTATAAATCGTGGGAAGGTCAGGTTCCGAGAAAAAGTTGACCATTGCTGTTATTGGCGGTGGTAAATGTACTGCCCAGGAAGCGGTTCTGGCTGAGACGGTTGGCAGAGAGCTGGCCAAACGAGGGGCCATCCTTGTTTGTGGCGGCTTGAGCGGGGTCATGGAGGCGGCTTGCCGAGGAGCGGCCATAGAGCACGGACTGACCATTGGCATCCTGCCTACCGACAGCCCGGCTGACGCCAATCCATACGTTCAAATCCCCATCGCCACAGGATTAGGCCATGCTCGGAATGTGGTCGGTAGTTAATCCGCGCAGGCGGTTATAGCCATAGACGGTGACTACGGCACACTGACTGAGATCGGCTTCGCTCTCAAAAGCAACATCCCGGTTGTCGGGTTGAATACCTGGTCGCTTTACCGGAACGGCCAGGAAGACGATTCCATAATCAAGGCTGATGATGCCGTCGATGCCGTGGAGAAAGTCATTTCCCTGGCAAAAGGACAAAGAATAGATTGAGATCAACACGGGCAACTATCAAGTCCATCGCGGCCCGCGAAATACTCGATTCGCGGGGTAATCCTACGGTGGAAGTACACGTGGAGCTGTCGGATGGCGCCGTCGGCATGGCTGCCGTCCCTTCAGGAGCCAGCACCGGCAAATATGAAGCCGTAGAGCTTAAGGGACGGGGATAAATGCCGATATGGAGGACTTGGTGTTCTGAAAGCCGTCGTTG
>CAVVVB010000013.1:0-105121 GCA_963751585.1 uncultured Chloroflexia bacterium | reverse complement strand
ATGCCAGTGACTCCTAAGACATCGGACCTGATATGCGAGCATAAAGCTATCAGACAACATATGAAGTTTCTCACTAACTCACTGAGTGATTTAGCTACCCAATCAAGCCAGAGGACAGCGCAATCAACACAGTTAAAGGACCAAATAACGCTTTATCGCTGGTCGTTGTACGACTTCAGGGAAGCCATACGACGTCATATTGACTCAGACGAGCGCATTTTTGAAATGCTTCTGGGCAGCACTTCGGTAGAAGACATAATGGCGGGAACACGAGACAATTCAAAAACAACTGGACAGTGCAATCTCGTTGGCCGAAAATGCTGTTTATAATAAATTGCGTCGAGAGGAACTAAATAAATACGCTTCAGACATTAGGGAAGCAGTTAATAGAATATGTGAATCGATAGGAGCGCACATAGCCAAAGAAGATAGATTGTTGAAACAGGTGCAAAAAGACTCATAAGCGAGCATGGCTATCCCATATAATGAAAGCGCCACGAGTCTGAATGCTGAGGCCCGCCCTCTAGTTTTCGTGGCGACAGGATTTAAAAGTGGTTAAAATAATTTCGGTGAAGGTCGTACAAGTTTTGCTTCGATATGGCGGGATTGCACTTTTGCCTCCTATGAAAGGATAATGCAAGTCCTGTATTTTAGCTCTAGTATATTCTATTACTGGTTAATGGTTCGCTCAGCCTCCTATTCGTGCCACCATTCGCGGTGCACATTGTAACATCCGATCCGGAGCCACTTAACCTGTTTTAGGAGCGCAGCTCGCTACCGTGAGCTCGCTAAGGCAAATGAAACTGTTTGTGGTAAACTGCTTGTATTTCTCTACCGAACGTGTTCCACTTCGATGGAACTCGGAAAACCGAGCTTTGATAAAAGTGATACAAGCCCATTAAATGTTGTGCCATTCCGCAGATAGCTCACCAAGCTAGCTCTTTCACTGCGGCCTTAGCAGCTATGCGCCCGAAGGACATGCTTGCCGATACCATGGTGTTCGGCAAGCATGTCGAGTCGTCTGAGAGACGGTGAAGGAGCGCTGCTGAATTCGACCTGATGCATGACTTGCTGACGTTCTTATACGAAGAGATGACCAGGCTCAACAAAGAAAGCAATCCAGGACCCAAGGGCTTCCTAGCGTGGCTGGAGAAGGAGACATTAAAGAGGCTCTGTTGCGGACCGGAATAACAGCACCAAAATAAAGGACTTTCATAACGCCACTTTTGAAGACCTTCTGGACGTGCTCAAAAAGAATAAGACCGTTGCAGACCCGTGTCCGTCTGACATGCCGGACACCATAGCCAGCGAATTATCGGCAGTCATGAACGCTCTTACTCCACTCAAAGACGTTCGAGATTGTAAATCCCCCGAAGATAATACACATTTCGTCATTAAGTGTGGCACTCAGTTAATGACGGCCAATATGTTGTATTTTGATTCGCTTTCTGTGGGGTAATCTGCGACAGCCTTCAGGTTGTTGACAATCACACAGATGGGATTATAATAGTATTAATCTTACGCCATATAATAGTCCTAGGAAGAACAAGAATGGGGACGCGAGAAATAGTGGGGTGACAAGGGCACCGAGACCCCTGAAATTGTAAGCGACCCGTGCCTCTGTTGCTCAAGAATCACCGCGACATAAGGCGGATAGCGAAAAGTGCTTGTGATCTGGTAAGGCGAATCAATAGCAACGATCAATGAAATTGAGTGCGAGGAGGTCTAAGATGAAGAAAGCAGTTTTCCTTATAATACCTTTGGCAGTGGTAGCAATGATACTGGCAAGCGGATGTGCCAGGCTGGCACCAACCACAACTACGCCATCACCGCAGCAACTGCCCATAGGTGTGGCCACCCCGCTCACGGGGCCGTCAGGATTCCTCGGCACTCAGATAAGCGATGCAATTCAGATGGTAATAGATGACCAGAATGCGCAAGGTGGTGTCACTATTGCAGGGCAGAAATATGTGCTCAAACCCATTGTACTGGACACCAAGGCGGATGTTGTCCTTGGCAAGAGCGTCGCTGAGCAACTGATATTTACTGATGACGTTAGGATCATCGCCGGGCCTTTCATAGGTGATGCGGCAGGAGTGCAGGTTGTCACCGAGCCCAACAAGGTACTGGCGTTCTTCGTTAATTTCAATACCCCCAGCATGACTGGCCCAAAAAAGCCATTCAGTTTCTCTTGCTCTTTCCCTATTCCACAGGCGACATATAAGCCTTTAGACTACATACACAAATTCTATCCTCAGGCAAAAAATGTCTACTCCATAGAAAATGATATACCAGTGGCACCAACTTTTGCGGCTGGCACCCAAAACGGTGGCAGCCTGCTTGGTTTTAATTACCTGGGCTATGAGAAGACTCCGGGTGATACTAAGGACTTCACGCCCCTAATTGCCCGGGTACTGACTCACAAGCCCGATGTCATAGATTGTGGCGCCACAGGAGGGTCGATGGGCGTACTGGCTGCCCTTATGATAAAGCAAATACGAGAAGCCGGTTTTAGCGGGCCTCTTATGATGCCGGCCGCTCCTCCAGAAGAAGTGTTGGAGGAGAGCGTACCTGCACAATCTCTTAACAATATGATTAGCAACTACATCAGCATAGATGGCCCTGTAGTCGACCCGAAATACCGCGATGTATGCCAGCGGTTTCAAGCCAAGTATCAGCAGGCGCCGCTTGGCATTGTCCCTGATTACTATAATGACATGATGGCTCTCTTTCAGTTTCTGAATACGCAGAATACTATGGACACAACGGCGTGGATGCAAGGGTTTGGCAATTACCACTGGCAGGGTCTGATGGGATTTGAGTCTTCTTGGATTGCACAGCCGGGCGACGGAATCAACCGGCGGTCATTAGACGATAACTGGGTCACCCACTATGAAAACGGCAAGCCGATAACCGATTATACCGTATCTCTTCCTTCGAGTATGTTTGTACAGCAACCACAGTGAACAGTACCGAATGGATAGATTTAGCCACTGGTAATCCGTCAGTCCAGAGAACTTTGACATAGCTTAGGCTCAAAGATCGAAGGTTCTTTGATCGGTCCTTTATTTAATGTGGAGCTTCAACAAACATAAATATGGTTGCCCTATTATTCAGTAACTATGGCAAATTTCTGCCTAATTGAACAAAAAGCCAAAAGGTTAGGGATATAAATAGCTGGGTCTGTTTTTATCTTGGATAGGTAACAAAACGCCCAAATGTGACCTCAGAGGTAACAATCCAAGCATTTGTGACAACGCGCATAGCTTGTCCAAAGTTATGCCCTGGAAAAGTCTAGCCTACTGCAGTACTTCCTAGCCTAGGGCTCCCTAATGTGCAAACACACATAAACCAATGCAGCAGCCTTCTGCAGGTACTGGAGATTGCAGGAATTGCCACGTACCATATGCCAGAATAGCTATTTAACTGCGTCCCTGGCAGAACCGAGTTGCGAATACTGCACATTCAGTAAAAACTCGCAGAAACACTGTCAAAGAGTACCTCATTCAGTCAGATGGCCGTTAGATTGGGAGCGCAGAAATTGAAGAAACTAGCTTTGACCGTATGGGTCTACTGCTGCAAGTTCTGCGGAGTTGATGGGTACAGTATAGGGACATGGCATGGAAATCCATTGCGCGTCGGTCCGGCACAGGTCAGTATTGGCACTATGAATCAGGTATTTCTCTTTTAAAAATAGCCAACCATTTTAATTGCTTTTCACCGAATTTTGTTAGGCAAACAAGTTCCCAACCCTGCTTTCCAAGGCTATTTAACCAATCCGCACTTTCCAAATGTGCTAAAGTGACTTCCGGGGTGTAATATTCCCACTTACTCATGGCGTTATTCCTCGTAACGCATATGATTTTTGTCAAGTTTGCTGGCAGGCCATTCCAATGATATCTATGATTGCTACCTTACTCCAACTTTCCTCTTAGCCAAGCCCCAACACAAGCCAAAATTAGGGCAACGATACCTATATCCCCCCATCGCCTCCGCTATCGGCATCGGCTGCATGTTTGTAAATCCCATGACCAAACTCAACACCACGTTGAGAAAGCCCTTAATAAATAGAATCCATACTGCTATGGTAACGACGGCTTTCAATTTAGGCATTTTCTCCTCCTCCGAGTCCTATTTTGTCGTCTGACCTGCCCACAGCAGCATTTATACCACCATTGAGTTGGCCATGCAATATGTCTTGTGGGACTAACTTAAGAAGTGGTATAACTTTGGGGCAGGCCAAATTTATTTCTAACGAGGTGGTGCTTATGAGGACATAAACGAATAATCGTTCGGCAATAAAATTACGTAGGAGGTAATAATCGCGGATGAAAAGAACGTTTTTAGTTGCAGTAGTGGTTGCACTCGTAAGCGGCTTCATTATGACTGGTTGTGGTAAACCAACACCAGCAGCGGCACCAGCGGCACAACAACTCGACATAGGCGTTGCCAGTCCACTAACTGGAACAATGGCGTTCCTTGGCGGCGAATCAATTAACGGAATTCTAATGGCAATAGAGGACCAGAATGCACATGGTGGCGTGACTATTGGCGGGCAAAATTATATGCTTAATCCCATCCAACGTGACACTAAAGCGGATCTGATTGTTGCCAAGTCTGTGGCCGAGGAACTGGTATTTGACAAGAAAGTGAAAATCATCTCCGGGCCTTTCCAGTCTGATGCGGTGGGCATGCAGAGCTGTTACCGAGCCGAATAAAGTCATGGCGTTCTTCATTCAATGTGTCATACCCAGCATGACCGGCCCGGCTAAGCCGTTCAGTTTTTTTATTACTTTCCCTTTTCCGCAAGTTAGCTATAAGTGCTTGTCCTACATACAGAAATATTACCCTCAAGCGAAAACAGTCTACTCCATAGAACCTGATGTACCCACCGGGCCGTTCTTCGCAGCAGCAACACAAGGCGCTTGCAAGTTACTTGGATTTAATGACCTGGGATACGACAAGGTGCCGACGAATACCAGAGACTTTACGCCCATAATTAGCCACGTACTGACTCATAACCCAGATGTCATAGATACAGGAGGCATAGGGGGAGTTTTCGGAGGAGTGGGAACGGTTCTCATAAAGCAACTGCGTCAAGCCGGTTTTAACGGACCCATTATGATACCAGCGGCCCCACCCGAAGAAGTGCTGTTGCAAACCGTGCCTGCCGAGTCTCTTGACAACGTGGTTAGTCAGTATATCAGTTTAGATGGCCCCGTAGTCGACCCGAAATACCGTGATGTGATGGTTCGGTATCGCGCCAAGTACAACCAGGAAGCCGTTGACGTCGTCGCCGACTTCTACAACTCGTCGATGGGCTTATTTCAGTTTCTAAACACTCAGAATACCATGGACACGACGGCGTGGATGCAAGGGTTCGGGAACTACCGGTGGCAGGGTATAATGGGATTTGAGTCTTTCTGGGTCGGACTGGTGGGAGACGGAATCAATCGGAGGATATTATCCAATAATTGGGTCACCCACTATGTAAATGGTAACCCAGTAACCGACTATACCGCTCCGATTCCGTGGAGTTTCTTTACTACAAAATAGCTTGTGGGTCCCGATGACTAACGTCATTTGGGATTGTATCCCCTTGGCCGTAGTGAAATAAATAGAAAGGGAGATACGCTATGAAGAAAATAGCCATTGAGGAACACTGTTTTACTCAATACTACGTGGATTATATGCAGTCAAGAAAACACTACCCCAAGATGGAGAGCGTCGTAGAAAATAGCCAGAAGACCTGGCGGTGGTGGGACTCAGCCAAGGAATACCACTTATTCTTGCCTGAATTAATTATCAACAAACTCAGCGACCTTGGAGAAGGCAGACTGAAAGACATGGATGAGGCTGGTATTGATATACAGGTTCTCTCTGTTAACGCAAACATAAACCAGATTGATACCAAAGAAAGCACAACATTAACTAAAAAAGTCAATGATGTTATTTCTGCGGCTGTCAAGAAGCATCCAGATAGATTCTCCGCTTTCGCCGCCCTTGCCCTCAAGGCCCCAGAGGCGGCGGCAGATGAGCTTGAGCGAGCGGTGAGGCAACTCGGTTTTAAGGGAGCCATGGTGCTATCTCATGTCGAGGGCGAATTTATTGATGCGAAGAAGTACTGGCCCATCTTTGAAAGAGCCGCCAGGCTTGGTGTGCCCATATACATCCACCCGATACATTCACCGCCAGATAGGCTAAAAATGTTTTCAGGCTACCCGCAACTGACTGGCTCAATGTGGGGATTTGCCATTGAGGCGGGGTTAACCGCAATACGCCTCATTTGCAGCGGTATCTTTGATAAGTATCCTGGTCTGAAGATTATCCTAGGGCATCTGGGCGAAGCGCTACCATTCTGGATGGCGCGGATTGATGACCGTGTGCAGACCTCGGCGGATACCAATATGGTTAGCAATCTTGAGATGAAAGAGGGTGCTGATATCACACCTCTTACAAAGAGACTGAAAAAACTCCCCAGCCAGTATTTCAAAGATAATTTCTTCGTCACCATGAGCGGCATGATGTGGCAGCCGGCATTAATCTGCACACAACTGGCGCTTGGGACAGACAGGATATTGTTTGCTTCGGACTATCCGTTTGAACAGATCCGGGAGGCAGTGGAGTTCATGGAGGCAGCAGAAATCAGCGATAGTGACAAAGAGAAAATATTTCATCTTAATGCGGAGAGACTTTTGGGGTTGTAACACCGATGGCGTCCATGGTTGTATACCTGCGAGCATTTCCTTATCGCAGAGCTAATAAATTGAGGGCAAAAAATAGTGATATTAGATTAAGTTCAATGACATAAATAGCTAGACACGACTAGTGGGGCAGAACATTGAAGCTATTTCATCGTGCTAGTTCCTTGGTAAGTGACCAAGGCGCCAGCTCTATATATAATTCACCCTAGCTTATCCTAACCTTCGTAACCTACTTCGTTTCTACGGCTTGACCTTCTCGATACAAACGTATAAATTGGGTACTATGGCGACGGTTGCACAAAAAAATCCCACGGAATTGGAGCGGAAAAGTCGGTTATCGGCTTACCATTTTCATAATGGGAAACCCAGTTATTGGTTAGCACCCGCCGATTAATGCCATCCCCCACTTGTTCAATCCAGAAAGACTCAGATCCCCAGGGGTTCTGCCAGTGGTATTTTGCAAACCCCTGCATCCACGCCGTCGTGTCCATGGTATTCTGTGTATTTAGGAATCCGAAGAAACCCTTCAGAACATTGTAGTAAAGGGCAACAATTGCAACGGCCTCCATATTGTACTTGGCATCAAACCGGACCAATAAGTCACGGTATGCCGGAGTGACTATCGGAGCATCTTTGTTCACGTAGATAGTAATCATTTTATTAAGAGATTCTGCGGGCACGGTTTGTTCCATCACGTCCTCGGGCGGCGATGTCGGTATCATTATAAGACCATTAAAACCTGCTTGCCGTATCTGCTTTATCATAAGGGCGCACAGTCCCCCCATGTCACCTCCCGTGCTACCGATATCTATGATGTCCGGGTTTTTGGGCAGTATTCGGGCAATTAAGGGCGTAAAGTCCTTAGTAGTAAGTTCGGCCTTCTCATAGCCCAGGAAGTTAAAGTCAAGTAGGGCACAACACTTTTGCGCTGCATCCACAAAGACTGGGGCATTAGCATCATTAGCTTCCACAGAGAAGACCGTTTTCGCCTGAGGGTAATACTTCTTTATGTAGGCTAAAGGCTTGTAAACGGTCTGAACCATAGGAAAAGAGCAAAAGAAAGTGTACGGCTTATTCGGGCCACACAACCCGCGTACGGCGGCTGAGGTGCTGAACGTCAGAACTTTATTCGGCTCGCTAATGCTCTGTACGCCTACGGCATCACCAATAAAGGGTCCGGCAATTACCTTCACCTTTTTATCAAATACCAATTCCTCAGCAATATTTTTGCCCACAACAACATCGGCCTTAGTGTCACGGATGATAGAACCAAGTACATATTTTTGACCAGCAATAGTAACTCCGCCCTGGTTATTCTGATCATCTATTGCCATTAGGATACCTCCCTCCATCTGGGTGCCAAGGTATCCTCCCCCTCCAGTCAATGGGGTGGCGATACCAATATCTAGCGTCTGTGCCGATGCTGGAGCAGGCGCAGATGATGCCGGCGCTGGGGCAGGTTTAGCACACCCACCTGCCAGTATGGCTGCTAGTAACACTGCCACTGATACTAAGATTACTAATTTCCTCATTTTACCTCTTCCTTATCTGTTTCATTAGCTGTTTGTTCTCTGTCCTTTAGGTATCATCCCCTTTATTACAGGTCCTATAAAACACAAAAGGAGCGCCTAACTCTTTACGCACTCCTTTTACCAACAAATTCAGACCAATATCCGCCCTGCACCTGAATTATTCAAGCTATGTCGTATTATTCTTATGCAAACGTGATACTAGCACCCTTACGTTGGCCTGTCAATAGGCCAAATTGGGTCATAATTTATTGACCTGCCACCCAAAAACGGTCCAGCTATGATGACTAAAAGAGAGGGAGCCACTGGTTAGCAACTTTGGCCCTATGATTTTTATTATGGTTTAACATACATCCCGATGACTACGTCATTTTGTAGCTTCGAGTATTCTTGTGGGACTAACTTAAGAAGTGGTATAACTATTGGGCGGGTACGCATAGAAAGTGAAAAGATCAGAACCGGGCCGTAATTGTGTATTACTGCTGATACTAACAGGAGTGGCAGTAATGAGTGCTTGTGCCCAAAAGGAAGGCGTGCCCACGGCAATACCTGCCACAGCACAAGTATCTAAAACGGCGTCACCAACAACAGCAGATCAATACCTGGAACAGGCCAAAGTCTTTTCTAAGGAAAATAGATACGAACTAGCTATGCAAGATCTAACAAAAGCTATCGAGCTTGATCCCGAATATGCCGAAGCCTACTTCGAGCGAAGTAAAACATACCCGTTTGAAGATGAGGCCGATAAGTCCGCTGCGTGGGACAAGTCACTTGAGGATTGTGACAAGGCAATAGAGATTGATCCAAGATATGCGGCGGCTCATTATCTTAGGGGCGTCGCCTACATGGGGAAGAAGGAATATGACAAGGCTGTCAGTGAGTTAACCATGGCTCAAATGTTTGGTATCACCAAAGAGGACATACTTAGTCTAAAAGGCGTAACTGATTTAGCCATTGCACCTGGTGATCTGATTTTGCTTGATATGCAGTGTCATGCAAGTGGTGGCCGGGATTGTCACGGCAACCCAATGCCGTACGTTAATACATTAGACATACGTTTGTTTGCTAATCCAGGAGAAGCCGCTGTGGAGATTAACAAAATATACATTTCCCCGCCCATTGGCATGAAGGCAGAGATAATGAGTCCCATAAGATATTTTGCCAGTTCGGAGATCGAACATTTAACAGCCAGCGTATCGTCATCAGCCCAACCAAATAATGCTGAAACCTGCAAATGTGATTACAAATCCGCAAGTGACTCGCAATATAAGCAGAGCAATGAAGTTAGCTGTAAGTTTAGAATGTCCTACTAGAAACTTGTACCGGGCAAGTATTACCCCGTCACGTCGAATCTCAGAATGAACTGATTTAACTCTTGCCAATCCTGAACATCTTAGTTCCGCATTTTGGGCAAGTGCCTTGCGTTGCTGGCTTGCCATTCTTCATCTTAATGGCTTTGGGATTACTCATTTCCCTCTTCGTTCGGCATTTCATACAGTATGCTTGCATTAAACACCTCCCCTTTGTATTTGAGTCTAGGATATAACACAGTCGGGCTAAGTGTCAATCGCTGCGCTTTGAACAATAGCCTGCAAAGTGCAATGAAAAAGGCCAGGGTGGATTTGAATCCACTCCGGCCCCTTTTCTTTGTGTCATGTTACTGCTATGGATTCGGTGCATTCACTGTCTGGATCAGAGAGGTAATGCTAGGATAGAAGTTGCTATCGCCGTCGTAGGTAGCAATTATGAAATGATCTCCTGCTTTGAGCTTCGAGGTGCTGTAGGTAGCCACACCGGAGGCGTCGATGTTCCAATGCCCGGCCTTCCGTGTTCATCGCTGAAGGTGACTTTGCCGGTGGGTACCTGTGCTCGAAGTTACCGTAGCGGTGAAGGTAACCAGCTGGCCCGATACCGATGCGTTAACTGATGAAGTCACCGCTATCGATGTATCGGCCTTTACTACTGGCTGGACTTTCTGGTTGATAGAGGCAATGCTCTGACTAAAGTTGCTATCGCCATAGTAGTTGGCAATTATGAAATGGCTTCCCGCTTTCAGCCTAGAAGTGCTATAGGTAGCCACGCCGGAAACTGTTGATGGTTCCGATGCCCAGCCTTTCGTGCTCATCGCTGAAGGTGACCTTACCGGTTGGGTACCTGCGCCCGAAGTTACCGTAGCAGTGAAGGTCACCAATTGGCCAGATACAGATGGGTTAGCAGATGACGTGATCAATATCGCCGTATCAGCCTTTGTTACGGGTTGCACTATCTGGACAAGAGAGGTGATACTGGGATAAAAGTTGCTATCGCCATTATAGCTAGCAACTATGAAATGGCTGCCTGCTTCAAGCTTGGAGGTGCTATAGGTAGCCACACCGGAGGCGTCGATCGTTCAGTGCCCAGCCTTTCGTGTTCATCGCTGAAGGCTACTTTTCCAGTAGGGGTACCTGAGCTCGTAGTCACTGTAGCGGTGAAGGCAACCAGCTGGCCTGATACCGAGGGGTTAGCTGATGAAGTGACTGCAGTCGAGGTAACACTCCTGCTAACAATAGCGGATACGGCTATTGGCGCAACCATTACAACCGCCAAACACAGAACCGCAGCTAAAACAAAGATTCTCTTTTTCAACGTCTTCTCCTTTTGTATTTGTTCGTCTTGCGTGCTACCTCACCCAACTATACCACTCGATACGCATCACCTCTTTTCTTCTCACTTGCGCCGGATGGATACAATCTGAGTTCTATAAAATCGGTCGGTTTCTATATAGAAAAACGCCAAATGCAAGCAGAAGTTTATCCCTTAAAACCTAAAAGTCGATTTTTCCGAAGCATGCCTGTTGCGCCTATCGTGTAAAGTCTCCTTGCCTGTTTCCTAGCCTTTGAACTCAAAACCCTTCTTGGCAAAGAGTCTCAAGCAAGCATCCACAACGTTAGAATCATAAAGTATAGCCCTTTGGCTCGAGATTTCCTCCAAGGCGTTATCTATGCCCAGAGCCGGCCTGTAAGGGCGGTGGCTAGACATGGCCTCAACAACATCAGCCACACCTATGCCCCTTGCTTCCAGGATTATATCTTCACCACGAAGTCCTTCAGGATACCCCGAACCATTCAACCTCTCATGGTGTTGGAATATAGCTTGAGCGATCGGCCAGGGGAATTTCAGCCCTCTTATGACCTCGAAAGCGACCGTAGTGTGGGTCTTAATGATGCTAAATTCATACTCACTTAGTTTGCCCGGCTTACTGAGAATATCCATCGACACAGCCACTTTACCGATATCGTGTATAGCCCCAGCTATACGGATTCCGTCAATCTGCCCTTCTTGAAGGCCCATTTCTCTAGCAATAGCACAAGCAAGCTGAGCCACCCGACGTTGATGGACAGCAGTATAAGGGTCTCTTTTTTCATACAGAGTTAATATCGCGTCGATTGTTTCATCCAGCACATTTCGTGAATCGCCTGTCTCAACACAGATATCTGAACTAATCATTTCATTCCTCCAGTCATCTAAACAGTCATTGGGTGACAACTGCTATCACATCCCGATAGCGGGGACGGTGTTTTGTTCTGTTGCCTGTCTTAAGGCAACAACTTCCTCAGAAGCTGTAGATAACCAGGATTTCCCATGTCCAAGAAGGAGAACGCAAAAAGCCCTGAAAGGTTTATCCCAATTTTTGGATATGGCAAGTGCCTACCAAGCTACCGCCTTGTAGTAATTCTCTCCCTAATTTACGTCAAAGAATAAAGTACGCGCCAGCGGTGAAGGGATAGCTTAATGGCAAGTCCCTCACAGCCCCGAGTAGGGCGAGCAGGTAGAGCCAGGTAACAGAACATCGTTTCGTTCACATAGGTTGTGCTTACCTTCGGCGGGCTAGAGCCAATGACGGCTCAGGCCCCGACTCCAAAGCTAAACCAAATACCATTTGACCAAAAAGACCAAAGCTGGGAAGCTTCAAAAATGTCTGTGACCAAAGCTCAAAGACCAGGCATACCAGTCTTGATTAGGCTTGAACATGGGCACAAAATAGTAGCATAGCCAAGGTCAATGGTACTACCTACACATTTCAGACCTCATATCAGCGTTCCATAGCCGAAGCGTACTAAGACACAGAAGTGGGTCGGGCGTAAATGTCCAACTCCATAACTGACCAAACTCGACACTGGTTCAGGAGACAAATAGAACATCGCTTCCTGGCGTTTACCCAGGTCTGAAGCTTCAGCATCATCAGTACAACCAGCTACCACACCATTGGCGGTACTACCAGCTGCCACCAAAGCTTCAGCTAAGTTTGGTTACAAACTCCTGTCCCTCCCGGATAAGCGATCCCACGCATCTTCTTGTCGAATAGGGCAAGGAAAAGTCTGATCAGAATCATCGGAATTGTCTTTACTGCCCCCCTCAACATTGCATGCGTTGCTCCACGTCGTATGTCACCCACGTTCATCACCTCCAAAAATGCATAAATACCTCGCATAACGATGCATATAAATTATCTCATGTTGAATTGGAAAGAGTCAACAGAATTTATCTCGAAAGAAGCTCTAAGAAACTTGTTATGACATATTTCTGACGAGACAGACTGAAAACTGCGCAAGGTGTCAGGGAGGCAAATGCTCTTTAGGATTTAGGAGTCCCGGTAATGGTATTTTTGCCTAAATTTTGTGACCTGCTCGTCCATGTTAACAATGGATACGTCGGTCACTTCTCCCACACCGCGGGCATAGTCCAACACAGCATCCGATTCCATTGTATGGACATGTACTCTGATGAGTTCATTATCACCTACCACAATGACTGATTCCCCCATCGTTTCAATTTGGCGACGTATCTCAGCCAAAGAAAGTCCGTTTCCCATTACTAAGAATTGAACGTCAAAGCCGTATCTATACGATACAGGTTTTGGCGTGGTCTTCATAATAGCTGTCATTAATGTTTCGGGTCTGGTTATGTGCTTGTGCAGAGAGTCGTGCATTCCCTGGAACACATAAAACAACCCCTTTCCACCCGCATCCACTACGCCAGCCTCTTTGAGTTGAGGAAGGAGTTCAGGCGTCTTCTTGACTGTTTTTTTGGCTTGAGCAACCATGGCGCTCAAGATCTGTTTGAGGCTGGCACCACGTTCTGCCATGCGTACAGCAATTATTGAAGATTCGCGGCTGACTGTGAGGATTGTCCCTTCAACGGGATTGGTCACAGCGCGGCATGCCATTTCCGTAGCTGTCTGAAGTGCCTTTGCAAAATGCGCACAGGAAAAACGCTCCTTCAACTCCATTCCTTTGGCAATTCCCCGCAATATCTGGGACAGTATGACACCAGAGTTGCCGCTGGCACCTAGAAGGGCACCGCGTGCTGCTGCTGCGGAAACTAATGCTGCAGAGTCATCTGCAATGCCAGCAACAGCTCTGTTTGCTGCCTGCAAAGTAATAAACATATTTATGCCCGTATCACCATCTGGGACTGGGAAGACATTCATCAGATTGAGCTCATCGATATGCGCTTCAATAGATTGTTCAGCTCCCTGTAGGATTGCCTTCAAAGTTCCTCCATCAAACAGCTCTTCGACCATATCGGTACCTTTATCAATTTTCGTGGTCAGTTTGAATCTACTCATTGTAAAAACTAATACCTAACGCGCCGGGCCCCATATGCGTGCCGATAACCGGTGTAAATCCAGTAATAAACAGCTCAGCACACTCGAATTGTTCAGCGATTAACTTTTTCAGAGCTTCTGCTCCATCCAGATCATCAGCATTCTCCACTGCTACGTGCAAAGGGGTATCACTTGTCCTTTCCTTCATCAAGTTAAGCAGAGATTCCATTGCCTTAGGTCTTGTGCGTGGTCTGGCCACCGGTTCAACCTTTCCGTCTTTAAAAACCATGATCGGCTTTACCCTCAATAAAGTAGCCATCATAGCTGCCGGAAGGTTAATACGCCCCCCGCGCCTCAAGTACTCTATCGTCTCCATACAGAAGAGAATATGAGTCTTTTTCAGGATGTCCTTGGCTGCCCTGGTTACCTCCTCTATGTTGCCTCCTGCCAATGCTACCTTTGCGGCAGCTATGGCACCAAACCCCATACCCGTGCAAGCCAATCTTGAGTCAATAACTTCGACAGGTACCTCAGGAACCATCTCTTTCGCATTCATCGCCGAGCTATAGGCAGCACCTAGCCCTCCACTAAGTACAACAGCTACTATCCCATCCACCTTTCCTCTCAGTTCTTCAAATAGCTGAAGAAATTCCCCTTGGATAGCGCTCGAAGTAGTAGGCAGTGTCTTCGACTTTCGTAGTCGCTGATAAAATTCATCTATCTGCAAATCTACTCCGTCACGATATCTTACTTTGTCCCAGGTAACACTCAGCGGAGCAACATAAATATTGTAGCGCTGCACTAGTTCTTTAGGTAAAGTGGATGTGCTGTCAGTGACCACCGCTATATGGCTCATTTAGCTTATACCTCCGTCAACGTTAATGACCTGCCCTGTCATATAACCGGCGCGGTTGCTGGCAAGGAAAGCTACCAGTTCGGCAACATCTTCGGGCGTGCCAAAGCGCTGGAGGGACACTTGAGACAATATGGACTTTTTTAGTTCAGAAGGTAGCTTTTCTGTCATTTCGGTGGTTATGAATCCGGGGGCTACAGCATTCACGGTGATATTCAGGGAACCTAATTCGCGAGCTAGGCTCTTGGTGAAAGCGATAAGTCCGCCTTTCGAAGCTGCATAGTTGCTTTGCCCCGCATTGCCGGTTAAGCCTGCAAGAGATGCGATATTAATAATACGTCCCCATCCCTGGCTCATCATGGAGCGCAAGGCAAACTTAGTACAAATATAGGCACCGCGTAAGTTAGTATCAATTACGCTATCCCATGCCTCCTCAGACATCCTTAGTACTAAGCTGTCCATAGCAATGCCGGCATTATTTACTAGGATGTCGATCTTGCCCCATTTATCGGTTACTTGGCGCACCATCGCTTTAACCTGGTCACTGTCCCGAATATCAGCTCGTATGAGTAAGGCTTCACCACCCCGGTTGGTAATAGATGACATCACGGTATTAGCTTCGGCGTCACGACTTAGATAATTAATAGCCGTAGAGGAACCCATTCCGGCCAACTTCAAGGCAATAGCCCTACCCAGGCCACGAGATGCGCCGGTGACCAATGATATTTTGCCCGAAAGTTCTTGTGATGAAATCTTATTCTCCAGAGAAACGTTTTATGACCAGACAACAGTTTTGACCGCCCATGCCAAATGAGTTGGAGAGACAAACATTAACTGGAGCCCGCCGTGCTTTATTGGGTACATAGTCTAAATCACATGCAGGGTCAGGGGTTTCGTAATTAATGGTCGGTGGGATGATCCCAGAGTTTATAGTTAACACCGAAGCGATGGCTTCGATAGCGCCAGCCGCAGTTACTATATGCCCGATCATAGATTTATTGGAACTCACTGGTATGTTGTATGCACGCTTTCCGAATACGATTTTAATAGCCTGGGTCTCAGTAGCATCATTAAGCTTGGTGCTGGTGCCATGCGCGTTTATATAGTCAATATCTTCAGTCGTCAATCCGGCTTCCGTAATAGCATTAATCATAGCTACAGCTTCCGTTTCCGAGTTAGGAGCAGCTTCATTGTGAGCATCAAAGGAGCGGGCAACACCAGCAAGCTCAGCTAAGATCGGCGCTCCCCGCTCCGAGGCATGTTCCATTGCTTCCAGCGTCATTATCCCAGCCCCTTCACCAAAGACAAAACCACTGCGGTTAAAGTCAAAGGGGCGAGAGGCTTTGCTCGGGTCTGCCTCGCGAGTTACAGCGCCGACAAGTCCCATGGCAGCTAAAGGTAACTCAGCTATACTGGCATCGGTTCCTCCGGCTATCATTATGTCCGCGTAGCCTAGCTGGATATAGTCGTAGGCAGTAGCTAGGGCATCGGCTCCGCTAGCGCAGGCGGTATTTACAGTCGTATTAGGTCCCTTAGCTCCGAACAACATACCTAGTTGCACGGATGCCATGTGAGGGCCAACTTTGGCGACAAAAAGCGGGCTGATCCGTTTTGGCCCGCGGCTCTTAAATACTTCATGCTCACTGACAATATCACGGATGTTTACAGCGGTACCTACGCAAACCCCTGCACGTGCAGAGTTTTCTTTTGAAAAATCCAGCCTAGCCGACTCAACCGCCATTTTAGCAGCAGCAACGGCAAACTGGATGAATCTTGAGGTCCTGTCGACCATCTTATCATTCATGTAGTTTGCCGGGTCGAAGTTGGTCGCCGTAGCGGCCACCTTTACCGGGAAGTTCGTGGTGTCAAATTGGGTTATGGGGCCAATGCCCGACTTCCCGGCAGTTAACCCTGCCCAGAATTCATCTACAGTCACTCCTAATGGCGTAATTGTGCCCATTCCGGTTATAACAATTCGGCGTTTAGCCATAACAGCTCCTTTATTCACAGTTTCGGGAATCATGGGATAGGCTGGAAAGGCGACAGAGAGAAGCCCCCGTCAATGATAATAGTTTGGCCTCGAATCATATAGGCCTCGTCGCTACACAGGAAAACTACTACATTAGCTATATCGGTAGCAGTTACCATCCTGCCAGCGGGGGTCATTTGCCACTCATTGCCGGCTTCTGATTGCTTTCTTGTATAGACTTGCAATGCTTCAGTCTGTACGGCGGATGCGGCTACAGCGTTAACGCTGATTCCTTTCGGGGCCAGCTCTACAGCTAAATACCTGGTTAGTGCCTCAAGTGCTGCCTTAGACACGCCGACCGCAGCATACTTAGCCCATACGAAAGAAGAACCCAAGCTTGAGATGGCTACTATCTTGCCATTCCTTCCTTCCATGAGCTTGGCAGCTTTTTGGGCACAAAACAGAAAAGCCTTGGCATTAATATCCATTGTCCAGTCCCAAGCCTGACTATCCAGTTCCAGAACGGAACGGGCGGCACCCGAAGCAGCATTATTGATAAATATGTCAAGCCGTCCGAAATTAGTAGTTATTGTTTCAAACATACTATTGATTTTTTCGGCATCGCCAACATGTGCTTTAATGATACTGGCGGTACCCCCTTTGCTTGCTATCTCAGCGGCAGTCTGTTCTGCCGCCTGACGATTACGGAAGAAATTTATGATAACATCGGCTCCTTCTTCAGCCAACTTAAGCACTATCGCTCGGCCAATACCCCGAGAGCCACCGGTCACTAAGGCTACCTTATTTTTGAGAGACATCTCTAAAATGCCTCAGCTGGCTTTGCGCCGCTCAATATAACTCACCATGTCGCCAAAATTAGCAAGAGTTTCTACATCATCGTCCGCGATTTCAATATCGAAAGTGTCTTCCAGAGCAACTAGTATCTGCACCAGGTCAAGCGAATCTGCATCCAAATCCTTCCATGCGGTTTTGGGAGTCAAGTCGCTATCGCTGCAATGCACTATTCTGATAATTATCTCTTTTATAGTCTCCTCGATACCCTTAGTTTCCTTCATTGTTTAAACTGCCTCCTAATCTTGACTAATTGCGAATTTATGTCATCTATCATGCCAGATTCCACCATAGTCTTTGTTAGAGCTATAGCCTTGGTAAACTGCAGAGCCTGGCTGCGCCCGTGCATCACCATGGATACACCGTTGACCCCAAACAAAGGTCCACCGCCGGTTGTATCGGCACTATTGGTTAGAGCAAGCAAATCATTGCTCACCTTATCCATTTCAGTACTTGGTAACTTTCCAGCTAAGTTAGCTTTCAGCCATCGGGTGATGGAAACGCCCAAACCCTCGCAGAATTTCACTACAATGTTGCCCACAAAGCCATCGCAAACAATCACATTAGCCTTACCAGTAACAATGTCGTTTCCCTCCACATTACCGACGAAGTTCAAGCCGCTCTTTTGAAACAATGGATAGCTTTCTTTGACCAGTGCGTTTCCTTTGCCTTCCTCGGCGCCGACACTGAGCAGTGCCACAGTAGGGTTTGGAATATTCAATAGTTTTTGGGCATAAACACAACCAATTACAGCAAAATTTAAAAGATGCTGAGGTTTGCAGTCAACGTTGCCCCCACTATCCATTACCACTGTATTTGGGCTCAATCCCAGAAAAGGTCCGCCCACCACTGGGCGCTCTATGCCCTCGACGGTACCCAAAACCATCAGGGCGCTGGCAACCACTGCTCCTGTAGGACCTGCGCTGACTATAGCATCAACTTCTCCGCTCTTCACCATCTTAGTTGCCACGATTACCGTAGCATTACGCTTCTGGCGAAGGACGAGGGCTGGTGGCTCACCCTCCTTAATGACTTCATTAGCATAAACACAGGTTATAGGTAAGTTTGATGTAACCTGTTTAGCTAATTCGGCTTCCAGTGTAGATAAAGGTCCGACGAGAGTGATTTCAACTCCCCCCGCCTGGGCAGCCGCCACGACACCCCTAATTACTTCGCCAGGTGCGTAATCTCCACCCATAGCGTCTACAGCTACCTTCACTATTCTTTTCTTATGTGGAGGCATCTTTCAAACATCTCCTCTAGCTATTTAACTGCACCCAGATCATCGCTTCCCCGGCAACTATTGTATCCTGATCCTGATTGCAACAGTTTACACTACAACTAAAACTAAGGCTGTTATTCTGCTCTGTGACAGAGTTGACCTTGCCGGTGACGGTAATAGTATCTTTAGAGCGGGCCGGCGCCCTGAATCTAACAGACAACTTACCTGCCGAAAACCAGCTTTCTCCAAAGACGAGAGTCATCATTTCAGATATATAGGCTAAGATGAGCATACCGTGAGCGATAGTACCACCGAAGGTGGTCTGCGCTGCAAATGACTCATTAACATGAATTGGGTTGAAATCACCCACGGCGTCGGCATAGAGATTAATCTTCTCTTGGCTAAGGCGCCTAACCACTACTTCAGGTAAAGCATCTCCAGGGTGCAATTTCGAAAGCTCAAGAGCGGACAAAGTCATTTAGATTACTCCAAGTTACTCAAGACTATAGTCGCTCTCCCAGAAAGAACCTTTGCTTTACTCTGGTCAAAGGTGCTAAGCTCGATTACCACCATATTCAGCCCAGCCCGACTTATCTTTTGCAAAACGCGGCTCTGGCAATTTATATGTGAGCCAACAGTTACCGGCTTAACGAACTCCAGTTCCTGCGCTGCATGTATCGCGCCAGGTGGTAAAGGGAAAGACTGAGACATTGCCCTCATCGCATAAGCGGCAATCGCTAGGGGTGGGATAAAATTGGCAGTTGCCGAACGAGCCTCTACCGCTTCCCGATACTTGGCAATAGTTGATTGTGTCAAAACGTAGCTAACAATTGGGAATTCATAGCCGACTTCTAAGTCCTTCATGCTTCCCTGCTAACAAACAAAAGAATGATACAAGAACACATCTTAACCACTCTATCCAATGCTTAAGCCATCTATGTACGCCGTTAACTTAATATTAAGCTAATCCGGCCACGAACCGAGTATTGAATTGAAAGGCTATAGAAACTAAAGCACATCGGATGACGAGGTATCATAGTACGAGGTCAATTCTTTGTCAAGTGTCCGACAGATGTATCTCAGATTTCCATAGTCTCTAACTGTTACTACACGGCAACGGCCCCGAAAAAGATTATCAGTGATTCGAACCAAGTTTCGAAGTTGCTTAAGACTCATCAGGTGGATAGTTGTGAGTTGAACAATTGCCTCCTATGAAAGGATAATGCAAGTCCTGTATTTTAGCTCTAGTATATTCTATTACTGGTTAAGGGTTCGCTCAGCCTGTTTTGTGTAAGCGGCTGCTACCCAGTTAGGCTGAAGTGAAGACAAAAAGTTCTGTCTATTGTACACTTAGGCCCACCAGAGTACGATATTATTTTTGTTAGCTTGCCCAAATTCTTATTGCATGAAATGAGTTTTCGTGCAACGTGTAGATAGAGCAAAATATGGTCGCCTAACTAATCTATCCTTTTCCGCAACTTCTTCCATGTATCTGTAATGAGGAAACTCTCCCCCATGTTCTCAATCATTGTGACAAATTTCGTCATAGGCACGGAGAAACTGAGCACGTTTTTGGGCACGTAGGGCCGTGCTGAAGGGTCAAACATCCCCATAACAGCTCTGGGATGCTGTGAGTTTTTCTCTAAGTACGGGTAAGACACGATGGAAGAACATCCTGAGCCCATAGGTGCAATTACTCCTTCTGCCTGAGACTCGTCAAAATTCACTAAGGTGAATAACCCGGACAGGACATCGGATTGAGCGAAGAATGTAACTACTTCCGGACTATCTTCTTCTTTGAGGTTATCCCATCTTTTGAATATCACAAAAGGTGCAGGCGCTCTGAAATCAGGCCAGTTCTTCATTGTCTCCTTGACCAGTTCTGGCGATTTTTTATAGCGTTCACCCTCAATCTTGCCCGGGATGCCACAGGATATGAAGTACTCAAAATCTGGCATAATGCTTTCTGCGAATCCTAGATATTTCCTGCCCCCAAAACACCCTATTGAATCAGCGTTGAAGCTAAAAGAGCGCCCCTTCCTTACTTGCACCAGTGCCCCTATCACACACCTAGCTACTGAGCCAGGCTTGACCAGTTCTGCCTGTCCTGTGTTGTCGCTATAGTAAAAAGTGATAGGAAGTTCAGCATTATTGAAGTACGTGCTCCAAAGTCTAATAAATTTGCTTTTGATTTCCATATCCATAGGTAGCGCCTCCATTAAGTGAATCTTATTATTTCAATTCTAGCAAACCCACTTGAATGAGAATAAAAGCCGAGATCTATAAGCATAGAATGAGTGAGGCCAGAATTAGCCGAAGGATGGGTTCTACAAAAGTGACTGATTACAGCTTTTTTGGCAATGCCATTACGCAGCAGGGCGAAGGCTCGGGATGGGAATCAGCGCCACTAAGGGTATTGTCAGCGCACTAGGGGTTACTCTGCCAGAATCCCAAGGTCAAACACTCTACGACCTTATCCAGACGGATGCTGCCATTAATCCAGGAAATAGTGGTGGACCTTTGGTGGATCTATCCGGGAATGTCATTGGTATTAATAGCGCTAAGGTGGCTGCAGTAGGAGTGGAAGGTATGGGCTATGCTATCAGCACAAAAGCAGCCTTGCCAATCTGATATGCCTAGCATTTCACGAGATTGACTTCGAGCCCTGTATTACGAATGGCTACCGTGGTTCTGACTAAAACTAGTCAGTTTGCCCTCGCATTTTAATGTCTGCACAGGTTATCTTGGCCATGAAGAGAAAGATCAGCGCCGATAAGTACGTCCACATTAGAAAAGCCGTGACAGTTGCTAGAGAACCGAACATAGCATTGTAAGGGTGGAAAACCCTTAAATACCAGACAAATATGACTTTCAGGATCTCAAAGGCAGTGGCAGCTACCAAGGCGCCAACCCAGATATCTTTCCATTTTGGCCGCATGCTCGGTATGAATTTGTAAAGCAGCAGAAATACTAGAAAGGCTAGCGCGGTAAATAAGATGTTTGTCAGTGCGCGTGCCGCCAAGCTACGGCCGAGGAATCCAACTCCAGGCACGTGAATGCTTGGTGCATATCCAGTGCTGGATATTACAGTCAGCCAAACTGATAGAAAAACAAGAGCTCCTGCTGCCAACATCATCATAAAGTTGACAAGCTGAACCCTGAGAATGGGCTGTAAGTTGCGCAGGCCCCACACTGCATTTAAAGACACCCTTACGCAATTGAAAAACGAGAGGCCACCCCATATAGCCCCAACAAAGGCCAATGCGCCGATACCGCTGCGAGCAGTTGTAACATTGCTTTCCACACTCGTAATCAACTGCCGCGACACGGGAAGTAGGTAACCAATGCCGTTAACGATCTGCTGCTGAATACCATGCGATTGCGGCATTAAGGCTGAAATGTATACTACGATAAAAACTATCGGGATTAACGAAAAAAACAAATTGAATGAAATAGCAGCGGCCAGCAGACCGCCATTATCTACAGAGAACTCTTTTGTTGATTCCTTTAATAGCACCGGTATTCTACGTTTCATAAATACAGGTCGTGACTTGACATCCATCCAACAATTGTACTAATTTTTAAGTCAGAGTGACCACCATAATAATCTCTCGAACAGGCGGCAGGAATTTGGCGTACCGCTCCATTGGCGCTTCAGATAACAACTCTGACAAATTGTTACTTCTGTAGCTAAGTGGGAACATTTCGGAACAGTTCCCGAACTTTTGTTTCAGGAAAAGCAGCTTATCGCGGTATTTTAGCGATTACTCGGTCTGAACCTACAGCATAAGTTCATTGCCTGCCCAAGTCTTTAGGGACCGCGAAAAGTTCGTTTCTACGCACGGAGGAAAGCAACAACCCATGTAACCAAGGGTCATTGAGCTGGCTTTTATACGTGAAAGTGGCTGCTACTTTGAGATCCGAGATATCCTGAGGCAACAGGAAACATCGCCACTCCCTGCCGAAGGGAACAAGATGTTTCGGCGGCAAGAGACAAAGGTTGGGTGCAAATTTCCTTGGTCGCGGATAAAGGAGTTCATAATGAACTAGATATTCATAAACGGTCCTCTTGTCAGGCTCAGTCTTGAGTATTTCCTCGACAATTCTGCCCGTTGTTGAGTGGTCAGGGTGGGCATCCCGTGGGTGTGGACAGATAACTATGTCAGGATTATACAAATCAATTTGGTCCTTCAACCGCTCATAAAGCGTGGCCTTGTCTTGCTCACGAAGCTTACCATCGGGGAAATTTAAGAACACAAGGTCACTCTCCGGAACGCCCAAGATTGCCGTGGCTTTCTTGAACTCAGTGTAGCGGATGTCTTCATTATGATGCTTATTACCATCTGTTACAAGCACTACCCTTACGTCTGCCCCCTCTTTTCGTGATTGAGCGATATATCCCCCGACACCAATTGTTTCATCAGCAGGATGAGGCGAGAAAACCAAAACCTTTTGCCCTTTGGTAGGCGTTATTGCTTCATTTAGCGAATAGACCGCGTGTTGCGCTAGGACTTGAGGAACTTCTGCAGTGTAGAGATACAGGCCGCAACACAGAACAATGATCCCTGCGGCAAGAAACCAGCGGTTTCTTCTTTTACTAAGCTTCCTCTTAAATGAATCAGCAAAATATGAAACGCCTCTAAACTACGGCCGGCGCACATGGTAAGATATCGGCAACTAGTTTTGCCTATGGTTTGAATAGGCTGACCGCTCGCTTCTTTTCATTTTAGTAAAAGCGTAGTATTGTAAGGTGAGACTTGGACCTCTAAGGAAAAGCGACGATAGCTGTGAATGAAATTGTCCATGTTGCAATAGCACCCTCGGATAGGCTTGACGAAAATCTCGTAGCGCAAGCGGCAGTCATTATCAAAAAAGACATCTATGGGACGAGACTCCTCCTGGCCGGAAAGATTCCGAAGATCGTTGGCCACTACGACACTATGCAGATGGCCGAGTCAGCCGCTCAGAGTCTAAGAACCCTGGGATTCGTGGCAATCGTTTGCAAGGATTCAGATCTTCGCAGGCCTTCACAAAAATACAGGGCACAGACCCTGAAATTTGAGGAGCAATCAGTCCTATTCTGGGACAAGGGTGGCCAGGTGAGGCGAATTGAGTCGAGGAATGCATTTTTGATCATTAATGGAAGAATGCAGACTTCCACAGAGACAGAGGTGACAAAGACGGTGATGAAGTTAAATTTGGCAGCAACGGTATTGACTGGCGGCATTCCTATCGTGAAACGCGTCAAAGAAAAAACCACGGATAGGTCCTTTCAAGCTGAAAGTTTTGTGAGGCTCTACGACCGGACATCACCGGAGCACACTGTTGAGATCCTTCAGTATGACTTTGATTATTCATTCTTGGGAGCAAAGATGGCCTCTTCCTCTCCAGCAAACTTCGGCACTACTGTTACTAAAATCAGAGATATATTGCCACATGCAATATTCGATGACAGGCTGACAAAATCTGCTTGGGTAAATATATCTTCTACAGCACCTCAAGAGAGCATTGAGGTTAACTGCAAGCTGATCTACTTGTGCCACAGAGCTGTGAGTGACCTTGGCTCGTCAGTATAGCCAAGTTATGCATATCTACGCTTAGACAGCGGCAAATCTAATTGTTCAAATGTCGCCGCACATTACACTTTCTGACGGAAAGTGCAGCCCACATAATCTGCTTAGGAAAAACCTGGGAAGGTATGATGCTAGAAATCATAGTTCCTCTATATCGGCTCCAAAGTTCCAGTCATCACACAGGATAACGCTAACACAAAATATTCTGAATCCAAGCCCCTTTTCGCGTGTAAAATCCCTCTTTTTAAAACATTAGTAGTCTCTACTTGTTTTAATTTCCGATCGGCGGGTCTTTACTTCTATGAGGCATGGATGTGCTATAAACTTATGGCTCTCCCTTTCAACTTTTATAGCTAAGAAGTCCCAACGAATAAAGTGCTATTCTTTCTGTTCTTCCGTCAGGATCTTGCTCCAGTAATACGATTCCTTTTCACTTGGCAAGAAACATATACCTTGTCTAATTTGGTTGGGTGAAATAAAATGAGAAATAGTCTTAATCCTGTTTTTTTCTCGATATTGTAATTCTAACGGTTTAACAATCCGCCTAAACTTATATTTGTGTAGTACCCAAAAGCCAATAGATTCACCAACATCTCCGACCATCCAAAGACTAGTCGGATCCATCCGGTCTTTCGGCTTTGCATACTTTGCGGGCGATTTGACGTTCCCTATTATTACCGACTTCATTGTCTACACTTGTGTATATAGCTCTCAGTTACGAATGTTGGGACTTCCAATGTGTTAAATGACCACCCTTCTGGCATATCTCCATCCGTCATGGCACGTTATACCCACTATAGCAGAGGCAAGTAACAATATAGCGTTTTGTTCAATTTATAGTCTTCCCTTAAGCGGTTGAATTAGAGCTGTCAAGCTTGCCTAAGAATGTAACCATCCATGCTCTTTTCTGACCCTAGTGTTTTCGGTTTCATCTCCTTTCTCCTGGCTATGATGTTATCGTTCCCGCCGAAACAGACACGGCCGAGAGTAAGCCAGCTCGGGGCTTCATGATAACGCCATTAACACTATAGAGTCAGCAGACCCGCACACGGAAGGCTAAAATGCGTGTATTGTGACCACATGATGAACGAGTTCCGTGAAGTAGAGGCCCTGACCAGCCAGGGTTGAACAAATGCCTGGATCTGTATTGCTCAATGAAATTGGTATACCACTTGAAGTGAAACGTTTTCAGGTGTAAAAGGGGCACTAGGAGGAGAAATGCCCAAGAAAAGGTATACCGTTGATGAGAAAATGGCAATTGTGGTAACCGCACTTGGTGGCGAAAGCAGCCTGAGAGACTTGTGCAAGAGACATGGTATATCGGCAAGCCTGCTTTATCTATGGCGCAAACGGTTTCTCGAAGGTGGTAAGATCGCCCTTGAGACTAACGGCAAACAGATCAGCCGGCAAGTAAAACATCTTCACATGGAGAATGATGAGCTGAAGCGTATGCTAGCTGAGGAGCAACTCGTCACTCGACTTTTAAAAGGGGGCTTAGGGTTAAGGAGACAGACCTGAATGCCGTAGAGAGGATTAGGCTCGAGACTAAGAAATCAATCCGGTGGGTATGTGGGAAGCTCAATATCAACAGGGTAACGTATTATCGAAAGGTGTTCGGCTACAAAACAAGAATGACGGGTGCCAAGGTGAATATATTCGCTATGTCTCCTCTATTAAGTGAGATAGCTGAGGCTCATCCTGAACTGGGTTATCGACGAGTCTGGGCGAAAGCTAAGGCCAAAGGCTATAATAAATCGAAATCAACGGCTTACCTTGAGATGAAAAGGGGAGGGCTTATCTTGCCCAGGCCATCATACCATGAACTGAGAGAAAACTACGAGGCCAGAAAAGCATACCTGGTGAAACCTGATGGTATTAATCAACTCTATCAGGCAGATTTCACGCAGCTCCATATACCCGGCTTCCGTGTGCACTATATCCTGTTGGTCATGGATTACTTCTCGCGCTATCTGCTGACCTTAAAGCTCTATCCTTCTATGGCTGCTGATGTTTTTATCGATGGGCTGGAAAATGCTCTGGAAGAGGCCATGAAGCTGACCAGCTTTACTATGAATCAGATCATTACCCTGGTTACTGATAATGGTCCGGCAATGACGGCTAGACAGACTGCTCAATATATTGAGATGTCTCCTTTCTATCATGTCCGGGGTAGAAGCCATCATCCCCAGACGCAGGGGATGGTGGAAAGGCTCATAAGAACGATCAAAGAGGAGGAGATCTACCTGAACTATTATCGCGATCCCTTAGATGCGCAGAACAAGCTAGAAAAATTCAGGCAAGATTACAACCATGTGAGGCCCCACCAGGCCTTGAAATATAAAACGCCGTATATAGTTTACACGGGAACTGAATATAAAGCTCCTGATACATTGAAAATGGCCACTTAGTGGTATATTTTTTGTTAGGCATTACACCAAGTCTACCAACACCATCATAAACAGGATACTCATCTGTGTAGATGATGGCTTTCTTGGCAACATTCTTGGTAATCAGGGGCATTACGGTAGAACGCTTGGTGTCAGCGACAACTTGGCTAATAACTTTGCCGTGTCTTTGGGCGATCCCAATAACTGCCGTTTTGCCTTCGGCCCCACGTCCGCGAGTACCGTGTCTCATTCCGCCAATGTAGGTTTCGTCAACCTCAACCTCGTTCGTGAATATACCAGTACTTTCGTCAAGAAGTGTGCGAATCTGCTTAAACATACGCCATGCCGTTTTATAGGTTATGCCATGCTTGCGCTGAAGTGCCATAGCAGAGAAGCCGGTTCGTGTCGTGGACATTTCATGGATAGCATCAAACCATATCTTAAGGGGTGTTGTGCTTTTGTGGAATATGGTGTTAGCCAATGGACTAACTTGATGCCAACAGCGACCACATTCATAAACTGGACGGTTGGCTACCTTATAGTGTTTCGTGACCTTTTTGCATCTAGGGCACTCAATGCCGTTTGGGTAACGGAGATTCTTAATCCATTCAAGGCAAGCATCGTCATCGGGAAAGTACCTTTCAAAGTCTTTGGCCGTGAACTTCTTTTGTCTAGTTTTTTGTTTCATCGTAATCACCCCTTATTTAGCTACAATATAGCATAAAGAGTCAATGATGTCAAGGGATACTTACGTAATAATATTATATCAAGTTAATTAACAAAGGAGGTTAACAAATGAACATCATTTTAAGAAAAGGTGATACAGAGAAAGCCCTGGTTTCATTCTATCGCCCATGGGATCTACTTGATGAGGTGGACACACTCGCTGGGGAGATGTGGGATACTTGGCAGCCGTTCACGTTAGGCCATAGCTTAGTACCTCGCACCGACATGTATGAGGAAAAAGACCGGTTAGTTATGAAGACTGAATTGCCAGGTATCAATAAGAAGGACCTAGACATAAGCCTTGAAGGTGACAGGTTGACCATAAAGGCTGAACGGAAGGAAGAGGTAAAGGACGAGACTACTAATCATCCTCGGGAAATATACTATGCCGATACTTCCGGTCAGTGACACTTCCATACTATGTGAAGGAGAATGAAATCTCAGCTACTTACGATAAGGGCGTACTTGAGTTGAGACTTCCTAGGGCGGAAGAGGCCAAAACGAAGAAGATTGAAATCAAGTCACAGATCCCTGAGGGTGAAACTAGAGAGACAAAACTGAAGACTAAGCGGAAGAAGAATTAACGCAGTAATGCATTGGTAATTGTTAGGGGGTAAGACAAATCTTACCCCCATAATTGTACTGTAGTATCCCCATGACACTAAACTTTCTATGTCCGATATGCGCTTTAACCATATGTAGGAGAAATCAAAAACATGTCAGGAGTTAAAACGTCATTGTCAACGGTTTCCAAACTTCCCGATCTTTTCACGCCATGCCCTTATTGCAGGGGCACAATAAACCTAATTCTGGGGCGGCTAAAGTGCGAGAGCTGCAACCGGGAATGGAGCCTGCTTGGTCATCCAAAACTCGATAAGGACGAATGGCAATGTAGAGTGGCTACGACCGCCGCGGCAAAGTATAACTAGTGGATGGTTGACCGCAACTACCTCCAGTTCAGTGAACGTTGCTCATGAATTGACTTATTCGACCCAACCGCATAAAGTGTAGGACAAAACCTAGCCAGAGCGGCGGTGCCGCCTCGCAATAGACGAAGCTTGGAAACTTTCTCAGCGTTTACGAAGGCTGTCTGTATATTGATTGGAGAACAATATTGCCTCGCTGGGGACTCGGCTAAACTGTTTTGCAATTTCTCTCCAGAAGTCATCCAGTGAATCAAATGTCCCGAAATCGTTAACCACCCAGGGCTCAACCACAATCAGGTCATTCTCCCCATCCCAATCAATCGTATGAATTTGGCTGGCAACTGCAACCCCCTTTTCTCTCATCCCCTCAAAAAGTTCTTTGTCAAACAGTGCCTCGCAGGATATCCACTTCCCGGAAAGGTGACATTCGCACCAAGTGTGGTGATTCAATACGTCTGGATTAGCTTTGTACGCAGGGTCTGGGATAATGCCTTGAAGTGATTCCTTTCTTACACCAACTCGGTGAGACCTTGCCGGTATTCCCACGGCACGCAGTAAGGCAATCTGAAGATTAGGTTTATGGACACAGAACCCCAGTCTTGTTTTCAATGCGTGTGATGCCTTGAAATCTGTGAAATCCATGCCGAATCTTATGCCATCCCTGACAAAAGAGAATATGCTCAACGCCGCTTCCTTTTGAGTCGCTGCATCCTTGACAAGCTCCCGTGCCTTTTCCTTTATCTCTTCGTTACCGCTGTCACAAAATTCTGTTGGCTTCAGGTACTCATCCATCCCTTCTGGTGGTAACCATTTCATAGAATTTCGTATATCGGCGTGCATCTTTCTCCTCCTCCTCTTTGGTTGGTGCTACGACCAATCCACTGTACTGCTGATTCTTAGCAACTGTCAATACCTAGAATAACTATGTTGAATCATCATCCGCCTGTAGGTAAACTGACCTGGCATGTCTCTGCCCAGCTTACCAATCCTCGCTTTGGTGCTTACCATTCTAGCTTCACCAACGGATTCATAGTCCATTGCTGTTGAATATATATACCTTGCTCCTACCCAAAACATACATCTTGAGGGTATTCTACTTGGCCTTAGGCAAGTGTATAATCAGAGTAAGAGCGAAATTGGGAACATATCATGAGACCAAGCCTGAATTCGTTTTATAAAAGCCACTGTTTTAAGTGAAAAAGAACAATTGTATCTAGAAAAGGAGTCTCTATTATGAAGATAGCTGTTATCGGTGCTGGCGCCATTGGAAGTGTAATCGGCGGTCTTTTATCTAAAGCTGGAGAAGATGTCACTCTAATAGGTCGGAAACCTCATGTTGATGCAATAAATCAGAATGGATTACTCCTTGATGGAGCATTGGGCAAAATGGTAATTCAGGTTAAAGCCGCAGAATATCTAGACTTTAGGCCAGATTTGGTTTTACTAGCTGTAAAGACTCAGGATGTCGAATCTTCAGTTAAGAGAATTAAGCCATACATATCTGGTGTTCCTTTGGTTACTATGCAAAACGGAGTTCGTAGCGATGACCTGGTAGCCGAAGCGTTAGGAAAAGAAAATATCATCAGCAGCGTTGTGACGTTTAACGGCCTATTCCTTGAACCAGGTAAAGCATTATTCTCTACCCCGTTCGGCAAGACAGCTCTTCTGTTAGGAGAACCCTTTAGCGCCAATGCGAGCAGATTACAAAAACTCTCAGCTTTTCTCAATAAAGCATTACCCACGGATATAAGCGATGATATTCGTGGAGCACACTGGGCCAAGCTTCTTTGGAATTTGAATACCGCTGTGCCGGCAGTGACAGGTTTACCGATGCAGGAAGGTAATCAATACCCCCAAATCAGAGAATTAAACATCAGTCTGATGAAAGAAGGCTTAGAGGTTGTCAAGCTAGCCGGAATCAGAACAGCTGACCTACCTAGCATGCCGCTTTCCTTGATGGAAATAATAGTTAAAATGCCGCTGTCAGAGGCCTCATCCATGCTGAAGGATGGCATCAAGTCTTTAGGTGAGCTATCTCTTTTAGGTTCTATCCTGCAGAGCATAAGGAGAGCAAAAAGCACTGAGATTGATTATTTGAACGGAGAAATTGTGAATTTAGGAAAGAAGAAAGGTATTCAAACTCCGGTTAATTCTTCAATAGTTGAATTGGTTCATCAAATTGAAAACACTGGGAAATTCCTGACTGTAGACGAGCTTACTGAAAGGTTAAGTCCTTAAGCACGGCTTACGACTGCTGACCTACGATTTTTATTATGGATGAACATACATCCCGATGTTCGTCCAGTGGAAACTAAATCCTGCTCTTCAAAACATACTCAATTCTATCAAGGCATAATTTAAACGTCGCTTTAGCGAGGTACCTGATCCTCTAAGGAGATAAATAGCCTTGCAGTTATCTCATTCCCCAGCCCATGCCCGGCCAGAAATAGCGGTGCGGCGCTATGCCAAAAGCAGCGACTAGGCACCACACGATCACGCCGATAAAGCCAGCGAGCATAGACCATCTACCTATGATCCTCAGCTCCTCTTCTCTGCCGGAGAAAACCCAAAATGTAACAAAGCCAAACGGGGGGAAAATGAAGGACAGAATGTACACTAGATACTGAACCCAACTTATCATGGCTCACCTCCTTATGATGCCGGATCTAATTTCCGAGTTTGCGTAACCTCTTGTCAGATTTTATTTTTGGGCTTGGCTATATTGGATTATACTTGGAATATTATTAAAAAGTTATAAAATTGGACAGGGAAAATCTTGAAAATATATAACATTTATGTGCGATAATATTGTTTGATTTAGGTGAAGCATATCGATAATTTGAAGGAATAGATATCTAGCCAGAAACCAGTAAAGCAAGGAGAGTTCGATGCCAAAAGTGAAAGTCGGTGACATAAGCATCTATTATGAGGAACACGGGCGGGGTGAGCCCCTGGCGTTTATCATGGGTTATAGCGGCAGTTCCGAGTGGTGGTTCCGGCAGGTTCCGTTTTTTTCGCCGAAATACCGGGTAATTGTCTTCGACAACCGGGGTACGGGGCAAACTGACAAGCCGGATGTACCTTATAGCATGGAGATGATGGCAGATGATCTTGTCGGCCTGCTTGATGCAGTCGGGGTTGACGCAGCGCACATCTTTGGGGTCTCCATGGGCGGGATGATAGCCCAGCACTTTGCCTTGAGTTACCCAGAAAGGGTAATCAGCCTCATTCTGGGGTGCACAACTTGCGGCGGAAAGCACGGCGTGATGCCAGACCCTAAAGCAATCTCTACCCTGTTTGACGTGGGGCGTCTGGATGAGATGACGCTAGAAGAACGTGGCAGGGAAATACCTCCTTTCATATTCAGCCAGGATTTTATAAATAAGAATGCCACTGTTATTGAGGAGTTCGGGCGCAAAATGATGGAACACCCTACGCCGGCACATGGCTATGTGCGGCAAGGACAGGCGATAATGGGTCATGATACCTATGATCGCCTGCCGGAAATCGCGGCGCCGACACTGGTTATTGCCGGCGATGCCGACAAGCTTGTTCCGGTTGAGAACTCACGGATTCTGGCCTCCAGAATAAGAAATGCCGAACTGGTGATACTGAAGCATGCCGGGCATGGCTTCAACGTTGAGGCCGAGGCCGAGGCCAATGAGGCGGTTCTGGATTTTCTCCGGCGGCACCCCCACGCTCCGTAGATTCTGTTGAACAATACTCTTCATTACTAACGTTATGGAAGTACGAAGCGACGCCAGCAATGGCACGAATAAATGGGCGGCCCTGTTCATTGCCGCCATGGCCTCTTTCATCACTCCATTTATCGGAGCATCTCTTAATGTGGCGCTGCCTTCTATAGGCAAAGAATTCTCCTTGAACGCTATTGCCCTGGACTGGACGGTCACCGCATATCTTCTGGCAGCCGCCATATTCCTCGTGCCTTTTGGCAGACTGGCCGATATAAGTGGCAGGAAGAGAATTTTCACCATCGGTATCATTGTCGACGCCGTGGCCTCCATTTTGGCGGTGTTTTCGCCTTCCGGCACGGTACTCATCGCATTTCGAGCTCTCCAGGGAATCGGCGGGGCCATGATTTTTGGCATCGGAATGGCCATCGTAACTTCAGTATTTCCGGCAGCGGAAAGAGGCAAGGCGCTGGGCATAAGCGCCGCAGCCACCTATACCGGTCTTGCCTTCGGCCCTCCTGTGGGTGGCTTCTTAACCGGCGCGTTTGGCTGGAGAAGCATCTTCGGGTTGGATGTGCTGCTGCAACTGGCTGTAATCGTGGCTGTCTTCTGGAAATTGAAGGGCGAATGGGCCGGGTCGAGAGGAGAGAAATTTGATGTACCGGGCTTTCTGGTCTACGGTGTCGCCCTGTTTGCTGTGATGTACGGCTTCTCTCTGGTGCCGCACGCTCTGGGCCTGACCCTGATTGCGGTAGGCGTGATCTGTTTGGGAGCATTCATTTTTTGGGAGAACAGGACGGCATTCCCTCTGTTGAATATCCACCTTTTCCGGCAAAGCGCCGCCTTCGCCATGTCGAACCTGGCGGCATTGATCAACTACTGTGCTACCTTCGGCGTGGGGTTCCTTCTGAGTCTGTATTTGCAGTATATAAAGGGATTCGGCCCCGAGGCTGCCGGTCTGGTTCTGGTGTCACAACCCATAATAATGGCGGCGGTGTCGCCTCTGGCCGGCAGGCTTTCAGATAGAATTCAACCCCGCTTGTTATCGTCGGTTGGCATGGCCCTGACCACCATCGGGTTGACTATGCTCATATTCCTGAGTCGGGATACCCATATCGGTTTTATCTATGCAGCTCTGGTGATTCTGGGTCTGGGCTTCGGTTTCTTCTCCTCGCCCAATACCAACGCGGTGATGAGTTCTGTGGACAGACGGTTCTATGGCGTGGCTTCAGGCACGCTGGGGACGATGCGCCTTGTTGGCCAGATGCTTAGCCTGGGAACGGTCATGCTTATGTTTGCCCTCTATATAGGAAGGGCACAGATAACGCCCGAATACTATGCTGCCTTCCTGGTTAGCGCCAGACTCGCCTTTATCGTTTTTGCCGTTCTTTGCTTCGGTGGCATCTTTGCCTCCCTGGCCAGGGGCAAATCGAGATAGAATGATATTTCACTGCATGTCCAGCCTATTGACTGGGAACATCCTTTGGCATAATATGGAACCTGCAGAACGTGGCCTCATGAAACCTTTGTGACGGAGGGTATGAAAGATGAAATGTCCAGCGTGCCAGGCTGAGAATGCTGATAGCCAAGAATTCTGTCACCAATGTGGAGCCAAATTACACAGGATTTGTCCGAACTGCGGTGCGAGTAATTCTCCCGAGTACGAATTTTGTGGTGAGTGCGGCTATAAACTGACAATCGTATCAGAACCTGCTGCCAGGGAAGAAAAAGTCAAATTGAAGAAAGTGTGTCCTAAGTGTGGCGCCCATAATGCCCCCGATTACGCCTTTTGCGGTGAATGTGGCTACGAACTGATCTTTGCATCACGAGAAAAGCCGAAAGCACCCGTGCCGAAAATTGAAGCCGCCGCACCCCTATCGGCACCTGCGGCAGAGAAGGTGGTTGAACCCGCGGAAGCCCCCCACGTCACTCCTGTTGAGCCAATGATTCTTCCAGCAAAGGCAGAAATAAAGGCGGCTGCCCGGGTATCAACCGGCATCGATGGGCTTGATCGGCTTATGGGCGGCGGCTTTTTGGAGAACAAAGTCTATCTGGTGGCCGGTGAATCGGGCACGGGTAAAACTGTTTTCGGGCTTCAGTACCTTTATCACGGTCTTCTTCAAGGAGAGAACGGCCTTTATGTGTCAGGAAGCGAAAGGCCAGACTATGTGGTTACGGATGCTGAATCTTTGGGTTGGGACTTTGACAAGTATTTAAAGGAGCAGCGATTGGGTTTGGTAGATATATCTTCCCATTTCAGCGGTCTGCTCGCCAGCAAAGCTAAGGACGTCAATGTCCGCAATGTGGTTGCCGAGCTGAGCAAGTGTGTGAAAAGCATAGGTGCCAAGCGCATCGTGATTGACCCTGTGGCACCGCTACTTTTTGGGCAGGAAAGTTTGTCTAACATACGAGAATATGTTAGACATCTCATTTTAGCCATGGAAGATAAGCTGAAATGCACCATCTTGATTACTTCGGGCGTGATTTCGGGTACCTCGTTGCTATCTCGTTACGGCATTGAGGAATTTGTGGCTGAGGGAGTAATTGTGCTGGGTGTGGACTGCTGCGACAGTAAGCACGTGCGCACGCTTTTCTTAAAGAAAATGCGTGGCATGCAGACAGACATCGATGAGCATTATTTCGAGATTGTCCCCGGCAGGGGAATAGTCATTAAAGATTAGAGACAGCAGGCGGGTTATCTCAGGCCAACTGCCTCAACCGGCATCCGCTCTTTCTCGGCTGCCCCGTTCGTTGGCTCGCTTTGGGCGAGGAACTGGGCGATGCTTTCCTGGCTGAAACGCCGGTCGCCTCTGGGGCCGATTCGGTTCGCCTTGAGCAATCCCCGGTCACTCCAACGCCTTACAGTGTTAATGTGGACGTTTAGCAGGCGAGCCAGCTCACTTGCCGTCAGATAGTACCTTGTTCGATATATCTGTGCCATATCGTTTTTACCTTCGTCGTTATCTCTCTTCCTTGTCCTAACCATTCTGGACCTACTCTAACATATCAGAATTTAACCATGCATCCAACTAAAGTCATGTTTCGGCATAGGAAAATAGTCCCTACTGTGAGGAGAAAAGTCCTGGTAGTGGTTGAATTGGGATAGGATAAGATATGTAACCGATGGGATGGTATAATGTAGTAGATTGAACAGTCGCTAGGAAAGGATGTAGTTAAATGTGCGGGATCATTGGCTATTGTGGCAAAGAGATAGCCGCTCCGATAGTTTTCCAGGGATTGAAGCGCGTGGAATATCGTGGCTACGATTCTGCCGGTGTAGCTACTATAAACGATCATCAATTGCTCATGAAGAAGGGTATAGGCAAGCTGGACGAAGTTAACGGACAGCACGGGTTGGAGACTCTATCTGGAAGCATAGGTATAGGACACACCCGGTGGGCGACTCACGGTGGTGTTACCGTCGCCAATGCGCATCCGCAGTGTGACTGTAACGGGGAGGTCGCTGTGGCCCACAACGGCATAATTGATAATTACCAGGAGCTACGTGAGCAGCTTATCAAGAACGGTCATCGCTTCACTTCGGAAACCGACACTGAGGTTATCCCGCATCTCATCGAAGATGAGATTAAGAGAGGCAGCTCCCTTAAAGAAGCGATTCTGGCTGTAGCGCCAAAGCTACAGGGTTCTTATGCGTTCCTGGCACTGTCTTCGCGAGAACCGGACAGGATCGTTGGCACTAGGAAGGGAAGCCCTCTGGCTGTTGGCGTGAGCGATCATGCCTTCATCGCCGCCAGCGATGCTTTAGCTTTCCCGGATTACGTTACGGATCTAATGGCATTGGATGATTGTGAGATGGTCGTGCTGACTCAACACGGTGCCGAATTATTTGATGCTACCGGCAGCAGACTGCAAAAAGACAAAAAGAGACTTACCTTGAAGTGGGGCGATGCCACCAAACAAGGCTATCGATACTTCATGTTAAAGGAGATCATGGAGCAGCCTAAGATTTTGGTGGAGGCTGCTGCGCAGCGTAAGGAGCTGTTTACTGATGTGGCTATGGATATCCTCAGGGCAGGTCAGGTTATCGTTACTGCCTGTGGTACCTCCAGGTATGCTGCCCTGGTAGGCAGATATCTTTTCTCCAGGGTGGGCAGGAAATTCTGTGATGTGGTTATGGGCTCGGAGTTCCACTATTTTGCTGATTCCATAGATAAGGACACCGTTGTCTTAGCCGTTTCCCAAAGTGGCGAGACGGCCGATGTTATCGAAGGTGTAAAGGTGGCGAAAGCTGCCGGGGCAAAGATTGTTTCCATAGTAAACAGGCCCATGTCCCTGCTATCTGACCTGAGCCATCACACTATCTATCTTAACAGCGGCCCTGAGCTATGTGTGGCGGCTACTAAATCCTTCCTCAGCCAGCTGGCGGTATTTTATCTTTTGTCCTTCTCCATGGTTAATGCATTTAACAAGGCGGTTGCTGATCTTAATGGAATCGGTAGTGAAGTATCTAAGGCTATCGACTGGAACAATGACAAGATAGAAAAGCTAAGCAAGAGTCTAAAGGACAGAAATGACTTTTATTACATAGCCAGGGGTATCAATTTTGCCATCGCCTCCGAAGGTGCCCTCAAGCTGAAAGAGATCTCGTATATCCATGCTGAAGGTATGCCGGCTGGTGAGCTGAAGCATGGCACCCTGGCACTTATTGAACCGGGCACGCCGGTGGTGGCCATTTGTCCGGACGACTACACTTACGCTGAAACGCTAAGCAATGCTATGGAGGCTAAAGCCCGGGGCGCCTATATTATCGCGGTCTCTGATAGAGATAATGAGATCTATGATTTCTGGATAAAGATTCCGAAAGTTGATGAGCTCCTCTATCCCTTGTTGGCTGTGGTGCCTCTTCAGCTCCTGGCTTATCACCTGGCAGTCAGCCTGGGCTATGATCCCGACCGGCCCCGGAACCTGGCGAAATCAGTGACGGTAAAGTAGCTGTTGGTTACAGCAAGACTGCGCGACTAATCGGGACTTTCCGCTGGAATGATCGACATCTCCAGCCTGTTCGTCCAATCTCGAAGCAGCACGATCTCCAGTTGTTTGTCGATTATATCCTTGGTCAGATTGCGGTGGATTTCATCGATGCCGGAGATAGGGATATGATTAAGCGAGATTATGACGTCTCCCGGCTTCAGGCCTGCGCTATAGGCTGGACTATTTGGCACCACGTCTGTAATCTGCACCGCTGTGTCATTGTGCAGCTGGAAGTATCTTACTATCCGAACGGGGAGCGGCACATTTTGTCCGGCGATGCCCAGATATCCTCTGGTAACCTTACCCTCTTTGAAAAGCAGGCTAACCACCCAGCGCATTGTATTGACTGGTACGGCGAAACAGATACCTTGAGCAAACTGGATGATCGCGGTGTTGATACCTATTACCAGCCCGCGTGAGTCTACTAAAGGCCCGCCACTATTTCCAGGGTTGAGGGCAGCGTCTGTTTGAATGATATTTTCGATGAGCCGGCCGCTGCGGCTGCGCAGCGAGCGGCCTAAAGCACTTATTACTCCAGTAGTCACAGTGCTTTGAAAACCGAGAGGATTGCCGATGGCAATCGCCAGCTGCCCGACACGCAAGTTATCGGAGTCTCCCATGAGTGCTATAGGTAACCCCGAGCCGGAGATTCTGAGTAGCGCCAGATCCGTCGCCGGGTCCTGTCCTATTGGCTCAGCGCTGTAGGTGGAGCCATCAGGCAAACTGACTTCCAGGGCATCAGCGGCTTCAACAACGTGGTGATTGGTCACTATATAGCCGTCCGGCGCAATTATAGCTCCTGAGGCGCTGCCCTCCGATTCATAAGGAGTTGCCCTTTGCCGGCCACGGCTTTTCTTTTTGATGCGAACGTGCACCACGGAGGGGCCAACCTTGGCGACCACCTTGGTCACCGCCTGGGAATATGCATCGAGAATGCCAACGCCGTTTCAGCCTCCGGCCATACATGTTCTTCAACCTTGCTGGAACCCGGAAATGAAGAATTGAGGAACTTGAGCATGAAATCCGATGATTCTTCTACCATTATGCCTAGTGCCTTTGCCTTAGCCTTAATCTTAATCCGAGACGCCCAGGAATGCAAAAACAAGCGGTTGTTATCGCAGGGAATCGAAGGCAGTTTCAGCTGCCTTGATAGTAGCCAGAATGTCCGCATCGCTGTGAGCGGCGGAGACAAAGGCAGCTTCGAACTGAGATGGCGGGAAATACACGCCTTGGGATAGCAGGTTATGGAAGAACTTGGCATAGAGCCCGGTATTCGCCTTGTTGGCAGTTTCATAGTCCGTCACTGTGTCTTTGGTGAAAAAGACGGTGAACATCGAGCCGACGCGGGGTATTCTTACGGCTATTTTAGCCTGGTTGGCTGCATTCGTGAGTCCTTTTACCAGCTGTGATGCCTTTTTTTCTAGTTCAGAGTAAACGTTGGATTCCTTCAATTCGCTGAGCGTTTCAATGCCGGCGGTCATGGCCGCAGGATTTCCGGCTAGTGTTCCGGCTTGATATACAGGCCCTTGTGGAGCCATCATTTCCATGATGTCTCTTCTGCCTCCGTAGGCTCCTATCGGCAACCCGCCGCCTATGATCTTGCCCAGACAGGTCAAGTCGGGTGTTATGCTATAAACACTTTGCGCGCCCGAATAAGATATTCGAAAGCCGGTTATGACCTCGTCGAAAATAAGCAAAGCCTCGTGTTCCCTGGTCAAATTGCGCAAACCTTCGAGAAAGCCGGGCTTCGGCGGCACCACACCCATATTGCCGGCTATCGGTTCGACTATTATGGCGGCGATGTCGGAGGCGAGATCTTTGAAAAGCCCGGCTACTCCTTCAAGATCGTTGTATCTAGCCACCAGAGTATCCGCGGTTAGATTGGCGGGCACACCGGGAGAGCTAGGTATGCCCAAGGTGGCCATTCCGGAGCCGGCTTGGGCTAGCAGCCCATCCGAATGGCCGTGGTAGCAGCCGGCAAACTTAATTATTTTATTTCTGCCGGTAAAGGCTCGAGCCAGCCTGATGGCGCTCATGGTAGCTTCCGTGCCTGAATTAACAAACCGCACCATCTGGATGGAAGGCACGGCTTCACAGACCATCTTTGCCAGCGTCGTTTCTGTCTCCGTAGGGCAACCAAAGCTTGAACCCTTCTCTATGACTTTCTGGACGGCTTTTATTATTCTGGGATGGCTATGTCCCAATATGAGCGGACCCCAGGAACAGACGTAGTCTATGAATTCATTCCCGTCTTCATCATATATTTTGGAACCGGCTCCCCTCTTTATGAAAAGGGGCGCGCCGCCAACCGCCTTAAAAGCACGTACCGGACTATCCACGCCTCCGGGCAGATAGTGTTGGGCTTCTTCGAAGAGTTGCTTGGAGCGGGTGAAATTATTCATATCAAGAGCTCAAGGTAGCCAGCGGGCTGCTTCCTTGGCGTAGTAAGTAATAATTACGTCAGCCCCGGCCCTCTTGATGGCAGTTAGCATTTCCAGGACTATCGCCTTTTCATCCAACCAGCCTTGTTTGGCGGCGGCTTTGGCCATAGCGTATTCGCCGCTGACGCTGTAAGCAGCCAGCGGATGATTGAACGTGTCACGTACCTTGCGTATAACATCGAGGTAGGGCAACGCCGGCTTTATCATGACCATGTCAGCCCCTTCGGCAATGTCTTGTTCCACTTCTCGCAGGGCCTCACGCCAGTTGGACGGGTCCATCTGGTAGGAACGGCGGTCGCCGAACTGCGGCGCTGATTCAGCAGCTTCGCGGAAAGGCCCGTAAAATGACGAGGCATATTTTGCCGCGTAGGGGATTATGGGGATGTTTTTAAATCCTTTGGCATCCAGGGCCTGGCGAATAGCCTTTACCCTGCCATCCATCATGTCTGAGGGAGCTACTATGTCGGCGCCGGCTTCGGCATGTGATAAAGCTGTGTTGGCGACCAATTCAAGCGTCTTGTCGTTGTCGACGGCGCCGTTGACGACGATACCGCAATGACCGTGGCTGGTATATTCGCACAGGCACACGTCGGTCAGCACGAGCAATTCACTCGTCGTCTTTTTGATGGTGCGTATTGCCTGCTGAACAACGCCCTTGGAGTGATAGGCTGAAGAGCCCGCCGCATCTTTCTTCTCAGGTATGCCAAAAAGTATTACCGCCGGAATGCCGAGATTGGCGATCTCCTTGATCTCCTTAGGCAGCAGATCGTTCGAGAGTCGGTATATTCCGGGCATTGAGCTTATTTCCTGCTTTATTTGCTTGCCTTCCACGACGAAGAGCGGATAGATCAAATCTCCGACGTCTACCTTTGTCTCTCGAACAAGTGCCCGTATAGCTTCGGTCTGTCGGAGCCGCCTCAAACGCAATTGCGGATAGTTACCCATTTTGTTCGCCTCTTTTATCATAGTATTCCTCTATTGCTGACACCAGCCCGGGTATGGTGTGTTCCTTGGCGATTATGTTTGCTTTTAGCCCCTTTTGGTTCAAAGCCGCGGCGGTGTTTGGGCCGATGCAGGCAAGCTTGGTTCGCTTGATAACCTCCCCTCTTTGTCCCAGTATAGCCAACAAGCTGTTTACCGTCGAGGCGCTGGTGAAGGTGATGACATCGATTTCGCCTTTCAAGAGCAGCCGCTTTCCTGGTGTGACGCCACTTTTCACCATAGTAGTTTCATAGGCCGTTACCTGGTGCACGCTGGCGCCGAGCTTGGTGAGTCCCTTAGCTAGTTCATCGCTGGCTATGTCAGCACGGGGCAGAATAATCCGCTGTCCGTCGATATCTTTTTTGCTCAGCCGGGCCAGGAAACCCTGGCTGGTAAACGTCTTGGGCAGATAATCAGGGTAAAGTCCTCTCTCTTCGACGGCCCTGGCCGTAGCCGGGCCGATGACGCCGATTCGAATTTCGGCGAATTGACGAGCATCCAGGTTCAAGCTTCGTAACCTTTTCCAGAACATCTCCACGGCATTGACGCTGGTGAAGACTATCCAGTCGTAGTTTTTCAATTTCAGGATGGACTGGTCGAGTTTCCTCCAGTTGGGTGGTGGGACAATCCTTATAACCGGCATTTCGATAGCTATAGCTCCCCGTTCGAGTAGATAGCGGCTCAGTTCATTTGCCTGGTGCTTAGCTCTGGTTACCAGGATTCGTTTGCCGAAAAGGGGCAGGTTATCGAACCAACGGAGCTGCTCTCTCAGTTGGACGACTTCGCCAACCACTATTACCGCTGGCGGCCCAAGGTTCTCTTTTTTGGCTTTGCCGACGATGTCAGCTAGGGTGCCTACTATGGTCCGTTGCTGTGGCCTGGTGCCCTCGCTTATCACTGCGGTAGGGGTGGATGGCTGCCTGCCGTACTCCAATAACCGGTCGACTATGTAAGACAGGTTTTCCATCCCCATGAGAAAGACCAGCGTGTCGCTACCGGCGGCTATTTTCTCCCAGGCGATGCTGGTGTCCTTTTTGGGATCTTCGTGTCCGGTGACGATGGTGAACGAGGAGGCCAGGCGGCGGTGAGTGGCCGGAATGCCGGCATAAGCCGGGACGGCATAGGCTGAAGAGACTCCGGGGACTACCTCAAAGGGTATTCGGTTGGAAGCCAGCACTTCAGCTTCTTCACCGCCTCGTCCTAGAACGAACGGGTCGCCGCCCTTCAATCTGACGACTATCTTGCCCTCCCGTGCCTTGCTGACCATTAGCAGGTTTATCTCCTTCTGCTCCATGGCATGGCATTCACGTCCCTTGCCTACGTATATTCTTTCTGTCCTGGGACGGGTTTCTTCAAGCAGCCTATCATCGACCAAGCGGTCATAGATAACCACATCTGCTTTCTTGAGGCATTCCAGCCCCTTTACGGTAATGAGGCCAGGTGCGCCGGGTCCGGCGCCCACCAGATAGACTTTTCCCCCTTCATTTTGCATTTGTCTTTACCTTGTTTAGAAGCCGTGCCAGGTTGCCAGTTCATTTAGCGGTACCCGGCTGCTGCGAAATCTATTTATTTTGGCCTCTTCGTCCGGGTAGCCGATGGCCAGAGCAATTACCAGAAGTTTAGATTCCTGTATCCCCAATAAGCGTCTGATTTCGTCGGGATAGCTTACGCCGGCGGCCAGGATAGTTGTGCCCAGTCCGTAGCCGATGGCGGCCAAAGTTATGTTCTGAACAACAAGGCCGATGTTCATCAGTGCCCATTCGCTCAGCCCTTTATCTGTGTATGCGAAGATAGCGTTGGGGGCATCGAAGAAGCGATACATACTGACGAACCACTGTAATTGTTTCTCTATATTCTTGCGGTCTATGCCCATCAGCCGGTAGATCTGCCCTCCCAGCTCTCGGCGACGCTCCAGATACGGAGACGGCCATTCAGGCCGGGGAATGTCGGGGTATCTTTCATCTTCGGCTGCTGCCTTTGTTCCCATGACCCGTTTTATCTCTTGCATCACCTTGCCGCCGGAGATGGCGAATTCCCAGGTCTGAGTGTTTGCCCAGGAAGGCGCCCGGAGTGCTGTCTCCATAATCTCCGTAAGGACTTGTTTGGAGACGGGAGCAGGCTTATAAGCTCTCACGCTATGTCTCATCTTGATGGCCTCTATGACATCCATCTTTTTGCTCCTCTGTTTTCGACGCAGTTGCGATCTTTAGAGCTGCGTAACCAAAATTACTTAGCGTCATTGCGAGCGAAGCGAAGCAATCTTACATTGACTCCCCGCAGAGATTGCCACGCCCTGATGCGATCGGGACTCGCCATGACACCCAAAACCGCCGATAGCTGTCGTCACTTCGAGAAGATTTTGGGAAATAGTCGCCAGGCAAAAGAGTATTCTTCTATAACTTATGATGGTGCCGCCTGGATTATCACTCATCGCAAAGCTATTCTATCATACCATTATTGGTTCTCATAGACCTCTGACCTTGACAAAGCCCCATTGGTTAGACACAATTGCGCTGCCTCCCGTTTTTGTCGCGTATACCTGTAGAGGAAGGTTGTGAAGATAGTCTTACACATATGCTGCGGAGTTTGCGCCACGGGTGCTGCCGAGGCATTAGCCATAGAAGGGCACGAAGTTATCGGCTTTTTCTACAATCCTAATATCCATCCTGCAGAGGAATATGAGATGAGGTTGGCGGCTGCCCGTAACGTAGCCCGGGAGCTTAATTTCCAGTTAGAAGCCGCGGATTATACGGTTGAGGAATGGTTTAGCCGGGCTGGCTCTCTCAAGGACGAGCCTGAGGGTGGTGAGAGATGCCGAATTTGCTACAGGCTCCGTCTGGAGAAAACTCATGATTACATGGTAGCCACCGGCGCCGATGCCTTCACTACTACCTTAACTATTAGCCCGCACAAGTCGGCGCAGGTGATCAACCGGATCGGGCAGGAAATCGGCGGAGCCAAGTTTCTGGTCAGGGACTTTAAGAAAAAAGAAGGCTTCAAACGGTCTATGGAATTAGCCAGGCGGTGGGAACTTTACCGGCAGCACTATTGCGGTTGCTTGTACAGCCGCGTTGCGGATAAGTCCAGAGCATCCTCCTGCGAGTGATCTGGGTCACTAGGGCAGCGTAAACTGCGTGCCCGCATTGTTTAGAAAGAACGCATCCGGAAATTCGCAAGCCAGTCTAGATGAGGCAACAAATCCGGTGCAGTGAGAGACGCCAAGTTTCTGAATACCCGCTTCATTAAGGTCGGCTATGGTTTTCGTGATTCTTTCCGTAGAAGCACGGTATAAATGAGTTCCACCGATAATAGCATAGACCAGTTCCTGGCCGGTCAGTTTCTGAGCGTGGCGCAAGGTGTTGACTATCCCGTGATGAGCACAACCTAAAATCAGCACCAGGCCAAAATCTGATTGAATTATTAAGGCGAGGTCATCGGCTAGCTGGTCAGCGCAGAGGACAGCTCCCTGCTTCACAAGAAGGTTGTCTTCTATTATCTCATAGCCGGAAAGCATTGGGATTTCCCCGCTGGTCATGACGTGCTCGGTTATGCGAACAGGTTCTCTTGACAGGTTGAAGCGGGCTCCCAGGCTCTCCAAAGATTCCTGGCTGAATGGTGTGCCGCTGAATTCGTCTCTCGTGTCGAAATGGGTATATTTGCTCGCCCACATATCGGGATGAGCGATTACATTCACCGGGTTTCTCTTCCTTCTCAGGATGTCACGCAAGACCTCCGGTATGGTCGCGGTGCCCATGGCTAAGCACTATCGAATCGATGGTGTCGAGGTCAATGCCCAATAACTGAGCATTGTATACCGCCGAGAATCCCCATCCGGTATCCATGAGAATCCGGGTTCCATCCACCTCAACAAGGATACTGAGTCCCCACTCGGCAAGGAAACCATGATTTGCCGTGTTCTCACTGAGTGTGGTTATACGTATTTCCATGTCTTCTCAATCTCCTTGCCCGCCTATGGCTTGGGCTCGGCTTGGTATTTTTCAATTTTACTCGTGGGCATCCGTTCCTTGAACTGGTCAATTATGTACTGACAAGCAGCGAAACCTTCACTGCGATGGGCTGAGGCTACGGCAACAACCAGATTGATCTCGCCGACTCTCAGCTTGCCTATCCTGTGGGATATGGCTATGTTTTCCAGTTGCCACCTTTTCCTGGCTTCGTTCAGCAATTCCTTGTAATGCCTTCTCGGCATTTCCCTTGGAGTCCTGGTACTCTACGGAAAGAACTGGTTTGCCCTGAGAGTAGTCACGAATCACGCCCACATAGGTAACCACGCAGCCACTACTGTTAGTCTTGGCCCTGTTCACCACCTGCTCCGGGGAGATCGTCTCTTTGGTAATCTCAATCATGTTTATTTCTTCTCAGAAGAAACCTGTAGCTGAAGTTACCTGCGCCAGAGATTTTCCCAGACTGGCGACGATTTCCGCGTCATAACGCTCAATATTACCCCGTCACAGAGTCTGGGCAAGCTGGGGGTCTATCGGCAGCTGTCCCAGAAGCGGCGCACCGGCAGCTATGGGCCATCTCTTCGCCATCGGCTCTTGCCAAAGATTTCAATTTTCTTATCTATCTCAGGTACGTACAGATAGCTCATGTTCTCGATGACGCCAAGAATGGGCTTCCCCATCTGCCGGGCCATATTAACGGCTTTGCGGACAACCATGGCTGTCAAATCTCTGCGGAGTGAAAACAATGATTATCCCTGATATCGGCAGGGTCTGTAATACAGTAAGAGGAGCATCTGCCGTACCCGGAGGTAGGTCAACAATCAGGTAGTCCAATTTACCCCAGAGCACCTCTTCCCAGAACTGGGTAATCGCCCGCCCGATAAGAGGACCGCGCCAGATGACAGCATCATCCTCGCTGGGTAGAAGACAGGTTTATGGACATCACCTCAATGCCTGACTTGGATGAAACCGGCAGATCCCGCTGTCGCTGCCGGCAGGTCGGGCGGTAATGCCGAACATCTTAGGGATGCTCGGTCCGGTAATATCGGCATCCAGGATACCAACCTCGTAGCCCTGGCGCCTGAGCGCTATGGCCGTTAATCCGGCAACCAGTGACTTGCCCACACCTCCCTTGCCGCTCATGATGGCAATAACATGACCTATCTTGTTCAGGTCCTTGGGTTTATCGTCGACAAAGCTGACGTTTACCTCTTTCACTCCAGCTAACTTGCTGGTTGTATCTTTAATCCTGTCCTTGAGCCATTCCTGAGACCCCTCGGCTAAGGCAGCTGAGGCAAGTGAAATATCAACTTTGCCGTCAGCAATGCTGACGTCCCTGACCAGATTCATTTTTACCAGGCTACGCATCACGCCAGGGACTACTACTGTATCAAGATTTTCCATTATCTCTTCTTGTGTTGGCACTGATTCCCTCCGAAATCAATTATTCGATTGGCTACTAGTGCAGTCGCTCCATCAGGTTGGGCAGCTTACCATCCAGATAAAGTTTTACAGCCTCGTCGATATTCTCGATATCGGTCATGTGCACGGCAATTCCAGCTTGTTTCAGGCTTTCTTGAGCCCCCCATCCCATTCCTCCGGCTATAACGAGTTGGCAATCAGTAATGTTTGACATCATGCTAGCATGGCTCGCCTGGGCAGGGGCATCAAATCCATGACGTGATCCAGACGAAGCATGAGACTCGTGCTGCATCCCCGCAACATGATGACCCGCCTTGGGTCTCTCTTCTTTGCTAATTACACGGCCGTCCTCTGCAGTTACGACCAAATAATAGCGGGCACGCCCAAAATGCTGACAGATTGTCTTTCCATCATCGGTTACTACGGCGATTTTCATTGATTGTCTGTTCCTCCTTCTATTTGTTTCAAAGCCTATTTGATATCTATTTCTTTGGGATATTGTTGGTGTCCTATTCTTCTTCAGACCCAGAGACCACATCTAGAGTAATTAGTTCATAATTACCACCTTCAATCCGTAGTGCTTTTCCAGCGAGAAGACTATCAGCTATTTTCCGCCTGGCAGAAGCAAGGACTCGTTGAAAAGTCGGACGAGAAATATTCATCTTCTTGGCACACTCCACTTGCTCTAGACGTTCTACGTCACGGAGACGTACCGACTCTATCTCCTCAAGAGATAGGCGATTTTCCCCCAAAAATCTTAGTGGAATGCCAGCCGGCTTGAAATAGGTTACATCAGGCAAAAAGCATATCCTCCGACATTTAAATGGTCGTGACATTTCAAAAGCACTTAGATTATCATTCTGTTATGAGCATATGCCCATAATTATAATAGCAAATTATTGCTTGATATGCAAAACAACAAAAGTGGTCAATATCGCACAGGCACTATTGTGCCGCAGGACTAACTTAAGAATTCGTATAAGCATATGGGTATGCTATTACGTTCAATGGTCTCAAATGATTTATTTAGGAAGTTGCAAAAATATTTTTGAACATATATGATACACTAGTTTGAGGTTTTCAGATGCATAATCGTCCCCTATATACAATTGGAGTAACAGCCGATCTCCTTGATGTGCATTCCGAGACGCTTCGCGTCTGGGAACGCCATGGCTTGCTTAAAACCCATCGAAGGAATGGTCAACGACTATATACAGATAACGACTTAAAGCGGCTGTCATTTATCAAAGACCTCGTTAACAAAGGATTGAATTTGGCCGGTATATCGGAGTATTTGTCGTTCTATCCCTGCTGGCTGCAAGATGATTGTCCGAGTTGCATGCGAAGGTCAAATACAGAGGCTTGTGGAAAACGATGTTGGAAGGAGAAAGACACATATTGCAACGTCTCTTTGGAAGAACCAAACATATGCGATACTTGCGAATACAGAAAGACGAAAGGTGAAGAAATGGCTACTCCGAGCGTTCGCGCAAAACTAAAGGGGAGTCGTAAATCAGGTCAGGGTTGAAAATGCAGCAGCCGAAAGTAGGTGATAAATCTCAAAGGGACAACGCTTTTTGGACGCTTTGAGCTTAACCAGCTCTTCGTGGTGATTAATCTTAATTAGACAATGAAGGAGTAAAGAAGATGGATTTAAAGTTGACAACTGATCAAAAGATGATCCAGACCCTGGCCAAGGATTTTCGCGAAAAGGAAATCGAGCCTATAGCGGTGCAACTAGACAAAGATGGCATAATTCCCCCCGATATGGTCAAGAAGATGGCGAAGGCCAACCTCATTGAGCCCACCGTTAGCCATAAATATGGCGGTGCCGGTGTGGACCACTTGAGCAAAATACTGGCGTTAGAGGAGATGGGTAAAGCCGGTGTGGGGCTACAGTGGTTGATGGGCATAACCGGGGAAACGCTCGAAAAGGTTGGTACACCTGAGCAAAAACAGAAGTACTTGCCAGGTCTGTGCCGAGGCGAGTTCCTGTCTAGCTTATCTTTTACTGAAGCGAGTACCGGCTCAGACCCAAAGATGATCAAGACCCAGGTAGCACCTGATGGCGACGGGTACGTATTAAATGGCACGAAGGCCTTCTGCACCAATGGCGCCTTTGATGGTCCCCTAATTACCTTTGCCAATAACCCAGAAGGGAGGCTCACTGCTTTATTAATCGACAAGAACTGCCCGGGATATACCCACTCTAAACCCTTCGAGTTGATGGGCTTTGGTGGCTGGGATGTGGTTGAGTTATATTTTGACAACATACGCGTGCCAAAGAGCGGCATCGTTACAAAATATGGCGAAGGTTTCGGTTTGTTGGTACAGCATATAGCTTCGGAGAGGATTCCCTGGTGTGCGGTGCTTCTCGGGCTGGCTCAGGCCGCGCTGGATGAAGCTATAACCTACAGCAAGCAGCGGTTCCGTCGTGAAATCCCCATAGCCAAGACGGAGTCTATCCAGTTTATTCTGGCGGAAATGGCAGCCAGGGTCAACGCGGCACGTTGGGTTGTGTATAGGGGAGCAAGCTTGATGGACGAAGATGCCGATATGAGTGTGGAGGGCGCAAAAGCCAAGCTGCTCGTCTCGGAGACCGCGCTGTGGGTAACCGAGATGGGCTTGCAAATACACGGCTGCTACGGTTTTATAAGAGATATGAAGATCAACAGGCTTTATCGCTCCGCCAAGGCAGGCAAGGTAATTATCGGCTCAAATGAAATAGAGAGAAGCATAATTGCCGGTCCGCTGGTACGCTGATCCGTGCCCAAAAAACAACTTCCCGCAAACCGATAAGATATGATATTAGAGGGGAGGTATTAACAAAATGGAAAAGTCAGATGTGGTTATCATAGGAGGAAGTGCCGCTGGTAATGCAGCCGCAATTAGCTGCAGGCGGCGAAATCCAGGGAAAACGGTCACTCTCATACGCCAGGAAAAGCAGGCACTGATTCCCTGCGGCATACCATACATTTTCGGTACGTTAGGCAGCCCGCAGAAGAACTTGATGGCTGACACTGTGCTAACCAGTAACGGGATAAACATAGTGATTAGTGCCGCTAAGGAAATTGATAGGGCAGAGAAGCTGGTTCGCACCGAGGATGGCAACCAGATCGGTTATGACAAGCTCATCTTGGCAACCGGGTCTTCCCCAGTGGCTCTGCCCATTCCCGGGATCAAGAAAGATAATGTTTTCCTGATCAAGAAAGATGTCGACCACATGCAAAGCCTCCTGGACGCGGTGAATAAGGCCAAGGATATCATCATCGTCGGCGGAGGGTTCATCGGCGCTGAATTCGCTGACGAGTGCAAAAAGAACAGAAATAACAACGTCACAATCATCGAAAAGCTGCCTCATTGCTTGCAGTTAGCCTTCGATGACGAGTTTTGCATCGAGGCTGAGAAAGTTCTCACCGAGAGAGGAATTAAGATAATAACCAATGAAGGTGTCGCAGCAATTATCGGTGAGAAAGAAGTGAGTGCGGTGCGTACGGTGAGTGGTAAGGAGCTGAAAGCTGACTTAGTCATCATCAGTATTGGTGTATCGCCAAACGTAGAATTAGCCAAGAAGGCTGGCCTGAGAATTGATGATTCAACGGGCGGTGTCGTGGTGGACCGTTATCAAAGAGTCGAAGAGGATAAGGATATTCTGGCCTGTGGTGACTGCGCCATGAAGGTCTCATATCTGAGCGGCAGACCGGTCAGAACGTGGTTGGCCTCGGTGGCAACCAGCGAAGCACGTCTGGCTGCTGCGAACGCGTTCGATATTCGCGACATCGGCCTCGGCATAGTGGGCATTTTTTCGACACAGATCGGTGACCTGGTCATTGGTGCCGCTGGGCTGACTGAAAGACAGGCGACGGAACAAGAGTACAAAGTCGTAGTCGGTCAAGCCAAGGCGCCAAGCAGGCATCCTGGGGCCATGCCAGGCGCTGTGCCCGTTTCGGTGAAGCTAATCTTCGCCAAACAGGACGGCGCCCTACTTGGCGGCGAGGTTTCGGGAGGTACGTCAGAAGGGGAACTAATTAATGTGATCGGCGCTTGTATCCAGCACAGGATGACGGCGTACGAAGTATCCCTATTCCAGATGGGCACCCATCCGGCGCTTTGTGCGTCACCAATAGCTTATCAAATTGTAAACGCAGCCGAAGAGGCGGTCATGAAGCTGAACTAGCTACAAAAATAAGGAGAACTGGGGCAGGGCAAGTCGTTAGAAACACCGGGCGTATCGTCGTTGCTTTATAGAAAAAAACACGTCCTTAAGTAATAGCTATCTTGAGACTGCTGCCCGGCACAAATTCCAAAAGTCTCATTGTACCGAGTTCTTTCGCCTCGTCGAAATGGGAATGAGTTTTAGAAGGCGTTCTTCTTGAATAATGCAGACGCACGATTTACGTTGTCATAATCGAAATAGATCAGTCTCGATGACGTGGGGGCTATCGTAGGAGGTGGGCTATGTCTGAACCCGTGAAAGGCTCAAGAGCCATTTTGGATAACAGCATGATTGAAGTATTCGGACTTCAAGCAGCAGTATGTAAAACCTTATCCCATAGGAACCGACTCATAATTATCCACCAGTTAAGAACGGGCGAGAAATCAGTAGGGCAGTTGGTTTTCAGTTTAGGTTTGCCACAAAGTAATGTATCGCGGCATCTTGGCGCTTTACGAACAAGAGGTATCGTGAGTAGCCGTCACGAAGGGACCACAGTCTACTACAGTCTCACAAGTGCAAGCATCGGTGAAGCCTGTGATCTGGTTCGAAGGTTTCTTGAGAGTTACCTTACTCGAAACCATTCCCAGCAGAAATGACCATGTATTATGTTGCTGTTCCTCTTGATTTCCCCGATCAACTGTGGTACAAGACGAGACACATTGCTAACTCTAGTGTTAAAGATAAGCCAGACAATTAGAAAGGACAGAGCATGAAGCTAGCAAATACTGAGATACTTTCTGAAGATAAAGCAAATGGGCCATTTCCCATGCACCACATCAAGCGAGTGGATAAGCCGACGACTCTCATCACCGATGACGTGAAACGAATAGACCGTCGGCAAATGGCCTTTGCCAAAGCACCGCGCGGTGAATACGGCCCAGCGATACAAAGAGAGATGTTAAGGTGGTTTCGCGGTGCTAAAGAACCGACATATGGCGCTATAGCTAAGTTCCTGACTTATTGTGGCGCTTACGATCAGAGCGGGATAAATCCGGCTAGAGCCCCGATTCCCGAAGACCCCGCTGTTTTGAGCCGGCATATCAAGAGTCTCGGCTATTTCTTGAAAGCTGACGTCATGGGCATATGTCGACTACCGCAAAATGCCATTTACAGCCATGACCTCGAGGGAAATGCCATCAAAGGCGATGTGTATCAGTCTGCGATAGCCATTGTTTCGAGCAAAGATTACCCCACAATAAGAGCCTCCTCCGGTCACGACTGGATTGTTAACTCCCTGAGTTTCCAGAGTTATTTGCAATCGGCGATGATAGCTCATAGCATAGCCAATTACATAAGAAATCTGGGCTATGCTGCCTCGGCTGAACACGGGATTGACCGGTATCAAGTTCTCATGCCACCGTTACTTCTGTGGGCGGGCATGGGAGAAATCAGTCGCTGCGGCATTATCCTTAACCCGTTCCTGGGTATGGATTTCAAGGGGGCGGCTGTCCTTACAAACCTACCGTTGCTTCCCGATAAGCCGGTTGATTTTGGCCTCCAGGATTTCTGCCAGCATTGCAAGATTTGTGCCGAGGCTTGTCCTGCCGGGGCAATCCCCAAGGGAGATAAGGTTATGTACAATGGCTACATGACGTGGAAACTGGACGAGCAGCGGTGTGCCAGCTACTTTATCGGAAACCAAAAAGGTATTGGATGTATTTCGTGCACGAAGGCTTGCCCCTGGACCAGACCGAACACATGGCCACACAATTTCATCCGCTGGGCCGTCGGACGTTCGGGTTTAGCCAGAAGATTGGCTATCGGAATTGATAAGAATCGGAGTCACATTAGGGCAAACGGCAAAGAGAAATGGTGGTTTGATCTGGAGGATACGGATGGGGTCTGGAGTATCCCACCAGTCGACTAGACTTAGGAATGTACGGTTCTCATTTGCTAGAACGACGTCGTAGCGACTGTCGTCTCAATTTATGACAATGACTGTCCTACATTAAGACTCCGGCTGGTCAGGCTATAATATTATCCCCTTTTGTTCCTTGGAACTTTACATAACATTATGGCGATCCTACAAAGGCTTATCCACACTTTGAGTTTGCCTCAGTTAGCTGCGGCCTCTTTTCTGGAGCACCTCAACGACTATTAGCCCGCACAAGTCGGCACAGGTGATCAACCGGATCGGGCAGGAAATCGGCGGAGCCAAGTTTCTGGTCAGGGACTTTAAGAAAAAAGAAGGCTTCAAACGGTCTATGGAATTAGCCAGGCGGTGGGAACTTTACCGGCAGCACTATTGCGGTTGCGTGTACAGTCGCGTTACGGATAAGTCCAAATAGGGTCGTGCAAAATGGTATCTTACGATAGCCAGCAGATTACGAAAGACTTTTCACCTCAAGCTAGCAAGTCAGCGTACAAACTGTCACCAGAACCAGAGAATGAAATAGCACTACAGCAGCGGTCATAATAGTACCATTTTCTACTGTAAAGGGGGACTTTTGGTCGAGGTTGTCGATACGGCCGACCACTACAATTTGTTTAAACGTAACTGAACATATTGTGGAATTGTATGTTCGACGCATGCTGCAGGTTACCTAAAGCCTTCGCCAAAATACACAGAAACGAACGAGGCTTTACCGGTCTGGAAACCGCCACTATGGCTGTCGCTTTCATTACAGCGGCAGCGATTCTCGGCTATGTAATTGTGAATGCTGCTGTCTTCTCTGCTAATAACGTCAAGGATACCATAGGTGCTGGCTACCGGCGGGTCATGGCCAACATGGATATCTCGGACTCGGTGATAGCTACCTCAGACAACAATAGGCTATCCACGATTAAGATAACAGTCACGAATGCGAATTGGGATAATCCGATTGACATGACGCCCTGCGATGGCACTGCTAATGCGAAGAACAAGGTTTTAATAAGTCTCACCACTGCCACGGACCATCTTAACAACATAAAGTGGTCAGCGGCACCCATCGGCTATGTGAAGAACCCCAACCTTTTGGAAGCCGGAGAGCAGTTTGAGATAACTGTAAATCTGAATGACCTTGGTACAGGTCTTAGCCTGTCTGCCCCGCTAAAGACTAATGACAACTTTAGTCTGCGGATAAAGCCAGCGATAGGCACTAGCGTCACTGCCCAGAGGACGCTGCCATCCACCTTAGAACCGGTAATGGATCTCAACTAGTAAATAGGCCGCACGACCCTACAAAGGCTTATCCACACTTTGAGTTTGACTCAGTTACCTGCGGCCTCTTTTCTGGAGTATCTCAACAAACTTCTCTATGGAGCGGTCGTACGTTTTCTCTACGTCAGGCGGGAAGAAGCAGGCCGGCAGTTCATCCGAGCGCCGGTGGTATATGATACATTCGCAGCAGATACCTTTTCTGGAACACGGCTCGTAGGTGCAGTTGCAGCCCGCTTTATTCTGTTCGACTTTGCATTCTCTCATAGCCATTACTCAACCCGAGAGTCCAGCAGTGTTCCGCGCTATCCGCTGTGGCTAGACCCTCGGGGACTGGCGAGCTTATTTCTGGCCGAATAGCGTGTAGAAGCCTTTGCCGGTCTTCCTGCCCAGATATCCTATCTCCAACATCCTCTTCAGCACCGGCGCTGGCTTGTATCTTTCCCAGCCTGTCTGCTGGTATATACCCTCGAGCAGGTCTACGGCCACGTCCACGCCGACGAGGTCGCATAGCTCGAACGGCCCCATGGGCCAGTTGAAGGACAATCTGCAAATTTTGTCAATGTCTTCCATCGAGGCTAGTCCCTCTTCAAATAGCTTGGCTCCCTCGTTCATGGCCAACGGTAGTATTCTATTGCTTATGAAACCGGGTGAGTCCTTTACCACCACTGTCTCTTTGCCGATGGCCTTGCCGAAATCGAGGCTCGCCTTAAGCGTTTCTTCGGAGGTAAGCAGAGACTTGACCACTTCCAGTCCTTTCATCATTGGCACGGGGCTGAAGAAGTGCATACCGATGACCTTGTCAGGACGTTTGGTTGCAGAAGACAGCAGACCTATGGGTATGCCGGAGGTATTAGAAGCCAGTATGGTATTCTTGGGGCATACCTCGTCCAGTTCCCGGAAAATTGGCAGCTTGATCTCGGGCTTTTCGAAGACCGCCTCTATAACGTAGTCCGCATCCTTGGCGGCTTGCTTCAGGTCTATTGAAGTGCGTATGTTTCCGATTGCCTTATCCATGTCGGCCTGGCTGAGTCTACCTCTTTCCACAAATTTGCCCAGGCTCGTCTTTATGGCATTCATTCCTCGGTCGACGAATTCTTGCTTCACGTCGACCATAGTAGTTTCGAAGCCTCCCTGTGCTACTACCTGAGTTATCCCGTTGCCCATCGTCCCCGAGCCGACAACACATACTTTCTTTATAGGCATATTCGTCCCTCCAAAAGTTTTGGCCTAATTTTATCACGAAACCCTGTACTTGATAAGCTTTTTGGTTCGTTATCCAGCGTGCTAATTGACTTTCCTCAACCAAAACTATACCCTTAAGGGTCATATTTGTTAGAAAGTTAGAACCTAGTGAGGCATAATTTGAGAATACTTATGGTTTATCCGCAATATCCGGACACGTTCTGGAGTTTTAAGCATGCTTTAAAGTTCATCTCTAAAAAAGCGGCCTTCCCACCTTTAGGTTTATTGACCGTGGCCTCGATGTTACCGGAAGATTGGGAAAAGAAGGTCGTGGACATGAACATGTCGGAGTTGAACGAAAAGGACATTGAATGGGCTGATTATGTCTTTATCAGCGCTATGGACGTACAGAGAGACTCGACGAAAGAGGTTATCAGGCGATGCAAGAAGCTGGGTGCCAGGATTGTTGCCGGCGGGCCTCTTTTCACCACCGGGCATGAAGAATTCGATGACGTAGACCATTTTGTGCTCAATGAGGCTGAGCTTACGCTGCCACCTTTTTTACAGGATTTGAGCCACGGCTGTGCCAAGCGTATTTACACTGCCGATAGATATCCGGACATAGCCGCAACTCCTATTCCGGCCTGGGAACTTATTAACATTGGCAAGTACTCTTCGATGAGCGTTCAATATTCACGGGGCTGTCCTTTTGATTGCGAATTCTGCGACATCGTCCTGCTAAACGGGCACATGCCGCGGACAAAGACCAAAGAGCAATTGCTGGCTGAGCTGGACGCGCTCCATAACCAGGGGTGGCACGGCAGCGTTTTTATCGTTGACGACAATTTCATAGGTAACAAAAAGAAACTAAAGACGGAAATCCTGCCTGCGTTAAGCCGGTGGATGAAACAAAACGGATATCCTTTTTCGCTGTTTACTGAGGCATCGATGAATCTTTCCGACGATGAAGAGCTGATGCAGTTGATGGTTGAGGCCAACTTTAGCACGGTGTTTGTGGGCATTGAAACTACCAACGACGAAAGTCTATCCGAATGCGGCAAGTCCCAGAATAGAAATCGGGATTTGCTGGCTTCCGTTAGGAAGCTTCAGGGCCACGGTTTACAAGTGCACGGAGGGTTTATTGTCGGTTTTGACCACGACCCCCTCTCGATCTTCGAGAGCTTGATAAACTTTATTCAGAGAAGCGGAATCGTCACGGCCATGGTAGGCCTATTGAACGCGCCTCCCGGTACAAAGCTGCACCAGCGCCTCAAGAAGGAAGACCGGTTGCTGTCAAAATTCTCCGGCGACAATACCGATTGCTCCATGAACTTCGTTCCCAAAATGGGCCGTAAGGTTCTCGTCGATGGCTATTACAAGATTATCAACAACATCTACTCGCCCGAGCAGTATTATGAACGCGTAAAAACGTTCATTAAGCAGTACAAACCCATGCAAACCAAGGGGCTTAGACCACGGTTTGAACATGTTAAGGCAATAGTTAGGTCTGTGTGGTACCTGGGAATGAAGGAAAAGGGCAGAAAATACTACTGGAAGCTTCTCGGTTGGACGTTAGTGAAACACCCGAAATCCCTTCCCATGTCGATATCCCTGTCAATATACGGCTTTCATTTCCGTAAGATCGTGCAAGGCTACGCCCGGGCCCTGGCCTTGGGCAATTCCTGAGCTTTGCGTTGAATTAAGCAGCCAGCCCGCTCAAAACCGAATCACTAGAAGTTGCCTGATGATTTTGACTTCATCTGGCATTCAACCCTTAGTTTAATTTATAATCGAGATGCCCACCTTGAACATTTGGGGGGTTACGGGTAATGAAACCTACATGGGCTGAAGGCTTCCCAAGGCTTTATGAATTGTATTTAGAAAGTGACAAGGCTTGTGAGGCAAATTATTTTGCTAAGCTTGATGAAGCATTAGAAATGCCAGGACGCCGGCCACATTATGAGCAGCTTGAAAAAGGACTACAACAGGTTGAAGACACTGCATGGCAGGAGTTTAGATTGAAAGTGCGTAAGTATATTACCATTAAGGACGACCGTCGCGGGTATAGCCAACTATTTGATTGCTTTAACGAAGTAAAGGGTTATCTCTACTTGAAATCCGAAGGATGCGACGAGATTCATTTCGTTCCTGAAAAGGAGAAAAAGGGGATTAAATCCCCGGACCTTTGCGCACATAGTAAGGACACTATGGTTCTGCTAGAGGTAAAAACTATAAATAGATCCGATGACGAAATCAATTGGATCTGTAGGAATTCGAAGATTGGCGCAAATGGTGTCCGCCGAATGGAAGCAAAAGAAGCTCGTCAGGGTTTGACTGACCCTCTGAAAGTCAAAATAGCAGAAAAAATCAACTTAGCAGAAGACCAACTCGTTACCTATGCTTGTGAAGGAGTCAAACGTAGAATCGCATACCTGGTAATCAACTTGGATATCCTTGATGAGCTGGATCAAAGAAACCGCAGTGAGCTTGAGAAGTACATACAGCTACAAGGGGACAATCACAAGCAAATTGAAGTTACGTATTCCGGTGGTTCGTGGCTGAGAGTAGGAAATTATATTTAAGACCGTCTCCTGATATGAAACTGCGAGCAATAGGAATGACTGGACAAACAACATTGGTGCCCTGACCTTAATGAGATAGGATAACGGATTCCTCAAGGGTTACAGCTAGGCATTTTGTGGGCGACGGCTGAATAAATCGCTCTTCTGTTTAACTCGGAAGTTAATGGTACTCAACGGTTAGGGGTAGCGAAAAGACAGGCTCAGATGTTGTCGGAGCCTGTCTGAATGAAACCGAAATGCCGTCTAAGCGTTCACTTGTCATGGGCGACGCCGAATTTATTTTGATGGAGCCAGCTAAATTCTGGTCGCCGCGGTGGCTTTGGGTAGTTGGTGTTCGGGTAGCCTTCCTGCACACCAATTAGCATTACCGTGGCTAGCTTATAGCCTTCTGGTAGGCCGAGCAGCTTCTCTACCGCTATTTGATGTTCTCCCCAAAAAGTCGAAGGCAGGATTCCCAGGCCCTCTGCAGTTGCTGCCAGGGCCATATTCTGAACACACATCCAGGCACTCGCTGCCTGCCCTTCCTTGTGACAAACGGCAATAATGCTGCAATTCTGGTAGGCTTTCTTCTGCTTCAAGCACTCTTCCGGAGAGAATCTTTCCAGGTTCTGCTGATACTTACGTTCGGCAAGTTGGTCAATTAGTTTAGAATCGTCGATACGTATAAACTCCCAGGGCTGACTGTTTCCGGCTGAAAGCGCCTTTGTCCCCGCTAAAATTATTTTACGTAATTTCTCCTCCGAGACGTCCTTGACGAATGCACGCACCGTCCTTCTTTTCTCAATGGCTTCATAAAGGTCCATCTAACCCTCCATGCAAAAGTTACCTCGACAGGCCGTGTCCTATCGATTTCAGTGTAATGTGGGACATCTGGCTAAACTGGCGGCGGTAATTGTACCACATCCTGGATGGAGTGGGCACCCTTGGACGTATCTCTTACCCGTAATCATTACCTGACTCACAGACCGAACTACCTCTGCTATAATACGCCCTGATTGAGTCATTGTTTCTTTAGCGCTGAACTTACTGCGTAGAAAGTTTATCAGGATGAAAATAATAGGAATCTCCGGCTCCCCGCGAAAGGGTAACACCGAATGGATGTTGCGCAAGCTGCTGGAAACGGCAGCGCAGAACGGAGCCGAGGTTGAACTGTTGCTGCTGAGAAAAATGGATGTCCGCATGTGCCGTGGCTGCCTGGCCTGCGAGGAGGGAGGCAAAGAACGGAAAGGCATCTGCAAAATTAAGGACGATATGGCGGAGGTCTACCCGAAGTTGCTGGCGGCGGATACCATCGTACTGGCTACGCCGGCTTACTTCGAGATGCTTTCCGGATTGCTTAAGAATTTCCTGGATCGGACCTGCCCTATCTGGCCGAGTCTTGAGGGTAAAGGTATGGCCGGCCTTGCCGTGGCTGAGGAGGGCATTGGCCAGGCAATTCAAAATCTTAGGACTTATGCCTCGCTCTGTAAAATGCGCTGGCTGGGCAGTGTTACGGCTCTGGCCAAGACACCCGGTGAAGTAGCTAAGGATAAGAGCCTTGAACCGCGACTGAAACGGCTGGCACGAAAGTTGGTTCTGAGCTAAGAAGAAAGAGGACACGATGCGTGATAAGGTGAAGATCGCAGCGGTTCAAATGAATCCCAAAATAGCGCAAACTAGAGAGAATCTGGACAGAATATTGATTGAGGCAAGAGCGGCTGCCAGCAACAGCGCGGACCTTATAGTGTTTCCAGAATGCGCCTTGACCGGCTACGTGTTTTACAGCCGGGAAGAGACTGTGCCATTCATGGAGACTATCCCAGGCCCGAGCGCAGAAGAACTGGCAGCCTGTTGCCAGGAACTCGGAGTCCATATTGTTGTCGGTCTGCTCGAAATCGATGCGGACAAGTGCTTCAATGCCGCGGTTTTGATAGGGCCGGAAGGGTTAGTCGGCAAGTACAGAAAGAACCATCTTCCGTTTTTGGGTGTCGATCGCTTTCTTGACCCTGGCGACAAACCTTTTGAAGTGCACGAAACGCCAATAGGCAAGATTGGTATTCACATCTGCTATGATGCCACCTTTCCGGAGAGCGCCCGGGTTATGACGCTTCTCGGAGCCGACATCCTGGCTCTTCCCACCAATTGGCCGGAGGGTAGAGAAAGAGTTTCCAAATTCGTCATCAACACCAGGGCCTATGAGAACAAGGTGCACTTTGTAGCCACAAATCGGGTTGGAGCAGAGCGTGGACCAGGTTCATAGGTGGCAGCAAAATTGTTGATGCCTGGGGTGAGACACTTGCTCAAGCCAACCGTGGTGATGAACAGACTATCTATGCCGAAGTAGAACTGGCAGAGTCAAGGCAGAAGCATGTGATTTTCAAGGCTGGTGAATTTGAGATGGACTTTATAGGTGACCGGCGACCTGAGTTATATGGTCCGATTGTTGAACCGATGAGGTAAACCTCAGAACGCAGCCAATAAAGAACCCCCGATATCAGCGGGGATATCGGGGTTGTTTCGCTGCAATAGAAAATGCCGTTTTAGCTGGTGAGGATTTTCATGGCCTCTTCTTTGTAAGCGTCCATGAGGTAGGGTATGCCGGTGACTTTGGCGCATTCCTCGGTTAACGACATCAATTCAGTCCGCCCAATCGACGGCACGCTGAAGCATCTGGCGCCAGCCATCAACTGCTGCAAGCCTACCTTGATCTTGTCTGCGTAACTGTAGATGCCCACCGCGCCCAATGGGATGTTCTTCATTTCTTTGGCTCCGACGATGTTCTTTACGTCTTCGTAACAGATAAATATTTGCTCCGGAGTTGAACCGAACTGACTGATTGTGTTCGGCAGCTTGCCATCCTTGATCCACTCGGCGATATTTTTACCAACCATGCCCGGTATCATTAATGCCCTGCCTATGCATACTGCCCTGACGAAGGGTGCACCAAGGGCGAGTGCCTTGAACACACCGTCTTCGCTGCTGAAGCCTCCGGCAAACGCCAGGTCAGGTGGCCGTTGGCCTTTATCAGCCAGCATCTTGGCGAAGTTGTACGCTGCGGCATGCAGGTAAAGGCTCGGAATACCCCATTCTTGCATCATCCGCCACGGGCTCATGCCGGTTCCGCCCCCAGCGCCGTCTATGGTGAGCAGGTCGATCTTGGCTTTGGAGCCCCATTTTATGGCCATCGCCAGCTCGCGCAGGCTGTAGGCGCCGGTCTTAAGGGTGATTCGTTTGAACCCAAGATCTCTTAGGCGTTTGACTTCAGCATAGAACCCTTCCTCATCGATAAATTCGAGGCGGCTGTGCCTTTCGAATTCCTTGAGAGCGTCATCCTTAAAGGCAGCCTGATTGACGGGATTCGAAGGGTCGGGTGTGACGACGTACCCGCGCTTCTGCAGCTCCAGGGCTTGCTCCAGGGTGTTTACTTTGATCTCTCCGCCGATACACTTGGAGCCTTGTCCCCACTTTAATTCAATGGTCTCTATACCATGCTTCTTGATGATGTATTCAGCGACTCCCAACCTGGTGTCTTCCACGTTCATCTGTACCAGCATTTCACCGTATCCCTGGTGATAGCGCCTGTACACCTCGATGCGGCGGTCCATATCGGGTGCCGAAGTCACCTTGCCCTTAGAATCACGCTCAAGTTTGGGGTCGATCCCGCACACGTTTTCTCCACAGACTAGGGTGACCCCGCTGAGGGCGGCGCCAACGGCGAAATGCTCCCAGTTTTTCCGGGCTATCTCTGTGGAGCCTAAGGCGCCGGTGAACATGGGGACTTTCATCTTGACCTTGATGTCCCAGCCATAGTCGGTCTCGGTATTCACTGACGGAAAAAGCGCGGTATCGGAGTTGCCAACAACGCCTTTAGGCATGCCTCTGGCGCCCAAAGCATAGCCTTGGATGTTCAGGTGGGAGTAGTCAACGGGATAATCCTTGTCGGCGCCAGCGGTCATTTCACCAAACGGCCCGGCGTATATCATTTCCCGGCCGCGGAATGTGGTTCTGAACGCTTCACAGTTACCTGTGCAACCATCAAGGCAGCGCGAACATACACCACTGCTGGGAGACACGCTTCTGGAGCGATTGGCGCTTCTGGTGGCTTCGTCTGCGTTCGGTCGTTGTAAATTCATCTCTGCACTCCTTTTCTATCCTTGCTCTTTGGTTTTTGTTTTTTTGATCTTCAATCTATTTTACCGCAGATGTCACCTGCGGGTAATCCGGATTGTGGAGCAGGTAGCCATCCGTAAGTTGCGTTACTCTGACGCATGGTTTACAATTCTAGCCAGAGGGGGTGAGACTATGCGGGCCAAAGCTTTTGTGCTCATCGAGACGGATGTAGGCAGGACCAAGGACGTGGTTGATGTCATTCAGGGTCAAAAGATCAAAGAGGTAAAATCGGTTGACCTGGTAACCGGCCCTTATGATGTTATTGCTGTGATCGAGCATGACGACTTCAACGCTGTTGGTAGTCTGGTTACCGAGAAAATTCATCCGATACCTGGCATAAAGAGGACCGTTACCTGCTTATCAATACGCGTATCTTAGCGACCGCCTCATGCCGATGGGCTGTGTTTTTTGCCGAATAGTTGCCGGGGAGATACCTGCCGATATCGTATATCAAGACAAAGAGATCATAGCCTTCCGTGATGCAAACCCGCAGGCTCCCACGCACATTCTCATGATACCTAAGGCTCACATTGCTTCATTGTTGCAGTTTGCCGAGAAGCACCGTCGGTTGATTGGCCATCTTGTTTTGTTAGCCAATGATCTGGCTGAGAAAGAGGGTATTTCCGCCAGGGGCTACCGTCTGTCAGTGAGTTGTGGCCCGGACGGCGGCCAGGTTGTGCCCCATGTCCACTTCCATCTGCTTGGTGGCCGGAAACTGGATGGCAGGCTGGGTTAGACGCTTTGGCCGCTATTGGCCAATTGTTCCAGTATATGGATTGCTTCCTTGACGGCTTCGTCAGGGGTGGACGCACCCGCAGTTACGCCAATGTTATGTTTTCCGGAGAGCCAGTCTTTTTGTATTTCAGCTGCGGTTTCTATCAGATGAGTCTCCACTACCGATGAACACACCTCGGCAAGTCGCTTGGTATTGGCGCTATTGTGCCCGCCGACTACTATCATCAGGTCACTTTCTTCTGCCAGTTCTATGGCAGCTTGTTGCCGCTTCCTGGTTTCCTGGCACAGTGTATTGATTATGCGTAATTCCTGAATCTCGGGGGAGATGGCACTGATCACATCATTGATGAATTCAACAAATCTGGCCTGGCTTTGTGTGGTCTGCGACAGGATTCCCAGCCGCCGGGGAAGCTGAGTCCCGGCTAGCTCTTTTCCCTTCAGACTGGCAACGGCATTGTTGCCTGCCCAGCCCAATAAGCCTTTAACTTCAGGATGAGTGGCTTCGCCGAAGATAACGACGTGCAAGCCAGCTTGAGCTAGCTTCCTGGCCGCTTTCTGAGCACTGCCGACTATGGGGCAGGTAGTGTCAATTACTTGAAGATTCAGCGCTTGAATCTGTGATAGCAACTGCGGCGGGGCACCGTGCGACGATATAGCGACAACTTTGCCTTGAATCTGGCCTGGTTCATTTATTACCTTGACTCCCAGGTCCGCCAGCTTGGCGACCACCAGCCGGTTATGAACTATCGGTCCCAGCGTGGCTATTTCTCGGTGTTCCCTGGCCGCCCTCTCGATTAATTTAATCGCACGTCTCACGCCGAAGCACAAGCCGAACTCGCGAGCTTTTTTGATTTCTACCTTGGCCATGTGATTCGGTTCCAGAGGGCAACCTAGCAGGGTTTGTATATGCCCCGATATTCGGGGGGCAAAATAGCAGCAACTTTACCCATTATGTGTTCAGTCAGTCCCTTCAGTTGCTCTTCAGTTGGTTTACCTGAGATTGGTGGCAAAGAGAAAGGCTTGCCGAAAGTGATAGTCACCTTCGGCCTGGTTAGCCAGCCCTTTCCCTTTAGCTTCTCGGTGCCGGTTATGGATACAGGTATTAGTGGAGCGCCGGTTTTCAAGGCGATAAGTGCACAACCATGGTATGCCTCTTTGAGACAGCCGGCTTCGCTCCGTGTACCCTCCGGGTATATACCAAACAGAAGGCCTTTCGCCAGCACGTCTTCAGCGTATTTGGTTGCCATCTGCCTTTCTTCCGGGGTTCCACGGCGGCGCACAGGATAAGCTTCCGCGACATCCATCAAAAAGCGGAAGATAGGTATAGGCCACCAGTAGAATAGTTCCTCCTTGGCCATGATGAGGCTGTCTCGAGGCAGGATGCTGATTATATGCAGAGGCGGGTCTATTAAATTCAGGTGATTGAAAACAGCGATAATCGCCCCGGTTTTGGGCAGGTTTTCCTTGTCTTTGAACTCAAGTCGTGTTACGCATCTAAGCGCTCCTTCGACAAACGGCCTGACTATTTTGAAAGATAGCTTCGATGTCGGCCTGACCAGTCTTCGCTTGATTACTTCGCCTTTGATCGGAAATTCGTAGACAAAGCCTTTGGTCTGCTGCCGTCTGGCAGCATCGAAATGTCTGCGAGTCTTTAGTTGATCGGTGGTGATAACCTCCCCTTTTCGTGGTCTGCGTGTCCAGTATTATAGCTCATAATTATAAGCTCTGTGTCAAGCCGCTCGTTGAGCGGCGGTTCGTTTGGCCTGCATTAGAGGATCAGATTTTGCAGACCTCCAACGATAAGCGCCGCCATAATCATTATGCCCGTAGCCTTAAGCATATCTTTGGCGCCTAATTCCCGTGCTAATACCACGAAGGTGGCCACGCAGGGGAAGGACATCGCCAGAACGGTAGTGCTTACGACCAATTGCTTAGCCGTTAGTCCCAGTGGGGCTAGCATGCCGACGGCTACGTCCTTGCGCAGAAAGCCGATAGCTAAGGCAGCAACTGTTTGCTTGGGCAATCCCAGTAGCCCGGTAAGGATCGGTGCAGCCATGTTGGCAATGAAGTCGAAAACGCCCACTGTGTACAGAATATTCACTACGAGGACAGCCCCAAGCACAATCGGTAGAGCTTCTTTGATAAAGCTGGAGATTCTCATCCCGAGTTTGCTGCCGATAACTCGCCAGGGCGGAAACCGATAAGGCGGAATCTCCATTATGAGCTCCGGGCTGAACCCTTTTACGATGCGATTAAGGATAAGGCCTATGATAATCCAGGACAGGAATAAGCTGCCGTATACAATGGCTACATACTGGATACCCTGTTGCCCCACCAGCCCTACGATCATGGCCTGTAATGAGGCACAGGGGATAGCAATTGAAATTAAAGTGGCGGCGATAAAACGCTCCCTGCGATTCTCCAAGATTCGGGTTGCCATGACCGCAGGCACATTGCAGCCGAAGCCCAGGATAGTTGGGATTATGGCGTAGCCGTGTAGCCCCAACCGGTGCATTAACGTATCCATTAATACCGCCAGGCGAGGCAGGTAACCGACATCTTCCAGTATTCCTAAGACGAAATAAAAAGCAGAGATGTATGGTATTACCACTCCGAACTCGATATAAAGCCCCGTGCTGAGCAACCCAAGCGAGCGAAAATAATCGATTTGTCCATCGAAAAGCTTACCAACTACGATGTTGTGCCAGAAACCCCCTGACCCTAAAGCCAGGCTCAGCTTCATCAGCAACGGAGTCCATAGCCAGTGGAAAAAAGGGTCAGCCACATAGTTGATGATGCCCTCGCCTACAAAGCGGATGACGAAGAAAGTAGCCACGAGGACCAGGATGGCGATAATAGCCCCACCCGCCGGATGGTTGCTGATATCTTCCAGGACCTCACGCCAGGTGTGATGGCGATGGCTCAATGTTTGCACCTGGCGGACAATGTCGCCGATTTTCGCCCACCTTTCGTCGCTGCTGCGGTAGACAGCCTGAGATGTCGCCGCTTGCGGCAAACGGCTGATTAATTCGCTTATTCCTTGACCGGTTACCCCGACGGTGGGCACAACGGGCACGCCGAGAGACTCCTCCAGCTTGGAAACGTCTATATTGATTCCCCGGTGATGAGTGTCGTCCCACATATTCAGAGCCACTATTACGGGCGTGTGTCTTTCCAGCAGCTGTAAGGTCAGGTTGAGATTTCTCTCCAAATTGGTGGCGTCGACCACATCGATTATCAGATCCCCTTCGTCGAGCATTTTGACTGCTACCTCTTCGGCTTTGCTGGTGGGTTCGAGAGTGTAGGTACCGGGCACATCGATGATCTCGGCCTGCTCTCGGCCAAGCGTCAAATAGCCTTTAGTAAATCCCACGGTGGTGCCGGGATAATTTGAAGCGATGGTACGGGTACCGGTGAGGCGGGAAAAGAGCACACTCTTGCCCACGTTGGGGTTGCCCATGAGTAGGATCTTCATAGCTGTCTGTGAAGGGATCTAAGCGGATGAGTCGACTTCAACAAGAATTTTATTGGCCATGCCAAAGCCCAAAGCCACCTGGGTGTGGTCCACTCTGAGAGTGATTGGACCTCGAAAAAGCGTAGAGCTTATCTTGGTCACCTTTTTCCCTGTTCTGACGCCAAGTGATTCAAGGCGATGGTTTAAACCTCTGCCGCCAAGTACCTGGACTATGGTGCCGGTCTGTCCAACTTCCATTTGACTTAGGTTGAGTATCTTTTGAGACATGAAGTAATTTCAACTCCTATCTAGATTTGTTTTCTGTTTTTGGGTGCGGCAATCCGAGCATAGGCCTGTCATGCGGACTTCGATTCCAGCGATATCGAAATCATATTTCTTGCCGACGTCTCTTCTGAGCTTCTGGCTCATGGGGCAGGCGAATTCCACCACTTTGCCGCAATTGACACATAAAAGATGCTGGTGCCCGGTCCGAGATTTCACCTCATAGTGATGGTGTTCTTCATCGAAGTGTTGCTCCTCTATCAATCCCAGTTTCTTAAAAAGCTGCAAGTTTCGGTAGACTGTGGACAGACTTATCCGGGAGCTTTTCCTTTTTGCCCGGCGGTAAAGTTCATCGGCATCCATGTGTCGGCCACTTTTATCGAGAAGCTCAAGCAGAAGCTTGCGCTGAGCAGTTACCCTCTGACTGGCACTGTTGAGTATCCGTCGAACTCCGGACTTCTGCTTGATTATCTTGACCATATATCAGCGCCTCCCCTTTGTTTATTCGTCAGCTTCTTGAGCCTCCAAAACTTCATGACGCTAATGCAAATCATTTGCATTTATCATTGTAAACTTTATTGAGATCAGTGTCAAATTGCGTGGGCCATGAGTGGCTCTTGTTTTCGATGCCTGGATATGATATTATCAATGATAAAGGGGTATGGTAAGGCTGCTAATGGGAGGAGAACGATGAAACGACACTCGTATCTTATTATTCTTGCCTTTGTCCTGGTGGTGCTTTCGGGCTTGCTATACTTTGTTCATTACTTGGTCTTTCATGATATCAATCACATCTTTGTCTACATGCTTAGCGATCTGGCTTTTCTGCCCCTTGAGGTGTTCCTGGTGGTGATAGTAATCGAACGGGTATTGGCTCATCGTGAGAAACAAGCCATGATGCAAAAGCTCAACATGGTTGTAGGAGCTTTCTTCAGCGAGGTAGGCACTGAACTGCTGCAGAAGTTTCTCGGCTGCTTTGGAAGAAATAGCGAAATCATCCGGCACTTTGATGTCAAAGAAAGCTGGGCTCATGCTGATTTCAAGAAAGCGATGTCTTTTGCCAGAACCATAGGTGGTGAACCTGATTGTAGCAGCGTAGACCTTCACGGATTAAAAAGGCTCCTTGTTCAGAAGCGGCAATTTTTGCTGGCGCTGTTGGAGAATCCTAACCTTCTGGAACATGAACGTTTCACGGACTTGCTCTGGGCGACTTTCCACCTGACTGAGGAGCTGGAGGCGCGAAAGTCGTTGACTAACCTTCCCGAGGCTGACATGAAGCACATCGCCGGTGATATTCAGCGGGCGCACCGTCATCTGATAGTGGAGTGGTTGTTTTACGCGGAGCACTTGAAAGCAAACTATCCGTTTCTGTTCTCGCTTGTGGCGCGTCTGCATCCTTTTCAGGAACATCCGTCCGCGATTTTTACGTAGCTTTGGAAGTCTCGCACGAGCAGCTTTGTTGACTCGTGCTTGTTGGATTGAGTAGACTTTCGTTTGGTGTGCATGAGGTAGTCGAAATGCCTAAAGGTAAGAAATTGGGGCCAAGCGGGTTAGATAACGCCAAGATTCGCATCAAGAAGATGCTGGGCATGAATATCTTGCTCTGCGATAGTTGTAAGTGGGACTGGCGAAGCGCTTGCCATCATGCCGAGCGGCCCAACGCCATTTGGTGCCCCGATTACGAGAAACGTGGCAGATAGCACTGGCCAGTTCTCATACTCTCCTTCTACTGTAATCGTGAACTCTTTGGGTAGTGGTCTAGACCACTACCACTCTTTGACACTGCTACGGGCCGATGCTATGATGATATTGACTTGCCCAACCGAGCGTTGGGTTGCATATGGGAAGCGTTGACGCTTTATATTTAGTACTGTTTTTTATCTGCCTTGTCATAGCAGCTTTCTTCTGCAGCGCCGAGACGGCATTTATCGGTACGCAGAAGCTGCGGCTCCAGCATTTGGTACACACCAATCACCCTCGGGCTAAGGCCGTGGCTAAGATTTTGGAGCAGCCGGAAAAGTTTTTGGCCACGGTTCTTTTGTGCATTAATTTCTTTCAGACGGCCATGGCCGCCCTGGGGACGGTGATGGCGGTGTCGTTATGGGGGCAGAACCTGGGGGCAGCAGTAGCCACAATTGTCATCACAATCTTAACCCTAATTCTTGTCGAACTTATTCCTAAGAGTCTGGCCGCTCGCTACGGGGAGAGAATAGCTTTGGCCTACGCCAGGCCCATACGACTTATCGGGACTGTCCTGTATCCGTTTGTCTACGTACTGAATCGTATCGGCGTAAGAGTAACCAGGCGGGGTGGTGAAAATACCGAGCCGCGGCCAACGGTCAGCGAGGAAGAAGTACGTACCGCTATAACCGTGGGTGAGGCGGAAGGTGTCTGGGAGGAAGAAGAGGCCGAGATGTTGCATAATGCATTTGAATTCGCCGACCGCCCTGTTAAAGAGGTAATGCAGCCGAGAACGGAAGTTACCTGGGTGAAACAGGGGACGAGTCTGGCAGCATTTCTGGATGTCTATCGTCAATATCCGTTTACTCGCTTTCCGGTTTACAAAGGGACTACCGATAACGTGATCGGCGTTTTGTCGGTCAAGGATATAGTTATGGCCCAGGCTAAGGATTCCTTCAAGCCGGATAGCCCCATAGATGAGCTGGTGCGGCCGATCCACTTCATACCTGAGACCAAACGCCTGGGGGAATTGCTGATCGAGATGAAAGATAACAATTATCATATGGTGGCGGTTGTTGATGAATATGGTGGTGTCGCCGGTATCGCCACTCTGGAGCATCTGACCGCCGAGATAATGGGTGTTATCGGTGACGAGCTTGGCGGCAGGGAAGAGGAGTTTGTAGCTATTGATGCCCACACTTTTGAGGTTGATGCTGGCCTGAGGGTGGAGGAAGTTAACGAGGAATTGAACATAGGTCTGCCTACCGGTGATTACGAGACTGTAGCTGGTTTCATTCTCAGCCATCTAGGACGCATCCCCAAGCAGGGTGAGCACCTAAAATATAAAGACTTGAAGCTGACCATACTTGAAATGCGTGGGCGGAAGATAGAGAAGATCCTGGTGATCAAGGAAAAGGATGCAGCGCCTGCGCCTCAAGTTTAGCCGCGGTGAAGAGCTGAAGTTCCTTTCACATCTGGACTTAATGAGGCTTTGGGAAAGGGCATTTCGTAGGGCTCATCTGCCGCTGGCTTATTCGGAAGGTTTTACTCCTCATCCTCAGATCGCTTTGGCAGCTCCCTTACCATTAGGCGTAATCAGTCAATGTGAGTTAATGGATGTTCACTTGACTGAATGGATTTCTCCGCAGGCTTTTATGGCCCGAGTGACGGAACAGCTGCCCTGTGGGATCGACCTGCTCGAAGCTCGGTCTCTGGCGCTGACAGTTCCATCGCTTCAGTCCCAACTCCGGTACGTGGAATATGAGGTTGACGTCGAGACAGAGAAAGAACGCCAAGAGGTGGAACGGGCTCTAAGTTCTTTGCTTTCGGCCAAAGAATTACCGTGGCACCACTTACGAGATACGGGAGCCCGTTACTACGACCTGCGTGCTCTGGTAGATGACCTATGGCTCATTGATTGCCGTGCTAACTTGTGCGTTTTGGGAATGAGGTTGCGGTGCGATGAAAAAGGCGCCGGCAGGCCCGAACAGGTGAGTAAGGCTCTCGGTTTCTCTCAGCATCCCGCGTCTATACGTCGCACCAAACTTATTTTGAGCTGAATCTCTTTCGGTCAATGATGCAGTTTATCGAGCCTGATTTGAATAGCAAACGGCAAAGGCTGGCTGAAAAGTATGCCAGCCTCATGAGGCGGCTATCTTTTGTGGAATTAGCGGTAACCGGATTAGTACTACTTGTGCTCGTGTTCGGTGGGGTCTCGGCCAAACTGAGTCAACTCTTGGCTTTTCCGCAACCCTGGGCCTCGACTTTATATTTTCTAATCTTGGTGGTCGGGTTGGGGATAATCCTCTCGTGGTTAACCTATTACCAGGGTTTCGTAGCACCGCGACGTTACGGTCTGTCCAGCCAAAAGCTTGGAGCCTGGTTGGCGGATAGAGCTAAGGCTTCGGCCTTGACCATTTTATTGGGTCTGGTTGTGGTTATTGTCGTCTATGTTTTGCTTGACCGTTTGCCGGCAGTTTGGTGGCTTTGTACCGGCATATTGCTATTCCTGCTTACTTTGCTTCTAACGCGACTGACCCCCACGCTGTTGTTGCCTCTCTTTTTCAAATTACGGCCTTTGAGTGATGTGGAGTTTAAGCGAAGGTTGACGGACCTGGCAAGGCGGGCTCATACTCAGGTTGTTGGCGTTTTCACCATGGACCTGAGCAGCAAGGGCACTACGGCCAATGCTATGCTGGCCGGTTTGGGCAAGACCCGAAGCATCATCGTCAGCGACACACTGCTGCAAAAATATTCGCCGGAAGAAGTAGAAGTGGTCTTGGCTCATGAGCTGGGCCACCATCTACATCGGGATGTAGCCAAATTTGTGGCTCTTCAAGGTGCTATATACTTGTTAGTTTTCTATCTCGCTGACCTGGTCTTAAGGGCTGCCCGTGTTCCCTTCGGTTTTCGGAGTATTGCCGATGTAACAGCTTTCCCTTGGCTCTTTCTGTCATTAGGCGTTTTTGGGCTGGTGGCGACACCGTTTATGAATGCCTACAGTCGCCATGTTGAGGCGGCGGCTGATGAAGCGGCTTTGGAACTGGCGGCTAATCCTCAAGCTTTTGCTACGGCCATGGCCAAGCTTACCGATCAGAACCTGAGTGTGGCCAACCCCAGCCCTTGGGTGAAGTTCCTGTTTTATGACCATCCTCCATATATCGAGCGGGTGGGGCTGGCACGTCGGTACGCTCGAAAAGTTTCTCAGGGAGGCGCGACATCAGACTGATATTGGTGAGGCACGGCGAAACCGCCTGGAATCAAGAACGGCGGATTCAAGGCGGTAGTAGCGACGTAGAGTTAAGCGATTCAGGCAGAAAACAGGCGGAGAGAGTAGGCCTGGCCTTGAAGGAAGTGAAAATCGACGCCGTCTATTCCAGCCCGTTGAGGCGCGCTCTGGATACAGCACAGGCTATTGCCAGCCGGCATCAATTAACCGTGCAGGTTGAGCCTGATTTGCGGGAGATGGAAGTAGGTGAGCTCGAAGGGCTATTGATAGCTCAACTCGGCGCCAACTTCAGCCAATATTTGCTCGAGTGGCAACAGGGTCAAGGACTGGAGAAGTTGCCCGGAGGCGAAAGCGTGGCTGATCTGGCCGACAGGGTGTGGGCCAATATTCAGGACATCATCAAGAAGCATGCCGGGCGAAACAGTAGTGGTGGTGAGCCATTTCTTCGCAGTTGTGGTCACAATTTGCAAAGCTTTGGGATGGCCACTGACTCGCCTGGAGCGGATTAGAGTGCAGACAGGCAGTATCAGTATAATTGAATTAGGAGACGAACATCCATACTTAGTGTCTCTAGGCGACACCTGCCATCTCAGAGAGAGTTAGACGTGCCTAAAAAAGACAAGACTCCGGAGCAAAGAGTCAGCAATTTTATTGCCGAGCATAGCCTTTTTTCAGCCGGCGATAAGCTGATGGTGGCCGTGTCCGGCGGGGCCGACTCGGTATGTCTGCTCCACATTCTGACTCAGTATCGACCAAGGTTGTATGCGGAATTGCATGTCGCTCATCTCAACCATCAGCTTCGAGGTTCCGAATCCGATGACGATGCTAATTATGTCTCCGAACTGGCTGGCAAGCTGGGTGTGCCGGCTACCATCGAACGTCGTAATGTGGCAACGCATCATGACCAGTATGGTGGTTCTCTGGAGGAAGCGGCCAGAGAAGTGCGCTACGGCTTTTTGGCCGAGGTGGCTAAGCTAGTAGGTATCACGAAAGTCGTGGTAGGGCATACCCGGGATGACCATATTGAGACCGTTCTGCTGCATCTTTTGCGTGGCGCGGGTACGACCGGACTGTGCGGCTTGCAGCCTCGTTCGATATTGCCATATGGGGAAAGCGGCGGTACGCTGGAAATAATTCGCCCGTTGCTCGATGTCACCCGGCAGGAGACGCTGGACTACTGTCGGCAACACGACCTTTCTCTGCGCAGCGATTCTTCCAATTTATCGTTTTCGTTTCTCAGAAACCGAGTCCGTATGGAGTTGCTGCCGTTGCTCAGAAGCTACAACCATGGCATCGACGAAGCCTTGCTCAGGCTGGCCGATATCGCCGGAGACGACATCTCTTTTATCGAGCAGCAAGCATCATTGCTGTGGCCAGAGCTGGCCAGGGAAGACGGTGACGTGATCCACCTGGATATGAGCCGGATGGTTTCTTTGCCCCGGGCAATACAGAGGCATACTTTCAGACGGGCAGTCAAGCAGCTGCGGGGGGACCTTAAAGATATCGAGGCTGATCACATCGAGGCGATGGTGGATTTCCTATCAAAGGCAGCGGGTAAGAAGTTGTGCCTGCCAGATGGCCTGACTTTGTCCACGGAGTACGGCCGTCTGATCCTGGCTTCGTCTCAAGCTCCTGTTTGCCCTTTGCCGCCTCTTGGAGAGGCATTCAAGATTAATATTCCCGGTGAGACCGACTCGCTCAGCTGGCGGATTAAGGCGGATATATTTAGAGAGCCGGCCGCCGATGACAATAACTTTGTTGCCAGCTTTGATTTTGAGAAGATCGGTCGGGAATTGATGGTGCGGCGGCGCCAACCCGGCGACCGTTTTCAACCCCTAGGGATGGGGCAGACAAAGAAACTTCAGGATTTTATGGTTGATTCTAAGATTCCGCAAGGCTGGCGAGACAGCGTGCCATTGGTCTGTTCTGCGGAACAAATCTTATGGGTTGTCGGCTGGAGAATCGATGATCGGGTTAAGGTCACCGAGAATACGAAACAGATTCTCCGCCTGAAATTCGAACGGCCTGTCTGATGACAGTTGACTCGGAATTACGCATACGTCGCCTCACCCTGGATGAGGCATTGCCCAAGCTGGACCGCTACCTTAACGCCGCCTTTATGGATGGTTTGCCTTCTGTTCGCATCGTGCATGGGAAGGGGACCGGAACGTTGCGCCGGGCAGTCCACAGTGCGCTCAGAGGACATCCCCTGGTTAAGTCCTTCCGTTTTGGTGATTGGGGTGAAGGTGGCATAGGCGTCACCATAGTTGAGCTGGACAATCATTAGCTATCTGATGGGGCGCGAAGCTGGAATTGTATGAGATTGAAATGCCAACTTAGGCGTAGGCCGGAAAATCTCCCCGTGCTGGAAGAGGGATCCAAAAATAGAGTGCACAGCTTTCTTACAGATCTAGAACGGTGGAAAATGGCAGAATCCGTGGAAAAACTATAGAATTATTTTGGAGCGGAATCGAATAATCTTAAGCCATTTTCAACTTCTCGTTGAATATATGTAGCTGAAAATAATTTTGGCCCATGCCAAACTTTGGGCGATGGGAAAGAAGCTATGAGAACGATCAGAACGCGAACCAAACAGATATTTGTCTATTTGCGGGGTTATCTTCTGGCAATCGGATTAGTGGCCTTAGCTACCTGGTTAAAATTGCTGGCGGAACCTAAGATTATCCCGGCCGATGTACCAATTCTGTATATACTGGCTATCGTGCCCACGGCAATTTTCTTCGGGTTCGGCCCATCTATCTTGGTTTGCGTTCTCAGTGTAGTGGCATACGATTTCTTCTTTATTTCGCCGAGCGTCTTTAGCATACCCAAGATTCAAAATGCGCCAATATTGATAATATTTCTTCTGGTTGGCTTGTTGTTCAGCTATTTAGCATCGAATCTTCGTAAAAAGAATGCAGAAGCAGCCAGGGAAATAGCGGTTCGGAAGCAAAGCCAGGAGGAACTTGCGAGGTACCGTGACCATCTTGAGGACTTGGTAAAGCAGCGAACTAGCGAGTTGGAAAAGGCAAATGCGGGTTTGAAGGAAGAAGCCGCGGAGCGCAAGCAGGTGGAAACCGAACTCTTCCGGGTAAACCGGGCACTGCGGGCCATAAGTGAGTGCAACCAGTCGATGGTACGGGCAACCCACGAAGAGGCGCTTCTCAAAGATGTCTGTCATATTATGTGTGAATCAGCTGGTTACCATATGGCATGGGTTGGCGTGGTGGAGCACGATGAGGCCAAGTCCATACGGCCGGTGGCCTGGGGTGGTGCTGAGGACGGATACCTGGCAGATGTCGCCATTACCTGGGCTGATACGGAACGCGGCCAAGGGCCCACGGGGCTGGCGGTGCGCACCGGCGAAACCCACTTCTTTCAGGATTTTGCCACCGAACCCGCGGCAGCTCCGTGGCGTGAGGCCGCCTTGGCACGAGGCTATCGTTCCAGCATCGCCATACCACTCTCGGACGTTGCCGGCAGCGTATTCGCGGTGTTTGCATTGTATGCTAGCCAGACTCATGCCTTCACTCCGGGTGAAGTTGAACTAATGGAGGAACTGGCCACAGACCTGGCATTCGGCATTGGTGTGTTGCGTGACAGGGAGAAACGCAGGCAGGGGGAGAACCTCTCGAAGGCAATGTCCGCGGTCAGCCGCATTATCCACTCAACGATGGATTTTGATGAAATAATGCAGCGGACTCTCTCAGAATCAGCTAAGGCTATCGGTTGCGACACTGCCGCCGTTTCTCTTCGCGAGGGCGGGCGGTGGATTGTCCGCTATGTACACGAATTTCCAGAGAGTGTGGTCGGAACGGAAATGGACGAGGCCGAGGAGCCGCATGCCGTTCTCGCCATAAGAACCGGGAAACCCGTAGTCATTCAAGACGCCTTTAACGACGAACGAGTCAATCAGGAACACATGAAGAGGTGGGGCATCCGATCCGTTCTCGTGGTTCCCGTGCTTGCTGAAGATATTGCATTCGGCGTGCTTTTCTTCAACTTCTCGCGAGTATTCGCGCTTGGTGACGCTCATATGGAATTTGGCGTTAGTCTGGCGTCGTCGTTATCGTTGGCGTTGCAGAATGCACACTTATTTTCGAATGTACAAAGAGAACTGAAGGAACGCCAAAAGGCAGAAGAAGAAATACAGGTCCAGCGCCGGCTATTGGAGGCAGTGGTGAACAACTTGCGGGGTGGCGCCAGTATAATTCGAGGCAGTGATTTTCGCGTTCTGTTGGCGAACCCTGGCTATGGTAACATTGTTCCCGGGGGAAGGAGATAGTCGGCAAGACCATCCAGGAGGTTTGGCCGGAGGTGCAACCTCATTTTGCGGATACGTGCCGTAAAGTACTGGCTACCGGTGAGCCGTATTTTGTGACAGACGAACCGTTCGGGGTACAGCGATTTCCCGATGGCCCTCTTGAAACCGGTTATTTCAGTTGGTCGCTGTTTCGCGTGCGCTTGCCCGGCGACGACGGATGGGGGCTCCTGAACACCATTTGGGACACAACCCAACGCAAGCGCATGGAAGAGGAGATTCGCCAGACGCGCGACTATTTAGACAACCTTTTTAACCACGCCAATGCTCCCATCATTGTTCTGGGATACACAGTATCGCATTACTCGCTTTAATCATGCTTTCGAACGACTGACAGGCAGGACCTCGGCTGAGGTTATGGGTAGAAAACTGGATATCCTCTTTCCCGATGATAGTAAGACCGAGTGTATGGCACATATCAGCCGCGCTTCGGCCGGCGAACGCTGGGAGGTTCTTGAAATACCCATTTTGCATAAAGATGGTTCGGTGCGTACCTTGCTCTGGAACTCCGCCACCGTATATGGCGTGGATGGTAAGACGCCTATCGCCACCATCGCTCAAGGCCAGGATATCACCGAGCGCAGGCAGATTGAGAAAGCCATGCATCTTGAGCGCGACAGGCTCATTAGCATCCTGAACTCTATGGAAGATGGAGTCTGTATCATGAACCGGAATTTCAGTCTGGAGTACGTAAATCCGTCGTTGCAATCTCAATACGGTAACATCGACGGGCGGACGTGCTACCAGTATTTCTATGGCCGTGATGACGTGTGTCCATGGTGTAACAACAGGGAAGTCTTTGGCGGCACAACCGTCCGGAAAGAGACACACTCGGCTAGGACAGGACTAACCTATGAAGAAACCGACGCACCCCTGAAAAACGTTGACGGCAGCACTTCGAAACTGGCCGTATTCCATGACATTACCGAGCGCAAGAAAGTCGATGAACTTAAGGACGAGTTCATTGGCATGGTGTCCCATGAGCTCAAGACGCCGCTCACGGTCATAATGGGTGCCCTTGCCACCGCTGCCGATGAGAGAGTGTCTGAAGAGGAGGCTCGGGAGTTGCTCGGCGACGCGGTCGTGCACGCCGGCATTCTAACTAGCATTGTGGAGAATTTGCTTGAGCTGTCGCGGCAACAGTCAGGCAGACTATCTCTGCAAACCGAACCGGTAGAAGTTGGAGAAGTCACTCGAATGGTGATCGATAAACTGCAGGGCAAGTCCGCCATACACCATCTGGTGAATGATGTTCCCCTGACGTTGCCGGCTGCACTGGCCGACCCCTTCAGGGTGGAGCGGATTATCTACAACCTGGTGGATAATGCCATAAAGTACTCTCCCGATGGTGGCGAAGTGAAAATCTCCGCCCATAAAGGCAAAAATTGCGTGGTTGTGGGTGTGAGTGACCAGGGGCCGGGCATAGCACGCAATGATCAGGCGCGCCTCTTTCAGAGCTTCGAGCGCCTGGGCGTGGCGGTTAAGGGAAGCATTCAGGGCACGGGACTCGGGTTAAAGGTGTGCCGCATCCTGGTAGAAGCTCACGGTGGCAGAATCTGGGTTAAGTCGTACAAAGGCCAGGGTTCGACCTTCTTCTTTACACTCCCCACATCGGAACGTTAACTGCAATTCAGGCCACCCTGTGGAGTGTACGCATCCTCTTTCTACTGCTGTGCAGGCCTGAATAACCTGGCCATACTGAAGGAGCTGTCTGCTGAGTCAGAGGAGACCAAGCTTTACTGCCTCCCGGCTAAGCGTGTCTCTGAAGTCTGGGTGGGCGATTTCTATCAAGGACTTGGCCCGCTCACGGTTGGATTTGCCCTTAAGATGCGCCACGCCGTATTCGGTCACTACATAATCGGCGTAGTAACGTGTGACAGTGGGGATTTGCGAGGCCAGAACGTTCTCAGTTTCCAGGCTCGGGTGGGCAACTATCCTGGAAAATGTGCCGTTGCCGGTCGTGGCTGGCAGTGCCGTGATGAATTTCGCCTCATCGGCTATAGCGCAGCCCATGGCGAAATCCAGCTGCCCTCCGGCGCCGGTGTACTGGTCCTGAAGACCCAGCACATCGGCATATATGTTACCGTACAAATCCACCTGGAGAGCCGAGTTTATCGCCACCAGTTTGCGGTTCAACGCAATTACTCTCGGATCGTTGGTGTAATCAACCGGCTGCATTTCAAATAGCGGGTTGTTATCCAGCCAGTCATATAGTTTTCTGGTGCCTCCGTGAAAAGTGCATAAAGCCTTGCCCCTGTGGATACTTTTTCTGGCGTTGGTTACTATACCTTTCTCAATCAGGTCCCTGACCCCTTCCGGGACCATTTCAGTGTGTATGCCCAGGTCCTTTTTATCCTTGAGAAAATAGGTCACAATTTCGCTAACGCCACCGTATCCCACTTGAAGCGTAGAGCCGTCCGCAACCATTCCGGCGACGTGTTCGCCGATTCTTCTCTCCACCTCGGTAATCGGAGACTGCTTGAGTTCGAATAACGGCGTGTCAACTTCGACAGCATAGTCGATTTGTGAAATATGTATAGTGGTCCTGCCCCGCGTTCTCGGCATGTTGGGATTGATTTCGGCCACAATCACCCGGGGCGGACGTTCGAGTGCTCCCCAGGCGTAATCAACGGATATTCCCAGACTGCAATAGCCATGTTTGTCCGGAGGGGAAACAGTCAGCATGAAAATGTCGCTCTTGATATCTCCTTCCCGCAGCAGTCGGGGCACATTAGCAAATGTTACCGGATAGAAGTCGGCACGGCCCTCCCTCAAGGCGCGAGCCACACTCTTGCTTCGGCCGCAGAACGGCGTAACACACCTGATATGTTCTTCAATTCCCGGCTCCAGGTATCTCTCTTGAAATCGGCCGTGGGGTGCCATGTGGAATAGCCTGACGCCCACAAGCTCTGCAGCCCTATCCATCAAGGCCATTGGCAGATGCCGCGGTTCAGCGCAGAAGTTGGCTAGTACGACCTCGTCATTTGACTTGACCACTTCCACGGCCTGTTCAGCAGTGACTACTTTTGGCGAACGTTTATTCTTCATGATGACCCTACAAAACACCTAGATTGCCACGCCCCGATTACCCCGATTGCATCGGGGAGCTTGCAATGACGAGAGTCCTTAGGGGGTGACACGTAGAAACTCGTGATGGTGTCATATTTTCACATAGAAGCAGTTTAATGTCCAGAAATCTAAGAAGACCAGCACTAGTCGTAGGATGGCCTGGTGTTACCGAAGGTGTCATCTGCCTATAGATGACCCAACAAGGTCACCCGCAGGCGGGTGACACGTACAAAAGCCTGAAATTCAGATATTCTTCCGCCAAACAGAGAGTGTTTAGTTCTCCTTATTCTCCCTTTAGCAACGGGAGATTTAGAGGGATTTTACTGGGAGCCCCAATAGTCCCCGATTTATCGGGGAAAATCCCCCTTTTTCTAAGGGGGATATCTAAGCAATTCCTTGGGCAGAAAATAGCTCTTCCCCGATTGCAACGGGACTCGCAACGACCATTAGTCGTAGGAAAATCTGGGGTACCAAGGTAATGCGTGGAACATGACCAATGCGCGATTTACTTGACGGCCGCTATGCCTTAACCTGGAAGCAGGACAATTTAGTTGTCGGGAAAACATGATGGTTAATTCTTTGATAGTTCTCTGCCTGACCTTCGGGGCCTGGATTGCCTTTGAGATATGCCTGATCATCAGGGATAAGGGGAAGGCACTGAGGACCCGTAATAATGGCGGTAAGACGATACTTCTGTCCGCCGTGGCGGCGATAATGTTGGCCGTTCTCCTCTCCAACTTCCGGCTAACACTTTTGCCGGGTGCCCCGGAGATTCACATTGCCATTGGTTCAACTATCATGTTGTTAGGTATATTTGTGCGTACCTGGGCCATCAGTTCGCTGGGCAATTCCTTCAGTACTTTTATCGCCATAAAGGCGAACCAGAGGATTGTCAGGGCCGGACCATACAGGCTGGTTCGTCATCCATCATACCTGGGCTCACTTTTGGGCTTTGTGGGATTTGCGGTGGCGTTGGGAAGCGTCGTCGGCATCTGCGCCACATTGATATTGGTGTCGATGGGCTATTATAGACGAATCAATATTGAAGAGCAGACGTTATTGTGCTCATTCGGTGATGAATACGGCGATTATATGAAGAAGACCAAGAGGCTTGTCCCTTTGGTTTATTGAGAACGGTAAGCTCTTTACTGAAGCGGCAGGTCGTAGATGCGCCACCTCTTATAATACTTACCACCAAAAAGATTCACCAGGCCTAGAATGGCCTCATTGTCTTCGAGCAACAGGGAACCATCGCACTGCGTGTAATGCCGCTGCAAAAAATAGTCCAAAACCTCGTTAAAGAGGATTGCCGGCACTCCTTGATTTCGAAATTTCGGCCTTATGCCAAAAAACCAGCCGCGTGCCCGCGGGATACGACTGCGCGTCATCAGCAATCGGGCTATGCGTATCAAATCCGAATCTCCGTACCATTTCCATCTGGGCCGCAGAGCATAATTCGGGTCAGGAATCATGCCCAGCACGCAAGCGGCTTCACCATCTATGAAACCGAAACGGACCAGGCCTGGATCTATGATGAAGCGCAGAGCGTCGGCCATGGCATCTCCCTCTTCTCCGGTAATAGGCAGAAATCCCCAGTTTTGCGCCCAGGCTTCATTGTAAATGCTGATGATCAGGCGGACCTCCTCTACCAGCTTCTTGTCGTCTAGTTGCCGTGTCTCCACTTTAACCATTTTGGCGGCTTTTTTCGCTAGTCTTCGGAGGAATGAAATGTCAATGTTGTCTCTATCGATTAGGTAAGCAACATAGTCTTTGGCTTTACGAAAACCATAGCGCTCTAAAAGATGTTGGTAGTATGGTGGGTTGTGTATCAGGTCTACCGTTGGCGGGTATTGGAAGCCATCAATCAGTATTCCCTGACGTTCGTGCGTAGCATTTGAGTATTCCCCCGGGCCTCGGAGAACCTGCATACCGTGACCCGCGACCCATTCTCTGGCTCGATCTAGTAACACGCTGGCCACATCGTACCTATCAACTACTTCGAAAAAACCAAAGAAGCCCATAGACACGTGATGATATTCGTTGTATCGCCTGTTTATAGCAGCCGATATCCGACCGAGCGGTTTGTTGCCTTCCCAGGCCATGAAATGAGTGACTTCGGCGTCACGATGATAGGGATGAGCCGGTGTTAGAAGTCCCTTAGCGCCGAGTAAGCGGGAGCCGAGGAGCTCACTGTTCAACGGAGGCGTCCAGCAAGGGTCGCCCTTGTAAAGACGCCAGGGTAGTCTGACAAAATCCTTGAGCCCCGGGTCTCCCAGAGGTATCTGCTTTACAACTAAGCTGCTAATCGCCTCGCCCCACTTTCATCGGCGGGAAGTATTATATGGTTGGAGGTTGGTAGTGTCAATGTTTTACTTATCGCCTGGTTGTGTCTCCCTAGCTACTATTTCCCGGTAACTTGACATAAGCCGTTGGGTTATCGGGCCCGGCTTGCCTGAACCAATCGACCTTATGTCTAGATAAGTTAAAGGCATTATTTCAATTATGGAGTTGGTCAGAAAGACTTCGTCAGCCCGGTACAATTCCTCCAGTTCGACTTGTCTCACCTCCGACGTTAATCCGATGGAATGAGATATCTCCAAAACTGCTTCTCTGGTGACTCCTGGCAAGACTCCGCTGTCCAGTGAAGGCGTAATCAGAATCTGCTTACTTATCATAAAAATATTAGTGCTGCTGCCTTCGGCTACGTGACCTTTTTCGTTAAGAAGCACTGCTTCGTCAGAACCCTCGGCTCTGGCTTCCCGCCGGGCTAAAATATTTTCCAGATAGCAAATTGATTTTAATTGAGACGCAGGCGACTGACTGTTACGTCGGCATGTTGACAGGTGTCCTTTATAGCCTCGCTCGTAGCTTTCGGGTGACAGGGGTATCAGTTTCCGAGCGACTATGACTACGGTGATATCATGGCAGGTATCCGGATTAGGGGTTATGTCCCCTTCACCGGCCGATACGGTGAGTCTGATTCGGGCCTCGGTCAGATTGTTGGCCCTCAGTACATCGTAGCATCCCTTTTTCAGATCGAAAGCCGTTGTTTTGGGAGCTAAGCCCAAGGACAGGGCAGTGTCATGGAGCCGTCCCAGGTGACGGTCGAGCCGAAAGATGGAACCATTGTAAGCGCGCATGGTCTCGAACAGGCCATAGCCGTAAAGGAAGCCGTGGTCGAAAGGCGATAGCCTAGCCTCAGAACGCGGCATTAAATGGCCATTGAGGTAGACGATCTCTTCCATGAATCATGACTCCGGCCATGAGGGCTTGGTGAAACGCAGAAAATTAGCCAGTAGATCATGTCCCGCATCGGTAAGTATGGATTCCGGATGTATTTGGGTCCCTTCGACCGCGAAACGTTTGTGCCTTAATCCCATTATTTCCCCTTCTTGAGTCCGGGCGGTAATTCTCAGGCAGGAGGGGAGCCGTCTCCGGCTTGACAATCAGTGAATGGTAACGAGCCGCCGGGAAGGGATTCTCTATGCCGGTGTAGATGGTTTCGCCGTCATGATAGATAAGTGAAGTTTTGCCATGCACCGGTACCAACGAGCGGTCTCACGGTGCCGCCATAGACATGGCCGATGCACTGATGTCCCAGGCAGACGCCCAGTATGGGGATCTTGCCGCCGAAGTGCAGTACCACGTCGTTTGAAATGCCGGCCTCCAGCGGCGTGCATGGACCTGGGGAAATGACTATGTGGCTCGGAGCCAGCTCCGTGATTTCTGTCAGAGTTATCCGGTCGTTGCGAAAGACCCGTGGCTCCCCACCGAGCTCACCCAGATATTGAGCCAGATTATAGGCAAACGAGTCATAGTTGTCGATGACCAGTATCATTTGATTCTCCACGGCTACTCTTGGTGCCAGGTGAAGTGCCTGGATCAGCGCCTTAGCCTTATCCAGGGTTTCTTGATATTCCGCCTCGGCGTTGGAATCGTAAATTACGCCGCCACCGACCTGGAAGTAGGCTTTGTTGCCTTTGATTATGAATGTTCGGATGACTATGTTCAGGTCGAGGTCATGCCCAAAGCCAAAGTAGCCGATGGCGCCGGTATAAACGCTTCTTCTTGTTGGCTCAAGTTCATCGATAATCTCCATAGCCCTAACCTTAGGTGCGCCGGTGATGGAGCCACCGGGGAAAGCGGCTTTGAGCAGATCAATGTAGTCTTTATCCGGCACGTAGCCGGCCAACAACCGTGGAAGTCAGATGAAAGACGGTGGGGAAAGTTTCGAGTATGGCCAGCTCGGTAACCTTGACCGTCCCGTACTGGCAGACTCTGCCCAGATCATTTCTCTCAAGGTCGACGATCATCACGTTCTCAGCGCGGTCCTTGATACTGTTGACCAGTTCCTGTGATAGCGCGGCATCTTCCACAGCATTCTGGCCTCGTGGCCTGGTACCCTTTATCGGGCGTGTCTCCACATGGTCGCCGCTGAGACGGAGGAACCTTTCCGGCGAAGCACTGATGATGGTCACCTCATCGAAATTCAGGTAGCTGGCGAATGGCGCCGGGTTAATTTGCCGCAATCGCCGATAAAGCTCGTAGGGTGGAATGGTCAATTCCGTCTCGAAGCGCTGTGAAATATTTACCTGGAACACGTCGCCAGCGGCAATGTATTCTCTGACCCGTTTAACCGCCTCAATGTACCCTTCGGCGGTGAAGTTGGACTTGAGAATAGCTTCAGTCGTTTTGCGGACGTTCTCCGAATTAGGCTCGTGTATATGTGGCAGTGATGAATTCAGGCGGGCCTTCATCTCATTAAGGCGCAGCCCGGCTCTTTTGAGCCTGCGGCTCTCATCGAGTTCAGGTAAGCCCGTGGAAGCGACATACGCCTTGCCTTCGAGGTTAGCGAAAGCCAGGATGGTGTCATAGAAGGCAAGATAGCTCTCCGGCAGTTTCAGGTCATCAGTAGCTGTGGTTGGTAGGCGCTCAATAAAATGGCATAGATCGTAACTTAAATACCCCGCGGCACCGCCCCAGAAGGGAATAGGTGCTGAAGGGCAGTCCATCCGGTATGTCTCTAGCAGCTTGCCCAGTACGTCGAAGGGATTGCCGATTTCACTCTCGTAGTTGCCCTGGCGTATAAAAGTGATCTGGTTGCCGCGGCTCCTCATCACCAGGAAAGGGTCAATGCCTATGAAGGAATATCTTCCCGGCCTCTGGGGATCCATGCCACTGTCCAGAAAGCAGCTATAAGGCTCGCCATGAAACAGCTCAAAGGCTTCAGGAGCTGTAACCGAAGCACGAATTTCTTCAATGAGAGGGTATCTGCCCGTTATTCTATCCACTGTTGCCAGCTTACTATTAGACCATGACTTTAGCCCGGCGCTTTTCTTGCCTCAATGACCCGCTGCAAACGTTCGAAGAAATCGGCACCGCAATCTCGGATTCTCAACCTAATTATCTCATCGAATGGCAGGTCGTCATAGTGGCCCCGGTCTTCAACGTATTCGATGTGGGGTTTTCCTGCCAAATTGAGAGATGGTAACACGGCGTCATTTCTCCCGTCGAACTCAATAGATTTGAGCCTGTTTTGCTGGCACATTTTGAGGTCGAAGGTCGGAGCAGCTTTGACCCACTTGCCCTCAATGTACAACTCATTGTAGCCGTGGGTAGGGAATACGTTTCCCTTCATCAGCTCCACCAGTTTGCCAGATGCCAGATGATTGCGGATGGCGGCGAGGCGCAACCGGGCGGGAATTCCTGCGGCTCGAGCCAGTGCTGCCAGCAGCACTGCTTTTTGGACGCAAAATCCCTCTCTCGTCTCCAAAATACGGCTTGCCCGATAATACTCAGGCTTATCGCAGGGCACGAAGAGATTGTACTTGACCTCATCTCTTACGAAATAAAAAAGGCTCCTGGCTTTTTCTGCGGCCGTCTCTTTGCCTTTAATCAATTCTGCGGCCTTTCGCCTTATCGACTGGCTATCGCAATCGATTGAAGGCGTGGCTCTGAGGTACTTTTCATCTGTCATATCTTCAGGACTTTCTTCACCGTGATTCCGATTTCGGCGGGGTTGGGGGCTATGGTAGCACCGGCAGCCGCCAGGGCGGATATTTTGTCCTGCGCTTTGCCCGAGCTGCCGCTGATGATAGCACCGGCGTGACCCATTCTCCTGCCCGGTGGGGCCGTAGCACCAGCCACGAAGGCAATCACCGGCTTGGTAAACTTCTCTTTGATGAATTTGGCAGCATCCTGTTCTGCGGTGCCCCCGATTTCGCCGATGAGTACCACCGCCTTGGTATCTTTGTCCTTTTGAAAAAGCTCCAACATGTCAACGAAAGTGCTCCCCGGCAAGGGATCGCCCCCAATGCCCACGCAGGTGGATTGGCCGATGTTCAGGCTGGTTAGCTGAGCCACCGCTTCGTAGGTTAATGTGCCGCTGCGGGAGACCACCCCGACGTTGCCAGGAAGATGAATCTCGCCAGCCATGATTCCGGCTTTGCATTTTCCCGGTGAGATCAGACCGGGGCAGTTTGGACCGATGAGCACAGTCTTCCTGCCCTTGAGGTAATTATGGACCGTTACCATATCTAAGACAGGTATGCCTTCCGTAATACACACAATCGGTGAAATACCGGCATCGGCTGCTTCCAGGATAGTATCCGCGGCGAACGGGGCTGGAACGAAGATTATGCTGGCGTTGGCTCCCGTTGCCTTAACTGCCGCCGCTACGGTATTGAACACCGGTATGCCAAATATCTCGCTGCCTCCTTTTCCCGGGGTAACGCCGGCGACCACCTTGGTACCGTACTCCATACACCGCTGCGTATGAAAGCTGCCCTCACCGCCGGTAATTCCCTGGACCAGCAAGCGGGTCTTTTCGTCAATCAATATGCTCATTTGCTGCCTCCTTTAGCGGCGGCTACCGCCTTTCGAGCGGCATCGAGGAAATCCGCTGCCTCGATAACTTTCAGTTTGGATTCGGCCAGTATGCGCTTGCCCTCATCAACGTTTGTCCCGGCCAATCTGACAACTAGGGGCAGGCGGATATCCATTTGTTTGTGGGCTTCGATGATGCCTTGGGCGATAACATCGACCCTGGTCATGCCGCCGAATATGTTAACCATTATTGCCTTCACGCTTGGGTCGGTCGTGAAGACTTTGAAGGCAGCGACAACACGGTCGGTATTATTGACGGTGCCTATATCGAGAAAATTAGCCGGCTTGCCACCGGCATGGGTGATGAGGTCCATAACCGACATGGCCAGGCCGGCGCCGTTGACCATACAGCCGATGTTGCCGTCAAGCTTGATATAGTTCTTGATGCCAAGCTCATTCGCCTGGACTTCAAGCTGGTCTTCCTGCGCCACGTCGTGTAGCTTTTCGATTTCGGCATGACGGAATAGAGCGCTATCATCGAAGTTCAACTTGGCATCCAGCGCCATGAGCTCGCCGTCCGAAGTAACGACCAGTGGGTTGATCTCAGCTAAGGAGCAATCCTTGGCTTGAAAGAGTCTGTACAGGTTCGCCATCAAGTTCGTGGCCGGCCTTACCTGCGCTGCGCCTAGATTTACCCCGTAGGCAAGTTTCCGCCCCTGGAAAGCTTGGAAACCGGCAGCCGGGTTAACGTATTCCATGATGATTTTCTCCGGGCTCACCCGGGCCACCTCTTCGATGTCCATACCGCCGGCCTCGCTGGCCATGATTACCGGTGTCCGGTTGGTGGTGGCAACGATGATGCTCAGGTAAAGCTCGCGGTCAATACCAGCGGCCTTCTCTACCAGGACCTTGTCCACCGGCACGCCTTCCGGGGTGGTTTGATGTGTCACCAGCCTGGTGCCCAGCATTTGTCCGGCCAGCTTTTCTGTTTCCTCAGGATTGTTGGCTACTTTTATGCCTCCGGCCTTGCCCCGGCCGCCGGCGTAGACCTGGGCCTTAACCGCCACCTTACCCCCAAGCTCGGCAGCTATCTTCTTGGCTTCAGCCGGTGTGCTTGCTACTCCACCTTTCGGGACCGGAATGCCGAATTCGGATAGCAGCGCCTTGGCTTGATACTCGTGGATTTTCATCCGGTTTTCTCCTTCCTTTTTGATTTCGTTAATTAGCTTAAGTAGAACGATTTGACGGTGTCCAGGCGAATTGTCTTATTTTTCAAAACCCTTCAGATTCAATTCCCTGAGTGCATCTGTAGCAATCCATCTCGCTGCCCTGGAATCAATTTTCTTAATCTCTGCAGCAAGTTTTATGGCTTCTTTTCTTAAGTTTTCGTTTCTCTTCCCAATCTGTCGCAATGCCCAATTAACCGCTTTTTTGACAAAATTTCTGTCATCCGTGGCGCCTTCTTTAATGATAGGGAAAAACTCTATAAATTCTCTATCGTTAGTTTCTTTATCATGGACAGCCAATACAGCCATTAGAACAAACGCTGCTCTTTTGATGAATTCCTCGTCGCTTTGGCTCCACTCCGTTACTTTTTGATAGGCGAATTCAGTTTTATCGAAAAGATTCGAGCAGACCTGATCGCACACATCCCAAGAGTCAAAGCCTTTCACCCAATCATTCATTTGTTTTTCAGTAACCATACTCGGCTCATCAATCATCCCCGCCAGTGTTTTTGCTTCGTGAATTCCCGATTGCCAGAGTTGTTGAGCCAGTTCATGATTCTTACCTGTTTCTTTAGCGATCTTTCTAAGATTTGGAATAGACACCCCGTAGGTACTCTGTGGATTTATTCCAAACCTTGCCATACCTTCCACTGCTTTTGGATCTGATAATGAACGTAATTTTCTCAAAATCGATTTAGCATCATTTTGTGTTGTCATCTTCTCTGGCCCAAGAGAATAAGCGTCATTCGTTTACGTTCGAAGTGCCACACAATCTGGCGATCTTAGTCGTGCGTCGAACACCTAGCTCATCAGCAACGTTCTCTCGCCATCATTTTGACAGTGGCGGAGGGGGTGGGATTCGAACCCACGTTCGCTTTCACGAAAACGGTTTTCAAGACCGTCGCCATAGTCCACTCGGCCACCCCTCCAAAACACCCTAGTATAGGAAAACGGTTTTGGTTTGGCAAACCGTTTTTTCAAAGCGTGATCTTTCAAATGCGAGTTTCTTGGTGCGATTCAGCGGTAGTAGGCCGTCGTAGAGAGAGCGCGTCAGGAACACGTGCCATAACCCCGGCAGTGACATGCTTGACTTGGTTAACCTGGGATTCAGGGCCGAAAGGCCAGCGTAAGTAGCATTCGATTGAGGCCTTTGATTTCGATTACTGTGACGAACTACTGAGGGAGTTGAGGATGTCTTCTATTTGGCTCTCACTGTCGAAAGATCCCACCTGTACTTTCTGGATAACGCCCTCGGGATCTATAAAGAAAGTTGCGGGAATAGTTCCCACTCCGTAGAGGCTATTGACTTGCCCGTCGGTATCGAAAAGCATCTGCATTGTATAATTATTGTCGGTTACGAATTGCTTCACCGTGTTCAGGTCCTCGTTCTCTTTCTCAGCAACCTCGAGTACAACCACGTTCTTATCTGCCCAGTTGTCGGAAACTGTCTGTATGAAAGGTAGTTCGTCTTTACAAGGCTGGCACCAGGTTGCCCAAAAGTTCACCATGACGATGCTGCCCCGGAAACTGCTCAGCGGTACGTCATTGCCGTCGAGGTCCTGAAGCGTGAAGTCGGGAGCCCGGTTACCCTCTTTATTACCGGCCGGTGTTGAGGAAGTCTCGAACGTGGATGTCTGGTCAGCCGTGCCTTCATTGCCGGCAGCGTCGCTTGATACTGCCAGTACGTAATAAGTTTTGCCGGTCTCGAGATCAGACAGGGTAACGGTGTGGCTAGTGGTCAGCTTCTCATCCAGTGGCGTTTCCGAACCCAGGTCTTCAGTTTCTCCGTATTGTATCTGGGTCGTGGCAGGCTCGTCCGTAGTCCATGTGATGGTAGCGCCTGTGTCCGTAATGTCGGTGACTTTGACGTCCGTAATAAGCGGCGGTGTTGTATCGTTGCTGGCCGACCGTGAGGTTGTCAGGTCACCCTTAGCTGTGGCCTCTTTTCCGCTGGCGCTGGAAATCACCGTAAAATGATAATTTACGTCCGGCTTAAGGCCGCTCAGGATTACTGAATGATCGGTAACCAGCTTTTGGTCAGGATCTGTCTGCGTGGAGACACCATCTGGATTAAGTGCTATAACCTGGCTGGTAGCGGGTTCGTCGGTGGTCCAGGTTATGGTCGCGTCTGTATCAGTGACGCCGGTGACATTGACGTCGGTAATGACGGGCGGCGTGCCGTCTGCCTCGGAGCTTGTCCCTGAAGGCTGCTGGTTACCCGATGGAGGCTCGGAGCTTGTTCCTGAAGGCTGCTGGTCACTCGGTGGAGGCGATGAAGCAGGGCCGGGTAATGAAGGGCCTTGGCTGTTCATGGCATAGTAGATGCCGCCACCAATGACAGCGAGAATGACCAGAGCAATCACCGCCATAGCCAATCCTGATGGCCCTCGCTTCTTCTCGGCGGGAACAGCGCGCTCTCTTCGTATAGGAGGCGCCGGTGGCATTGCTTCGTATGGATATGGCCTCGCCGGCATCTCCATGGCTGGAGCTATCGGTACCGCGCCGCCGCTAGGTGCAGCACTGGGTACCGGTAATGCGCCGACGGGCATTTCAACCTGGCGGCTTCTACTTTGAGGTTGTCCCGGACCAGGTGCCATAGGTGCCGGCATGGCATAGCTAGGCTGAGGTATTCCGCTGTGAATTCCCGGGGTTGGTTGACTCACAGGAGGCTGCGGCCTCTGAACAGGCGGATGGTGCGCAGGCGCAGCGCGTGGTGCTGGTGACGGCGCTCCAGAATGCCTAGTCCCGTAAAGGAGCCCGCAATTTGTGCAGCGGCCTGCTTCGAGATCAATGTCAGTCTTGCATCTGGGGCATTTGGGGTTAGGCGGCGTTACCGGGGCTGGCGGGGGTGGCTCCTGCCTATAGACATGTGTGTCAGGTTGCGGCGGCCGGCTGGTAGCTCTGGGCGCTTGGCGGGGTGTGTCAACGTGTTGAATAGGTTGTGGCCGCTCACTGGGTGCCATTGGAACGGTGACAGCTTGTGGCTTCGAGTTTGCCGCCGACGGTTTGTTTCGTGCCGTTCGGGACTGGCTGGTACTGAGGTAGCCGCATTTCGGGCAATATCTTGACCGTTGGGGTAGAGGTTCTCGGCAATGTGGGCATTGTGAGGTGCCGCAATTATCGCACAGCTGTTGGCCCGGAGACATTCGTGACTGGCAAACAGAACAGAGAATTATTCTTGGTTGCGGGCTATCACCCGTTTTCAAATTGTCGGTAAAGCCTTTCATACTTTCAGTTGCCTTTTTCCACCGACTCTATCTTTTTCATACTACTATATTCTGTCTCCATTATACACCTAGACAAAGCGCAAAGCAGAATACGGGTCTGTCACCATGGCCCAAACACCTGCGCGGTCAGTGCATACTTGCTAAGAAAACACATCATTTAATGCGTATTTTTTCGGGCTCTTATTGAGAGTGTTTGGATAACCTGTGTAGTGTTTAGGCGCAATAGTCAGTCCAGACGCTTAAGTATGGCTTCTATTTCTTCTGCGTCGCTGAAACGACCTATGTTGATTTCTCTAATGATTCCGTCTGAATCGATAAACACAGTCTTGGGTATAGTCTGAACGTAATAGCTCTTGGCGGCGGAGTTTCCTTTTACGTCGTCAAGCAAGATGGGGAATGTGAATGGCCCTGACGTATCGTAGTACTTATCCTCGAGCTGTCCTATGCGGTCGGCCCTCCCATCAATACATACGGTAATTACGACATAATCTGAATTTGAATTCTTGTTCGCCCACATCTCATCTTCGTAGACGGCTCTGATGTAAGGAAATTCGTTGAGACAAGCGGCACAGAAGGTATTCCAGAAATTGAGCAGAATCTTCTTGCCCTTGAATTGGCTCAAGCTTACCATCTCGCCGTTGTTTGGGGATTCAGGGTTATCGTCTTTATATTCAGGTAGTTGAAAATCCGGAGCCCGCTGGCCTACTTTCTCGCCTATAAGGATTTCGTCGTGAGTGGTCAACATGGCAGTTTTGGTCGATTCGTTTCTACATTTATCTGCCGACTTTACCATTAGGTAATAGGTTGTGTGTGGCTCCAGCCCGGTTAACCGGATTCTGTGACTGGTGGCAAGCTGATCATCAGCCGCCGTGCTGGAGCCGAATTCTTTTGTTTTTCCGTACTCCACCTGGCTGGTGGCATCCTTATCGGTTTTCCATGTTATAGTAGCGCTCACATCGGAATAGCTGGGAACTTCGACTTCCGAGATTACCGGTGGAGTGGTGTCTATGAGTTTGAAATAGGCGGTTACACTTCTATTGGAGTTCATAGTTATGCTGGCGGTTTCTTTCCAGTCCAGTGCCCCGTCAATTTCCCAGTGGCCGCCGTCGAAGGTGTAACATTCTTGGGGGAGAGCCGCCAGTGTGACTTGGCTACCTGGCTCAAATGCTCCATTGCCGGACGATGGGGAGACTATCTTAATCTCACCGGCTCCTGCGGGAATCACGCTTGTGGTCAGGGTATAGGTTTGTGACGTGGTGAGTGGGTGACCTGGGGTGGGATTCCGACCAATTAATCGTGCTGCAAATATGCCTCCGGTGACAAGTCCACCAAGCACAATGACGACGAGAAGACTGGCTCCGATAGTCCGCAGTGACCGCTTTGTCGGCCGAAAGACTCTTTCCTTATAATCGTCTCCGCCTGTTTTCCGTGGGTGGTGCTGTGATGGCGAAGGCGTACCTTTATCTTTGGACTTGTAGCGTTTTGCTTCCTTCAGAAAGGAACTCGACAGAAGCTCATGCCCTGGTGCCGCCGGCACGGCGCCCGATATTCCGTATGTTGGCTGCGGAGGCGCCGAATGGTCCATCCTGCCTATGTAGCCACAGTTTGGGCACCTTCCCTGTGCAGAGATAACATCAGCTTTACACACGCGGCACTGGTACTGCTTCTGAACCTCTGGCTGAGATTCTTGGGTGGGCATGTTTGCCGGGCCGCGTTCGCTACGGGCGCGTGGTTGCGGAGTTTTTGCAGGTCCTGGCGGCGGACCTGATGGTATACTTGCTGGGACGGGCCGGCTACACTGGCGGCAATATGCGGAGCGGGGAGGTAGCGGCTGGTTGCACGTGGGGCATAACCACCCCTCGCACCTGGGACAATAAAGATGTCCTTGAGCTGTTTGTGCTGGCTGGTGGCATTTGGAGCACAGAGCTGGCGGCTGCATGAGGTTATCTTCTCGGCGTTATCCGGCTCGCCGTGGCGCTTCTTGTCGTGTCGATTTTCCGTTTGGCCAATTCCACGGAAGCATATCGCGTGTTATGCTAGCTATGTGTATCAGGAAAGTCAAGTGTAAACGGCTTGATATCAGGCATGTTAATCCTGTTGATCCTTGGAGAGGTATTGATCAAGCGGTATTTACTTTGATTTCGGCTTGGTGCCGTCGCCAGGAACGGCCTGCATAGGCCCAACGTAACCACAACTCTTGCGGTTTGGACAGTCTCCGAATGCCTTGCCGATTTTGGCGCCGCAGCGCGGACATTTATACCGTGACGCTGTCTCAAGCGTTTCCCCGGTCTTTTGATTTCCGGTCTCTTGTTGTACTGTTGGTGGATTAACCGTTACGGTTCTGCCGTAAGCATCCGTAGCTCGCAGACGGATATCCTTGTGAATCATTGGGCCGATGAAGCCGCACTTCGGACAATGCCCTGATTTGATTCTGATTTTGGCACCGCAGCCCGGGCAGGCATAGCGGAGCTTGAATTCATCTTCCATTTGTATTCCAGATACCTCGCAGATTCTATTATGCAAAAATGATATCGGCTCTGATTATCAGTTCTTCTTGATTGTCTCTATCCCCATGTATTGCCTTAATACCTGGGGCACTTCGACGTCGCCGTTGGCTTGCTGATAATTCTCCAGGACCGCAATGAGCACTCGGGGCAGCGCCAATCCTGAGCCGTTCAAGGTACAAGCAAAAGCGGGTTTAGCTTTGGGCTCTGAGCGGTAGCGAACATTTGCCCGCCTGGCCTGAAAGTCACCGCAATTGCTGCACGAGCTGACCTCAAGCCACTCACCGCAGCCGGGAGCCCACATTTCAATGTCAAATGACTTGGCTGCGGCGAAGCCCAGATCTCCGGTACAAAGCTGTACCACGCGATAAGGAATGTCCAGACGGCGACAGACATCTTCAGCGTCTGCTAACAATCCTGTCAATTCCTGATCGGAAGTTTCCGCCGTGGTGAACTTGTATAGCTCGACCTTGTCGAATTGGTGGCCTCTCTTTATGCCCCGAGTATCTTTGCCTGCTGCCACCTTTTCTCGACGGAAGCATGCGGTATAGGCCACATAATGAAGAGGCAAAGTGCCTGGCGCCAGTATTTCGTCACGATGCAGGTTAGTCAACGGTACTTCAGCGGTGGGCACAAACCAGAAATCATCTACTTCGTCATGATATAGATTATCGGCGAATTTGGGTAGATTACCTGAGCCAACCATGCATTCGCGTTTCACCATGAATGGCGGATAGATTTCCATGTAGCCATGCTCTTTCGTGTGCAAATCAAGCATAAAGGCGATTAGAGCCCGCTGCAGTTTAGCCCCAGCCCCCTTGAGGATATAGAAGCGGCTGCCGGAAAGCTTGACGCCACGTTGAAAATCGATAATACCAAGCTTTTCTCCCAGTTCCCAGTGTGGTAGTGGTGTAAAAGAGAAATCTCTGGGTTGGCCCCAGGAGCGCAGCACTATATTATCTTGCGCATCCTTGCCAATGGGAACATCGGGCGCTGGTATATTGGGTAACTGCAAAAGAAGGTCTTCCAATTCAGATTCAGTTCGAACTATTTCTGCTTCCATTGAGCTGATTTTTTCGCCTAGCTGCCGCATATCGTTGATAAGCTGAGATGGTTTATCTGCCATTTTGCCTAGCTGCTTGCTGACTTCATTTCGTTGCGCTCTAAGCGTTTCCATATCGTGGAGAAGCCGGCGATGATGCTCGTCGAGACTGGCGATTCTGTCGAGCGGGCCGGTTTGGCCGCGTTTCTCCAAGGCTTCGCTGATCAGGTCAGGATTATCTCGAATTAGCTTTATATCAAGCATGGTGGCAGCTTCCGTGTGAGTATTTATTGTCATTGCGAGGCACAGAGTGCCGTGGCAATCTCAGTGTGGAAGTAAGGCGTAGATTGCTTCGCTTCGCTCGCAATGACAGAAAAAAACTACAAAACATCTTATTTTGTCCTCAGCTGCGGGAAAAGTATTATCTCACGAATCGACTGCTTGTCGGACAGCAGCATTACCAAACGGTCAACACCTATGCCTAGACCTCCGGTAGGCGGCATACCGTACTCCAGCGCCAGGAGAAAATCCTCATCCATATCCTCGGTTTCGGGCTCTTCTCCGATTGCCATTGGGGGGATCGGTACGCTGGGCTGCGCCTCTCTCTGCATACGAAAGCGTTCTCTCTGTTCCAACGGATCATTTAGTTCTGTAAATGCATTGGCAACTTCCAATCCGCCGATGAAAGCCTCAAAACGTTCCACCAGCCGGTCATTATCCGGCTTTCTCTTGGCTAGAGGCGACATTTCTACCGGGTAATCCACGAGGAAGGTGGGCTGTATCAGTTTGGGCTCGACAAAGGTGGAGATAAGCTCGTCTACCAATCTGCCCCTGTCTTTTTTGGGGTCAACTTCGAGTCCCAACTCTTGCATTCGTGAACGCAACGAATTGGCGTCGGGATAATCCTCGAAATCGATGCCACAGTGCTCGCGAATGGCATCGCGCAGGCAAATCCGTTTCCATGGGGGTGCCAGGTTAATGAGTTCTCCAGCGAACGTAATTTCAGTGGCGCCCACGATTTCCTTAGCAACGTAGCCTATTATATCTTCGACCATCTTCATCATATCGTTATAATCGGCGTAAGCTTCATAGAGTTCCAACATCGTGAACTCGGGATTGTGCCTGGTGGATATGCCTTCGTTGCGAAATACGCGACCGATTTCGTAGACTTTATCGAAGCCGCCTATGATTAAGCGTTTCAGGTAAAGCTCCAGCGCGATGCGGAGATACAGGTCCTGCTCCAAAGCTTGGTGGTGGGTTTTGAAACGACGGGCCATGGCACCTCCTGCCACTGGCTGCAAGACCGGTGTCTCTGCTTCGATAAATCCGCGTTCATTAAGAAAAAGCCGCAAAGCTGATATCGTGCGGCTGCGCAGCTCGAAAGCTGACTTGGCCTCTTCATTGGCAATCAAGTCGAGGTAACGTTGCCGGTATCGTTTCTCCACATCGACCAAACCATGCCACTTCTCAGGCAATGGTTGAAGCGCTTTGGATAGTAGTGTGAAGTCATGTACCTCCAAGGTGATTTCGCCGCTTTTGGTTCGAAAAAGCTTGCCTTTAGCACCGATGATATCGCCGATGTCCATTTCGTGAAGGAAATCGTATTTTTGCTTGCCGAGTAGGTCGCGACCGAAATAGAGCTGGATTTTGCCCGAGCCGTCACGGATATCAAAGAAAGCAAGCTTCCCCATCAAACGACTGGCTGTTATACGCCCGGCAAGACTCAATTCCGGGGTTGTAGTTGTCTGGGAATTTGATTCTGTTTGCGAATAAGTGGCTAGTGCTTCCTGGATGGTGTGGCTACGATGATAGGAATTGGGGTACGGAGTTATGCCTAAGCCTCGAATTTTTTCTAGCTTTTCCGAACGTTGCTGGGCAATATGCTCTAGTCTTGTCATGGTAGCCAGAAATCAGTCAAGTGCTGGAAGTCAACTTACATCCATTATAGTCAACTTAAGAACTCCGGCTGGAGTCGACACCTTAACTTCGTCGCCGATCTTTTTGCCCAGCAGCGCTTTTCCTACGGGCGACTCATTTGAAATCTTGCCTTCGACAGGATTAGCTTCAGTACTGCCGACTATAGCGAATTGTTCTATCTTGCCGTCCTGGTTTTGGATCAGTACCTTGTCGCCCATCTCAACTACGCCTGCCAGAGCCGGCGACTCTATGACTGAAGCATTCTTAACAATGTTTTCCAGTGTCAGAATTCTGCCTTCCACGAAGGCCTGGTCATTCTTGGCATCTTCATATTCGGCGTTGTTTTCAGTACCGCCCATTTCGCGGGCGCGTTTAATCTTATTAGCTATCTCCTGTCTCCGCACCGAAACCAGGTGCTCCAGTTCAGATTGAAGCTTAGCTAAACCCTCTTTAGTGACAAGGATTCTCTTCTGGCCCATCTGAGCCTCCTCTACGAAAGCTAGTAAAAAAACTGAGAGTTTGGAAACCCTCAGTTAACTTTGAAGTCTGCAACTATTATAGGCCGCTTTAGCTAGATTGTAAAGAGTTATGCAAGATAATATAATTACACAGTTCTATTTGGGAGATAACGTGGTTCCTCTGTATATAACGTCAATGCAAGCTGCCGGTAAGACTGCCTTGTTTGCTGGCATTGGTAGGAAGTTGCTTGAGCGGGGGAGCAAGGTGGGTTTTCTTGTACCGGTACACCTTTCTGAGACCGCCAGCACCGATGGCTGTGAGGATGCTGCTTTTATCAAGGAAGCGCTTGGCCTGGCGGAGTCCGAAGAAGTTCTATGTCCAATTCGCTTGTCCCAGCGTAGACTGTGGCTCCGCCTGACGGATGAGATAACGGAATTCACGCAAAGGCTTAAGAGCTCCTATCGCAAGATAGCTCGTGGCAAGGACGTGGTCATTATGGAGGGGCCAGGGAATCTGAGCGTGGATAAGGTGTCCACTCTGGCTTGCTACACGATTGCCGAGACATTGGAAGCCAAGGTCATGATTGTGCTCCGTTACTCGCCTGGCTTGAACATTTCGGAGGTTTCAAAGATAAGCAAAAAGTTGGGACAGCGGTTACTTGGAGTTGTTATAAGTTTTGTGCCGGAGTCCAAGATGGCGGTGATCAAACCGCAGTTGATGACATCGTTCAACAATAATGGAATGAGGGTCTTTGGCGTACTCCCCGAAGTTCGTAGCCTGCTGGGTGTAAGCGTTCGCAGCCTGGCTGAGGTTCTCGGCGGAGAAATATTGGCTTCGCCGGATAGGGCTGACCAAATAGTAGCGAGTATAATGCTAGGGACGATGACACTGGACTCTGGAGCGCAGTATTTCGGTACTAGAACAAACAAGGCGGTGGTGATCCGGGGGGAGCGCCCCGATATGCAGTTGGCCGCTTTGGAAACTCCAATGCAATGCATGATTATCACCAGTGACGGGAAGCCTTTGCCGGCTGTTATCTCGCAGGCGGAGGACAAACACGTTCCCATAATAGTGGTGAAGCGGGATACCAATGCAACGATAGCGGGTATCGAGCAGGCATTGGCGCAGGCTAGCTTTCGTAATGCTCAAAAGCTTCAGATTTTCAGTGATGTCTTAGATCGCTGGTTTGACCTTAAGGCTCTTTATGCGGAGCTTGACGCTCGTACTTAGCGTTTACTGTTCACCGGCGACGCACCACAGTTATTCATGGTGTCACGTTGACTTGATGGCTTATTGTTAGACGGGATGCCTTTAGACAGGGCCTCACTTCCCGGCAGCGGCGCAAATGAATATTTTCACTTGAGAGACTAAAAAATGAGCGCAGCGGTTCTCCGAAACGATCCAATTGGATAAATTCTAGATGCCTTTTAGAATCTCCTTGGCGTCTTTAGCCAATGAGGAAGGCACTCGCACTTCCACCTGGCCTAGACCATTGATAGTGAGACCATATACAATCCCTGCGCTTTCATAGCGGAGTACAGCCGGTATACCTTCAGTCTCGAGGCGGCCCTTGATGATTTCTGCCTCCGGTTGCCCACTGGCGAGGTAAACGGTAGTTAGCTGGGTATCATCAGGCAAGATCGCTCCTTGACATAGAACAAGAACCCTGGCCGGACAACCGCTGGTGGCTCCTCGGCCAGGGTTCTTTTAAATCTGTACTAGCTTTGTATAAGAATGCCCTAAATAAAGATTCTTATTTTCCGCCGCAGGCACCGGTGGAGCAGTTATCCTGCAAGCACCAGCTTAACGAGCAGCACTCGGTGTGCGGGCACCCGGTGACTCCCCAGTCACCGCCATGATTGCCCCCGGTGCACTCGTTGGTTCCAAAATGTGCCAGCTCGGTGTTGTTGTTGAACATTGGTTTGTCGCTGATGTCTGCACCGGCCCAGCTCTTGCCAGCAAAAGCCAGGCTGATTCCCCAGCCGCCGGCGCATGTCGGCAGCTTATCCGCGAACGTTGGGGTGGAAGGACACGTGTAACCTCCAGTTGGCTGACCCGTTGCCGGACATGATACCGAGTTCTCGGACGCAGTACATGCCAGTGGATCATCGCAGGTGGCAGTGGAGCCCTGTTCCGTCGTTCGGCAGGATGGGCAACCACCGTAGCAAGAGTTGGGATCTGGGTAGATCTTTGACTTGGCCGGGTCAGGGAGAGTTGTACCTACGACGGCGCATAATGTCATTGGACCGCACAATCCTGCCAGGCGTGACATAGCCTGAATTGGAGTCCTGCCCCAGTTCATCAAATAAAGGTCGTGAGAAACTGGGTTGTCCCACCATTTAGGCCAGGGATCCTGCTCGCATTTAGCCAGTCCTCCTGTCCCCTGATCTGCTTGCGCCAATACTGCGACTGGTACCAGCACCAGAGATACTACCACTGCTAACGCAAATAAAATACCGACGATCTTCAAATTGTCACCTCCGTTTTGGTTTTGATGTAAGGGTTCGACCACCCTTTACCAAACGATTTTACAGGGTGAAAACGATTTTGTCAATAGGGCTGTATGGTCTTGAAAATCATTTTTGCAAAATATACAATTACGGCTTGCTGCAGTTATTTCTCCAGCAGAACGGAGGTGAGAATTTTATTGACTGACAATCCAAAGGAGGAACGGTAAATTGAATGCTCTCGGAAGGCACTTGCTACTAGAACTGCAAGACTGTGACCCGGAGGTGCTTAATGACTTAGATTTTCTTAAAGGTTGCCTTCGTGCTGCGGCTCAGCAGATTGGTGCTACCGTGGTTAACGAGTGTTTCCATGAGTTTAGTCCTCACGGGATCAGCGGCGTCTTGGTCATCTCAGAATCTCATTTGTGTATACATACCTGGCCGGAACATGGCTATGCTGCCGTAGACATATTTACCTGTGGGGATTCTGTCGAGCCCACTCTGGCTGTCAAACCACTTATAGAAAGTCTAGGGTCCAAAAGCCCCTCACTTATCGAGTTGAAAAGGGGTATCTTACAAAATAGTAGAGTTGGCGTAAGCTAAAATGAACGATCCAGAGAATCCTGACAAACGTAAATGGCTGTATGACGAGGTCAGCCCTGATCTTGCCCAGCTCCATAGAATTAAGAACGTAATATATTCAGGGCAAACTGAATTCCAGTCTATAGAGATTATCGATACTGGGAGCTTCGGCGTGTGCCTGGTGCTCGATGGCAAGATTCAATCTAGTGAGCGGGATGAGTTTATCTATCATGAAGCTCTGGTCCATCCGGCAATGCTCAGCCACGAAAGCCCGGAGAAGGTCTTTATTGCCGGCGGCGGCGAAGGAGCTACGCTCCGCGAGGTGCTGGCTCACAGGACGGTAAAGAAAGCGGTCATGGTTGACATTGACAGCCGAGTGATAGACATCTGCCATCGCCTTTTATTCTCCTTTCATCAAGGCTCTTTTGAGGACCCGCGTCTGGAGCTGAAGATTGCGGATGCGCGGAAATATCTGGAAGAGACGGGTGAGAAATTTGATGTTGCTATTATCGACCTGGTTGAACCCTTGGAAGAAGGGCCAGCCTGTCTCTTATATACTCAAGAGTTTTATCAACTAGTGAACGAAAGGCTGAATCCGGGTGGCATTATATCTGTTCAATCCGGAGCTTCAGGATGGACAAATCTGCAAAACTTCATAGCCATCATCAATACGTTAAAAAGTGTTTTTACGATAGTCTGCCCGTATCAAGTTTATGTTCCGTCCTTTGTTGACATGTGGGGGTTCGCCACCGCGTCACAAAGCGTCAATCCCTCTGCCCTATCGCCTGATGATGTGGATCGTAGGATCGCCGCCCAGCTGCTGCGAAAGCCGAAATCCTACGATGGACTAAGTCATCTCGCCAATTTCACACTGCCCAAACACTTACGCCATCAATTGGCTATCACCAAAAGAATCATCACCGATAAGAAACCTATTTTTGTTCATTAACGGTGTGATGCGTGGTGGGTGCGGTTCTATTTCCCTTTCAGCCAATCTGGGCGCTCGATTTTCATTAGAATAAAGTTATGTTCTCCACGAGTGAGCTGTCCGTAAGCACCGAAGCCACACTTGTGAAAACATTTGTGTGCTCGGATGTTCCAATTCAGTGTCTTAAGGCAAATCCTTTTGAGGCTAGTCCGTGAAAAAACGTGATTTAGTGAGGTAAGTATTACATCGGCCCCGTAACCCTGATCCCAATAGTCCTTGTCACCGATCATGATACCTAACTCAGCTTCCATCTTGGTCTCATCCACGCTGAAGTAGCTGCAATTGCCGATATGCTTTCCATCTAGAGTTTCGATAGCGAAACGACAACTTCGACTCGGACGGTGGAATTCCTCCACGTAGCTTTCAAGGAATTCTTGGAATGAGCATAACAAGGGTGAAGCGGCATCCAGCCGGCATAGCTCGGAATCCGTCTGCCACTTATAATCATTAGCCGCGTCCTGCAGCTGCTTCGGGCGCAGATTGATCCTTTTGCCGGCTAATATTGGCGGGACCGTCAATATTGAGACGATAGTGGGTCTTCGCAAAAATCTATCTCCTCAAGGGCCGATTTGGCTGCCCGACGGATTCTGGCTTGAGGATCTTTTCCCAGCTTGTTCAAGGCCTCTTTAGCTTGGTCGCCGCCTATGTCACCTAACGCCTTTATGGCCGTTTCCTGAACCTGGTTGTCTTCGTCTTTCGTCAGCCTCAAGAGATGCGGCACTGCTTTTTCATCGCCAAGCTGTCCGCTGGCGTTAGCGGCTTCATAGCGTATTTCAGTTTCATTACTTTCCAACTCGGTAAGCAGAATAGTCAGCCATGCCGGGTCGCAGTTGCGTCCCATGGCATATATGGCGCTGGCTTTTTGTTTAACATCCCCTGTGCGATAGGCTTGCTCTATTAGTTCTTTAACTCTCGGTAAACTCAGCGGAGAGATCGCCTCTAGGGCGCGGCGTTTTACTTCGATGGTTTCCGCCTTGCTATCTAAGGTCTCCAACAGAGTGGAGTATATGCTATCCTTGAAGCTATCAGACAGCTTACCAAGCTCAGCTAACAGGGCAAACTTGCCTAAGGCCCTGGCAGCTACCGCCCGGACTTCGGCAGAGCTATCTTTCAAGGCGCTCAACAGAGGCTTGATAACCTGGTAGTTTTCCTCGATTTCCAGGCCAGCAATCGTCTGGGTTCTGACCACCTCGTCTGGATCGTGGATACAGAAAGCGAAGGTGCCGCTGAAATCAAGTTTGCCATCGACTTCGCTGAGATGAACTAGCTGGGAGATGACTTGGCGCCGCCGCGTAATTTCTGCCTTGGCCCAGACCTCTTGCAGAAATTTCAATTCGTCTCTATTGAGGCCGGACAAATTGGTCAGTTTGGAGCTAGACGCCGGCTGGCTCGGCTCAAAGATTTCCGCTATTTGATGTATTCGAGGGGATAATTCGGCTATCATTCACCCATTCTCCTCTCTTCGGAGGAACCGGAAATAATCAAAGGAGTCCGGGCTTCATCGATCAAAATACTGTCAACTTCATCAACAATGGCATAATTGAACTCGCGCTGAACATAATCATCCAGTGTAAATTTCATATTGTCGCGAAGATAATCAAAACCGAATTCATTATTTGTTCCGTAGGTTATATCTGCATGATAAGCTTCTCTTCGTTCCGGATCATCCATGCCATGAATAACAACGCCGACACTCAAACCCAAAAATTTATAAATAGGCCCCATCCATTCCGCGTCTCTTCTGGCCAGATAATCATTGACAGTAACAACATGACATCCTTTTTCTTCCAGCGCGTTAAGATAAAGAGGCATTGTCGCGGCCAGTGTTTTTCCTTCACCTGTTTTCATTTCAGCAATCTTGCCTTCATGCAAAACAATTCCGCCGATTACCTGAACATCGAAAGGCTCATCAACAAAGTGCGGCGTGAAGCTTCCCGTGCCACGGCAAAAGCTTCGGTTAGAATATCGTCAAGAGTAAAGCCGTTTTTTAATTTTTCCTTAAAATAAGGAGTTTTTGCCCGTAATTCTTCATCAGTTAAAGACATCATCGCCGGTTCAAAATTATTAACTTCATTTAAAAGCAACGACAATCGCTTTAATTCCCGATCATTTTTTGTTCCCACAATTTTTTTCAGTAAATAATTCAGCATTGATTAATTCACCTTTTTAAAAAAAAACCGGTAAATTTACCGGTGAATTTAATAGTTTTACTTTATCTATATATTGCGATTTTATTCACAATCAACAAATTAGCTTCCTTCAAGTACTTCCTGGGTTAACCGGGACATTGTTGACGAAAACAGCATAGTGGAGATGGGGGCCTGTGCTGCGGCCGGTATCGCCAACATAGCCTATTATATCACCCTTTTTGACTCTCATCCCTTGTCTTACAGCCATCCTGGACAAATGGGCAAAACCCGTAGCGAGGCCGCGGCCATGATCGATTTTTATATAATTACCTTCCTGCTGATCATATCCACTAACAATTACAAGTCCATCTGCCGGCGCAACTACTTCTTTACCGAATCGAGTAGATATATCCAACCCTTTATGAAATTCAACACCTGATCTGAAAGGTGATTCTCTTACGCCGAATTCCGATGTTACCCATCCCTTTACCGGCCAGATAGAAGGTGTAGCGGCAAGGATAGATTTTTGTTCACGTAAAAAAATCAATAATTCGTTAAAGCTCTTTTCCCGATCTCTTAGCGTCTTCATTTAACTTGGCAATATTTTCACGCATTCCGGTAATTAACTTTTGTTGATCTTGATCTAATAATTCTTTAACTCTCGTTTCTTTATGGATCCGCCAATACCTAATGGCAGTTTTTTATCCCGGCTGGTTTGATCTTCAGACAGTATCCTGATTTTTTTATCAAATTGCCGAAGCTCTTCCATCCGGTCGGAAAATTTATCTATTTTCATGGCCAAATCCCGGAATTGCTGAGATTGTTCTTTGGTTTGTGCTCTAAGCCTTGCCAGTTCAGCTCTGTCTCTCTTAATACTGGCGTAATCATAAACAACATATAGGGTTACGAGAATAGCCACAATGGAAGCAATAAGAATATTGCGAATTACAACTTTGGAAATGGATATTTTTTTAACGCCGCTTTTTCGGCTAGGAATAATCATCAATGTAAAGTGATCCGACATTATTTCTTTCCCTTGAGATTTGATTGAGATTCGCAAGTATTTTAATTATAGGATGTGGATTACTACCACAAAAAAAGAATTAAAGTCAAGAATAACTTGATTCTCCGTTATTGCTTGAATTTTTTATATTTTTGCCATATTGTGCTTGACAAATCTTAAAAGAATTAATAATTTTATGAAGATAAATAAAATTATTCATAATTATCCTGTTATTTTCAATACTTCTGCCGCTTTTATCCCTGCAGGCATGTGTTCTTGCGCCTTGCAGCTCATAAATTCGATGCCGGATTGTTTTTAAATTCTCAATCAAATAAAATTGATAAATCCATCCCAGATTCTTTTAGTCATAGATAACAGCTTCTTTTTCTTTACCAGAACAACTCTTTACGCGATGGAAAAGCGTGGCGATAATTGGCAGATGGCTTTGGAACCCTTTAATGCCGTAATAGGAAAAAATGGTTTCGCGCCGGAAGGAGAAAAAAGAGAAGGCGACGGCAAAACTCCTTCAGGCATCTATCCTCTTAAAATGACTTTTGGCTATAATGAAACTATAAAAACAAAAATGCCCTATCGTCAGGCTTTGGCGGACGATATCTGGGTTGATGACCCCAACGCCGACGATTATAATCGCTGGGTGAAAAAACAGAAAACGCATGCGGCTTCATACGAGATAATGAAACGTGATGACAATCTTTATAAATATGGAATTGTCATTGAATATAATACCGACCCAGTAATAAAAGGAAACGGCAGCGCCATTTTTCTACATATCTGGAAAGGCGAAGGCATACCTACAGCGGGTTGTGTGGCTGTTTACGAAGAAAATATTCATTAAAATTCTCGAATGGCTTGATCCCGCGGCATCACCGCTGATTATTACAGGCATCAAAAATTAAATGGAGACTATTCAATGAAATCAAAAATTATACTTATATTGCTGATTCTTTCGTTTTTGTGTTTCCCGCAATTGCTCATACCTGCCGGTGCCGATAAAATACCGGAACATTTGTTGATATACAAAAAATAATTCCGGATGTTGTTCTGGATATTCGTTATTACGGCCCGCATAATTTTGTCGGAGAAAAAGTTGACGGCTATCTGGCTCCTAAATGTTTTCTAACCAAAGAAGCGGCTGAAGCGCTGGCCGAAGTTCAGAAAGACTTAGCACCCTATTCGCTAATCGCTGAAAATTTATGACTGCTATCGCCCTCAAAGAGCAGTCAATCATTTTGTCCGCTGGGCCAAGGAAATTGAAAATACCAAAACAATGAAGGAATTTTATCCGACCATTGATAAAAGAAATTTATTCAAGGACGGCTACATCGACAGCAAATCCGGCCACAGCCGCGGCAGCACCGTTGATCTGACCATTGTCCCCTTGCCTGCTCCCGCACAGCCGCAATATTCGCCGGGGCAAGAACTTCATGAATGTTACCTGCCCGCGGAAAAACGTTTCGCAGATAACAGCATTGACATGGGAACCGGCTTTGATTGTTTTCATGAACTATCGCATACGGCAAATGCAAATATCGGCCGTCAGCAAAAAATTAACCGGCTTCTGCTCAAATCGCTCATGGAAAAACACGGATTTAGAAATTATGATATGGAGTGGTGGCACTTTACACTGAATAACGAACCTTACCCCGATACTTATTTTGATTTTGTGATTGAGTGAATATATGAAAATTAAATTACCGGCTTTCTTCAAATCCTACGGCTTCTCATTCATTTTGATTATATCCATCATTATCGGCTCTGTTCTTGGAATCATCTTCAAGAAAGATGCCGCAGTTTTAAAACCACTCGGAGATATATTTCTCAATCTTCTTTTTACAATTGTAATCCCTCTGGTTTTTTTCTCCATTTCATCAGCTGTCGCCGGAATGTCCGACCTGAAGCGCCTGGGGAAAATATTGACAGCCATGATCGTCGTCTTTACCATCGCCGGTTTCATCGCCGCCTGCGTTATGATGATCGGCGTCAAGATATATCCTCCCGCGCTCGATATAAAAATCAACTTAGGTTCATACCTGAAGATTGAGCATTTCAATACCGCCGAACAAATTGCGAAGGCCCTAACCGTATCGGACTTCCGCGACATCATGAGCAAGAATAATATGCTGGCGCTGATTATTTTCGCCATTCTCATCGGCCTGGGCGCATCCTCCGCTGGCAAAAAAGGAAAGGCTTTCGCTGATTTCCTAAGCGCGGGAACCGAAGTTATGATGAAGGTTATCGGCTATATCATGCTCTATGCGCCGATCGGTCTATGCGCGTATTTCGCGTATATTACAGGAACATTCGGCACAGAACTGCTCGGTTCTTATGCCAGAGTTATTATTTTGTATTTCCCTCTTTCCATCCTGTACTTTTTTGTAGCCTTTACACTTTATGTGTACATAGCGGCAAAAGGTCCGGGCGTGAAGGCATTCTGGAAATACATCATCCCTCCATCCGTTACCGCTCTGGCGACGGGAAGCAGCATGGTCACAATACCATCCAACCTCGATGCCGCTGATAAAATGGGCGTTCCCCGGGAAATCAGTGATATTGTTATTCCTGTTGGCGCGACACTGCACATGGAGGGATCCTGCCTGGCCGCCGTCTTAAAAATAGCTTTTCTTTTCGGTGTATTCCATATGGATTTTTCCGGTACCGGCACCATATTGACGGCAATCGGAATCGGCATGCTGACGGGGATGGTCGTAAGCGGCATACCGGGCGGCGGCACGATAGGCGAACTGCTGATTATCTCTCTTTACGGCTTTCCGCCTGAAGCATTTCCCTTGATCACGATAATCGGCACTCTGGTTGACGCTCCCGCGACGATGGTAAACGCCGTTGGTGATAACGTGGCCAGCATACTGGTTGCAAGAATTCTGGGCGGAA
>CAVVVB010000012.1:0-228656 GCA_963751585.1 uncultured Chloroflexia bacterium | reverse complement strand
TTTTTATCCACTTGGTTAGAGATTACGTATTGCTCATTCTGACCGAAGAAAACTTGCGAGAGCTAGTACGTTTGGTTAATGAAGAATTGGACGCTGCTTCTGCAGAATGTCAAGCGCAGTTGAATACCGTCAAAGAAGAGGTTGCGGATGTTGACAGAAGGCTGGACAGATTGTACGACGCTGTAGAAACTGGAAAACTGGATAATGCAGACCTGGCACCTCGAATCAAACAACTTAGAGAGCGTAAGGATAATCTTCAAGCGAGGAAATGGGAATTGGAATGGCAATTGAAAGAGCAAAGGGTTGAACTTGCAGATATCGGCGCCGTGACCCGTTATGTTGAAGATTTGAGGAATATACTAAGTGAAGGTTCTATAGTGGAGAGGAAGTCTTTTATTAAGAGTTTCGTTAAGAAGGTTGAGGTGACAGGCAGTGAGGTCTGTTTGACCTACACGATTCCCTTGTCTAAAGGAGGTTTAACTCGGGAACAAATCCCAGTTCTGTCTACTGTACACTATGGTGGGCCATTGTGGACTCGAACCACAGACCCCGGTCTTATCAGGACCGTGCTCTAACCGGCTGAGCTAATGGCCCCTCTGCAAAAGTATATCTTTGGCCTAGCTAGGTGTCAAGGCTAAGGTTAGTCTAATAACTCATTCAAGCCAGTGTAGCTGTCGATCTGCCGTCGAAGCTGGTAATCAAGTTCTCCGATAGTCACTTCTGCCGTGGAAAAAATAGTTGCATTGTCAAGATGACCTCCGAAGCAGGTGTCCATCCGTGAGAGCTGTGCGTGTATATGGATGATCGGCGTCTTGTCCTTCAAGGCTATTGAACCCTGAGCACAGACAATTTCCATCGGGCCGAGGTAGTCTGAGCCCTCATATTTGCCCGGGAGTTTCTTAATATAGTTCAGTCTCGCTCTCTCTAACGAACCGATAATCCCGATGACTATGCCAGAAGAAATGTGATGCTCAAGACAATAGCGGGCTATTTCGCTACTCAATTCCTGTCCTGGCTTGACCCTGAACACGTGTATCTTTGTGAACATGGCTTACCCCCTATGGAGATTGCTCGTTTAATTGTTAGTTTACCATAGTCCTTAATCAGTCTTTTATTGGACTGGCCTTATATCGTCGAGTCGCTATCCGCAAATGAATTATGATAAAGTCCTGCAAATGGGTATGTTATACTTATCGAGTGAGGACAAAGATTAGAAAAAGAGAGGAATGATGGGAGTCAGGCTTTATAAAGAACCAGATCTTAATAACCCTCTCCTGGTGGCCTGCTGGCCTGGGATTGGCAATATCGGAATCCTGGCGGTTGACATGCTAAGGAGCAGTCGTAGGGGCAGAGGAATTCGGTGAAATAGAACCATACGATTTTTTCTACCCAAGAAAGGTGCTAATCCGGGATGGTGAATTGAAGTACCTGGAATTTCCCAGCAACAAGTTTTACTTTAAGAGACTCGAGAAACAGGACTTAGTATTATTCATTGGAGAAGAGCAGCCAACCGACGGTGCCAAAGTCTATGCCGAGGGGACTAAGGCTTACCGGATGGCTAATCTCGTTCTGGATGTGGCTATTAAGCTCGGCTGCCGGAGAATTTATACTTCAGGGGCTGCCGTGGCGCCTATTCATCACACTGCAAAGTCGAGAGTGTGGGTCGTGCCCAATAGAGAATACCTCGTTAAGGAAATTAGGGACTATGAAAACACGGTGTTGATGTCCGAAATAGAAAGCAGAGAGGGACAAGGTAATATAACAGGATTGAACGGACTTCTGCTAGGTGTGGCTAAGAGAAGGGGACTGGAAGCAGTTTGCGTTATGGGTGAGATACCAATTTACCTTCATGGTTTTCCTATCGCATACCCGAAGGGGTCAAGGGCGGTGCTTGAGATACTGAGCACTGCCCTGGGCATAGAAGTTCCAATGGAAGAGATTAACGCTCTTGTTAGTCAGAGCGAGAATGAGATTGAAAGTGTGTATGAAAGGTTGCCTTCGGAGATACGGGAACAGCTGGATAAACTGAAATATGTGACTTACGCCAAGCCCAGCCAGCAGGAGCCTATAACCGAGGAAGATAAAAAAAGAATCCTGCAGGAAATCGATCGGTTATTTAAGAAGGAACCTGGGAGCGACTAAATTGAACGAAGGAGGGCGATTCAAATTCTCTGGCAAACATAAACTGGAAGCCTCTTCTTTGTTGGTGGCCTGGAATCAAGATGCCGGGCGAGTCGGGCGAAAGGTGGCTAATTACCTTATTAATAAGTTAGAGGGGCAGGAATATGGCGAAATTGACCCCGAGGGCTTTTTCTCACTCAGCGGTGTCATGGTGGAGGACGATGTGGCCCAATTCCCGGAGAGCAAGTTCTTTTGGTGTCAGGAAAAAGACTTGATGATTCTCAGGAGCGATATTCCCGGGCACGAATGGTACGAATTTCTGAATTTGGTTCTGGATGTAGCTGAGAAATTCTGCAAAGTGAAAACAATATACACGGTCGGTGGCATGATTACGTCTGGCGCACACACCGCACCACGAACGTTGTCATCGGTGAGCAATTCTTCCAACGTGAAGAATTTGTTGGGTCAGCATAGTGTTAGCATTGACATGGACTATGAAACGCAAGAACATCAAAGGCCGACTTTCAGTTCGTTTCTACTTTGGGTTGCCAAGAATAGGAATATAGCTGGTGCAAGTCTGTGGGTGCCCGTGCCCTTTTATTTGTTGGCTGTAGAAGATCCATGGGCTTGCAAGAGACTTCTAGAATTTTTTAACGCGTGCCTGGAACTCAATATTGATTTGGCAGATATGGCTGATGAGGAGGCAAGGCAGAGTGATAAGATAGATCAGGCGAGGAGACAGGTTCCAGAGCTTGATAATTACATAAACAAGTTAGAAAGCAGTCTGGGACTGACGGCTAATGAGAGTGAAAAACTGGTAAAAGAAATAGAAGAATGGCTCAGGAGAAAAATGGGAGGCTGAGATTAGGTCAGCAGCTTGCAGTAGATACGTGGTGGGGTTAAAATGGTTGTTGCCTTAACTCTAAAACAGGATTGGTTGGCCGGTGTAGATCCGGAATAATGATGTGAAGATGCAAGAAATCTTTCCTTGCCCCAAGTGCGGAGCCCAGAACGTCATAGGTCAGGAATTTTGCCAATCGTGCCGGCAAAGGTTCCAATACAACTGTCCCTTTTGTGGTGTTATCGTTAATGCCACGATGGTAAACTGCCCGGCATGTCGCGAGAGTCTTTATTGGCCAACGCCACACAAAGTGAAGCCTTTCCCAAAACGACCAGCAGCCTATCAAGAGGTAGGTGAGGGTGGAGCCGAAGGCGGGGGTGCGGTTAATGTGGAAACGACCAAGCCCAGAAAGAAGGGAGATTTGTGGCTTACCGGGTGTCTAGGCTTGGTAATTCTCGGTCTTTTGGCTTTCGGTGTGTATTTTGTCTATAACAATTTCATTAAGGAAAAGTCGCCGGTTCAGCCATTACCTCCAGCTACGGATAATGAAACCGGTCTTATACCCACGCAGTTTTCAGATTTGCAACGTGCGTAGGGCCTAGTCACGATTTTGGCCAGAATTGGTGCGCTACTGCTGAAACTTGTTGCTCTTTTCTATGTTCGCGCTACGGTGATACCAGGATTACGTGTCATAAACAGGATGAGGCTATGCTGCGGCAAACTTTAGCTATGTTTATGGTTGCTGAGGGCTGATCGAGGAATATTTATATTTGACCTTGCAATTTATTTGCTGAGGTAGTAGAACTTATAGGAGGACGCTTATATGGCGGAACAAATGCTGGCCTTCTTCGGTCAATTTTTCTCAAATCCCAGCGTTCTGTGGTTGGGTTCTGGCCGTGGTTTTCGGTGCCATCTGGCTTGCCTGTTATCGGCCACCTGTAATTGCCAAGCCGTGGCTATGGGCAGTTTTTGCTGTTGGATTCGTTTTGGCACCTGTGGCGATTGTAGTGACTGCGTTTCCGCTTAGTTTTGGCATTGCTTCTGTCTACGGTCACTTCTGGAGTCGGCAGACCGTGGCACAATGGGCATTGATCGCAAGTTTGCCGTCCATGTATCTTTTCGGTCTAGTGAGGGAAGGCTTTATGCTTGTACCGGTGGTGTTTTATTGGTGGCGCAATAAGAAGAACATAGAACCCAAATTAGGGCTGGCGCTAGGCGCTGTCTCGGGTGCTGGCTTTGGAATCGGGGAGGGTCAATGGACATTGAATTCTGTTGTTGCTAACCTTGATCGTATTTTTGGTTCCGACTGGAGTTGGGGAAAGATTCAACTTTTTGGCACGTGGCGAGTATTTGCGGGTTTTTGGGAGGCATTTTTCGTGATCGGTATTAGTGTAGCCGCGTGTGCATTGGCAGGTTGGGGTTTAGCCAAAGGACGGGGATGGCAATTTTATCTTCTGGCTGCTTTGATATTCGTCATTGCGAATTACGGTCCTCTTCTGGTGAGCGCTAAACTCATGTCTCCTGTTCAAGTGGAGTTTCTTATCGCTGCTCTGGCGTTGGCAGTTACAGGAGTGGCGCTTTGGCTGGGGGAGAGAAAAGCGAAGTCTTGACCTGGCAGAATAAGAAGGAGGTGCTGCATGGATATTGCATGGTTCAGGGACCTTGTAATTTGTGTTTTCGGGTTGGTAGTCACAATTGTGGCGATCTTCATTGCGGTGTTATTTTACTTGCTGTATAGTAGGTTAAAGTTTGTGCTTGATTCAATGAAGACTGCTTCGTTAACCGTAAATGAGATTTGTTCAGCGGTGCATGATGAGATAATAAAGCCGGTCGTTCAGCTTGCTGCTCTTATTCGCGGCGTATGCCAGGGCGTTGATTTGGTCAGCAGATTGTTTAAGAAAAAAGAGGAACAGGAAGGAGGTACGGATGACTGATAGAGACGGAGGCAGCGGATTCGCTATTGGGCTTTTGGTGGGTGCAGCCATCGGCTTGGCTATTGGATTCTTGTTTGCCCCCCAATCAGGTGCAGAAACGCGACAAATTCTGAGGCAAAAAGCCGATGCGGCTCGAGAACGGGCAACCGAGGTTGCTCGGAAGGTTAGAGAAACGGCTTCCGAGGGCGTAAGGAAGGCAGAAGCGAGGATGTAATGATATTTGATCAAGGGCTTGATCGCTTATAGCATTGTTGCTGCTGCTATTGTGGCCGAAACTGCTGGGTGGCGTTGACGCCAATAGGGCGTTACGTCGCTATAGAGTACTGTTTTTGTTGCTTATCTAAGGCGCTCTTTAAGTACTGGCCGGTGAAAGAGCCATCTATCTTGGCTATCTCTTCAGGTGTGCCGGTGGCGACCACGTAACCGCCTTCATCTCCGGCGCCGGGCCCGAGGTCTATGACGTAATCCGCGTTTTTCATTACATCAATATGGTGCTCAATGATTACGACTGTGTTGCCAGCATCGACCAGACGTTGAAGGACTTGAAGCAGGCAGGATATATCGGCAAAAGACAAGCCTGTAGTGGGCTCATCGAGAATGTATACGGTCTTTCCGCTAGAACGGCGAGACAGTTCACTAGCAAGCTTGACTCGCTGAGCTTCACCCCCAGAGAGTGTGGGTGCCGGCTGCCCCAGCCGTATATAGCCTAAGCCGACATCATGGAGTGTCTCTAGCTTGTTTCTTATTTTTGGGAAATGTTCAAAGAAGGTCATGGCTTCGTCCACGTTCATGTCCAGGATGTCGGCCACAGTCTTGCCTTTGAAGTAGATTTCTAGCGCCTCCCGGTTATAGCGCTTGCCTTTGCATATTTCGCAGGGCACGGTGACATCTGGAAGAAACTGCATTTCTATCTGAATGTAGCCTTCACCTTGACAGGCTTCGCACCGTCCACCACGCACGTTAAAAGAGAAGCGTCCGGGCCGATAGCCTCGCATGCGGGCTTCGGGAACCGTGGCAAAAAGTTCCCGAATCGGCGTAAAAGTCCCTGTATAGGTGGCCGGGTTGCTGCGCGGTGTTCGGCCGATTGGTGATTGGTCGATATTTACGACCTTGTCGATATTTTGGATTCCAAGGATACCATCACACCTTCCTGGTCTGTCTTTTGCCTTATAAAGCAGTTGAGCCAATTTCTTGTACAAGATCTCATTGATAAGCGTGCTCTTGCCGCTGCCTGATACTCCGCTGACGCAGACAAACTTGCCCAATGGAATGGTAACATTGATGTTCTTCAGATTATTTTCGCGGGCGCCTTTGATCACCAATTCCTGGCCTGAGCCGGAGCGGCGGTACTGTGGCACCAGAATTTGCTTTGCTCGACTCAGGTACTGGCCGGTTATGGATTCAGTGGATCCTAGGATATCTGCCAATGTTCCGGCGGCTACTATATGTCCCCCGCGTTCTCCTGCTCCAGGCCCCATATCAATAATATAATCTGATGCTCTCATCATAGCCTCATCGTGTTCTACAATGATAATCGTATTACCTAAGTCGCGTAGGCGCTTCATGGTGTCAATGAGGCGATGAATGTCTGCCGGATGCAAACCAATTGTAGGCTCATCACAAATGTAGAGGACCCCCATCAGGCCACTGCCTATTTGAGTAGCTAACCGTATTCTCTGGGCTTCACCACCACTCAAGGTAGATGAGGGACGGTGCAAAGTCAGATAGCCAAGCCCAATGTCTATTAGGAAACCCAAACGTGTGCTTATCTCTTTGATGATCTGGTGGGCTATCTTGAATTCCTGTGGCGTTAGCCGAGGTTTGTCGGAGTGACCGTTAAGGCGACGCACCCAGAGCAATGCTTCCACAGCTGATAGTTCCGTCACTTCTATTACATTCATTCCGTCTATGGTAATGGCTAGAGATTCCGGCTTTAATCTCTTTCCCCGACAAGTCGGGCAGGGGGAAGAAGCCATGTATCGTTCAATGTCGGCGCGGGTATTACTGGATTCGGTGTCTCGATAGATTCGCTCCAGATAAGGAATAGCGCCTTCATAGTTGGTGAAGTATTCTCTGACTCGACCATAACGGTTTCGGTATTTCACCAGCTCTCCATCTTCTCCGCGTAGGATGAGATCAAGATGTTCCTTACTTAACTTGCCAATCGGCGTGTCAAGAGAGAAGCCATAGCGATGTGCCAGATCACGGATCTCGTTGACGTGCCACGGGAACCATCCCCAGGCGCGGATAGCGCCTTGCGCTAGACTGAGGTCATTATTTGGTATCAGTAAGTCCGGGTCTATCTCTAGCTTCACGCCAAGTCCACCGCATGCCGGGCAAGCTCCGTGGGGGCTATTAAAGCTGAAGGTTCGCGGGGCGATTTCGCCTAGACTCATGCCACAAAGGACGCACGCGAAATGCTCCGAAAACAATAGTTCATCGCCGTCTACGACTGATATTAGAACAACCCCGCCACCAAGCTTCAGCGCTGTTTCCACCGAATCGGAGATGCGGTTTTTTTCGGCTTCGCCTATCTGGAGCCGGTCAACCACCGCTTCAATTGTGTGTTTCTTGTTCTTGTCCAGTGCAAATTCTTCAGAGACGTCTCGGATATGCCCATCTATGCGAACGCGTACAAAGCCAGACTTGCGCAGGTCATCGAAGATCGCCAAATGTTCGCCTTTCCGGTCTATTAGTAATGGCGCTAAGATCATTATCCGGCGACCAATTGGTAACTCTTGCACCGAGTCCACAATTTGTTGCACAGTCTGTCGACAGATTTCTCTCCCACATTTGGGGCAGTGCGGATGGCCAATGCGGGCAAAAAGAAGTCGTAGGTAGTCATATATCTCTGTTATAGTACCCACTGTTGAGCGTGGATTGTGGGATGGCCCTTTCTGGTCAATGGAGATGGCCGGGCTGAGACCCTCTATGTAGTCGACGTCGGGCTTTTCCATCCGCCCCAGAAACTGCCGAGCGTAGGCGGACAGTGATTCGACATAGCGGCGCTGCCCTTCGGCGTATATGGTGTCGAAGGCTAAGGAGCTTTTGCCTGAGCCAGAGACTCCAGTTATAGCCACCAACTTGTCTCGGGGAATCACTATATCTATGTTCTTGAGGTTATGTTCCCGAGCGCCTTTAACAATTATGTTCTGTGAGGGCATGTCTCTTTCCCTTGGGCTGAAGACCGACCATATATTGTAGCATGACATCAGGCTATGCCGCATTTTGGGGCGATAAGCTTTGGCGCTAGTTCGGGTCAAATAAATGAGTAGCGGGAATAAACTGACCTAGTTCCTTTGTGTGAGTCGTTAGTAAAGGCCAAAGTGCTCGTTTGCAGTAGATGAAGTGCAATTGTACGGCCAACTAAAGTAAGTTACAATACAACTAAGTATCCCGTTTGCAGTGAGACCGTATGAATTATGACACTCTAATATATGAGAAGATGGGTGCTGTGAGCACCTTAAGCCTCAATAGTCGAGGGGCAGGAAGTACCGTAAATATGAAGATGGCCGAGGAGATGGCCGTTGTTTGTGCAGACATTAATCACGATACAGATGTGGGGGCAGTTATCATTACGGGTGTTGGCGATAAAGCGTTTTGTATCGGTATTGATCCAGAGGAACTCACTTCTGTAGGTTCTACGGAGCAGGACGTTAAGCTGGTATCGATGGCGACAGCCGTGGCGGACCTTAGAGTTCCGGTCATTGCTGCTGTCAGCGGGGATGCTCTAGGATTGGGTTTGGAATTAGTCCTCGCCTGCGACCTTAGAATTGCCACTGATACGGCTCGCTTTGCCTTAAATCACATTGCTGTTGGAATTATTCCTTGGGACGGCGCAACCCAGCGATTACCGCGCATAATGGGCAAAGCTCAGGCTATGGAGATGCTTCTCACGGGAAAATCCATAGATGCTGCGGAAGCTTACCGCGTGGGCTTGGTTTCCAGGATTGTTCCGCAGAAGCAGCTGATGCCAGCGGCGACCGAGATTGCACTGGCAATAAGCTCGAAGGCTCCGTTTGCGGTGAAATATGCCAAGGAGGCGATATATAAGGGCTTGGATTTGACACTGGAACAGGGATTGCGTTTGGAGGCTGACCTGTATCTGCTCTTGCACACAACGGAAGACCGCACCGAAGGTATCAGAGCTTTTCTAGAAAAGCGACCTCCTCGATTTAAAGGGGAGTAAGAAAAGGTTTGGTTTTGGGGCTGTGATGAACAACTTTGAAGCTGTTATTTACGAGAAGAAAGAAAATATCGCGTATGTTACTCTTAATCGCCCTCAAGTTTTGAACGTATACAATGTGCAAATGCGGGATGAATTGTACCAAATCTTAGGCGCCATAAGAGATGACGCTGAAATAAGGGTGGCTATTTTTAAGGGATCTGGCGAACGAGCATTCTGTGCCGGTGCCGATTTGACTGAGTTTCTTACTGCTCCTGCGCCAGCTATTGCCCGGCAGATACGTTGGGAACGTGACGTCTGGGGGCTTTTCTTAAGTGTACCTCAGCCGCTGATCGCGACTCTGCACGGATATGTCTTAGGTTCGGGAATCGAGATAGCTTTATGTTGTGACGTGAGAATAGCTTCAGAAGACGCACAATTCGGTTTGCCTGAGGTGGGATTGGGTATCATTCCAGCAGCAGGCGCTACTCAGACTCTGCCCCGCGTGGTAGGCAGAGCTAAGGCCATGGAGATGCTGCTTTCTGGTCGCCGCATTGATGCTGCGGAGGCTTTATCCGTCGGGCTCGTAAATCAGGTGGTGTCGAAGAAAGATTTGCTTCCCGTCACTCATACTTTGGCCGAACAGATTGCGCTTTTTGACCCAATGGTGGTCAGGGGTATCAAGCAGGCAGTGATAAGAGGTATGGATCTATCGCTGTCTGAAGGCTTGGATCTAGAGAAAAGTGTGGCCAGCCTCTTTCTAAAAACCAAAAGACTTCGGGGTTGACAGTAGTAAATATGCGTGTGGCTTTTGTCTCGAAGGTGCGATCTGGAATTCTTATCTCCGCGTCGCCTTTAGTGAGGCAGAGAATTTTGAAACGTTTAGAATATATTCCTCGAAGCAGTTTCAATGCTCAAACACTTCGAGTTTCCGCTACTAGTGATGGGTGTTGTTATTCGCAGCTCTATCATGAAATGGATTCTGGGGGAAGCTTATCGGGGGAAACAACTTCATTAGACGCTACGTCTGCAAGCGGCATTCCGTCGGTATAGTGAGGCTCTGGTGGTGTGAGCTCTTGGCCGAAAGAATAAGTTTTTTCTTCGGTGACAGTGTTAATTCGACTGTAAACTATCTCCACGCTGCCTTCATGTGGCTCCTTGTGGCCTCGTGGTAGCCAGCAGCTTAGGATTTCCCACTCTTGAAATAGGTCACGTGTCCAAGTTGTCGTCAGCCCGGTTTCGCCTTCCTTCTCATGCGTGGATGGCAAAGGCGCAGTCTTAGTTTCTATTTGCCTCCAGTTACTAGCAACCACTCTTAACGGCTTTTTCGAGGTGTAGTTGCAGGTTCCACTCTCCTCTTTTGTGGGGAGTTCTGCTTCCGGTGCTGGTGGCGCTGTTGATTTGGGTAACGAAAGCTTCTTTTCCCCTCTAACTGTTCTAACGTCAGGCAGCTCTTTGGTGGGCGTCGTCTTGATTTCCTCTTCATATTTTTGAAGTAGCTCGCCGAACTTCTCCATCAACTGTTCCCTGGTTGACGGCGGCCCCAGTTGTTGCGGTTTTTCTCCGCCTATCATTACGACCGTGGTTTGAGGTGGTGGTATGGCGGAGGGTGGAGGAGGTGGAGGCGGAGGCATGTATGGATAGTATGGTGGAGGTAATGGTGCCGGTTTTGGCTGCAGGCTGCGCAACAAGAGGTACAGACCATAGCCTCCTAGAATAAGCAATACGATCGTCAAGGGTATGAAAATGAACGGCAGAGTGTTGTCGGGCTCCCAATCTATGGTCACTTCTTTGGGGCCGTCCATGAGCGTGGTGCCACTGGAATTGACGGCGTTTAGCTTGCCCCCGAATATGCCCAAGATTCCAGCTTCACGAACTTGCTGATTCGTCATGCTCCATTTAGCTTCGCTGCCGGCTTTGTACCAATCGCTGCCTTCTGCTTCGCCGTAAGGTGATGTGAGAGTTAGTCTGTAATAAGTATCGTAAGAAGCTACGCAGCTGCCGGCAGCATCGACTGTCAGACTTAAATCTCTGCCGGAGACAGTTTCGCCGCTGGGCAATGTCCAGCTAGTGAAGCGGTATTGCTTGCCCGGATTGTTGGGGTCGTTAACTTGATCTGGTGCGGTTTCTCTGAGTATGTAGTCCTCTTTATACCAGCCTGCACCCGATAACTGGCTAACATCCGGTGGGTCAGTTTTGAGGTCGATTGAATACTCTGTGTCATAGGCAAAAGAAGCGTTCGGTGAGGATTCGGAGACGGTCATGGTAGCATCCTCAGCCTTGAATCTGACGCCTGTTTCGGTAGGATGTTCCACAATTGGGTCCACGGTAATCGTCCGAATTTCACCTAGTTCCATGTCGCGCGTCAAAGAGCCTCCACCTTGAAGTGTGCCCACTTGCGACCCATCTGAATATACGTTTGTCTGGCCGGCTTTGAGACCGGGCGTTAACAGTGATAACGCTTGTGTAACCGCCCTTTTCCACGGTGAGACTAAAGCTTTGTTGGCCGGAGACGGTTGGCGATGAGCTGTCCGTGGCTTCAATAGTGAAGGTATAGTCACCAGCGCTACCCTGGGATGGGGTGCCTGAGATGTAGCCTGTTGACGAATTTAAAGTTAGCCCGGTGGGGAACGTGCCACTGACAACAGAATAGGTATACGGCGTTTGACCGCCGGTCACCTGTATAGCACCGGCATAAGCTTCATTCTCTTTTGCGTCTGACAAGCTGCTTGTAAGGAACTTTAGGGGTGGTTGAGACACGGATATAACGAAAGTCTGCGAGGCAGTCTCCGACGCACCATTTGTAACCGTTGCCGAGAAATTGAACGTGCCGCTCATGGTGGGTGAACCTGAAATAGTACCTGAAGCAGCAAGGCTTAGTCCAGGCGGTAAGCCGCTCGCAGTCCACGTAAAAGGTGGGTTATCGCCGTTTGCTGTTAGTACTGCGTAGTAGGAAACGCCTATTTGACCTTGGGGCAGAAGCGGCGAACTGGTAATGAAAACCGATGCCTGTACGGGACCTGCAAAAAAGAGGAAGGCACCGAAAAGGCTAAGCAGGCAAACCAGCATCAAAAAAGCGGACGGTTTGATGACCCGCCTTAAGCGCCCAAGTGGTTTGGCCTGATTGCCGGACCTCATTTTTCTATTTCTACTAATTATAGTATTCTAGCCACAATTTGTCGATATTGTTACTTGGCATTATTGTACTTCTGAAGTACAGAATGCGCAACGTTTGGCATCTTTGTGGATTTTTGACAGGCAATAGGGGCAGTCCTTGGTGACGGCAGTGGGAGCTTCCTTTTGCACCTCGAAACGCTGGCGAACTCTTTGCGCCAGGCGTACGACAAAAAATACGGCTACGGCAACAATGATGAAGCTAACGATGGTATTAACGAACATTCCATAGTTGCTACTCACGGCGCCGGGTGCCTGTGCTTCAGCAAGGGAGGTGTACGGGCCGGGAGTCTTGCCACCTCTAACTACTACGAAAAGATTGCTGAAATCAACGTTGCCCAGCGCCCAGCCGACAGGTGGCATGATAACATCACGAACCAGAGAATTGACTATGGTACCAAAAGCTGCGCCGATTATGATGCCTAGAGCCATGTCGAGGACGTTGCCTCGCGTTATAAAATTTCTGAAATCTCTCCACATTCTTCATCCCTCCCGGTCTATTCCATGGAATCGTGCCATGATTATACCATTCTCGCGCATCGGACGAGACCCAACTTGATGGTTGGTTCAGGCATTGTGCTATACTTGATGGGCTAGAGTTATTTGGCCGGCATATTTGTAACGTTTAGAACGTGTCGAGGTTTAGGTACTGACGGCAGCCAAAGGTGTTCCTCTCATTTCTTAGTATGTGATAATGCGTATTGGATTGATTTCTGACACTCACGGTTCAATTCCCAATGAGGTCAACGAGGTTTTCGCTGGCGTTGACCTGATTTTGCACGCGGGGGATATTTATCATGCTAATACTTATCCGTGGACATTAGACCAGTTGGAGGCTATTGCTCCAGTGTTGGCGGCTAGAGGGGACGAAGATTGTGAGGAGATAATAGGTGATAACAGACTTAAGCAGAAGCACAACCTTACTATTGACGGTATCAGGCTATCGCTCATACACGACCTTGAAAGCGCGGAATTTCCTTCGGACCAAATAAACGACTACTGGCTAGTCGATGTGGAGCAGTTCAACAACATGACCAGAGTGTGGTGGGGTGGCGTCATGGATATTTACGTCTTTGGTCATACCCACAAGCCGGTGATTGATCATCGAAACGGCGCCCTTATGATAAATCCCGGCAGTCCAACTCAACCTGATCACAAGTTACGCGTTGGCCAATTGGGCACTGTAGGCCTACTTGACTTTGTCTCAGGCAAACTTGAGGTTCGCATCGTGAAACTTGGACAGACGGAGCAGATATAATTGTGTACCGATGACCGCTACTTCATAGCGATGGGTATGCCAGCTATCATTAGATAGACCTTGCTGGAATGTTGAACGATCAGCTGGTTGGCTTTGCCCAATAGATCACGGTACACGCGGCCAAGTTTGGTTTCAGGTACCAGGCCCATTCCTACCTCGTTAGAGACTATGACGAAGCTAGCACTCACATTGCGCAGGCAGGCTACGAGTTCATCAATTTCAACGGTCACGAGCCTTTCCGATTCCGAATAGTCAAGCTCTTTGCTAAACCGATTGGAGATTAGCATGGTTATGCAGTCTATAATTACGACTTCGGCTTCGCCGATCTGTTTGGCTAATCCTTTGCCAATGCCGGTTGGCATCTCTAAGGTGCGCCAGGTTTCCGGGCGAGCTTTCTGGTGCTCAGATATCCGGGCCTGCATTTCATCATCCAGTGGCTCAGCAGTAGCCACAAAGAGGACCTTGTCACTTAGCTTTGCAGCCAATTGCTGGGCAAAATGACTCTTCCCGCTACGAGCGCCACCCAGTACGAGCACGATTTCTTTAGCCACTCTAGCGCCTCTCCTCCTCGCTTATTAGAATGACATGTTTAGCCATAAAACCTTCCCGACTATTATGATTAGCAGAAGCGATAGAACTTCAGCTAGCTCGTTGATAGCTCCATAGTTGTCGCCCGTTAGTCCGCCGATTCGAGAACGGAAATACCTCGCGATTCCGAAGACGATTAGCCATAGGGCAGCCATCACCACCAGTCCACGCCAATTCTGCAGTGCTACCGCCACAGCTAAAGCTATAACTGTGGCTATCGTCAGCCTCTGCCAGCTGGCACCCTGTTTGAAGGCAAGTCCCATGCCGGAGCGTTTTGCATAGGGAAAGGCGAAGATGGTGCTGACCATTGCCCAGCGGCTAAAGGTGGGCATAAGCAACAAGGCTGGCAATATGGGGGCAGAGGATAGGGAGACGTATTTGAGCAACAGCACGAGAATGGCACTGACGATGCCGAAGGTGCCAACCTTCGTGTCTGACATTATGACCAACCTTTCTCTCTTAGTTTTGCCAGCTATTATTCCGTCGAAGGTATCGATCAGGCCGTCAAGGTGATGGGCACCTGTCAGAACCACCAGCGCTACTATGACAAGTGCATTTACTATGGGGGATGGCAAAATCAGGCTAAGTCCGTAATGAAGGCCGAGCAATATGGCACCGACGATCAAGCCCACTAGTGGGAAATAGCTAAGAGACTCGCCACAGGTCTTAGCATTGATTCTATGGCCGAGTGGGGTTGGCAATATTGTTAGAAATTGCAGGGCAGCCCAGAAACCCAAGGTTAATCTCCTTAGCTTGGTTCGAGCGGTTTGGCTTCCGAAACGCCGGCCTCGCTGAAAGTTGCCATCTCTCTTAGCGTTCTGACCGCTGCCTCCGCAAGAAAGATGCCTAGGACAGCGCCGGTGCCCTCTCCCAGCCGCATATTGAGAGCCAGCAGTGGTTTCAGACCGAGGAATTGAAGTAGTAGGTCATGTCCAGCTTCTGCTGACAGGTGGGCAGCGATGAGGTAATCTTTTGCCTGTGGCGACAAGCCTGTGGCGATTAATGCCGCAGCGCCCGATATGAAGCCGTCAATTACCACGGGCATTCTATAAGCCGCACCGGCCAACATGACTCCAGCTAGCCCCCCGATTTCAAAGCCTCCGACCTTGGCTAATACATCAAGAGTATCTTTGGGGTTTGGCTTGTTTACGGAAAGGGCTCTTTCGATGACTTTGATCTTGTGGGAAAGCTGCCGGCTACCGATTCCGGTGCCTCGACCGGTGACTCTTTTGGGTGGCTTACCGCTAATAGCAGCGAAGATGGCGCTTGCAGTCGTTGTATTGCCGATGCCCATGTCACCGGTGCCTATGATGTCAAGCCTCTTGCTCATTTCTGCCTCAGCTACCTGAATGCCAGCCTCTAAAGCATCTATGGCTTGCTGGCGTGTCATTGCCGGCCCTTGAGTAATGTTCTTAGTGCCGAAATCAATCCGTTTGCTTAACAATCCGGGCAGTGGTGGAAAACCACCGATCACGCCCATATCAATCACCATAACCCGGGCACCTATTTGTGCAGCTAGCACGTTCACGGCAGCGCCGCCTTTGAGGAAGTTGAGAACCATCTGGCGGGTTACTTGCTGGGGGTACAGACTGACCGTTTCGGCAGCAACGCCGTGGTCGGCAGCCATGGTGAATATGGTTTTGTGTTCTAGTTTGGGCGTAGTTTCGCCTTTAATTCCGGCTATCTGGATCGATAACTCCTCCAGTTGTCCCAAGCTGCCCTGGGGCTTGGTCAGGCTGTTCTGGCGCTGCTGGGCAGCCTCCATTGCTGATTTGTCCAGCGGCTTAATTTGCCTGATTATCGTATCTAATGAAGTTGTCAATTTTGGGCTCCTTCCATATATCAATATTCAATACCGCGCCTGGCCACTGTTCCTTTGGTGAAAGGATGCTTCACAAGCAGCATCTCGGTGATTAAATCGGCTCGTTGGGTAATCTCTGGAGGTGCCTTCCGACCAGTCAGAACCAGCTCAAGTCCAGTAGGCTTCGAATCCAGCAAGTCCAGTACCTGTTTAACCGTCATTAGGCCCTGGTTGACAGCGACCAATATCTCATCGAGGATGACCAAATCATATTTCCCACTTAGTATTTCCTGCTCGGCATATGCTAGTGTCTGCTGTGCCTCTTGGCTCAGTTTCTTCTTAGATTTTTTGAAGATATCGCCATCGCTGATCTGAATAATCTCAAAAGGGTGGTATTGAGATAAAAAGTAATGTTCGCCGCCACGTTGACCTTTTAGAAACTGGATGAAAATAACCTTCATCCCTTGACCTACAGCTCTCATGGCGAGACCCAAAGCTGCAGTGGTTTTGCCTTTGCCGTCGCCAGTGTAAACGTGAACCAGTCCCTTTGAGTGTTCTTCGACCACTTTGTCACCCGAAAGTTAATTTGTAGACCTGGGGCATATCCAGGTTTTGCCTGATGATGTCGGCCAGTCTATTATATGTTTCCTCTTTGTTGCTTGATATCCTTGAGTCTGCTGGCAAATCTCTGATGTGTCGCAGCCTGTTTAATAGCTGGTGCGTAAACTCTGAATTGTGAAATAGGCCGTGGATGTATGTGCCGAAGACAAAACCATTACCACTTACAGCACCATCCAAATAATCTGTCGTTCCTTTAGGCGTTTCTAGAATCTGGAATGCTGGTTGACATTCCTGGGTTGTGGTTTGGCCCATGTGAATCTCGTATCCGGTGACCGGAGTTCCCTTCATCCCCTTAAGTAAACCTTCGTTGGCGATCACGCTAGCTTTGATTTGGGTGGTTGTCTTGTGATGGTTGAACACGGTTGAACTGTTGAGCAAACCTAGTCCTGTAATCCTCTCAGTCTTCGACTCGATTTCCTCAGGGTCATGGATGCTTTTTCCCAGCATCTGATAGCCGCCACAAATGCCGATCAAAGGGGTACCGGCTCTGGCCTGGCGAATGATAGCTCGAGCCAGCCCCTGTTCCTGCAAATATATTAGGTCAGCGATGGTGCTCTTAGTACCGGGCAGAATGAGTAGATCGGGGTCTCCAAGCTCGGAAGCCCTGGTCACGTAGTGGACCGTGCAACCATGTTCTTCTAATGGATCAAAATCATCATAATTAGATATGTGTGGTAACCTTATTACCGCCACGTTGACAGTTCCCATATTTGGGCTAACTTGTCGTTCATCAAGGTGTACAGAATCTTCCTGTGCGATAACGATGTCTCTGAAGTATGGGAGCACTCCCAGAACGGGTTTGCCAGTACGTTTCTCCAAAATGTCTAGACCTGGCTTTAGCAACTTCAGGTCACCGCGAAATTTGTTCACTATGAATCCCTTTATGAGGGTACGCTCAGGTTTTGTTAACAACTCCAGGGTGCCGATCAGCGAAGCAAAAATACCGCCACGATCTATATCGCCGACGAGAAGGACAGGGCTGTTAGCCATTTTGGCTATTCGCATGTTGACTATTTCGCGCCTTCTAAGGTTTATCTCGGCGGGGCTGCCGGCGCCTTCAATCACTACGATATCGTATATCGAGCGTAGGTGGGTTAACGAATCCTCAATTATATCTAGCAGACTGGGTGTATATTTGTAGTATTGGCTGGCGTTGAGTTTTCCGATTACTTTGCCCAATACAATCACCTGTGAGAGGGCATCGGCCTCGGGCTTTAGCAGCACAGGGTTCATGTGGACCGAAGGTGCGACGCCGGCTGCTTCGGCCTGTACTGCCTGGGCTCGTCCGATTTCGCCGCCTTCCTGGGTAACGGAAGAATTTAGAGCCATGTTTTGAGCCTTGAACGGGGCAACTTTTAATCCATCCTGACGAAAAATGCGGCATAAGCCGGCTACAATAATGCTCTTGCCCACCGAGGAAGCTGTGCCTTGTATCATCAGAGTTTTAGCTGTCACAGTTCAGAACTCCTGTTTCTTTTATGGCGCTGATCAGCCTTTCGCACTCGGGCAAAGTGCGTGGTGCCAAACGTATATATTGTGGCAGGCCGAAGGATGTACAGTCACGGACTAATATGCCTTTGGTCAATATGGTCTGTCTGAACTGCGTAGCATTGTCTACTTTTACTAAGAAGAAATTAGTCTTTGAAGGTATTGGGGATAGGCCAAGGTGCTCCAGTCGCTGTATCAGAAATTTCTTGGCATTACTTATTCCCTTTGCACATTCTTTCATGTAGTCTTCGGCCTTCAGAACAAAAGCACCAGCTTCTTGTGCCACGGAGTTAACATTCCACGGTGGACAGACACGTTCTAGTATCGAAATTATGTGCTCGGCGGCTATGGCATAGCCAAGCCGTAGTCCAGCCAAAGCATAGTCTTTGGTCATTGAACGCAGTATAACGAGGTTGCCCTCATTTATCAGATCAGTGGATGACCACGCGCTTTCAGTAAAGGCGATGTAGGCTTCGTCAAGTATGACCAGGCTTTGTGGTGCACTTGACATAATCATCTTGACGTTGGCTTTGGATAGATATTGCCCGGTAGGATTGTTTGGATTGCAGAGGAAGATGCCTTTGGGATGGAATTTTTGTATCAAATCTATTATTTCGGACACGTCGAGTTGGAAGACTGGCTCTCTGAGGACCGGCAGTTTGATCACCCGGGTAGCGGCAAGGTGACAGGCGATTTCGTACTCGCCATAGGTGGGATCAGGGATGAGTACCAGATCATGAGGGGCAAAATAGGCGATGGCTAGCAATCTTATGAGTTCGGTGGAGCCGCTGCCTATTATGAGGTTGGAAACGTTTACTCCTAGCTTCTCAGCCAACAATTGTTTCAGTTTACTGGCCTTGGAATCGGGATACTGTTCAATTGAAGCTTTGGCTAGAGCTTCACTTATACCCGGGAGGTGGACCAAACGGGTTGCAACTGACACTGAAGTCGAGTATTGTCTCCGGAAAATGCTCGGATCTTCGTAGCTCCGCGTAATCTATGCCACCATGAGTGCAAGGAGTCAGTTTATTTACAACTGATCTAGGTCCAAACATGATATGTCACCTCAGCCACGACGGACAAAAAGATCCAGATAACGGCCACAACGGCAATGATTTGTTGCGAAGCGTTTATTGTATTTAGGGATAGGGGATAGCGGTCTTCTCCCAGCTTGTAATGGCCTGCTTTTTCCAGTTGTACTCCCAAGGCACCGGCGATAGCGCTCATTGTCCAGCCGGCATTAAGACTCTGCGTTCTTTTATGATCCCGAATCATAATCTGCCAAGCCCGTGATGGGCTTTTTTTACATATCAAGGCTGCCAGAACAATCATAAGCCCTGTAATTCTGGCTGGTAGGAAATTAGCAACGTCGTCCAATCGAGCAGCAAATTTCCCGAGGTATTCCCACTCTCCATGATAGCCCACCATAGCATCAAAAGTATTGATTACCCGGTAGATTATGGCCCCTGGCACTCCGAAGAGAAGGAAATAGAACAGCGGGGCGACAAAGCTGTCACACATGTTCTCAGCTGCGGACTCTACTGCTGCCGAAATTAGTTGTTTTTGGTCCAGGTCGGTTGTGTCACGGCTTACTAATGATTTCAAGCTAGTGCGTGCTTGAATGAGATTGTCCTTGGATAGACGCGTTTTTACCGTATTGACCGCTTGTTTAAGCCCGCGCAAGGAGAAAGTTAATTTCAACAGCAACCCGCCGACAATGACATAGGCCGCAGCATTAAACCCCTTCAGATATGCGAACACGAAATAGCTGGCCGTGAAGATTAGCCCTGCCGTTATCACGACCATACCGACACCGTAGGCAAGCTGTCTAAGCTTGCCTTGCTGAGGTGCTAATCTTGTTTCCAGGAAAACGAGCTTCCCGAGCCAGGCCACGGGATGCCAGACATTACGTGGCTCCCCAAATATGAGGTCAAGTGCGAGAGCTATGAGTAAGATAGTTATGATTTCAATCATTGGCATTTACACTAAAGCATGCGTTCAAAATAATCCCCCTGCTTCACGCGCAGGGGGATTATTTTTAAGTAATAAACCCCACCCCCTTACTCCGCGGAGGCAGCTAAATCCGGTGTGAGGCAGCTGTTCTGACTATTACAGCAGGCGGGACTGTGCCGGAATTCCACCGACTTGCATAACAATTAAGCCTCTGGTCACCCTAGGCACCCCACAATGTCTATTCGTTTGCCTAAAGAATATCTAGAAAATGGGGCAAAGTCAAACAGCCGCTGTATTTATTGTCTTGCTTTGCAGGCAAAAGCAGGTTTATAATCTGGTTCAAGTTAGATGGTCCAGCAGAGTTTTCGAAAGCAGCTTATCGCCGGCATATTAGTGGCATTTTTCTTTGCTGTTGCTCTGTTTCTCCGGGTCGTTCTTCCGTTCGATAAAGTCTTTGTTGGGGATTGGATCAAATTCACGGGCGTAGATGCCTACTTTCTTATGCATATTGTGGATAACCTCGCACACAATTTTCCTCATCTCAACTCTTTTGATCCTTATCTTCTGTATCCCGCCGGCGGAAGTGTCAGTCTTCCTCCCTTTTTCGTTTACTTTCTCGGTGGCATTATCTGGCTTATTGGCCTAGGCTCGCCAGCGCAGCATGTTACGGATATAGTGGGAGTGTACTTTCCAGCTATATTAGGGGCTCTGACTGTCATCCCGGTCTATTTTATCGGTAAAACGCTGTCTGGCCGTTGGGCTGGAGTAATGGCGGCTGGTTTGGTTGGCATCTTTCCCGGGGAATTTCTTGGCAGGTCCATACTTGGCTTTGCCGACTACCACGTTGCTGAGGTGCTATTTACCACTATTACTATGATGTTCCTTGTCTTAGCAGTAAAGAATGCCAAACAGAAGGGATTCAGCTTTACCCGTGATGGGTTCCGAGATTGGAAGGCGGCAACAAAACCACTTCTTTATAGCTTGTTTGCTGGTATTTTTCTTGGAATTTATGCTCTTACCTGGCCGGGTGCTCTACTGTTTGTCTTTATCATCTTTGCTTACCTCGTAATCCAGTTTGTTATTGACCACTTGAGAAAAGCATCCACGGAATATCTAGGCGTAATCAGTATCATTACTTTTATTGTGGCACTGGCGATTTCTCAACCCGTATTGCATGACCCAATGTCTGAGATTGCCCTCATTATAGCCATCGTTGTTACTATCCTTCTGGCAGCAGTCTCATACTTTATGGCTAAACGTGGCGTAAAGGCATTCGTTTATCCGGCGGTTGTTCTCGGGCTCGGGCTGGTTGGTCTGGCAATTTTCTATGCTGTGAATCGGCCACTCTTCGACAGTCTGGTTGGAAGCTTCGGTATTTTTACTTGGGCTACCGGAACAACTGTTCTTGAGATGCAGCCGCTTCTTTTTCCTGGCGGCGTTTTTTCATTTTCAGTTGCCTGGGGCAATTTCACCACTAGCAGTTTCTTGGCTGTTATCTCCTTGGGCGTGCTGATTTTCTATATTGTCAGGAAAGGTGAAACTGATAAAACACTGGTTGTAGTTTGGAGTTTGGTAATACTTGCGGCCACTCTATCCATGAGGCGCTTCGCCTACTACTTTGCTGTCAACGTTGCATTGCTCACGGGATATTTATCGTGGCTCATACTTGAGTTTGCCGGCTTTAAGAAAGTGGCGGCTGCTACCCCGCAAGTGCTTATGGATCCGTCCCGGAACATGAAAAAGAAGGCCAAGTACCATGATCAACCGAAAGGCCAGCCTAGTTCAGTTGCCCGTAAGGCAATCATGGCTGTAAGTGTGATAATTATTTTCTTCCTTAGCTTTTTCCCCAATGTCGGTTCGGCTATAAACGGCGCCAGCTATCCACCTTACGCTCCCAGTGATGCTTGGTACGAATCTCTTTCATGGATGAAGGATAACACCCCCGATCCGTTTGGTAACCCACAATTCTATTATGATCTTTACAGTTCGCCAGGCGGAGGCGAGAAATATGAGAAGCCTCGGAGCGCTTACGGTGTCACTGCTTGGTGGGACTATGGCTACTGGATAATTCGCATTGCTCATCGAGTACCCACTTCCACTCCTGGCACAGGCCACCAAGGTGAAGCTTATTTTTTTGTAGCTCAAGACGAAACCTCGGCGAATAAAATACTTTTGAACACATGGGGCTCAAAATACATAGTGGTTGATTATGCCACTGCCATACCTATGGGCGGCAAATTTTACGCGGTGGCTACGCTCAGTGGCAACACGCCGGACAAGTTTTATGATGTCTATTATCAGGTTCAGAACGGCATAGCTAACCCGGTGTTGGTATTCTTTCCCGAATACTATCGCTCTCTCCTGGTTAGACTATACAATTTCGATGGCAAGGGTGTTGTCCCCACAAGTGCTGTGGTGGTATCGTATGAGGCTAGGGTGACTCCCGACGGTCAGCCCTACAAAGAAATCACATCGGCGAAGTCCTTTCCTACCTATGAGGGAGCCGAGGCTTACATCGCAAATCAGAGTTCCGGCAATTACAAGATAGTGAGCACTGACCCCTTCGTCAGTCCCGTACCTTTAGAACCCTTGGAGCACTACAAGTTGATTCATGCTTCTAAGGGGGCAAGAATGATGCCAAGTGGTGATTCAACTTCCGAAGTGAAGATTTTTGAATACATAAAATGACAGCGACCAGTATTTCCCTTGGGGATACGATTCTGAGCCGCAGCTTTTTTTGATTTCGCGAGTTGTGTGACACATCGTGGAGTCAGGTAATTCCATAATCGAGATTGGTTCCATCGGTTGGGCATTTCTTTGAATCAAACAACGCCTTGGCCCGGGCAAAATAGGCTAAAATACTGTTTACTTTCGTTCGTTTGGCATGATATAATCCGCCTTCGATTATTAAAGGGGAGGCAAGAGATATGACAGCTAAGATTATCAGCGGTACTGAGGTAGCCGCCGAAATTCGTGGAGAACTAAAGGGCAGAGTGAAGCGATTGACGGAGAAAGGTGTGACTCCGGCGCTGGCTGTGGTTCTAGTTGGAGAGGATCCTGCATCTATCTCGTACGTTACTGCCAAGGCCAAGGGAGCTGAAGAAATAGGCATGCATGAGGAGACCATCCGCCTACCGGCAGACACTCCGGAGAAAAAGGTTCTTGATACGGTAGAAAAGCTTAACGAAAATCCAAAATTTCACGGCATATTGGTCCAGCTACCATTGCCCAAGCATATCGATACTGAAAAAGTAATTAGCTTCATCTCATCAGAAAAAGACGTGGACGGCTTTCATCCGGTCAATGTCGGCAAAGCGCTTAGAGGTGAACCCTGTCCTCTGCCTTGTACTCCACATGGAGTTCAAGAACTATTGATTAGGAGTGGCAATAGTCCTGAAGGCAAACATGTTGTCATTTGTGGGCGAAGTAATCTCGTTGGCAAACCTCTGGCGGCGATCTTGATGCAAAAAAAGAAAGGTGCTAATGCTACCGTTACTATTTGCCATACTGGAACTAAAGATATTGGCTATTTTTCCAGACAGGGTGATGTTGTGGTAGCAGCTATGGGCGCGCCTAAAGCCATTACTGCTGACATGGTTAGAGAAGGTGCGGTGGTTATCGATGTTGGTGTTAACCGCGTGGAGGATAAAACAAAAGAAAAAGGTTTTCGCCTGGTTGGCGACGTAGATTTCGATGCGATTAAAGAGAAGGCATCGGCAATAACTCCTGTCCCGGGTGGTGTCGGACCAATGACGGTGACCATGTTGTTGCTGAATACCGTAGAAGCGGCTGAGAGAAAGGCAGGAATAACCAGCTAGAGGGGAATTTGTATAAGCTGAAGGTTTCACCCCTTAGCTATCAGATTAGGAAGACAAAATAGAAGGAGGTAGCAAAACTATATGGCTTATGATGCAGTAAAAATGAAAGACTGGCAGATTTCGGAGGCAGCCGAAAAGAATATGCCAACGCCTGATCAATGGCGCGAGAAACTCGGACTGCAAAAAGATGAGATTATTCCCTACGGGAGGCTGTGCAAGCTCGATTTCATGAAAGTCATCGAGCGCCTGAAGAAAAAACCGGATGGCAAATACATCGAAGTGACTGCCATCACTCCCACACCGCTAGGTGAAGGAAAAACTACAACCACGATGGGTATCCTGGAGGGGATAGGCAAGCGAGGCAAGAACGTCGGTGGTTGTATACGCCAGCCCTCGGGCGGTCCTACCATGAACATCAAAGGAACGGCTGCCGGCGGTGGCAACGCACTCTTAATTCCTATGACTGAATTCTCTATGGGGTTAACCGGCGACATCAATGACCTAGTGAATGCCCATAACCTGGCAATGGTAGCTCTAACCTCAAGAATGCAACATGAGCGCAACTATGACGATGCGGAACTGGCTAAGCGTAATCTGCGCCGCCTGAATATCGATCCTACGCGAGTCGAGATGGGCTGGGTAATAGATTTCTGTGCTCAGAGCCTCCGGAATATCATCATAGGCATCGGTGGCCGGATGGACGGCTACATGATGCAATCGAAATTTGGCATCGCGGTCAGTTCCGAACTGATGGCCATGCTATCAATTGTTACCGACCTGGCCGACCTGCGCCAGAGGATGGACAAAATCACTGTAGCTTTTGATATGAAGGGCAACGCTGTCACCACGGGCGACCTCGAAGTCGGCGGTGCCATGACTGCCTGGATGCGCAACGCCATCAATCCCACATTGATGTGCACTGCAGAGTATCAGCCTTGTATGGTACACGCGGGTCCCTTTGCTAACATTGCCGTAGGGCAATCATCTATCATTGGCGATCGCATCGGCCTCAAGATGTTCGACTACCATGTGACGGAGAGCGGTTTTGCTGCAGACATCGGCTTCGAGAAGTTCTGGAATGTCAAATGCCGTTTTAGTGGGCTCAAGCCGCATGTATCGGTGCTCACCACTACTATCAGAGCGTTGAAGATGCATGGAGGCGGCCCCAAAGTTGTAGCTGGATTGCCTTTGCCTGACGCTTACACTAAAGAAGACCTGAAGACCTTGGAAAAAGGTCTGCCTAATATGATTCATCACATTAACACTATCAGGACAGCGGGCATAAATCCCGTGGTGTGCATCAATGCCTTCCATACCGACACCAAGGATGAGATTGCCATGGTGCGAAAAGCGGCTGAGGCCGCCGGAGCACGCTGTGCCCTTTCTACTCACTGGGCAGATGGCGGCGATGGTGCACTGGAGTTGGCCGATGCTGTTATGGATGCCTGCAACCAGAAGAACGATTTTAAATTCCTTTATCCGCTTGAAATGAAGCTGCGCGAGCGTGTTGAAAAGGTTGCCAAAGTTGTCTATGGTGCTGACGGCGTGTCATGGACGCCTGACGCTGAAGCCAAAGCTAAGATGCTTGAAAGCGATCCTAAGTATGGCGATTTCGCTACCATGATGGTCAAGACCCACCTTAGCCTGACGCATGACCCGTCTATTAAGGGTACTCCCAAAGGTTGGATATTACCCATCCGCGATATCCTGATTTACTCTGGAGCGAAATTCCTCTGCCCATGTGCCGGAACTATAAGCCTGATGCCAGGAACGAGTTCCGACCCGGCTTTCAGGAGGGTTGACGTGGATGTGAAGACAGGCAAGGTACAGGGGCTATTTTAGGAGGGGGCGGATTGTTTGCGAGTTTGGGCGGTGCTTTGCACCGCTCAATTTTTTTTTGCTAAAATCAATTCACGATGCAATTGTCTCAGGAGCAATGATTTTAGGGAAGTGGGACGCGTATTTGTTTCGAATTGATTACGCTGTTTGCCTTTCACAAAACGTGTCGAATCCCTTCTTAACTGAGACAAGTCTCTTGATTAAGGCAATCTTCTTGCTGGGGGTGGTATGGCAGGAATCGGCAAGATTCTACTCATAATAGGTGGCATTATAGTAGTTTTGGGGCTAATACTGATTTTCGGACAACATATCCCATTCTTGGGCAAGCTGCCCGGCGACATATTTATAAAGAAAGAAGGCTTTTCGGTTTACTTTCCTATCATTACGTTTCTGATTCTTAGTATTGTGATCACTATAATAGTTAACGTCATCTTACACTTCTTAAATAGATAAAAAGCTTCTTGATGAAGATCAGCGATTTCGATTATCAGTTACCTCCCGAGCTTATTGCTCAGGTACCTGTGGAGCCACGAGAACAATCCCGGCTTATGGTTCTCAATCGTTCGGATGGTTCTATCGAGCATCGCCACTTTTATGACATAGCCGACTATCTGGACAGCGGGGACACGGTGGTACTGAACGACAGCCGTGTGATCCCGGCTAGAATCTTAGGTCGAAAAAACGACGACGGTGCCAAGATTGAAATGCTTTTGTTGCGCAGGTCAGGCAGCAATGCCTGGGAAACATTGGTTCGGCCGGGCAAGAAAGCTGTCCAGGGAACAAGAATCAAGATAGCCGGCAAAGTTAAGGCTGACGATGTAGAGATAGATGCCGAGGTATTAGAAAAGGGCCGGGATGGTGTCAGGGTTATTCGTTTTTCAGACGAGGGCCCACTAGAACAACTTGGCCAGGTTCCATTACCACCATATATACACACTCCATTAGCTGATCCTGAACGGTATCAAACAGTCTACGCCAAAGCAGACGGAAGCGCAGCAGCCCCGACTGCCGGACTTCATTTCACGCACAGACTGCTTGATGCCCTGCAAAAGAAGGCTGTTCGACTGGCTTTTATCACTCTTCATATCGGGCTTGATACCTTTCGTCCAGTCAGAGTAACCGATCCCAGTCAGCACTCTATTCATAAAGAATACGGAATACTGACTCAGGAAGTTGCGGACTTGCTGAATCAGACAAAAAAACAGGGCAAGCGAATTGTGGCTGTGGGGACGAGCACAGTAAGGCTTCTCGAGGCAACAGCACAATCAGGCGATATCCGGCCTTCTGCCGGATGGGTGGATTTATTCATTTTGCCTGGATACCGGTTTCAAGCCACCGATGTCATGGTTACCAACTTCCATCTACCAAGATCAACGCTATTGATGCTCGTTTCGGCCTTTGCCGGAAGAGATTACATTCTGCGAGCCTACGAGGAAGCCAAGACTCTTAATTACCGCTTCTACAGCCTGGGCGACGCCATGTTGATTCTCTGACTACATAATTGACAATCGGGTGCCAATAATACAAAAATACGGCTACGCGGTGATATGAAACACAAAGAAAAAATGAAGACGGACAAAACAGGCCGGAGAATCAGTCCCAGAGTTATGGCTGCTATCCCGTGCCTTAATGAGGCACAGTTTATCGGCGATATAGTTGCCCGAACGAGAAAACATGTCGACGTGGTGGTGGTGATAGATGATGGATCAACGGACAAGACGTCTGAGGTAGCCAAAGCTACTGGTGCTCAGGTCATAAGGCATACGGTAAGACAGGGAGCCGGAGCGGCTACCAGGGCGGCTTTCGAGGCGGCAAAAAAGCAAAATGTTGACGTGTTGGTGACTCTGGATGGCGATGGTCAGCACAACCCGGATGAAATCCCGCAGCTCTTAGCTCCTATCCTTTCGGGTGAGGCTGATCTTGTTATCGGCTCAAGGTTTCTCCGGGAGGATTCGCATAGCGCTCCCAAATACCGCAGATTTGGGATTGACACAATAACCTGGTTGTACAACCTAGGCTCACGGGTAAAGGTATCTGATTCCCAATGTGGCTTTCGAGCTCACAGCCGTAGCCTCGTCGAGGCGGTAAATATCACTGAGAACGGTTTTGGGTTTAGTGTCGAAGTATTGATTCAAGCCAGGAGAGAGAAGCTTATTATTGGTGAGATACCCGTCTCGTGTATATATCACTTGCAGGGTTCCAGTCTTAACCCGGTAGTACATGGGCTTGGCGTTGCCTGGAAAGTGATCAAACTCCGTATTAAAGCCAAGCTTTTGGCAAAGGGGGAACTACAAAGACGAAAGTGAAGGTCCTTTTTGTGCTGGAATATTACTATCCGCACTTTGGCGGCGCTGAAGTTCTATCCAGAAATCTTTGTGAAGGACTTGCCACCAAAGGGCATGAAGTAACGATTGTAACCATTAGACTGCCCGATACAAAAAGCTTTGAAATAATCAATAATGTAAAGGTTCACCGAGTGAAAGTTCCCCAAAAAGGAGATAGATACTGGTTTAACTTTCTTTCTGTCCCCAAGGTTTTCCAACTTGCCAGGCAGGCAGATTTGATCCATACCACCACTTATAATGGGGCCTTCCCGGCTTGGCTAACCTCCAAATTAAGGGGCAAGAAGGCCCTCATAACTGTTCTTGAAATTTTGGGCGCGCACTGGACGAATTTTGTTGGTATGAGTTGGTTGGTTTCCAAGCTGCACCAATTGTTAGAGCGTATGGTCATAGCTCTGCCTTTCGACAGGCACATCGCCATATCCCAATACACCGCGAAATGTTTGACAACGTTAGGCATCGCCCAAAGAAAGATACAGGTCATCTATTGCGGCATTGACTATGTGCTGTTTGACTCCGAGAATGTGAATAGGACAGCTGTCAGACAGAAGTTAAACCTCGGTAGAGCATTCATTTACCTGTATTACGGTAGGCCAGGGATTTCGAAAGGAGTCGAGTATCTGGTGCGTGCAGTACCGTTAATTCGGGAAGCAATACCTGACTCAAAGTTGCTTCTTATCTTAGCAAACGACCCTTGGCAGAGATATACTAGCATCAAACGTATGATAAGTGACCTGGGCGTCGAAAATAGTATTATGTTGCTCAATCCGGTACCAAGAAACGAACTACCAAGTTACATTGCAGCAGCTGATTGCGTTGTTATTCCGTCACTATCTGAGGGCTTTGGCTTTGCTGCTGCTGAGGCCTGCGCTATGGATAAGGCTGTGGTGGCCTCAGATGTAGGCTCGCTACCAGAAGTTGTCTCTGGTAGATGTTTGTTGATTGAGCCTGAAGATCCGCAAGCTATAGCGACAGGTGTGGAGAATGTATATAATGGCAGTGTTAGAGATAGCGGCAAGAAGATTTTTGACTGGGGTGAGTGCGTTAACAGTTATCTTGACGTCTATGCCGACTTATTAAACGCGAAATAAAGGGAGACTGAGGTGGGCTTAAAAAACAAGAGAATATTCATTACCGGCATCAGTGGCTTTGTTGGCTCACACCTGGCCAAGCATCTTCTAATTGAAGGGTGTAGCGTGTTTGGGCTGGTCAGAAGACGGGCTGATTGCAGCGTACCACAAAACATCAAATACCTAGGTATTGAGAACGAGGCCCGCTTACTGGAGGGCGATGTACGGGACATTTCCAGCATTGCCTCTGCGTTGGACGTGAGCAAGCCAGATATCATTTTCCATCTCGCCGCTCAATCATTTATTCCCAGGTCGTTTTCCTGTCCCAGGCGAGACTATGGAGGTGAATTGCCTAGGCACCCAGAACCTACTGGAAGCGGTCAGAAACAAGGGATTAGCACCGACGATTGTCTTTGGCGGTAGCAGCGAGGAATATGGGTTGGTGATCTTCTCAAATTCGCAATATGAGCGAAACAAGGCTAAGCATGGCGTGATTTTTCCGGAGCCGGCCACCATTCCCGAACTACCCATCAGTGAGACTAATCCTCTCAGGCCTATGTCGCCGTATGCTGTCAGTAAAGTCTATGCTGATTATCTGATGAGGAACTATCATGTTTGCTATGGTCTAAAGACGGTGGTTTCCAGAGGGTTTAACCACGAAGGTGCCGGAAGAGGCAAGGTGTTTGTGACTTCATCGATCACCCGCCAGGTAATGCAGCTTAAACGTGGTGAAATTGACACAATGATCATCGGCAATGTCAATGCCTTCAGGGATTGGTCTCATGTTGATGACATTGTGAGAGGCTATTGTCTCCTTGCCGAGAGCGGCAAGTATGGGGACGTTTATAACCAAGGTTCCCAGAGGACTAACTCGGTGATGAGCTATCTTCTGTTAACTCTTGAGTGTGCGGGATACGTTGTGAACAAAATTGCGACATTTGACAATGATAAGATCGTAGATAATCCATGTGCGCTCGATAAAGCGGAGATGTTTGGGCTACGTTTTGAGAAAACTAAGGTGGACACGCTGATTTTGGGTGGCAAGTTGGAGTTCCAGCTTTCAGATAAAGGGGTTATTGCCTTTACGGATAAAGGAAAGATTGCTATAGAATTTGACGAGGAAAAGTTCAGGCCCGCTGACGTGCCCATTTTGTTGGCGGAAACGACAAAAATCAGGGAGTTGGGCATGCGGGGACGCCGCGGATTGAAGGATATAATAAACGATCAGCTAAACTATTTCTTAGATCCGTCCAGGTAAGACGCTATAAAAGATTCGGAATCAAGGCAGTCAATTAGTGATCCCGATTAGCGATTGGAACATCAAGAAGTGCCTGACCCTAGTAGCAATTGCTTCGTTAGTATTTCTTGGACTCGTCGGGGCAGCTGTCTTAGGCCTTGATGTTCCTGTCTTAAGACAAGTCGTGGGCTTTCTGGTTCTGACCATTATCCCTGGAACCCTCATACTCAGAATTCTTCGAATCCACAATATCAGCCTGATAGAGAGCGTGGCGTATTCGGTGGGCTTGAGCTTGGCCTTCGTCATGTTCGGCGGGGCGCTCATCAACCTCGTTTTGCCTTTCATGGGCGTTTCCCAGCCAATTTCACTGCTGCCTGTAACGGCTATTTTGACCTTACTTATAGTCATAATGATGGCTGTTGCCTATGTACGTGACAGAGATTTTTTTGGTTCGAATAGGACGACGCCAGTGGCAAAACTGCAGCTGCCGTCAGTGCTTTTCTTGGTCCTGCTATTGGCAATAACCGTACTCAGCGTAGCATTGATCGATTCGTTTCAGAACAACAGGCTGCTTCTCATCGTTATACTAGCTGTAGCTGCGGTCGTTGGTGTGGCGGCTTTCGGCAAATTTATCCAACTACAGGCATATCCACTGGCCATTTTCGTAATAGGGCTTTGCCTTTTATATCAAACGACTCTGATGTCCCCTTATCCGGTAGGCAGTGACATTTATACGGAATACCACTTTTATGACTCGGTAGCTAGTAATGGCATCTGGCAGGCCTCGATAGCCTACCCAGTAAATTCCTGCCTAAGCGTAGTCATGCTGGCACCTATTTACTCTGTCGCGCTGAACATAAGTGGTATATGGATGTTCAAGGCCATCTACCCGCTCATTTTTGCGTTGGTACCCTTGGTCCTTTATCAGGTTTTCAGCCACCAAATGAGCCAGAAGAAGGCTTTTCTCTCCGCCTTCTTCTTTGTGGCCGTGCCCACATTCTCTCTGGAAATGATTGGGTTGTGCCGTCAGCAGGTCGCCGAGCTTTTTCTCGTTTTGCTCATACTGCTTCTGGTAGACAGAAAGCTCAAGCTGGGACCAAGACTGGCTCTGGCTGCAATCTTCGCCATATCAGTAATCGTCTCGCACTATTCCTTGGGCTTCATCGGCTTTATTTATCTGGGACTCTTAGTGCCGCTGGTGGTTATGCTGCGAAGCGACATTTTTAGAAAGGCATGGGGATGGCTGACGACGAAATTTGGCGGGCTACAGGAAAGGCTTCTTTCAGGGGGATCATTACCGATAAAGATGCTTTTGATAGTGGTGATTATCTACTTTGTATTCGGCGTCGCGTGGTACGGAATTGTTGCCTCAGGAGTAAATCTCAATGTTCTAAGGGGTCTTACGGGCATTTACTCGGGGCATTACCGCTACCTCGATTGGTCAACTAGTGCCTAAAACGAACCAAACAATTGCTTTTGTGGATTTCAGCCATCGTGATTTACTGATTCAAACTGCATTAGGTCTAGATTTTCCGCAGGCATCGATCCAGGGGAAGTTTTTCAGAGTTCTGCAATACATAACCCAACTTCTTCTGATTGTAGGCTGTCTCAGACTAATCTTTAGGCCTAAAGGTTTGCGATTCAAGGCTGAATACATTGCGCTAAGTGTGACGAGTGTTCTGCTAATAGTAGCCGCTATTTTTCTGCCCGGCTTTGCAGAAGGCCTGAACACTACGCGGATGTACCATATTGCACTGATTACGTTGGCTCCGTTCTGTATCCTAGGGGGTGAGGGTATTTGGCTGGGCATAAGGCGTTTGTGGCACAAAACACGGCGCAGGATACAAGAGGCCAGGGTCATCGACGCCGAGGATAGCCAAAGCTACCTAAGATTTGTCGCTTTAGCCATATTGATACCGTACTTTTTGTTTACATCTGGCTTTATTTACGAGGCCACAGGGCAAGAGGTCACTGACCGTGTTGATACACCATATTCTATTGCCTTGAGTAGCTACAGGGTGAACCTGACTTCTATCTTCTATTGGCAAGATGGCGCTGCTGCCAAATGGCTGACCGAAAGAGCCGGCGCGGATACCGAAGTTTATGTGGACCTGCACAGTGGCGCGATTTTAGGGTTGTACGATTTTCCTGGCAGGTTAATCGCTCTACCTCAAGATGGCGGCAAAATCTCAGAGTACGGCTATATGTACTTCACGACCTGGAATATAGATAAAAGAGAGGCTACATTTGTCATTATTCCCGGTCCCGGGCTGCGTCGACACGTTAGCTTTGACCAAGTTACGGGGCTGGTTGGTGCTATAGCGGGTAGAGATCTAATCTATGCCGATGGTGGTGCTCAAATACTGGCACCGCCGTGAGACCAACAGTACTTTTAACGGGCAAAGACCATACATAGCAGGTAGACATTCAATGGATAACAGAATACACTTCAAATTACAATCCTGTGAGTAAGAAGCAGTGAGCAAAATAGATGAAGGAAGCTAAGCTGGTTTCCTTAATTTTACCAACCTATAACAGAGCAAGCATACTGGAGCGATGTGTAAATTCAGTCTTGGCTCAGTCCTATATTAAATGGGAGCTCATTATCGTTGATGATGCCTCCACAGATGATACGGCAGCGGTAGCTACAAGGCTGGCACAGCATCCCAAAATACGCTTCTGCCGTAATCCTGTGCGCTTGGGACCCCACGCCAACATAAATAGGATGGTCTCTATTGCGGCAGGTCGCCTGGTATTAATACTTGAAGATGACCTGATACTGGAGCCTTTCTGCGTGGAAAAGCTAGTAGAGGCATACGAAGAACTTCAAATGAAGGGCGCCAAAGTTGGCGCCATTGCCCCACGATCAGTGGTGGAGCGGACAAAAACCGGTAAATTCTTTGAGGATATCTTCTATTACCTTGGCGATGCCAAACGAAAGAAAATGCATGATTCTCCCTGCTGCCTCAATATGATGACTGGCACCATATATGCAAACTATGGCGTTGACTTGGATACGGTGAGAGAAGTCCCGGTCATCCATCCTAACTCGTTGTTTGCCAAGCGCGTGTTTCTGCAGGTTGGCGGTTACGATGCCGGACTTTTCCGGGATTCATGGTGCTGTGACGATAGCCTGCCGTTCAAAATAAGGGACAGAGGCTATGAATTGTACTTTCAACCTCAGGCTGTGGCTCATCACAAGTTGATAGCTAGTGGCGGCCGCCACCAGGTTTCGACTCTTTCTTGGATATTTTTCTACCTGAGAAATAATATTATCTTCAGGGTCAAGTTCTTTCATTGCAGATCGGCCTTCATGGTTCCCTTATTCGTGCTCTCAGTGGCTGCTGGTGTGATCAGGTATGTTCCCGTGTGGCTTGGAGAAAAGATATCGGGAGGCCGTAGAATGTTGCCTGAATAGACTGGGTGATAGCTTTCCCAAAGTAGGTGGAGACGTGATACCATGCAGGTGTAGCAGATGAAACAAGAAGTGCCTTTGTTCAAAATCTACTGGGATGATGATGATATTGAGCGGGTAACCGCAGTGATCAGAAGAGGCATGTATTGGGCTGATGGCCCATATATAGTCGAGTTCGAAAGGAGGATTTGCGAATATTTAGGGGTAAGGCATGCTGTTGCCGTAAATTCAGGAACGTCTGCCTTACATATTTCGCTTCTGGCTCACGGTGTTGGGAAAGGGGATGAGGTTATTGTACCGTCTTTTACCTTCATCGCTACAGCGAATGCGGCATTGTTTGTTGGTGCCAAGCCTGTATTTGCTGATATAGAGCCGGAAACATGCGGGCTGGATCCCGTGTGCGTAGAACAACTAATCACTAGTAGAACAAAGGCAATCATACCTGTCCACTACGCTGGTATGCCCTGTCGAATCGATAGACTAAAACAGATAGCAATCAAACATAACTTAACGCTGATAGAAGATGCTGCCGAGGCATTTGGGGCTGATATTGATGGTACGAAGGTGGGCACTTTTGGTGACTCTGCAATCCTGAGTTTCTGCCAGAACAAAGTAATCACCACAGGCGAAGGCGGAGCTATTGTGACGGACGCTAGGGGAGTATATGACAAATTGGAGCTATTGCGCTCGCATGGCAGAGACGTAAGGCACGATTATTTTACGACCACAGAAGCCCCTGAGTATGTGGATTTGGGCTATAATTTCAGGATGCCAAGCATGATTGCTGCCCTCGGAGTATCACAGCTTGAAAAAGTTAGCCAAATAATCCTGAAGCGCAAGGAAAATGCCGCATACATGAGTCAGAGACTGCGCCAGATCAGAGGAGTTAAAACCCCTGACTGTCCCAGCAGTTACAATCATGTTTATCAGATGTACACTATTAGCCTGGCAAGTAATAGGATTAGAGACGGCTTGATGAGATACCTTGCGGGTAGGGGAATACAGACGAAGGTGTTTTTTCTACCCGTGCATTTGACGCAGTTTTATCGCCGGAAGTTTGGTTACAAAGGTGGAGAATTACCCGTGACTGAGAAGGTTGCCTCTGAGGTCCTAACTCTACCGATGTATCCGGCGCTGACACGCGATGAGATGGACTACATAGCCGACGAAATTGTGAACTTTTTCAGTGATAGGGGTATGCAATGAGTAACGTATTAACCGGAAAGACAATTCTGGTCACCGGTGGCACCGGTTCCATAGGTTCCGAAATTGTAAAGCATGTTCTGGATCAAGGTGTCGGTAAGGTCGTAATATTCAGTCGGGATGAAATAAAACATTTTTTGATGAAGAAAAGGGTCACCGATGATAGGTTGAATACCGTAGTGGGAGATGTCCGGGACATCAGAAGCGTCGAACAAATCTTCGATATTTTCAATATTGACATCATATATCATGCAGCAGCAATGAAACACGTTGTCATGTGTGAGGATTTTCCACTTGAAGCTGTAAAAACCAATGTCATTGGAACTCAGAATGTCGTTGACTTAGCCATAAAGTATAAAGTCCCTAAAATGATAAACATTAGCACGGACAAAGCTGCCCGCCCGGTGAACGTACTTGGCACCACCAAGTATATCGCCGAAAGGATGACCTTGAATGCGAATAGAATGTGCAGAAACGACCAAGTTTTCTCCTGTGTGCGTTTTGGTAACGTGGCTAATTCGCGGGGTTCGGTCATACCTGTTTACGTAGATAATTTGTTGAACCGCAAACCGCTTCAAGTATCGTCTTTGGAAGTGACACGTTTCATAATGGAGATCTCTGATGCGGTAAATCTTATTGTGAGAGCTACCGCCTGGGCGTGCGGGCGAGAGGTCTTCATTTTGAAGATGAAGACGTTCAAACTTGGGGAACTGGTAGATGTAATGGTGAACAGAATTGCACCCAGGTTGAATATAAGCAAAAGGGATATCAAGGTGGACGTAACCGGTTTTTCCGTTGGAGAAAAAATGCACGAAGACCTGGTGAATCCTACGGAAATATCGCAGATTTTCGATTTGGGAGATATGTATGTAGTCTCACCGGATTATGAAGACGTGGCTAAACGTCATCACGCCAGTAGGGCTGAACTGCCGAGCTACACCTCAGGCGATGCTGAGCCAATTTCTAAAGACGAAATAGAGAAACTGGTGTTGAAGTATCTGGAAGCATTTTCTTCCAAGATATATAGGGATGGTACGGACTTATAACATGATGCTTAACAACCAAGATCTAGGCGAAGCTGTCAAGGGGAGGCTAAGGCGACTCGGCAAAGAAGTAACAATATATCCCTTGGCTAAGATAGCCAACCCGGAGATGGTGGAAGTAGGCGATTATTCAATGATTGATGACTTCACATTCATAAATGGCGGGCAGGGCATAAAGATAGGCCGGTATGTTCATATCGCCTCCTTCGTGAGTATTATCGGGGGTGGGGAACTGATAGTCGGAGATTATGCAGACATAGCGGCAGGCGCCAGAATACTAACCGGCAGCGATACCTACCAAGGCGGGAAGAGGATGACTTCTGCTTTGCCTTTGGAGCAGAGGAACTTGGTTCGCGGAAAGGTCATAATTGAAAAGGATGCTTTCATCGGTACCAATGCGGTGGTCCATCCGAATGTTCGCATAGGCGAAGGGGCCGTAATTGGCAGCAACAGCCTGGTGCTGAGAGATGTCGAACCGTGGAGCGTCAACGTGGGCAGCCCTTGTAAGAAGACGGGTGTGAGGCCAAAGGTAACTCTACCGGACATTTGATAACCGTCCACCTTATGCAGCTGAAATGATGTACAGACAATTAAAAGGTAAGGTTTTCTTACAGAAATCCAGAAAAGTAAAGAGTCTCTTTGCAGCCCTAAAAGACAGAAATTTACTTTCCATCGTAAAAGCTTGCGAGATATACTTACTGGGCAGGTTAGCCTCGACCTACTGTTATAATAAGCCGAGCGTAGCTCAGATAGAGGTAACAAGCTTATGTAACTTGCATTGCCGGTGGTGTTTTAGGGGTAGTGAGCAAATGCGGAAGTTTGGTTTTGGGGCCATGGATATTCAATACTTTAAAGAAATTATTCCACAGCTACGAGGAGTTCGGGCGCTCCACATTTTTGGAGTAGGAGAACCTTTGCTCTATGAGAACTTGATAGAGGCTATAAATTATTCTGCAAGCTTTGTCCCTTACATCAACATAACAACAAATGCATCCCTTCTTGATAAAGGTATGTCCAGGAGATTAAGCCGGACTAGGCTATCTCATCTGACTGTGAGTATAGATGCCGCTGACAAAGAAATATTCGAATATATTAGACGAACCAATTTCGAAGAGGTTGTACAGAATATCAAGTACTTCCGCTCAATTTCCGCCATACCCATCAGCATAAACTCTGTAATCTGCAGACAGAATATACAATCACTTGAAAAGATGCCCCTGCTGGCAAGGGAACTTGGAGCTTCAGAGGTAACTTTCTTTTTATTGCACGAGTCGGAAAACTCCCGTAGGTATAATTTAAACAGGGACATGGCGGAAGAAACGTTTATCGGCTCCATCAACCGAATTACTGAAAATAGTAGAAAAGCGGGCATCAGGACAAATGCTCAAACTCTAATGCAACCCCTTTGGGATGTGGACATATGCCTTTTGCCTTTTGATACGCTCTTTATTAATCACTTAGGTTACATAACCCCCTGCTGTAATTGGACTTGTGTTAATTTGGCAAACGTGTTAGAAAGTGGGTTCACAGACGCATGGAACTCAAGGCAGATGCGGAATTTTAGAAAGATGATATTGCGTGAGTACTATCCGGAACATTGCAGGAGTTGGTGTAATAGGAAACCATGCCGGAGCAAGTCCAGGAGTAAAAGTCAACGGGGGATGTTCTAGTGAGGAAGTGTGTGTTGGTGCTGGGTGGCGCTGGTCCATCAAGTGTCGGCAGGTAGCTGGTTAGCTATAGAAGTTCGAGCGGTGGCGACCGAGGATTTTCCTGAGAATGTCGTCGCTGTGGGGATGCCATCAAGAGTAGTGAGAAGTAAAGCGGAAAGAAAGAGAACATAGGTATCTTAAAAACAATCAAAATCTTACCTTACAGGGCTCTCATGTTGGCAGTAAAGCCATTTATGGGCACGGGGATAGGCAGATTTTATCCTGTGGGCACAATCTTCCGTTACATAGCTAAGAGCTTGATGCCAGTGCAAAAGAATCCAATACTAGTCAACAACTGTAAAATGTTTGTGCAAATTGAAGAATATAAAGGAATTGAGGGCATGGCTCAGGAACTTCTGTTCAAGGGGGCACATGAACCTGGTACCACAGCTCTGTTTAAGAAACTGGTGAAAGAAGGTATGACTGTGGTTGATATCGGTGCACATATCGGCTATTTTAGCCTGCTAGCCGCCAGTCTTGTAAGAGAAAAAGGTAGCGTGTTTGCCTTCGAGCCTGAGCCGCGTAACTACGCTTTGCTCGTTAGAAACATAGAGCTTAATGGCTTTAAAAAATGTAATCCCTTTGCAGATGGCTGTTTCTACTGAGACCGGAAAGGTCAAACTATTCCTCGCTAAAGACCCTAGCGCGCATAGCATATTTAGAGCCGAGGAAGCAGAGACAAAAGAATATTCTTTAAGCTATATTATAGTTGATGCGGTTAGCCTCGATGAATTCTTCCATGGCAAGGATTTCCCTGTAGATATAATTAAAATGGATGCTGAAGGGGCAGAGATGATGATCCTCGCGGGGATGACGCAAGTTTTTCTGAGAAACGATAAACTGTCGCTAATTGCTGAATTTAATCCTTCCTATTTGCAAAACCTGGGATTATCACCTCAGGCATACTGGAACAAGTTGATGCAGTTCGGTCACAAGTTTATTTATCTCATAAATGAAGATGAGCAAAAGCTGGAAACAGCCGATTTGGAAACTGTAGTTAAGTATTGCCAAGCTAGGTATTTACACGGCAAAGGAGACCCGTACGCGAATTTACTCTGCAGCAAATCAGCGTTTAGTGAGTAATGGGTTAACTTGATAATGATCGACAAGCAAAAAGGTATCACATTTTTGCCCCATTTTATTTCCAGCTGAGCAGAAAACCATTTGGTCAGCGAGGTCTTGGATGGAAAACTACCGGTGATTAATTATGAAAAATTCACTTCGGAAAATCGGCATAGTAATCTTCTCGCTACCTGAAGCAGGGAATGTCCTGTTGTCAGACCTCGTAGATACATTGAGCAGCCTTGCCGCCGGGTTATACATTATCGTATGGGGCAAAGGAAGGCCTCTTTTTGAGAGCAGCGATGAAGCAGTTGAAGTCTTTGAAGTATATCACGCAGGTCAGACAAAGTTGTTTACTAAGACTTTGAACTACGCCTATACACAACTGAAGATTTCGTTCAAATTATTAAGGCTTTTAAATCGTGCAGACCTGTGGCTCTTCGTTATAGGCGGAGAAGGTTTAATCATACCTATGCTAACTGCAAAAATGTGCAGGAAAATCGTTCTGATATACCCTGTGGGGTCCGGGCTAGATTCGCTTAAAGCGCAGCAAAACCCCTTAGCCGGAATATTTGGTCTCTTACGCAATATGAATTACCGTTTAGCAGATGGGATAATATTGAACTCAAAAAGGCTTATTGAAGAATTTGGTCTCCAGAAATACCGGGAACAAGATATTCGTGGCGTATGGACACTTTATACATTTCGATAAACTGAGCGTCCAGAAGCCTTTGAAGGGAACGAGATAATCTGGTGGGCTATGTGGGGCGGTTGAGCCTGGAGAAAGGCATCATGGACTTGTTGGAGGCGGTTCCACTTGTAACGAAAAGGCTAAATGATGTCAAATTCCTTATCGTCGGCGACGGGGAGCTACGCTCTGCCATAGAAGCTTACGTGAAGCGAGCCAATATAAGCAGTAAAGTAAATTGCACAGGCTGGGTGCAACATGACGAACTTCCGTCATATTTGAATGAAATGAAATTACTGGTTATTCCATCTTATACTGAGGCGGGCCCTGTACACTCTCTTTGAAGCCATGGCCTGTGGCACGCCTGTCTTAGCAACTCCAGTGGGTCAAGTGCCGGATGCTGTTACCGATGGCAAGACAGGTTTTATCCTGGAAAATAATTCACCGGAATGCATTGCTAAGAACATAATCAGAGCTTTGCAGCATCATAATCCAGAGGAAATTACGAGACGTGCCCATGAATTCGTGGAAAGGGAAGTTTCACATGAGGCAGCAGTGAATCTGTTTAAGAAAGTATTACGAAGTTTAGAAGATAGACGTCAAGCACCTATCTGATTTTTGATAGCAAACTACTGTATCCACGTCTTGAGATTCAAAAGAGCTAACATCTCCCTGGCAAGGCTCAGGTCTTCTCTGGAAAAGCTTCTCACTAAGAAAAGTACTGCCGCGTATACCACAACGCCGGCGATTATCGCCAGGAAAATGCTTAAGATACTGCCGAGCGTGATGAATTTTAGGCAGACACCCATGACTATGGCGGCTAATATCACTTTTAACAAGAATTTCCAATCTATCTTGTAGCCGATAAATCTCCACGCACATAGCGTGGCCGATATTGCCAGAACCAGATAAGAAACTCCCGCAGAAACGGCGGCACCCATAATCCCCATCTTTGGTATCAGTGCCATGTTAATACCGGCATTGATAGCTGCGGCTATGCCAACCATGAATAATATCCACTTTGTCCGCTGAACGAGAAGGATGACCTGTAGATTTATCTGGCATAGGCCAAATAATATCATACCTAAGGCTAATAATAAGACTAAGCCTCCTCCGACAACATACTGAGAGGTAGTGAAGATTGCCAGCAATGGCTGGGACAGCAGGTACAGGCCAACTACACCGGGAATAGCCAGAGCCAGAAAGACCTTGGTGGAATACTCCAGGTAGTTTTTTACCCTCGTTGGCTCCATTTGTGACCACAATCTTGACACTGTGGGAAAAAGAACAAAGGTAATGGGCCCGGAAAACAAGGATATTATGCCGGCTAAAGCATAGGAGGCAGAATATATTCCTGTTTGTGACAGGTTAACAAGATGAGCAATAAAATATCTGTCGCTGGCGTTTACTATCCATAATAACAACGTGCTCGGTATAAGCGGAAGGCTGAAAGCTAGAAAGCGTCGTGACGCGTTAAAGTTCGGCTTGGGGAAGCCTACCTCTCGAACAGTCATACCAAAGACCGCTATCACGAGAAATAGGTCTAAAACTATCACGCCGGCGATAATCCATTCGAGGCTGTATCTCGCTGTGGCTAAGGCAACTATTAAAGCTATTTTGGCTACGGAAAGGACCAGTTGGATGACGGCTTGTCTTCTTATCTTACCCACGGCTATTAGATAGTACAAAACAAATGAGAGCAGGGCTTCCATGGCAGCCCAGAGGAAAATTACGGGAATAAAGGTGACATATTGGGAGGTAGCAAAAAGAAATAAAGATAGTCCCGCCTAAACAGTATGGAAAGGAGAAATACTAGACAGGTGCAGACAACCACAGGCCATAGCATAGCACCTAGAAGCTGGCGTCTCTTCTCTTTATCCTCTTCCCCAGCCAGGAACCTGACCAGGGCAATGCCCAGAAGCAAAGTCATAATGGGAATTAACAAGCCTATGGTTACGGTAGCCTGTACCCAAACCCCATAAATCTCCGGGACTGTACGATTTAGTTATGGCCGGCAAAATGAAAAGGCCGACCAAGAGGTCGCCATCTGGGAAAAAGCCACCCAGATAATGTCGCTGCCAAATTTCTGGGCTTCGGATAGTCCCTGTAGATTTCATACCAGTGTCCGTGTCCAGACTACGTGTAAATTGTCCGGCTTTTGATAGGTTACTATGCTTAGTACTGGGCCTCATGAACTGACAACCGTGAGGCTCGAATGACAAGTTGTCTGAGTGGGTGCCGGCAGAGTTAGCGCAGGCCATGCCTTGAAGCTCGCCCTTGCCTCGATTGTTAGTGCGTTCACCAATTCTTTATGCACCTAGCTATCGCGGCTACATCACAGATGGACTGGCGCCCCGAGTGTGCCCGGCCAGGCAAACAGGTCGACGCCAACCGTCTGCCACTTTGCCCGATTGCTGGTTGGCATTATAGCCTTGGTTCCCCTTTGGGCGCAACGTTTTCTCAAGCGTTGCAGGTGCCCAGCAGCCTCAAACGGAGTTAAGTTTGTCCTTCGTGGGCTGATATGATAAACTCAAATGGTTTTCGGATATTCATGTGAGAATACTGGTCAGCAACGATGACGGCATAAACGCTGATGGACTGTGGGCACTGGTTAAAGAACTGAAGGACATAGCCACAGTGACTGTGGTCGCCCCGGACAGGGACCAGAGCGGCGTGGGCACTTCAGTGACGCTCCGCCATCCCCTGAGGATGATTGAAATCAAACCGCCGGTGGATGGAGTGACGGCTTATTCGGTGGAGGGTACTCCTGCAGACAGCGTCATTATGGCTCTTAAGCTTGTCTTGAAAGCCGGGGTAGATATGGTCGTTTCCGGCATCAACGAAGGACCTAACCTGGGGGACGACGTTTTCATATCAGGAACGGTCGGCGCCGCCTTGCAGGGTTTCTTCTACGGTATTCCGGCTATGGCCGTGTCTATAGCTGCTTTCGGGAGCCTCCACTTTGAGGTGGGAGCTAAGCTGGCCAGGCTTATGGTCAAGGAAATGGTGGGCAGAGACATGCCGCGAAGGATATTGTTGAACGTCAATCTGCCTAACTTGCCCCGGGAGCAACTCGATGGGATAGAGATTACCCGGCTGGGCGAGCGCAGGTACACAGACAGGATAGAACCCGGGTATGATGGCAAAAGGCAATATCACTGGATTATGCGTGGCAGGTCTGACTGGGAGGCAGTTTCGGGAACGGATATATGGGCTGTGGAACATAACAAGATTTCAGTAACCAGCCTGTTTGGAAATCCGGATGGCACCGGCGAGTTTCTTAAGGGCCTGGTGCCGGAATTATTGGGCAAACTAAAAGATAGTAAAAACAATTAAACTGGGCAAGGAGTAAAAGGACTATGACAGATGTAGCCATTGTCAGCGGGGCCAGAACGGCTGTCGGCGCCTTCGGAGGCAGTTTGCGAGAGGTGTCGGCAATAGACTTGGGCGCGCTGGTTATTAAAGAGGCTTTGAAAAAGGCCGGGCTCAGACCTAAATCAGGAAGAAAGCTGCTTGAGTATGCTCCGGCGGCATTGAAAGACTCGGGGTTAATAGAACTGGAAAAGAAGTACTATGATTGGGCTGATGCGCTACAAGAAGTGCAGGTTGACGAAGTGATTATGGGTAATGTCCTGCAGGGTGGACAGGGGCAGAATGTGGCCAGGCAAGCCACCATCCGGGCCGGCGTGCCCAAAGAGACAAGCGCTTTTACCGTTAACAAGGTATGTGCTTCCGGACTTAAGGCGATTACTTTAGGGGTGCAGGCGATAATGCTCGGCCAGGCTGATGTGGTAGTCGCCGGAGGTATGGAGAATATGAGCTGCGCGCCTTATGCGCTGCCCCGGGCACGATGGGGATATAGAATGGACCTTGATTGTAAAGGCGAAGCCCTGGACCTTATGGTTTATGACGGCCTATGGGAAATATTCTACGGATACCATATGGGATTGACCGCAGAAAACATCGCCGAAAAATACAGTATTTCCAGGCAGGAGCAGGATGAGCTTGGCCTGCTGAGCCACCAAAGGGCCAGGGCCGCTATAGCTCAGGGTCTGTTCAAGGAGGAAATAGTTCCGGTGGTGATTCCGCAGAGGAAGGGTGAACCGTTGGTCTTCGATACCGACGAGCGGCCGATGGATACCAGCCTGGAAAAGATGGCGAAACTGGCTCCAGCGTTTAAGAAGAATGGCACGGTCACTGCCGGCAACGCTTCGGCGATTAACGACGCGGCCGCGGCGGTAGTGCTCATGAGCCGGGAAAAGGCTAAGGCTTTGAAGCTGGAACCTTTGGGGTTTGTTAAGTCGTATGCTTCCGGTGGGGTTGATCCGGCTTATATGGGGTTAGGCCTGATACCGGCGGTCAGGAAAGCTGTGGAGAAGGCTGGTATAAGCATCAAAGATTTGGATGTAATCGAGCTCAATGAAGCTTTCGCTTCACAGGCTATTGCCAGCATGAGGGAGCTGGGGCTAAGCACACAGAATACCAATGTCCGCGGAAGCGGCATCTCATTGGGGCATCCTATCGGCTGCACCGGCGCCAGGCTGGCGGTGACCATGCTTCATGAGATGAAGAGGCGAAACGCACATCTTGGCCTGGTGACCATGTGTATCGGTGGCGGGCAGGGTATGGCTGCGGTTTTAGAGAGATAAGGCATCGGCCAGGAGTTTGTGGCTTTGACTCGGATTATTCTGGTCAGACACGGGCGGACAGAATGGAACCGGGTGGAAAGGTTCAGAGGTAGGGCTGACATCGGGTTGGACAATGTGGGCATGAAGCAGGCTGAAGCTGCTGCCGCTAGAATTGCGGAGTGGAAAGTTTCGGCTATTTATTCCAGCCCGCTGCGCCGCGCTATGACCACAGCGGAGACGCTGGCCCGCTTTCTCGGTTTAGGGGTTAGCCCTTTAGAGGGGATTATCGATGTACATTACGGGGAATGGCAGGGTTTGTCCCCGAAAGAGGCGGCTGCCAGGGATAGTGAGGTTTATTCAACATGGCTGAAAAGTCCCGAGGAAGTGAAATTCCCCGGAGGCGAGAGTATAGCCGAGGTCAGGGCAAGGGCGAGTTCAGCCGTCAATGGTTTGATAGCGCGATATCCTGAGGAGACGTTGGTGCTGGTATCGCACAAGGTTATCTGCCAGATTATTATACTCAGCCTGCTGGACCTGGACAATTCGCATTTCTGGCAGATCGGCCAGGATGTTTGTGCCATCAATCTTTTTGAAGTCAGGGGAGGTATACCGGCAGCTTTGTCGCTTAATGATACCTGTCATGTGAGAAATCTGAATTAGTGCTAGGCGGAGTCTTATGGCGAAGATAAGAGTAGGCATAATAAATGTTACCGGCTATGCCGGCGTGGAATTAGCCCGGTTGCTGCACAAGCATCCGAAGGTGCAGCTTGTCTCGGTTACGGGGCGAAGCGCTGCCGGGCAGGCACTGGCCGATGTCTTTCCGCACCTGGCTGATATCGATTTGCCGATTACTGCCGAGATTGGTGAGGTCGATCTGGCTTTTTCGGCAATGCCGCATAAGGCGAGCGCCGAGGTGATAGTACCGTTGGTTAAGCGCAGGATCAAAGTAGTTGACATAAGTGCTGATTTTAGATTGCACGATTCTAAGCAATATGCGAAGTGGTATGAATTTGTCCATCCGGCGCCGGAATTGTTGGAAAAATCTGTTTATGGCTTGCCCGAGTTACACCGGGCTGAGATAGCCAAAGCGAGTCTGGTGGCCAATCCTGGTTGTTATCCAACAGGGGCTCTGCTAGCTTTGGCACCGGCGGTCAAAAAAGGCCTGGTCGAACTTGACATAATAATCGATAGCAAGTCAGGCGTTTCGGGCGCTGGCAGATCATTAAGCTTGCCCACGCATTACACAGAGGCAGTTGATAACGTCCGGGCATACTCGGTAAATGGGCATCGCCATCTGCCGGAGATCGTGCAGGAACTTGCCGCTCTAGCGAGCGGTTCGGTGCCGGCGGTGACGTTTTTGCCCCATCTGGTGCCGATGTCCCGGGGCATACTAAGCTCGTGCTATGCCAAGCTGAAGGAGGGTACTCTGGCCGGTGGAAAAGAGGAACTGATAGAAATCTATAGCGACTTTTATAAAAGGGAGCCTTTTGTCAGAGTTGTGGAGAAGCCACCGGAGACGAAACAAACCTGGGGAAGCAACTTTTGCTTCGTTTATCCTACGATTGACGTTAACACCGGCCGGCTTATAGTGATCAGCTGTGTGGACAATCTGGTCAAGGGTGCTGCTGGACAAGCGATACAGGACATGAATATAATGTTCGGCTTTCCTGAGACGGCCGGTCTCGAAATATTGCCTGTTTATCCCTAATCATCCCGCCCCCATCGTCTAGGGGACTAGGACGTCAGCCTTTCAAGCTGAAAACAGGGATTCGAATTCCCTTGGGGGCACCAGATTAGCTTACGTTTGCCTTCAAGGATAAGAGCCTGACCTCATCACACCTCATCACCATGAAGCAGGAAGATCACAATTAGAGTCTTCCAGCGTCAAGAATAGACAGACTCCTTAGTTCTAGTTATAATCCAGGAATGCTAGGCATGCTAGGAAGGCTAGGCATGCTAGGAAGGATAGGAGTGCTAGGAATGCTGGGAGGAATACTAGGCGTAATGTGTGGAAGAATAATTCTGGTGACTTGTATTGTATTGTACACAGTGCCAGCTGGATTCGAAGCTGTAAGCGTGTAGCTAGTTGTAGTTGCGGGGGATACCACATGGTTCCCCACTGAACCTACAGAACCAATGCCAGTTATTGTTATCGATGCGGCATTGGACACATTCCAGCTAAGTGTTGAAGACCCAATTATGAAGCTGGGTGGGTTGGCAACAAAAGAATTAATAACCGGCAATCCCACTATCGGGGATACAGCAACCTGGGTCATAGCGGTGACGGTACCAGCAGCATTGACAGCTGTCAAAATATAGTTTGTTGTAGCGCCAGGTGATACCGGGATATTACCCGATAATGGTACGTTGCCCACGCCTGTTATTGTTACCGATGCGGCATCGGAAACATTCCAGCTAAGTGTGGCAGAACCGCCAGGAACAATATTGCCTGGAATGGCAGAAAATGAACTAATTGTTGGCAGTGAGGGAAGGGGTGTAGGTACAGGAATTGGAGTCGGTGTAGGAACCGGAGACGGTGTAGGAAGCGGCGATACACCTCCAGTGACTATTATCTGAGATGAGGCCGTAACGCTACCAGCAGAACCCATTGCCGTCAGGGTGTAGATAGTAGTCGCCGCCGGCGATACGGCCCTACTACCGGTAAGAGCAACATTACCTATGCCCTGGTCGATGCTAACCGAAGTAGCTCCAGTGGAGCTCCAGCTAAGCGTTGAAGTCTGGCCGGCCGAGACGCTGGCTGGGTTTGCATCGAAGGAATTAATGACTGGCAACTGGCGGGCGAGAAGGTCACAACCTGGCATAAATAGGGTGAACAAAACTAAAACGAAACAGAGCGGAAAGAACAGCTTTCTCATATAACACCTCCACACGACATAGTTTCTAATCGGCTGCGATTAACGTGTACACCTGTATTATACACTATCTTCTTTGGCATTTAATAGGCGGATTGTTGTCCCGCCCCAAAATCTAGAGCTTAGTTGGCAGAGACAAAGGAACTATAGAAAGCTACGTGTTGTCTCCGGTAACCCGCTTGTAATCTCCAGGCCGATGCGCAAAAGTCATGCTTTCTGTTGCCAGCTAAGTAGCCCATCTTTTGCCGTTGTCCGAAGCCCGTAAGGCCGCTTTTAAGGGTTCGGTATGTCCAGGTTAACCAATAGGGCATCATTTTTGTCTCCTAGACAAACCAGGAGGATAGGTTTGGTGTCACTATGTGGCAGAAGCGAAGGTAGAACCTATTGACTTCTGCCAAAACCAGGCTTACAGTGCCGATGCGACTATCGCGTACTACGGCAACCAGCACGCCCAAACTGAGCAAGAATAGGAGGAGGTTTTGAAATGATTAAGCTCAAGACATGGGTTCCAATCGCAGGTATACTGATTCTGGTTCTGTCCACGGTAATACTGTTCCTGCCGGCACGTACAGCGTCAGCCACTGCTGGCATACCGCCTGTGTATGTCAACGTTGCCACCGGCAACGATAGCTGGGATGGCTCATCACCCACCAATACTGCTCCCGGCATCGGACCCAAGAAGACCATCGCGGCAGGTTATGATGCCGTATCCGATGGCGGGACCGTCAACGTGGCCGCCGGGACGTATCCCGAAAACAGTTTTTCCTTTACAAAAGCATTTACGCTGGCCGGTGCCGGTGCCGGTGCCGTTTCCACCATCATCGATGCCACTGGCGGTTGGGGGGTAACCATAAATGCCGCAACTGTCACCATATCCCGCCTGACTATTGAGAATGGCCTTGATCTTAACAACGGGGGTGGTCTCACTGTCGTAAACGGTGCAACAGTAACTGTGAACGATTGTGTTATCAAGAATAACGTCGGCAAAGATGGGGGCGGTATCTGCGTCGCAGTAAGCAGCACACTAGATATGAACGGGTGCACCATTAGCGGTAATTCTTCACCAAGCTCGGGGTATGGTGGTGGCGGCATGAGAATTCGCAACAGCACGGTATCACTGACCAACTGCACCATCAGCGGCAACAGCGAAAATTCCACCGCTTACAATTACGGCGGCGGCATTCAAATGTTCTCGAATGACGATCCTGTTTCAACGGCGACATTGACCGACTGCACGATGGTCAATAATACCAGTACCGGTCAGGGCGGCGGTTTCTATATCGGGAACGGTAACACAATAACGTTCACGAATACCATCGTGGCCAATAATACGGCCACTAAAGGCGGTAACAACGGCTACGAAGACGTGGCTGGCACCGTAACCTCGGAGGGCTACAACCTAGATAGCGAGGATAGCTGTGGCTTCGACCAGTCCACTGACCTGATTAATACGAACCCCCTGCTGGGTCTGCTGCAAAATAACGGCGGTCCCAGCTTCACCCACGCACTGCTCAGCGGCAGTCCCGCCATAGATGCCGGCACCTGCAAAGACGCGCCGGACACCGACCAGCGCGGCATATCACGCCCCAGGGTTCATCGTGCGATATCGGGGCCTACGAGTTGATACCGGGTCCGCCCGGCACTATTGAATACGAGTATTTTGAGGCCTACGATTCCAGCGCCAACACAGATGGGAAGATTTGGCAGGCGCAAACCTTCACCGCCGAGTCGGACCATCTGATAACCTCGGTCAGCCTGTATATTGCCAGAGTTGGCACTCCGGGGACGGTGACGGTATCTATCAGGGCAACCGCTGCCAACGGACATCCCAAATTGCCGGACCTGACCTCGGGGACCTTGGACGGCAACACTCTGAATTTACACACCAGCGGTGCTGACGGCGCCTGGGTGAATGTAGGTCTTAGTGGGTGCAGCCTGAAAGGTGGCGCCAAGTATGCCATAGTGGTCAGAGCTGCCTCCGGGAATTCAACTAACGCGCTGGTCTGGTGGTTAATGGCTGGAGGTGGATACGCCGGGGGCAATGCTGAGACCAGTACCAATGGTGGCACTGTATGGACGGCTCAGCCCGGTGACTATACGTTTCAAATCTGGGGGCCTCAGACTGTGGCTGCTGCCCATGGTCACGTGCGGGTAGTTTCAGCGTCCACTTTTAGCCCGGGCGGGGACAATTTGACTTGGCTTGACCCGGTACAGCCAGCAACATGGGATTTCTACGGCATCCAATATAACCCTGCCGCAGTGGGGACGTTCATATACATTCGTTTAGACTGTCAATTCACCAATTCTGCTGGTGGCAGTGGATTCGGAGCTACCGTACCGATAACCTATTCCGGCCGCACAGGTAACAAAACTGCCAGCCTGAAGCTTACAAACACACATGCCGAGGTTAAAGACCCCAGAGATACATCTGGTTGGGGATATGATGCTTATGGGGTAGTGAAAATAGCGGTAACGTTACTTCCCCTCAATGGGCACATTACGGTGGCATTGAAGGGGCCTGCCCTCACTCTCGGCAAAATCGCGGTGAAAGACGACTCATGCACTATTGAATACGTGGTACCTTAGAAACCGATTGGTGTTTTTGATAGCAAATAGAATAATCTCACTGTTGGAACTGACGCTAGATATCTCGAGGCTATCTAGTCCAGCTCTTGTAAACAGATAAGCGGGGGTGTCACGTGGGGCACCAAATGTCAGGTTAGCCCAGGCGAGACACTGAGACCTCACCGCCCTCTATGACGACGGTGAGGGTACGTCTACACGAAGGGCAAGTGAGGGGGCCGCTGTAGTTCATCTGGGATGGTTCCAGGGGGATCTTCTTGCCACAGCCCAAACAGGTCACTCCCGGAGAGCCCAGTGGGGCGGCGGCCTGGTGTTGCCGCTTATGGCTGGCCAGCTGCTCAATATTTTCAAATTCAATGCCGCAGGTTGCGCATCTAAAACGCATTTTTGCCTCCTTTAGATTTCACAGACCAAACAGCCTTACCAGATGTGCCAGATATGCCGGGATTCGACGTGCAGGCAAATTACTATAGGTCAAACATCGAGCTGCGTTTTTGTGGCTTGACGTTTCGCACCTTCTGTAAAGCACTTTCTATCTTATCCAAACGCGCAGTTATGTTCTCCAGGTGTTTATTATTCTCCTTCAGAAGTTTTACCAGTTCCTCTAATTCGCGCTTTTCCATCTGTCACCTCCTGTGGGGAAATCTCGTACACTGGGATGGTTAATATGGCTCGGTGTGGCTAGCCGTCAGGCTGCTTTGGCTATCTGATCCTTGTGTTCCTCGAGAACCTTTTCATATTGCGCGTCAAGCTGGCTACTGATCCGGCGCCATTCTTCCAGGAACTGCGGATGCTGTTCGGGGTCTATTTTGGGCTTGGCTCCGAGTTGCAGCGGCGAGGACTTGCTGGCCTCCTGCAATTTGGCTTCGAAGCTACTTTTGAATTGCTGATATGTCTGTTGGCGAGCCTGGGTGTAGTAGTTGAGGAGATTGACTATCCGGTCCAATATGGCATTAAGGAGATTCCTATTCTCCTTTACCAGCTTAAGACCTGTCATGGCTCTCTTTCCGGTCTCTTTGTCACGTTCGCTCTTAGGCAGGAATATGTTCCGCAGGAAGATCTCCTGAGCACCCTGAAGTACATATTTTCTGCCACCACTGCCCTTGTACTTTGTCAGCTCAGCATCAAGATTGTAACTGGAGTCTTGAAGATACCTGGCAGCCAGTTTGTTTCCCACCGGCTCAAATTCGAGCTTCTTAAGGTCATCTTCGGAGAGCTTGCCCAGCTTTTCTACCCTCTCCTGGGCTATTTCCCAGGCGCTTTTCATATCACCCATAGTACCGTTCCCTTTCTGAGAATCTTATGCGTACAAAGCGGTTTAGGCGGCCTTCGATGGTTCACCTGAATAGAGTTTCCTCCATCTGTGCATGTGCCCCTGTTTAAGCTGCTGGAAGTGTGATTGGAAAGTGCTGGATGGTAGAGGGTCGGTGGTCATGAGCACCGCATCCTCACCATTGTCCGTGTAATAACCCCGGCGAATGCCTACCTTCTGGAACCCGTATTTCTTATACAATTCCTGGGCTTGCTTGTTTGAGGCACGTACCTCCAGCGTGACCACATTGGCTTTCAGCTTACCAGCCAGTTCGACGATTTCGATAAGAAGTCTTTCGCCTACTCCTTGTCGGCGATAGGCATTTCTGACAGCTATGGTGGTTATGTGGGCTTCGTCCACCATTATCCAAAAGCCGGCGATGCCGATAACATATTCGCTGTGACGGGTTTGATTTTCGAAACTGGAGGAGTGGTCAGAACGAAAGAGTTGCAGCACTCTTTGGCGAAAGGTTTTGCGCTCCGTGTTCGGCGCGGGCGATTCGATTTCTCTAGGTTCGGATATGAGTATATAGTGCGCCAATCGGTTGCGGAGTTCCTGCTTGAAAGAAGTGTACGATGGATGAGGCCATTGAGTAGGAAAAGCTTCATGGTCGATCTCAAGTGCCTGCGCGATATCTTTCTCTTCCATGCGCCGGACGATGTAACTCATGTGTGCTTTAAATGTCTTCTATTTGGCCTAACGACGGACAGGTTACTTGAGAATTCTAACACATTTCTTTGTGGGTGATAAAAGGTCACTATCATTTCGGAAAAAGCTTGGTTATACTATAGACATCGGTGGCATTTCTCAACTCAGGAGGTGGTGATGAAAGGACAAGTTGTGGCCGAAATATCCATAGTCCCGCTAGGCACGGGTGAAACTGGAATGAGCAGATATGTGGCTGCCTGTCTGGAGGTACTTGAGGACAGAAGGAGGTAACTTATCGTCTCACACCTATGGGAACCGCTATTGAAGGCTCTCTGGATAAGGTATTCGGAGTTATTCGGAAGATGCACGAGGTTCCTTTCACCAAGGGAGTGTCACGAGTAGTTACGCACATTAGCATTGATGACCGCAGGGATAAACTAACGACAATGACCGGAAAAATAAAATCAGTATTGAACTTGAGGCCCTCGGTCAAGACTTAAAATGGTTAATCTCAGTGTTCAGCTGGCTCCGTCGCACGCTAGAGGTTTGCTGCTGCCTAATCCGGTGATGACAGCCTCCGGCACTTTCGGCTACGGCATTGAATATGATGAGCTCATCGATATACAAAAGCTGGGTGCCATTGTCTGCAAAGGCACCACGCTAAAGCCCAGAGAAGGTAATGCCCAGCCACGGCTGGTGGAAACTGCTTCGGGTGTGCTTAACTCCATAGGCCTGGAAAATATCGGAGTTGAGGCCGTGATTAAAGACAAAGCGCCGATTTGGGCTAAATGGCGGGTGCCGGTTATTGTTAATATCGCGGGCGAGACCATAGACGAATATGCGGCGGTGGCCAGCAAGCTCGAAGGTGTTGCCGGCGTAAGTGGAATCGAAGTCAACGTGAGCTGTCCAAATATAGCATCCGGCGGGATAGAATTTGGCACGAATCCCAAGTCGGCGGCAGAAGTGGTTGAGGCAGTTAAGAAAGTCAGTAACCTGCCCATTATTGTGAAGCTCAGTCCCAATGTGACCGATATCGCGGAAATGGCTTTAGCAGTGACCAAGGCCGGAGCCGATGCCATAACGCTGATCAATACGGTACGGGGAATGGCGATCGTGCTGGACGGGCGCCAATCTTCCTTTGGTTAAGCTGGTGGGCGGACTTTCCGGCCCAGCCATAAAACCGATCGCCCTCTATATGGTGCATAAAGTAGCTGCAGTTGTTGATGTTCCGCTAATCGGCTGTGGTGGTATTGGCTCGGCGACCGATGCTTTAGAGTTTCTAATGGCCGGAGCCAGCGCCGTTCAGGTCGGTACGGCGAATTTTACCAACCCGCGAGCGGCTCTGGATGTGGTCGATGGCATCAGGCAATTCATGGAGAGGGAGAAGGTCCCAAACGTAAGAGCCATTGCTGGTAGACTGAAGGCTTCCAAGCAGATCTAGTTGCTTTTACCAGCGAGTTCGCTTCTTATGAATTCTATGATCTTTGAGGTTGGTGTGCCCGGGCCGAAGATGGCTTTTATGCCTATTTTTTGCAAGGCCGGAATATCTTCATCCGGTATAATGCCACCAGCCACAAGCAAGACATCGGTTTTGCCCTTCTTTTTCAGGCCTTCCGCGACCGGCGGGAAAAGTTCCAGGTGGGCGCCGGAGAGAATGCTTAAGCCGACCACGTCGACGTCTTCTTGTACAGCTGCCTCAACTATCATTTCCGGAGTCTGTCTTATGCCAGTGTAAACTACCTCCATGCCGGCATCCCGTAGTGCTCTGGCAACAACTTTAGCTCCACGATCGTGTCCGTCAAGACCTGGTTTTGCCACTAAAACGCGAATGTTTGACTTTTTTGCCATGGAACTTCTCCTTGCCTGACTAATTCAGCGTTGTATCGGAGCGCTCTTCACACCTTCTGGGCTAGCTCGATGAGCACTCCTTTGGTCGACTTTGGATGTATAAAGCCGATTTTGCCGGCTAAACCAGGGCGTCCCTGTTTATCAATTAGCTGAACGCCTTTATCAGCCAGCGTACGGAGTTCTTTGTCAACGTCATCGACTTGAAGACAGATGTGGTGAATGCCTTCCCCGCGAGTTTCAAGGAATTTAGCTACGCCGCCTTGAGGGTCAATCGGCTCGAGAAGCTCTATTTCTCCGCCGTCACCCATAGGTAACAGAGCCGCTTTCACTCCCTGTTGCGGTATGGTCTCTATTTTGGTAGGTTTAACGCCAAAGAGGCTATCGTAGACTCCAAGAGCCTCGTCCAGATTCTTGACTACTACAGCAACATGATGAACTTTTTTGATCATTTCTTTCTCCTTTAGCCCTCTTTCGTTAGAGCCCTGGCTATCGTCATTCTCTGCATTTCTGAGGTACCTTCGTAGATTTCGGTTATCTTGGCGTCACGCAGGTAGCGTTCTACCGCATAATCTTTGCAGTATCCGTAACCACCGTGAATTTGAATAGCATTATTAGTGACCATTCTGGATGTCTCCGCCGCGTAAACCTTGGCCATGGCGGCTTCTTTCATGAACGGGAGGTTCTGATCTTTGAGCCAGGCAGCTTTGTGGGTCAGCAGCCGGGCGGCTTCAAGATGCGTGGCCATGTCAGCAAGCATCCATTGAATTGCCTGAAAGTTGGCTATCGGCTGTCCGAACTGTTGGCGCTCCTTGGCATAAGCGAGAGAGTCGTCAAATGCTGCCTGGGCAATACCTATTGCCTGGGCGGCAACTGTCACTCGGCTGGAGTCTATGGCTTCCAACGCAACTCTCAATCCATGCCCTTTTTCTCCTAATAAGCTGGCCGCAGGTATTCGACAGTTCTCAAACACCAATTCTGCTGTAGAAGAGCCGCGTATACCGAGCTTGTGTTCCTCTTTACCTACCGAGAAGCCGGGGGTTTCCTTTTCTACGATAAAAGCGGTTATGCCACGATGTCCCAGCGATTTGTCAACAGTGGCGAAAACTACGGCAATCTTAGCTTCGGCGCCATTAGTAATGAACATTTTCGTCCCGTTGAGAACATATCCATCATCTTGTGGCGATGCGGTTGTTTCCAAAGCCCCGGGATCGCTGCCTGCGCCCGATTCGGTCAAGGCAAAGCAGGCCAATTTTTCACCCTTGACTATTGGCGAAACATATTTACGTTTTTGGTCTTCGTTCCCGAATTTGTAAATGGGATGGCAGGCCAATGATATACTTGCCAGGAAGACTGTACCTATGGAAGCTGAAGCCCGGCACATTCTTCGGCTGCGATCGCCATGGATAAGAAATCGCCTCCGCTACCGCCATATTCTTCCGAGATGGTAATGCCGAACAGACCTAAATCAGCCGCCTTGGTGATGAGATCATAGGGATATTTCTCCTCCTCATCGATTTTTGCTGCCAATGGCTTGATTTCGTTGGTGGCAAAATTGCGCACCATGGATTGGAACATCTTTTGTTCTTCTGTTAACTGAAAATTCACCTGTCACTCCTTTGCAGCATTAGTCTTACCAACCGCAAATCCTCAGAAAACCAGGTACTCCTTCTGTGTGCCAAAGACTTTGCGCAACACATCGCATATCTCTCCGATACTGGCATAAGCTTCAACGCAATCGATAAAAAGCGGCATGGTGTTTTCATTGCCTCGGGCTGCTTCCTCCAGGTTCTTAAGTACTTTGTCTACCTTCCCGCTGTCTCTATTTTTCTTCACCTGAGCTAATCTAGTCGTTTGTTTTCTTGCCTGTTCCGAGTCAACTCGTACAAGGTTGGATATTTTGGGCGATGGTGAGACAAACTTGTTAACGCCGACGACAACGGATTTATTCTCCTCGATGCTCTTCTGCTGGCGGTACGAACTTTCCTGGATTTCCCTCTGCTGGAAACCCTGCTCAATAGCGGATACAGCACCACCCAGTTTGTCAATTTTGCCAATATACTCGGTGGCTTGTTTTTCGAGCGCATCGGTGAGTGATTCGATCATGTAAGAACCGCCGAGAGGGTCAACGAAATCACCGACGCCTGTTTCGTATGCCAGGAGCTGCTGGGTGCGCAAGGCAATGGTTACCGCGTCTTGGGAAGGAGTAGCAAAAGCTTCATCGAAAGAATTGGTATGGAGAGACTGCGTGCCACCCAGAGTCGCGGCCAGGGCCTGAATAGCCACTCTAACGATGTTATTGTAGGGTTGCTGGGCAGTAAGAGTGTGACCAGCGGTTTGTGTGTGAAAACGCAACATCATGGAACGCGGGTCCTTAGCTTTGAATCGCTGGCTCATAATTTTGGCCCAGAGGCGACGAGCTGCTCTAAATTTGGCCACCTCTTCGAAAAGATTATTGTGTCCGTTGAAGAAGAATGAAAGCCTGCCAGCGAAATCATCGACATCCAGTCCGGCGTCGATAGCCGCCTGGACATAGGCGATCCCGTTTGCCAGAGTGAAAGCGATTTCCTGAGCGGCGGTGGACCCGGCCTCTCGTATATGATAACCGCTGATGCTGATAGTATTCCAGCGAGAGACATTTTTGCTGCAATAGGCAAAAATATCGGTGGTAAGACGCATTGACGGGCGAGGGGGGAAGATATGGGTGCCCCTGGCAATATATTCCTTGAGGACGTCGTTTTGAATGGTTCCGTCCAGTTTAGCCAGGTCAACCCCTTGTTTCTTAGCCAGCGCGATATACATAGCCAACAGCACCGGAGCGGTAGAATTGATCGTCATTGACGTGCTGACCTTATCTAATGGTATATCCTTAAAGAGGATTTCAATGTCCTCTAGCGTGTCAATGGCCACTCCGACCTTACCGATTTCGCCTTTAGCCAGGGGGTGGTCTGAATCGTATCCTATCTGGGTTGGTAGATGAAAAGCAATGCTAAGGCCGGTCTGTCCCTGCTCCAGAAGATAACGGTAGCGCTTATTAGACTCTTCGGCGGTACCAAAGCCAGCGTATTGCCGCATGGTCCATAATCTGCCGCGATACATGCTTGGTTGAATGCCACGGGTAAATGGATACTCCGCAGGATATCCTAAAGCGGTAGAGTAGTCGAAATCGGCCAAATCTTCGGGCGCGTACGCAGTCAAGATCTCTATCCCGGAGCTGGTTTGAAATTTCTCCTGTCTTTCTGGAAAACGCTTAAGGCTGTTGGCTAAGGTAGTTTCTTCCCATTCCCGTTTGTTTTTACTCGGCATGTGCGGTCTCCTCTACGTGTGAAGTCTTGAATTTTTGGGCGCGGACATTTTAACACAAGTGGCAACGAATTATAAAGCACTAAGTGGGGTCAGACTGACGGTATTTCCTCACTTAATAGTGGCAAGTCTCTGGCCAGCGGCAAATGCCTCTGTAAGTGCCGTCGGATGTTGGAGAATAGCTTGCTTTTCGTCAATCCCCGAGAACGCCAGTTCATCTTTGTAGTTGACGTCCAGGGTTTTGAACCAACTTTTGACTGTAGCTGCGGCAGGTTGGAACAGGTTGCGGAATTTCGTTCCGCCTACCGAAATAAAAATTCCATCGCGTTTCTGGTCCGGAATATTCGCTACTGAAAGCTTAAGTACGTATTTCACCACCCAGATCGCTTGGCATCTATCAATCATGGCTTTGGTTTGTGCAGTAACTCCCATGAAGAAGATGGGCGAAGCTAAAGCTATGCGGTCGGCCTTCCTCAGGTCAGCATGTAACCATTGCATGTCGTCATCTATTACGCATTTACCGGTTTTGAGGCAACCATCGCAATGTCGGCAGGGAGAAATATTCAGCTCGCTAAGAATGACCTGTCTTAGTTTGGGCCCCCTCGCTAGTAGCGCCGTCCAGTACTTGGTTCAGTAAAAGGTCGGTGTTACTGCCCGGCGTGGGCTTCCGGCAATCCCCAGTACCATTAACTTAGAAGCCGATTTGGTCTTCGACAATTTCAATGCTAACTCCTTCACATTCTATGATAACATTTAGTTCTGTCAATATCGAAAACCCACAAATGCGTTTTACGCTGGAAACTATTGGATGAGGCTGCTTTGTGCTTGTCAGGCGGCGGAGAAATCGGTTACAATGGAAGCCTGTTTTTGCAGCCAGTAGTTCTTATGGGGAAAATCAGATGATTAAGAATGATATATTGAGACAGGCCAGGAAAGAGAACAGAACACAACTGAGTGAAATCGAGTCCAAGGAACTCGTCAAAGGGGCCAGCATACCAGTCAGTAGAGGCTAAACTCGCCCGCACGAAAAAGGAAGCGGTTTCTTTAAGCCATGAGGTGGGATTTCCGGTGGCGTTGAAGATAGTATCTCCGAACGTGATTCATAAGAGCGATGCTGGTGGTGTCAAGCTTGGGTCTGGCCAATGCTGCTCAGGTGGACAAGGCCTATAGTGAAATCCTGTCTTTGGTGAAACAACATTATCCGAAGGCCGAAATTCAAGGCGTATCTGTGCAAAAGATGGCTGATCCCGGACAGAAGTAATTATAGGTATGACAAAAGATGCACAATTCGGGCCAGTGTTGATGTTCGGACTGGGGGGGATATTGGTTGAGGTTTTGAAAGATGTTTCCTTCAGAATTGTACCCCTGACCGCCAGAGATGCTCATGAGATGATAAGAGAAATCAAAGGTTATCCTTTGCTTGAGGGTTACCGGGGGCAGGAGCCCGCAGATATTCCATTTTTGGAGGCCCTACTGTTGAAGCTTTCTGAATTCGTTAATAAGAATCCGGAGATTAAAGAGCTTGATCTTAATCCAGTTTTTGCTTATAAGAATAAGGCGATAGCCGTTGATGCCAGGGTGATTCTAGAGCCTGCTTCGTAATCTGGAATACTCGTTAAGTCGTGCCAGTGCCCTTATGGCCCTTTCCGGGAGTAGGAAAACCAACCACTTTACCAGTTTCCTGTAGTTTATTTATTATTTCGTCTCCGTAAGGCCCGAAGATACAGGCCACCAATGGCTTGTCCTGGTGTTTGACGGCAAGGTCACTGATAAGCTGACAGAAACTGGTACTTCTTCTTTTGTCAGAGGCAGCTCCAATAAATACCACAGCACCCATCTCCTTGTCGGAAAGAAGGATTTCTAACCCTGCTTTCAGTGGCTTCGTAGGTGAAGGCGACGTCACCATTATCGGCCAGATATCTAATGGATTGCCAACATTTAACCATGGAGGCGCCATGGCGTCAAGCAACTTTTTGGTATCAGGCGATAGTTTGTCTATCTCTAATCCAGATTGCTGACAGGCGTCGATGGTCATAATACCCAGCCCACCGCTCGTGGTGGCGATTCCGATTTTTGATTTCTGCATAAAAGGCAGCACGGAAAATGTTCTGGTTAAATCAATCAATTCTTCCAGATCGGCCACCTGGATTATGCCGGTCTGTTTAAGAGCTGCGCGCCAAATCTCTGTGCTACCTGTTAATGAACCAGTATGCGATTGAGCAGCTTTCGCTGCTTGCTCGCTTTTCCCGGTCTTTAGAGCCAGCACCGGCTTATTTTTGGAGATGTTCTTAGCTATGTCAGTAAATACCTTGGGGTCGTGCATGCCTTCGATATGCAGGGCAACAACCTTTGTTTCGGAGTCAGTATCGAAATATTTGAGTCCGTCGATAAAGCTGATATCACAGGCATTGCCCAGGTCAATGCCTTTTCCCAGAAAGGCCATTTCCGGGAAAACCGACGAAAAAGATTCCAGTCTGGCAGATAATGCCGACGGGGTGCTTCTTCATCCTCAATTTGGTGAAAGAAGTGCTGAAGTCAATGAAAGCATTAGCCGTACCGAGCGTGTTGGGGCCCAATATCCTAACGTGTTTGGTCTTTACGATATCGTTTAGCTCACCCTGGAGGTGTTTTCCCTCCTCGTCCGTGGCATCAGAAAAACCCTGGGCAACTATAACTATGGCTCTAACGTTAGAATCGGCACATTCATTTACGAGGCCCGGAACCGAAGAGCGCGGCGTGGAGATTACCGCCAAATCTATTCTATCTTTGATCTCGGCCACATTAGAATAGGTCTTAACACCTAGTATCTCGGTGGCATTAGGATTTATGGGATAAAGCCTGCCTTTGTAGCCATAGCTCAGTATATTCTCGAGGATATTTCGAGCCTCTTCACCAGTTTGGCGTGAGACGCCGATAAGGGCCACCGATTGTGGCTCCATAAATTGCTTCATTATATTATTGGCTTGCATTGTGGTTGGCCTGTCAGTTGGCGATTTGTAAGTCTATCTAATACTAGCTAAGATTGTCAACGATGTTCGGCGAGGTTGTTTTTCTGTTTGAGAATGCCAAAGTCGAAATTGACTACACGTCCAGATTTTATGTGATTTTGCCCCAGAGCCCCGAGTTTTGTCGGCTGCACTTAGAAGATAGATAGCACATTTTTGAACTTGACGGTATTGGAAACGTTTGTTAGTATTGGTCGTCAGATGGGGATATAGCTCAATTGGGAGAGCGCCGCGTTCGCATCGCGGAGGTCGGGGGTTCGAATCCCCCTATCTCCACTTTTAGATATCAGAGTTCGGCGAGGTTAATTGTTTGTTAGTCTGTGGAGCCCGAACTACGTAGTGGCCGTTTTTTCCCACCCTTCCTTTCGGCGACACAAACGATAGTGTGGGGATGTATGGAGCCTTTACCAGGTGCAAGCAGACGAAAGTTTCGCTGTTTTTCAAACCTTCAATCTTAGGCATTTCTGTTTGCAGAAAGGCGTAAAGTTCGTCAGTCGAGGCAAATCTAACCTCAGCTATAATATCGAATCGCCCCGTGGTGATTGATAGCCATTCGACATTAGGGTGACCTGCTAACTGCGCCACAGCAGTCTCCAGATTCTTGGGCTCTACGTCCAGTGCTACAACTGCTGACAGACCAAAGCCAACTTTGCTGGGATTGAGTATTGCCTGAATGTGTATTACATTTTCCTGGACAAGCTTTCTGATTCGTCGCCTGATAGTAGCGGCGCTGGCGTTTAGAGATTTGGCCAGGACACGGCTGCTTTGCCTCCCGTCCTGCTCCAATAAGCGTACCAATTGCGTATCCAGTGAATCATTATTGTTCATTTTTGCTCATATTTAAGCATATTATGGTTAATCTATCAAATAAACATGCTGGTATTATTGACTATTGCTCAATGGAATGCTAGAATCACCGCCAACTTGGGGGTACTACAGACAAATACAAAGTTTAGACCGTGAGGGACCGTCGAAAACGCATTCTTCTATAATGTTCGCAAATAAGGAGGAAATGATGAAAAAAGATTATCGTATTGTTAGGCCGCCACTCCCGCCTGGGGTGAAGCTGGAGGAGAACGTCTACGTTAAAATGAGGGACGGCGTCAAGATTGCGGTGGATATCTACCGTCCGGAGGCAGAGGGCCGCTATCCGGCAATTTTAGGAATGTTGCCATATATGAAAGAACTGCAGCAATGGCCGCCCATGTTGACACATTCCATTGAAGCAGGCAACACCGGCTTCTTTGTTTCCAAGGGGTATGTCCACGTCATCGCGCAGGTAAGAGGCACCGGGTTCTCGCAGGGACAGTGGAACAATCTTGACACCAAGGAGCAACAGGACGGATATGACCTGGTAGAATGGATCGCCAAACAGCCGTGGTGTAACGGAAATGTGGGGATGCTTGGCGACTCATATTTTGCCATGATTCAGTACCTTGTGGCAGCCCAAAGACCGCCGCACCTCAAATGCATTGTTCCTTACGATGGCAACACGGATATCTACCGGGATCTATGCTACCAAGGTGGGCTTTTCTATGCGTGGTTCATGGGCATGTGGTTGCCTGACACGATCGACCAGGCTTTATGGCCCGGACCTATTGAGGGGAAGCTCCCTCCGGCCAATTTGTTAGTTGATATGCTTTCACACGCTGAGGATGGGCCGTATTACTGGGAGAGAGATGGAGCGACAAAAATTGACAAGATTGACGTGCCTGTTTTAAGCATAACTCCACAGACTTTCGTCCATGTGCGCGGCCAGCTATACGTGTACCCAATGATCAAGTCGCCTAAAAAGCTTGTTGTGCTGAATCCCGCAGGTGCTTTCGCACACGTGCAGTTCATTCAGAACCCATTGCTGAGTGCATATATTTTGAGGTGGTTTGACCACTGGTTGAAGGGCATTGACACAGGCATTATGGGCGAGCCCGAGGTGGCGATTCTTGATTCTGGCACGCAAGAATGGCGATACGAAAACCAGTATCCGTTGGCCAGGACTAAATGGACAAAGTATTATCTACGCTCAAATCCTGCAGGGCCATCAACGCAGGCGCCGTATGGTTTGATGAATGTGGAACTGCCAACTAATGAACAGCCTGATAGATACAAGTTTCCAGACTCAGCCGGGCTGGTGTTCTTTGGTCAGCCGGTCCTCGCTTATGCCACACCACCGCTGAGCCAGGATTTACGAGTATGGGGTCCAATAAGTTTTACCCTGTACGGCTCTTCGACGACCCTGGATACCGCATGGTTTGTCTATTTGGGGGAGGTGGCGCCCGACGGCAAAGTTACCCTATTCAACAAAGGAATTCTCAAAGCTTCGTTCAGAGAGGTGGATGAGTCTAAGTCCAGGCCAGGGCAGCCGTTCCATTCGTTCCAGAATCCGGTCCTGCCGGAGGCAAACAAAGTATACGAGTACCAGATAGAGCTGCGTCCCATATTCCATACTTTCAAGGCAGGATATAAGATTTGGATACAGATCGCCAGCATTGACTTTGAGTATCAGATGCTGCTGCACTCCGTATACAGCAGCGAGATGCTGCCGGTTCCTGCTGAGAACGTAGTCTATCATGATTCGGCGCATCCGTCACATGTGTTACTGCCGGTTATTCCAGATTCTCCGGCAATTAAGCCTGTGCCACCGGAGCTGTCTGAGATAAAATGGCCGCCCAGCTATCAGATTTGAGCTTGACGTGCAGAGGAGTTATTCGCTGCGATATTCCCCGGCGACGAATTCAGTTGGACGATTTGAGAGACATTTAGCATGTGGATCGGATGTCGGGTACGTTGTAGCGAGAGATAGCTTTTAAGAGAGGAGTGTCAATTTGCATTGACACTCCTCTCGTGCTTGCCAATACATGTAAGCGAAGGAGATGAGATTAGAAGAAAATAGTAGGTCAGAACCGGACAAGCCAGCGAATGGTTAAAGGAGGATAGAATGAAGAAATCCATAATTATGGTGCTTTCACTAGTTATGCTGGTAGCCATAGTGTCAGGCGCGTGTGCTAAACCGGCCCCCGGTATAACGCCGAGTCCGGTTGCAGCAAACACTCTAGACATAGGAGTTGCCTCCCCGATGACTGGGGCTGTTGCGTTTTATGGGGGGTTGCTAAATATGGCAATCCAACAGGCGATCGTAGATCAGAACGCTCAGGGAGGAGTAACCATTGCCGGTCAGAAATATACTTTAAACCCGATCATACGTGATACTAAAGCGGATGTGATTGTCGGCAGGAATGTCGCTGAGGAGTTGGTACTCGAAAAGAAAGTGAAGGTCCTTGCCGGTCCTTTCCTCGCTGATTCAGTGGGCGCGCAAGGTATCACGGAAAGCAACAAGGTGATCGGTATTTTTCAACTGCCTGTAATTCCGGCCATGTGCACCCCGCAAAAGCCATATACCTTTTTTGCTGGTCCGCCTACTGTCCAACTATGTACTAATCCCACCGCGTACGTTCAGAAATTCTACCCGCAGTACAAAACGGTGGTTTCTATGGCGCCTGACATGGCTGACACGCCAGAATTTGTCGCTGGTATCCAGACCACATGCTCACAATATGGCCTAGACTGGCTGGGTATGGAGAAATTCCCCGTTGATATCACGGACTTTACGCCCGTAATTTCGCGCGCGCTGGCCAAGAAGCCGGACATTATAGACACCAGCTCCACTGGTGGTGTCATTGGCCAGAAGTGTGTTCAACTGGTAAAGCAGTTGCGGGAAGCGGGTTTTAACGGAATTATCATGCTTCCTTGCGGTTCGCCTCCTGGATTGATGGAAGAGGTCGTGCCCAAGGAATATCGTGTCAAGATTGTTACCACTGACGTGAACGCTGACGGTCCAGTCGTAACCCAGCTGTACCGGGACGTTCGGACTAGATTCATGGATAGATTTCAGCAAGAGTTCTGTCCAGTTGCAGTAATGTACAACGCGTCGAAAGCCTTCTTTGAATTCCTCAATGGTCAATCAGCCATGGACACGACCGCGTGGATGCAGGGTTTCGCCCAATATCACTGGCAAGGACTATTTGGGTTTGAGAGTTACTGGGTAGGAAAGAAAGTGTATGGAATTGACCGCCGCGTGTTCTTCTATCCGTGGACCTCTGAGTGGATAGACGGCAAGCTGATAACTAATTGGTCAGCACCTATTCCATACGACATGTATGTGGAGAAATAGCGCGTAGATGCCATTTTCAGAAAACTGAGGAGGTACGATTATAATGCCAAAGTTGACTAAGATTGAGGGACTTATATCATCTGCAGATGTCGTTTTCACTGACGAAACCTGTAAGACAATAGATGAAGATGCGTGCCGTAAGGTCTGGAGGTATCTGCTTGACTGCGGGGTAAGCGCTATAGTGACTAATGAGGAACCACAGTGCCTTACTCTCAAGGAACATAATAGACTGCTGGATATTGCGGTGGATGAAGTCAAAGGCAAAGTCCCTATCATGGATTACATTTGGAGCGATACAACGGCCGGAGCCATTGAACAGGGTTTGAATTCGAAAGACCACGGTGCTGCCGCTGTGTTAACCGGCCCGCCAAATATCATGGCCTGGGACGGCACCAATACTGAGTATTTAGTGGAGCATCTTCGTAAGTTCAGCAAAGAGGCAGACATTCCATTCATACTCATGGGTGGGCCCGGCCTGCCGGGAAATTTCTATATGCCGACGCAGACGTTCGTTGAAGTGGCCAAACAGGTTGAGGGCTTATTAGGGTGCAAGTTTACCGTCGCAGATACCGCCTCCTTCGTGGAGCCGATGCGTGCCCTGAAAGCGGTACGACAGAATATTGTTTGTCTTAAAGCAGGGAGCTTGGCTCTGGCTGATGCGTACCTGGCGGGAGGCGATGGTACTCTGAGTGGATGTCTGGCGCTGGCCAAAGAAGACGCACAGATCTTTAGGGCGTGCCGAAGTGGCGATTCCAAGACGGCGGAAGAGATTAGTGGGAGGGTATTAGAGCTAGGACTGGCAATATACGGCTTCAGCTATAAGTGGCCGCTTATCTATTTCGAGTACAGATTCAAGATAGCTTCCTGGCTTATGGGATTAATTCCGAGGCCTTACATGAGACGTCCTTATTTACCTCCACCACTGAAAGAGATCGAAACAATACGTGACTTGCTAATTAAAACGGGTAAGCCGGTTGTAAACGAGCCGAAGAAACTGGCTATTTCTACTATATAAGGGTCAGCCTACTAGTCTTTCATCCTGGTTGACTTTTGTTGGCGCTGAAAGATCTATTGCTTGGACATAGAGGGCCGCCCGTGAGTTTATGGTGCGGCCTTCGTTGGGCAATGACCCTCTTCTTTCAGAATTGTCATAAGGGTGTAGCTCTACCCCGGGCATGACGCGTTTAGGGAAAAATTCGATCGTCTAACTATCTCGAAAGGAGATGAACGTGTCACAAATATTAAAGGATCAGGTAGCCATCATTACCGGGTCGGGGCGAGGTATTGGGCGCGCCTATGCCTTGAGATTCGCTGGAGAGGGCGCCAAGCTCATTTTGCCTGACATTAATCTCGACACCGCTGAAAAGGTGGCCAAAGAGATCAGGGGTAATGGTGGAGAAGCCACAGCTATACAAGTGGATGTCTCTAGTGAAAGCGCGACCAGGGCAATGGCTGAAAAGGCGATGCAACTCTACGGTCGCGTTGATATTCTGTTAAACAATGCTGGCCTGGTGGGGTTTGGCGATAGACCCTGGGATACCTTGTCCATAGAAGAATGGGATAGGGTGTTTGAAGTGAATGTTAGGGGCACCTGGTTATGCTGTAGGGCAGTAGCTCCTATCATGGTAAAGCAGTCCAAGGGAAAGATCATTAATATTAGCTCCGACATATTGAAAAGTCCCCAGGCCCATCTCCAATTGCATTATACCTGCAGCAAAGCCGCTGTCTACACAATGACCCAATGCCTGGCCAGGGCACTAGGGCCTTCGGGAATAAACGTGAATGCTATCGCTCCTGGGCTTACTCCTACTGAAGGGACTGCCAAGGTGGCGGAGGAGGTATTCCAAGGTATAGTGGCCGCACAATGCATTCCCAAACGAGAAAAGCCAGAAGACTTAGTGGGGACGGCAGTCTTTTTGGCTTCCAAGGATTCGGATTTTATCACCGGGCAAGTCATAGTTGTTGATGGTGGTCTATGGTTACCATGAAATGTAAATGTTGAAAGGAGTTCAATATGACACAGAAAGAGGTTGAAGCCAAAATCAATTACCTCATGGACTATACTGAAATATGTAAGCTTCAATCAACGTACTCTCATTACCACCACATGTGTTTGTTCTCGAAGATGATCGATCTGTTTGCCCAGAAAACGCCAGGTGTAGAACTCGAGATAAACGACAGCGGTGTCTTTGAGGGCATAGATGGAGTCAGAAGGTTCTTTGGTCAGGTTGGGTACGGGCATAAAGACGCAGTTCCATTTCCGGGTTTTCTGGCGCTACATACATGTGTGAATCCGGTCATTGAAATTAATCGTGCTGGGACTCGAGCAAAGGGCCTATACCATTCACCCGGGTGTTTGGTCAGAGAGATTGAGGGTAAGAAAGTAGCCACGTGGGACTACGGCAAATATGTCATGGAGTATGTGAAGGAAGACGGAAAATGGAAAATACTCAAACTGAATTTTCGGCTTACCTTCCACACCCCGTACGAGGGCAGAGGATGGGTAGAGCAACCGGAGGTAGTCAGCATGGCTTTTCGCCCGGACTTTCCGCCTGACAGGCCTACTACCTACCATATGCCGTATAACCCGTACCGGTTAAACCGATTTGAGCCGCCCCCTCCAGAGCCGTATAAGGATTGAATTACTCAACTCGCAAAAATCCAAAGCATCTGTCCATAAGTGAGCTCTTGTTTGACAAAATGTGGTGTAATATTGTACATTTCGTCGGATTATCTACAGATTGCCCAATATTGTAACTCAAAACAAAATATCAGGAATTAACAAGCAAAAAGATAGGGGGTATTAAATGGCCTACAAGATTGCTGAGGAGTGCCTCAGTTGCGGCGCATGTGAAGCAGCATGTCCGAATAACGCAATCAGCGACAAAAGGGATATCTATGTAATTGACCCGGATAAGTGTACGGAATGCGTGGGCGCTTATGAGTCTCCACAGTGTGTTGAAGTCTGTGGCATAGACGCTCCCGTTCCAGATCCTGACCATAAAGAAGGCCGGAAGCAATTACTGGAAAAGTGGCAACGCTTACACCCTGGAGAAAAACCAAAGGTTTCGTAATCGGACCACTTCGAAAGAAATAGTAAGTTGTCCAGAGATCAACAGCCTCTGGCCGTCTAGGTTCATATGGGCCACTTCTGGCAATCCACCGTCAACACAGCGGTTTGCATCTTTTAGCATAGCCGAATCGCTGCAGAAATGTAATGTAAGGAGGTATCCGCTGGAGAAATATGACGTAATAGTAGTAGGCGGTGGGCCATGTGGCACCTCAGCAGCAAAGCTAGCTGCAGAGAGTGGTGCCACGACAATTCTGTTTGAAGAGCATGCACAGATCGGCATTCCCGAGCACTGCGTAGGAATGCTGTCGGGAACTAAAACCGGCCTTCTGGAAGAACTTTTGGCCCAAATTGATCCACGAGTAGTAAGACATAAGTTAGTAGCACGCCGTATCTACGCTCCTAGCGGCAGAGTTGCCGAAACCCGCCTTGAAAGTACCGGTGCCAATAATTACACATGAGAAACCTGATCTGTGGTTCAGTCTCAAGGTGATCTAATGCCGCTGACTCAAGTTTCCCAATTATCCGTATTTGACAACGCACTTGATTTTGGGTAAAGTAATACGTCTGTAGGTTGTATACTTAGATGTCAGTGAAGGCTTGTCCGCGGGCAAGCTTCTATTTTAACGGAGGCAGTAAGCTGATGAACAGATTTAAAATCGCTCGCTACATTATCGGATTTGCCGCATTCCTAATGGTATTTGGCGGCTTGCTGACACAATCGATCGTCTTTGCACTTCCAAATGCCGGGACTAACTCTGTCTTGCCATCGCCGAGTCAGCAATCGAGTTCAGCAGAGAAGTTAACGATGACCAGCCAATACCCGGTGTTGAGCAGCGCCACTGGCACTAGTTTCACCTATAGTATTGACATGCAATACAGCGGGGCCAAAGACCCCCGTGTTTTTGATCTTAAAGTAACAGTGCCTTCCGGTTGGAATTATACGATTGCGCCGGGCTACGGGCAGGGAACCGAAATTGCAGCCATTCGCCTTGACCCCACAAAGACGTATCCAGACCAGATTAGTGTTACGGTCAGACCCTATACGTTTGCAGTGCCGCCGCCGGGAGAGTATCCGATAACGGTGCAGGCGGTATCAGAATCAGTACAGACCAGCATTGATCTTAAGGCTGTTATCAGCGCGAGTTACGATATGCAGTTGGAGTCTGCCAGCGGTTTGCTTAATACCAACGCCACGGCGGACAAAGACAACTATTTCACGGTTTCTCTGAATAACACTGGCTCCGCCGACCTGGAGAAGATCCATTTCACGTCAAATATAACGGGCACACCCGCTGGTTGGAGCATAACATTTACTCCGGATACTATTGACACTTTACCTGCGGGGGGTACAAGGGAGGTCCGGGTTGACATAAAGCCAGCGGATAAGACCATCGCTGGTGATTACATGGTCACTATATCCGCTGAGCCGGACTCCAAATATGCGTTTGCGCATGTAGACATCAGGGTAACTGTGTTGACTCCGACAATATGGGGATGGCTAGGGGTAGCCATCGTGGTTATAGTTGTGGTCGGTCTGGTGGTTATGTTTATGCGTTTAGGTAGACGGTGAAGAAGCGATGCCAGAGAAGTGCATCATTGAAACCAAAGATTTGGTTAAAACCTACGGCAAGCTTGTTGCCGTGGACAAACTCAACCTTTGTGTAAGGGAGGGAGAGGTCTTTGGTTTTCTTGGTCCTAACGGCGCTGGAAAGACTACCACGATATTGATGCTGCTTGGACTTACGGAGCCAACATCAGGTGTGGCCAGTGTAGGTGGTTTCGACTCTACTAGAGAGCCTCTGAAGGTAAAGCGCGTTACCGGATATTTGCCGGAAAAGGTCGGCTTTTACGAGGACTTAACGGCAAGAGAGAATCTGGACTATACCGCGGCGTTGAACGGGATATCACGAAGCGCCGCAGGAAAGAAGATTGACGAGCTCATAGAACATGGTTGGGTTATCGGAGGTAGCCGAGCACAAGGTAGGCACTTTCTCACACGGCATGAAGCAACGGCTGGGAATTGCTGATGTCATGATCAAGGATCCTAAAGTAGCTTTTTTTGATGAGCCCACGACAGGAATAGACCCCAAAGGCATTGAACAAGTTCTGGCGCTCATCAGAGACATGGCAAGACGTAAAGTCACCATTGTCCTGTCTTCACACCAATTGCATCAAGTACAGAAGATCTGTACCCGTGTTGGCATACTCTCTAAGGGGCGATTGGTGGCCGAGGGGTCTGTGGACCAGCTCGGCAGGGACACGATGGCTGGCGGCAAGTACAGGATCGAGCTTCAGGTAGCCGAGGCCACGAGCAAGCTCGTAAAGGCAATAAAGAGTATCAAGGGCGTGAGCAATGTTGAAAGCTCTGATAATCGATTGCTTATTAGCTGTGACAAAGACTTGAGGCCTCAGATAGCCAGAGCGGTAGTAGATAGCAATGCCCTGCTAGTTCAAATGAAGATCGAAGAGTATGGTCTGGATGATGTCTATCTGAAATATTTTCGCGAGTCATAACGATGTCTGGTTTGATTGCAGTTTTCCGGAAAGAACTGGCGGACCATTTCAACAGTAAACGATTTATTATACTTGCCATCCTTATCTATCTGGCGGCGATACTATCCACTTACTTTGTTACATTACCAAATATAAGAAGTGTGGCTAGCCCTGAGAGTGGATTCGTCTTTTTGGGGCTTTTCACCGTCTCAGGAGACTCACCGTTCAACTTAATGCTATCTCTTTACCTTTTCATACCCATAGTCGGCATTGCGCTGGGCTTTGACGCCGTAAACAGTGAGCGGGCTAGCGGTAACCTTAGCCGGGTGCTGTCGCAGCCGCTTTACCGAGATTCTGTAATAAACGGAAAATTTCTGGCTGGTTTGGCCAGCTTGTCGATCCTGGTGGTCAGCATGGTCATCCTCGTTGGCGGCATGGGACTGCGCATGATAGGTGTGCCTCCGACAGCGGAAGAGGTGCTGAGACTCTTCGGCTTTATGGTCGTGATCATCATCTATGGCGCTTTCTGGATGTCGCTGGCCATCCTTTTTTCGGTCTTTTTGAAGAGAATAGCCACTGCAGCTTTGGCCTCAATAGCTTTGTGGATTTTCCTCTCATTCTTCTGGGGAATGATCGCACATGGAATAGCTGGTGGGGTAGTTCCCATCGATCAAAATTCCGGCGTAGACCTCGTGATTCGCAATGACGCGATATATCGCATGATCAGCCGTATTTCTCCCAGCACTCTATACAGCGAGACCGTTCAGGTTCTGTTGGTGCCGGTAATGGGCAGTGCCAGTTCAACACTGATGTTAGCCAGTATAAGCTTTGCCGGGATGATGCCGACGCCACTGTCGTTGGGGCAGAGTCTGGTGATCATCTGGCCACAGTTGACCAGTCTGATAGCGTTGACCGCCATCTGTTTTGCTGTCTCATATATTGGATTTATGCGTGAGGAAATAAGGTCAACCTAGTCTTCAGCCGAGTCAGAAGATAGCCGCCCATTTGTCACGTACTATGATTATAAGAACAATTGCCGTTGGTCCCTTTGCCAGCAACTGCTACATCGTGGGCTCGGAATCAAGCCATCGTGGAATAATAGTTGACCCCGGCGCCGAAGCCAAACTAATTCTAAAAGCGGTTGCTGATTTAGGCCTGAAGATTTCACTAATTGTTGTTACTCACGCCCATTTTGACCATGTTGGTGCTCTCATGCCCGTAAAGTCAGAGACTGGAGCCAGATTTGCAATTCATGAAGATGAAGCAAAGGCCAGTTTGGGGACATTTTCTCGAATGCTTTCGTCTATGACCGGGGGCTCTTTCAGCCAGCCGCCGAAACCGGATAGGTTATTAAAAGATGGTGATAAGATTAATGTAGATGGTCTGCAATTTACTGTACTGCATACGCCCGGGCACACTCCGGGTGGGATAAGTTTATACGGAGAAAGAGTAGTTTTTAGTGGTGATTCGCTCTTCAACTACGGTATTGGCAGAACGGATTTTCCGGGGTGCAGCCATGAACAGTTGATAGACAGCATTCAGAATAAGCTTATGACTCTACCCGATGAGACGATAGTATATCCAGGACACGGCTCATCTACTACCATAGGTGAAGAAAGAAGGGGCAATCCCTTTCTCAGGTAATCACCCCCTCTCGTAAGTTTCTATCCGTTTATGTAGCCCGCGCTATCTGATAATCGGTGAGATAAACAGCGGACACATTACCAGCGTGATTGTGCTCAGCAACTTGACGAGTACATGGAGCGAAGGGCCTGCCGTATCCTTAAACGGATCACCAACAGTATCGCCGACGACAGCGGCAGCGTGAGTAAAAGTACCTTTACCTATAACCTTGCCATTCTCGTCCTTAAGCTGGCCGTCCTCAATCATTTTCTTGGCATTGTCCCAAGCACCACCGCCGTTGTTCATAAATGACGCCATCATGATGCCGCCTATCGTTCCTACCATAAGCAACGCGGCTACCACCATAGCAGCGTCGTAGCCCAATAACCTGAAAATAAGTCCAACGACTACTGGCGCTAGTACCACCAAGAGACCTGGAGCAATCATCTCTCTCAGTCCAGCGCGCGCAGTAATATCGACGGCTCTGGCATAATCGGGTCGAGAGGTGCCAGCCATGATTCCCGGATCAGCTTTGAACTGACGACGGACCTCTTGAATTATCTTGGCTGCGGTTTTACCCACGGCCTTTATTGCCCAGGAGCTGAACAGGAAAACCAGCATTATTGCCAGAAGAGCACCTACGAATACTTCAATTTTGGCGATATCAACAACGGTGTATTTGCCTTCGACACCGAATTTCAGGAACGAGACCCTGTCGAGATACGCTTGAAAGAGAAGGAAAGCAGCCAATCCGGCTGAAACCATGGCGTATCCTTTGGTCAGGGCCTTAGTAGTATTACCCACGGCGTCGAGTCGGTCGGTAATTCGGCGCACCTCTTTTCCAGCACCAGCCATCTCATTTATGCCGTTAGCGTTGTCAGTTATAGGGCCAAAGGTATCCATCGACAGAACGTAAGGACATGTCATTAGCATACCCATAGTGGCGACGGCGGTGCCAAAAGCACCAGCGCCCTGCACTCCGCTTGCGCTGCCCAGCCAATAGGACAGGAGTAGAGCTATGCCAATCACGAGCGCCGTTGGCAGAGTGGTTTCGAATCCAACTGCCGTGCCAGCCACTATATTAGTAGCCGGTCCAGTCTTTGAGGCTTCGGCTATGTCTCGGACAGGTTTATATCTGGATTCCGTGTAATATTGTGTGACGTACACTATCGCTACGCTGGCTACGATGCCCACTACGCCAGCACCGAAAAGCCACCAGTTGTGCAGCATGACGTATGCCGTTAGGGCCATGCCCACGATCGACAGAGCAATTGCCACGAAGTATCCTCGGTTCAACGCATTCATAGCATTCTCTTCTTCCTTGGCACGGACGGAGAATATTCCTATCATGCTAGCAACCATACCAAAGGCGCGGACTACAAGCGGGAAGAGAATCCAGGCAACATTGTGAGTAACCAAATACGCGACCACACCGAGAATCATAGCTCCTATATTCTCGGCTGCTGTGGATTCAAATAAATCAGCACCGCGTCCCGCGCAGTCACCAACGTTATCGCCGACTAAGTCGGCAATAACCGCAGCATTTCGCGGGTCATCTTCAGGGATGCCAGCTTCTACCTTACCGACCAGGTCGGCGCCCATGTCGGCAGCCTTGGTGTAAATGCCACCACCTAGCTGAGCAAATAGCGCCACAAAACTGGCTCCAAATCCGAAGCCAACGATAAGATGAGGTGCAATTTCGGGTCTACTGCCACCGCCAAAGGCAAAGAAAATTCCGGTAACACCAAGCAAGCTAAGCGCGGTAATGAGGAAGCCGGAAACAGCCCCACCCCTCAGAGCGATGGTTACCGCTTCTTTCAGGCTTTTTTGGGCTCCAGCAGCACAGCGAACGTTGGATCTGACTGAGATATACATGCCGATAAAACCAGAGATCGCCGAACAAAAGGCGCCTACCAGGAAGGCAACGGCTGTGCGCCAGCCAATACCCAGTGCTGTCATTCCCTCTATGCCCCTCTCACCACCCAGTACGGCCACAAGAACGCCGATGATGACCGCTATCACTACTGACAGAATGGCGATTGTAGTGTATTGCCGTTTCAAGAACGCCCAGGCGCCTTCGAAGATCATATCGCCGATCTCTTTCATCTTTGGTGTTCCAGCATCATGGCGCAGGACGTTTCTTGCCATCATCACAGCAAAGATCACTGTTATTAATCCAACTATAGGAACGATCCAGAAAATACCAGGCATTTCACCTCCTTATGATTAGAATTGAACTCGGATTACAGCCTCGCCCGCATCCACGCGGGCGCATAATACCACCTTACATGGCGAGAATCAACCCCACATTAACAAGGGGTTCAACTCTGCAGAAAGAGTGTAGTATATATTCAGAAGCGATTCAGGTGCGCAACGAGTATTATTTTAGAATCTGGCCCAGCCTTTCTTCCAGCTCTTTCTGCCGCAGGACGAGGGTTAGATCGCCGCGCGTTTTCTCTAAAATACCGCGAACTGAGTCTGTTGTTCGCCTCAAACCGTAGGTGATACCATCGGGAAAGTCCATGGTTATCAAGACTGAGTAAATGTCATCCATTACCTCAAGTAATTCCTCTGACCGGGACAGTTCGTTTTTCCTTAGACTGTCCAAAAGATAACGTCTTAATTCTCCAACTGCCTCACCCATACCGTTTAGATATGCGGGATAACTGACCCCCAGTGCCTCGGGTTCCGGAAGATGGCTGCCTCTGACTATGGCAAAAGTTATACTCGCTTCGGCAAATTCTTTTTGAGCATCATGAAAGAAGCCAGCATGGGCCATGTCATCATTGTTACCGAGAACATCATTGGCGGCTTCTTGAAGTAAAGCACGAGCCGAGGTTAAGAGACGTTCTGCGTTAGTTTCTTCCTGACGATGAATAGCCCGAATGGCATTAGCGCTGTAACGGATTATCTCACGGCTTAAGCGAAGCACTTTCTCTCGCGCGGTGTCTTTAGCCGAGAAATTAAGACGAATTCGCTCAATGATTTCTTCCAGATTCTTTGTGGGCTTTTGTCTTCTTTTCAATCTCTTTCACCATTTGCCGGGTTGCGGCTTCTACATTGTTTTTACTCAGGACTGCACTAATGACGGCTATCGAATCGGCTCCGGCAGCCATGACTTCGGAAATATTATCCATATTAATGCCACCGATAGCAACGACAGGAATTGACACGGCCTGCTTAATTTGGCTTAGCCGTTCCAGACCGACTACGGTAGCGCTTGTCTTGGTCAGCGAGCGAAATATAGAACCAACGGCAATATAATCAGCAGATTCCGCCTCTGCCTTTTGTGCTTCGGCCAAAGTGGCTGCTGATACCCCAACAATTTTGTCTATTTGAAGTTCTGTTCGTATTACAGATAGAGGAAGGTCATCCTCACCGATGTGCAGCCCGTCTGCGTCGCAGGCCAGAGCTATATCAAGATGGTCATTGATAATGAAAGGAGTTTTTGATTCTCGGCACAAATCTCTGAGCTTCTGGGCTATTATCAGAAGCTCACCTTTATTGCCTTGCTTACTGCGTAGCTGGATGATTCTGGCTCCGCCACGGATGGCTTGGCGAGCCGTCTCGACTTCATCTTTCATTCCCAAGACCTCGGTATCAATGATGACATAGAATCCAGTTAACTGTTTGGTCATCTGCTGTCGTGTTAGCTTTGAAATTATCTGCCGCTCAAGTGAATACAGGCTAAACCGCGCTTGCTCAAAATCCTTCGAGTACAATTTTGCTCTCAGTTCTGGAAGCTTGGCCAGCTCTTCCACCACTCGTAAAGCCTCTTCCACCCTCTTCGAATTAGACATGACCAGTGCGGTCATATCTTGCTTGTGGTCGATACTAGTGCCAACGCCGACATCTGTCTCTGAGGCTCTGGCTGACAGAAGGGGCACTCCGAATTGGCTTAGATTTGTGACCAATCCATGTCTTATTGTCTTCAGTTGATGAGTAATAGAGGCATCATTGAGTAGAAAACGGGCAACATCTTCAAGTAGGCGCAAGCCTTCGCCGATGCGATTGCAGTTGGCGTCAATGATACGAAGCGTCTGGGGAAGCACTTTGCAAGTCCTTTACAGGTTCTGGCAGCTCACCCTCTCTGGCAGCCTGAATTTTCTCTTGTAAACCGCCGGGCAAGTCCATGTCCATGTCTTTGAACTTCTTCTCTACCCATCTGCCTATGTTTCGTGGGTCCTTGTAGTGCTCCAGGTTTCCGAATGATCCCGGCTGACCGCTCTCTTCGAATGATTTGTGATAGGCAAAGGCGGAAATAACCCGCGACACGTCGGGGCTACCACAGATCGCGCATTTAGGCTTGAACGTTGACGGCGTCCTTACTAAAGAACTGCTAATCTTGCGGCAGGCGGGGCAAAAAAACTCATAAACCGGCATACTATTAAACCTGATCGGCCTCTTCGAATGTCTCCGCAGCACCGGAGCCGGCTAGCTCAGCTGGCATTTCTCCCTGTTCCATTCTCCCCAGCATCTCCTCATATTCAGGTGCAACTTCTTCGTCCCGGCTCATTCGCTTGTTCCATTCAGCCAAGGCCCTGGGGTCGTCAGCTAACATCCGTCTGGTCAACTGGTCATCGGAAAGTATATTCTCATAGATATCCTTGTACGTTTTACTACGTACAGAGAAAGTAGAGAATAGCCGATTCAAAGCGCTGTTACCGCATTTCGGGCAAGCAGGCTGTGTTTGGGAAGACGTCGCGAGATACAATGTTACCTTTCGTTGGCAAGTATTACAGCGATATTCATAAAGTGGCATGATCCCGATCAGTTGAATTTTAGCATAACCAGGAAAAAGTAGACAAAAATGATCGCATACTGAACGCTGTAAATATGAGTCACTTGTGGATCAATACCTTCGGTCGGCCATGTCTGTGACGGATTGACACTATGGCGCTACTTCTTTAAAATCCAGATAGGTAAAAACTAGTGAACAGTGATCAGATTAGACAGGCCTTTCTGAATTTCTTTGAGGAGAAGGGACATCACATTGTTCCTAGCTCGTCGCTGGTACCTCATGGCGACCCTACATTATTGTTGACAACTGCAGGTATGGTGCAAATGAAGCCTTACTTCTTAGGTTTGGCAGTACCGCCAAATCCGCGACTAACTTCGTGCCAGAAATGCTTCCGTACGACAGACATTGACGCGGTTGGAGATGCCAGGCACCTGACTTTCTTTGAGATGCTGGGAAATTTTAGCGTGGGTGACTACTTCAAAAAGGAGGCTATCGCCTGGGGATGGGAGTTTGTCACCAAACGCCTACAACTAAATACTGAATCGCTGTGGGTAACTATCTATTTGGACGATGATGATTCATTTGATTACTGGCGTGGCATCGGCTTTCCGGAAAGCAAAATAGTGCGGCTGGGAGAAGAAGCTAATTTCTGGGGCCCGGCAGGGGACTCGGGGCCCTGCGGTCCATGTAGTGAGATACACTATGATTTTGGCGTGGAACACGGCTGTGGCAAGCCCTCCTGTGGTCCGGGCTGCGATTGTGGACGTTTTTCAGAGATTTGGAATCTGGTTTTTACCCAGTATAACCAGGACCGTGACGGCAAGCGCACATCTTTGCCAAAGCCTAATATAGACACTGGTATGGGATTGGAGAGGGTTGCCGCCGCTATGCAGGGTGTATCTTCGGTTTATGATACGGACCTGTTCATTCCATTGCGTGACAAGGTATGTAGTCTAACGGGCGTGAAATATGGCAATAGCAAAGTTGCTGATCAAGCTGTCAGAATTGTGGCCGAGCATAGCAGGGGTACCGCATTCCTCATTGCCGACGGTGTTCTGCCATCCAATGAGGGTAAAGGCTATGTTTTGCGACGTTTACTCCGACGAGCCTGTTTCTTTGGCAGAAAAGCAGGCGCAAAAGGACCTTTTCTCGGCAAAATGACTGAAACAGTTATAGCCAAGATGAGTCATGTGTATCCTGAACTCCTTAGGAATCAAAAACTCATAAAGGAAATAGTTAATGCAGAAGAGGATAAATTCATTAGCACCATAGATGCCGGAATTAACTTCGTTGATAAAGCTGTTGATGAGGCTATCAAGCAGGGCAAGAACATTATGACAGGCGAGGCAGCCTTCAGATTTTGGGATACTTATGGCTTTCCTCTAGAGTTGACTACCGAAATTGCCCGGCAGAACGGACTGGATGTTGACCTGAATAGTTTTGAGATTGAGATGGAGAAACAGAGAGAGCGAGCAAGATCTGGTCACAAGTTTGGGCAGGATGTGAGGTTTGAAGTTCCTGCCGCCCGGGCGGAGGCTTCGGGCATACCGCCAGAAAGAGTCATAATTCGTCCCCGGCCGACAAAGTTTGTCGGTTATGACAAATTAAAAGTAAACTCTAAGATCTGTTACCTGCTGGACCAGAAATCGGCTACGGCAATGAAATCTGCCAAAAAAGGGCACAAAGTTGCTATTGTGCTCGAAGAAACGCCCTTCTATGCGGAAATGGGGGGTCAGGTGGGCGATACCGGCAAAATAAGCACCGCTTCGAGCCAAATCAATGTCACTAACACGGTTTGGTCGCCGTACGGCGATCTAGCCGAGGGTGCCATAATCCACCTGGGTCAAGTTGTTACAGGAACCATCTCGGTTGGAGATACCGTTGAAGCCGAAGTTGATGCCGCTCGTCGGTTAGACGTCGGCCGGAATCATACTGCAACGCACTTGCTACAGGCAGCTCTGCGCCAGGTGCTCGGAAGCCATGTTAGCCAGAGGGGGTCCTTAGTAGAGCCTGACGGATTCCGCTTTGACTTTTCACAGTTAACGACGATCAGTAAACAGCACCTTGATGAAGCTCAGCACATTGTCAATGAAAGGATACGGGCAAATTTGTCGGTGATAAGCGATGAACTTCCTTATGAGCAAGTTAAACAAGCCATTGACAAAGGCGATATCATCGCTCTTTTTGATGAGAAGTATGGGGAGAAGGTAAGGATACTGAAAATAGGTGAGCCGCCAATAAGCAGCGAGCTTTGTGGTGGCACACATGTAAAATCAACTGGAGAGATTGGCACGTTTATCATAACCGATGAGAGCAGTATCGGCACCGGCTTGCGTCGAATCGAAGCTGTAACCGGCAGAAAGGCCGAGGAATTCGTTCGCGAATCACTCTTGACACTGGAGAGTCTGGCTGAAGAATTGAAGGGCTCGACTGCAGAGGTCCCAGGCAAGGTTAAGTCCATTACTGCTGAGCTTGCCGCCGAGCGTAAACGCTCGGCTTCCCTGGAAAGAGAGCTTTCACGGTATACTGTTGATTCATTGCTGGGTGAAGCTGAGCAGGTGAGACGGAATAGCGCTTCTGGCAGCTAAAGTCCCATACGCTTCGATGGCGGCCTTGAGAGACATAGGAGACTCGCTTAGAGCCAAATTGAAGAGTGCCGTCATAGTTTTGGGAACGGTTCAAGACGGCAAGCCTAGCTTTGTGTCTATGGTAACTCCAGATTTAGTTAGTAGAGGTCTGCACGCCGGTGATATTGTGAAGCAAGTTGCGTCAGTAACCGGCGGCAGTGGTGGTGGCCGGGCAGACATGGCACAGGCTGGTGGGAAGGACAAAAATAAGCTTGATGAGGCGCTGGCGCAGGTAAAACAGTTAGTCCAAAAGATCGCCCGGTAACTCAAGATGCGTGTGTTAGGATTGGATATCGGAGATAGGCGAATAGGAGTTGCCATTAGCGACCCTGAGGAGATTCTGGCCATTCCTCTGACAACAATCATCAGAGAAGACGATCAACGAGCCATAGATGATATTGTTCGGCTCGTTAACCAACATGATGCGAAGCGAATTGTGGTTGGTATGCCGTATTCGTTAAATGGCAGCATTGGTGACCAGGCAAAGAAGGTAATAGATTTCCGCGAAAAGCTTTCTCAACGCACGGAGTTGATATATCGATTTGGGATGAACGATTATCGACCATAGCCGCTGAACGTTTACTAAGAGAAGCTGGTGCTAAGCCGACTAAAAAGAAGGCACAAAGGGATTCTGTAGCGGCAGCATTCATTCTGCAGGGATATCTAGACAGTCTGAAAGTGTGACCAGTGAAACAGTTCATTGGCCTAATAGGTTTCCCGCTAAAACATTCGATATCTCCTGACTTTCAACAGGCGGCTTTGGACCATAGCCGCCTTGACATACGTTATGAAGCATGGGAAACGCAGGCCGAAAATCTGACATCGGCGATAGCTCAGCTCAGACTGCCCCAAAATCTTGGGGCGAACATAACAGTACCCTACAAAGAGACTGTCATACCGCTTGTAGATGAAATCGATAGCTTCGCCGGTTTGATTGGTGCAGTGAACACCATAGTAAATCGAGAGGGTAAGCTCGTTGGTTTCAATACCGATGCCCACGGTTTCCTGAGAGCGTTGCACGACGAAGCCAAATTCCAACCTGAAGATAAGCGCGCTGTCGTCTTAGGTGCTGGCGGAGCCGCTCGAGCAGTGAGCTTTGCCCTTATCAAAGAAAAGGTAAGCGGCTTGGCCGTTTCTAACCGCAACATGGCCAGGGCTGAGAGCCTGGTGCATTCTCTGGCAAGGCACATTTCAGCGAACCAGTTAGGAACGAAGGTAGTTGCCGTGTCCTGGCAGAGTTTAGAGCTTCAAGAAGCTATTATGGATTCCCAACTGATAGTTAATTGCACCACTATCGGGATGAAGTTTTCGCCCTATGAAGAGCAGTCTCCTCTGTCGCCGGGACTAATCCCCAAAGGTGCTCTCGTTTACGACTTGGTGTATAATCCTCAAGAGACGCCTTTCTTGAGAATGGCTCGAAAAGAGGGGGCCGATTGCGTTGGCGGCTTGTCTATGTTGATTTATCAGGGGGCCGCTTCGTTCCAGTTATGGACTGATAGGGGAGCCCCAATTGACATAATGTTCTCAGCAGCTAAAAAAGCCTTGGAATATAGATAAAACTGGATTAAAGGAATCGCTAATTATGGCACAGTTTCGTTTTCTTACCGCAGGCGAATCCCATGGCAGGGGATTGGTCGTAATTATCGAGGGAATGGTAGCGGGTTTGCCTTTTGGAGATGACTACATAACCCGAGACCTTAAGAGGAGGCAAGCTGGCTATGGGCGCAGCGAACGCATGAAAATCGAGCAAGACAAGGCCGAGATATTATCTGGTGTACGCCACGGTTTGACCACGGGCAGTCCGGTAAGCCTCATAATCTGGAATCGCGTTTGGGAGGACTGGCGGGAAGTAATGAGCATTTCTCCGATAAATAAGGCAATAGAACCGTTGACTTCGCCGCGTCCGGGGCATGCCGACCTGGCGGCAATCACCAAGTATGCATCTGAAGATATACGCCCGATTTTGGAACGAGCCAGCGCGCGAGAAACCGCAGCCAGGGTTGCCGCAGGGGCTTTGGCCCGTAGGTTTCTTGAAGAATTCGGTATTGCTATTCATAGTCATACGGTAAGCATAGGTAAGCACCGGGCCAGACGTCGTAAGTCAATAGATTGGAAACAAGTTGATAAATCACCTGTCCGTTGCGCTGACGCTACTGCTGAGAAAGCAATGATCTCAGCTATCGACAAAGCCAAAGCTGAGGGTGACACTCTCGGTGGTATCTTCGAGTTAATTGCCGATGGGGTGCCTGTGGGTCTGGGTAGCCACGTGCAGTGGGATCGACGGCTTGATGGCCAAATTGCCCATGTAATGATGAGTATTAATGCTGTGAAGGGAGTTGAAATAGGTGACGGCTTTGCCATAAGCGAAGCCAGTGGGTCTCAGGCTCATGACGTAATAGAAATCAGTCCAAAAGGAACAGGTATGCCTTGGTGCAGGGCTAGTAACCGGGCCGGCGGTATCGAAGGTGGCATAAGCAATGGACAACCTGTCGTTGTTCGTTGCAGCGTAAAACCAATTGCCACACTCGGCAAGCCGTTACCTTCGATAGACCTAGTAACTAGAAAGAAAACCGAAGCTCATTATGAGCGCAGCGATATCTGCGTCGTACCTGCGGCTGGGGTAATTGGGGAAGCGATGCTGGCCATTGCCTTGACAGATGCCATGTTACAGAAGTTCGGCGGCGACCATCTAAAAGAAACCCTAGCTAACAACAAGAATTATCTCGGCTCCGCTTATTCCCGATAACGCCATGCAATCTCGAAAAGCAAATAGGAATATCGCTATTATAGGTTTCTCGGCTACGGGTAAGTCGATCGTGGGCAAAAAAGTAGCCGATCACTTAAAGTGGGCATTCATAGATACAGATAATGAAGTAGTTAAGCTTAGCGGCAAAACTATTCCGGAATTATTTAAAGAAGAAGGTGAAGAAAGATTCCGAGAACTGGAACGCAAAGTATCGAGACAGGCTTGTCAAAAAGACAATACTGTCATTGTCACAGGTGGTGGGGCCGTTGTCGACCCTAGAAATCAGAAGCTGCTTCTTGAACATGCCACAGTTGTCAGTCTCGAAGCCAAGACAGAGACAATATACGAGCGCATATTGCATGATACGCTTTACTCTGCTGATCCCGTAGTACGCCCTTTACTGGCTGTACGTGACCCTCTGGAACGAATCAGGCAACTTAAAGCCGAGCGTCAGCGCTACTATGCTATTGCCGACTGGACAGTCCATACCGATAGCTTAACCCTTGAGGAAGTGAGTCAAGAGGTGTTAAGAGGCTGGCGGTATGTAACCGACCATCACCACGGTAAAGACCAATTCCCAGAAGCCGACCTGGCCTGCATGGTGGAGACAGCGACCGCCAGCTATCCTGTATTTGTTGGCTGGGGGATAGTGGACAAACTTGGAGAAAGAATGAAACAGGCTGGATTATCGGGCACGGCAAACATAATAAGCGATGAAAACGTCTTCTCCATTTACGGGGCACGCGTTCAAAAGGCTTTGACGAAAGCCGGTTTTGCGGTTAACTGCTGCGTTGTACCGCCGGGTGAATCCTCAAAGGACCTTGGCCAGGCTATCAAGATTTACGATTTCCTCGTCGAGCACCGGTGCGAGAGAAATGACGTGATAGTGGCATTAGGCGGCGGCATGGTTGGGGACCTGGCCGGATTCGTGGCGGCAACCTTCCTGAGGGGCTTGCCTTGGTTGCAGGTACCTACCAGTTTGATAGCTATGACAGATGCCGGTATCGGCGGAAAGGTAGCCGTTGACCACGCCAAGGGGAAAAATCTGATAGGTGCTTTTTATCAGCCGCGCCTCGTTTTCTCTGATGTTCAAACCTTGACCACATTGCCTTCGCGCGAACTTACTTCAGGATGGGCTGAGATTATCAAACACGGAATGGCTCTTGATGCCGGTTTATTGCAACTGCTCGAAAACAGTGTCGACAATCTAATCATTTTGAAGCCGGAAATTACCAGTAAAGTCATCGCTCGCAGCGCTACGATCAAAGCTGGAATAGTTTCCGAGGATGAGAGAGACACCGGGAAACGCATCATCTTGAACTATGGCCACACCGTGGCCCACGCACTTGAAGCCGTCGGTAAATATCAAGTCTTTCTCCATGGTGAAGCGGTGGCGATAGGTATGATGGCAGCAGCTAAGCTTAGCCAACGACTTGGCCTCCTGTCGCCGGAAATAGTGGCGCGGCAGGAGACGCTCTTGCGCAAGTTCGGTTTACCTGTCAGTTGCTCAAATGTAGCTGTGGCAGATGTGCTTACAGCTATGGAGTTGGATAAAAAAGTGCGAAGCAAAGTAATCCGATGGGTCTTACTTGAAGATATCGGCAGGCCGGTAATTCGAAATGATGTTCCCAAAAAGGAAGTTTTAAGTGTGCTTCAAGAGGTTATGACCCCTTGAGAGTGGCTCAAAGCAAGCATATAACTTTTCTGGACTATATCAGTGTCCTGAAACCCAAAGAAACTGTGTTGCTTGCTTTCATTGGTGCATCCTCTGCGATTATCGCCGCCGGCGGCAATCCATCAGCCCAGGTCTTTTTGTTAGCCCTAATTGCCATTTTTTTAGGCAGTGCTGGTGCCAATGGCCTTACCAACTATCTGGACCGCGATATCGACGATCGTATGATGAGGACATCGAATCGAGCCTTACCCTCAAGACGGATCGACCCACCACATAAAGCTCTGCCGCTTATTATCGGACTAATAGTCGCTGGTTTGGCCTTAGCTTGGGTGCTAAATCCTCTCTGTTTTCTTGTCGGTGTAATCGGCGTGGTAGCTTCATCAGTATGGCGCAAGACAATCTCATGCACCTTTCTCGGCATAGTCGCCGGCTGCAGCCCGATGCTTATAGGCTGGCTCGCCATGAGCCAAGTGTTCGATATAAGAATTCTCCTGTTGTGTGTCCTGGTGGCTACATGGACTCCGATTCACGTCTGGACTCTGATGATCGCCAGCCGGGAAGATTACCTGGGTGCTGGATTAAGCTATTTTCCGCTAAGCTGGAGAGTCAAAGGCGTAGTGAAGATACTTTTCGGCCTATCTATACTTCTCTACCTTGTTTCCATATTGATTTACAAGGCCGCTGATTTTCACCTGCCTTATCTGATTGTGGCGAACATTCTGGGCATCCTAATGATTTATGCCAATTCCCGCCTGTTATTCTCAGAGACATCAACGGCTGCCTGGCGGGTCTATAAGTTATCGGCCTTTCCTTATATTGGGATCTTGTTTTTGGCCATGTGCCTTGATATTTGGCTGGCATCCGGTTTCTAGTCGATCAATAGACAGGTTACGTCAAAACTTGTTCTAGTACTTACACCATTGGTAAACCTCTGGAGTGCAAGACATACAAAAACATTTTGACCTTGTAAAGACCTGTCAGAATACGCAGGCGCGCCTCGGAAAGCTTACTACCAGCCACGGGGTAGTGCCAACGCCGGCATTTCTTCCAGTGGCCAGCCAGGGTACGGTCAAGACCTTAATACCCCAAGAGATTAAAGACATCGGCATAGCCATAATACTGAGCAATGCCTATCACCTTTATTTGAGGCCGGGAATAGATGTTATTGAAAAGCTCGGCGGACTGCACCGTTATATGGGCTGGGACGGGCCTATATTGACCGACAGCGGTGGCTACCAGGTTTTCAGTTTAGCTCGATTATCGCGGGTCAGTGATGACGGCGTTGTGTTCCGGTCTCATATCGATGGCAGCGAACATAAACTCACTCCGGAGCTAGTTGTTGAATTTCAACAGAAGCTGGGCGCTGATATCATAATGGCGTTAGACGAATGCCCGGCTATCGATGCCGGCATGGCAAAGGTAGGTGAAGTCGCAGATAGGACGTACCGATGGGCGGAAAAATGTCGGCGCTATCACCGGAGTTCGGACCAGCTACTCTTTGGAATTGTCCAGGGAGGCGCATTTCCCGATCTGCGCAAGCAATCGGCGCTAGCCATCACTTCTCTTGATTTTCCCGGCTATGCTATCGGCGGCTTAAGCCTGGGCGAAACCAAAGAGCTGACCTGGTCTATGGTAGATGCGACGATGCCTTTTTTACCTGCGGACAGGCCCCGCTATCTTATGGGTGTAGGCTCGCCGGAGGACATAGTTGAAGGCATAAGTCGGGGCATAGACCTATTCGACAGTGCACTGCCCACAAGGGTGGCTCGCAACGGCGCTCTTTTCACTCTGCAGGGCAGGGTAAACATACGTAAAGCCGTCTACAAGATGAAAGAGGGGCCGGTGGAGACTGACTGCGATTGCTATACCTGCCGCACTTTCTCCGCTGCCTACCTTCACCACCTGTTCAAATGCGAGGAACTGCTAGCATATAGATTAGCCACCATACATAACCTGCGGTTCATCTCCAGGCTGATGCAGAAGATAGAGGACGCTATTCAGCAGGGCAACTTCGCCGCCTTCAAAGACGACTTTCTTGGTGGATATAAAGTTACCGATGAGGAAGTCCGTATTACCCAGAAAAACAAGTGGCTGAATTCACCTCGACACAGTAATGATGCCGTTCTTTAGGCGTGAAAGTTCAGCCAATATCAATTCTAATACAGAGTAGGTCAATATTTTACATTTTTAAGTGCAGGACGAAATTGTTTTGTGTCAATCAAGAATTCTTTGCCTGTTAAATCAAGCCAGATGTTAATGTCTTTAATCAAATCGAAAATGGCGAAGCAATAAATATCAAGATATTTCCTGTTTATTCTGAAAACGCCTAAAAGGCTCTCTACGTTATAAGGGTGAAAATCACCGAAATCCATTACGACTGACTTATTCCCACTTATCTTCTTAAGCAGTAAATATCGATCAGGGAAATTGATATTTTTATGGCTAATTTCAAGGCCGCTAGTGACCTTGTATGATTTCATAATTCTATCCATTGAATTATACAAGTCATCAACTTTTTGAATGCTTTCTATCTGCCTCAGATCCTTCATTATCTCTAATAGCGATATTATTTGTTCATTTTCGAGCCGAGTTAAAATATATGGGTCTCTGATAATTTCATGCAGCCTTTTTTCAGCAGTTTCCCAATGTTTAAAGATTTGAAAGCCTAGATATTCATTCCTGTTCAATAATTCTATGATATTATCTTTAGTCAGAGAGAGGAATTTAGATATCCCACTTTGAGATAAATCCTTCTCCTCTAATTTGTATACCATTTTTTGAAGCTGAGAGGTCACTGATAAAACTTCGCTGTCAATTTGCATCTTGGCATAGTCATACAGTTCTTCATTTAATCTTCTATTAGAGAAATTTAGTATTGTTTGGTAGAAGAGATAGATCAGTGGTATTCCGAAGAAAGTAGCAGCAATACTCAGAAACACACTTTTCAAGTTATCATCGAGCCTGATGCCAACAAAGAACAGTAAGAACGACAGTATGAAAGCTATTATGTAGGGTAATGCCTTTAGTGCTATTCTTTTTGCTTTCAATTTCAAAAGCCGCTAATATGATTTATTCCTGTGGCGCGTATACCGCATCGATGGCCTGCTATCTATGACTGAGCTTGCCTCCGTAGTAGCCCTCAATCATTGAGCCTACTATAAGCAGGGTATTTCCCGCTATGTAAATCCAGTGTGAAGGGCTTTCAGGTACCTCGTTTGATATACCTAAGATGACTCGCCATGTAACCATGGGTATACTGACAGCTAACATAGCAAAGGAAATGTCTATCTTTCGTTTAAATAGCGGTACTTTTGCTGCCTTGTAACTGCTTTTCCAGGTGAACCAGCCGGTTAATGTGGTTGGTATCAACATAATCGTCCCCAGCATCGCAGTAACGTTGGTTGCCAGTTCGAAGCAAGCGGGAGCCACAAAAAGGTGTAAGACTTGAAATATAAAAGCGACCCCGAAGAAAGATAGCGGGAAGTGTGTAAATAAAACATGCCAGTGGATCTTATATCTTTGTTGAGAGTGAGCTGCGGCAGGAATAGTCATTCTAACTCATTGGGCTGTTGTGAGAAATTACACTTACTTTCCAAGTATATCTTTGAAGTGCGAACTCGTCAACGTAATCAGCACCAAAATCAAGAACTCAATCATGGTATGGTATCAAACACCAATCAAATTGAACAGAATGCCATCTTAAGCTATAATTTTCCGATACACTAGGAGGTTTTCTTGCTCAAGGATCATAGCTGTGGGGAACTGCGGGAAGAACATATCGGACGCGAAGTAACCCTGGCCGGGTGGATACACCGACGGCGTGACCATGGCGGTCTGATTTTTATTGACCTGAGGGATAAGGAAGGCCTAGCCCAGGTGGTTTTCAACCCTGAAACGTCAAAGAAAGCACATAAGATAGCCAATGAGCTCCGCAACGAATATGTGGCTAAAATAACGGGCAAGGTGGAGAAACGTCCTAAAGGCACAGAGAATCTGAAGCTGCCCACCGGCAAAATCGAAGTCCTCGCCAGCGATATAGAGATTCTGAATACTGCCAAAACGCCACCGTTCTATATAAATGAGGACGTGGAAGTCGACGAAAACCTATACCTCAAATACCGCTATCTCTACCTCCGGCGTCCCAGGATGAAGGATAACATAGTGCTGCGCCACAAGGTGGAGAAATTTATGCACGACTTTCTCGATGCCAAAGGATTCGTGGAAATCGAGACGCCCATCTTATTCAAGAGCACACCGGAGGGCGCACGTGACTATCTGGTGCCCAGTCGCGTTCATCCTGGCAAATTCTATGCGCTACCTCAATCGCCGCAACAGCTCAAACAGCTGTTGATGGTGGCTGGCTTCGAGAAATACTACCAGATAGCCCGCTGCTTCCGCGATGAGGACCAGCGCGCCGACCGTCAGCCTGAATTCACGCAGCTAGATATAGAGATGAGCTTCATTGATGAGGAGGATATACTCAGTTTGCTGGAGGAGATGTTCACTTTGCTGGTGGAGACGGCTAAGCCGGAAATGAAAGTACTGAAACCGTTTCCACGACTTTCCTTTGCCGAAACCATGGAGCGGTACGGTACTGATAAGCCGGATATACGCTTTGGGCTGGAGCTAAGAAACCTGTCTGGAATTGTTAACGAATCCGAGTTCGCCGTTTTCCGTTCTACAATACAGGGTGGTGGCAAGGTGAAAGGTATATGCTTGCCCGGTTGCGCTGATTATTCACATAAGCAGACTGAAGAGTTAACTGAGCTGGCAAAGTCTTCCGGCGCCAAGGGCCTGATAACCTTAGCCTTGCCTGCCGGTAGTTTTGACAAACTGGAGCAACTGACCCCGGATAAGGTTAAATCGGTAGCCGCTAAATACCTGACTGCAGAGCAGTTAAAGGATATAGCCTGTAAATTCGAAGCTAAGCCTGGTGACCTGATACTGATAGTAGCCGGTGAAACTAAGATGGTGAATAAGGTACTGGATGAGCTGCGGCGGGAGATGGGACGCCGGCTAGGACTAATCGATTCGAATCAGCTGGTTTTCTTCTTCGTTGTTGACTTTCCGTTGCTGGACTGGAATGAGGAGACCAAGCTGTGGGAATCCATGCATCATCCCTTTACTTCGCCTCGGGAAGAGGATATACCACTGCTGGATAAAGATCCGGCTAAAGTCAGGGCACGCCACTACGACATCGTATGCAATGGCTATGAGCTGTCCAGTGGCAGCATCAGGATTCATACCCGCGAGTTGCAGCAAAAGATATTCCGCCTGCTCGGCTACAACGACGAACAAATAGAATCTCGGTTCGGTCACATGCTGGAAGCCTTCGATTACGGGGCACCACCCCACGGCGGCATTGCGCCGGGCATAGACCGTCTGGTGATGCTGCTGGCAAGGGCAGACAATATTAGAGAGGTAATTGCCTTTCCCAAGAATCAGAGCGCCATCGACGTGATGAGCGACTCACCATCTCCTGTACCTAAGGCACAGCTTGATGAATTGCATCTAAAGTTGCTGGACGAACAGAATGTGTGAACCTGAACCGTAAGCAATGTGCCAAATTTATTTTGAAAGATTTTTAAGATGAAAGTATCTACAGAGCCAACCGAGAATAGCCAGGCTACGCTTAGCATTGAAATGGAACCTGCTGAGGTCGAGAAATACCTGGAGCGCGCTTATAGCCGGATGGTTAGAAGAGTTGCCATACCTGGTTTCCGCAAAGGGAAGGCACCCAGGTCGATATTGGAAAGTCACGTTGGCAAAGACGCTTTGTTTCGAGAAGCACTGGAGTACCTGATACCCGCAGCTTACAATGAAGCTGCACAAGGACAGCAGATAGATGCCATTGCTCACCCTAAATTTGAGCTGGTTCAGACAGAGCCTCTGATTTTCAAGGCTGTTGTGCCTCTACGGCCCAAGGTTACGCTTGGAGACTATACCAAAGTGAGGGTTGAATCCAAACCGGTTGAGATCGGGGATAAGGATATTGAAGAAGCTATCGGGCAACTTCGTGATCAGCACGCAACTCTGTCACCGGTAGACCGCCCTGCCCAGTTCGGTGATATAGTAAGTATCGACGTCAAAAACGCTGGTGAGGGAGAATCCTCCGCAATTCGTAAGGATATTGTGTATGAGGTCGCCAAAGAAACACGGTTGCCTCTTCCTGGGTTTGCAGAGAAATTGGTGGGTATGAACAAAGGTGAAGAAAAGAGTTTTGTACTGTCGTATCCTGCAGATTATGAAATGGCAGAGCTGGCCGGCAAAGAACATGCATTCACGGTTACAGTTTCCGAGATAAAGGAGAAAAAGCTGCCTGAGGTTGACGATAGTTTTGCCAAAACTCTAGGTAAAGAAGACATGGCCTCAGTGCGGGAGCAAATAGCGTCTACTTTGAAGACTAGGGCGGAGGAAAGGGCTCGACTGGAATTGGAACAGAAGGCCACCGATGCCGTTATCGAACTCAGCGAAGTTGACTATCCACCGATTTTAGTCGAGAATGAGATTGAGCGATTGCTCAACGAAGAGGCGAGACATTTCACTGACGGTATCACTGGCTTGGAGGGCTATCTGAAGAGCCTGGGCAAGACACTGGAGGGCCACGTGGAGGAATTGCGGCCTATGGCTAATAAGCGTGTAGTTCAGTCGTTGGTTCTAGGTAAGTTGTCAGAGGCCGAAAAGATTGAGGTGGCCGACTCAGAGGTAGATGCAGAAATAGAGAAGATGGCGCAGGGCACAGAAAAGCAAAGTGAGGAGACACGAAAGTTGTTTGGCCTACAACAAGCACGTGAGTCAATCAAACAATTTCTGGTGGGGCGAAAGACGATCGAGCGGCTCGTTGAAATAGCCAAAGGTTCTGAAATCGAATAACTTTATTTGAGGAATAGGAGGCAATAGAATGACAAATTTACCACAAAATATTATTCCAATGGTTATAGAAAGCGGAGCTCGAGGAGAGCGTGCTTTCGACATTTATTCATTATTGCTGAAAGAGCGCATTATTTTCTTGGGGACACCCATTAACGACCAAATTGCCACTCTGATTATTGCACAACTCCTTTATTTGGAACATGAGGACCCTGACAAAGATATAAATCTTTACATCCATTCGCCCGGTGGAATTATCTCTGCTGGCCTGGCGATTTATGACACCATACAGCTAGTTCGGCCGGATGTCTCGACAATATGTGTTGGGCTAACCGCAAGTATGGCTACCGTTATTCTGGCTGCCGGCACCAAAGGTAAACGTTACGCTCTGCCTCATTCTACGATTCACATGCATCAGGCGGTCGGTGGTGCTCAGGGGCAGGCAGCTGACATTGAAATTGCAGCCCGAGAGATCATGAGACTGCAGGACTTGCTTCGTAATATACTGATGAAGCATACCGGACAGCCGATAGAGAGGATTACACACGATACAGATCGTGATTTCTACCTAAACGCCGAGCAGGCTGTGGAATACGGTATAGTTGATCAGATTCTGAGTGGAGCACCGGCGGCTAAGAAACCAAAAGAGAAAGCATAAACCTTCAGAGCGGCTTACCTGAGCGTTGAAGATATTTCTTGGATAATTGTGCCAGAGTTGGAAGCCCTGCCCTGGATCCTACTTGGCTAACGGCGAAGCTGGCGATTATATCACCGAGCAATCCGCATTCTTTGGTTGGCTTGCCCCTAAGCCAGCCGAAAAGGAATCCGGCAGAAAAGGCGTCTCCTGCACCCGTGGTATCCAGCGGAAAGTCGCTCTTTTCGTCAGATACAATATCACATGCTTTCTCCACATCACGGATATAGGCTGCAACTCTGTGAGACCGGTCCTTGACTAGACCTCGGCCCAGTGTTACTACGACGGTTTGGCAGCCGAGTTTGATGAGGCGTTCAGCCCCGGCTCGAAAACCTTTGCCTGTCAAGCGTTCGATTTCATCGCGGTTAATGAAGACGAAATTAGCCTTTTCCAACAGAGGAGCTAAAGCTTTGAAACCCTTGGCAACATAGAACATGCCGGGGGACAGGCTTATCGTTACGGAATTATTTACTTTGTCCGTAACATAAATTTGCAGGTTAAACTGGTCTTCGCCAGCAAAAGAAGACATGTGAATCACCCGGGGACTGTTTAAATAGGTCGGATCTACATCATCCCGGCTCAGACAATCGTTAGCTCCAGGTGCCACGTAAATAGCTCGTTTCCCTGCCTTATCACTCAGACAGATTGTTGAGCCCGTCGGTACTAGTTGTTTGGCTCGAATTTGGCCGGTGTCTACAGCAACGGCGTCAAAGTCATTGACAAGCCTTTTCCCATCATCATCGGTGCCTACGGCGCCAACAAATCCTGTTTTGATGCCGAGTTTAGCCAGGCCGTAACTTGTGTTGGCTGCCGAGCCGCCTGGGTAAGCTGCGCTTTGTCTGATGAGCTGTTCCCCATCTAGAACAATTTCATCGACCTGATAGAGGCGGTCGATATTCATGGCGCCGAAGCCAACTACATCAATTTGCTTCATATGGCTTCAACCCAGATCCGCTGCCTTCTCCCGAACGATACGACGGATCCTCATGTGAACTTCGAGCGGATCGGTAAGGTTGTTCGTCCCATTAATCCAGTGGAAATATCCTCTATTGTTACTACCGCCGGCTCTTTGTTTTGCCTTCACCAATTTTTCCACTGCGGCCCGCTTGCCCTTGTTCCAGGCCTCCAAAATAGGCCATAGATCGTCAAGATGCGTAGAAGCCAAGCCTATGGTGGCGCAGGGGAGCGCATACTCGTTAGCATTGAAAGCGATAGCCAGGCCTTCAGCCTGGTTAACAGCTTGAAGCATCTTAAAATCGGTAATGCTGTCACCTACCGCTACCAAGTCTGACAAATCCTTGCGCTTACGCTGGGCAAAGCGTTTCAAAGCGTCCACCTTACGCTTTCCGCCTACCGGATTAACCTGCTTAATGGCCAAACCCAGGTTAGTCTTGGGCAATTCTTCCCAATAAAAGGTATCAAGTCGCTTCTTTACCCAGTCATCATCGAGTATAAGCGTGCTCAAGATTTCCTTCTCGAGTGCCTCAAGTGGATTGAAGTCACCTTGGCTCATCGTCTGCGAGATTTTGCCTAGCGGGAAGGGAGTGCTGGCAACATGCTGAGTGAAAATATTTAGCCTTCGAGCGATGCATAAGGCATATTGCTCATAACTGGTGCTGATGCAGAATATACTCCAGCCATGGGCGCTAAGCAGAGATACCAATCTGGCAGCTCCACTGGTCAAGGTGGCCCTTCGTGCCAGGGCAGAAATGTCATCTTCCTTTATCTTGTGATGGACCAAGAAAGGAACTATGAGGGCCAGGGTATCGCCCGGTTCGTAACCGGGCCTGCATTCTAAAGTGAGCAGATCATCATATCGGCTGATAATCTGGAAAAACTTATCGCCTCCGTGGAAGAGCTTCATAAGCTCATAAGCATTATCCTGAGTAGCCAGTGGCCCTTCGAGGTCAAAACAAATTACGCTCATGTCAATATTGCCGACTTATCTACTTCGCGAGTTAAATCATAGCCCGATATCAGCTTTCCCCGCTGGTCATGTACTCTGCCGTCTGCTATCTTGACTTTGCCTTGACCAAATCCTCTCAAAGTCGCCACAATTAGAGGAAATTCTCTAGCCAGGCCATGTTGCCGAATTAGACGAAATAGGGCATTTCTTTCGCCCTCCTCCTCTTTTATCTCAGCTACAGAGCGATTGTCTACCTCTTGCCAGTATTTGTCAAAAGGTTCCCCTCTGATAGAAAAAGTACAATAAGTTATTACTGGTCCGGCATCCAGTTCAGGAGTAACCAAATGCATCATTACACCAGATTCCCTGGCTCTATTCTCGATCAGTGTCCAGATTACTTGTTGCCAGCTGCCCTTGGGTCCTCCCGGTGTTGCCGGGTGCAGGTTAATCATGTTATATCGGCGACACATCTCTCTGCCGGCGATAAGCATATAGCCGGCAAGTACACAAAGGTCAGGTCTGAAATCCTGCAGTCGTTTTATAACCTCGCCATCGTATTCGGCGCGCCACTTAGGTAAGGTTTCGGATCTGATAGTACCCGTTGTGCTGTGATCACGTTCAAATTTTTTTGAGGAAAAGCAGATCAGCGGGATATGGAATCTCTTAACAAGTTCGAAGAAGAGGTCGCTCTCCTTTGCTTCGCCAGGCTCTCGATTACTGAATACAAAAGCGATCTTACCATCAATTTCACCGCTTTGAACTTTCTGTTGCACCACCTGTAGAAGCTGTCTTGCTGCCTCATCCCTACCAGTGGAAAACCAACCGATGGTCAACAAGGGAGCCTCCATTAGAACAAACGCTTTTTGAGTCTAGCCAAAGTGCCGGAAAAATGAGCAATCGGGTTTGAATTATTGCCGGAAATCTTTCCCTGGGCAAGGGATGCCAGGAATTCATTCTTATCCTTGAATTCAGGCATTTCAATGTAGGCATTGCCGATTTCAGCGGGTGTATGTGCGTCACTGCCAGCGCTAGCAAGTTTGTTATATTTCTCGGCTAGTCGACGTGCTCTTAACGAACTACTTTGCGAAAGGCTGCGAGCATTGAAAACTTCGATAATGTCAATTTGCGGCATTATCTGCTCAACTACATGATTCTTGAACATTGATGAACGTAACCTGTCACATGGATGCGGTATACAGACTAACCCCTCTTGAGCTTTGATCTGGGCAATTGTCTCTTCTATGGACAATTTGGTGGGTATTTCTTCGTTTAGGAACATCCCGATGATTTCGCCACCGGAGGAAAGAATTTCCTCCGCCACAATAACTCGGAAAGGCGCAATTCTTTGCAGCTTTAAAGCTCCGGCTATGGTGCCATGGTCAGCTACTGCTAGACAGTTGATGCCTGTTTCAAGGCAACGGTTGATTATCTGCTCCAGAGATGTCGCGCAATCCATGGAATAAGCAGTGTGCAAATGAAGGTCAGCCTTTATCAATGGTTCAGCTCACTCTCTCCAGATACTCTCCAGTGCGTGTATCAACCTTAATTATATCGCCAGTATTTATGAAAAAGGGCACTTTAATTGTAATACCTGTTTCCAGCTTAGCGGGCTTGCCGCCGGCGGAGGCTGTATCCCCCTTGAAGCCGGGGCCGGTTTCCGCGACCTTAAGCTCTACAGAAACAGGTAACTGAATTCCTACAGCTTTGCCTTTATGAATCAGCATTTCCAAGTTCGCCTCTTCCTTTAGATAGTTCAGAGTGTCACCAAGCATGGATTTATCCAAAGGAATCTGCTCAAAGGTCTTGGTATCCATAAAATAGTAAATCCCACCCTCATTATAAAGGTACTGCACGGGACGGCGTTCCAGAAAAGCCCTGGAAAACGTCTCGCTTGCCTGGAAAGAACGTTCTGTGGTGTGTCCAGCACGAACATCGCGAAGCTTTAGCCGAACCTGCGCTGAGCCTCGCCCCATCTTAATGTGCTGGTAATCTAGAACCTGGTATAGTTGTCCGTCCAGTTCGATGGTTATTCCTCTTTTAAGCTCTCCTGCGTCGATCATGGATACTGCCCTCCTAGTAAATGGCTGGTATTTTTTCCGCATTAGCAAGAGTTCTAACTTTGTCTTTCTCCATTACAACCGTATCTTCTATTCTTACACCACCCCATCCAGTGAGATAGATTCCAGGCTCCACGGTGAATACCATGCCGTTTGTCAATGAATCTACCGAGGCAGAACCCAGCCTTGGTAATTCATGGACTTCAAGGCCAACTCCATGTCCCAACCCGTGCCCGAACGCATCACCATATCCCGCTTCTTCAATCACTGATCGAGCTAGTTGGTCAGCCTGACCACCACTCATCCCTGCTCCAATTAAGGACATAGCGGTTAGCTGTGCACCCAAAACGATATCATAAATTCTGGAAAATGTCTTGTCTCCCTCGCCCAAGATAAAGGTACGACTTAAGTCACTGCAATAGCCGTTCACTCGGGCTCCCAAATCAATCAACACTGGTTCACCTGCACGCATAACTCGCTCAGAAGGTTGGGCATGAGGCAATGCTGCATTAGGTCCAGAAGCTACAATGATTTCGAAAGGCATAATTTCACTGCCTCGTTCTCGGAGGTGTTTCTCCAATTCCCAGGCGATGTCCTTTTCGCTGGCACCAGGGCATATCAGAGATCTGGCACAGTCGAGAGCAGCATCAGCCAGCGCTACTGCCTCGGTTATTGATTTTAGCTCTTCAGGTTCTTTTACAGCACGGAGCGCCTCAATCAAACCTTTGGTTGCAATCAGTCGTGACTGGCGATGACCATCGGTCATTGTTCTATGCAAATGTTGATAAGTGCCAAATGGGAGATGGTCAGCCTCAAAGCCTACTCTTTTAAGGCCCGTATCGGAGGCCAGTTTTGACAGCCAATTTGATAGGCCACCCTTTATATGAATTACATCAAAATGGGGCGCTTCCCTGTTGGCTTGTTCCACATAACGAAAATCTACAGCCAAGAATGCCGTATTTTCAGAAATGAGGAGCCAGCCCGCCGAGCCAGTGAAACCTGAGATATAACGTCGATTTTCCGGATGAGAGACTAAAAGACCGTCCAGATTATGTTGTGACAGGTTCTGCTGCAATTTCCCAAGTCGGTTCACTTCTGAGTTTCTTTCTTTAACTCACCGACCAAAGTTTGTAGTGCTGCAACATATCCCCGCCAACCCAATCCACTGATTTGTGCCTTGGCAATGGGAGCAATCACCGATTTCGCCCGCCATTCTTCACGCGCGTAGATGTTCGATATATGAAGCTCGATAACTGGGAGTCCACTATCAACCAGAGCATCACGAAGTGAAAAACCATAGTGCGTAAGTGCGCCGGGGTTTATGATAATGCCGCTGGCTCCCGAGGAGTTCTTTTGGATAAAATCAATGAGTGATCCTTCGCTGTTGGATTGGAAACTGACTGTTTCAATTCCCAATCTTTCACCTTCCAACTTTAGGAGAGCTTCAATCTCAGGCAAGGTCTTTTCTCCGTACACGGCTTTATTCCGTTTGCCTAGGAAGTTTAGATTAGGACCGTTTATGATCATTATTTTCATGCCGCCGCTCCTATCTTTTCTGATTCCTCGAGCTTACCCTTATATTCACAATTCGTACACTTTACACCGTCATTGCGATACGAGATCAAGAGCTTGCCACACTGAGGACAAGGCTGAGGAACTGGCCGGCTGTTAATGGCAAATTTACATTCCGGATAGCCACTGCAACCATAAAAGACACGCTTTTTCTTAGTCATCCTTTCTATTAATTCTTTGCCACATGCGGGGCAGGAGGCACCGGTCTTAACCACATAGCGCATTGTTTTCTTGCAATCAGGATAACCGCTGCAGGCCAGGAATTTGCCGAACCGACCTACTTTTAATACCATCGGACGCCCGCATTCAGGGCAGATTTCCTCCGTCGGTTTGGCAATCTTAACCTTTTCTATCTTCTCAGAAGCCTGGCTCAATACCTTCTCGAAAGGCGTATAGAAGTCCCGTAAAACCGGCACCCATCCCTTCTCGCCGCGAGCAATCTCATCCAGTTCTTCCTCGAGTTGTGCAGTGAAATCAAGGTCAACGATTTTGGGAAAGTGCTGAGTTAAAAGGTCGCTTACAACCAAGCCAATTTCGTCCGGGCAGAATCTTCCTGCTTGCTTATAGACGTAGCCCCTTTCTTGGATGGTGGATAGGATCGGGGCATAGGTACTTGGCCGGCCAATTCCTTTCTGTTCCAGAGCCTTTATTAATGTAGCTTCAGTATAACGAGGCGGAGGTTGCGTAAAACGTTGTTCGGGAAAGATGTCCAGCAAGACTAATTTGTCTTTTGCCTTCAGTTCAGGTAGGGAAACCATACCTTCGTCTTCACCATTTTCGTCTTTGCCCTCGGTATAAACGGTCATGAAACCCTGGAATTTAACCACGGAACTGCCGGTTCTCAGCAGATACTCGTTTTCAGACTCTTGCGATGTGGCTTCTATATCCACAGTAATCACATGCAGTGAGGCTGCCGCCATTTGACTTGCCACCATCCGTTTCCATATAAGCTCATATAATTTAAATTGTTCTGCTTTGAGATAGTGGCGAACCTGATCCGGTTCTCGGTGTATCTTTGTAGGCCTGATGGCTTCATGTGCTTCTTGTGCCCATTTCCCTCTTTTCCCAAAGGAGCGCGGCTGAGGAGGTAGAAAACGGTCGCCATATTTGGCGGTAATGAAGTCTCTCGTCTCGGCAATGGCACTGGCAGCTACCTGAGTCGAATCAGTTCGCATGTATGTTATCAGGCCTACTGAACCCTCCTCCCCCAGAGCTACCCCCTCATAGAGCTGCTGGGCGATTATCATGGTGCGCTGAGCTGTGAACCGTAGTTTACGTGAGGCTTCCTGCTGCAAGGTGCTGGTGATAAATGGAGGGGCTGGCTGGCGGGCAACTTCCTTGCCTGTCACCTTCGTAACAACATAGGTAGCTTTCCGTAAATCGTCTTCAATGCTATTAGCTGTGCCCCGATCAGGTATCTCTAACTTCTTGCTGTCAGCTAGGCCTATAAGTAATGCCCTAAATCTGGTTCTATCTGCACCGGTCAGGCTCTTAGCTAATTCAGCCTCTATAGTCCAGTATTCCGTTCGGATGAAGTTCTGTATCTCACGTTCACGATCGACGATTATCCTCAAAGCGGCTGATTGAACCCTGCCTGCAGAAAGTCCCCTCTGCACTTTTCGCCATAGCAATGGGCTCAGCTTGTAGCCAACCAGTCTGTCCAAGATACGTCGCGCCTGTTGGGCATCGACCAGGTTCATGTCAATCGAGCGAGGATGATGAAACGCCTTTTCCACCGCCTCCTTTGTTATCTCATGAAAGACAACGCGGTGGATAGGCACTTTGCTCTTACCCAGCTTGACAGCCTCGACCAAATGCCACGAGATTGCTTCTCCCTCACGATCGGGGTCAGTCGCCAGATAGATTGCTGAGGCGTCACTAACCGACTTCTTCAGCTCGCTAATTACATCTTTCCGTTGTTGAATGACAGCATATTTGGGAGCAAAATCATTTGTTATATCTATGCCTAATTCTTTTCTAGGCAAATCACGCACATGTCCCAAGGTTGCCTTGATCGTATAGCTGTTACCCAGGATTTTGCCGATTGTTCTTGCCTTAGCTGGCGATTCAACAACAACGAGTTTCATTGTCACTTACCTTGTCGCTTGATACTGGTCGCTCATTTCTCTGGATAGCACGTAGTTCATGCCACCAACCTGTTTAACCTTCCCTTCAAGCTCCAGGACGGTTAGGGTACTGCTAACCAGAGATGCCGCTAGACCGCAATTGCGGCAGATCTCGTCAATATGAATTGGCTCATGGCTTAGCTGCCTAAGTAATGACAATTCGGTGGCGTCAACATTCGTGAGATCTTGCATCTCCAACTGTTGCGTCATTATGGTCAGATTAAGCTCTTCTAGAATGTCGACGCAGTTTCGGACCAGTTTGGCCCCTTCTTGAATGAGGTGATTGGTCCCCCTACTAGCCGGAGATAGGATACTGCCGGGTATAGCAAAGACCTCTCGGTTCTGTTCCAGCGCCTGATTGGCTGTTATCAAAGCCCCACTGCTTTCCCCAGCTTCTACGACCAGCACACCAAGGCTCAAGCCACTCATGATGCGGTTACGTCTGGGGAAATTATCCGCCTTTGGCCGGGTGCCCAGAGGATATTCACTTACCAGCGTTCCGTGTTCCATAATTTCACGGGCCAACTTAGAATTTTCCGCAGGATAAACGATGTCCAGACCACAGGCAAAGACAGCTATAGTTCTACCATTCGCTTCAATCGCAGCCCGATGAGCCACTGAGTCAATCCCCCTAGCCAGGCCGCTAACAATGGTAACTTTGTTTCTAGATAGGTCGCTGACGATTTCCTCGGTCACTTGACGTCCGTAGACTGTAGCCCGACGAGTGCCAACCACAGCCAAGCAACAATCATTTTCGGATAGAGCATTACCTCTGACATATAGCACTGGCGGGTAATCGTAAATCTCCTTTAATCTTTGCGGATAGGAAGATGAATCGCAAGGGAGCACTTCCACTCTATGTCGCTCTAGGCTTTCCATCTCGGCATCAAGTGAAATTTCTGGTCTCATATTCACGATGTTGTCTATAGTTTTCGAGTCAAGCCCGGCTTGTTTTAAGTCAGCAATTGAAGCCTTCCAGGCATTCTCGAGCGTGGAAAAGTGTCCCAGCAACTGCGATATTCTCGCTCGCCCGATTCCCGGTATCTTGGAAAAGCCTACCCAATATTTGAGATCACTTGCAGATGACATCTGAATTGAACCATTGTAGCATAGGCCGAATGTTCAAACAAAAACCAACAGGATAACAATTTCCAATGGATTCATGACCTAGCCCGGATGAATATTATTTGGTGGAATATATTAGGCAGTGGTGTCAAAGCACGGAAAATTGTGATATGGCGGAGAGGGTGGGATTCGAACCCACGGTCGCCAAAGGCGACACGCGCTCTCCAGGCGCGCCTGTTAGACCACTCCAGCACCTCTCCGTGCTCTGGCGGAGAGGGTGGGATTCGAACCCACGAGGCTTACGCCCACCGCTTTTCGAGAGCGGCACCATAAACCACTCGGACACCTCTCCGAAATTAGACAATTATAGCATTCTAAATCGTGAAGGAAAACGACGCTACCTCTTGGAGATGCTGTTTACGAACCCGATATCGTATGTTATGATTTCGATCAGGCTGCGATATACAGCAATTGAGAATTTAGTCGTTTCTTAGGCCAAAGACGTTCGAGCCGGGAGCTGGTTCTATTCGAACATATAAGCATTGATTCTCCGCTAACATTTAAGTAAAGACGCAACTATGTTAGCAGTGACTTATTGTGCCGTTAAATTTTGAACAGGTAATGAAAACGGACACGGATTGGCATAGCCTGGATACGTCAGAAGTCGTAGCTATTTTGAACTCCAAGCCGGAGGGCTTAGGTGATGAAGAAGCTAAGCGACGATTAGCTCGATTCGGTCCCAATGAGCTAGTTAAAAAAAGGGGAACCTCACCTGGGATTATTTTTCTGGAGCAATTCAAGAACTTCCTGATCATTATCCTCCTCGTTGCGATAGTTCTTTCAGCTATCATGGGTGAAGTAGCCGACGCCGTCACCATTTTGGCGATAGTCCTCTTTGCTGCTGGATTAGGTTTTGCCCAAGAATATCGAGCTGAACGAGCCATGGAAGCATTAAAGAGAATGGCGGCGCCAACCACTTCAGTATTTAGAGACGGGAGGGAGGTAGATGTCACCGCCCGAGAATTGGTACCTGGAGACATTATCATCCTCAGGACCGGTGACCGGATAGCTGCGGATGCTCGACTCATTGAAGCGATCAATTTAAGAATAGACGAAGCATCACTTACGGGGGAATCAACCCCGGTGGAAAAGGAAACAGTGGCATTGAACCGAGAGACAAGCGTTGGTGATAGGAATAATATGGTTTTTTCAGGGACCGCGGCAGTCTATGGCAGGGGCACAGCAGTTGTTACCGCCACCGGTATGGCCACAGAATTTGGCAAGATTGCAGCCATGCTACAGAAAGTAGGAAAAGAACAAACTCCTCTCCAAATCAATCTTGATCGTATGGGTAAATGGGTTGGCATAGGCGCCCTGTGTCTATGTTTCGTTCTGGCAGGAATTGGCGTTATGCGAGGACACCAGATCGTTGAAATGTTAATCTGGGGCGTGAGTTTAGCTGTAGCTGCTGTTCCAGAAGCCTTGCCAGCTGTGGTAACTATCTCTCTGGCACTTGGAGTACAAAGGATGGTGCACCGCCATGCTCTGATAAGGAAATTGCCTGCGGTGGAGACCCTGGGCTGCACTACGGTTATCTGTTCCGACAAGACAGGTACGTTAACCCAAGACCAGATGACAATACGTAGTATTTATGTGGATGACAAGCTGATTGATGTTACCGGTGTTGGCTATGAACCTAAAGGCGAATTTCATTTTGCCGGCAAAACTCTTGACCCTGGAGAAGAGGCTGAACTACAAAGATTGCTCTTGATCGGTAGTCTCTGCAATGATACATCCCTTGTTTCTACTAACGGTGCTTGGGAAATCAAAGGTGATCCTACTGAGGGTGCTATGGTAGTCACCGCGGCTAAAGCCGGCTTATGGCAAGAAGAACTTCAAAAACAATTCCCCCGTATTCAAGAAATTCCTTTCTCCTCCGAGACGAAAAGAATGACAACTGTCCATCAAACACCACAAGGCAGGATTGCTTATTCCAAAGGTGCACCCGAAGTAATACTGAATTGCTGCAGCTATATTTACAAGGACGGACGAGAGACAAGACTAACCGATGGTGATAAGAGCAATGTCCTGTCCGTTTCGCATGAAATGGCAGGTGATGCCTTCCGCGTATTAGGCATAGCTTACAAACGGCTCACTCATACTCTGGGCCCACATGAAACGATAGAAGAAGGCATGGTTCTTGTCGGCCTCGCTGGTATGATTGATCCGCCTCGTGAAGAAGTCAAACAAGCCATAAAACTTTGCGATCAGGCGAGTATCAAGTCAGTAATGATAACAGGTGACCATAAGCTAACTGCGGTGGCTATTGCCAAGGAACTGGGTATTCTTAAGGAAGGTGTTGCACTAACAGGAAGTGATATTGATAACTTGAGCGACGACGAATTTGAAGCACTTGTGAACAGGATAGAAGTTTACGCCCGCGTATCGCCGTCTCATAAGCTCCGGGTGGTAGAAGCTCTAACCCGAAAGGGACATGTCGTGGCCATGACCGGTGACGGAGTGAATGATGCCCCGGCACTTATGAAAGCTGATATCGGCGTGGCTATGGGTATCACAGGAACCGACGTTGCCAAGGAAGCATCTGACATGGTGCTAACCGATGACAATTTTGCCTCTATAGTAGCAGCCGTGGAGGAAGGTAGAGGCATTTTTGGAAATATCAAGAAATATCTAATTTATCTGCTTTCCTGCAACTTGGGTGAAATATTGCTTATGGCGATGGTTATTTTATTCGGTCCATTTTTCGGATTACCCGTTGGGACAATACCTTTGATTGCGATTCAGCTCTTGTATGTTAACCTAGCTACCGATGGTTTGCCAGCGATAGCATTGTCTATCGATCCCCCAGATCCAAATATCATGAGCCAAAAACCGCGCCCGCGTAAGCAGACCATTTTTACGCTGCCTGTCCTCAGATATTTGGTTGGAGCCGGTATATGGACCACCTTAGTAACATTGGGTGTTTTTCTATGGGCAATGAATTCAGGAAGAGACCTGATCCAAGCGCAGGGTTTATGCTTCATTACGTTAATATTAATCGAGTTCTTCAATGCTTTTAACTGCAGGTCGTTAAGGTATTCAGTGTTCAAGATTGGGTTTCTCAGCAACAAATGGCTGCTCTATGCTATAGGCGTCACGCTGGCTATAACGATTTCCATATTTTATGTGCCTTTCCTGCAAGTGATATTTCATACCTATGCCTTAAGCCTTAAGGACTGGCTGATTGCCGTACTCTCAGCTTCAACGATTTTCTTCGTGGCAGAGATATACAAGCTCATCGTTTCGCGGTTGAAACCCAAAGGTTTGTCTCCGGTAGAAGCTGATTAGCTATTACGTATGCACTGCATAATCAGGAATCGTAATGGAGATCGGAATATACTTTAAGTTCATACTAAGCTTCGGCATCATTTTACTTGCGGCGAGGATTGGCGGCGAGTTGTTTGAGCGTTATTTGAAACAACCACCCGTCTTAGGGGAGTTGATAGCTGGAATTATTATCTCACCTTTTGCTTTAGGCGGGCTTATCCACGATCCAGTAATCCTCAATTTTGCTACTATCCAAGGTGCCTTCGGCCTCCACGAGTTCAACGTCATGGAGATTATTTCACAAGTAGCTGTTGTGGTCTTGCTCTTCGTTGCCGGTGTCGAGACTGATGTAAAAGCTTTTCTTAGACAAGGAGTAATTGGTGGCTTGGTGGCATTGGGCGGTGTTATTTTGCCATTTGCCTTCGGATATCTAGTTACCCAGTGGTTGGCTCCGACAGCAGGAGTTGCTGGTTGGCTGTTTATGGGTGCTGCTTTGACAGCCACCAGCATAGGCGTTACAGCGAGAATATTGATGGACATGGGCAAACTCCAGACACGGGCCGGGGCAACTATACTAGTTGGGGCGGTGGTTGACGATATAATCGGAATAGTCATTCTGTCAGTCGTCCTCGGCATTAGCACTACGGCGAAGACCGGAAGCGAGATAAACCCAGTTCACATCGGCTTGGAAGCTCTCAGAATCGCAGCTATTGGCTTTGCCGTCTGGTTCGCCTTATTAACCATCGGCGTTAGATTCAACAAATACATATCGAAGTTCCTCCTTGATCCTTTCAGAAGATCGGAGACGGCACCCATTTTTGCTCTGATTATAGGCTTCATCATAGCCTATCTAGTGACATTAGTGGGGCTTCATCCGGTAGTCGGTGCCTATGTTGCCGGGCTCATGTTTGCAGCCACTAATGAAAGAGAGGACATTCTGGATAAAACCAGGCCAATTATGTTCTTCTTGGCGCCTTTCTTCTTCTGCTATCTGGGCATGCAGGTTGATATGCGTTTTCTCTGGGGCGGAGCTCTAATATCAGTTATTCTGATAATCGCGGCTGTAATTGGGAAGGCTGTAGGGTGTTATGTTCCGGCTCGGTTTGCCGGCAAAATGTCTCATAACGAGGGAATGGTAATTGGCCTCGGGATGGTGCCGAGAGGTGAAGTAGGTTTGATTATCGCCGGGGCTGGGCTCTTAGCCGGCGCTATAAACCACAATCTGTTCGGTGCTGCTGTTTTAGTTAGTGTGGTGACAACGGTTATTACACCTGCAATGCTGAAGCCATTCTTCAAAAGGCAAAAGTTGGAATCTATTACAGACCTAGCTAGCTCCTCTAAACGTGCTCGATAGAAATGATTTTATCCTAGCTTGCCAAATCCGACAATAAGCTTTAAAATATTTCGGGCCCCTGTAGCTCAGGGGATAGAGCACCGGCCTCCGGAGCCGGGCGCGAGGGTTCGAGTCCCTCCAGGGGCGGTCTGCGGGAACTTGAATAGTTGAGAAAAAAAGATAGGATTGTAGAGATTAGATGGCATGGGAGAGGTGGACAGGGAGCGGTAACATCAGCTGAACTGCTGGCACTGGCAGCCATAGCCGAAGGCAAATTTGCTCAGGCGTTTCCTAGTTTTGGACCAGAAAGAAGGGGAGCTCCAGTGCTGGTTTTCAACCGTATAAGTAATCACACCGCAATTCGGGCCAGGGCTTCAGTAACGAATCCAGATATTGTTGTAGTCCTGGATCCTGGTTTGCTTCAAATCACCGACGTCACCTCAGGAATCAAGAGTGATGGTACGCTGATCATAAATACACCAAAAGCGTTAGTTGACATAAAATCACAGATAAACGGACCGCAGAGGCTGGCTATAGTGAATGCCACGTCCATCGCTAGGGAGACGATTGGTGTTCCGATTGTGAACACAACCATGCTGGGAGCAGTGTTGAAGGCCACAGGACTAATCGAAATTGAATCGCTAACAGAACCTCTGCAGGAGCGATTCGGTGCCCGGGCTAAGGGCAATATGGATGCCTGCCGTAAGGCTTTCGAGACGACGCAAGTAACCGAGCTTAGCCCCGTCGTCCAGAAACCACGTGAAGTCGTAAAAACGGAGCTACTGCCGTCGTGGCGCGAATTATTGCCTGGTTGTGTTATCACTGAACCGGGGAACGCCAAGCAATATCGCACCGGAGATTGGAAATCAGCGCATCCTGAATGGAACAATCAAAGATGCATCAAGTGTGGGATCTGTTATCTATTTTGCCCGGAGGGATGTATCAGAGAGAAGGAAGATGGTTACTTCGAGGCCAATTTGTATTATTGCAAAGGGTGCGGTATCTGTGCCCGCGAGTGTTGGACCGAGGCGATAAAGATGGTTGAGGAAGAATAGGAATGTCAGAGAAACGAATTGGCATGGAAGGCTCTTTTGCCTTAGCTGAGGCAGCTAAATTAGCTCGTGTAGAAGCCGTAGCTGCTTATCCCATCACGCCGCAGACCCACATTGTCGAGCGATTGGCAGATTTTGTAGCTAATGGCGAGTTAGACGCCGAGTATGTTCCTGTGGAGTCGGAACATTCAGCACTGAGCGCCTGTCTGGGCACTTCGGCCACGGGTGCCAGGACTTTTACTGCTACTTCTAGTCAGGGATTGGAACTTATGCATGAGGTGCTCTTTGTGGCCTCTGGCCTCCGTTTGCCGATAGTTATGGCGGTGGCTAACCGGGCGCTTTCAGCACCTCTTAGCATATGGACAGACCACTCCGACGTAATGGCAGCCCGAGATTGTGGCTGGATTCAGATGTTTGCCGAAAACGGACAGCAGGCCTTTGATTTAGTTCTGTGCGCCTTTCGAATCGCTGAAGACCCGGCTGTATTATTGCCCGTAATGGTTAACATTGATGGGTTTTATGTCTCACATACCATAGAACCTGTTCAGTTGCTTGAGCAGGAAGTAGTGGATAAGTTTCTTCCCGAATATCGTTATCCCTATCGTCTCGATCCTGACAAACCAGTAACAATTGGAGCTTTCGGCGATCCTTCAATTTACACTGAAGCTAAGAAAGCGCTTGAGGTCACGCTTGAAGGTTCAAAGGGGGTTATCCTGCAGACTTGGCGAGAATTCGGTGCCCTTACTAAACGTCGTTATTCACCAGTAGAAAGCTACAAGACGGCGGATGCCGATGCGCTACTCGTGTCCATGGGAAGCTTTAGTGAGACAGCCATGATTGCTGTGGACAAAATGCAGACGGAGGGGCAGAAAGTGGGACTAGTGAGACTGCGTCTGTGGCGTCCTTTCCCCACTCAAGAACTTCGTCGTGCTGTAGGCAAAGCTAAAGTAATCATAGTACTCGACCGTGCCATGTCATTCGGCGGGCCGGCACCTGTTGCTACTGAAATCAGAACAGCCCTCTATCCATTAAAGATCCGGCCAAAGGTGGTCAGCTTTGTGGGTGGCCTTGGTGGAAGAGAGATTTCTGCGCAGGCTTTTGAGAATTTAATATACCACGGTTTAGATAAGGCAAAACACGGAAAAGTGGATGAACTTGAAATGATCGGAGTGAGAGAGTAGTGGAGAATCTAGCTATATATGTCCCACGATTAGTGGAAACCAAAGAATATTTTGCCCCTGGGCATCGTGCCTGCATGGGTTGCGGTGAAGCACTGGCGGTGAGGCTTGTGTGCAAAGCCTTGGGCAGGAATGTGATCATCGCCAATGCTACGGGATGCATGGAAATTGTCTCCTCAATGCTGCCTCGCACTTCTTGGGAGATTCCGTGGATCCACACATTATTCGAGAATACCGCGGCTGTGGCTTCCGGAATTGAAGCGGCGCTAAAAGTATTGCGACGTAAAGGAAAATACAACAAGAAAACAAAGGTTGTAGCGATGGCTGGCGATGGCGGCACTGCGGACATCGGTATGCAAGCTTTATCCGGAGCACTTGAGAGAGGCCACGACTTCATATATATATGCTTTGACAATGAAGCGTACATGAATACCGGTATTCAGCGTTCCAGTTCTACTCCGTTTGGCGCTTCTACGACGACGTCGCCAGCAGGGAAGATTAGCATTGGACAGACAAGATGGAAGAAAAACATGCCAGCGATTGCTGCTGCCCATGATATTCCCTATGTTGCTACGGCATGCCATAGTTATCCTTTTGACCTAATGGGCAAAATCAGCAAAGCAATGAAAGTTGAAGGTCCGTCGTATATACATGTATTATCCGTGTGCCCAACCGGATGGCGCTTATCCCCAGACTTGGCAATCAGAGCAGGACGCCTGGCCGTACAAACGGGTATCTTCCCCTTATACGAGAGTAGAACGCGGCAGATATACATTGAACGTTGATTTCCCACACTTACGCCCGATAGAAGATTACTTTAAATTGCAGGGGAGATTCCGGCATCTGTCCAAAGAGACAATAGCCCAGATTCAGGAAAAGGTGACGGCCGAGTACATCAAGCTCAAAGACAGGGCCACTGTAAAGATTTAATAAAGATGGATGAAAAAGTTAGCGCTATCATAAACAAATACAGTGGTGACAAGGGACAACTAGTCTCTATACTTCAGGACATCCAGGCCGACTACTATTATCTTCCCAAGGAAGCGCTCATTCAGGTAAGCGAAACCATGGCTATCCCGGCCAGTCGGGTGTACGATGTGGCCACCTTTTTCAGAGCTTTCAATCTTGAACCAAGAGGAAAGCACATAGTTAGAGTTTGTCTCGGCACTGCCTGCCACGTGCGGGGTGCTCCCAGGGTACTGGAACGGATCGAACGGTGTTTGTCTATTAAACGTCGAGAAACTACCAAGGACCGCAAATTTACCCTGGAAACCGTTAATTGTATGGGATGTTGTGCGGTAGGACCGGCTGTAAAGATCGACGGCGACTATTTTGGGCAAATGAGCAGCGATAAGGTCGATACTGTATTAGCCAAATTTGAATGATTGTCATAACAGAAGAAATGCCAAACAAGCTCAATTCGAGACAAGAACTGGACGCTCTACGAAAAAAGCTCGTAAGCGAAAGAAAGTCGGACAAGCAGATAATTGCGATATGCAACGGTACTGCTTGTCATCCTTATGGCTGCACCCAGATAATCGAGGCCTTTAAACAAGAATTACTGAAGCAGAATCTGGGAGATAAGGCTGAAATCAGAGCTACAGGTTGCCACGGGCTATGTGAAAAGGGACCAATAGCCGTTATTCAGCCCGGTGACATTTTCTACCAACAGGTAAAGGGAGAGGATATAGCTGAGATACTGCAAGAGACAATCGCCAGAGGCAAAGTTGTTGAGAGATTACTTTTTGATAATCCGACGACTAACCAAAAAATTGTACATCGGAAGGAAGTTCCGTTTTACCGAAAGCAAGAGCGGAATATTCTTGGCAATAACCCAGAGCTGGACCCGACCAAGATAGACGACTACATAGCCATTGGTGGCTATGCCGCGATGGCTAAGGCTTTATCCGAAATGACACCCGTGCAAATAATCGACGAAATCAAACGCTCCGGGTTAAGAGGAAGAGGCGGTGCCGGTTTTCCCACGGGAATAAAGTGGGAAACATGTCGTAATGCGCCTGGAGAAATGAAGTATGTAATCGTTAATGCCGATGAAGGCGACCCTGGCGCCTACGCTAACGAGGGTTTGCTCACTGGTAATCCGCACAGTGTGCTCGAAGGTTTGATTATCGGTGCTTATGCCATTGGAGCCCATGAAGGATACGTTTATGTGCGCGAAGAATACCCTTTGGCACTGGCTAACATAACAACTGCACTGAACCAGGCGCGAGCAATTGGGTTTGCTAGGTGATAATATCTTAGGCTCCGGTTTCGATTTCAACGTCCGAGTGACTAGGGGTGGGGGTGCCTTTGTCTGTGGTGAGTCCACAGCGCTAATGGCATCCTTAGAGGGCAAGGTAGGAGAACCGAGAGCCAAGTACGTTCACACGGTCGAAAAGGGATTGTGGGATAGGCCAAGTACCCTTAACAATGTTGAGACTTGGGCCAATGTACCTCTAATAATTACCAAAGGGGCTGACTGGTATCGCATTTTAGGTACCGATGGCAGCAAAGGAACCAAGATCTTTTCCCTGGTAGGTAAGATTAATAATACAGGCTTGGTGGAAGTCCCCATGGGAATAACACTAAGAGAGATTATATTTGATATCGGTGGAGGCATACGAGGTGGGAAGAAATTTAAAGCAGTACAGACTGGTGGCCCTTCCGGCGGCTGTTTGCCTGAAAGCCTCCTTGATTTGCCCATTGGTTTTGATGAGTTAGCTAAGACTGGTTCGATGATGGGATCGGGTGGCATGATCGTTATGGACGAAACCACCTGTATGGTGGACATCGCTAAGTATTTCCTCACTTTCTTAGAAGAAGAATCCTGTGGTAAGTGTGTGCCGTGTAGGGAGGGGATAAAAAGAATGCGCCAGATCCTGGATGAAATAACCGAAGGCCGAGGCAAAGAAGAAGATATCGAATTGCTTGAACATCTGTCGGCTACCTTGGTCGATAGTTCTCTTTGCGCCTTGGGTGCCACAGCGCCAAACCCTGTCCTAACCACGATCCGCTATTTCCGAGATGAGTATGAGGCTCACGTTAAGGAGAAGAAATGCCCGGCCGGTGTCTGCAAGGCTCTAATCCGCTATTACATATTGGAAGATAAATGTCCCGGTTGCGGGCTCTGTGTTAAAGCTTGTCCACAAGAAGCAATAACCTCTAAAGGCAAGGGAGCGCCGGTTGTTCTGGATAACTCTAAATGTATTAAATGTGGGGCTTGCTCTGACGTCTGCAAAATGGGAGCTATAGGTAAAGAATAACATGATAACATTCAAAATTGATGGACGTGAGTTCACAGCTCAAGATGGACAGACGATTCTTCAGATAGCTAAAGATAACGGTATCGAGATACCGACGTTGTGTCACAATGAAGCCATAGAACCGTATGGTGCCTGTAGGCTATGTATTGTAGAAATCTTCAAAGGACAGCGATCAAAGATAGTGACATCCTGCCTCTATCCGATCGAGCAAGGGCTGGAGGTAAAAACAAACTCACCTAGAGTATTAAGCAATCGTAAAATGCTATTAGAGCTACTTTTGGCACGGTGTTCTAAGAACAGGGTAATAAATGAACTGGCTTCTCGTGTGGGCATCGAGCAACCGGTCATAAGACCGAAGTACTTGGAGGATAATGACTGTATAGTATGCGGCCTGTGTGTGAGAACCTGTGAGCAAGTTGTTGGCGTAAGTGCTATTAGTTTGGTAAACAGAGGCATAACCAAAGAACCTGCCTCACCTTTTCTCGAGCCGGCCACGGATTGTATAGGTTGCGGCTCTTGCTATTATGTGTGTCCGACTGATGCCATAAAGATGGAAGACAAGGACGGCGTACGGAGAATTTACAACTGGAAAGTCGAATTCAAACTTCAGAAGTGTAAAGTATGCGGCAATTATTGGGCACCAGAAAGACAGCTAGCTTATATACGAGAAAAATGGGGGCTCCCTGAAGATTTTTTCGATGTCTGTCCTACCTGTAAATAGCAGCTAGTTTTGAATCTCCCTAGCAATTTCTTGACTCATTCAACCTGGTAAACTATACTTTTTTCTACGGGGTGTAGCGCAGTGGCTAGCGCGCATGGTTTGGGACCATGAGGTCGGTGGTTCAAATCCACTCACCCCGACCATACACCGAATGATGCGGTCTGGCCTTATAATTCCTAGGTAAAGCTACAGCATGCTATATAGCAATCAAAGGGCGATGCTCAGCAGTGTCTGTACGCGGAAGAAAGATACATTGTGACAGCCACTTGCAGTTGGGGCTCTAAAACTCTATTTCCTTCAGGTCTTTGGATATTATGAGCTTAGGCTCAGTTACAGACTGCACGTCATTTGCGGTCAAGCCAGAGGCTACCTCCTTTAATAAAAGTCCACGTGGAGTAACCTCAATGACCGCCAAATCAGTGACTACAAGCTTAACCACACCTCGGGCAGTGACAGGATAGGTGCATTCTTTAACAATTTTAGGTTCACCCTTGTTGGTTACATGAGTCATAGTTACGATAACCTTTTTGGCTCCTACTGCCAGGTCCATTGAACCCCCAATATTGCCTATATTCTCCCCGAAGCCTCTCTCCGGATTATTCCACCCCGCCAAATCTCCTTTCGCCGAAACTTGTAGTGCACCCAGAACTGCCACATCCATATAGCCACCTCTAATCATGGCAAACGATTCTGCAATATTGAAATAACAGGTTCCTAGCAACTCAGTTACCGGCTGGCAACTAGCATTGATAAGGTCTTGGTCAACACTTTCGGATGCCGCCAAAGGACCGGTGTTGAGCATACCAATCTCAGCCTGCAAAACGATGTCTCTGCCCTCAATCCAATCCGAGACTAGAGTCGGTATTCCAATACCTAAGTTAACATAAGTCCCGTCTTGCAGCTCCTTCGATACCCTCAAGGCCATCAATTCTCTTGATAGCCCTTCAAATTTCTTGATTGTCGCCATGTCTGCTTGCTCCTGAAAGATCTAATATCGACTATTCAATGGTAGGGAAATAATTCGGCCTATCCACTTTTACTATCCGCTGGACGTATGTCCCAGGCACATGAATCTTATCAGCATCCAGTTCACCTGCTTCTAAAAGATATTCGACTGCAGCAATGGTTATTCTTGCTGCCGCGGCCATCGTTGGATTGTAATTCCTGGCGGTCTTTCGACAAATGAGATTACCCATCCGGTCTCCCTGATGGCCATATACGAAAGCGTAGTCTGGCTTGAGTGCTAGTTCAAGAAGATATTCCGCCCCCCAAGGTTCCTTTTCTCTTTGCCCAATTCAACCACAGTACCAACCCCAGTAGGTGTATAAAAGCCGGCAAGCCCGGCACCGGCAGCCCTCAATTTTTCCACAAATGTACCCATGGGATACACTTCTAGCTCAATCTCACCAGCTCTTACGGCTTGTTCAAAAGGAGTAGTCGCCCCTCTGCTAGCCGACCGGTAGAATGGATAGTTGGAGATGGCTTTCTTTATCTGCCTATTGATGACCAGTTGGCTAATATCCTCATTCCCCGGTCCCATCTGCTGACAAATTATGGTAAGGTCTTTGGCTCCCTGATTGGCAAGTGCCTGGACCAGAGGAACTGGCGTACCAGCAGTAAAAAACCCTGCTATGGCAATGGAAGCTCCATCAGGAATATCGGCCACTGCATCCTCCAGATTAGGATAAACCTTGTTCATTTCCTACCTTTCTAATCTTTCTTATGGATCTCAAACCCAATGAAGTTCAGTGCTGCCTGCAGGGCAAGGTCTCTAGAACCAAAAACATTTAGAGAGCTTACGTCCTTCACGAGCGGCTCGATGGCCTCGGCTAGTGATGAGCCAATACCAGTAAGTACAGTCTCCACACCCTGCAGTCGGATATTGCGAACCAGTCTCACCAGCTCATTCGCCACAGGCCCGGTATCGTCTATCACAACGGCTGACAAGTCTATCCGAACAACTGAAGTCTTATGACTATCCATATGGTTTGAGAGGTTGTTCTTGACACGGCTAATGCGCTCGGCATCCAGGCGGCCCACTATTATTACATACGTTAGCCCAGGATAAAGTTCGTATACGGGAGCCCCAAGGTCTCTCCACTCCTCAAGCTGAGCTACCAGTTCTTCGACATGCGCCTTAACCTTCGCCTCTGCAGTGGGCCAAGGTCGGTAGGCCTGAAAATAGCCTACAGCCCCTGCGTAGTTACCTGTGCTATCTTTCAAATGCGATGCTGAAATACGCACCGGAATTAGCTTACCCTTCTTCGTCTTCAACATAGACTCATGATCGTGTATTATCCCACCACTTAGAAAGAGCTTACGATTTGTTTCTCGTGCATGTTCCAGACTCTCATAGATAGTGACGATACTCTTTCCGATCAGATCACGCATCTGGCATTCAATTAATTTGCAAGCTTCATTGTTGGCAAATGTCATAATGCCCTCGGCGTTAATAGCTATGACAGCGTCTGGGCAGCTGTTGAGCAGAGCTTCCAAATACCCGCCTCTACTAGCCTGAGTTGTAACTTGTTTCTCCATAAATACCCTCCCTACGTCTAATTTTCCGGTCAACGAATCAGAATAACACAGTATCTGCAGCAAAAGCAAAGCACGTTAAATTTTGTCAGACTTCACTGTCCATGACACACAGTAACACTATGCTGGGCAGGTATCGCCACCGTGGTTCTCGGACGAAACGTTATCTGGCACTATTGAAGCTATTTGCTGCTATGCAATAACGGGACAATACGTGGGAAAAAGTTTTCATTGTCTAAAACTGTCCGTGGGTCTGCATGATCCTCACTCGGGAAGTGTCGCACGCAACGCCACAATTAAGCTGCCAGGTCCAGTATGGACTCCAAGCGTGGTACCTAACTTAAGCAATCTAACCTTGGGTTTGGCAAAGAGGGACGCGATTTGCTTCGCCAGAGACTCTGCCTCGTCCTTGGTCGTATTGTAAGCAACAGCGATATCTTCTATTTGCTTGGCTGTTTGGACCAGACTGAATAGCTGCTCAATACCTTTTCTTCGCGTGCGGACTTGGCCGGGCGGGGACTACCTCCCCTTCCTTAAGTGTGAGCAGAGGTTTTATGTTTAGTACTGTCCCTAATAGCGCCTTCGCCTTGCCAATACGACCACCCTTCTCCAGATACTTGAGCGTATCCAGAAGACACAAGATGTGTGTATTGTTTGTCATCTCCTCCGTTTTCTTCACTACCTGCTGAAGATCTTTCTGTTGACCTGCGAGCTCGACGGCAGCTATAACTACCAAACCTAATGCCGCACTGACAGTTTTCGAATCGACTATTTCTATCGGAATACTGGTCGTCATCATATTCTTGGCTTGAATGGCCGAATTAAGCGTGCCGCTCAACTTACTGCTTATGTGTACGGACAAAATTCCGTCAGCTTCCTTGGCCAGTTTCTGATAGACCTCGAGGAAATCGTTAGGCCCCGGCTGAATAGTTGCGGGATGAACCGGGCCCTCAGTTAGTCTTTTGTAGAACTCATCGTCACTTATGGTTACTCTTTCTCTAAATATCTCGTCTCCAAACCTTACGTACAAAGGAACTACGGTAATTCCTAGCTCTTTTACTATGTCTGCACTCAGGTCTGCACTACTATCCGTAACAACTTTGATCTTCATCTCTTCCTCCTAGATGTAGATTTTACTCCTACTGGCTCAGCCACAACAACAGGGCTGTCGCCGGCTGATGTAAACTTCAAATCCGAGTCTATTTGATCGCGTGAATACTGATTCTAGCTTCGGTCTACCTGCAAGAGATCAAAACGAGTCTTCTCGTCTGGAATGCGGACTGCATCCGTACCGAGCACCTCGAAGATAATTACTTCGGCTACTATCCATGTAGTCACGCCGGGACGTAGACAACCAGTAGTCGTTTTACCTGACCTTCCTAAGGCGGCATGTAAATGTAATGTTGGTTTTCCCCTTTTGTTTGGCGCGATTACGCCTACACCGACGACCTCATGTGCTCCGTCCAATGGAACAAGCATCGGCTCTGGCGGCATTTGTTCTGCTCGACGTGGACCAACGACCACCTGACCATCGCCAATGCCACCGACCATGATTACCTGTCCTACTGAAATTCCCCTTTCCTCGGCAAAACTCTCAATGCAGGCAGGAACAAGATCGCCATCCTCAAGTCGAATCACAAATATCCTTCCCAGTTGTCCTTCAGATGCTTTCATCGCAGACGTTTACCCTAATAACTGTCTATTAGCGAATTGAGACACAGACCGATAGAACCTGGTATTGCGCAATATTCCCACAATGCCCTGCGGTGATAGAAGCATAATAACTATCAGTATTATGCCTTGTATGAGAAGACTATATCCGGCATACCTGGATAGGAGGAAATACAAAAAGACCACGATGATGGTGCCTATGATGGGACCGCCTTCGGTGCGAAGGCCTCCTATCACTGTGGACAGAAGTATAAGCATAGTCCACTTTACATTGAATGTGCTCGCTGGCTCTATGTATCCCTGATATATATAGAACACGGCACCCGCCGCCCCGGTTATCGCAGCAGCAATAAGAAAAGGATATACCTTGATTCTAAAGGCATCCACGCCGGAACTGGCCGCGGCTCTCTCATTATCACGAATTGCGGCTAGTCCAAGACCAAGCTTTGATCTTAGGATTATTCTCATTATGATGATTGAAACAATGGCAATGACAAAGGCCATCCAATAAATATATGACATCTGTACGTTAGCTATGTCTTTTATCATATAGCCTGCTCCCCCGCCTTGCAGCTGTCCCCCGACAGGTTTCCACAGATAGAAAAGGATACGCAGTGCCTCTGGCACAACTAGAGTACCGATGGCGAAATATATGCCGCTGAGTCTGAAAACCGGAAAGGATATGAGAATAGCGAATAGGCCGGCCACAATGACCCCACCAATGATTCCCAGCCACCAAGGTATACTTACCCACGTAGCTATGGCTACCGTATATCCGGCTAGTCCGAGAAAGGCTGGTTGACACAGCGACATTAGGCCGGAATATCCCGCGAGCAAATTCCACATGTTAGCCATGGCTAAGTAAATGAAAAAGAGAAGAAGATAGAGTAACCACTCTCGTGGAATACCTGACACAGGTAACACCGCCAGCATGATTGCCACTATTACCGCTATCAAGCTTCCTATGGTTAGTCTTGAAGTTAGAAACTTCATGATTTTCCTAGCAAGCCTTGTGGCCTGATGGCCAATATCACAAGAACAATTAAATAGATGAAAAACATCTGGGTAGCAGGCCCGAAGAAGAAGCCAGTGAGTGTTTGAATTAATCCCAGCATTAAGCCTCCCAAAAATGTGCCAAACATGCTGCCCAAACCACCTATTATTACTACTCCAAAGGCGATTATTAGAAATTGTGTGCCGGATGTTGGAGTGAAGGGAAAGGTCATACCCATAAAAACACCAGCTATGGCTGCGGATATCATGGCGATGGCGAAGGCAAATCCGTATATCATCTTGGTGTTTATCCCCATCAACTGAGCAGCCTTTCTGTTCTGAGATGCGGCAGTTATAGCCCTTCCCAAATACGTCCTTCTTAAGAACTCACGTAGCGCCAGCATCACTACAACAGCCGCTATGAAGTCGAGTAGATATGACAATGGAAATTGATAAGAGCCGAGATAGAAACTTGAAAGAGAATAAGATGTAGTTAAACCTCTTGATAATGGTGTCCATAAAATCTGGTTGGTGTTTTGAAGGATCAGGGCGATTCCGAAGGCAATTATCAGCGGTGCTTCGCCAGATATAGAAAAGGCACGGCCCATAAGAAATTGTTGAATGAAGAAACCTATTCCAAAAAGGACAGGTATTCCTATGACAAGGCTAAGGATGGGGTCTATGCCAAGAAAGGTCATGCAAGCATAGCCTATGTAGCTGCCAAGTATGACCAGATCTCCGTGCGCGAGGTTTACTAACCTCATGACCCCAAAGACCATGGACAGGCCCAAGGCAATGAGCGCGTATAGCCCCCCTAATAGTATCCCCATCACGATAGGAGAAACCAGATTGCCTATATCTAACATCTACATGCGCCCGCAATTTTGGAGCCAACATTCCACATTTGGCTCCATTATTTACTACTCCTTGGTGATCTCAGATGTGGTAATACCAAAATACGCCTTCTTTATTTGCTCTTCCTCACGGAGCTCGGCAGAGGTGCCGCTGAGTGTAACCCTGCCGTTCTCCAAGATATACGCCCGATCCGCTTCTTGTATGCTCCTCCTAACATTTTGTTCTACAAAAAGAATGGTAAGGCCTGTCTGTCTAATTTCTTTCAAAGCTTTAAACAACTCAGTGACAATAATGGGAGCCAGTCCCAGTGACATCTCGTCAAGAAGCATTAGCTTGGGGTCTGCCATCAAGCCGCGTCCAATTGCCAACATTTGCTGTTCTCCCCCACTGAGAGTTTTGGCCGTTTGTCTCTTTCTACGCTCCAATATGGGAAAATGCTCATAGACCTTTTTGAGATTTTGTGACTTCTTAGCCCTGGCTTGTCGACTATATGAACCTATAATGAGATTATCAAACGTAGTCATTTCAGGAAAGATACCTCTCCCTTCGGGTACCTGAGTGATACCAAGCTCGACTATCTGGTAGGGATCCAGTTTGGTAATATCCTTGCCGTCAAACTCAATACTTCCCATGGATGGGTGCAATAATCCTGATATTGCGTCCAGCAGAGTGGATTTGCCAGAAGTGTTGGCTCCAATAAGAGCCAGCATTTCGGCCTTATTTACGTCCAACGACACATTCCATAGGGCCTGAAAAGTCCCCCGGAACACGTCTACATTTCTAACCTTCAGCAGTACTTCTGGAGGCATTCATCAATACCGTTTGTCCAGTATCTTCACAGAAATATCATGTGCCGAAATAGGCCTCAATTACCTTAGGATCATTCATCACCGATTCTGGTTTGCCTTCGGCAATTTTCATCCCCTTATCTATGACTATGATTCGGTCTACCGCCCCAACCATCACTTTCATGACATGTTCCACAAGTAGCACAGTCTTACCCATATTGCGAATCTTTTCTATTGTGGCTAATATCTTTGGTATCTCGACATCGGTCAGGCCAGCGGCCACCTCATCCAGCAATATCAGGTCCGGATCACGGGCTAAGACTCTGGCCAGTTCCAGTTTCTTAAGGTCTAAGGTGGCCAGATCCCCGGCAAAGGACTCTTTCTTCTCTAACAGACCTGCAAGATCAAGGATTTTGTCATGTTCAAGTTCCGCAACAGATTTGCTGACCTGTCTGCCGAACATTGCAGGGACCAGAAGGTTATCTCGCACCGATAGGGTAAGAAATGGTTGCGGGATTTGATAAGTCCTGGCAATTCCAAGGTGGCAGGTCTTATGTGAGGGACAACCAGTAATATCCTTCCCTTTGAACTTGATCCGTCCTGAATCTGGGTGGTATTCGCCGGCTATAATATTTAGCAGCGTTGTCTTGCCAGCACCATTCGGCCCCATCAGCCCCACGACTTCGCCCTTATCCACGTTAAAGCTAACGTCTTTTAGAGCGACAATACCTCCGAAATGCTTGGTAATCGTGTCAATTGACAGGATCGATTCTTTCATGCTCTGATGTGTTCCTAATCCAGCGCATGTTTGCGAACAACGCCTCACTCCACCGTGTCTTCATTATAGCAGGATATTCGCCCCATTCAAGCCCAACCTCTTGACAACGTCTATTCAAAGGTATAAGCTTGAAATTCCGAATACCTACAAGTTCCTGGAGTGAGTTATTTTCAGATTAGAGGTTAGTGACCGTAGAAGGGAGGTGATACAAATTCATGCAGTGAGACACTTCAGGTTTCCACAATCGACTAGGATAAGGAGGAGGTTTATGAAAAGGCTGTTAGTGGTTTTGTTGACTGTTATTTTAGTGGGTGGGGCAGTCGGCCTTAGTGCTTGTGCTGCACCGTCAGCTGGAGCAGAGCAGGTCAATATAGGAACGGTACTGCCGATGACCGGGATGTTTACCGGTTTTGGCGAGGGGAATGGGTTTGGTATGCAGGCGGCGGTTGACGATATCAACGCACAGGGTGGGTTGGATGTCGGTGGCAAGAAAATGAAGGTGAATTTCACTATACTTGATAGTGAAAGTGACCCAGCCAAGGTCGGTGGTCTTGCCGAAGACTTGATGGCCCGCGAAAAGATTATTTTCTATACGGCACCTGACTGTCCGGCGCCTATGTGGGCTCCCGCAGCTATTGCTGGTGAAAAATATAAGGTACCGAGCATCGTCTCGGGCGGGCCTATGGAGCCGTGGGCCGGTATGCGGACGGCGGCTACGCCTCCCTGGGAGTATGATTGGTTGAGTGGTTTTGCCATCGCAACTCCAGCGCCGGCAGGTGATTTCAGAGATGCGCCAGGGTATACCGTTAAGGATACTTGGCTGTCATTTCTAGACATGTTTGTTAGCCAAACCAACAAAGTGGCAGGTGTCTTTGCCACTGATGAACCTGATGGTCGCGGCTGGTATTCACTTTTTCCAGGGGTGCTCAAAGAGCACGGCGAAACAGTTGTAGGCATGGACAAGAACCTGGGTCTGGTACCACTGGAGACTACTGACTTCTCTTCGGTGATAAAAGAATGGCAAAGCAATAATGTTCAAATACTGTGGGGAAATTGCCCAGGCCCGGTTTTCGGTGCCATGTGGAAGCAGGCTAGCGGGATGGGTTTCAAACCCAAGATATGCTTGATGGGTAGGGCACCATTGTTTTACGTTGACGCGTCATCTTGGGGTGGCGACTTGCCGTGGGGTGTGGGCGTTGAAGTGTGGTGGAGTCCTGAATTAACCAATAACCCCGGTATCGGCAGTACCACGCCGAGTTCGCTCGCGGATAGATGGGCTACGGCAAAAAAGCAACCCATAAACCCAGCTATCGGACATGGCTACGAAGGTATGCAAATCGCGCTTGCGGCGATACAGAAGGCTGGCTCTCTCGATACAGCTAAAATTAATGCAGCTATTCCAACACTTGATATACCTACAATCAACTCTCGTGTCAAATTCGCCGAGGACCACTTCAACCGCATCCCGCTATATCTTGGCCAGTGGTTCAAGGTAAATACGCCAGACAAATGGGAGTTGAAGATAGTACTGTCCAAGCATGATTGGCTGCCAGCACAAGCTGAGCCAATATTCCCACTTCCCTAAGTAGCCGAAAGACTCAAAAGCTGATATGAACCGGCATGGCGAAATAGATCGCCATGCCGGTTTGGTTGTCGTGGCTCTCTACACGCGAGCTCTCGATTTTTACACAAAGCTCGGCAATTGAACTAGTTATTGAGCAGCCGCCAGCCAGCACATTCATGCAACCCGATGCTCTGGCAAGACCAGAATTCCTGATCGAGATGGATGTGATCGCTGTGCTTAAGCGATAGAGATTTTGTTTGCCTAATTAACCCTGCTTGCTACTGCCTTTCAAAAACAAAGCTGAGCTTCAAGTCAACCTGCTATCACAACAGCTTTCTTGACAAGAATAGCTACGAAAGGGCAAAATGTACCAACCGTCGAGAAGTATTTAGATAGCCACAGGGAAAATCATGAAATCGATAGTTAATTTCCTGTCTAGATCACAATTATTGGCAGACGCAATTTTGTCACTGGTGCTTTTTGGCATTACTCTGATGTTTGCTCTAACACGGATGAGGTTCTCGTTTTTCCGAGATCGTCTCAAAGAGAAGGATTTGACCGTCCAGATAAAGCTAAAAGACAATTCCCGTGGCAGATATTTCATTCTCCGGAAGGGCAAGATTGTTTCCAGAAGTGGCATCCTTTCCAGCCCTGATGTCGGTATGGTTTTTGGGAATTCCAGAATAGCCTTGGATGTTCTGGTGCCACCCCGCGATTATCTGATCATGATTGACGCCATGAAGAACTTCCAGCTGGCATTAGATGGATCCGATGAGCTGAGTTGGTGGTGGATGGAGACCCTCAGCCTGATGCTGAACGCTGGTACCCAATATGGAACCAACTCGGGTAAAGGAGTCACTAGATATACCAGTAATAGTAACGGCGGACCTGTATTTGTCTATGTTAAGGACGGCAAGATCATAAGAATTACACCTATCGAATTCGAGGATAATGACGCCAAACCATGGACTATCAAAGCCAGAGGTAGGAATTTTACTCCGCCGCGTAAGACCACTATCTCACCTCATACCCAGATATTCAGGTCAATGATCTATTCGCCGGATAGAATATTACATCCGCTGAAGCGGGTCGATTTCAATCCCAGTGGCGAGCGAAATTGTGGAAACCGGGGCGTCTCAGGCTACGAGCCCATCAGTTGGGAAGAAGCGCTGGATATTGTTGCCAACGAGATAAAGCGTGTGAAAGAAGATTACGGCCCCGGGGCTATTTTGAATGGCAGTGGTTCTCATCATCTGTGGGGCAATCTAGGCTATTGGCTTAGTATTCGGCTGAGATTCTTTAATAACGTTGGCTGGACCCCCGTCGTCCACAATCCTGACAGCTGGGAAGGATGGTTTTGGGGCGCCATGCATCACTGGGGGCATAGTATGCGGCTCGGAGCCCCGGAAAGTTATGGAACCGTTGAAGATTGCCTCAAGGAATGCGAAATGGTGGTATTCTGGTCGAGCGATCCCGAAGCTACCGGCGGCGTATATGGCGCCTTTGAAGGCACTGTCCGCCGCCAATGGTTGCAAGAACTAGGTATCAAGATGGTACACATAGATCCATTTTATAACCACACGGCAGCTCTACTTGGCGGCAAATGGTTTGCCCCCAGGCCAGCGACGGGCAATTCTTTAGCGCTGGCGATTGCCTATGTCTGGATAACCGAAGATCTTTACGATAAAGAGTATATAACAAATCGTACAGTTGGTTTCGATGAGTGGAAAGAGTATATCTTAGGTAAAGAAGACGGAATACCCAAGACGCCCGAATGGCAAGAAAATGAAGCCGGGATTCCCGCCAAAGATGTTAGGGCTCTAGCTAGAGAATGGGGAACCAAAAAGACTTACCTGGCGGCCGGAGGAATCACCGGCTTCGGTGGCGCCTGCCGCTGCGCCACTGGCAACGAATGGGCTCGTTCTATGGTCTGCCTTATGGCTATGCAAGGTCTAGGCAAGCCCGGAGTTAACATGGGCGGTATGCAGCAGGGAGTGCCGTTAGACGTTGGTTTTTACTTTCCGGGTTATGCCGAGGGTAGCATGTCAGGGGACTTAGCTGGCACCGCACTTGGCGTCAGCCTTTTTTCAAGATTTCCGCAGCTTCCTACAGTAAATACTGTGTACCAGCGAGTGCCTAGGCTAAAAATTCCTGAGGCGATTCTGGATGGTCATACTTACGGTTATCACACCGACTCTAAGACAATTGAGGGTCAGTTCAGCCGTTTCGAGTACCCAACGCCGGGTTATTCACCGATCAAGATGTACTATAAATACGGCGGCTCCCATATTGGCACAATGTCCGAGACAAACCGGTACGTAAGAGCCTACAGGTCCGACAATTTGGAATTTGTAGTTAACCAGTCAATCTGGTTTGAGGGTGAAGCCAAATTCGCCGATATCATATTACCTGCCTGCACCAACTTCGAACGATGGGATATCAGTGAATTTGCCAACTGCGGAGGATACGTACAGCATAGTTTCAACCAATGTAACCATCGTGTTATGCTTATGCAGCATAAGTGTATTGAACCTCTGGGTGAATCAAAATCAGATTTCCAGATTTTCCTCGAGCTGGCAAAGAGACTCGGGTTTTCCGCCATGTTCTCTGAGGGTGTAACTGAATTTGACTGGTGCAAGCGATTATTTGATGCCACAGACCTTCCCAGAGCCATTCCCTGGAAGAAATTCTTGAAAAAGGGGTACTATGTCGTCCCCGCACCCAAGGAAAAATTAAGACATCCGGTATCATTTAGATGGTTTGCCGAGGACCGTCTCAAAGATACCCCAGAGATAGCCCCATTGCCTGCTGACTATACAACACAAGTATTTAGAGGTCTTCAGACGCAGTCAGGCAAGCTGGAATTCGTGTGTTCCAGCTTAAAGCGATTTGATCCGAATGACCCGGAAAGGCCGGTGATGACCAAATACATTCCGTCCTGGGAAGGACATCACACGGCTAAACTTTTCAAGAAATATCCTTTACTGCTGATAACCCCTCATCCGAGATACAGCTTTCACACAATGGGCGACGGCAAAGATAGCTGGCTAAACGATATTAAAGACCACAGGATAATGATTGATGGTTATTATTACTGGATAGTGCGGATTAACTCTAAGGACGCTGACAAGCGCAAAATCAAGAATGACGACCTGGTCAAGATATTCAATGATAGGGGAGCTGTTATATGCGCGATTCAGGTTACCGAGAGAGTTCCCCCGGGCACCGTTCACTCATATGAATCTTCAGCAATATACGATCCGATAGGTGAACCAGGATTGTCGCCAGATCGTGGCGGATGCGTGAATATATTAACCTCAAGCCGGCCAATCATCGAAAAATCGCACAGTTTTGCTTCGAATTCATGCCTGGTTCAAATCGAGAAATGGATAAGGTGAGCTAGCGATTATGAAGAAATGGTATTGGATTATCGACGTCGAAAAATGTGAAAACTGTAATAATTGTCTTCTTTCGTGCAAGGATGAGTATGTGGACAATGACTGGCCTGGATATTCGGCAGCTCAACCCAAACACGGACAAAAATGGATTGCCATCCACAGCAAAGAACGGGGACAGTATCCTTTTATTGATGTATCGTACCTCCCTGAACCCTGCATGCACTGTGATGATGCGCCTTGTATGAAAGCGGCCAAGGATGAAGCGATTTATAAGAGACCTGATGGTATTGTGATCATTGATCCAGTCAAGGCTAAGGGGCAGAAAAATGTTGTCAAGGCATGTCCCTACAATGCTATCTGGTGGAATGAGGAAATTAAATTACCTCAAAAATGCACTTTTTGCGCCCACCTGCTGGATGACGGGTGGACGAAGACTCGTTGCGTACAGTCTTGTCCCACCGGGGCCTTAAGCGTCCTCCATGACGAAGATTCCAAAATGCAGGAAATCATCAAGGCCGAGAGACTTAAAGTCTACCATCCGGAATATAGGAGCTTGCCCCGTGTCTATTACAAAAACTTGTACCGTTTTGAACGGTGTTTTATCGGTGGCAGCGTTGCCTTTCGCGTTGATGGCAGAGAAGAATGCGCTGAGGGCGCAATAGTGAAGCTGATGAATGCCAAGAACAAGGAGATCGGCAAGTGTGTGACCGATAACTACGGCGATTTTAAATTTGAAAACCTTGAAGAAAATAGCGGCAAATACACACTGCAGATATCGTACAAGGGCTATGATACCAAAACTGTTGTGGTTGATTTGAAGGAAAGCTTGAATGCCGGCATATTCTATCTGTAGTGTCGTCCATCTGTCCTTAGTGTGTCAGTTATGAAGATCCGCTCCTACACGTTCGAAGAATATACAAACCGCGTCAAATCATTCCACGGCTATGCTGCTCCCGGCGTGGTCGTAGGTGGGTTCATGATAGAGCTTGCCTACCAGCATCTTCCCAAAGAAGGGCTATTCGATGCCATAAGCGAAACCACCAACTGCCTGCCGGACGCCGTACAGCTCCTCACACCATGCACCGTCGGAAATGGCTGGCTTAGAATCATAGACTTAGGCCGTTATGCCATAGCATTGTTCGATAAACATAGCGGCCAGGGGGTGAGAGTGTTTGTGGATCCGGCCAAGCTGGAAGCATGGTCAGAAGTCAAGAGCTGGTTTTTCAATATGAGACCTAAGAAGGAGCAGGATCCTCAACTTTTGATGAAACAGATTGAAAGAGCCGGAGCTGATATTTGTAGCGTCCAACAAATTAGAATTGCGCCTCAGTTACTGAAGAAGAATCATGTGCCAAGATATGCAATTTGTCCGCGCTGCAAGGAATCATATCCAGTAGGTGATGGGGAAATATGCCTTTCGTGCCAGGGCAAGTCTCCTTACGTGGCATCTACAGCAGTAGATTAGCCGCCCGAATTCACAGTTGCGTAGCAAAGTCTGTTCCAACCTCCTAAGAAACAATAATGACCGCAAGAAAGAGAGACTGGATGTGGTCAGGCACAACTTATTTCGAATCGATACGCTTGGCTGATGTCGAATTAGCTCTAGCTAAGGACCCTCTTGTAGAAGCCCCTGATCCCTGCCCAGAGAAACAGTGCGCAGAAGGCTATGAGCACGGTATAAATGACATAAAGTTGCATGTGCGGCGCTGTAGTCAAAGCAGCACGGAAACCTTCAGTCACGTAGATAAGCGGGTTGAAGCAGACGAGGGCCTGCAGCCAGGGAAAGCCTCCAACCTTGATCGCCGCCAGGGTCGTCCACGGGTAGTAGGTACCGCCGAGGAAGGTTATGGGGAGGATGATGAACCCCCACATGACACTGATGTTTCGTGGTGAGATGCGGGTGCCTAAAGTTAAGCCGAGACTTGATGTCATGATACACGTAAGAGGGATGAGTGTGAGCAGGATAGGCCAATGCACTGATAGCTCCGGGTGCACGCCCTGGGCATGCACAACTGAAGCGATGGGAAAAACAACAACCGCGGCGATCAACCCCTGTATGGCTCCGGCAACAACCTTGCCTATGGCCACCAGCCATACGGGCAGGGGCGCCAGCACGCGGTCCTCGATTTCTTTCGTATAACCGAACTCGTTTGCCAGGGGCAAAGCCACTGCCTGAATGCCTTGGAACATTATAGATAGGCCCACTACACCGGCAACGAGCACGGTAGCAAATAGCGACAGTCCTCCCACCCCGGAGCCTCCACCTATGCCTTCGCCGATTTGAGGGAACACGTACAAGAATACAAAAACAAGTAGTAAGGGCTGTATGAGAGTACGCGCAATGAAGACGCCAAGGTTCTTTCTCAACACGGTGAGGTCACGTAGCAACAAAGCACCGAAAGCAGCACGACTGGCAGCTGCCGCCGATCTGATAGGCCTGAAAGACTGAATTCCTGACGCAGCAGTCATGGTGCTCATCAGTCGCGTAGCTCCTTTCCCGTCAGGCTGATAAAGACGGTTTCGAGGGTTGGTTCTGACACAGATAGGTCGGTGACATTGAAACCGCTTTGTTCAGCTATCGTAACTACTTTAGGCAACACCCCGTTAGCCCCTTTAATGTGAAGATCAATTAGACCGTCACGCCTGTTGGCCTTGGCTGCTCCCTCAACTCGTTCCAGAAGCAACCGAGCGAGAGCATCAAGGTCACCCGTGGCTGAAACAGTAACCACCCTATCTGCGCCAACCGATTCCTTTAGACTCCTCGGACTCCCGATGGCGAGGATACGGCCACGGTCCATGATAGCCAAGCGGTCACACACCGAGTCGGCTTCTTCCATGTAATGCGTGGTCAACAAAATAGTCTGGCCCTCATTGTGCAGCTTGCCGAGTATTTCCCACAGGGCGATACGGCTCTGCGGGTCGAGTCCGGCTGTGGGCTCGTCAAGAAATAAGACCGACGGGTGGTGCAAGAGAGCACGGGCCACCTGTAGTCGCCTTGCCATGCCGCCTGAGATGGCCATCACGTCTGCCTTGGCACGTTCAGTAAGCCGAAACTCAACAAGAAACCTATCGGCTGCTTCACGACTTTCCCTGGCACTCATGCCGAAAAAGCGGCCGTGATAGTAGAGGTTTTCCCAGACAGTCAAAGCCCGATCGAGATTGTTACTCTGCGATACCACCCCGATAACCTGCTTGGCCACTGCCGGATTAGCGACCACATCGATGCCCGCTACGATGGCTTTACCGGATGTGGGAATGACCAGGCCTGTGAGCATACCGACTGTGGTTGTCTTGCCGGCGCCGTTAGGGCCGAGCAAGCCGAATATTTCTCCACGGCGCACGGACAAGTCAAGCCGGTCAACAGCCAGAATGCCGCCCGGGTAGCGCTTTGTCAGTTGCTCACAGCGGATAACTTTGCCAGCTGCAGCGTCACCACTCGATATGTCGCTGTGAGCGGTCTGAGCCTGAATCTGTCCATTTTCGATCGTCTTCAAAGTCATCCCAGTAGTTCCGTTAATTTCAATCTTGAATTATATTCCGCTTGAATAAGTAAACATATCAGTAGTATTACGTAATTTGCCCGTTAACCCTACGTAATTTATAACAAAATTTGGCAAAACTTGACCTTGACTCTATTTGGCTCGATCTGTGGCCACTGCGAGCTGGAAAATGGCGTGCGCCTATTTTGCAAGGTATCAGAGATGAAAATTTAACGGCGGGGCCCATGCCTTTTCTATTGTCTGAGGGTAGCTGCTTGCTTTAACTTATGAGGCCAGGTAAGAGAGCAACCATTTGAGAAAATCGCTTCCCCAGAACAACGTGACCATGGTGGCCAAGGCAAGAAAAGGGCCGAATGGAATAGTATCTTTCCGGCTTTTCGATTTAGTGAGCATCAGAACCGCAGCCGCCAGGCCGCCGCTGACGGCGGCCAAAAACAGGGCCAGAAAAACCAGCGGGAAGGCGGTGACCAGACCTATGAATCCTGCCAGCTTGATATCGCCACCTCCCATGCCCCCACGGTAAACGAGAGCCAGGATAAAAAGCAATACAAAACCGATAGCGCCGCCGATAGCTGCGTTGGCAATCCATGGTAGAGCACTTGGGCCGCTGACGCCTTCCAATCTGAACCCAAATATAGAGCCAGCAATAGCTATGAGCAAGGCGATAGCTATCCCTGGGTAAAGAATCTTGTTGGGCAGAAGGTTGTATTCTAAATCAGTTACCAAAAGCACAATAAGCAGGCAGCAGTATATGGCAACTATCGCTAATTCCCAAGTAAGTCCGTATTTCCAGTAGAGGAAGGCGAACAAGACCGCTGTGCCTAGCTCAACCCAGAGCAAACGAACGGGTATGGATGCCTTGCAACGGCGGCAGCGTCCGCGCAGCCATAAGTAGCTGAAGATGGGGATTACTTCCTTGGCGGAAAGCTTGCGTTGACACTCGGGACAATGGGATGGTGGAAAGACAATTGACCCGCCTGCTGGCAGTCTATCAGCAACCAGATTAAGGAAGCTCCCAATGGCCGCACCGAGCAGGAAAAATAGAATCAACCACAGGGTTATCATAGCCAGTTCGCTAAGAATATGGTCTGAATCTCGCCCTTTAGCCTTTGCTCATGTCCTAATGCTGAAACTTCAAATAACTTCCCCGAATTGATCATGATGCGGCTGCACATACCACCAAACATTAGCGAGATTATAACATTGCGGCTTTCCAAGGTATAGATGGGTGTCCGGCTGAAAGTGGATATGGAGTAAACACTGATTTACCTTGAATCTACCAGCAGAGCTGCACATCCCGGAAGCTTTAATTGACATAAAGTAATCCATTGTCATGAACAGGGATTGTTCGTGGCCAGCCAGTACCTTTTTCTCATTCGAAAAGTTACCAACGGGCTATTTACTCTAGCTACGAATTGTACGATACTTGAGCTGGGACAAGTTAACGAGACAATTTTCAGGTCGAGCGAATATACACGAAGGAAAGGAGGTAATTTAAAATGATGAGCCTAGCGAAAATGATACACCGGATCTACAGTCCCAGCCGCAGGGGGCTAGGGGAGAAGGGCTTCACCCTGATCGAGCTGCTGGTGGTGGTCGGCATCCTGGCAGTCCTGGCCGGCGTGGTCACGCTGAGTGTCGGCAAGTTCATCGGCAAGGGCCACAACGAGGCTGCTGCAACCGAGCTGCATAACATACAGACCGCAGTCGTAGCTTACCAGGCAGATAATAGTGGAGCCTTGCCTGCTGATACCGCCGCGTTAAAAACCGCCGGCTACATTGTGGACCTGCCCCATGGAACTTACACTTGGGACACTAATGGCGTCGTGACCCAGGCCACTTATCCGTGATCGCAGCCTATAAGCACTATGAGTTAGACCCAAAGCCTCCTAAGCAGAAATGTGAGGGGCGGACCTGCAAAGGTCTGCCCTGAACGTTTTAATGGGATCAAAGCACCAAAGCTTGAGCTAACTTTGGCTTGTCTAGGCGTATTTAAGTTCAATAAAAGGTGACTGAAGTGGCCCCGGAGCTGCACATCCCGGAAGCTTTAATTGACATAAAGTAATCCATTGTCATGAACAGGGATTGTTCGTGGCCAGCCAGTACCTTTTTCTCATTCAAAAAGTTACCAACGGCCTATTTACTCTAGCTACGAATTGTACGATACTTGAGCTGGGACAAGTTAACGAGACAATTTTCAGGTCGAGCGAATATACACGAAGGAAAGGAGGTAATTTAAAATGATGAGCCTAGCGAAAATGATACACCGGATCTACAGTCCCAGCCGCAGGGGGCTAGGGGAGAAGGGCTTCACCCTGATCGAGCTGCTGGTGGTGGTCGGCATCCTGGCAGTCCTGGCCGGCGTGGTCACGCTGAGTGTCGGCAAGTTCATCGGCAAGGGCCACAACGAGGCTGCTGCAACCGAGCTGCATAACATACAGACCGCAGTCGTAGCTTACCAGGCAGATAATAGTGGAGCCTTGCCTGCTGATACCGCCGCGTTAAAAACCGCCGGCTACATTGTGGACCTGCCCCATGGAACTTACACTTGGGACACTAATGGCGTCGTGACCCAGGCCACTTATCCGTGATCGCAGTCTATAAGCGCCACGAGTTAGATCCAAAGCCTCCTAAGCAGAAATGTGAGGGGCGGACCTGCAAAGGTCTGCACTGAACGTTTTAATGGGATCAAAGAAGAGATTTTAGTGTCTATTTAGTTCTTTTATGTATGGCTTCGCTGTGTCTATATGACCCTAACTAAAGGGTCATATCATCATATCAATGTAGGGACAGGTCTTTAGACCTGTCCGATGAGATATAAAGAGAGGACAGACCTGAAGGTCTGTCCCTACTGTTGGCTCTTTCTACCAATATTTCGCACTGTCTAAGGTAACCTAGAAGGCGCCACAACGATATATGCCTCTATCTCACCCTGCTGCCGGCGAGCTTTTCCACTTCATCTCTATCCTGGCAGTATGCCAGCACCGCCTCCCAGGCAATTGTCCGGTTATGGTACAGAGCGATGAGAGCGTCATCCAGCGTCTGCATACCTTGTTGGGCACTAGTACGGATGGTGTTGGGTATAAGATACGTCTTACCGTCGCGGATCAAATTTCTTATCGCCGGATTCGCCAGCATTATTTCCACGGCCGCTACTCTACCGCCATTGACACGCGGCACCAGTACCTGGCACATGACACCTATAAGCACTGAGGCTAGTCTAGCTTGGGCCATGGCTCGCTCATGGGGTGGAAACAGGTCGACAATTCGCTCCACCGACTGGGCAGCGCTGGGTGCATGTCCCGTGGACAGGATTAAATGCCCGGTCTCAGCCACGGTGAGCACCGTAGCCGCCGTCTCCAGGTCTCTCATTTCACCCACCAGAATAACGTCAGGGTCCTGCCGCAGCACGTATTTCAGCGCATTGGCGAAAGACAGGGTATCGGCAGCCAGCTCTCGCTGCGAGATGGCACACTTGATATTCGGATGAACATACTCGACGGGGTCTTCAATGGTAACCAGGTAACGGCGCTCGTTGTTATTCAGATGCTGAATCATAGCCGCTAAGGTGGTGCTTTTACCCGACCGGTAGGCCCGGTTATTATGATCAGCCCCCTTGGTCTGGTGATCAGGTCTTTACACAACTGTGGCAAGCCAAGTTCGTCAATCTTCGGTATGGTCGGCGGCAATAGTCGGAAAGCCAGGCTGATAGATCCCTGTTGCTGGCAGGCATTGCACCGCAAATGCCCGCCTTGTGGCATGGAATAGGCGAAATCGAGCTCCAGGTCACGATAGAATATCTCTCGCTGCTGAGGCGTTGTTATCTGAGAGAACACCTGGCTTACATCTTCAGCGTTGAGCTTAGGCAGGCTATCCATCGGCTGCAGTGAACCGTCGATGCGCATCATCGGCGGGGAGGTGACTATCAGATGTAAATCTGAGGCTTTTTGAGCCTCAGCTCGCTGTAGCAGAGTCAAAATATCCATTTCAGTCTTTTCTTTCGAGGCCAAGCATTATTTTACCGTCAAGGTGAATTGCCATTGATTATGTTTCACCTCTTGCATGTTTGACACCAGCACCTCAGAGAACCGGCCGGTATCCCTCAAGCTGCGTTGATAGCCTAAGATCACGGCGTCATCGGGAGCAGTCCCGGTCAAAGTCACACTGTTCCCGTAAGCAATTGATTGTGGAACGATAGCCCCGGGCAGCAGCCTGGTCACTTCACTCAGCTCACCGTTCACCTCAGCTCGCTGCCTGCCAAAGCTGTTCAAAGGTTGCTTGAAGGCGTCGCGGGCAGCTTCGGCGTCGTCAACCTTTGTCTTCATTTTCTCAAGCGTGTCTTGAGTTCCTTGCCTGACATCAACCCGGAGCTGGGTAGCATCCACCTTAGCCTGTAGAGCCGCAGTTTCCTGGACCACCTGCAGAGTAGATCTACCCAGCGGGATAACCACAGCAATCGCAATAACAATCAGCGCCCAGGAGATGATCTGGCCAAAAGGCAGCGGCCTGGGACGATAAGCTTCGGGCATGATATTTATGTCTACGCGTGATTTGCTGGCATTAACTTTTAGCTGTTTTAGGATCAAGCCGATATTCACGGCATATTCGCCGATATTCAAGCCTTGAGGTGAAGATAGCAGCCGAGGCAAAGGCTTGATTGTATAGTCAAGCGTCGCCACCAGAGCCTCCCTCAGCTCCCCGCTGACAAAAACAGGCATATTCGGGGAGATAGGATTTACTTTGTGCCCTGAATTATAGAAGGCTACCGTCCTGTCCAGTTCTTCTTTTATGACGGCTACCTTCTCAGCTGGCGACATATCTCGCGCCGCAAAGGTAAGACTTCGTAGCAACTCCGGAATGCCGCTGATCATGACTACGACATCAAAGCTGGCCGACTCAACACTGATTAATATGGCATCCTTCTCATCGGCAGCTCGAGCCAGAGCCAGAGGTCTAATGTCTATGGCGCGAGGCTTGAGTTGTACCTGATCTAGCGTATCCAGTAAGGCATCTACGGTATGGCGTGGCATGCCGACCAGACAAATGACGGTCTCCATATCCGACATGCTTATCGCTTGCCAGGCTGTATAGAGGTCGCTCAAAGGGATCGGTGTAATTCTCTCCATCTCTCGTTTCGCCGCTTCGTCCAGCATTTTTCTGGGCAACCGCGGTAAGCTAACCGTTCTGTATATAGAGTGAATACCGCTGATGCTGGCCACAACTTCCTTTTCGGTGATGTCCTGTTCAGACATAAGCGTCTTAATTACCCGTCCTACAGCAACTTTATCGATGACAACACCGTTCTCCACCAGCCCGGCTTCAAAGATACGGTGGCGGCTTTTTGTAGACGTCCCCCTTTAACTACCAGCATCCTGATACAAGTATCTTCAATGTCTAGAGTGACCATGACTGTTATCCTTTACCCTGGTAGCAGAATACTTCAAGCTTGAGGCTGGCGGTGTCTTCGTCTCCCTCCTTCTCCGCCATTCTAAATGTCGCCTCCTTTATCTGACATGTCGGAAAATCGCTGTCCAGAGCCAGTAAGAAATTCTGGAACTTGGGCATCTGCCCCTTGAGGCTCATATCAAAGGTCAATACCGACCATTCGACTGCACCCTCGGTTTTGCTGAGTGTTCTCTGGTCAGCCGATACTTTTGTCCCGGTAACATATATGTCATTCGCCTCGGCCAGCTTGAGCAATCCTTCGATAATTTCGGGACTCTGATTAGCGCCGGGAAAAACGGCTTTAGCCTCTGCCAATTCGGCCGCAGCTCGATTAAATTCCGCTTCCAATTTCTCCTTAGGTGTTTGCTCTACCGCCAGTATCTTCTCTAGATTGGAAAGTGTGCCCTTTAGCTCAGTCTGTTTTGTCGGCTGCTGCTGATGCACTAGCCAAGTGGGTATAAAGATGACCAGAAACACACCCACTATGAGCGCCAACTGGCTACCCCTGCCTAGTCTGAGCAGTTTATCAAGTCGCCCCTTCTTTTTTGGCTCATTAGGTTTAATCACTGAAATATTCCTCTTCTATTCCAATTCACAGGTGCTACTCTATGGTGTAAGTACGGATCTGCAGTCCTGCCGTGCTGCTGCCATTGCCGGGTAGGTCCTCGCGATCTCTGAGGTCCGAAGGATACATGATATCTACACTACCGCTTACGTTAACGCTTTCTCCTACGGCACAACCATAGAGCTTGTTGCTTCCCGACATCGAGATTTGGCCTTCGGGAGCATAGATTAACGCCGACGTCCAATTGCTGCCGCTCATGGTGACATTGCCGGAGGTAGAAATAACGAAGGGAATTTGGTCAGCAGGGAGCTGCTGGTTGCTGCCCGAGATGGTAATATTTCCTTCAGCAATGACATTCTGTCCGCCTGTTACTCCGTTGCTGCCGCTCATATCAATGTTACCAGACACGTAAACCGCACCGCCAAGTTGTACAGGATGGCTGCCGCTAATCTGAAGGGTATCTGTGACATAGAGCGTGTTAAGGAGTTGGAGGTATCCGCTGCCCGATGCCACAAAATTCCTGCCCGAAGTGAAAGATGGGTTGTAGCCGACGTAAACCGGCCCCGTGAATATTACTGTGCCGCTTCCAGAAATACTGATGTTGTGCCCCACGCATACAGTATCATCAACCGAGTCTCCGAATGTCACGGTGCCGCTGGTGTTGATGTTAAGTGTTCCGCCCACCTTGACTGGACCCTTGAATGTTACGTTACTGCTCCCAGAAATAGTCAGGTTCGAATTTGTATCCACACCAACACAGACTGCGTCGTTAAATATCCATGTGCCGCTGCCGGAAATGCTCATGTTGTTCTTGGCATGGTTTGCACCAGAATAGGTACTCGCCGTCGGTGCCCACGTGCTGCCAGTATATGTATATGCCACACATGAAGTGCAAGTGGCGTCCTGCGCCTCGGCTTTCGAGCTGTCAATCAAGGTGTTCATCGCAGCCGCAGGTGGACTGACTGGGTCAGCAAGTTCTGTTGTGTTGCCAGTAATATGAGATTCACCGCTTATGGTGCCAGTGGCGTTAGCGTCACCGTCTATTTGGGCGCTTCCTGTTAGGGTAATATTTCCATTGGCGTAGACATCGCCATCGTGTAGTGTAGGGCTGGAGCCGACCTCCGAACTGCCCGTCAGCGTGATGTTACCGTTAAGGGCGGTGAGGGCATAGTCGAACACACCTCCCCCACCGGTGGTAAGAATATCAAGATAGCATTCGATCGTAGTGTTGTGCCCGCTAGGGCTGGTGGCGATGGAGGTTATCAAATAGGGCTGACCGGTTTGTTTACTTACGGTGACATTTACCTCCTTATCATTTAGGTTGAATGACGGTAGCGTAACTGGCAGCTGGCCGTTGTCGGGCAGGTGAAAAGAGTCATTATCTTTTATGTTCCACAGCATATCCTCAACCCCAGCATCGGCAGCATAAAGCTCCAGATTTGCGTTATCAACCACTTGGCTAGCTTTCAGGTTGGTGGTTGTCAGAGAAAGAGTGGGTACCACTAGACTAACGCCCAGCACCAGCAAAATCAGGGCAATGGGCAATGCCTGTCCGGCTTCACTTTTTAGTATCCTCTTCAGTAACTTCATACTCTACCTCCTCTAAGCGGCTACGGAGCTGGTACCCTTTGCATGGCCTCATAATCTCTGGCTACCGGCACATTGCCGGAAGTGGCTCCTATGGTAAAGGTCAAGGTGCAGTTGTCAGAGTCATAATTTGCCGTTGTGTTAGATATATATTGGGCTATCACGGTTTTTCCCCCAGTGCTCTCGGTTCGCGTCAGCCATTGCTCACCATTCAAACTCTCGAACTGGTAGACAATAGTCTCGTTGGGGGGTGGTATCTGAGGCAATGTTAAAGTCAAGAACGTGGCCGGGTCCGGGTTGACATCAATATTACCTTCTGACATCTGGACATCTCGGGAGATCCAGTAGCCGGCGTTCTGCACCTGCCGCAGGGCAATAGCCCAGTCATTGCTCCCAGGACTTACTTTAGCTATTTGAATTATGGCCATCGACATTACGCCCATAATGGCACCCAGTATAACTATGACAATCAACAGCTCAAGCAGGGTAAAGCCCTTTTCGTTCCGCAGCATTTTCATCTGTTCACCTTATAGCCTACCACGGTGAAGGTGTGTGCCGGGTCTCCGTTACGGGTGATGTGGACTGTTATCTTCTGAAGGTTGTCAGAGCCAGTTACGGGAGGATTGATTACGTCTTCGGGATCATCGACCGTAACGGCATAACCTTGTGCCACAAGGTCAGTGGGAACAGTAATCAGCGTGTACCTCTTATTAGGGTCACTGGGATTATAGTCTGCTACTTTTATGTAGGGCGTCTGGCTCTTGATGGATTCCATCTGCGACTTAGCGAGGCTGTCAACCACTACTCGCTCCTGGCTGCTCATTACCGCCCTGGACGAAGTCGTCAATCCCAGGAGAAAGACGACGGCCACGGCGCTCATGATAGCCAGAGCTATCAAAACTTCAATAAGGCTCATACCTTGTTCACCATTGCACGAGAAACCACGGCCTGTCTTTGCCATGTGGCCAAAGAGTTTACTTACCACATCTCTTCCCTCATTAACCGCCTACCAGGCTCAAACTGGAGTAAATGGGCATTACTATGGAAAGGGCGAGAAATCCAACCCCAAGTCCCATAGCTATGGTCATTACCGGTTCGATCATACTAAGCAGGGTCTGCGTCCGCCTATCGGCTTCGATTTCATAGTTTTCGGCTACCGTAATCAACGTCTGGTCCAGGTTGCCGGTCTCTTCACCGACGCGGGTCATCTCTACCATAAGCGGCAGAAACACCGGCCTCTTTTTCATTGGCCCAGCCAGGCCTTCGCCTTTCAGCATGTCCCGCTCTACCTCGCTCAATGCCTTGGCCACCACGCGGTTACCGCTTGCCTGAGAGGTCAAATTCATGACTTCGGGCAACGGCAAACCCGCACCAAACAACAACGACAGATTACGGCAACTACGAGCCAGCTCGCTTACCAGTCCGAGCCTGCCAAATATGGGCAATCTTAGAATCAGCCTATCGCGGTTGTAACGCCCAGCTGGTGTTCTGGCGTACATAAAACCAACTGTGCCAATAGCTATGGCTGTGACCAGTAGATACGCGCCGTACTTATGGAGCAAATCGAAAAGGGCTAAGAGTGCCCGGGTGGTTATAGGCAGCTGGCAACCCAAACGGTTAAACATATTGACTAGAGGGGGTAACAAGACGGTAATCATTACACCGGCGACCACAATTCCCAGACAGAAAACAATGGCCGGATAGGTCAATGCCTGCTTAAGCTTGGCCATAGCTGCAGCCTGCCGCTCAATATGCTTGGCTCAGATTCCTGAGTACAACCTCCAGCGCACCGGTTTGCTCCCCAACGCTCACCATTTTGCAGTAAAGTGTGGAAAAGGTTTGGGGATGCCTGGCGAGAGCCACTGAAAGAGCATCGCCCCGTCGAAGGTCTGAGATTACCTTGGCCAGAACCTTCTTGAGGCTTTTATCGGTTGCCTGAGACTGGAGCAGCTCCAGGCTCTTTATAATGCCAACACCTGATTCCAAAAGCAGCGCCAGCTGCCGGGAAAAGATGACCATCTCAGCCGGTTTGACTTTGGCGTGGAAAAATTTGCTTAAACTGGGCAGGAAAGTCGTAACCGGTTTGAGACTGACCACATGATAGCCAAAATTGGCCAGCATATCAGTGGCTACTTGCTCGGTGGCCGCTGAAACTGTTCCCTTGACTATCTGTCTGTCATCAGTATAACCTAGGTAGGCGTACTCCATTGTAGACCTCCCTTACTTTTATCTTTCGAGGCTGACACGTAACCGTAGCTGTCCAAGAAATTCACAATCTCAACCTGCTGAATAGGCATTGCGCAGCACCTCATAGGGTGTGGTGGTACCACTTCTTGGCCTTCAGCATTCCATCCTTAGCCAGGGTCGTCATACCTTCGTCTATTGCCTTGGCTCGAATCTCAGCCGCTCCGGCTCCACCGACGAGTAGTCGTCTTATTTCATCACTTATCGTCAAGATTTCGAAAATCCCGGTCCTGCCAAGACAACCGGTATAAGTGCAGGCTTTGCAGCCGGCCCCGCAAGAGAAATCGCTACATTCCTCGCCGGTTTCCCGGTGATAAGCCATTTGCTCCACAAAAGGCACCGTAATACTACGGGCGCAATTAGGACAGATACGTCTTACCATTCTCTGTGCCACAATACCGGTAAGCGCCGAACATATCAGGAAAGGTTCTACACCAAGGTCAATAAGCCGGAACAGGGCACCGACCGTATCGTTAGCATGGATCGAGGATAGTACTAGATGACCGGTTAACGCTGACTGGGTGGCTATGGCTGCTGTCTCACCATCTCTGATTTCACCGACAAGGATAACATCGGGGTCGAGGCGGACTATGGACCGAAGCCCACTGGCAAAGGTCAAGCCAGCTTTGGGATTAACCTGTATCTGGTTTATGCCTTCAAAACGATATTCAACCGGGTCCTCAATGGTGATTATGTTGCGTCCGACTCTATCCAGAGAGTTTACCGCAGCGTAGAGGGTGGTCGTTTTGCCGGCACCTGTGGGTCCGCTGGTTAGCATCATGCCGTAGGGCATGATAAGCATCTGCTCGAATCTCTCCTGACTTTGAGGGAGGAAACCGAGCTGAGGTCATGACAAGGCTGGCAAGGATTTATCTAGTAAACGGAGTACAGCCATTTCGCCATGAACGGTGCTGACTGTGGCCACACGGACATCGAGGTTCCGGCCCTTGGTTTGAAACGAGAACTGACCATCTTGAGGGCGACGAGGGTCGGCTATGTTCATGCCGGACAAGATTTTGATTCGGGAAATTAGTGCGGCGTGAGTTCCTAGTGGCAGAGAGGTCACTTCGTGTAGAATGCCGTCTATGCGGTAGCGGACACGAAGTCTATTTTCCTCGGGTTCGATATGCACATCCGAAGCACGTGATTTTACGGCTTCTTCAGCAATGAGATTGAGTGCTCGTGCTGCCGGAGACTCATCCGCCATCTCAAAATCAATCTTATCCGCGGCCACTACGTCTTGGAGTATCGAGACAGAGCCAAACTGCTTGGCAATCTCCCCGAAAGCTTTATAATTAAAATCAATAGCCTCCCTGATGTCTGCTACTGTCGCTGGCACGGGCTCAATTCTCTTCTTGGTTCTGGCAGCCAGCTGCCTCGATAGCCAGGATATCATCAGGGTCTGCCATAGCCACTTGCAACGTGTTGTCTTTGATTGTCAGTGGGACCGCGTTATGTTTTCTGGCAAGGTTTTCGGGAATTAACTCCAAAGCCTCAGGAGTTGGCGCCTGGCACAGTACATTGATTCGGCAGATACCGGAGGCCGGTGACCTAATATCGCCTGTTGGTTCCTTCGCGTCTTTTACCAATTCGCTAGTCATGGGTGACCTCCACCCGATAAGGCTTGGCATTACCTGATCTCGTCGCTTTATTGACAGTGACCACTCTTATCTTCTGGTATTGAGCGAACTTGCTTGCCTCAGAGCTGAGGCCTGGCGATACAAGTAAAACCTTTTGATTAATGCCCAGATCGTAAGCCTTGGTGTCGAATGATGACACAGCATTGAGGCCGATTTCGTCCTCGGCAGTCATGATATCTATGCCTATCGTGTTAGAGATGACACCGTTGTCATAAGAGGCCAGAATGTCAATAATGTACTCCGTTCCCGACCTGCCGCTAACTTCAGCTTGCTCCCGGATTCCATAACCAAGGCTTTCCAGATGGTTCATTAGTTTGATTTTGGAATCAAGCCTAAAGGATTTGCGATTCGGCGGGTGACAAGAGGATTGTGATGCCGAATCTAGAAGTTTTTCCAGTTCGGCTATCCTCCAGCACTCTGATTCGCTGCCGCTGGGCAAACTGCGTGGCTTCAGCGCTGAGCCTTGGGGATACTAATAATACCTTGCTATCGATTCCCAGGTCATAAGCCTTGTCATCAAAGGCGAAGACCTTATCTAATCCTATCTCCTGGCCATAGTTGTCAATGGCTATACCGATGCCGACAACGTGAGGTATAAGCCCATCGTTTCGCCGAGCCAGGATGTCTAACGTGTGTCCGGCGCCGGACTTGCTAATTCCGGTCATTTTCGCCCTCTCGGTCACCTCGTAACCATGGCCTTTCAGAAAGCCAATCAAACGGGATTTTACTTCCGTCTCGAATTTCCACCAAGTCTTTAGTTCAGATTCCAATCTCGATTTCTTTGAGGCATTTAGCCGGTAAGAATAAAGAGACACCTCTCCGGCCTCACCATCAGCGAATAACCGCAGACACTTATGGCATTTACGCTTAAGTAAACCCCGGCTGAGACACCTTCCCGCAGCTATGACATTTATAATGAATATTTAGACTCCTGTAATCGGTGCCAAGAAACCTCAGGCTTCTTTTGCATTTAGGACATATGTATCTCCCGTCGGCAATATATTCCTCTTCCAGACCGATGTTTCCGCAGGAGAAGTGCTCCAGGATGCGCCCCTTGCCGATATTCTCCGAACCGCATTCCGGGCAGTATAATTCCGGTCCAAAATTGGCAGCGCGGCAGTGGGGACAAAACAGCATCTTATCGTAGGGGTGTTTCGACAGAACGTCATGACCAGCTAGAAAATCGAGTACCTTGATGGTCTCCCGCGTTCCCAATCCTAAAGATTTCTCCATCAGCGGGTAACTGAAACCAAGCTCGGCGGATACATCCACAGCCGGCCTGGCTTCACATATGTTACTCAGAAGCATATCTCCCACCAGTTTCATGGCGTTTGGATCTTGCTTTATGATGCTGACCAAATCAATTATGTCTACCATTTTGCCTTTTCCTTAGGTATGTCCCCGCTACGAATATAGCTTAGACTACGTGTGAGTCGGTTTCAATGTTTTTTGGCTCATTTCCCGTATCTTTTAGTCATGTTTTAAATGGTACATTAGTAACCTTGAACGTATTTCGGCACCACAGACGAGTGACAGAAGGCGTTTTGATAATGTAGGCTCTGAACCAGACTTGTCGCAGGCTGCTTAGAAATGTCGAAAGTGGAAGCCTTTATGAGTATGTGGAGAACGTTCAGTCGCTTGACAATCGTACTGAAAAAGGAGTAAGCTGTTGTTTAAAACAACAACAAATGAACGATTTAGACGATTTCACTATGGAGTATGCCAATGTTCGCGAGGCCGCCAGGCATCTGGGCATACACGAGGAATCTCTACGGCGGCTTCTTCGAATGGGCACTATACCAGGAAGGAGGATAGGCGGGCAATGGTTTATGAAAAGAGACCAGCTGGAGTTGTTTGCCGCTATTTACGATGCTAAGACCGGGAAGAGGAGGCACCTTATATAGGTTTCCAGGGGAAAGTAGAAGAATTTCATGGAAAAGAATAATGGCGTCGCAAGCCTCGGTCGGCTTGCACTGTTGTTTTTGGCATCATTGGCGATCCTATGCCTGCCTCAAAGCGTTAGGCCAGCATTTGCCGGACTTGGCAAACTGGCCTGGACTGTCATTGATACTCCGTCGTTAGACAGTGTCACCAATGTTATAGCCAGTCCCTCAGAAATTAGCGTCCTGGCCATTGGCGCCGATGACAGGACCTTTTACGCCGCAGATATACCGAATAAGAAGATTTATAGATCAACTGATGGCGGCATAGACTGGGAAGAAATAAGTGGCAATTTGACCAAGGACTTGGTACTGATGCCAAATTGCCTGTCTGGAACGTTATCGTGGCTCGGGATGACGTGAATTTCGTCGTTGCCGTCACTGATGGTGATGGGACACCGAGGGCCCGGGCCAAAAGGATTTTTGCCTCCACCGACGGCGGCGCCAACTGGTATGATGCGGTTTCCCTAATTTCCCTATTCTAAATGTCAATGAATACATCAGCTGTGTCGATATCTCTGTAGTGAATGGTAGCAATCGTGACATCGCCGTCGGCACGCGCACTATCCTTCCACCACCTCCAGCGGGCAGGGTTTTTGTGCGGCAGTTGCCCAATTTTGACTGGGTTGACCAAACCGTGGCACCGTCCAATGTCGTGGCGCTAAAATTCTCGCCTAGTTATTTTGCAGATTTCAGTCTGGTGGTTGTAGCTTCCGACAATGCAGGCACTTACCTTCATCTAGGCTTACGGGATATAGGCAACAATTCTACTTCCTGGGATACCGTAGCCGGTTACCCGGTACTGGTTCGAGATTTGAGCCTTCCGCCATCGTCACCGACTGCCAGCCAAATCATAACCGCCGATCTGGAGCTACCAAGCGATTTTTCCGGCCAGGTTGCCACTCTGCGTCGTTGTTATGTGAGCACCGATGTTGATTTGACACCACCAGCCCCCAATATGGAGTGCATCGTATCGACAACGTTATAGTCCGCTGGATAGGACCACCTCCCAGTTCGCCGACCAATGGCAGGATATCGAGTATTGCCTACATAGGTAGCTATGATAGCGGCCGTCTTCTGGCCGGCGAGGTCGAAGCGGACAGCACCACAGCGATGGTCAACGTGTGGCGGACTTATGACCCTACGATAACTACACCCGTATGGACAAAATCAGACCAGCTTAAGTCGCCGACCGGCGGCGGAGGGCCGGCAGCAGGGTTTGCCAATGCCCAGGTGGCCTGGAGCCATGACGGTATGCGGGCTTTCTGTGGTACGAGTTCGGCATCGCCTTCAAAAGGGGGCACAGGTACCATGGTTCCACTAGTCCAAACCCAATGGCCGGGAGCCTGGACCGTAGGTGCCGCTCTCGACGAATCGGCTTTCTCGGTCAGCCCTTATTCACCGGCCTATGAGCAAATGCTCAAGATTGCCGAGAAACCCATAGATTCCGATATCGGCGATATCTGGAACCAGGTGGGCCTGATAGACACCAAGATTGACCACCTCTCTGACGTCGCCGTGCTGGAAGTCCCGCAGGGCACCGAGGAGTCTGGCAATTTCGATTACAGCATATTATATCTAGCTTCTTCGAATCCTCCACCTGCGCCTCCACCACCAAACTCATTCGATAGCATCTGGCGCAGCACCAGCAGCCCGCTGGGGCAAACCTGGGAAAGAGTACTTTGCTACCCTTACCCTCATCAGAGCACGGACATGATCCTGCGCATCAATCCGAGAATCCTTGAAGGAGGCCCCAGAAGCCAGGCTATTGTTTTCGCCGATCTCGGCACCGATTTCGTAGGCTGTTCCCCAAATGAGGGTCAGTACTGGCAGATCACCAGGCCGGGCCCAGGCCCATCCGGGCCGGGTGCATCTGTCAAGATAACCGATTTGACCCTGGCCAGCGACGAGACTATGTATATCCTGCACGACTCTCTCGTGCGCAAGGGCATAAAAAGCGGCTTTGACTGGAAATGGCAGGGCGATGTGGATACCGGTCTTGCCTCAGGCCACACCATTGCCACGCCGCTTAAAAACCCTGAGAACGAATCCAAAATTGACGAGGACTGGGTAGTCGTTGGCGATGCCGGCCCAGACGATGTACCTAGCGGCCTCAGTATGGTGGCTTACGCTGACTTTTCCAGGGCGGCACCGAAATTCGAGCCAGAGGTGGATAGCCGCAGGCCATTGCCGGTGCCCGGCAACGTACACGTGATTTTCGACGACAAATTCGACGAGAACAAAACCATATATGCTGCCAGTGACGATGGCGGCGCAATCTATCGCTGGGTCATTGACGTCAGCACTGCATGGGATGAGCTGGAGCCGCCGAACAGCTCATTCTTCGGCCTAGCTCAGCGGAATGACGTCCTTTATGGCGTGTGGAAGACACCTAATCCAAACCTTACTGCCCCTCCTACCGGACCCGGGCCGGGAGTTGATCGTACCCTCTACTCCACAGCCGTGGTGCCACCGGCCCTCGAGTGGGACTACCTGGTGGCCGGATTGCCAGAAGCGCCGCTGATATCGTTCACGCGCGAACCCACTGCCCTGAAGCTTTCCAGCAACGACTATAATAATTTGTGGGCGATTGACAATGCACCTTATAATTGGCCGAGTCAGACAGGTTGTCTGTGGTCTTACACCGACACAGTAGCCAAGGTCGGGCCTTGGACGCTGGCACCACCCAGCGGCGATATTATACCCGTGGACCCTGTTAGCGGACGTGCCAAGGAAGTCAATTTCCGGTGGCGGCAGCTCAGCTACGCCTCGGTCTACGAGCTGCAGATAGCCAAAGATCCCGAGTTCAACATACGGGTGCTGATCAGTGACAACATTACCCCTACCGACCAACTGGCGCCGGCGTGTTTCTTCCCTTCAGGCGGCCTGGTACCAGTAGCATCTCAAGGGTACGAGATAGCCAATTGGGGCAACCTCGAGGCGGGTCACACTTATTATTGGAGAGTCAGGGCCAGAGCCGGTATCACCGGCGACGTCGTCCGCAGCCCCTGGTCGGCTACCATGTACTTTACGGTAAAAGCTGGTTTGCCGGCCGCAACGAAGCATCTGGGACCACTTTTATTAAAGCCAGCAAACTGTACCAGAGAAGCATCCGTCTCTCCAGTTTTCTCCTGGACTCCCATGCCCGACACGACCCGATATGAGTTCATTCTGGCCAAGGATCCCGACATGACACAAGTGGTCGCCAATGCCAAGGTACCGACAACTGCCTATAGATATGATGGCAAACTTGATCTAAATAGCACGTATTACTGGCAGGTTAGAGCGCTTGAACCTGTGCCCAGCGCACCGAGTGCGGTAGGCAGCTTCACTGTCAAAGCCGGAAATAAAACTTCAGGAGCTGTTTTCCCACCTGCCACATCTTCATTATGGATATGGCTCGGCATTGCTATTTATGTAGCCCTGGTGATAGCCGTCGTTATCCTTATTAAGAGCCGGCAGCGATACCACGATGCAGGTACTGACTGATTCAGAAACCTAGACAAGAACAGCTTCTAGTCCGCTGAGGCCAGTGTCACGTCTGGCATTCGGATTATTCAACAGAACGGGCACTTCACCGGAGAGCCGATCACGGTGGCTTTTACGTGAATCTTGCCGTGGCGGACACAGGTGAGCTGATAGTAGGCACGCACCACCTTGGTGCTGGTATTATCTATTACGTCATGGTCAGAAAGATAACTGATAATGCCTGTTATCTCTTTTCCTCTATCGCCATTATACAGTGCGCCGCATTTAGGGCATTTAGTGGCATCCGGTAGGGCAATACATCCACACCTAGAACATTGAACTGTTTCTTTCACTGCTTGCATTTCTGAAAAACCTCCTCCCTTCAAGCAATGCTATAACGCGTAATCTTGACGGTTGTTGATCCTTTAGACACGCCAATTCTAATCATAAACCCGGCCCAGATACCAAAAGCCGGATACAGTGTCACGATAGATGTCGTACGTGCCGCCTCGGCTTGTCCTGATCCTGAAATAGTTCTTCAAGATTTCCTGCTCAAATAACTGTTCTGTGGCTTGCCACTGCTGATATATCCTGGTGACACGCTCGATCTTACCGTCTCTGGCGATAGTTAACGGCGTACCCTCGATATTAGCGTTTACTCTTAGCTCCTCCGGTTTTTCAAGTAGCTTGGCCATTTCTAACCTCCAATAATTTTTTAATTAAGGCACAATCGCCTCTTCTTCTCAGTTCATAGCTTTCTAATAACCCCCACTACCTTCCCCTGGACTTCCACATTCTCGGGAGCTACATAGATCGGCTCCACCTGAGAGTTAGCCGGCTGAAGCCGAATCCTATCCCGCTCTCGGTAGAGCCTCTTCAGAGTTACCTCTTGCTTGTCCTTCAACCAGGCGGCAACCATATCGCCATCCCTGGCCTCACTCGGCCTTTCCATCAACACAATGTCGCCATCATCAATCATGGCGTCAATCATAGATAATCCTTTGACTTTCAAGGCAAAGATTTCCTTCCCCTGAGTTAAATCCTGGGTCAATTCCAACGTCTCCACTGGCTCGCTCTTCCATGTCTCTGAACTCAGCACTGGAATAGGTTCACCTGCGGCAACACTACCCAATAGTGGCACTCGAACGGTTCCCTTTCTGTCAAGGAGTTGAATACTTCTAAATACCTCCGGATCACGATGAATGTGGCCCTCCCGATCCAGTATATTTAGATGATGCTGAACAACTGCAGTTGAGCTTATATTGCATCCCTTAAGGATATCCCTTACCGTGGGGGAATAACCCCTGTCCTCAATAAAATCGCGAATAAACTTAAGTATGCGTTGCCTTGTCTCACTTATACCCGGTTTTCTCATCGGCTTTCAAACAGATGTTTTACAAACTTTCGTTTTACAAACCATTGTTCTACAAACAAGTGTACACACTTTTTCCCGGTTTGTCAAGCCCTCCAGATGAAATTCAAAAAAGTGCAGGCTGCTGTTACTGATAGAGTATCGTCTTAAAGATATGGACAAGTTGAAATTCAGTCTGCGTTACTGGAGGATTTCAAGAACTGCGACCACCATATCTTCCCATACCCTGTGGTGGCGGAGAATTTAGACTTTACTGCGCTGTGGTGCTGCAGGCCATTTAGTTGGATTTTTTGAAAACGAGGTGTTTTTGCCACTCTGCTGACGTTTCCGGAAAGTCTGTGCGGAAATGAGCTCCACGGCTTTCCTGGCGAAGCAAGGCAGCCTCAATCATAAGACGAGCATTCAAAACCATGTTATTCAACTCATAGGAAGGACGATCCGTTGGTTTAGGCAGTGAATATTGCCATGTAGCCAAAATGTCCACAGCCTCGCTCAAACCTTCGCCAGAGCGAATGATGCCCACTTTATCCCATAAAAGCGATTCAAGGTTTAACAAGCTAAGCTGAGAAACAGTCTTCAATCTCTTGCGCTCCTCGAGACCATAGCAACGAACTCCGGCAACATGCGATGCTGGCTTCTGCTGGTTCGCTCCTTGGCTTCTATCTATAATACGCTTGCCGAAGACAATGACCTCAAGTAATGAATTCGAAGCCAGTCTATTGGCACCATGAACACCGGAGCAGGCAGTCTCGCCGGCAGCGAACAGCCCGCTTATGTTCGTTTCACCCCAGGTATTAACCTTGACCCCACCCATGAGATAATGTGCCGCTGGAGCCACAGGGATGAGGCCTTTAGTGATGTCCAGCCCATGATCAAGACAGAAACGGTAGATGTGGGGAAAACGCGTAGCAACGCGACGATCCGGTATGTGGGTCACGTCCAAAAATACCCGATCGCTACCGGTCTTTCTCATCTCGTAGAGAATGCTTCTGGCTACTACATCTCTAGGTGCTAGCTCGGCTTCCGGCGTGTATTCTTCCATGAAGCGGTTGCCTTCCACATTTCGCAAAATGCCGCCCTCGCCGCGAACCGCTTCACTGATCAGGAACGGGGGGACTCCGGGAAGTCGAAGTGCGGTGGGATGAAACTGGAAAAATTCTATATCGGTGATTTCGGCGTTGGTTTGAAAGGCCAGCGCAATACCATCGCCGGTGGCGACATCAGAGTTGGTGGTATATTTAAACAGCCGACCGGCACCGCCTGTAGCTAGTATAACAGAACGACACTCAAACTCTTCAATCAATCCGCTTCGCGAATCAAGGGCACGCACCCCTCTAACCTTGCCGGAATCTACCAAAATTTCAGTAACCAGGCAGTATTCCAAAATGTTTATTGACGACATACGCACTCGCTGGCTTAAAGTAACTTCAATGTGCTCACCGGTGGCATCACCGCCGGCATGAAGGATACGAGGGACACTATGAGCAGCCTCCTTGGTTAGAGCGATTTCCCCATCGAGCGTATCAAAAGGAACGCCGAACTTTATCAAATCGGCAATGCGGTCAGGTGCCTCATTAACCAAGATGCGTACTGCCTCTGGATCACACAGACCATCGCCGGCATTTATGGTGTCCTGGAAATGAAGCTCCGGAGAATCATTTTTCCCTATCGGGGCAGCTATTCCCCCCTGGGCATGTCTGGTATTGCAATCCTCGATACCGCCTTTGGTTAGAATCAGGACTCTACCCGCCTCTTTGGCCAACAATGCAGTATAAAGACCGGCGATGCCACTGCCAATTATGATATAATCGTAGCGCGTAGTTGTTTTCATTTTACGAGATTATTTCATGCTAACGGCAATTCCACCCTGTAGCGCCCAGGCACTTGTCTTGGTTATAGTAACATCTATTAAATGACCAAGACAATGATCGACATTTTCAAAAAAGACCAGCTTGTTGCTTCTGGTGCGGCCGTACCATTTATTGTCCTTTCTCCCTTCCACTAAAACTTCCACCGTTTTTCCCTCAAGTCGACTATTAATTTCAGCCGCTATCTTGGCGTGCAGCGCTTCGACCCTAGCCAAGCGTTCCTTCTTAATCTCAGGCGGAACGTCGTCAGCGTATTCCTTGGTCGCCACCGTATCTGGCCGCGGAGAGTAGACAGCAACATGCACAGTATCAAATCGGACTCCCTCAAGCACGTCCAAGGTACACCGGAATTGTTCCTCATCCTCCCCAGGAAAGCCGACGATGACATCGGTGCTGATGGCTATATTGGGCATATAGCTACGAATATTATCGATAAGATCCAGGTATTGCTCCACAGTATAACCTCTACGCATCCTCTCAAGCACGCCATTATCTCCCGCTTGTAATGGAAGGTTTATATGCTCGCAAACTCTATCCAGCGAAGCCATAGCGATCGTGAGCTGTTCACTCATATCCTTGGGATGGCTGGTGAGAAAGCGAATCCTAGACAACCCCTCAACATTGTTAAGCTCGGTGAGCAATTGTACAAGGCTGGGTTTCGTTAGCAGATCATGGCCGTACGAATTAACGTTCTGGCCCAATAGTGTAACCTCTCTTGTTCCTAGCTTTGCCAGCCGGGATACTTCACATATTATCTCTTCCATCGGCCGGCTTCTTTCTCTTCCCCGACGGTAGGGGACGATACAATAGGAACAGAAATTATTACAGCCCTGGACAATAGGAATGAAAACAGTGGGTGTGTCATTACTGAGCGCAGCCATGGTTGATTCAGGCACCGAAATGCCTTCCTTTTCAGCCCAGCTCAGAAAGCTAGCAAAATCACCCGGCCTGAAAAATAGGTCAACGTGTGGAAATTTCCTCCCGAGCTGCTCAATATTAGAATCAACAAAGCACCCGGTGACAACAACGGAGACATGATTTTCGTTGTTCCTGATGCCTTTGAGGTAACCGAGTGCGCCCAAAACTTTATCTTCTGCACTTTGTCGGACCACGCAGGTATTGAGTATCACAAGGTTAGCCTCCCGCAACACACCAGTGGCCTGATATCCGGCTAATTCAAGACAATCGGCGATCAGCTGCGATTCAGCCTTGTTCATTTGGCATCCAATCGTCCAAAGGTAGTACTTGGGCATGTCCGTTGCTGTTTCCTCAAATGCTATATTAGAAGAGTACACTCTGGATTCGCTGTCTGGGATGGCGGAGGGAATGGGATTCGAACCCATGACCCCGATTTCTCGGAGCAACCGCTTAGCAGGCGGCCGCACTAGACCACTATGCGATCCCTCCAGTTGCGCAGATAAGCATGCAGGCTAAATATAGCACAGTTTTTTCGTAGCTTTCAACCGAAAATATTTTGCAGCAGCTTCCAACCAACGCGGCTTTCTGCTATTATGCCTGACAGGGCAAGACAATGAATAAGCCCGAAATCAACATATCCGTTGAGCAGAAATTAAGTGTTTCCGTAGACGAAAACTGGCTCCAGAAGATAGCCTCAGAAACGCTTGATGCCGAGGGCATCGAACTACCGGTCGAGATGGGGCTGGTCATAACTGACAACAAAACGGTCAAAGAGCTAAACAAGACCTACCGAGGCGTGAATGACACCACCGATGTACTCGCTTTCCACATGGTTGCTGATACCCTTCAAGATGCCGAAACATCCTTCATAGGGCCTCCAGACGGAGTTAAACACTTAGGTGACGTGGTCATTTCTTATCCTCAGGCGATCAAACAAGCACACGCGCAAGGATACGATCCATCAAGAGAGTTGGAGCTTCTTGTTATCCATGGCATCCTTCATCTGTTGGGCTACGACCATGAGTCTCCCGATGAAGCACAACAAATGAGGGCTAGAGAAGCCGAGATTCTAGAAAGACTGGGCCCGGTTTGATAGCAAGTCTGACAACAATCTAATCTGGATCTGCTGGTCAACTTTAGATAGAGAATAGCATATCCATCCCTGGCTTCAGCCGGCACTTCTCAGCGGTAACTATGGCGCTTATCTGGGAAACCGTGAGGTCCAGGTTGTCTTTATGGCTTACCACGGCATACTCAAAAAAGGACAGACTTTCCATTTCTTCTTCAGCTTTGCTTAATCGCAGTTTTAACTCGGCCAAAGGTAAGCTATGCCGCCGTTTCAAGCGGTTGGCCAACTCTTGCTTTGAAGGTGGTACAAGGAAGATAGATACGGCGTCCGGCAAAACCTGTTTGATAGTGGTCGCTCCTTGAACATCAACCCTTACAATAGCATCTTGTCCACGTTTCAAAGCTTCCTCTATTTCGCCCTTAGGCACGCCATAGTAATTACCATAAACTTTGGCCCACTCCAAAAACTGATTGGTCTCTATCCTACGCCGGAACTCTTCTTCAGAAATGAAATGATAATCGACACCATTTTCTTCTCCCGGCCGTTTATGGCGGGTGGTGGCGGTAACAACATAATGAAATGGTAGACCTGCTATTTTCATTTTGTTTAGGGTAGCATCCTTGCCAACTCCAGAAGGCCCGGAGATAACAACCAGCAGCGGATGCTCAGGCAGCCCAAGATTTAGCTTGTGACGAGTCACTTTTCTTCCTCGCCGCCTAAAGTTTCGAAGCCATCTTCACTCCGGCTTTCGCCTAGCCTTCTTGCAATCGTTTCAGCAGCCACAGCAGCCAATATCACATGTCCGGTACTCATAACTACGACTGTTCTAGCCTTTCTGGCATGGGTGGCGTCAATCAACAGACCCTTGTTTTTCGCCTCCAAAATGAGACGTTTTGTCGGTTGCTGAGTCGGCGACAGCATAGCCACTACTCGTTTCATTGAAATAATGTTGTCGAAACCTATGTGCACCAGATCAGTATTCATCACAACCTCCACGAAATGCGTTTAATGTCCAGCAAGTGTTTCAAGCTGAGTCCAAAAATCCGGATAGGATATATCTACCACATCGGCACCATGAATTGAAGTACTCCCTCCGGCGATAAGACCAGCCACAGCCAGGCTCATTGCCAGTCTATGGTCAAGGTGGCTGTTAACATCGGCACCCTGCAATTTTCTGCCGCCATGTATCCTCATGCCGTCCGGAAATTCTTCAATGTCGGCACCAAGACGGCGGAGCTCTTGAACTGTAGTTGTAATTCTATCAGATTCTTTGACTCGCAATTCGCTGGCACCTTTTATTATCGTGTTACCCTGAGCAGTACAGGCTGCCACAGCGAGCAGGGGTATCTCATCAATCAAACGAGGAATCAAATCTCCGCCGATTTCAACAGCTTTTAGTTGGCTGGATTCCACATACAGGTCAGCAACCGGTTCGTTACCCTCCATGCGCTGGTTTTGGATTTTCAGACTGGCACCCATGGCTGTAAGTACATCAAGTATCCCAGTGCGAGTCGGATTAACGCCGCAATTTGTTATTCTAGTCCTGGCATTCGGATGGATGGTTCCGGCGACTAGCCAGTAAGCTGCTGAACTGATATCTCCAGGTATGAAAATATCTATCGGGGTCAGCGAAGCACTCAAGGGGGCTAGTGAGATATGAACATCATCACTCTCTAATTTAGCGCCCATCCGTTTAAGCAGTCTTTCCGTGTGATCGCGGCATAGCTGGGGTTGCTCTACTGTTGTGTCTCCACGAGCAAACAGACCCGCCAACAAGATCGCTGCCTTGATCTGAGCACTGGCCACAGGCAAGGAATAAGCCACACCGTGCAGCTTACTTCCCTTGATAACCAGGGGCGCAAAAGAATCGTCGCTACGTCCGTATATTTCACCGCCCATCAGACGCAATGGTTCAATTAGTCGTTTCATAGGACGGGCACGAAGAGAAATATCGCCAGTGAGGACAGAGAGGAAAGGTCTCGCAGCCAGTACCCCAGCGAGCAAACGCATTGTGGTACCGCTATTTCTGGCATTGAGAACGTCTTTAGCTTCAGTCAAACCTGCCGCACCAGCCCCGTTGATAGATACGACCGGGATCTCGGCTTCTTGCCTTGTAATTCTGATTCCGAGTGCTTTTAGGCAATTTGCCGTCGCCAGGCAATCTTTTCCTGTCGACAGATTGCTGATTTTGCTCTTGCCGGCAGCTAAGCTACTTAAGATAAGAGCCCGGTGCGATATGGATTTGTCGCCTGGTAAAGCGATTTCTCCGGCCAATTGCCTCGGGGCTGAAATTTTCTTTAATCGCCCTTTTCCAACCATTTCCGTTCCGCTTCATTGGCCATCGCTAGAGCCTTTTCAATATCGGCGTTTCCGTTAGCTATCAGCCCTCGTAGCTTATTTAGTTCATTAATGAAGATATCAATCCAAGAGACTATGGCATCTTGATTACTCAAGCAGATGTGTGCATTAACTTCCGGATTTCCCGAGGCCAGGCGAGTCAAATCCCGAAAACCACTGGCCGCCAAACGTGACATTTTCTCCCAAGAAGTGCTCTGAGTGGTAGCCAAGGCCAGCGCCGTAGACAGTAATAGTGGCAGGTGACTGACACCAGCCACCAGGTTGTCATGCTCCTCTGCATCAATTACAACCGGCATAGCTCTCAATGCCTTTACCATATCCTCCATTGTCTGCACTGAACTCGGCTTGACTCGAGATAACGGCGTCAAGCAATAAATACAATTTTGGAATAACTCAGCTTTGGCAAACTCAATGCCTGAAGTTTCTTTGCCCGCCATAGGATGGCCGCCAACAAAGTCTGTCGTTGACGGCAGCAACTCCTCAGCCCATTTCACAACCTGAAGCTTAGTGCTGGCGGTGTCAGTGACAATAGAACTTGCTGATAATTCAGGAGCTATCTGCAAAAAAATATCCTTCATGGTTAGCACAGGTGTAGCCACAATTACAATATTGGCACCGTTTACTGCCCGACGAAGGCTTAATTCGACCTTATCGACAACACCTAACTTTAGAGCTAAGGAGCCAGTCTCCTGACGGCGGACAAAACCGACGACCTCCGCCTTCTCCCACTTGGCCTGTTTTAAAGCCAATCCTATAGAGCCACCGATAAGCCCCAACCCGACGATAGTGATTCGCATCGCACTATTATAGCATTGTCCCTAACCAACTTTGAACTCATTTTAGCAGGAAGGCTCCTTGATTTTATTCGCAGCATCAGATATACTTCAAATGTATTTGCTGCAAGAATGACTAGCCCAGAGCAGGGAGTAGTCCCTTAGTAAAAGTGTCTTCTTCATTATTCTGCAACCGGGTATGAAACTAGCTATCACTGGTAAGGGTGGTGTAGGCAAGACAACGCTAGCAAGCCTTCTTACCTGGATATATTCCACCGAGGGCAGTAAAGTCATAGCCATTGATGCAAATCCAGATGCCAATCTGGCCACAGCCTTGGGCATCGATCCTGATGAAGCTCGCCGTATCACACCGATTGCCAAACTCCAGGATCTAATAGAAGAACGTACAGGTGCCAAACCGGGCAGTTCCGGCACATTTTTCAAGGTTAATCCCAAGGTTGATGATATCCCCGAGCAGTTTTCGGTTCGAAAAGACGGTATTAAACTCTTGGTCATGGGCACGGTCAAAGGGGGAGGAACTGGCTGCTTATGCCCGGAAGGGGCCCTACTGAAAAGTCTGGTGAGTCATCTGGTACTGAGCAGGTCCGAGGTAGTTATTATGGATATGGATGCCGGCGTTGAGAATCTGGGGCGTGGGACGGCTAAAGGTGTGGATGCTTTTATAGTAGTAGTCGAACCGGGCCAACGTAGTTTTCAGACAGCGCAAGCTATTCGAGATCTAGCCAAAGACCTGGGCATCACCAAGTGCTACATTGTCGGTTCAAAAACTCATGATGACGCTGAGCGCCAGTTTATCATCGATAGCTTAGCCGATTTCGAAGTGCTAGGCTTCATCAACTATCATACAGAAGTCGCTAAGGCCGACCTGTTGGGAAAAAGCGTATTTGAAACAGCTCCCGTAGCGGTAGCTGAAGCCAGGGATATAAAGAGAAAACTGGAACAAATCATTTCAGGTAAGCACGTTGGCTAAAAAGACTATCCAAGATATAGAAGTCGCTGGGAAAAGGGTCCTAGTCAGAGTCGACTTTAATGTGCCGCTTGACATAAAGACAGGGGCCATTACCGATGATAGCCGCATCCGAGCTGCTCTGCCGACCATAACATATCTGGTTGACCATAAAGCGAAGGTGATTTTGTGTTCCCACCTAGGTCGTCCCGACGGTAAGGTAATCGAGAACCTGAGAATGGCTCCTATAGCACAGCGGCTGGCCCAACTTATAGATCGGCCCGTATCGACTACCTCTGATTGCGTCGGCGCCGACGTGACAAAGGCTGTAAGCTCAATGAAGGACGGTGCTATTCTGTTTCTAGAAAACGTTCGCTTCCATGCCGAAGAGGAAGCTAACGACCCTTCTTTCGCCCGGGCTCTGGCTAATCTGGCTGACATATATGTCGACGATGCTTTTGGCACTGCCCATCGAGCTCACGCCTCGACAGTAGGAGTAACCAAGTACCTACCTGCAGTGGCCGGTTTTCTAATGGAAAAGGAATTGGCGTGCCTAGGCGGAATAATGACTAATCCGGCCCATCCTTTCTGTGCTTTGTTAGGCGGCGCCAAGGTCAGCGACAAAATCAGCCTTATTCAGAATGTTATGGACAAGGTTGATATTCTGCTAATCGGTGGCGGTATGGCAGCCACATTCCTTAAAGCACAGGGACATGAAATAGGTCTTTCTTTACTCGAGACAGATAAACTAAGCACAGCTAATCAATTGGTGGAGGCGGCCAGGCAGAAAGGGGTATTTTTATCCCTACCCGTAGATGTTATGGTTGCTCCCAGCATAGGCACAAATGCTATCGGCGAAACGGTGCCGATTGCCAACATACCAGCAACCAAGTATATTGTTGACATCGGGCCTCAGACAATAGACTTATTTTCTCAACAAATTCGGCGCTGTCAAACGGTGTTTTGGAACGGCCCAATGGGCATCTATGAGATACCTCAATTCGCTCAAGGAACTAAGGCTATGGTTGAATTGCTAGCCAGCTTGAAAGCGACAACCATTGTTGGAGGTGGCTCCACCGCTGACATCGTTGATGACATGAAGCTCACGGCAAAAATGACTCATGTTTCTACTGGAGGTGGTGCCAGTCTCACATTCCTGGAAGGAAAAAGCCTCCCTGGGATATCAGCATTATTGGATAAGTAAAATGATATCATTGGAAGAAATAGGCAAGCTAAGTATCGTTTCACCGAACAAGATAATAATGCTGGTTATCGACGGTCTAGGCGGGTTGCCCGATCCTAAGACTGGCAAGACCGAGTTGGAGACAGCCAAGACTCCTCATCTGGATCGACTGGCCACAGAGGGCATATGCGGAGTTGTTGATCCAGTGAGCCCAGGTATCACTCCGGGAAGTGGACCTGGGCACCTGGCACTATTTGGCTACGACCCGATAAGGTTTCTGATTGGCAGAGGGGTTCTGGAAACATTAGGAATCGGGTTTAAATTAACAGATGGTGATGTAGCAGCTCGAGGCAATTTCTGTACTGTTGATGCGCAAGGAATGATCACTGATCGCAGGGCAGGCCGCATTACTACGGACAAATGCGCCGAACTTTCCAGACTGCTAAGCGGCATCAAACTGGAAAAGGTCCAGCTTTTTGTATTGCCGGTTAAGGAGCATCGGTTTTCGCTTGTTCTCCGTGGCGACAATTTGTCTGCCGAACTTGATGATACCGACCCACAAAAAGTCGGAGTGACTCCGTATCCAGCCAAACCCACAAACGCAATGGCGAACCGTACCGCAAACATTGTAAATAGCTTTATAAACCAGGCTAAGAAGGTTTTAGCTGAATATCACCCGGCTAACATGATTTTACTCCGCGGTTTTTCTAAGCTGCCGGATATTCCATCTATGCAGGAGGTATATAAGCTGACGCCGGCGGCCATAGCCAGTTACCCTATGTACAGGGGATTAGCTAAACTGGTCGGAATGAAAATATTCGCTGCTGATGGTGGAATAAAAGAAGAGATGAGAATTCTGGATGACTGCTACAATGCGCACGATTTCTTTTACATTCACGTCAAAGGAGCTGACAGCGCTGGTGAGGATGGCGATTTTAGACGGAAAGTTGGTGTCATTGAAGAGGTCGATTCTTACCTACCCCAATTGCTGAAATTGAAACCAGATGTTATCGTCGTCACCGGCGATCATTCCACCCCAGCCCTGCTAAAAGGACACAGCTGGCATCCAATTCCGGTCCTACTACATTCTCCTTGGTGCCGCACTGACGCTACTAAGGAATTCTCTGAGTCAGCCTGTATTCTGGGCGGGCTGGGTAGAATCCCTTCCACAGATATCATGCCTTTGGCCATGGCTAATGCCTTGAAACTAACCAAATTTGGAGCTTGATTATGAGACAACCATTAATTGCCGGCAACTGGAAAATGAACACTAATCTAGACGAAGCTACCAATCTGGTCAAAGGTATGCTCGGTGAACTCGATGGCGTGAGAGGTATAGAAAAAGTTCTAATTCCGCCATTTATCTCGTTGGCTGCTATAAAAGAAGTCATAGAAGGCACATCAGTGAAACTTGGCGCTCAAAACATGCATTTTGAAGATAAAGGTGCCTATACGGGCGAAATATCTCCCTTTATGCTCGTTGGCTTGTGCGATTTTGTCGTTCTAGGCCATTCGGAACGTAGGCAGTTCTTCGCTGAAACGGACATTATCATCAACAGAAAGGTAAAAAAGGCTCTAGAATTCGGCCTCAAACCCATACTATGTGTTGGCGAAACTCTCAAGGAGAATGAGGATGGTGTACAGAGCAAGTAATCACCAGACAGGTAAATGGCGGACTGGCTGCAGTCGATGCCACATTGGACTTGGTTATCGCTTATGAACCCATATGGGCGATAGGCACCGGGAGAGCAGCTAGCGGCAAGCAAGCCAATGCTACCATCAGCCTTATCCGTAGCGTACTGGCTAAGCTGTGGCATAAAGAAACCGCTGAAGCAGTGCGCATCCTTTATGGCGGCAGCGTTACCAGCAGAAACATAGGCGACTTTATCATCGAACCTGATATTGATGGTGCACTCGTCGGCGGTGCCAGCCTCAAAGCCAACGAATTTCTCGGCATCGTAAGTCAGACAGCCGCTTTAAAATCAGCCCGATGAAATGTCTCGTTGCTGTTGTCGGCCCGACCGCAGTAGGCAAAAGCCAGTTGGCTCTGCATCTGGCACGTGAATTCGATGGCGAGATAATTAATGCGGATAGTCGGCAGGTTTATCGGTACATGGATATCGGTACAGCTAAGCCTAGCCGTACTGACCTAGCCCTGGTTCGACATCACCTCATCGACATAATCAATCCTGATAAGGCATTCAGTTTAGCCATCTATCAGCGCCTCGCTGTCAAGGCGATCGAAAATATCCAGCAGCGCCATAAGCTGCCTTTGTTAGTGGGCGGGAGCGGCCTCTACATCTGGTCCACAATCGAGGGCTGGAAGATACCACCGGTGGCTCCTGATATTGAACTCAGGCTTAATCTTGAGTCGAGAGCTAAAAGTGAGGGCATCTACGCTTTGTATCAAGAGCTGCAAAAAACAGATCCGGAAGCGGCGACCAAAATCATGCCCACAAATCTGAGACGGATCATCAGAGCTCTCGAAATAAGTCGAGCTACGGGACAACCCTTAGCCCAACTTAGGCAGAAGCAACCACCTTCATACCCGGTGTTAATCATCGGCTTGACTAGCCAGAGAGAAGATTTATATCGTAAAATTGACTCCAGGGTGGATGAGATGATAAAGAATGGCCTGATAGACGAGGTAAAGAATTTGATGGCAATGGGTTACAGTCCTGATTTACATTCCATGTCTGGAATGGGTTACAAACAGATAGCCATGTTCCTTCAACAAAAATTGGATTTGCCAGAATGTGTCCGACAGATAAAACACGAGACGCATCGTTTTGCTCGTCATCAATACTCCTGGTTCCATTTAGATGACTCCAGAATTCACTGGTTCGACGAGTACGACAATATACATAAGGAATCAACTGACCTGGTTTCAGCTTTTCTGAACGGCATTTCTAAGGATAGGCAGGTTAGCCATGAACTTTGCTAAATTGCAGGCAACAGGTAACGACTTCATTTTCATAGACGCCCGAAATATGGAGCGGGATTGGTCCAAACTGGCCCAAGCTATGTGCCGCTGGCATTTTGGCATAGGATCAGACGGTCTGATTTTGGTAAAAAGGTCAAAGGCTGCCGATCTCAAAATGCAAATGTTCAATCCCGATGGGTCTGAAGCTGAGGTCTGCGGTAATGGTCTGAGATGTTTTGCTAAATATGTCATCGATCGAAAGATCGCTAAAGGGCCAAACCTGACCGCAGAAACGTTGGCCGGGATCAAAACCATCAAGGTTTCACTATCCAGAGGCAAGGTTAATAAGGCTAAAGTGAATATGGGAATGCCTCGCTTTAGAACTGAAGATATTCCCATCTTAATGGAAAAACCGCTAAAGGTCAGGGGGCGAGTTGACATAAAGCAAATACTCGATTATCCATTAACCATAGCGGGAAAGAGACTAACTTTTTCGTTCGTCTCCATGGGCAATCCGCACGCCGTGAGCTTTATTTCGAAACCGGTAGCCGATTTTCCTCTTTCGGAGGTCGGGCCAAAAGTGGAGAACCATCCGAAGTTTCCGGAACGGATCAATTTCGAGATAGCCAGAGTTTTAGGCCGCAAAAAAATAGAGGCCAGGGTTTGGGAACGGGGAGCTGGTGAAACCCTGTCCTGTGGCAGCGGTGCCTGCGCCATCGCTGTGGCTGCCAGGTTGAAAGGTTATACCGAAGATATAGTTGACATAATGTTACCAGGCGGTGAGTTAAGTATTGATTGGGATGGGGTAGGGGAGGTATACCTAACCGGCCCCGTAGAAGAAGTTTTTTCTGGAGAATGGTTATGAGACTTTCACATCGTCTTGACAAGCTTCCGCCATATTTGTTTGTAGAAATTAATCGAAAAATTGCGGAGAAGCGGGCTAGAGGCGAAGACATAATAAGCTTCGCCATCGGTGACCCGGACATGCCGACGCCAGAGCATATCATAGATAAGCTTTGCCGCGCAGCCCATGACCCGGTCAACCACCGCTATCCGGAAACTTCCGGACTGCCTGAGCTCTGCCAGGCCATCGCTCAATGGTACCAGAAACGCTTTGGAGTAAAGCTTGACCCTAACAAAGAAGTGTTGCCGCTAATCGGCTCCAAAGAAGGCATCGGTCACATATCTTTCTGTTTCATTGACTCTGGCGATATTGCCCTGGTACCAGATCCTGCCTATCCGGTCTACTCGATGGGCACATTGCTGGCCGGTGGAGAACCTTACTTTCTGCCATTGACCGAGAAGAACCACTTTCTGCCTGATTTGGACGCTGTCCCCACTGAGATTGCTGGCAAAGGCTAAACTCCTGTGGCTGAACTATCCTAATAATCCCACGGGAGCAGTGGCAGACATCTCATTCTTCCAGAAAGCAGTGCGTTTCGCTAAGAAACATCACCTGGCTATATGCCATGATGCCCCTTATACTGAAGTTGCCTTCGATGGTTATCAACCGTTGAGCCTTCTTCAGTTACCCGAGGCCAAAGAAGTGAGCCTGGAATTTCATTCTCTGTCGAAGACCTACAACATGACCGGTTGGAGAATTGGCATGGCCGTGGGCAACGCGCAAATGATAGATGCCCTCTTCCGCTTCAAGTCTAATCTCGATTCGGGTATCCCACAGGCAATACAACAGGCGGCTATTGCCGCTTTAACTGGCTCCCAGGATACGATTGCCGAACATAACGCTGTGTATCAGCGACGCCGAGACAAGTTGGTTAAGGCGCTCAATGATATTGGCCTAAAAGCCAGCTTGCCCAAAGCCAGCTTTTACATCTGGGCTAAGATACCAGACGGTTACACATCGGTAAGTTTTGCAGCTGAATTATTGGACAAGGCCAATGTGGCCGTTACACCCGGGGTGGGCTACGGCAACGCCGGCGAAGGTTATGTACGCCTATCCTTGACGTACCTGATGGCCGACTTGATGAAGCTGTAAGACGATTGTCTAAATGGAAAAGGGACTAGCGAAAATAAGTTGACATAATGTTATCGCGTAAGACAAACGTTGCTAAAAACCCAGACTGAAACAGAGAAGGCTTTTTTGGTTGGTGTCGGCACCAAAACTCCTGCGACGGCTGGTCAATAGAGAGTTCTTTGGATGAACTGGCTTATCTGGCTAGGACAGCGGGCGCCAGGGTGGTCGGCAGGTTAAGCCAGAAACTGGGAAAACCCTCTTCTACTCACTATCTCGGCAGCGGAAAGCTTAAAGAGCTAATTTCCTTAAAGCAACAGCATCCATATAGCATGGTTATTTTCAATGACGAACTGTCTCCTCGTCAACAGAGAAACCTGGAAGAAGCCCTTGAAGTGAAGGTTATCGACCGTACCGCGCTGATATTGGATATATTTGCCAGGCGAGCCCAGACCCGCGAAGGACAACTTCAGGTAGAATTAGCCCAACATGAATACCTTTTACCACGGTTGGCCGGGCAATGGAGTCATCTCGAACGATTAGGCGGCGGCATCGGCACCAGAGGACCCGGGAGAATCCCAGCTGGAGACCGACCGTCGTCTTATCCGTGACGAATCCAACGTCTCAAGAGTCAGATTGAGGCAGTGAGGCGTCATCGGGCACTCTATCGGCAGAGGCGCAAAAAGAGTAGTATTCCAGTGGTTGCCCTGGTTGGCTACACTAACGCCGGCAAAAGCACGTTGCTCAACGCCTTAACCCAGGCCAATGTACGGGTGGAAGACAAGCTTTTTTCTACCCTCGATCCGGTAACCCGTCGGTTGATTCTACCTGACGGCCGACAATTTCTGCTAACCGACACGGTTGGTTTCATTCACAAACTGCCACCATCAGTAGTGGCTGCCTTCAGGGCCACACTGGAAGAATTGGCCGAAGCCGATTTGCTCCTGCACGTAGTTGACATAACACACAACAATGCTGCTGAACAATTTCAGACGGTTGAGGAAATACTGGCGGACCTTCGTCTTGACGAAAAGCCGCAAATTACGGTGTTGAACAAACTAGACTTGGTCGTGAAAGATCCAGCGGAGTTCAAAACCCTGGCACTAACCGGCCTTGTTAGACCGCCGGGTGACAGTACAGTAGCGGTCTCAGCGCTCAAAGGTTGGGGCTTAGATCAAGTTTTGAGTACGGTTCTACGACAGTTGGCTAGAAAGACTCCACACGAGCTGGCTTAAAGGCAAAACAAACCGATAACTTGACTAAGAAATACAGAGGTGTTACTATAAATATGTGGTTCGGACAACGGCACTTTTGCGAACCATAGAGTATAGGGATTTTCTTTTAGGTCACAAACATGAGTTTGGAACCGCTCGTTGATGATTTCCTGGAATACCTCGAGGTTGAGAAAGGACATTCTCCTCTCACTATCCGCGAATACAGGCACTATCTCACCCGATTTCTGGCGTGGATCGGTGCAAACAGTTCTGCCAGAGAGCCCAGAGACATAGATCTAAAAGTTGTCAGAGATTACCGTTTATACCTGGCGCATTTCTGCGACCAAAACGGCAACCTCTTGAAACGCATCACCCAAACATACCACATCATTGCCTTAAGGGCCTTCCTGCGCTATCTGCTGGTCCAGAGGGATATCCCCACCCTATCTCCAGATAAAATTGAATTGCCAAAGCAAAGCACTCGATCAGTCACGTTTCTAAATCCAGAGCAGCTAGAAAGGCTGCTCAAAAGCCCCCAAATATCGGACGAGGCAGGTCTTAGAGACAAAGCCATCCTAGAAACTTTATTCAGCACCGGGCTAAGGGTTTCAGAGCTGGTTCGACTTAACCGCGACCAGATAAACCTGGACCGCAAAGAATTTGGCGTCAGGGGCAAAGGCGATAAATTGAGGGTTGTTTTTCTATCCGATACGGCGGCCCACTGGCTGGAACGCTACGTAGTAGCACGTAAGGACAATTTCAAGCCATTGTTTATTCGCTACAGCGGCGGAGTTGACAGCAAAAAAGACGGCGAAAAAATGCGGCTGACGGCCAGGTCGGTTCAAGAAATCGTCAAGAAATACGCGAAAAGATGCGGTTTACCCATCGAAGTTACCCCTCACACCTTAAGGCACTCCTTTGCCACAGACCTGCTGATTGCCGGCGCCGACCTCCGTTCAGTCCAGGAAATGCTGGGACATGAAAGCATACGGACAACTCAAGTGTATACTCATGTGACCAATCGACATCTCAAAGAAGTTCACCAGACATATCACGGCAAAAGCAAAGAGCAGCACTAAACATTATGTCAAGTTATTCCACCATTAAATGTCTCCCAACCTGCTATAATTAAGTCTACGGTAAGCACAAAATCATGGATAAATTCGAAGTCATCATCATTGGCGGTGGCCCGGCTGGGCTTACAGCCGGGTTGTACGCGTCGCGTGCCGGCCTCAAGTCCATCCTGTTCGAACGTAGCATGTTCGGCGGCCAGATAGTGAATGCCAGGCAAGTAGATAATTACCCCGGGTTTGCTGATGGCATCTCCGGCCTCGAACTGGCTACCCTGATGCACAAGCAAGCCAGCAAATACGGGCTAAGAACCATAACCGCTGAGGTCACATCCATCAAACCAGGAGACATCTACAATCTGGTAACGAGCGAAGGTAATTTTGAAGCTGAAGCGGTCATAATCGCTGCCGGATCAGAGTATCGCAAGCTCGGAGTTCCCGGTGAAGATAAACTTGTAGGCCGTGGGGTTTCTTATTGTGCCACCTGCGACGGTTTTCTTTTCCGTGACCTCGATGTGGCAGTCATCGGAGGAGGCGACACGGCCATCAGTGATGCCTTAGAGCTAAGCGAGCATGCCAGCAAGGTACATCTAGTACACCGTCGAAGCGAGCTACGCGCCGGAGACCTTCTTCAAAAACAAGCCTTTGCCCGACCCAAGATAAACTTCGTCTGGGATGCCGTGGTGGCCGAAGTCACCGGAGACGCCAAAGTTAACGGACTCAAGCTGCGCAATGTGAAAACCGGTAAACTCTCTGATCTACAGGTGGCGGGAGTCTTCGTGGCCATAGGACTTGACCCCAATAGTAAATGCTTCGCCAACGTAGTTGAACTGGATGAAACCGGGCATATCAAGACAAATGAACTTATGGCTACCTCGTCACTCGGTATATTCGCAGTCGGTGACATTCGGCGGAATTCGCCTCGCCAGGTAACCAGTGCCACCGGTGACGGCGCTACCGCCGCCATATCTGCCTTCAAATATCTTAGACAAAGGAACTAGTCAATAAGACCTGGGTTCGGGACCAAGTCCCGGACGGTCGGGATACTTTGCTGCCATAGCCAGGACTGCCGGGTGGCCCAAGGCAGTAAGGTGTCCCCTATCATGTACCAGTGCACCACCCACGCGGAATGTTGCTGTTCTAATGTCGCCCGTACAATGCATCCAGTAAGGATAAACTGGATTTGGTACAGGTTCTCCACCAATATGGACGTGAATGTTGGAGCAGTGCGAATGATCAATTAAACGGTGATAAAGGATATTCGGGCATTGGTGCAACCCCACAGCCGCTTGTGGGTGGACTCCAAAATGTAGGCAATTAAAGTCGTAAACATCTTCGCCCACGCGCTCACGCATCGAAGACAGAAACTGGCGCAAGGCGTCAGCCTCTTGCCCACCTCCAACCTTGGTAGACTGGCTTAAGGACATTGATACCGGCATCACTAGAGAGCCTCCGGTCAAGCTGGCCATACGCTACGGGGGTGACAACTACCGGTGGCGCTACGAGTATGAATGGCCCCTGGCCCGGACACAGTGGACAAAGTACTATCTCAATGCAAATGACGGAACTTTATCAAAGGACAAAGTCACCCGTAAAAGTGAGGTGAGCTACAGCGCCGACCCGTCCGCCAAAACCACGAGCGCCAAATTCTCCACCACGCCTTTCCCGCAGGACACTGAGGTCACCGGCCCTATCAAGCTTAAGCTCTGGCTCTCGTCCAGTATCGACGACGCTGACCTTTTCGTCGTCATTTACAATATCGACCTCACTGGCAAAGAGGTCACTTATCCCGGCCAGGCCCAGCCTGCCATCGCGGCAGCCTACGGGTGGCCGCGGGTTTCCCATCGTAAGCTCGATACCAAGCTGTCAACACCATATCGACCTTACCACACCCATGATGAAATGCAGAAGGTGAAACCCGGGAGGTGGTTCCAGTGGAGGTCGAAATCCTCCCTGCCAGCATCGTTTACAGAAGGGGCAGCGTCTCATCCTCGAGGTAGCATCAAAGGACGACCCCAAAATCCTTCCTTTTACTCATACCGATCCGGCAGACCGGATTTAATCCGGCACAAACTCGATCCATACCGGAGACGTCTACGACTCGCACCTGCTTTTGCCCGTGATCCCACCGAACTCGTAGGTGGCCCTATTCTGAACAGAGCCAAGATCCTGCTCTCTTCACTACAGTTCCCAGTCTTTCAAGGAGGCCTCTACTATGCGCACTAGCTCTTCATCCTTCACTTTGTCAATATTGTAGACTTCGGTTGGGTTTCTCCTGAGCTCCTTCAACACCTCCGGAATCTGTGCCCTGGAAAGGATCTCAGGCGCAAACTTCTTGGGAAAATCCAAGTCGACCAGTAACTGTTTGACCTGACGAATAAATAGCTTGGCTAGCTCAGCAGTGCTCCTATTCCCAGGCGGGGTACCAAGAATAGCCGCTGCTCGGGGAAATTTATCCTCGCAAAGGTGCAGATGATACTCCATAACATGCGGCAAAACTATGCCACACTTATATCCATGCGCAGCAGCCTTTTTTAGAACAAAATGAACACCTCCAATGGCGTGAACAATACCCAGCCCAGCCTGCCCTCCTGGTGAGCATACCCAGAGTGCTGCCCACATGCTGATTTGTCATGGCTTCAATATCACGCGAAATTACGGCTTTTTTCAGGTTGGTCATAATCAGCCATATCGACTCATAGGCCAACGAATCCGTGAGTGGACCGGCATTCGCACCCCACAGGGCCTCCAGTGCATGACTGAGGGCGTCCACGCCGGCATAAAGCATAGGCAAATGGGGACATGACTTCAATAGCAACGGGTCCAGGATGGAAACTGCCGGTGCCATGTTCATACCGCTAATCCCAAAATGCCTCTTGTTCTCATAGTCAACGATGGGGAACCCGTTGGCTATGTCAGACCCTGAGCCGGCGGTGGTGGGGAGGCAAACAACGGGCAAAGACGGTATCTTAGCTGCATTCCAACCCTCTAATTCGCGAGTATCTTTCACATTGTTGGTTGCCTCCACTGCCGCCCCTTTGCCGGCACATAACGGGCTACCACCGCCAACCACGACAACTCCATTACATCCAGCTTCCTTTATCTTCAATGTTGCCTTGTGTATGATTTTGACATCGGGGTCCTCTTGCACCTCATCGAAAACGTCATATTTGATTCCACTCTTGGAGAGAGAATCCTCAACCCCTTTCAGAAGGCCGGCTCCTCGTACTCCGCGGTCGGTGATAATAATGGCTTTCGAGATGCCGAGTTTGGCTGCCTCACCACCGACCATTTCAGTGCTTCCGGCGCCATAGTGAACCATAGTTCTATGTCCAAAAGGTCGAATCTGTTTAATCAATTTAGTTTCTCCTTTCTAGTCGTCGAGTTATTCTAAAGATTCCTGGGCCGCCGTGCAATCTGCCTCTGCAGTGGAAGATGCGCCAAACTATTGACGAATGCTTAGAGCTTTCACCAGGTCCGCACTGGTGGTTACCCAGCCCAGGCATGACAGGATATTAACGATAGTTGACTCCTTCATAAACGGTGGGCCGCCAGCTGCCGTGGCATCGGAAATTAGTACCGGAAAATAGTCCAGGTTGCTGGCATCCCTGATCGATGCCTCAACGCACATGTTGGTGGCTACACCCGCAAAGGCCAAATACCTGATATCGAATGTCTTCAGGATCTCATCCAGATTGGTGCCATGGAATGCGCTGAACCTCGGCTTCACCACAACAATATCGTCTGCCTTAACCTCCAGCCCTTTTACAATTTCGGCACCCCACGTACCGCTAACGAAGCACTTATCCTTCCACTCGGGATGTTCCGGGTACGTGTGCGCATGCGCTTTGTGCCAGTATCCTGCATTCGGCCCGCCGGTTTCTCTCAGATCTGTGGAGTGGTGATGGACAACGTTTATGACAATCATACCTTTCTTTCGTGCTGTTCTGGTCACGTTATTGATGATTTCTACCAGCTTGGGCGTCTGTGAAACATCCATGCCCATCAAGTTGAACATGCCGCCCTGGCTAACAAAGGCATTTTGCATGTCTATCACAATTACTGCTGTCCTTCGCAGGTCTATTTCTATCGGCTCAGGTTGTGCTTTCAGCATACTAGGTTCCAAGGCAGGAACTACAGCTGGCATCTTCATATAGCACCTCCTACTAAAAGCCTATATATCACAAATATCTTATTCACCGCAGCATCACTTTTTTTGTTTTCTGTACAGCTCGGGGAGAAACCTTGACAGGTCCTGCATCTCGTACGCGCTGTGTCCGTACATGGACTCAATGAAGGCCATCGGTGTTTTTGACGGGAATGTAAACGTCGTACGCAATTTAGTTCCCCGCGGCGATGGTTCAATCGCGTGAGCAATTCCGCCCATCGGTTTGCCGTCGCGGTTCACCAGAACGAGATCATGGCCGGTAGCCAAGCAGTTATACACGGTGTGATAGGCACCGACATACTCCTCGATTGTCACCACGGGTGGCCCGCTCGGCGGGAACTCAATCTTAGCTGACACGTGTTGCTCGGGGTGCCACATCGTATAGTTTTCCATCAGTTTCCCATCTAACCACCAGCGAAACATCTCTGGAGTTACTCCTTCTATCTCCTGGTTGATCACAACATCCACGGTCTTGCCGGCTGACTCGGCAAACGCTTTCTCCAGAACTTCAGTCCCGCTTGGCACTTTTGATCTATTCATTCTCCGCTCCTCATGAGCTATTTGGGGCATCACGGTCTAAAGTATATGGCGTAATTCACGGAGTTGCAATAGGTCTGGAGAAACTGCGACTTTTTGTAAAAGATAGATGTCATGTGGGGTGAAGTTAGCTTCAAAAGTGGGCTCGGCAGGGTCCGAACCCGCCCATACCGGACACAAGCAACAGCTTGACAGAATCCAATCGCATCTATTTCAATTTTTGGGCCAAGTCGTTTGCCGCGGCTTGAACTACTAGCCAACTAATAGCACAGGTGTCTTTGTCCGGAGAAGCACCAGAGCACAGTTGTGCATATGGGTGTATGAGGTTACGAAACTCACGTAGAGAGTGCGAGAATTTTTTCACATGTAAACGTAGCCATCCTAGATCATGAGCAACATTTATCATATCTGATAGAGACCACTCCGCAAGAACTTTCACTTTTCCTGACTTACTATTCTTAGGAGCAACTGGCGACTGATTAGCTTCACTTGCGTATTTCGATAGGACAGCAAGGAGCATACCTTCCAACATCGACCCCATTAGAATCGTCGAAGCGAGGTAGGCTTCTGCATCCATACATTTCTGTGTTTCATGCCACCTGGCAGACAGTATTTCACCTAAACTAGCAGGATCAATTTTAAGATTGAGAAAGTCTGGGGGTGGAAGAGGCTTTAGGTCTAATATGTCTTCGACTTGAGGAATTTGCGGCGTAACCTGCTTTAGTCGAGGATTAACTCCATCAAGTTCGACTTGCAGTCCACAAATCATCAGTATTTCATTCAGTTTCTTAATACTCTTCTCTATCTGGTCACGTTTCCCCTTGTATTCAGCAGGATTGGCGAGGCGGAGGATCACTGCTTTCAAATTGTTTTCTGTTAGTTGTTTAAGAACTTCTAGGGTCCACCATTTACGGGTGGAGCCATCATGCACGAAATTGGAAAAGCCAACGCGTTGAAAGAATCTAGTAAGGTCGGATCCAGTACGATAAACAGGATACTCATCAGTATTGTCACCGCAAATCATCTCAGCGAGTGAATCCAATACCTGAGGATCCATCATCTTCATCCCCTATACGACCAAGCGGCCGACCCACATTGAGTATCCGCCAAGTGTGGTGGGCTCGGCAGGGTCCGAACCTGCGACCAAGCGGTGCTGTGGTAGTCTCGTTCTGTTACCTCCAAACGATCCTGGGGGCTCTGCGGAAAGGTATTCTCTGGTACTTGAATTTGTTGTATCCCAGCATCATACAGCCGTAAGTCGCGTGGCCTTCCGGCAGCGCCAGGGCCGCCTTAACCGGAGGAAAGCCGTTGGCCATAATATAAACAAATCCAGCCCAACAGGTGCCCAGACCCAGGCTATTAGCCGCCAAGTCCAGATAAGCCAAAGCGGTCGCGCTATCAATGCCGGCGAGAATTGACACTGGCATATCCTTGGCTGCGTGCGTAACAATCAATACAGGAGCACCCCGCAAAAATACATTGTGGTTTAGTTCTTGCCTTTTAAGCATCTCTTCCATATTGGACATCGCGGCCACCTGCGGCAGATTCTTAATGACCCAATGTATCCAATCGAGACCAAGTTCTTCGATGCGATCCAGCTCTTCTTTGTTATCTATTACCAGCCATTCCACCTCTTGAAGGTTATGCCCTGTCGGCGCGTAACGGGCATCCTCTATCAGGCGGGTAATTATTTCGCGTGATACCGGCTGGTTCTTGAAGACCCTCACCGAGCGGCGACTCTTTAGAAGCTGTTCGACTTGTTCGGGCGTGATCTTAAGGCCCTCTTGTATCTTCGGAGATTTTTCCAGCGGCGCATCCCTGTGACTTAAACTTCCACTGGGGCACACCGCAACGCAATGCCCGCACACAATGCAAACAGCATCCGCTCGTGCTACTGGTTGCGGAAAACCCCCGTCTTGTAAAGCAATTAGACGGCGAGGACATTCAGCAGCACAGATCCCGCATTGGTTACACGTTTCTTGATTGATTTCAATAATGGACATTTCAGATCCACCTTCACCTTAAGACAATTAGATAAGATTATGAATACCCAAATAGAGTGGGCTCGGCAGGGTTCGAACCTGCGACCAACCGGTTATGAGAGTTTGTGTTCTCGTTATGTAAACTCACAACAGACCTCTTTGGATTATGAGTGTTGGGATTCTCAAACGCGATGTTAATTACCGTCCTCCTGTTTACTCTTAAGCTGGTCACATCTGGGCAGCCGCTGACGAATTGCCATTGAGTCACATCACGGTAGGCATTGTTACACGGAAATCAACGGAGGCTTGAGCCTTACCCCCCCTACCACCTGTTACTGTAACCGTAACCTTGTAATTTCCAGGTACGCCAGGTGCAAGCCAAGACACTTTATTGCCTTTTCCCAAGATTTTGCCACCTGTGTCCGACCATGCATAACCTAGCTCATCGCCGTCAGGGTCTGTAGCGATACATTCGATATCAGACGTATGCAAAACTTTGACATGTATTTGCTGCTCTTTCTCTTTGGGTTCGGCAAGAGGATTGATAGTTGTTTCTATGTTGTCAGGTGTATTGACAGTTATGGCGGTAATGACAGGTCGTTCGCTAGGCTTGCTGGACACGGTAATGATTACCGATTTTGTAACCTTATTGCCCTCACCATCGCTAACTGTAACGTCGACGGTGTAATCGCCAGCAGTTTCGGGAGCAATCCAAGTAACAATAGTATCATCTCCCTGTATCACTCCGCCGCTGGACGTCCATATGTAGGTCAGATTTTGATTATCGACTTCGTTCGTTGCACACGAGACCTGGATTTTCTGCAAGGGGTTAACGACTTTTTGGGCCATCAGCTCTGTGATGGCTAATTGCTCTGTTTGTGGTTTCGATGAAAGCACTGGAGCTGAGACTGTTTTGCAGCTACTTGCTAGAGTAATCAATGCGATTATCGAAGCGATTGCATACTTGCCCAAATTTTTCAATGTTAACATCTTCGCCCTTCATTCATCGTCTAATCCATGATAGGTAAACAGTTCCGGTTATGAAAGTTGCGATTCGACAAAATGACACCCATGTTGCTGAACTTAAGTCTTCTTGAGTTTTCCAGCCCAGCTCCCAATGCATCCCGCCAACAGTTATGTTATGGTTTTGAGGGCAACTACCACCTCATTCTACCTCACCTCGCCCTATCCTTCAATCCGATCTCAAAGGTGCAAAAGAAACAGATATTATGTAAACTAACCACCATCCGAACCCACGGCCTCTGCAATAAATCATCCAAGGTTTTGCTATGTTTCAATAAACGTAATAATTCAGGCTTTCGTGACTTTTACCAAACAAAGAGGACGACTACTGCTGGGGAGGCATCTGTGCTTGCCCCTCATCCTCAATTACCGAGACATTGTTGCTGTCATGGTTGGCCACATAGATGCGGTGGGTGTCGGGGTTTACTCCGACACCATCAGGTCCATTCCCCACACTGACCGTAGCCAGCACCCTGTTTGTGGCCCCATCGATAACCGAGACATTGTTGCTGTCATGGTTGGCCACATAGATGCGGTGGGTGTCGGGGTTTACTCCGACACCATCAGGTCCATTCCCCACACTGACCGTAGCCAGCACCCTGTTTGTGGCCCCATCGATAACCGAGACATTGTTGCTGTCATGGTTGGCCACATAGATGCGGTGGCTATCGGGATCCACTCCGACGCTATCAGGTCCGTTCCCCACGCTGACCGTGGCCACCACGCTGTTTGTGGCTCCGTCGATCACCGAGACATTGTTACTACCCAAGTTGGCCACGTAGATGCGGTTGGTGCCGGGGTTCACTGCCGATGCCACCAGGTCCATTCCCCACACTGACCGTGGCCACCACGCTGTTCGTGGCCCCGTCGATCACCGAGACATTGTTGCTGCCCAAGTTGGCCACGTAGATGCGGTTGGTGCTGGGGTTCACTGCGACACCATCAGGGCGATTCCCCACGTTCACCGTCGTCCACTACGCTGTTTGTGGCCCCGTCGATCACCGAGATATTGTTGCTGACAAAATTGGCCACGTAGATGCGGTTGGTGCCGGGGTTCACTGCGACGCTCTCAGGTCCATTCCCCATACTGACCGTGGCCACCACGCTGTTTGTGGCCCCGTCAATAACCGAGACATTGTTGCTGACAAAATTGGCCACATAGATGCGGTTGGTGCCGGGGTTCACGGCAACGCCAGGGCCATTCTCCACGTTGACCGTGGCCAGCACGGTAGGCGTTGGGACGCCGGGAGACAATGTTGTTGACGACTGCAACAGATTTGGTGATGGTTCAGAGGTTGATGAAGGCTGTGGCTGAGACGTCGGTAGAGGCTTTGTTTGACGTACTGCCGGTCCCAGTGCCATAGCAATTAATGTGGCAAACAGGATTAAGCCCACCATCACTGACGCTGTTATCACAAATTTTCTGGACAAGGAGAAAGCCCACCTTTCTTAATTTTGCTTATCTTTCATATGAGCCAGATTCGCTCATACTCTGGCTGCGATGATAGTCTTATTCCAATTTCTTTTCAAGCCAAGCACCAGCGCAAGCTAAAGCTATGTTCCCCGGTTATGAGAGTTTGTGTTCTCATTATCTAAACTCACAAACAAACCTCCTATATCTAATGAGCGTCGCAGTTCAGCAAAATGAAGGATACTTTTGACCACAGCTCAAGCCGCTATAGATATTCGTTCGCCAACTTTGATCTGTCTGTAGACATCGCGAAAAGCGTCGCCGAACGCCTTTATGGTGGCATCACAACTGTCATGCGCAGAAACGGCTACTATCTTCGGATTTCGACTTCTTAGGAGGGCAATGTTTCCCTGCACTTCGTCCATCGTAATCGGTTTCCATGGCAACCTGCCTGTCCCCACAAATCTCTGCCCCTTTATTCCGGCTATCTTCACTCTTGAGTCGGTTACCGGATAATGGAGCCCTCCGATGATGCCGTAAAGAGGCTCGGATAACAAATCACTGGCGCGGCTTAGAATCTTGGGCAACGTCTGATGACCACAGCCTACGATAAGCACGATGCCCCTCCCTTTCACATTGATTGCCAGCGCTTGTTCTAACATCCATCCCGCTAAGAAGTCATAATTAGCGATGACGCCGATTGTGGCAATGCCTCTCGCCATAACCGTTGGTTCTGACGCACAGACCGGATTGAGGCCCGGATACGTCATGGTGATCGGCGTGTACGCTTTCTTCATCCCCAGGTTGATTTGCCGGGCCGTCAACGAGAATGACTTCTTCCTCGCCCATTTTCTCCCTCCAACGTGGTCCGGGTGGTTATGGGAAATAAAAATAGTATCAAAGTCGTCTATCGTCAGCCCCAGCTGGTTCATATTTCGCAGCAAAGGAGAGGGATCATTTTGCTTTCTGTTGAGCCCTACGTCAAACAGGATTGCGCTCTCGCCAGTCGTAATAAAGTAAGAGACGCCCGCTTCGCCAATTAACCCCACTCCACTTGTATACCAGTCAATCAGCGGTAACACATCAAGAGACCCCACATCTCCGAGGTCTGTGATCTTCCTGAGAGTCGACCGCCGCCATATATTCTCCGCTTCCCTTTTTCCTTTGTTAAATCTAGCGGTCAAACACATCTTACCTCTCCTCTTCGGGGCCCCCTAATTAGCAGAAAACGTGGGCTCGGCAGGGTTCGAACCTGCGACCAACCGGTTATGAGCCGGTCGCTCTGCCACTGAGCTACGAGCCCATGAATCCAGAAAAGATTCTGGGATAACAAACCACCCTGCTCTCTCTGTCCGCCGAAATAGTATAGCACAGCACTTCGAATAACTGCACCAGCTTGACAGCGATTTAATCACAGTCTATTCTTTGATGATTGACAGGAGGTAAAACATGGCATACTCCACCATAATTCTAGATAAATCCGATGCTGTGGCTACTCTTACCCTTAACCGACCGGATAAGCTTAACGCACTTAACGAGACGATGGCCGCTGAACTCCTGGATGCCTTAACGCAAATAGAGAAAGATAAAGACATAAGAGCTTTGATTGTCTCCGGAGCCGGCCGCGCTTTTTGCGCCGGAGCCGATATGGGAGACCTGTTCCTGAAATACATAGAGCAAAGGAAACAGGGCGAAAAGACTTCTGATCTTATGGGCGGGATGGAAAAGCTATCACTACAGCTCAGAAATATGCCCCAGCCTGTTATTGCTTCCATACATGGTTACGCTGTCGGCATAGGCGTGACTCTGCCATTGCAGTGTGATATACGGATTGCGTCAGAAGATACACAGCTATCTCTGCCCTTTGTCCGAATCGGCGTAATTCCCGAATTCGGTTCCACATACACATTAACCCGACTGGTGGGAATAGCCAAGGCTTGTGAGCTGATTTTCACCGGCAAAGCAATCAACGCCAGAGAGGCTAAAGAGATAGGACTCCTTAATGATGTTGTCCCTGCCGCCGAACTGCAGAAAACCACGTATGAGCTGGCCAGAAGCATAGTTCAGGGGGCCCCGCTGGCTATTCAAATGGCAAAGAAGGTGCTTTATCAAGGGCTGGATGCAGCTATTCAAAGCCAGTTACGATACGAAGGCGCGGTATTTGAACTTCTGATGAAATCGAAAGACCATGAGGAAGCTGTCAGGGCATTTCTGGACAAGAGACAGCCGTCTTTCAAAGGTGAGTAACAAGGCTCAGGCAGGCAAACAAGCAGCGAAAAACTTGACTAATATCAACCATTGTATTAGAATTAGCAGTCGGAAAATGAGACTGCTAATTTATTTATCTGTAGCCGACCATACAGGTTTTGATCAATATCCTCTCTCCTGACTTGGAGGTCATTGATGCCGATCTATCAATATTTATGCCCGAAATGTAATCTTAAATTCGAGCTAAAACAAAGCTTTTGTGATGAATCTATAGTGACCTGCCCCAAGTGTCAAAATGGCGCAAGGCGACTTTTCTCTTCCGTACCTATAATCTTCAAGGGCTCAGGGTTCTACTCGACCGACAACAGAAAGAGCTCGACTGAGAGCGCTCCCTCTGACAGCGCTCCCAAGAAAGACAAGAGTACGACTGGGGAAGCAGCAAAGTAGCTGCCAACTGTCCAACCTGTGGCAGAGAGGCCAGCACCAAGGCTTATCGTCTATGCCCGTAGGGCAGCGCTTATAACGTCGCTTGCGGGAAAAGCAAACCAGTTCGGTCCACAAACAATAGTACCTCTACCCTTGCCACTAAGCATTTTCCTGTGCTACACTCAAACCACGTCCCTGTAGCTCAGTGGACAGAGCGGCTGCCTTCTAAGCAGCGGGTCGTGGGTTCGAATCCCTCCAGGGACGCCACAAAAGTACTGAAGTCATATGTTGTGGGCTCCAAAATGGCTGAGGTCTATGGTCAAAGCAGAGGCTTCTTAGGAGGTAAAGATTGAAAATTGATATTTTCCCCCACTTTTTGCCGGTTAAGTACAAGGACGAACTCTTCAAGAGAGCCAACCAGAGATTCTACGCCGCACACTGGGATAACGTAATCCCCAGTACTCCCGCCCTATTCGATCTGGATACCAGGCTTCGGCTGATAGAAAAACATGAAGGATTGCGGCAAGTGCTCACCCTATCGGCACCGCCGGTTGAGCTGATTGCCAATCCCGAGGATGCCGCCTATCTGTCAAAAGTAGCCAACGATGAAATGGCGGAACTGGTTGCCAAGCACCCTAAAGAATTCATCACGGCGGTTGCCTGCCTGCCTATGAACAATATAGACGCCGCGCTAAAAGAGGCGGACAGGGCCATCAAAGACCTGAAACTCAGAGGGGTGCAGATGTTCACTCCCGTGGACGGCAGGCCTCTAGACTTACCTGAATTCATGCCGCTGTACGAGCAAATGGTAAAGTATGACCTGCCTATCTGGATACACCCTACCAGGAGTCCGGCCATCCCGGATTATCGCGACGAAGATAGCTCAAAATATAACATCTACCAGCAATTCGGTTGGCTTTTCGAGACCTCAGCCGCCATGACCCGACTAATCTTCTCAGGCATACTGGAACGATATCCCAGTCTGAAATTCATCACCCACCATTGCGGTGCTATGATACCTTACCACGAACACAGGATAATCACCGGTCAGGATTATGCCCGATACCGCCTGAAGGCCAAACATCAGGATAATTTAACCAAGCACCCAATCGATTATTACCGAATGTTCTATGTCGACACGGCCAACTCGGTCAACACCTCCGGCCTCATGTTAGCCTACAAATTCTATGGCGCCGACCATATTCTCTTCGGTACCGACGCTCCGTACGACATGGAGGACGGTGGCAGGCTAACCAGAGAGTTAATACAGTTTATACAGGCAGCAGATGTCACGGAGAAAGAAAAGGATCTGATTTTTGCTGGTAATGCCAAGAGATTGCTTCATCTATAAGCAAGGCGTTCACGGAAGATCATCTATTCATAGATCGAGCCGGTAAGCCATTACGACTATGTGTGAAGCCGGATGAAAGTCAAATTCCGGCACACGCTCGAAGCCCATCCGCTCGTACATTGCGCGGGCAACTTCCATGATATCTGTAGTATGCAGCCCGATAGTCTTAATGCCACGCTCACGACACCTGCGAATGCATTCGTCCATAAGTACCCGACCAACCCCTCGCCCTCGATATCGAGGATGAACACCGAGCAATCGCACGATCCCCCATCCTTTGGGCCAGTAGTGTTCGCTTTCCCACGATGCGGGTACCTGCAAATATAGTGTAACCGCCCCGGCCAGGTGACCGCTCAACTCAGCCACTATTAACTCAGCATCCTCCAGACGGCTACGAACGTCCATAATATCTTCTAGATAAGATTGCCAGGCCTCAGGTGGAATGGAATTCTCATACTGCTGATAGGCGGCTTTAAGCAGCAAGGAGATTTCGTCCAACTCATCAGGACGAGCGTCCCGTATGAACAAACCTTGTCTTTCAGCTTGATCCCCACGTTTCATCGAATTAAACTCGTCTCTACCAACGACCGTTGGCCCTTGTCCCACACATTTCTATCTATTATACTTGAGCCATTCAATTCAAGCAGCAACATTTTTTATTCAGTAGGTTCCTAAATGTCAGCTGTCCTTTCAAGAGAAGAAATCCTTCGTCTCATGAAAACAACGCCTCCCCTGGTACAAGACGTGCGTAACATCAAACAGCAGGTCCAGCCGAACGGCATAGACCTGACCATAAAGGAAGTGGCCTCATTTACCTCCGCCGGCAAGCTAGGTTTAACTAACGACAGCCGGATCCTCGCTGACATATCCTTGTTAGAGGCTGATGCCCAAGGTGCTGTGAAGCTAACCGCGGGATGCTACCTGGTGACCTACAATGAAGTGGTGAATCTGCCAAACGATATCATGGCTCTGGCTATGCCCAGATCAAGCCTCCTGAGATGCGGAGTCAATATTCATACAGCGGTTTGGGATGCCGGCTATTCCGGGAGATCACAATCTCTGATGGTCGTCTACAATCAGAAAGGGTTTGTCATTGATATAGGGGCCAGAATCGTCCAGCTGGTCTTTTTCCGCCTGACTAACAAGGTGAGCGAAGGCTACACAGGTATATTTCAGAGAGAAAATATCTAGTGGCAAAGATATTAGTTGGCACCTGCTCATGGACTGACCCGACCCTTCTGGCAGCCAACTTCTACCCGAACGAGGCCAACACCCCTGAGAGACGCCTCCAATACTACGCTCGGAATTTTAATTTGGTGGAGGTTGACAGCACGTATTACTCTATGCCAACCGAGAGAAATTCAAGGCTTTGGGTTGAACGCACGCCTGAGGACTTCACTTTTGACATCAAGGCGTTCAGGCTATTTACACAACACCCCACGAAGATCCAAGCCTTTCCCAATGACATCGGCAGGCTGATGCCAGCGATGGGAAAGACCTATGTATATTACCGTGACATCGCTGACGAAACCAGAAATGTATTATGGCAGCGGTTCAACGAGGCCGTGCTCCCGCTGGACAGTGCGGGCAAGCTTGGCGTTGTCTTGTTCCAGTTCCCCGAATGGTTCTTTCCCGGAAGAACATCTCGAGAGCATATACTGCAATGCAAACACAATCTGCCACAGTTCAGGCTGGCGATCGAGTTTCGGAATGCTGCCTGGCTGGAAGAAAACAGGAGGCAGGAGACTTTCGGGTTTCTCAAAGACAACAACTTAGCCTACGTTAACGTAGATGAACCACAGGGCTTTAGGTCCTCCGTGCCACCGATTGCCGGGGCGACGTCAGACATCGCCGTAATCCGCTTCCACGGCCGGAACAGCAACAATTGGGAAAGGAAAGCTATAACGGTTGTGGAGCGGTTCAAATATCTTTACAGTGATCAGGAGCTTGGCGAATGGCTGCCCAAGATAGCCGAACTTTCCGCAAAGGCTAAACAACTTCACGTCCTGTTCAACAATTGCTACGCCGACTGGGGGGTCAGAAATGCCCGGGATATCGATAGGCTCATGGGTTCTCAACCGTCACTCTTCCCAGATTATGCAACGCCGGCTAAGAAGGAATTACCTGGCCAGTTGCCCCCCATCCACGATGACTATGCTGCCATGAACAAAATCTGACGCCGACGATGCCAGAAAGACCGCCACGCCCTTCAGGTCATCCGGCACACCCACCCGCCCTGCTGGGATACCCGCCACAAGTGCTTCGGCACCTTCAGGATCGTTAGTGATTCCACCGGAAAGCTCGGTCTTAATCCAACCCGGAGCAATCGCGTTTACGTTAACGCCACGACCACCCCATACATTCGCCAGCGTCTTCGTCAACTGACCGATACCACCCTTGCTGGCGGCATAGGCAGAAGACTTCGTGGCGCCAATAAAAGTCATGACAGAGGCGGTGAAAATTATCTTGCCGTAACCTCTGGCCAGCATATCTCTACCGATATCGCGGCTGAGAATAAAGTGGGAATTAAGATTGACTTCCATTATCTTATCCCAATAATCATCTGGGTAGTCCGCGATTTCGGCAAACAGTGACACACCGTGGTTGCTAAACAGAATATCTATGACGGGATTATCGCTCTTGACCTTGGAGATAAAACGGTAAAGTGCTTGACGGTCAGCGAAATCACATCGATATCCGACAAACTTCCGTCCTAGAGCCTTGACCTCCCGCTCTATCTCGCTGCCCGAATCCTCCAGAGTTCGGCTGACCCCGATAATATCAGCCCCAGCTTCAGCAATGCCCAGCGCCAAAGCCTTACCAATTCCGCGTTTACAGCCGGTAACCAGAGCTACCTTTCCATCCAGCTTGAATTGATCCAATATGCCCATAAATACCCCCTTTAGCTACTTGTCTGGCCTGATTTCTGATGGCCAACGAAAATAATATGTTCCGGCGGTTTTGGCGTTCGGTCTCGTAACATTATGTCAAATCGGGCGATTCGTTACCCTATTGAACCGGCAAAGCCGGCATGGTCAGACCATGAATCTATCATCTCTCTATCAGCCGGCTGAAAGGAAGGTCATGCTCCACTACCGCCCTATGCAATCTGTCTAACAAATCTCCCATCGGGGCAAAGTTCTTCTTCAATGAGTTTACATTCGAATATATCCTCTTAATGCTCTCTCTGCCTTCGGCATACAACTCCCTTTCGTCGACTGTTTTAACGATCTTGTTCTCCACTACAACCTGGCCACCTGCTATGACAGTATCCACTGAAGTGCCCAGCTCACTGTAGACTAGTTGGTTTATGAAATATTCCTTCGGCATCATAAATAGCTTGTCTGTCCCCAAGATCACGATATCAGCCAAATGCCCAGGTTTTAATGAGCCGACCTTATGCCGCATGACCTTAGCTCCTCCACTCAAGCACATGGCAAAGACGTCCTGGGCACCGACCCATTTCGAAGGCTTTTCGTTCAACATATGGATGATTGACGCATACTTCATAGCCTCGAACGAGTTCAGTGAGTCATTGCGTCCACATGAGTCGACACCCAGGGCCACATTCAACCCACGATCTCTCATGGCCTGAACCGGGGCTACACCTTCGCCTAACTTTACGTTGCTTATAGGGCTATGTACCACACTAGAATTAGATTCTGCCAGGATTTCAATATCGTTGTCATCAAGCCAAATTGCGTGTGCCAAGGACGTGCGCGGCCCGAGGAAATTTATGGAGTTCAGATAACTGACGACCGGCTGGCCGAACATCTTGTCCCCGACAATCACCCTGGATTTCATGGCCAGCAAATGGGCCTGCAGACTGGCGTCAAATTCAGAAGCGATTTCTACCGTCTTTTCCATAAGCTCCCGCGAGCATATATCAGCTTCTCTGGGACCTAGCCCCAAACCTATCCGCGGATTGCGGCCATGCCATCGCTTCAAGAAATCGCGTAACGCGTGTATTATGTCGTTGGCTTTTGGTAATGGCATTCCATTTAGCAGAGCCCTATCTTCGGCTGTAAAATCACGGAGAAGGTGAAGAGGCAGGAACTCAGAAAAGGGCAGGTCCCAGTACATAGGAGCCACAACCGCTCTGATTCCAGTGTCAATGAACGCATTTACGACTGTATCGACCTGCTCATCAAAAGCTGCAGGGTTAACCAGTGTCGGCCCCATATCAATAATTGAGGTGGTGCCAGTCTTAAGCAATTCAATCGCCGTAATGGCGCACCACACATAAAGGTCTCGAAGACTAGCTTTGCTATCACGATGGGAATAAATCAATCCTAAGGCATCTCTCTGGGAGTAGAGTAGCCAGGGTTCGGTGGGAATTCGATCCACTAAACCTCTCGCCGGCGTGGCAAACGCATGTGAATTGGCGCTTATCAGGCCGGGAATAATAACCTTATCTGAGGCGTCAATGATAATGTCGGCGTCAAAATCTATCCGGTTTGCTACCTGGCTGAGGAGATCACCTTTAATCAGGATATCGTTTTGCTCAAATGGCAGATCGGGGTCTAGCAGATAACCTTTCTTTATAAGAATCGTTGACATCTCAAGCCCTCTTCGTGCTCAATTATTGAGCAACTTCTTTTTCTGTCGATATTCTTGCCACATTAGTGTGTAACAGCAACCCTCGCTGTTGAGCATACACGATTAAACAGCGAATAAGCGCACTTGGATATACTTACAATAGTCCAGACGGGTTTCCCGACGACGGCACAAACCAATTTAAATGCAAGCTGCACTTAACGCCCACTTAAAGCCGTTAATTCAGCCTGTTTTAAGTAAAATCGATTAACAGGAACCCGCGCTAGCACGTGCCCTGTTCCGTCTACAAATCGAGACAACTCTTGAGATGAGCTGTACTCCCTGGAAACGTTTTTTATAATTGTCGCGGTGGAGTCATCCAGACTGCAAACCTGAGCGTCTCCGTTCCTATTGGCTTAATGCCGTGTTTGGCTCCTGGGGTGATATAAAGACAATCACCGGGCTCCACGGTAAATTTCTCACCCTCGACCACGGCCTGACCTCTGCCGGAAATTATGAAGTAGGCATGCTCAGAAATCGGATGGATGTCCTCTTCAGCTTCCCCTCCCGGACGAATCTCGGTAAGGAAGAACTCGATGTTCTTACATCCAACCGTAGCCGGATTCACCAAAACAAAAGAATCCGTATGAGTGTGTTTTGGCGGGCTAATTGACTTGATCTCCTTCATCCGCCTTAGTGTTGCTTTTTTTGCTGCCATCTCGATATGTCCTCCTTTTTAAAATCTCACTAGCTGTAATTCCTAGTGCTTTATGCCAGCCGTTTCCTCCATTAGCATAACAAGTGCCGAAAAATCCAGGTTGCCTCTACCTGTAGCCTGAAGCATGCCAAGAAATTGACGTACCAGGGCAATAGTAGGCATCGGCGCTCCCACCTTTTGGCCGGCGGCCAGTGCCAGGTCAAAGTCCTTCGCCATCATGGATGCCGTGAAGGCGGGGGCAAAACTTCGTTTTGCCAGTGGTCCTACCTTGTAGCTAACAAGCGGCGAGGCCACTACGCTGTTGGCGATAATCTCCAACAACTGCTCCCACTGTAGACCTGCCTTCTCTCCAAATGTTACTGCTTCAGCTAGCATCTGTAATGTTGTGCCGACCATCATATTCAAAACAAGCTTCAGATAACGTGCTTCGTCGCCGGTCCCAACATGAAACATTTTCTGTCCCATGGCACCGAAGACGTCTTGGCAACTATCGTAGGCTTGCTTATCTCCGGAGACAAAAATGGTCAGCTTACCACCAGCGGCCAGCACGGTGCTCCCCGACACCGGCGCTCGGAGCATTTTCACTCCTTTCGCCGCCGCTGCTTTGGCCACTTCGCCGGAACTATCGGGATCAACCGTGCTCATGTCAATCAGAATACTTCCTGACTTGGCTCCGGCAAGGACTCCGTTGGCAGTCAGCGTCACGTCTTTCAAAGCAGGGCCATCTGAAATCATGGTGATGGTTACGTCTGATTGAGCAGCCACTTCTTTCGGAGAAGCAGCAATCTTGGCACCCTTTTTGGCTATCTCCTCTGTTTTTGCCTTTGTTCGGTTCCATGCCGCAACGGAAAAGCCCGCCTCCAACAGGCGCCCCACCATTGGTTGTCCCATGGTTCCCAAACCAATAAATCCGACTTTCTTACTCATATTCCCTCCTGATTTACATATTGCCTACACTTTGTCCAAATAGCAATCTGAGCCGTGCAATGAACTATTCCGGAAGTCCGTCCCCTCCTCTCTTTGTATTAATAGATGTTCTCAAGTGGCCCCAAATTGGTTTTTCCAACCTCCGTCGTTCAATAAGCTAAAGAGCCAGGTAGTCCGCAAGAGATCAGTTCTTCGCAAGGGAATTTGAACAGTCTTTCACACCCGTCTTTAGTGACTACAACCTCCTCTTCGATTCTAGCAGCACCGTTCCCATCAGCAGATTGACAATAAGTCTCAAGAGCAAATGTCATTCCTTCCTTAATAGGAAACGGGTTATCGAGCGAAAAGAGTCTTGATATGACCGGTTTCTCCCAAATGCTCATACCAACACCGTGACCAAACTGAAGCAAAAATGCCTCACGTTCGTCTTTGAATCCAAAATCTGTTGCTTTCGGCCAGGATTTTGCCACATCGGACGTAGTGGCTCCAGGCTTGACCGCGTCTATTGAATCTTTCAACCATTTCCAAGCTTTTTCGTAAGCTTCAACTTGCGCCTTGGACGGCTTACCACATATAAAGGTGCGATAGTAACAGGTTCGATATCCGTTGAAGGAATGCATAATATCCAAGAAAACCATGTCCCCCGGCCGGATAATCCTGTCTCCAAAAGTATGGGGATGAGGTTGGGCTCGAGGTCCGGAAACGCTGTTCACGCACTCCACTAGATCAGACCCAAGGGTGAACAACACCTGGTTAGCTATTGCAACGAGATCATTCTCACGCACCCCGGGCCTAACATTCTTAACGATCTCTGCGTAGGCAGCGTCAACCATGGCGGCCGAAAGCTTTAATAGCTCTATCTCATCTTTAGTCTTGATAATTCTGGCATCCAGCATTGCCTGCTGGCCATCCACGACCTTCACACCCTCTTCTTCTAATGCCCTCAGAAATGGAAGGTCCAAAATATCAACGCCCAGAGATTCACTACCTACCCCGTAATCTGAAAGTACCTTCTTGACAGACTTAGCTAATGATTCCACATTGCCCACCTCGGGCGGAATGGCCCCTCTCATTGAGCCAACCGCAGGAAAAACCCGGTCAGCTATCCACGGTGCACTCTTTCGTTTTGCTGGAGCAGCCGGATCATAGAGAAGAGGCTCCGAATCCTTGGGCAGAATGACATAGCGCTGCATTTTGTTCCTGGCCCATTCACCCACATGGGTGCCAGTGATATAGCGGATATTATCAAAATCGTAACACAAGAGGGCACCCAAGCCATGTGCACTGAGTTGTTCTTTTGCTTTGGCCAAACGTTCCCGGCGCAACCTGTCATAGTTGACTCTCTCTTCAAAATCAACCGCCATCGTCCCAACCGTCATGATAATTCCTCCTAAGCAAGATTATTATGGTGATAGCATGACAGCACTAATCTCAGTGGTTCGCGTGGGATCTTAAGAAAACTGATCACGTCCGCCGCCGATTTCCAGAGTATGTGGCTATTATAGGAATATGCATCTGTCGTGTCAAAGGTCATCAGTCTTCCGCTAGTATTGACAAGGTAATGCTAATCTGACAGAATTTGTTCGAATATGAGTTCATATAGGAGTTCATAGCATACACCCCCCTGACCATCTGAACGACCCGAAGGAGCGGACATGGAAAAGATAGACAACAAAAGATTAAAAGATATTTTTGTCAGAATGCTGAGAATCCGCGCTTTTGAAGAAAGGGCTATCGCGGAATATCGCAAAGGCGTCTTGCCTGGCTTCATCCACTCTTCGATTGGACAAGAGGCAATTCCTTCTGCTGTTTGCGCGTTTTTGAGAGACGATGACTACATCTTGACTACGCATAGAGGCCACGGCGACATCATCGCCAAGGGGGCTAGATTCGACAAGATGATGGCAGAGCTTTTCGCCAAAGAGACAGGATATAACAAAGGTAGAGGAGGGTCTATGCACATCGTTGCGGCAGACCTCAACATCCTTGGAGCTACTGCCATTGTTGGCGCTGGTGTTCCTATAGCTAGTGGTGTCGCGCTTGGCTGCAAACTGCGAAATCTCGACAGAGTAACCGTATGCTTCACAGGCGATGCTGCTACGTGTACCGGTGCTTTCCACGAAGGTATCGGCATGGCAGCAATATGGGATTTGCCTGTAATCTTTGTGGTCGAGAATAACCAGTATGGTATGAGCACGCCGGTGGCATACTACTGCAAACTTGAGCAACTATCTGACAGAGCCAAGGCCTACGGCATTTCAGGAATAACCGTTGATGGGAATGATGCCGAATCCGTTGCCAATATCGCTAGCGAGGCAATAGATAAAGCCAGAAAAGGCGGCGGTCCTACCCTCATCGACGCTATTACCTACAGATACTATGGGCACCATATGGGAGACCCTGGTAACAGCTATAGGACTAAAGAAGAAGTCGAGGAGTGGAAAAAGCATGACCCTATCGAAAGATTTCAAGCCCACCTCTTAAAGGCAAAGGTAATTACCAGGTCACAAATTGAGAAAATTAGGAGCAGTATAAACGCCGAGCTCGATGACGCAGTCAAGTTCGCCAAGGAAAGCCCGGAGCCGAAGCTGCAGGATGCTCTCAACAATATTTACTGTCCATCAGCATAGGAACAAGGAAGGATAGATGCGAAATCTGACTTACAGAGAAGCGCTACGTGAAGCTCTCAGGGAAGAACTGAAACGCGACAAAGCGGTTTTCCTTCTAGGTGAAGATATCGCAGAATACAGTGGAGCCTACAAGGTGACCCAAGGGCTGTTGGAGGAATTCGGACGAGAAAGAATAAGGAATACAAACTTAGCTGAATCGGCCATTGCCGGTGCCGCCTTGGGAGCTGCTTTGGTAGACATGCGACCAGTGGCCGAAATTATGTACATTGATTTCTCTCTCATCGCCCTGGACCAAATATTCAATCAGATAGCCAAGTTCCGTTACATGACCGGCGGTATGGTAGAGGTCCCTCTGGTAATCCGAACTCAGGGCGGAGGAGGTAAAGCTGCCGGACTTCACCACTCCCAGTCTTTAGAAGCACTATATACCCATATCCCTGGGCTGATAGTGGTTATGCCATCCACGCCTTATGATGCCAAGGGACTGCTGAAATCGAGCATAAGAGATTGCAATCCGGTTATATTCATCGAACACAAGGGGCTTTATAATGAATCGGGCCCCGTTCCAGAAGAGGACTACCTGATACCTCTGGGGAAAGCCGATGTTAAGCGCCAGGGTAAGGATATCACTGTCGTCGCCTATTCCAAAAGCCTCCTTCTGGCTTTGAAAGCCGCCGAAATTATGGAGAAATATGGCGTGTCTTTGGAGATAGTCGACCCGCGGACGCTTAGACCACTAGATCAAGACACCATATTGAATTCGGTTGAGAAAACAAGCAGATTAATGATTGTCCACGAGGCCTGTAAAACCGGAGGATTTGGCGCGGAAATAGCAGCCGTTGTCGCCGAAAAGGGCATTGACTACTTGGATGCACCGATCAAACGTGTAGCAGCCCTCGATTCACCCATCCCCTTTAACCCTAAGTTAGAAGATTATGTTTTGCCTAACGAAAATGACATCGTCAAAGAAGCCTTCGAATTAATGGGGATGCAAATCCCTGCCGAGCTTAAACTCGGGTAGACTGATACCAATCACAATAGAGTACACTAGGCGGAATTTACAGGAGACGAGAGATGGCCACTGCGATAATATTACCCAAACTTGACGAGGCGATGCTCACCGGCAAAATCGTCAAATGGCTTAAGGACGAGGGAAGCCTGGTACAAAAAGGAGAAGGCATAGTACAAATAGAAACTGAGAAGGTAACCTTCGAGATCGAAGCAGAGGAATCAGGTATCTTGAGCAAGATAATGGCCAAAGAAGGAGAGGAGGTATGTGTAGGAGCCGTTATCGGCTATATCGCGCAGCCCGGTGAAAAGATACCTGAATCGGCGATTTTGGCAGCCGCAGCCACAGAAACTGCCAGAATTCAAGCGTTTGCAACTGAAACACGTCAGGAAATACACGCTAAAGCCTTCCCAACACCCCCACAGGGCCGAGTTATGAGGGTTTCTCCACTAGCCAAGAGGATAGCTCAGGAACATGGCGTAGATGTGACTGTCCTTAAGGGAACCGGGCCGGGTGGCAGGATAGTTAAAGAAGATGTCCTGCAAGCTATTGAGCAAAACAAGGTGGCAACGACTCCAGCCATTCATGAAGGAAGGGGGTTGGCTGCAGAGCAAGTGGTGCCGTTGTCCTCAATGCGCAAAGTCATCGCCAGACGCATGACGGAGAGTTTCCAATCACCCCATTTCTATCTCACCGTGGAAGTTGAAGCGCAGCAGCTGATGAAGACTAATGAACAGTTGGTGCCTCTAATGGAGAAGAAGATCGGCATACGCTCGACCATAACCGATTGGCTCATCAAGATGGTAGCCAAAGCGTTAGAGGATAACCCGTCGATGAATTGCGCTTACGTTGACGGGTCAGTCAAGCTCTTCAGTCAAATCGATATAGGATTGGTTGTTTCTATCGAAGGAGGCCTCGTTGTACCAGTTATTCGCCAGGCCAACAGAAGTTCATTGGCTGAGATCGCACAAGCCAGAGCCGAGCTAGTAAAGAGGGCTAGAGAAAATAGACTTAACATATCAGAAATGAAGGGCAGTACATTCACTATTTCTAATCTGGGAATGTATGGCATAGACCAGTTCAGTGCTATTCTCCAACCCCCAGAGGCCGCCATCCTGGCCGTTGGTCGTATATTGGACAAGCCGGTGGCACGAGAAGGACAGGTGGTTGTCCGACCCATGATGACAATGACCCTATCCATTGATCATCGTGTCCTCGATGGCGTTATCGGTGCCCAATTCCTAGACAGCTTGAAGAATTACATCGAAAACCCCGCATTAATGATGCTGAAGTTTTCTATCGGTCTCTGATCTAAGAATTACACAATGGCTAAAAATATTACCGTAGTCGGTGGTGGGCCGGGCGGCTATGTGGCCGCTATCGCAGCAGCCCAGCTCGGTGCAAAAGTCACCCTGATCGAGAAGGATTCTCTCGGGGGGACTTGCATTAACCGCGGTTGCATCCCCACTAAAGCATTACTACAATCCGCTGACCTACTTGAGAGAATCAGGCATTCAAAAACCTTTGGCATCTCAGCGGAGAAAACGTCCCTTGATTTCACAGAGGTGGTAGCACACAAGGAGGCCACAGTAAAGCGGTTGGTAAATGGTGTCGCCTATCTGATGAGAAAGAACCACGTAAACGTTATTAAAGGCACGGGCGAACTGATTGATTCCAAGACAGTGGGCATTTTAGGAGAAAAGACTAGAATAAGTTCGGACAGTATCATCATTGCCACCGGCTCCGTACCATCGACAGTTCCCGTGAAGGGCATCGATGAACCTGGAGTGATAAACAGCGACGAGGCTTTGGCTATGGATCAAATTCCCAAGAGCATGGCCATCATCGGCGGAGGGGTGATTGGACTCGAGTTTGCTCAGATTATGCACAAGATGGGATGCAAGGTGACCATTATCGAGATGATGCCTCAAATATTACCTGCGGAGGATAGGGAAATCGCCCGTATACTCCATGATATATTTAAAAAGGACGGTATTGAAATTTTCACTGATGCTACAGTCAATAATATTGTGACTGAAAGGCAGAGCACCAAGGTTTCTTCTACTCTCAAAGATGGTAGCAAACAGGAAATAGCAGCGGACAAGGTGCTGATCGCCGTAGGAAGGCAACCCTATATCGGTGACCTTGGAGTAAACAAGCTGGGGCTTGCCATGGACGAAGGCAGGCTTGTTGTCAATGAATACTTGCGTACCAGCATCTCGAACATATATGCGATAGGTGATGTAACCGGAGGCTTTATGCTGGCTCATAAAGCAATGGAAGAGGGTAGATATGCAGCCGAGAACATAATGGGTGCGGAGAAGAAGATGGACTATCACGTCATCCCCCGCTGCGTTTATACCTCCCCTGAAGTAGCCGCCGTCGGGCTAACTGAAACTCTAGCCGAAGACAAGCATAAAGATATCAAGGTTGGCCGATTCCCATTTACCGGCAGCGGCAAAGCCGTGATAGAAAACGAGACAGCCGGCCTAGCTAAGATCATAGTGGATGCCAGATACGGAGAAATTCTGGGCGCTCAAATAATCGGCCCCCATGCCACAGAATTGATTGCTGAAGTCTGTCTCGGAATGAAATTGGAAGCGACTTTCGAAGACATTGCCTCCACCATCCATGCCCACCCCACCCTATCGGAAGTAATTATGGAAGCTGCCCTCAATGTCAAGGGTAAGGCCATACATATCTGACAGGCTGAGCGAATAATGATTACGACAAAAACATTATGCAAAGTATACAATCTGGGCATGGTTGATTATGAGAAAGCTCTGCACCTGCAGAACAGACTGGTGTCAGCCCGCAGTGCTGGTGAAATTCCAGACACCGTCCTGCTTCTTCAGCATCCCTCGGTATTGACAATCGGCGTGTCGGGAAACGAAGAAGGCATTACCGTCCCCAAACACCTGCTTGCTCAGGAAAGAATACCTGTCTTCCATGTCAACCGTGGAGGACACATAACCTACCATGGCCCAGGGCAGCTAGTAGGCTATCCAATCATCGATCTCCAGCTTAAGAAGATGGGGCCAACTCAATATGTCCGCAACCTGGAGGAGGTGATCATAAGATCCCTCACCGCTTTCTCGATTACGGCATACCATCATCCCAAGTATCCGGGTGTCTGGGTAGGACAAGAAAAAATCTGCGCCGTTGGAATTCAACTCGTCCACGGGATAAGTATGCATGGATTCGCCTTAAATGTTAATACCGACTTGAAGTACTTTACCTATATTACTCCGTGCGGCATTATCGACAGGCAGACTACCTCGATGTCGCGGCTACTGTCAAACAACATAGCTTTAGATGAGATAACTTCTTGCATCACCGAGCAGTTAGCCCAGGTTTTTGATATGACAGTGAGACAAGAATCGGTGGAGAACGTGTGGCGTTATGCCAGCTGAATATCCAGCGTGGATGATAGTGAAAGCCCCTTCAAAATCCGTTATGGATGAGATGAACGCTTTAATTAAGTGGTTATCGCTTCATACCGTTTGCCAGAGTGCCATTTGCCCTAACCTGGGAGATTGTTTTTCGCATCAGATTGCAGCATTCCTCATTATGGGAAATGTTTGTACTCGCAATTGCAGTTTTTGCGCAATTACCAAAGGGGTGGGAGTTCCCCTTGACCCCAAAGAACCATGGAACATTGCTTTGGCTGTCAACAAACTGGAACTGAACCATGTCGTCATTACTTCAGTTACGAGGGATGACCTTCCCAATGGGGGCGCCGCACATTTTGCCGAAACAATAAGGGCCATAAGAGCAAATGAATCCTAAGAGCACTATTGAGGTTCTTATACCTGACTTTCAGGGTTCCATCGAGGCAGTCGAGATCATCACAAACAATTTCCCGGAAGTTATCAATCATAATGTGGAGACTGTGCCGCGTTTATATCCTCTGATACGTCCAAAAGCCGAATACCGTCGGTCATTAAAAGTCTTGCGGACAGTCAAATCTCTGAATAGCCAAATATTAACTAAATCGGGCTTAATGCTAGGGTTAGGAGAAAATCGAGACGAGATAGAAAATGTAATGGAACAACTCCGGACAGCGGAGTGTGATTTCCTGACCATTGGGCAATATATGGCACCATCGCGGAAACACTACCCGGTGGTAAGATATGTAACTCCCGACGAGTTCGAAGAACATGAGAGACTAGGCAACAGAATGGGTTTCAGATATGTAGCGTCAGGCCCTTTCGTACGTAGTTCTTTCAAATCGGCCGAAATGTTTGCATCCAAGCACGCCACAAAGGCCATTACAGCTACATAAGTAACCTTCTGTATGATATGACTGGCCCAGGAAAGTTCTTCGAAACCATACCCGCGGCGTTCATATAACAAAAGGAGCCAGAGATCAAAGGGTTCTTTAATAGAATACTACACGTTGATTTGACCGGTCAAACTCAATGGGTGGAAGCGCTAGAGGACAGCACGCTATCCTCCTGGCTGGGCGGGCGGGGCCTGGGTTCCTACCTCCTATGGAAAAACCTTAAAAACGGCGTGGATCCTTTATCCTCGGAAAACGTACTCATTTTTGCCACAGGTCCAGCTACAGCAACAAAAATGCCCGGGGCCAGCAGATACGGAGTCTACAGCAAATCACCTCAAACCAATTTCTTTGCAGACTCCTATGCCGGTGGTCATATTGCTCCACAAATGAAAAAGACCGGCTACGACGCTTTTGTCATACACGGAGCTTCCCTATCGCCTGTGTTCTTAGAAGTCGCATCCGAAGGAGTCAAATTCTGGGATGCTCTTGATTTGTGGGGAAGTTCCACTTACGAAACCGAGGAGAAATGTCTAAGCAAAGTTAATACTCCGGGGGCCCAGGCATTAGTGATAGGCCCGGCCGGCGAGAATCTGGTTAGATTTGCGTGCATTGTGAACAATCGTTGGCGCAATGCTGGCCGAACTGGCATGGGCGCAGTAATGGGCTCCAAGAAACTAAAAGCCATGGTTTTCCACGGAAGAATAGAGCCTGAACTTGCCTATCCGAAGCTACTGGACAATTTGGCCGGCGACATCATAGAGCGAGGGAAAAAAGACCCTACAGCACAAAGGTATCGGAAATTTGGGACGCCTATGCTTGTGGCCACCACTAATTTGGCTGGCGCCTTCCCTACCGAATACTGGTCAGCGGGAACACTTCCCGGATGGGAACGAATATCGGCGGATACTATGCAAACCGAATTCGAGGTGAAGGCAACAGCTTGCACGCGCTGTTTTCTGGCTTGTGGGAAACTAGCCAAAGTAATCCACGGAAGACACAAGGGGTTGACCATTGAAGGACCTGAGTACGAGACTATTTATAGTTTCGGAGGTCTGTGCAAAATCGTTGATCTGGCGGAAATCATGTACCTGAATGACATTTGCGACAAGCTCGGAATAGATACCATAAGTGCTGGCAATTTAGTGGCTCTATGCATGGAGTTGTCCAAGAGGGGTAGGCTTTCTGAAAAGATAGATTATGGTAATCCTGACCACGCAGCGGAACTGTTATATAAAATATGCCGCCGCGAAGGATTGGGTGACACTCTGGCGCAAGGTATCAATATGGCGAGTGAAGTTCTCAACGCTAAAGATCTAGCCATTCATGTCAAAGGGTTGGAGCCGTCTGGATACGACCCCCGCGTGCTCAAGGGTATGTCACTAGGTTACAGCACATCACCACGTGGAGCCTGTCACCTTCCAGCCACATTCTATATCTTTGAACTGCGCGGCGTCGTAGAGCCATCCGCTATACAAGGAAAAGCTGAATCGTACATCGGTTACGAAGACCGACTCACAATTATGGATACCATGATTCTTTGTCGGTTCTTTAGAGACCTAATCGGTTGGCCAGAATTGATCAAGCTTATCAGTGCTACAACCGGTTTAAGATTTAATGAGCCGGAGCTAAGACAAGTTTCCAATAACATAACTACTCTAAGGCATTTGATAAACATTAAAGAGGGATGGCAAAAAGAAGACGATAGGCTTCCGCTACGTTTGTTGCAGGAGCCCATCAATGGTAATCTTGTTACCGAGGATGAGCTTGGCTACATGCTAAGCGAATACTATCACCTGAGGGGTTGGGATGAGAACGGTAAACCACCCGAAGGGTTTAGCGTTGATTAGCCAATAGAAAAAAGATCCGAACGTAGCAGTCGCCTGTCTTACCTCTTTAGGGCTTTGACAAAGTTCGCGCTGGTCGTTAGCCAACCAAGGCACATCGTAACGTTATGGATCGTTGCCTCCATGAGAAACGGTGGGCCTCCCGGCGCTGTGGCATCAGAAATGAGAACAGAGAAGTAGTCAAGATTGCTGGCATCTCTCATTGCCGCCTCGACACACATATTGGTGGCCACTCCAGCAAAGGCTAAATACTTGATGTTAAGTGTTCTAAGAATGCCATCAAGGTCGGTTCCATAAAAAGCGCTATACCTCGGCTTAACAACAACGATGTCCTCTTTCTTGACTTCCAGTCCATCGGCAAGCTCACCACCCCATGTGCCCGCAATTGTGCATTTATCTTTCCATTCGGGATGGTCGCGATAAGCACGGAGGACTGCGTTATACCAGTAGCCTGAGTTCGGTCCGCCTGCCTCACGCATATCTGGGGAATGGTGATGCACGACATATATGACCTTCGCACCACGACCCCGCGCCGTATTTGTCACCTTGTTAACAGCAGCAACCACTTTAGGCATACCCGAGATATCGGCCCCAACCATGTTCAGTAATCCGCCCTTGCTAACAAAAGTATTTTGCATGTCTATGACAACAACGGCCAGCCTCTGAAGGTCTATCTGCAAAGGTTCGGGTTTCGCCTCGAGAACAACCATTGCCGGACCAGTCATCTTCATGGAAACCTCCTGCTTGAGCAATGTCAGGAGAGACAAAGCCTCCTCATCTCTCCCAACACGTGCTAAACTTCTATTTTTCAATCACTAAGTCATACGGAAGAGGAGCCACCCACTTTGGCTCCAGCTTGCCATCGACATACTCTTGAACTAGCGTCGGACCTAAAAGGAACCGATCGATTCCGTACAGCGGCTTTCCTACCCAATAGTTCTCAAATCCGAATAATCCATCCCAATGATGTTTTGTGATGATGAACCTCATCTCTAACCAACAAAAGCATTGCTACATCTTGCACCCTCCATCGTAATGGCATGTTTGGCGCAATTGTCTAGAAAATCAAACTCCCAAATGCCAAAACCTCTGGGTGGTGAAGATGCTAGGTCAATCGTACAGTCTAGTATGCCAACTCGACTTACTTGACAACTTGAAACAATCTGAATACAATTTCCCAACGCGCGCTCGAATAATAGCTCATGGGAAATACCATGTCAATCTCGACCACTGATCCCCTCAATCATCCGCTGAGTAACTAATCGCCCGAGACTGCGAATAAGAGCAAAGGAGGTGGCAGCTAGGAACCAGTATTGCAGATAACCGCAACGAAACCCAACACGGACTAGATTTTTGCTTACAATAAAAGGAGGATTACAGAATGCCTATTTTGTCGATGCAAGAGAAAATGTCTATCTTGTCACCTGCAGAGCGAGACCGGCGCTGGAATAACGCCCGCCAGGAGATGGAAAAGAGAAAGATTGACGCCCTGATTGTCTGGGGGTCTTCCGGCCGTTATCGCCATTTGAACGCCAGCCTAAGATACCTGTGTAATTTTCACGCTGAAGGTTATATGATCCTTCCCCTCAAAGGTGACCCCACTCTCCTCTCATTTATTGGAGGATTCCCCACACCTTGGGTAGCCGACAACCGGACCGCCCACCCTAACTACTCCAAGGTAATGACAGAGAGAATAAAAGAGCTGAAACTGGAAAAGGGCACTTTCGGCATGGTGGAACTATCGGAGTACAACGGCGAAGCCGGATTTCCCTATACTACTTATGTCAACCTGGCCAAAAACCTGCCCGGGGCCAAGTTCGTAGACGCCACCGACATAATTACACAGGCACGAATCATCAAGAGTCCAGCCGAAATAAAGTGTCTGGAACTCGGCTGCGAAGCCGGAATGAAGGCGATGCAGTCAGTGGTTGATACCGCCAAACCCGGTGTCAAGGACTATGAGGTAAGATCCAAATTCATGGATACTCTGTTCCGAGAAGGCTGCGATATCAGCCCCATGATTCTCTTTCATATCGGCAAAGAATTAATTCACGGTAGTCTGAGCGGCATGTTTTGGTCAGCCTCGACCAAAGTGCTTGAGGAAGGTGACCAGATACATACCGAGTTCGACGCCAACTTCATGGGATATATCGCCCAATTCAACCAGCCTTTTTCAATAGGGCAACCTAGCAAGGAGTGGGCAGATATCTATAAGGTTTCCGCTGAGTCATGCAACGACGCCCTCAAGATTCTGAAGCCCGGAATAACCGTGGGACAGTTGCACGAAGCATTCAAACCCGTGGTGGAAAAGGCAGGCTACCGGCAAAGGACTCCTAACTTCCATGGCCTTGGTCTTGCCATTGAGGAGCCATTCAGCACTTTCATAGGGCAGCCTGAATACAAACCTAAGCTCGACCGTGTCATACAACCGAACATGGTTATCGGGTTTGAGCCGCCGGTCATCGGTCCGGACTTCAAGAGGGGAACCACTATAGGCGGTCCCATCCTGGTAACGGACAATGGGTACCGATTCCTCGCCAAAGGCTGGAAACCTGAGGTTAGGATTATATCGTAGAATTCGGCAACCTTACTTAGTTTCACTGACCGGTACTAAACGATGGGCGAGGTTATCTCCCACCCGGCAATATAAAGGAGAGACAGTAGATTGCGAAATCTGTCTCTCCTTTAATATTTAGCAGGCCATCTCTAAACTGAAGTCTATACCTAAGATTTTGTTCGTGACAAAAGCTGCACTGTAGCTTTTGCTGGTACCAGGACCATGCCGTCCTGGTTTTCGCAACGGACCTCCAAATCTACCAGATGTTCATTGCCCTGGACAGATTTGTTTGTTACTTTACCCTTCACATTAAGGACATCACCGTGTATGACTAGAACACGATATTGAGAATCTATCTTTTTCAAAAAGCCGGCATCCCCCATCCAATTGTACAGCGCACGGCATACGAGCCCCTCCAGCTGGCCCCCAAAACCGAATGCGTAGCCGCCTGAAACCATATCTGTGTGACCACCCCCATCCCGAAAGTGCGCTTCCGCTCCACGTTTCCATGCGTTAACTTCAGGATCCAGCCAGGCACCGGCAGGATCCAATTTTATTCTCTCCCACTCCATATCAAAGGCCACAGAGAAACCAGGAATCGCCACCAAAAAGGATGCCGTATCCCAAGCAGAAAGTGGACCGGCGACCAGTGGCTTGATCTCATCCCCGACATTGACGTCCTCCCAGAACAACGTGTCACCGTCCCGTCTCGTTTCCGTCTCATATCCGCGAGTAATAGCATCTCGCTCTTCGTCAGTCAGTTTGTGCCTCTTTCTACCTCCGCCTGCGAACAGTGGTTGCGTAGCTTCGGCAGGATTGGCATAGGTTGCCAGTATCATGAACCGGCTATCTACTACCGCTACAGTCTCGTCCTTCTGGTTCATGTATCTGTACTGGTCTGTATTAATAAACAGCCGGAAGCGCTTAGGATCTTGTTTTGTTGGTCTTTCCTGAAGACCAAGCCACTCGGCTATAACCTTGATCCTATCTCCCGGTCTCATTACTTGAAACCACTCGCGCTTGCATCCCCCGACCATTCCCGGAAACGTGTACTCAACCGGTGACCCAACTTTTCTGGCTGTATAAGGAGGACAAATATAGTCTATAAAGGTTGCTGGCGCTATAATGCCACCCCATCTCGTCTTCTTGGCATATTCCTCGTTCCACCACAACGGATTCCTGTCGCCCAGAGTAGCAGCGTAGTGCCTGATCGCATCCGTCGTGACCCATTCATTCATTTGCTGGCCCATGAAATTAAGTGTATCTATCGGATACGGTCCCAGCTTCTTATAGCATTCTCTTATGCTTCCCTTATTCTTATTTACCTTATCCACCCATTCATCGATGATATTGTCAAACTCAGCTTCTGACCTCGGTGACATATTAACCTCCTTTGTTCACACACAATTCTACTTGAGCCACTAGCCAGTCGAACACCACGAACAAATCATCATCTGCCATCTGCATACCAACTAATTGGGATATCTATGTCCCCAACCCATTCATATACAGATAGGTCAGCCTGATCTCTGTTCCCAATAATGAGGTAGCCCTATGCGGATTTCTGGCTACAGAGAAATCACAAAGATGACTCTTTAACTGCATTTTTTGCAGCTATGCGTCCGTAGGTCATGCCTGCCGATACCATGGTGTTTGGCAGGTAGGTACCATCATGACCCCACAGACCACCGGTTACTTCACCGGCAGCGTAAAGGTGAGGTATTACCTCACCGTATTGATTTACCACCTGACCTTTGCCGTTGATCTTTACTCCACCTTTAAAGGAAGATGTGGCACCCGTGCACCTGTATCCATAGAAGGGAGGTTTCTCTATCTTTATTGGGGTTCCTTCGCGGCTATGCAGACTTCTCCTGTCAAATACGGTGTCGTAGCCCACCGTTTCAAGATCCTTATTGTATTTGTCCACCGTCTGCTTTAATCCGGCCGAGTCTATACCCAATTTCTTGGCCAACTCTTCAAGTGTGTTAGCTTGAACTGGCTTTGCTTTGTGCATCATATTATGGAGCAAAGATGTTTTATTGATGTTCTCGTCTATTATGCCGAACCAGATGTGGTCGGGCTGCTTCATACCTTCTTCTGTGTTCAAGCCATAGAACCTCTCCCGGCATGATTCATCCACGAATCTTTTACCGTTCTTGTTTACGAACAGACCTCCGGAATAGCCGACAAAGTCCATAATGCCGGACTTTGACTCGATATCAACGGCGAAAGAACCTGAGACGGCACGGCCGAGGTCTCTGGTGGCTGCGCCCACATCCAGTGACATCTTGAGTCCGTCTCCAAGGTGTCCATGACACATGGTGGGAAGCCAGTCAATGAAATAGGGACCATACTCTTCAACCATGTCACGGTTCCGGCCAAAGCTGCCTGTAGCCAGAATGACCGCCTTCTTGGCTTTAAAATTCTGCTCTTCCTTGTCCTTTACTTTTACTTTGACTCCGATGACTCTGCCGGTCGTAGGGTCGGTAATTAGCCTGGTGGCTCTATGTGAAAACCTGAGATCGACGCCTTTTTCCTTGCACGTCTTTTCCAGGATGCGGACCATATCAGCACCCTTCTTCCAGATACCTCTTTTTCTTCTATGTGCTGCGGGTGTCATCAGCTCTTTTCCGAAGTTCATGCCTATTTTCTGACACCAGTAATATGTTTCCAGCTGATTGTCGGCGAAGGATCTCCACATTTCGGGATCGCCCTTCGCCAGCTCTACTCCGTCTTTATAGTACTCTTCAGGCGAGTCTTCGATGCCCAATTCTTTCTGCACGTCGGTCCCGGCGAAGGCCGGGCCCACATTTATAAGTCCCAGGCTGGGCGCACAATGCGGCAATATCTCCAGCAGGATCACCTTAGCTCCTGCATCCTTAGCTTCTATGGCTGCCGGCAGCCCGGCTGTCCCCGCGCCCACCACAACTATATCCGCCTCGTAATCCCACTTCTTCGGTACTTCTACTGGATTCATGATGATGCTCCTTCTTCTTTTGTCTTTATATACACTGCAAACATTCAGAACCTATCGTTTTCCCGCATTATATGAGGCGTTGAAAGGATATGGAGCCACGAAGCAGAAATCATATCAACACAGTAGTGGTTTGTCAACATTGGACTCGACTGGCAAGTATCGCCTCAGACTCGACCGACTGAGATACCACGCCATTTCACAGATCTTCGACATTTGTCGAGATCGAGAAGTGCAACATATAGAGAGGCGGGATGCTGTGTCCCGCCCCTCCGGATTTTACAGCAGCACACCAGCTACTTTGCCACAAAAAGATCCCAGGGGATAGGAGCTTCCCATTTGGTATCTATCTGCCCATTTGTCCATTCCGAGACATAGAAAGGCCTCAAGGCAAGTCTATCGATTCCGTAAATAGGCTTTCCCACCCAGTAAGCTTCATGTCCAAAATAGCCCTGCCAGTGCAACTTTGCTAGACCTTCCATCCATGCCGTGCTGTCAACAGTAGCCTGACCGTTGAGGAACTCGAAGAAGGGCTTTACTCCATTGTACATCTCTCCGACGATGTCAAGCGGAGGCACATTGAATTTCTTTTCGTAACGATCGACCATATCCTTGAAAGCTTGGCTTACGATAGGGCTGGAGACGACCACGTCCCCGGTAATGATCCCAGTCCTGGACTTCTCAGGTACTATCTCCATCATCACAGACGGAGGCGGAACAGTGGGACACCAAATAACGCCATTGAAGCCAGCCTCACGCAGTTGCTTGAGCAAAAGACAGGCTGTACCACCCATATCACCTCCGGTACCACCAATGTCTATAATGTCCGGTTTTTGCGCTAAAGCCCGCGAAATCACGGGCATGAAGTCATTTATGGTTATTGGAAACTTCTCATAACCGATCCAATTCAACCCATACATCGGGCATACTTTTTTGGCGGCATCCACCCACACCGATAGGCTCGGCAAATCTGTTGTCATGGTGAGAACGCTCTTTGCGTTGGGGTAGAATTTCTGTATATACGCAGCTCCGGGCACATACATTGGTAGCGGACTGGCTCCTGCGGGAAAGAAAGTGTATGGCTTCTGCGGAGTACATAACCCCGGAGCAGCGTTAATCGAAAATAGTATGACCTTGTTCTTTTCCGTCACTGATTGGGCACCTATAGCATCGAACTGGAAAGTCCCAGCAATAACTTTCACCCCTTTGTTGAATATCAACTCCTCGGAAACCGACTTGGCAACGACCAGATCCAGTTTACTATCAAGAACTAAGCCGTTTAACGTATATCTTTGTCCTCCGATAGTAACTCCGCCCTGATTGTTCTGGTCATCTATAGCAAGTAAGATCGCGTTTTGCATATTTGTGCCTAGGCTGGCCGCCGGCCCGGTTAGCGGAGTGACAATACCAATATCTAGCGTCTTGGGCGGCGCGGCAGTTGGAGCTGTGGTCGGGACTGCTTTAGCACAACCCGTAATCATCATACCGACCACCAACAAAGCCAGTATCAAGCTTAACACAATTCTCTTCATCAAAAAGCTCTCCTCCTACATATTCTCTAGATGCCGCACAACTTCTACTATCAGGTAGTCATGTATCACCCCCTCCTTCTCAGACACTAACCGCGATAGCCTACTGTTTTCCCAAACTGATAAGCATTTTAAACAGCATCGGTGAATATTATGACCACGATTTCCTAGCCACTGAGCTCAATTGATCAGAAGTTGCTCGGTTGGGATTATATACCGTCGGAATTGGCAAATCAATACCTCAGAATATGGAGAGAGCAGAGCCTTGCTCGACCATAAGCAAGGCAAATCAGGTTAACAGATATCTGCGACAAACAAAAAAGCAGACGTGCCTATCCATATATTTTCCTTGGACAAGGCACGCCTGCGCGTTCAAAAACGGCCTAAATCAACTGCTTATAACAAGTCTAAGGCAGTCCGTGCGAATCTACCTTGCGTTTACTTCGATTTAGTCTTGGCCTCACTTTTCGTTAGTAGTCTCACCGTAGCTGTACCGGGGACGAGCGTCAGGGCATCCTGATTTGAACCGCTTACTTCAAGCTCTACTACGTGCTCCCCACCTTCGATTGACTTGCCTATCACCTTGCCTTTCACCGTAATAACATCACCCCGAATGGGTGCGGCACGAAATTGAACCTGACACCTCTTTAAGAAACCATCATCACCCATCCAATTGCATATCATACGGCTAATCAGCCATTCCACGTGGCCTCCCAAAGTGAATGCATAGCCACCTGTAACCAGTGGCGTGATCGAGGCCCCATCATGCAAATGCCCCTCTCCGCCACAAAACCATGCGTTAACTTCAGGGTTCAGCCAGGCAAATTTAAAGTCCGACTTTATTCTCTCCCATTCCATGTCAAAGGCTATGGTGCGACCGGGAGCTCCCACAAAGAATGCAGCCACATCCCAGCTGGAAATCGGACCGGCAACAAGCGGCTTGAGTTCTTCTCCAACGTTTACATCCTCCCAGAATAGTGTGTTGGCCCCCCGTCTTGTTTCCGTATCATAGCCATGCGTAACGGCATCTCGCTCTTTATCAGTCTGCTTATGCCTCTTCCTAACACCACCGGCGAATAGTGGTTCTTTGGCTTCGGAGGGAGCTTCATAGGTGGCGAGTATCACCCACGTGCCTTCTACGATAGCCACCGGTTGTCCGGTCTGGTTTATGTACGTTCTCTGGTCGGTGTTGAAGAACAATCGGAATCTTCTTGTCTCTGCTCTCGATTGCCTCTCCGTAAGCCCCATCCACTTCTCATGAACCTTAAATTTGTCACCGGGGCGAATAGGCTGCAGAATCTCGCGCTTGACCCCACTAGGCAACCCTATGAATCCCCACGGCATAGGTGACGGCGATTCAACCCTCCTGGCGGTCCATGGCGCGCAAATCCAATCTGTGAACATTGGCGGCGCTATTATGCCACCCCATCTGCTTTTTTTGGCATAGGCTTCGTTCCAAAACAATGGGTTTCTCTCGCCGCTGCCCGCAACAAAGTGTCTAATAGAATCCGTGGTAACGTACTCATTCATCTGTTGGCCATAGAAATCATCAATGTCTATCGGGTATGGCCCCAGATACTTAGACAGATCTTTCACTGCCCCGATCTTTTTGTTTACCGTCCTGTACCACTCGGTAATTTTGTCATCCATTTCAGCTCGTGACGTTTCAGGCATAGTTACCCTCCTTTTTTGATGAGTGATTATAATACTAATATCAAATCTGTGTCAAACTCGTACTCGCATCAAAACATCTAACCACACCAAAGACCCAACACAATCAGCCAACTCCTGAAAAACGGGCACTACTCAAATGCGCCCTCAGACAGAAAGCCGATGAATTCTTCATCCGACATTCCCAGAATCTGCGTACACACATGCTCGGTATGTTGTCCCAGGAGAGGGGCCGGCATATGTAGTTCCGCTGGGGTCTCGGACAAGTGAAAGGGCGGCCCGTCATAGGCACATGATCCCATCTCTGGATGATCCAAATACCAAAAATGGTGCCGATGTTTCAATTGCGGGTCTTCGATAAGGTCTTTCCCGTTCTCAACAACACCACTGGCCACTCCAGCGGCCTGCAGCTTCTTCATCACTTCTTCGGCCGGCAAATTCTTTGTCCAATTCTCGACCAATTCATCAAGCTCGTCTTCGTTCTTCTTCCGATCCAACAGTGTGGCAAACTTGACGTTCGCAGCCAGATTGCGTTGGCCAATAGTCTTACAGAAGCTCTCCCACTCCGAATCCTTAAATACGGAAATGGCGCACCATCTCTCATTCCCTTGGCAACGATACACTCCGTGTGGAGCGGCGCTCGGATGGCGATTTCCCATTCTAACACCCTCGCGCCCATTGGCAGTATAATCCAACAACGCCGGAGCCAGATGCATAACGCCGGTCTCCAATTGAGACAAGTCGATATGCTGGCCTTTACCTGTCCTCTGACGATACTCCAGAGCCGCCATGATAGCAATCACAGCCAGCGGTGGCGCGGTAGTATCTGTGTACGGATAGCCTACGCCAACAGCTTCCCGGTCGGGCCACCCAACAAAATTGGTGAAGCCACACCGGCTAGCCAGCTCGAGCCCGAATCCAGCCTGCCGTGCCTCTGGTCCTGTCTGCCCCTGCGTGCTTGCGCTCACCATAATGATATCTGGCCTTATTTTTCTCAACCCGTCGTAGCCCAATCCCCATTTGCGTTCCATAGTTCCCGGTGTGAAGTTTTCAACGACGATATCCGCCCAAGCCGCAATTTTCTTGCCTATAGATAAACCCGCCGGATTATTCAGGTTAAGCAACATGCCGTATTTGTTACTATTGTAATTGGCGTAACCACCACTAAGATTTACACCCGGCTTGCTGTCTTTGAATGGCTCAATACCCCTCATCTCATCAGGCCGCGTCATCGACTCGATACGGATGACCGTAGCCCCATGATGAGCTAGCCACATAGGAATGCTTGGTCCGGCGATGTACCAGGTGAAATCGCCGACCTTTAGCCCCTCTAATGCCTGCTTAGTCACAAAATACTCCTATTTACCTACACAGCACACAAAGCGTACCTTATGTCAAATAATTCCATCTTGCTTCATAGCCACCAGGGTCTCTTTGTTGAACCCCAGCTCCTTCTCGTAGATTTCGTCGTTGTGTTTGCCGAGCTGAGGCGCCGGACGAAAGTCCCATTCGATCTCCGAGGACTTGTACAGAGCTCCAGGATAAATAATGGTATCGCTCAACTCCGGATGTTCTAGTTCAATCCAGTATTCCCTGGCTTTTAGCTGGGCGTCCTCCAGCAAGTCTTTCGGCGTACTTGCTTGTATAAGTACAATACCTCTGGCCAGTGCTTCTTTACACAGCTCGGCTTTGGTATGCTTCTTGAAAAACGCTCCGAACAATTCCTGCCAACGGTAGAATTGGTCGTGGGGAACGGTAAGATAATCCATCTGTTGCCAATCCACTTCCATCAGTTCACCCACACCTCCCTCTCTATCCATCCATTCCACCAAAGCGCGCGTTTTGACTCCCAGCCCACCACCAAATATCCTCCACGAAACATATCCATCCTTGCAAGGCCAGAGATGACGCACCTTCTTCCCCGAGCGAGAAAGGAAAGCACCCTCTCGTGGATGGATAAATTTCTGCAAGTCCCATGACTGCGGTACGAGCAATGAGTTTATGCAAACGCTTTCTTGCGTCGAAACATCAACCTGCTGGCCATCGCCGGTTGCCTGACGATAATAGTGAGCGATCATTGCCCCCATAGCACCTTGAACACTGGCCATGAAATGTGCTTGATCGACACTCACCCTGACTGGAGGTTTGTCAGGACTGCCAGTTATGTAGGATAGTCCACCCAAGCCTATCTCAACAATATCTGACGCCTTCCAATCACGGTATGGACCGGTTTGCCCGAAAGGCGTTATTGATACCATAATGATTCTGCGGTTGATTTTCTTGAGTTCGGGATAGCCCAGACCTAATCCATCCATATATCCGGGGGCAAAAGATTCGATCACAAAATCTGCGTTTTTCACCAGAGTCTTTAATATATCACGGCCGTCGGCTATTTCGATATTCAGTGTTATGCTTCTCTTATTCGTATTGCAGGCAAAAAAGAACAAGCTTTTATTCTTATCAGGTATATCATGATAAAAGGGGCCAATATTCCTTGCTGAATCGCCGCAGGGTGGCTCCACTTTAATGACGTCCGCCCCTAAGTCGGCAAAGATCTTGCCGCAAAAAGACCCTCTCCCATCGGCTAAATCAAGGACTCTGTAAGGACTCAGCGGTAAATCGCGCCTCTCTCGATTCATTGCGTACACGTATTCCTGTACATTTGATTGGCTACGATCATCTTACGATATCGTCAGGTGGATGTGTAGCCGAACGGATTAGTATCAGTGCTGTGCTGGCCGCATAGATTAACATGACCAAAAGCTACTTGTCAATGAATACAAATCATGTCGGTCACCGTTTACTACGACCTCTATAGTTCCGCATCCGACATCGAGCCGAACAGAATCTGGCACGAGGATCTTGTGAATCGAAAAAATCTCCGCAACTAGCGCATCGCAGAAGCCTTGTATTGCCGTTCACCTCCAAAAGAAACATCAACCATATTGCTGCCAATAAACTTTCAGGATAAAACCATACTGGGTAATTTCGCAATGTCGGTGCGTTCAGTGTAAAGGCATTACGCAAACGTTCGTCGGATTCAAGAGAAAGGTAATACAATACTGGCCCTCTAACATCTCCTTTTCTCCATGTGCGCAAGAGGTTCATGTTTGCCCTGCCCACAATTTGTTTGTGTGCATCATCGAGCCTTATTGTTATGCCACCCTTATGCCACAAGACTATGTTCTTCAGTTTCTTGTCTGGGGCCACGACCATATCCCATAATCGCAAACATGTAGCCAGGTCGCCAATCTCTTCCCTCCACCAAAGTAACGATTCCCCTAATTGAAATTGCGGTCCAGCGTGCCTCTTCCTGAAGACCATTTTGTGCACCGGATGATATTTCAGCAAGCCGTATTTGTTCGCGAAGTTAAGTATGGCTGTGTCATCCTTCACGATCAGGTTAGCAAACTGGCGATGCAAGGTACATTCAGGAGATTCCATTGCTGGCACTACCACCTGCTCCCCTTTCTGCGCCGGGTTATACTTCCGATGGCGCACAGAATTAGGAACTATCCACAAAGGGGCTTCGTCAGCCTTTTCCAGCCCGATATTAAATACCGTCTTTAATATCTCGCTATAAAAAGTGCCGCCGGTAGAAGTGAGAGGATGATGCTCATTGACCTTAGCTAGAACCTCACCTGTTTCGAAGCTATTTACCGGAGTCTTACTGAGCGAATAGCCGTCCTGGCAGACATTGCGCCAAGATGTATACTCGCCAACTTTCACATCCGTCAATGATATGCCTAGTTCCCCGCGCATTTCGTTACGGAATTTAATTTTGACTGCGTAACACGTAATTTAGAGCATAAGCGGTCCCAAGTCAAGAGAATCTATTCAGTTAAAATACAAAGAACATCGATTGAATCGATAGCAGGAATGCAGAAAATATCTTATAATCTTTCTGAAGCCGTATGGGACAAGATCAACTCTGCCAAGATTTGGCCAAACTCAAAGAAAATCTGGGGCCACTTCCTGAGCCAATGGCCCATCCTGCTTTTGTGGTCGTCAGCGGTCTCCCGGCCACAGGTAAATCCTTTTTCGCCCGTAAACTCGCTGAGAGACAGCCTTTCTATATCTTGGAAAGTGATGCCGTGCGCAAAATCCTGTTCCCCTCCCCTTCCTACAACTCCAACGAGAGTGCTCGCCTCTTTGCTGCCTGTCATCAGTTAATGGAATCGCTCCTAAAGGACGGAGTGCCCGTGATCTTTGATGCTACCAATCTATCCGAGCGTCACCGCGCCCGTCTTTACCGCATTAGCGACAGAACCGGAGCCAGACTGATTTTAGTACGCGTTGAAGCGCCATCGGCAGTGGCTCAACAGCGGCTCCAGTCGCGAAAAAGCGGAGCTAATCCGGAGGATAAGTCTGACGCTGACTGGGAAGTCTACAAGTCAATGAAGTCAAAGGCAGATAATTTTCAGCGTAACCACTTCGCCGTAGATACCTCACGAGACATCGCCCCCGTGATAGACAAAATAATACGGATGATAAACCGCTGAAGTTTAATGAACAGAGAGATCAACAGCATTCCATTAGTTGATATCATGCGCTAGAATAGTATGTTGAAATGCGGTAACATTCCAAAAGACCTAAATCAACATAGGCTCGAATGACGAGGAGGCAAATTGGACGTAAAGGTGATCACCGGGGACATAACACGTGTTGAGACTGATGCTATTGTAGTCAACCTCTTTGAAGGAGTAACACATCCCGGAGGGGCAACAGGCGCTGTCGACAAGGCTCTGGACGGTGCTATCACCAGGCTCATTGAGCAAGGCGAGATCAAAGGAAAACTCGGTGAAATCAGCATTATCCATAGCCTCGGCAAAATTCCAGCACGAATTGTGGCTGTCGCCGGATTGGGCAAACAGGCCGATTTGACGCTTGATAAGATTCGTGCTCTGGCAGCGGAATTTTGTCGCTCCTTAAGAAGGCTAAACAGTCGACGAATAGCCACGATTATTCACGGTGCTGGCGCTGGTGGAATGGATCCCACTGCCGTAGCACAAGCTTTAACCGAAGGAAGTATTCTGGGATTATACCGATTCCGAAAACATATAACTGAAAAACCTGAAAATCAGGAGATAGCCGAACTGCTTATCGTAGAGAAGGAAAAGGCCAATCTTACAACCCTACAGCAAGCTTGCAAAAAAGGAACCCTGATTGCCGAAGCTACCAACATGGCTCGGGACTGGATAAACGAGCCAGCCAATTACATGACGCCCAGCGATATGGCAGGCGTGGCGAAGAAGGTAGCCAAGACTTATAGGCTTGGCCTCAAGATATTGAACCAGGATGACATGGAAAGAGAGGGAATGGGTGCGCTCCTGGGAGTAGCTGAAGGAAGTCACCAGCCGCCGAAGCTGATAACGTTAAATTACAAGGGTGACAAGACGTCATCCGATACCATCGGCTTTGTCGGCAAAGGTATAACCTTCGACTCGGGCGGTATATCTATCAAGCCATCAGAAGGCATGGCTGACATGAAAGGCGACATGGCAGGCGCTGCCGCCGCTATGGCTGCTTTGACCGCCATTGCCCGGCTTAAGCCAAAAGTCAATGTAAGCGCTTTCATTCCAGCCACCGAAAATCTGCCGGGAGGCAATGCCTTAAAGCCGGGCGATGTCTTAAAGGCAATGAACGGCAAGACGATAGAGGTCATAACTACAGATGCTGAAGGAAGGCTGATCCTAGCAGACGCTTTGGGCTATGCTGTGAAGTTAGGTGTATCTTCACTGGTCGACGTAGCTACACTGACCGGCGCGTGCCGTATAGCACTCGGTAACGTCTATAGCGCCGTATTAGGCAACTCCAAGGAGCTCATAGATAAGGTAGTCAAGGCTGGAACCGACGCCGGTGAACGCCTGTGGCAGATGCCCATGCATGAAGAATACAAGGAGCAAAACAAGAGCGAAGTAGCCGATATTAAAAACAGTGGCGGTCGGTTTGCCGGTGCCATTACCGCGGCACATTTTCTCGCTGAATTCGTTGGAGATACCCCCTGGGTGCATATTGATATCGCCGGCACCTCCTTGAGAGAGAAAGAACACGGCTATCTGGTAAAAGGTGCCACCGGGGTCACCGTCCGAACTTTAATAAACCTGGCAATAAATTCTGCTGACAAGAAATAACAGAGAGATTCCTATGTTCCTGACACTTATCGACTGCGGAGGTGCTTTATGAAATTAAAATGGTTAGGACACTCTTGCTTCCTCATTATCTCTGATACAGGACTCAGAATTATTACCGACCCGTACCCTCAAGGCAACGGACTTAGCTACGCACCCATCAAAGGCTGGGCTGATATTGTTACCGTAAGCCATGACCACTTTGACCACAACAATACAGCGGGAGTGCCGGGCAAGCCTGATATCGTCACTGATGGCGGTATAAAGACAGTCAAGGGAGTCCAATTCAAGGCTATCCTTACCCACCACGACGAGTCAAGCGGCAAGCAACGGGGTAGCAACACAATATTCTGCTTCACCGTGGACAAGATAAGGCTCTGCCACTTAGGTGATCTGGGACACAGGCTCGATAAAGAACAAATCACCAATGTCGGCGACGTGGACATATTATTTATCCCGATTGGCGGTTTCTACACCATTGATGCCAAGACAGCAGGCGTGGTGAGTGATGACTTGAAGCCCAAGATCATCGTGCCCATGCACTATAAGACGGCCAAATGTGATTTTCCTATTACCGGCGTCGAAGATTTCACTAAGGGAAAGAAGAACGTAAGAAAACTGGATTCCAGCGAAGCGGAGTTTAAAGCAGGCAATCTGCCTCAGGACACACAAATAGTAGTATTTCAGCCAGCATCATAAGACGGCAACCGTACACATAGCAAAGCTTAATCTGCCACCAGTTCCTCCCAGGCTGAACGAGCAGCTTCCATCTCGGCGGCTCTCTTGCTCTTTCCCGAACCACTACCCAACAACTTATCTCCGAGTTTTACTTCGACAGTGAATCCTCTATCATGGTCAGGCCCCGAGGCCTCAACAACCTGATAGACCGGCAACTGTTTGCACTTAGCTTGAGTGAATTCCTGCAACAGAGCTTTATAATTTCGCCCTATCCCCGCAACTCCTATTCTTTCAAGCTTCTCATCGAATTTACTTAAGACAAAATCCTTGGCCGCGCCGAATCCCTGGTCAAGAAATATGGCTCCAATGACGGCCTCAAAGGCATCAGCAAGATTCGTTTGCCTCCTCCGTCCGCCTGTCGCCTCTTCACCTTTCCCCAACATTAGATAGTCGCCGAGTTTAAGCGCAATAGCCAATTGAGCCAGAGTCTCCAGACGAATCAATGAGATACGGATTTCTGTCAATTCACCCTCGCTGGAATGAGGAAACTCGTGATACAGCTTTTCAGTCACAATGAAACCCAACAAAGCATCACCAAGAAACTCGAGGCGTTCATTGTCTGCAAGATTCAAAGCAGGGTTTTCATTGACATAGGAAGAATGTACCAAAGCTTGCTGAAGGAGCGCCGTATCACGGAAAGATACCCCGATAGCCTGCTGCAGATCCCGCCAATCGCTCAAATTAGCTGACATCCAAGACGAGTATAACAACTAGCTTGACTGACAGGCAAATCAGCTTGTCTAAGCAATGGCGCTTTGTTATAATCGAAACAGGGTGGGGATTAGTCTAGCGGTAGGACAGCGGACTCTGAATCCGTGAGGCCAGGTTCGAATCCTGGATCCCCAGCCAGTCATCTAATGTCTCAAGCTATCTTCTTGCGCGTTGCATATTCTGGCATGTCTACCATTCGACCTTCTGGCTTCCAACGCAATTTGTCCATTTATCTCAAAAACAGGGCCGCTATTACACAAAATGGCATTTTAATCTCAACGGGTTAACTTATGGAAACCCTAGACCAGATGCTATATTATAAAAACTAGTGGAAACAAGAAAACGACAAGTGCCAGTTAGTGGCGAGCCTAAGGCTATATCCCCAGCTGTTCACATCAAGGATCTTCGTAAGATCTATATCGTTAGCCAGCACGAAGCTGGTGCAAAGGCTGCGCTTCGAGACCTTGTGCACCGCCGCAAATTGGAAATTCCAGCTGTGGATGGCATCTCGTTCGACCTGGCTGCCGGCGAAATAGTAGGCTTTCTCGGTCCCAACGGTGCCGGCAAGACCACTACGCTCAAGATGCTTTCGGGTCTGTTACATCCCTCAGCCGGTGAGATAACGGTGCTCGGCTACACTCCTTGGAAGCGTGATAAATCATTCTTAAGGCAGATTACCCTGGTTATGGGGCAGCGAAACCAACTGGTTTGGGATATTCCCGCCATCAGTTCATTTGAGTTGAACCGCGCTATTTATCGTGTGCCTCCCGCGGATTATCGCCGCACACTCGATGAGCTGACCGACCTTTTAGAATTGGGCCCGCTTCTTCACACACCGGTCCGTAACCTCTCTCTCGGTGAACGAATGAAGTGTGAGATTGCAGCAGCCCTTTTGCACCGCCCGATCATGGTCTTCCTGGACGAACCGACAATCGGTCTTGATGTTACGATGCAGCGGCGTATACGTACCTTTATCGCCGAGTATAACCGCCGCTTCGGGGCGACTATTTTGCTGACCAGCCACTACATGGCAGATGTCGAGGCGCTTTGCCGACGCGTTATTGTCATCCACCACGGCCGGCTCCTTTTCGATGGTGACCTTTCTATTCTGGTCCAGAAATTTACGGAGTACAAGACCATCGTAGTGCAAGTAGAAGACTGCCAGGCCGATTTGCGCGCTTACGGCGAAGTCGAATCCTGTGGCGATGGCCGCTTTACGTTCCGAGTCCCCAAAGCCAAAACAGCCCAGGTCACTGCGCGATTGTTGACAGACCTTCCAGTGATTGATTTGCTGGTTGAAGATCCTCCGATCGAAGAAGTGATCGAGCGCGTCTTCGCGCAGGGAAATCCATGAAAACTCTGGCGCAGCTATATAAACAGCAGTTTAAGACCACCTTAGCGATGATGTTCCAGTATCGTGCGTCTCTGGTCATCTGGATGATTGGTCAGGTGCTGGAACCACTGGTCTATCTAATCGTCTGGTCGATAGTCTCGAAGAGCAACGGCGGAAGCATCGGAGACTACACCACAAGTGACTTCGCCGCTTATTTCATCGTATTGATGCTGGTTAATCAATTTACCTATACCTGGATAATGTACGAGTTCGAGTACCGCGTACGTGAAGGGATACTTTCATTCGCGCTGTTGAAGCCTGTGCACCCAATCCATTCTGATATTGCCGATAACGTTTCCTCAAAGTTGATAACCTTGCCGATAATGATACTTATTGCAGCCGGATTAGCAGTGGGATTCCATACATCAATTTCCCCGGCACCGTGGGCCATCGTGTTATTCATACCGGTGCTGCTGCTCGCATTTCTGGTCCGATTCCTCTTGGAATGGACGCTGGCACAGGCAGCATTCTGGACCACACGCGTTAGCGCTATTAATCAAAGCTACTTTGTTTTGATGCTATTCCTGTCGGGGCAGATCGCCCCGCTGACACTCCTTCCCCATCCGGTACAGGTTGCAGCTTATATTCTACCTTTCCGCTGGATGATAGGCTTTCCGGTGGAACTCTTACTTGGTCGGCTTGCGTTGTCTGACGCATTGTTAGGCTTGGGAGCCCAGGCTATATGGCTGGCACTTGGATTTGTGATCCTTCGCTTTGTGTGGCGTGCGGGAGTACGAAATTATTCGGCGGTTGGTTCATGAAGTACATTCGTTTACTTGGCAGCATTTTTCGGAGTCAGTATCAGTCAGTGAGCTGGCCTATCGGGTCAATTTCGCCTGGCAACTCTTTCAGTCGTTTCTCAGCCTTGGGGTCTCACTGGCCGGATTAGGTGTGGTTTTTTCGTATACCCAAACTCTGGGCGGTTGGCGGCCTGATCAGATATTAGCACTTGTCGGCGTCTACTTTCTGGTCGGCGGATTGATCGGCCTGTTTGTTCAGCCAGCCATGGAGCAATTCATAGAGTCGGTCCGCGATGGGACATTCGATTTTACACTCACCAAACCAGAGGACGCACAGCTTACTCACCAGTATTCAGCGAATAGAGATCTGGAAGTCGATTGATATCGTGCTAGGTCTAGTCGTGCTGTCCATAGCGTTAACCAGGTTGGGTGAAAATGTAGGAGTATGGCAGGCTGGAGCCTTTGTCTTAATGCTAATAGCTGGGGAGTCATAATCTACAGCTTCTTTCTGATTCTGGCCACGCTTTCGTTCTGGGTGGTACGAGTTGAAAACATTCTGACGATATTTCAGAGCATGTTCGAGGCAGGTCGTTGGCCCATAAGCCTATATCCGGGATGGCTGCGTTACGGGCTTACCTTTATTATACCGGTCGCTTTTGCCACCACAGTGCCTGCCGAAGCTCTGACCGGCCGCCTAACCTGGCAGACTCTGCTGATTGCTGTGATATTGGCTGTTCTCCTATTCGCAGGTTCACGAGTATTTTGGCGGATCGGACTTCGGCGATATTCTGGCGCATCGGCATGACAGAAGATCCCTTCTCGCTCCAGGTGACGACAGGACAGCGAGAACCAGAACTACGCTAGACTACTGGTCACGAGACAGGAATGTAGCGATGAACCCACCTCGGCAGATGCTATTCCAGCATTTGCCTTAATTTCATAGCTACTACCGACAAAATCAGGCTGACTATGCCTATTCCGAAATAGCTTGCCATTAGATTTACCGAAGGCACCGAAGCACCAGGTTTATCATAATTCCCAGAATACGGCCAAATCCTGCGAGCAAGCGCCAGACAACCGAAAATGAACAGTATCCATGCGACGGCTGCCGCCAGTGTCTTAAATATCGGTGGCATACTTCATCTCCTTCCTTTGATTCTAGATTGAATTTAGTATGATCACCTCAGCGTAATTTGTCAACAGCTATTTCGGAGGCAGCTCGTAAGCGTTAGTCTCTCACACTGTAGTCCGGGGTGATGGGCCCCATTGATAGATGTATTGACTGTTTAACATGGCGGGTTTATTATAGGTCTGTATAAGCTCCAATACTGAGCCTGCAGCCAAGATATACTGGCAAGAAGGGTAGCGAGAAATGAAAGCAGCAGAGGAAAGGCTCACATGGCTACGCACATTCGTTCCACTTTATGAAAAAGCTGCTCCTATAGTCAGCCAGATTACCAACCTTGAGATGCTTGCGGCTGGTGAACTTCCGGTGAATCCCTACACGCTGGCGGTGAGCAACCTTACGCTTCGACCGATACTGGAAGCTGTGAGGAGGCTGCGTGAACCCAAGGAACAGGAATATAGCGGTATCCAGAGGGAGTTTGAAATTGCACTATCTAGCAGCATAAAGGCTGCTTCAGCAGCCGAAAAATATATTGAACTTAGAGACGATGGAATAGATGGTCAGGCACAACTCAGCACCGTCATCAGTTCAATGGTGTTAGCCCATGAGTACATGGAGTCGGTTGCCAAGAAGATGGCGGTCCTCAAAGGCGAAGCCAGCGATCTCGATGCAGTGTCCAGTTTAGGGCTAAGACCACCCAGAACTGGCTCTGAGAAAAGGAAAGCTCCCGGTAAGGGCACAGTTCCGCCCGCAGGTCCACAGCTTGCCATTGACAATGATTCGCATTCCCATGGCGGATAGATGACGATAACTTGGCAGAATGAGATTGTGCTTTGTAACACGCACAACATCGATCACGCCCGATACACCCGAAAAGACCTTAGGCTCCAGCTTCTGCGGCATTGGGGGCGTCTTTGGGAGGTTAGGAGAGTGGGAGCTTCTCGAAGTAAATCATGATGCCTAACACGTCGCCGTTTTCGACGAACTCCGCGAATTTGCGGCCGCAACCGGCAGCGTGCATCAACCAGATCAAACTGTTTAGATCGTAGTTGTACATGTGAATCACGGGCCCGAAGACCGGCCGTCGCTGAAGCAGATTGCAGAATCCATTGGCCAACCGGGAATGCCTGCGGACCGACCCGACCATGCGCTTGATCGGCGACAGGTTCCTGCCTATGGTGACATGCAGTGCGCCCAAGCCGCCGGGGCGAAGCTTGCGCAAGAGGTCCTGGATGATGACTTCGCCGCGGTTCGGTGAGATGTGCTGGAAGACGATAAACGAATGAACCAGGTCCAGGCTCTCCGGAGCGATGGAATTCAGTTCGTGTGTGCGAAGGAATTCGATGTTTTCGACGCCCTGCGCCTTGGAGTTGCGAGCCGCTTCCGCGAGCATGGTGGAAGAGATGTCCACACCAATCGCGGATTGAGAGTGGCGCGCAAGGGGAATGACAAGACGCCCGACTCCGCATCCGAAGTCCAGGGAACGAGATGGGTTGAAGCCGGCTCTGAAATTCATCCTGAGGACGTCAAGAACATGATCGATGTGGGCAGATCCGCTGGAAAAGAACTCGGTCAAGGCCGACGCATCAAGCGAATCCCGCCGAAACTTCGAAACGGAGAGCACCGCCCAGTAGGGGTCTTTTGTGCCCCATTGTTCCCAATCCGAATCATCGGCTGTGTGCGCGGAATTGCCCACCTGAAATCTCATTTCTTCGGTTTCCAGTCTGAGGAATTATAGCAGCCCGATAAATATCGACGATTCAGATGCGGCGGTGATGCAGGCTGGCTGGAGGCGCTCAGCCGGCGGGAGACCTGTGCCATTCGGTAGGAATTCCGGCTTGGCTTTCCTGCCGGCATTGGTCAGGGTCCTATGTCAACTACGCTAAGTTCGCAGCCGCCGAACATAACTCTGGCGCTCGAACTCTATAATCGCGACAAACACAAATATGCGCGTTGCCATCGTCAATATCGGCCAACTGGTCACCCTCGCCGGCCCCGCGCGCTCGCGCGCAGGCGCAGAACTGCGCGATCTCGCCATCATCGAGAACGCTGCGATGCTCATTGAGGACGGCCGCATCGCCGCGACTGGATCGGAAGCAGTGATCCGCCCGCGGATTCCTGCCGACGCAACGGTGATTGATGCCAAGGGCAGCTGCACCACGCCGGGTTTCGTCGATGCGCACACCCATCTGGTCTTCGCCGGCAACCGCGCCGATGAGTTCGAGCAGCGCATCGCCGGCGCCACCTATCAGCAGATCGCCGCTGTCGGCGGAGGCATCCTGCGCACAGTGCGCCTGACCCGCGCCGCCACCGAAGACGAATTGCTGGCCGCCGCCCGCCACCATCGCGACTGGATGCTGCGCGGTGGAACCACCACCCTCGAAGCCAAATCCGGCTACGGTCTCGACCGCGACACTGAGCTCAAGATGTTGCGCGTAATCGGCCGGCTTAACCAGGAAGGACCGGCGCGGATTATTCCGACGTTACTGGCCGCGCACACCGTTCCGCCCGAGTTCGCCGACCGCCGCGAAGAATATGTCCGCTTTGTGGGCGAAGAGCTGATCCCGGAAGTTGCGCGGCTCAAGCTCGCCCGCTTCTGTGACGCCTTCTGCGACGACCACGCCTTCACCGTAAACGAATGCCGCGACGTGCTGACGACAGCCAAACAGCATGGCCTCGGCCTGCGCCTTCACGCCGAGCAGTTCCAGCCCGGCACCGGCGCGGCCCTCGCCGCAGAACTCGGCGCTGCCACGGCGGATCACCTGGAAACCGTCACCGACGAAACTCTGCTTCAGCTCAAAGCCGCGGGCGTGCAACCTGTTCTGCTTCCGGGGTCGGTATTTGCGCTGAACCGCACCCAATATCCGCCCGCGCCGCGGATGATCGAGCTCGGCCTCCCGATCGTTCTCGCCACGGACTTCAATCCCGGCTCTTCGTCGATCGCGTCCATGCCGTTCATGCTCTCGCTGGCGTGCCTTGAGATGCGCCTGACGCCCGCCGAAGCACTCACCGCAGCCACTATCAACGCGGCGCACTCGCTCGGCCTCGGCGCGGAGATCGGCTCGCTCGAACCCGGCAGGCAGGCAGACTTCCTGATCCACGAGTTCAGCGACTACCGCGAGCTGGCCTACTTCATCGCCGCGCCTGCGCGCCCGCGCGTTTTCATCGCCGGTCGCGAAATTACAACCTGACGAGATAAGTCGGAAGGGTTCAAGCCTGTGCGGGCCAGGATTAGCGGCCTTGGGCGATCATGTTCTGGCCGATGCTTTTTGGGAATGCAGGCGCCGGCTCTTGTAGCGCCCGATCAGGTAGACGCCGATTCCAAGCGCCACCACAACCGCCGCACTGCCCACGACCTTTAGTACGGCGAGTGGCTTGTTGGGATCGTCGTCGGACGGAATGGCAGACAGGCCGATGGTCACCAGTGTGCTGATCATTCCGAGCACGCCGAATGCGATGGCAACAGGCTTGCCTCCGGGAACGCGCCGCACCTCGGGGCTGGCTGGTTCGCGCTGCAGTCGGATGATCGACGCAAAGATGAACAGAAAAGGCAAAAATGTGACCAGAACGGCCATGCTTACCAGAACGTCGTAGGCGCCGCGCACCGTGGTGCCGGCTTGGCCCAGAAGCGCGACGAGGATGCTGGCGAAACCGTAAAAACCAATAGAGACCCAAGGCGTACGGTATCGCGGATGAATGGATCCGAAGACCGGCGGCAGGTAGTGATCGATGCCGGCTACGAAGGGCAAGCGCGAGGTGGACGATAGAAATGCCGAGGCCCCGCCCAGCGCGTTGAGCGCGACCAGCAGCGCTGCGGCCGGCAGCAGCCAGCCAAGTCCGACTTGTTCGCACAACGCGCGCAGGCCGGCGACAATGCCGTCGGGTCCGCTGACGGCGTTGCCCGGCAGCGCCACCAGCAATGCTGCTGTTCCGCACACGTAGCCAAACGTGGTGATGGCGCCTCCGGCCAGGAGGGCCAATGGGATTACGCGGCGAGGATTCTCGATCTCGTCGCCCATAAGAGAGCCGGCCTCCACGCCCACAAAAGCGAAGAAGATGGTGGACCAGAAGATGGCGTTCTTCACCGACCAGTGGGGAGTCATGCTGGCCGCGCTGAAGCGAGTTGCCGAACCGAAGTGCGCCCACGACACCGCGCCCAGCACGATGAGCAGCACCAGTGGGAGAATCCCGCCCATCGCGGTGATGTTGTTCAGCCACTTGCCCGCGTCTACTCCGCGAATGTTCAAGAGGGTGATGAGCGCAATGGCAAGTGCAGCGAAAAGGACGAAATAAACCCGGCTCGCGCCGAGTGATCTGCCGTGTTCGCCGAACGCAACCAGAGCAGATGCGGCGCCGAAGTAGAGCACACCGGGAAAATACGGCAGATTGCTCATCCAGTACGTCCACGCCGCCAGAAATCCGGCTCCATCCCCGAAGGCGCGCTGTGTCCAAACGTAGAGCCCGCCTTCTGCCGGGTAGCGCGACGACAGCTCCATCACGCTGCCGGCGAGGGGAATAAAAAAACAGAGCAACGCGGCAATCCAGATGACCAGGCTGCTGGGGCCGCCGGCGGCGGCCGTTGCCGCCCAGCGCATACTGAGGCTGCCCGCGACGTAGAACAGCGTAAGGTCGCGAAAGCGGATGCCGCGTTTGAGTGTTGGAATGTCGGCCACGTTGGGCGGAGGATATCAGAAAAGTACGTCTAAAGGGATCTGGACATGTGAAATCGAGTTGTTGCGCTGGTCAGGGCTGGGCATGTCTTATAGTGTGAGTCAATGATCCCCGACCCAACCGAGGGGAAGACGATGGCGTTGCCAAACCGAGGCGCAGGCGCTTCGCCGCCGCGGACCGCTCTGCGTAAGCTTGCGGCGGCGGGGATGATCGCGGCCGGATTCCTGCTGATTGTTCTTCTATACGCCAAGGGTCTAACCCCGGCTCAAGTCACACAGCGCGACTACATCGAATACTGGGCGGCGGGACAGCAGCTGGTCCATCACGCCGATCCCTACGACTTCGCGGCCATCTTCAAGTTGGAACGTCAGAATGGGATGCAGACCAGCGAGCCGCGCGTCTGCTTCAGCCCGCCAGTGGCGCTGGAGTTGGTGTTGCCCCTGGGATGGGTAAAGGCCAAGACGGGCCTGATCGCGTGGCTGATGGCGGAACTGGCGTGCGTTGTGGTTTCCATTTGGTTGCTCTGGAGGCTCTTCGGCAGGCCGGACACCCGGCTCCACTTTCTGGCCCTGGCGTTTGCGCCGGTGGTAGCGTGCCAAATGGCTGGACAGATCGGCGCCTTCTTCCTGCTGTGCCTCGTGCTGTTCCTGGAGTCTCTTCAGCCGCCCCGTCGACCTGGAACCGTCGCCGGGGGGCCCGGCCGCACGCGGCCATTATTGGCGGGCGCGGTCATGATGCCCTTCGCGCTCAAGCCCCATCTGTTTGTGCCGTTCGCTATCGCGCTCCTGATCTGGTGCGTTTCGCGCAGGCGGTTTTCCATTCTGGCGGGAGCCCTCGGGGCGCTGGCCATCAGTTGCGCTGCCTCGCTGGCGATCGATCCGCAGGCGTGGACGCAGTACTCCGGGATGACGAAGTCGTACCCGTTGATGGACTGGTTTGTGCCCACGGTGGGGATGGGCTTGCGCTACCTGATCGACCGGCCGGCACGGTGGATAGGGTTCCTGCCTGAAGCCGTTGGCTGCGCTTGGACCGCGTGGTATGCGTGGAAGCATCGCCAGCACTGGGATTGGATGGAACAGGGGCAACTGGTCATGCTGGTCTCTGTGGTCTGCGCGCCGTACTCGTGGGTGAGCGATCAGTGCCTTTTGATCCCGGCGATTCTGGCGGCGATCTTTGAGAGCCCCAGGAGCGGCCGGACGCTCGTGCTGTTCCTGCTGATCGACGGCGTGATGCTGGCGCAGGCGATGACCCTCGCGAGCATGACGTCGTGGTGGTTCGTGTGGACCGCGCCGGCATGGCTGGCATGGTATTTATATGCAATGCGTGGCAGGCAGTCGCCGACCTTGATGGCGCCGGCGAATTAGCGTGACTGGTATTCTCCCCCAGGGAAAATGGAGGACGCTGATGGCGACAACAACACAGCCCGCGGTGACCATTCGCCCGGCCCGGCCCCAGGACGGTGAGGCCTGCGGCCGCATCTGCTTTGAAGCTTTTTCCACCATTAATGCGCGGCATGGCTTCCCATGCGACTTTCCCGCGCCCGAGGTGACGGTGGGACTGTTGACCTGGATCTTCGCGCACCCCGAGTTGTTTTACTCGGTTGTGGCGGAGGTTGATGGGCGGATCGTGGGCAGCAATGTGCTGGACGAGCGGTCGGCGATTCGGGGAGTGGGGCCGATCACGGTGGACCTTGAGATGCAGAACGCGGGCGTGGGGCACAAGCTGATGCAGGCGGTCCTGGAGCGGGCCCGGGAATGCGGTGCGCCCGGCGTGCGGCTGGTGCAGGCGGCATTTCATACCCGGTCCATGTCACTGTACGCTTTGCTGGGGTTCGATGTGCGCGAGCCGCTGGCGTGCCTGCAGGGGAAGACGCGAGAACGCAGCCTGGCCGGGTGCCAGGTTAGGCCGGCGGCGGCGACAGACCTCGACATTTGCATCGAGCTGTCGCGGAGGGTGCACGGGTTTGGCCGCGGCGGCGAGCTGGCGCATGGAATCGAAACCGGAAGCGCGCGCGTGGTGGAGCGGGGCGGGCGCATCACCGGCTACGCCTCTGATCTGGCGTTCTTCGGGCACGCGACGGCGGAGACGAACGTGGACCTGCAGGCGCTGATCGCGTCGGCGGAGGGATTTGGCGGCCCGGGCGTCCTGGTTCCCACGCGGAATGCGGCACTGTTGCGCTGGAGTCTCAAAAACGGACTGCGCATGGTGCAGCCGATGACCCTGATGAGCATGGGACTCTACAACGAGCCCGCGGGGGCGTGGCTGCCATCAGTCACGTTCTGAGAAACCGGGGAAAAGGTGCTCGCCGGTAGACCGGGAATTGCCGCCGATTTATTGCAGCGACCGCAAACGTGACCAAAAGACACTCGGCCTTTGTAACTCCTTTCCGCTTGACACGCGCGGGGGAATGGGAGCAAAGTCTTTAGCGGCTGAGCTGCGGGTTCTTCTTCCCGCTCAGATCGAGTGCCCCGGGGCGAGGCCGCAATCACTGCGTTTGGACCACGGAAGAATCGAGCGCAGCATGGGCGACGTTTGACCCCACGCTACAGCCGGTCAGATACCAGGCATTGGTAAGATTTACCGCATTTCAGTACGAATTCCAGAGCTTTGCCCCATTAGTCCAATTGCGCGCGGAATCGCCCGAGGACTTCGGACTGCGCCATCGACTGCCGCGAAGTCTGAGCCTGAGGCGGCGGGCCTTTGCGATGGACCATCGGATGGGTCCAGGTTTCCAGCCCGACTAGAACGAGCGTGACGATGGCAAGCACCACCTGGACGCGCTCAGATCGCTTCTCCTTCGCCGTGAGTTCTCGCCGGCGCCATCGCGCGGAAGGCCTCGTGCGTAAATGCCAGATCCAGAAGAGGACGGCGAGATTGATCAGCGCTCCCACTGCGGCGATGATGAGCATCGGAATGCGGATCGCGTCCTGGTGCCAGCCCGTAGCCGGGGCGTAGATTCCTGAGGCGGCAGCAAGCGCCGTGAGCCCGATGGCTACGCGGATTCCGCTAATGGTAAGCACGGCGGTGCACAGGCTCTGAAGCAGGGCAAAAAGAAAACTGCCGCGGCTCAAGACGCGCAGCCCACGGCTGTTAGATTCGATAGGCATTCGTCGCTCCGTTTTTTAAGGGCGCATCGGCGGTTTCCCGTCCAACGTTTTCGCCTTCCTAGCCATCGTACAGGGAGTCCGTTTGAAAGATTTTCATTTCCTTTCCTGCCCCCCGGCCTGTAACCTTCGGACTTGGTTCGCACTCTCATGTGCGGAACAGCGGTTTGAGGCAGGCATTTCCCCTGGGCGCAATTCCTGCATGGCCCCCACCCGCGGACCCAATCCGCCCCAACCACCAGTGAGGTCGATCATGAAGAATGTCAATACTCTGCTGCTTACAGCGGCTCTGTCCGGATTAATGTGCGGCACCACCGTTGCTGCGCAGACCACCAACAACGCCAACACGAACAACCCCACCGTGAAGGCGGCGAACGCCGGATTGCGCTACACGTCCGCCAAGGCGCCCAAGCACTCCTGCAAGGGCAAGAACGACTGTAAGGGCCAGGGCGGCTGCAAGAGCAGCGACAACGGCTGCAAAGGCAAGAACAGCTGCAAGGGCAAGGGCGGCTGCGCCACCGACGGCTCCAAGATGCCAAAGCTGGCGTAGTTGTTATCGAGTGTTCAGTTTTCAGTTGCCGGTTTTCAGTGGTTCCAGTGGATGCTATGCGTTCGTAGGATCGTGTCTGCGCTATTGGAGCCGGATGACCGGCGACTGAGAACTGACAACTGAAAACTGCCATCATCATGCCCAATCGTTTCAATGCATACTCGAACCACGGCGTCGGAATCGGTCTCCGCATTCCGCACTATCAGCACATTTTTTCGCGCAAGCCCGTAGTGGACTGGTTCGAGATCATAAGCGAAAACTTCATGGTGGATTCAGGGCGCGCCATGGCGAACCTGGACCGCATCCTGGAGCAATACCGGGTGGTGCAGCACGGCGTCTCCATGTACTTCGGTTCCGTGACCGCGCCGGACCCGGAGCACCTGCGGCGGTTGAAGCAGCTTGTGCGCCGCACCAATACGCCATGGCTCAGCGATCATCTCTGCTGGGGCTCGGTGGACGGCACCTACACCCACGACCTGCTGCCCCTTCCCTACACCTGGGAGGCAGTCGCGCGCACGGTTGAGCGCGTGCGCGCGGTGCAGGATTTCCTGGAGATTCCCCTCATCGTGGAAAACGTCAGCTCCTATGCGGCGTTTACCGGTTCACAAATGACCGAATGGGAGTTCCTTACCGAGGTCGTAGAGCGTGCCGACTGCGGCATCCTGCTGGACGTGAATAACATTTACGTGTCCGCCATGAACCACGAGTTCAATCCCATGGACTACGTGAACGCGGTACCGGCGGAGCGCGTGGCACAGGTTCACATTGCCGGCCACTCCAAATACGAAAAATACATTCTCGACACCCACGATCATCCGGTCATCGACCCGGTGTGGGCGCTGTATGGACGCGCCATCGAACGTTGCGGCCCAACTCCGACATTGCTGGAGTGGGACGATCGCATTCCCAGCTTCGACGAGGTCCACGCGGAAGCAAAGAAGGCCGAGCGCTACCTGCATGCGTGCGAACCAGCATCAGCCCCGGCAATTCAAGGAGCGGCATGATGGCAGAGCCGATGCGTCTTGAGGACCTTCAACGCGCGATGGCCGCGGCCATCATGATGCCGTTGACCGCGGACGATGGCATGCGCTCGCATTCTGCCGACGGCCGCGCCATGGAGCAGGTTGCCGCTTCGTTTGTGGCGCCCAACAGCCGCCTCTCGCCATTCGAGCGCCTTGAAATCTACAACCGGCAGTACTGGTTTCGCGTGCTGGGCGCGCTGGAGGAAGATTTTCCCGCGTTGCGCGCCGTGATTGGCAGCCGTGCGTTCGCGGAACTGTCCGTCGCATACCTGACCGCGCATCCCAGTCGCTCGTTCACGCTGCGTAATCTGGGTTCGCGGCTGGTGGAGTGGCTTGCTGGCCAGCCACAATTTGCCGGGCGGCGCCATGCGCTCGCCGTCGACGTTGCGCGCGTCGAATGGGCGTTCGTCGAGGCATTCGACAGCCCGGAACGCGAGCCGCTCACCCTGGAGCAAATCGCTGTCCTTGACGCGGATTCGCGGCTGGCGCTCCAACCCCACGTGCAGCTTCTCGCCCTCAACTATCCTGCCGACGCGCTGGTCGTCTCGTTGCACAATCGCGACAAGCGCCAGCTGGGCGAGGCGGGCGTCCAGCACGAAGAGTCGGCGAACGTTCCCGCGCGGCTGTCGCGCATGCGCCGCCGCCCGATCTGGGTCGCTGCGCATCGGCTGGATTTCTCGGTGTATTACCGGCGGCTCACGTGCGGGGAATATCGGACCCTCTACGCAATTCGCGCCGGGGAGCGGTTGGGAGCTGCGCTCGACGCCGGTTTTGCCTTTACCTCGCTTCCCGCCGTACGCCGCGCAACCCCGGTCCGCCGCTGGTTCAGCTCCTGGGCGGAACTGGGCTGGATCTGCGCGCCCGACCTCGAATCGCTCATTTCCGAACAATGAAAGGAAGCCAGAACGATGATGCGCTTCTTGCGCGACGCATACGGCGGCGCAACCGCGATTCTCAACCGCCTGCAAAGCCCGCTACTGCTTGCCATTCGCCTCTACTGGGGCTGGGGATTCTGCCAGGACGGATGGGGCAAGCTAACACATCTTGACAAGGTCACGGATTTCTTCACTACCCTCAGCCTTCCTACGCCGCATGCTACCGCGATCCTCGTCGGACTGGTGGAACTCTTCGGCGGCGCTCTCTTCTTCGCCGGCCTGGGCACCCGCCTGGTCTCGCTGGTGCTGTTCGTGAACATGACGGTCGCGTTCCTGGCGGCGGAGAAGGATGCCTTCCTGTCCGTTTTCTCTGACCCCGACAAGTTTCAGGCGGCGAGCGCCTACAACGACTGGCTTGCGGCGCTGCTGATTCTCATCCTCGGCCCCGGCCTCTTCTCCCTGGATTGGCTCCTGGCGCGGCGCATGGCTGCCATGCATCCTGACCGGGCGCACGGCGCGGTGTGATCCGCACGGTCAATCGTCACAGATCATAGTTACTTGCGCGCGGTATGATCGTCGCACTCGCCGTTCATGCGGCCATCCGGCATGAGGATCGCGTACGTAATCAACACGCTCGCAATCGGCGGCGCGGAACGGCAGATCGCCGCGCTTGCCGGATTCATGACCGCACGCGGCCACGTGGTGGAGATCTTTGCACTACGGGAGCCCGCCGCGGATGAATTGCCGAGTGCCATTCCCATCCGTTACTTCGGTTTCCGCCGGAATCCCGCTTCGCTGCCGGGCGCGCTGGTCCGTGCCGCCACGGCCGTCCGCGCCTTCCGGCCTGACGTCATTCATGGCAACAACTTCCATGGCAACATGCTGGCCCGTTCGCTGCGGCTCCTTCTACCGCGCGCCCGCGTGATCTCGACGATCCATAACGTCTACGAGGGTGGCGCGGTGCGAAGGCTCGCACTGCGCCTCACCGACCCGCTTACCATCCATACGGCCGCCGTAAGCCGGGCCGCTGCGGAAGAGGCTATTCGACGCCGCGTTCTGCCGCGCGCCAAATGTTCCGTCATTCCCAACGGCATCGATTGCTCTGAGTTCGCTCCACATCCCGAACGGCGGATTCACGAGCGGGCGCAGGCTGGAGTCGCGGCCGAGTTTCTCTGGCTTTCCGTTGGCCGCCTCGTGCCGGCCAAGGATTACCCCAACCTTCTTGAAGCCTTCGCGAAGGTCCATTCCGAGGCGCCGGAAGCCCGGCTCTGGATTGCCGGGGAAGGGAAGCGGGCATACTCCCAACACCTCCGTGAATTGGCGGCTGCGCACGGTATCAACGCCTGCATTCGATGGCTCGGATTACGCCGTGACATCCCCGCCCTGTTCGATCAGGCCGATGCATTTGTACTTTCATCCGCCTGGGAGGGCATGCCGCTCGCGCTTGGTGAGGCAATGGCGATGGAGAAGCCATTCGTGGCAACCAATGCTGGCGGTGTGCGTGAGCTTGCCGGCGAGTGCGGCGGCATCTTTCCCGCACGTAATTCAGGCGCACTTGCGGCTTCCATGCTCAAACTGATGCGCGAACCATTCCCGGTTCGGCAATCTCAGGGCCGGGCGGCACGTCAACGCGTGCTGCAGCAATTCACGATCGAAAGAAGCGCCGCAAGCTGGGAGGATCTTTACAAGCGCGTCCTCGCGCCGCACGGAAACACCGCCGACGCAGCATAAAAACACAAGGACCGAAGCGAAAAGCCGCGGCCGCCGTGTCTCTGCAAACGTAAGTTTAGAGCATTTTCTGTTTTGCTGTAGACTTCCGTGCCCAATCCTTTCCGTTTTTGTCTGCGGAAAGGGTGGGATACCGACCAATTCAAGGTCTACACGATTTCCGAAAATGCTCTAGAACGAGAAAGTGGCCTGCAGGAAAATGCGCCGTGCCGCCGAACCCGAGCTGAAAATTCCGCCTGCCAGCGTGGTGGAGCGCAGGAAATCCGGGGATCCAATGGTGCCGTTGGGACCGCCGTAATCAATGTCGTTAAACAGGTTCAGGGCTTGCGCGCTGAAGGTCAGATTGTACCTGCGGTTCGGCGGGGCGCCCCACATTCCTCGCATCGCGCCCGGTCCGCCGCCAAGCCCGCCCGGGTCCGAGGCCGCCGCCCGGAGGTCCGCCGCGGCGCCCACCGCCGCCACCGCCGCCCCAGGGGCCGCCTGGTCCTCGGGCCGGGCCGCTTGTTTCAGGCCCAAAGGCGAATCCGCGGCTGATGCGCAGGTTCACGGCCACCGCCGCCGGTCCCACTCCTAGATTGGCCGGGATCAGTTGCTCGCCCGGCTGCGGGTTGATGTCCATCGTGCCCCAGGGCGTGCTCACCGCGTCCCCTGGAAGCGTCGCAGAGCTCGCGTAAGTAGGCCGTTGATTGAAGAAGTTGTTAATCGGATCGGTTTGCAAAACAATGTTGAACGGCTTGCCCGAGTTCGCGATCAGGAACGGATTGAACCGGATTCCCCACGGGCCCAGGTAGTTGCCCATCACAAAGATCTGGTTGCGGGAATTGAACGTTGCCGGGCCGTAGTCCTGGCTTATGTTGTTGGCGTTGGATATGTTCGAGCCCGCGCCGCCGTCGCTGTTGGCCCAGCCCCCCGTGTAGAAGCCGACCACGCTGAGGCGCTTGGTCAGTTGCGAATTGATGCTGGCGATGATCTGGTTCTCTTTGAAGATTCCCTCGGGATCGTATTCGTAATCGAATCCGCCGGCCGGATTGAACGGGAACAGTCCCTGCCCATTCACCTGGTTAGCGTTGATCGTGACCATCTGGTGCGGTCCAAACGAGTGCAGGAACGTCACCGTCATGTTCGTGGTCTTGGTCAATTGCCGTTCAATCCCGATGCCCGCCTGTTCCGTGTAAGGGGAGTGGTAATGCGGGGCCACAAGGTACCGTTCGGGTATCGACTGGTTGCTGCTCGCTCCTGTGCTCTGGCAGGTGCTCATGTCCAGGGTCTCGACCGTGGCGGCCGTGCCCGTGCAGTCGGGCGACTCCAGCACCATCTTGTTCTGCACATCCAGGTGATGGACGGTCAGCAGATTGTCCACTCTAAGCCGGTCGTAAAAGATGCCGAAGCCTGCACGCAGGACCGTCTTGCTTGGCTTTCCCTTGCCGCCGTCCAGCGCGTATGCCATGGATACGCGCGGAGCCCAGTCGTTGTGGTCGGCGATGTGGTTCTGCGACTCCCAGCGCACGCCGCCGGAAAACGTGAACCGCGGATTCACCTTCCAATCGTCCTCGGCGAACAGGGCCGCGTCGTAGGTGTTGGCAAGTGCTGATTCCGGTCCCGTCGAGTAACTTCCTTCAATCGGCCCATAGCCCTTCGCGAAGAGCGAGGCGTAGCTCTGGCCCGCCGCCAGGCCGTTCTCCATCTGCAGATAGTCGTTATAATTCGCAAACCGGAATGTGCCGTTGTAGTTCTGGCTGGTGAGATTTGCGTCGCGGTAATCGCGCATGCGTGTGCCGAACTTGATGGCATGCGGCCCGTGGCACATCGTGGTGATGTTCCAGAACTCGAGCCGCGTGGTGTGATCGTGGCTTTCCTGCGCGGCGTAACCGCCGGTTGTGAAATCTCCCATCACCGTGACCGTGCGTGCCGTCGAATCGGGATAGATGTTGTCGTTGGACCTGTCGTACTGAAACCGCGTCTCGTTCACCATATGATCGTTGATCACATAGGAATCGCTCATCTGCACCGTGTGATCGGTGTTGTTCTCGTGCTCGGAGGCCGAGGGCAGCGAGCCCGCGCTCAGGTCGCCCTGCTCACCCTCTGACCAGAAACCGTAGCGCGCCGTCAACGTGTTCTTGGCGCCCAACTGGATGTCGAATCGCGCCGAGATATTGCTGCGAACGCGCGTGTTCATCGTAGCCACGCCGTATTGTGGCACTGCGATGTAACCCGATCCGCTGGGAAGAACCGCGTCGGGGATTAACCAGGTATTGTCGTTGCCGATATGGCGGCGTTCGCCGCTGATAAAGAACGACGCATTCTTGTTGATCGCGCCGCTCACTGTGCCATTGAACATGTAGCTGTAGTAAGAGGGGATGTTCTGGATAAATGGGTTACCCGTATTGAACGTGTTGTCGTTCCCCATGATGAAGGCCTGGCCATGCAGCTTGTCCGTGCCCGGCTTGGTGAAGATCTCGATGCGCCCGTATCCCAGCTTGTCAAACTCGGCTGAGAACGGATTCTGGTTGATGCGGATCTCGCGGATCGCCGATTTGGGCGGAAGCTGCCCGCCGGAGAAGCCGTCAATGAAAATTTGCCCGCCGTTCGGGCCCGCCGAGGGGCCGGCCAGCGCCTGCAGTTCGCTTTGCAGCTCGTCCGGATCGTCGGAAAGCGCGTCCAGGTCCTTGCCCTTCAGCACAATCGCGCTCACGTTGCCGCCGGCTTCCACGTTCACTCCCGCCGTTTCGTCCGTAACGGTAACGTTCTGTTGCGCCACCGCGATCGCCATGGAAATATCCACCCGCTTGATTTGCCCGGCTCCAAGCACGATCACCGGCGAATTAAACGGCGCGAACCCTTTGGATTCCGCTTGCACCACGTAGCCGCCCGGCTTCAGTCCGCGCACATCGTAGGAGCCTGCGGAATCCGCTTTGACACTGGCTACTGTCATGCCATCCACGGTAAGAATGCTGACCTTTGCGCCGGGAATCAGCGCGCCGGTCGGGTCGGCCACGTGGCCGTGCAGCGTGGCATTGGCATTGGCCGCGCCTCCTTCAGCTTGCGCGGTGGGGCTTGCCACCAGTGGCGCCGGCGATTGCGCCTGTGCCGCAATTGCCGCGCTCAGCACTCCGGCAATCACAAGAGGAAGAAATCGATGAAATCTCAAGTGCACGTGTGCCTCTTCTCTTTTGATATTTCTTCAAATCGCGCGAGCAGAAACTCAGGGAGTGCCTGCGGCAGCCTCCGCGCCTCCGCCTCCCATGCTCCAGCCGGAGAGCAGGTTGGCTGCCTCCGGTGCCTCCAGCAAAGGCTCCACTCCGGCCAGCAGAGTGACGGCATTCACATCCGTAGTTCCTTGGGTCGCCACCAGCATCACCGCCTCGCCCTTATTCAGATCGCTCAGCTTGATTGCCGGTGCAAAGCTCAGCATGCGCTGCATATCGGGTGGGCCTCCGCCACCGGATCTGCCGAATCCGCCCTGACCTCCGCCCTGCCCGCGGGACGATCCGCCGCCTGCCGGTGGTCCCCCTCCCGGAGGACCGCCGCCGTTTCCGTTCCGTGCTCCGCCTGCTGCAAACGTCGCCCCCGGCGCGTTGCCTTTCAGCACCATGGCAAGCATCTGCGCCATGCGCTCCGATAGTCGCCGCATCTGCACGTCCGCCGCAACATGTACCGTAACCGGCTTTTTGGTGATCAGGTCCTTCACCGTAATCGTCGAATTTCCCGGGTCCACCTGCGTAATCAGTCCCGCCACATTGCGAAAGGTGCCGGAAACCACTGCATCCGCCGTCATCTGGCTCCCATCGGCGCTCTTGGTCCCGCGCGCCCTGAGCTGGTCCCCAGGCTTGATCGCGTCAAAGGGCCCTGGCTTTGCATCAGCAAATCGAACCGACTCCGGACTGTAGCGCAGTAAAGCGGTCGATTGAGTCGTATGGACCGTTACCGTCTTCGCCAACGAGCCTGCGCCGGTGGTCAACTGGATGGTGCCGCTGGCCGGATCCGCGCTCTTCACCAATCCCGCCACGCCGCGCAGCCAGGCTTGCTGTTCCTGTTCCTGTCTCTGCGCTACGTCGGCCTTCTTCATGGCCACGATTATCGCGGCCTGCGGCGTGGGGGCATTGGGATCCAGCTGCACCAGCACGCGGTCGCCTACTGCGAGCTCGGTCACTTTGATCGCCGTGGCCTCGCTCAGCTTCTGGCCCGGCTCCACGCGCTTGATGCTGGCCCCGTCGGGCACCGTCACTTGCTTCTCTTCGCCAGAGTCGGTCTTCACTGTCAGGGCGTTCCCGCTTATGGCCGTTACCGAGCCGATAAACCGCGGCGCCTGCGCCAAAGCCATGGCCGGAACCACGATGGCCAGTGCCGCCGACCACCAAATCCTCATCCACGGGCTTCCAATTCTCATCGTATGCGTCATCGTTCCTCTTACCGAGCGTGACCTTTTTTGGGAAAAAGCCGTCGTCATTCGGGTAGACGAATGATGGCGGCAAAAGGACGACGTTTTCCTCGGCCTCGGCAGTGAACGTACCATTTACCAAAACTGCCTGCGGATTCAATGACTTCGGTGCAACCGGCGGGGTCATTCCTTAAGCCGCGCTTAAGGCTCCGGCCACGCTGAATCGCTTTCGGGGATCAGGTTGATTCCGGCACCGCGGCAAGACCCGGCCACAGCCGTTCTCGCGACAACTTTTCGCGCCCCAGCGGAAACACTCTGGGTGCACCCTTTTTCTGGCGGCAGGGCAGGAGGCCACAAACCTCAACCGGCGTGTGCCCCATCCATCGCGCAGTCCCATCGCGCGATGGGTGGGCGTCCGCGCACCAACTACACATGCGTCACCGACCCCAGAACCACCGCGCGCGTTGCCCCCGTCGCCGCCGGCATGTTGCCAGGCCGCCGATTCCACGTCATCCACGCCAGCAGTGCAAACGCCGCCGCCTCCTTGGCCTCCGCCGGTATGCCGAAGTCGCCGATCTCCCGCAGCCTGCATCCCAGCGGCTCCAGCCGCTCGCGCAACATCCCCATCAACGCCCCATTCCGCGCCCCGCCACCCGACACAATATAATCCGCCGCGCGCCCTTCCATTCCCGCCGCAACAAACCGCGCATAACTTCGCGCAATCGTCTCCGCCGTTAGCGCCGCAGCCGTCGCCAGAGCGTCCTCGGCCCTCGCGCTGAACCGCCGGCACTCCTTCAAAAACCGCGCCGCGTACTCGGCGCCAAACTCCTCCCGCCCCGCCGACTTCGGCGGCGCCAGCCTGTAATACGCATTTCGCGACTCCTTCGCGAGTACCTCCGCAATCACCGCCCCCCGCGCCGCCTCTCGCCCATCGCGATCGAACCTCTTCCCCAGCAGCTCGCCCGCCAGCCAGTCCATCACCATATTTCCCGGCCCCGTGTCGAACGCCACCACCGCCTCCGGCCCCGCGCCCGCCGGAATCGCCGTCAAATTCGCAATCCCGCCGATGTTCTGCAGCACGCGTCCGCGCTCGCCATCCGCAAACAGCACGTAATCCAGCAGCGGCGCCAGCGGCGCGCCCTGCCCGCCCGCCGCCATATCCGCCGGCCGAAAATTCGACACCACCGGCACGCCCATCTCCGCTGCCACCATCGCCGGCTCGCCCGCCTGCCACGTGCATTTGAAAGCCCGCCCCGCATACCGCGCCGCCTGCCCTGGCGATAGAGCGTCTGCCCGTGGCATCCGATCAGATCCACCTTCGCGTGGTGCTTTTCCGCCGTTGCCCGCACCGCCCGCGCATACTCCATCCCCAGCCGCCAATTCAGCCGCGCCAGCTCCGCCGTCGACGTCCGCTCCGCATTCATCGCCGCCGAGCACCGCACGCCGCAGCGCAGCAGGATAGGGAAACGCCTCATGCGCCAGCAGCGTCAGCTTCGGCCTGTCGATCCCACTGTGCCCCATCCATGCAGGGCTGTGCCCCATCCATGCGCGCTTTTTGCGCATGGGTGGGCGGTGATCCTTACCGGGAGAAATCCGCACCAGCGCCACATCAATCCCATCCGCCGAAGTCCCGCTCATAACTCCGGCCACCGTCATCGCCTTCGCAGTCATGTCCGCTCCGCCGGCGAGCTCGCCCGCGCCTCCACTTCCTGCGCGCTCGCGATCGCCGCAACCTGCTCGCGGAACCGCCCGATCTCGTTCCTCAGCTTCTCAGTCTGCTTCGCCGTCAGCGCCCTCGCAACTCCGCCCACCCGGCCCGTGCCGGCAGTGTACAGCCGAGCCCGCTTGCGTTCGCAACTCCGCGCTCGCTCCAGCAGCAGCTTCCGGAACGCCGCCGACCGCTCCGCCTCGCTGATCAAAGCCTCATAACTGCGCAGGATCAGCTCCGCACTGTGACAGATCTCCAGCAAGTCGGTGCCCACGCGCACCGCCTCCACCGCAGCCTCTTCCACGGAAAGAAACTTGAGTATCCCGCCCATCTCCAGATCGTCGGAAAGAACGATTCCCTTGTATCCGATCCGTTCCCTCAGCACCTTCGTGATCCAGAACCAAGACGCGCTCGCCGGCGTCTTGCCGCCCTTCGTCTCCGGAAACGCCGCATGATTGGTCATGATCATCGGCATCGCCGCATGCAGCGCGCGATACGGCACCACATCCTCTTCCCAAACCTGCTTCCAGGTTCGATGAATCGCCGGAGTCACAAAATGCGTATCGCCCTCCGCGCCGCCCAGCCCCGGAAAGTGCTTCCCGCACCCCGCCACGCCCTGGGCTTCAAGCCCGCGCAGAAACTCCCGCGCAAACTCCGTCACCTGCCTGGGGTCCGCCGCCGGCGCGCGCGTCCCCATCACCTCAACCGACTCCGGCAGCACCAGGTCCACCACCGGCGCCAGCGTCGTGTTAAACCCGAACGCCTTCACCGCCCGCGCCACCAACTCCCCATGCTTCTGCGCAAGAGAACGCTCTTCTGGACTTTTTTTGCGGTGGCGCCGATCCTGTCTTTCCTAGCTCCGCTAGCCCCGCTGACTCCGCTAGCTCCGCTGTCCTCCGCCCCACACACCGCCTGCGCCGAAGGCATCGCCGCCAGCGTATCCCGCAGCCGGTTCACCGTGCCGCCTTCCACATCCACGCAGCGCACCGCGTGCGCCGCGCCCAGTCCCGTAGCCTCTTCCAGCAGCGCCCGTGTCTGTTCCGCATTCACAATGTTCCGCCGGAACAAAATCACGCCTCCCGGCCGCACCAGCTGCAGCCACGCGCGTTCCAGCCCCGTGAGCTCCGTACCGCCCAGCCCCACCACCAGCAAACTTCCCGCCGCCCGCCGCAAACTTCCGCTCATCGCTTCTCTTCCTTAACTATCGATAGGGTGCCCCAGGTCCCCGGTTTTTGGACCTGGGATGACCAATCCCGCTGACTCGCTGTCTAGCTGACTGGCCGACTCGCTGCTTTTCTAACTCCGCTTCAACTCCCGCTTCAGCTCCTCCAGCAAATTCAGCGCCTGCAACGGCGTCAACGTGTTCACATCCACTTCCTCAATCCGGTCCACAATCCTCTGCGACAAGGGCGTGAAGATCGCCATCTGCATCGGCTCCGGTTCCGTCTCCACCTTTACGC
>CAVVVB010000011.1:0-51381 GCA_963751585.1 uncultured Chloroflexia bacterium | reverse complement strand
TCCACTATTTGGAACAGCCGGGCATCACGCATCTTCTGCTCCAATGGATAGTCTCTCATATAGCCATAGCCACCGAGTATTTGCATGGCATTATTGGTCACTTTCACGGCGACATCGCTGGCAAAGAAATTAGCCATGGCAGAGAACTTCGCATCAGGCGTTCCCTGGTCTATTAGAGAGGCTGCTTTATATATGAGTTGGCGAGCGGCCTCTGTTTCCGCCGCCATATCAGCCATCATAAACTGAAGCCCCTGAAACTCGGCAATGGGTTTGCCGAATTGCACCCTCTGCTTGGCATATTCCACAGCGTAAGCCAGGGCCCCGGTGGCGATGCCTACTGCCAGGCTGGCGTCCGTTGCCCGCCCCCTGTCCAGTGTTTTCATAGCTGTACCGAATCCGGTGCCCTCCTTTCCCAGCAGGTTCTCTTTAGGAACATGACAATCTTCAAAGATGAGTTCGCAGGCTCGTGTGCCTCTCAATCCCATCTGGTCTTCTATTTTCCCCACTGAGAATCCGGGTGTGCCCTTCTCAACTACAAAAGCACTGATTCCTCGGGTTCCTGCCGCTGGGTCTGTCTTGGCAAAGAGGGTAACGAAGTCCGCAACATGGCCGTCAGTGCAGAAGCACTTGGTGCCATTGACGATGTATTCATTGCCTTTAAGAACCGCCTTGGTTTGAAGAGACGCAGCATCTGTACCCGCCTGAGGCTCGGTCAGTGAAAAGGCAGTCAGCTTTGTCAGCATTTGGGGCAGGTATTTTTGCTTCAGTTCATCACCGCCGCCAAGTATGATAGGGGTGGTACCAAGCCAATGGTCTGCCAGAATATGGGCAGTGTTAGCGCAGACCTTGGCAAACTCCTCTATGACGACACAGCAGGTCAGCTCACCGGCGTCATCCCCGCCGTACTTTTCAGGGATCGGTATTTGAAGTATATGATTCTGGCGAAGCACCTCCAACATGTCCCATGGGAACTCGCCGCTCTTATCTATTTCGGCGGCGGCAGGGGCCACCCTTTCCTGCGCTATGCGCTTTATGTTGGCGCGCATCATTTCCTGCTCTTCGGTAAGTCTATAAAGTACCTCCATCGGTTACCTCCCTTGAATCAGCTGTGTTAACAGACGGCTCAAGTATTTTCTATCTTTTCTAATGGTGCCAGGCTGAGGAGCAGCCTCTTGACCCCGGCGCCGGTGAAGGCTACGGTTAATTCCTGGTCACTTTTGTTCGGTACGCAGTTAATAACTATGCCGTCTCCGAACATCTGGTGACGGACTTTGTCGCCGATCTCCAGTTTGGGCTTGGTAAGCACTGGCGGCGCCGGTTGCTTGGAATAGAGAGAAGTCACGGGAGTGCATTCCTCGTTCTCTTTTTCCCAGAGGCCTCTTCGAGTGACCAGCTCTGGCGGGATATCTTCAAGGAACCTGGAGCGTTTAGTCGCTGAGTTTCCGCCAAACAGATTGCGACGGAAGGTATGTAATAGATAGACTCTCTGTTGGGCACGGGTTACGCCTACGTAGCAGAGACGTCGCTCCTCTTCCAGTTCATCTGGGTCGTCGAGAGACCTGTGATGGGGCAGCAAACCTTCCTCCATGCCGACAATGAAGACCACGGGGAATTCCAAACCCTTGGCCTGGTGCAAGGTGATCAGAGTGGTGACATCAACCTTCTCATTGAGTTCGTCGATATCTGATACCAGGCTCACTTTCTCCAGAAAATTGGCCAGCGCCTCATCCGGGCTTTGCCCGTCATAATCTCTGGCCGCGGCATACAGCTCCTGGATGTTTTCCCATCGCTCCTCTCCGTTCTCCTCGTTGAGGATGTGTTCTTTATAGCCCGTCTCTTGCAGCACTGCATCCAGCAAACTCGTAAGGCTCAGCTCTTGTCTTTTCTTCATAAATTCATTGATCAGGTTGAGGAAGCTTGACAGGGCGTAGCTGGCACGTGGTGTCAATGGAGGGCCTTTCTTGTCTGCTACCATCTTCAGCGCTGAGTACAAAGGCATATCTTGATTTCTTGCCCAGCCCGACAGCTCAGCTAAGGTACGCTGACCGATACTTCTGCCGGGAACATTTATTATGCGGGCAAGGCTGATATCGTCGTTTGGATTGTGAATAAGCCGCAGGTAGGCGATGACGTCTTTAATTTCGCGCCTCTGGTAGAAACGGGTGCCGCCGACGATCTTATAGGGCACTCCATAGCGTATAAAAGACTCTTCCAGGGCTCGCGATTGGGCATTTACCCGGTACATAACGGCGCAACCGCCGGGCGAGGTAACTTTTTCGCTGACCAGCCTCTCTATTTCGCTGACGACAAACTGCGCCTCCTCATTTTCGTTGTAAGTCTCAATCACGGCGATTGGAATGCCGACTTCATTCTCTGTCCACAGTCGTTTCGGTTTACGCTTAGAGTTGACCGAGATTATGCTGGAAGCTACATCCAGTATTATTCTCGTGGAACGATAGTTCTGCTCCAGAAAAGCCACCTGAGCGTCGGGATAATCCTTCTCGAAGCTAAGGATATTGCGTAAATCGGCGAATCTCCATGAGTAGATGGACTGGTCGGGGTCGCCGACAACGCAGACGTTGCGGTGTTGTCCGACTATCTGCTTTATCAGTGCGTATTGCGTAACGTTAGTATCCTGAAACTCGTCAACAAGGACATGCAGATAGCGTGACTGATACTTTGATAGAACCTTGGGATGGTCGTTAAAGAGCTGAACTGTTCTCATTAGCAGGTCATCGAAGTCAACGCCCTGGTTTTGGCTCAGAGAGTGCTGGTATCGCTCATAGACGCGCTGGACTATTCCCTCGAAATAGCTGTTAGCCTGCTGAGCGTAATCCGCAGGAGTGAGCAGCCGGCTCTTGGCGTATTTGATGGCTGACTGAATAGCTTTGGGTGCGTACTGCTTGGGGTCAATGTTCAGTTCCTGCAGGCTTTGCTTTACCAGGCTAAGCTGGTCTTCTTCGTCGTAGATGACGAATCTGGAATCGAGTCCGATGATTTTGCCCTCCTGGCGCAGGATGCGGGCGCAGATGGCATGGAAGGTTCCCAGAGTTAATGTCTCCGCTGTTTGCCCAAGCAACGTTTCCAGTCTCTCTGCCATCTCTCTGGCAGCCTTGTTGGTGAAGGTGACCGCCATGATGCGGTGAGGGTTTATGCCACAGACCTTTATCAGGTAGGCGATGCGGTGCGTGATAACTCTGGTCTTACCGCTACCAGGGCCGGCGACGATAAGCAGCGGTCCTTCAATGCTCTCTACGGCCTGTTTCTGGGCTGGATTAAGATCGGTTAGAACGTTCATTCACTAGACTACTTGGTTGTTTGTGTTGATTGCCATTTGATTTGTACCTGTTCCGGCTTGACGCCAGTGAAGCTTATGCCGTCAGGGCCGGTGACTATGGTAGCGTCTGAAGGGCTGAGCTTTATGGTGGTTTTCCCTCCGGACATGCTTATGTTCACCTGATTAGCATTAACATCTAAGACAACGTCCACATTCTGCGAAGGCAAACCGGTTACCGGTTTGCCTTCCACGGAAACTGAGCCAATAGATACCCCCTGCAGATAAACATCTGCGCAACCAGTGTTGCCACTGCAACCTAGCATAGGCACCAAAGCAAGAGTGATTAAAGCCATTAAGGCAAATGTAACGGCTACCTTGGTTTTCATCTTAGGTGTCCTCCTTTAGGTTCAACGTCTCTGTCTTTGGCGGAAATGAGCGCTTTTGAGGGTACGCATGAGGTCTTAAACTAAATTATAACATTCGATATGACACGGCTTCAAAAAATTAAGGCCCGGACGGTTAATAGGTTACGGAAGGGAAGAGTAGCTTTTTGTCTATGTGAGGCAGATATAGCGCCGACATATATTCATCGGCAAAGGGGGCATAGGTAGAAAGTTCGATATTCGTCATGCCACGGGAAATGCTTATTGATTTTTCAAAGGCGTAGAAAGACAGAAGAGCCATTCGGGCACCCATTAGGGAGCTATTGCCGATGAACTCTATCTTCTCTCGCGGCACATCCGGCAGCAGGCCTATGCCGATAGCTTTTTCTATATTGAGGTAGTTTCCGAAGCCACCGGCGACATAGATATGTTGAAGCTTGTCAAAACTCAGAGCGGCATAATCGATCAGAGATTTGATCGCAGCAAACATTGCCCCCTTGGACCTGATAATATTATCTATGTCAGTTTGCGTAATAACCAGAGCGCGTCCCGTTTCGGTCTCCTCAGGAAACGCCACTGTGTACTCGAGGCCACTATCTCCTTTCGTAAGCCGCTTGTCCTTGGCTGAGTGCCTAAACTTCCCATCTATGTCTACTATTCCGTTCTTCGCCAGCTCGTAAATCAGGTCTACCAAGCCCGAGCCGCAAATGCCCCTGGGCTTGACTTTGCTAATGGTTTCATAGGTTACGACACCATTGTTTATTTCGACTTTTTGTATGGCTCCACGCGTAGCCCGCATACCACATTTTGTGTCTCCGCCTTCAAAAGCGGGGCCGGCGGATGCTGAGCAGCACAGCATCCACTGATTATTGCCAACGACGATCTCGCCATTAGTGCCAACGTCAATTAGGCAAGTTGTCTCTGGTTTATCCGACAAGCCACATGCCAGGACGCCGGCTACGGTGTCGCCGCCGACGTAGCTAGCCACGCTGGCCATTACGCGCAAGATTCCCCTGGGATTAATGTCGATACCTACGTCTTTGGCAAATACTTGAGGGTAGAGGTCGACTGTCGGCACGTAAGGGTCGTCTCTGATCGAGCACGGCTTCAAGCCGAGCAAAAGATGGCTCATGGTCGTATTTCCGGCGGCAGTGACGCAGTTAATGTCTCCGCTGTTAATTCCTTTTTCTTTCGTTAATGTGGAGATCAGATCGTTGATGTTTTTGAGCACCGCGCGCTGCATAACGTCAACAGAGCCCGTACCACAGCTGAATGAGATTCTGGATAAAACATCCTCACCATAGTGCGCCTGCAAATTGTGGCTGCCCTCCACGCCTATAACTTGACCTGTCTTGAGGTTAACCAGTTGCATTACGACGCTGGTCGTACCCACGTCTACAGCCACGCCATAGTTATTGTCGCTTTTGTTTCCTGCCTCCAACTGCAGAATCTGAGCTACGCCATCGTGTCTGGCGATAGTGGCCGTGATTTTCCATTCGTTGCTGCGGAGCTTATTCGATAGTTCCTGAAGGCAGGGCAGAGTCATTTCGTAGGAAGAATAGGCAAGTTTTTTGCTGAGTTCTCTGAGAATTCTGCCGGTATCGGGGATATTGTCTTCTTTGGTTGGTTGGGGAAGTTCCAGGTATATTTTGCTGACCAGCGGCTCGAGTAGGGATACCGGGTCACGGGGTCTCTTAGACAGAGATATCCATTCGGGTTGGCTGTAAACGATGGCTGGTGTTTCTCTCCAGCTCTGTTGCTCTTGCAGGTGCGATTCTGAAAGTATCTGCTCTTCCTCGAGCCGTGACTCGGGGGGACTAAAACTTCCAGATTATCGTTAACTTGAGTTTGGCAAGCGAGAACATAGCCTTTCTGTATTTCGTCTTTAGAGAAGAAAACCAAAAACTGTGGGTCTACCTTGGCCTGTCCAGCGGCTATCTGAACACGGCACTTACCGCATACACCTTCGCCTCCACATAAGCTGTTAAGATAGACCCCGGCCTTTGCGGCGGCGTCGAGTAGAGTGATGCCTTCGTCTACCTCAATCTTCTTCCCGTCAGGCAAGAAAGTTACGTTATATCTCTTCATGTCAGTTTGGCTGAGTAGTAATATTCAGTATAGCATATCATAAATTTCAGCCATTTTTGTTCTGGTTGGTTCAACGCGGGGCTCTTTGCCAGCGCGGACGTTTTTACCTATAATGTCCACATAAGTTCAGCTTGGAAACGCGTGAGAAATGAAGGTCGTATCGATTGTTGGCATGGCTGGTTCAGGCAAGTCCGAGGTCGCCCGGGTCTTCGAACAAAACGGCTTCAAAAGAATCAGGTTTGGGGATATCACCGATGACGAAATCAAGAGGAGGGGACTGGATCTAAACGAGGAGAACGAACGCTATATCAGGCAGCAACTGAGAAAAGATTATGGTATGGCAGCCTACGCCAAATTAAACCTTCCGAAAATAGATGCGATGGTTAAATCCTCGGACGTGGTGGTAGATGGGCTTTACTCATGGGAGGAATACATCTTGCTGAAGAATCGTTACGGCGATAATTTCCGAGTGCTGGCTGTTTGGGCGTCACCTAAGACAAGGTATGCCAGGCTGGCTGAGAGGTCGGTTCGCCCTCTGACAGCGGACGAAGCCGCCAGCCGAGATATCGCTGAGCTGGAAAATACTAATAAAGGTGGGCCGATCGCCATGGCTGATTTCACCATCATAAATGAATCATTTATAGATGATTTAGAAACAGAAACTGCCAAGGCTGTCTCTGCTTTGAGATGAAGAAAACGACCAGGCCAGATATCGATGAGTATTTTCTGAAGATTGCTTCTGTTGTGGCGGAACGGTCGACCTGCCGTCGGCACCATGTTGGAGCCGTAGCGGTTAAGGACAAGCATATTCTGGCCACTGGCTACAATGGTGCTGCTGCCGGGCTCAAAGACTGCCTCGAGCTTGGCTGCTTGAGAGATGAAATGGAGATACCTTCCGGAACCAGGCATGAGATATGCCGAGGCATTCATGCCGAGCAAAACGCTATAATACAAGCGTCTCTCCACGGCGTAAGTCTGGAGGATGCCACGCTTTATGTGACGCATACGCCGTGCATACTCTGTGCTAAGATGCTGGTAAATGCCAGAATAAAGCGATTTGTCACTTTCGGTGAATATGCTGATAATTCCTTTGTAGAGCTATTTAGAGAAGCTGGAATCGAGTTCCTGGTGCGGCAGAGGCCGAGGGCTCATATAAACTACATGGATTGAAGCGTCGCATGCTTTAGGCTACTATGTGACCTCGGGCAACGTCTTGAAACGGTAAATCTAGATTCGATATAGGGTGAGTTTATGTTTCATAAGATTATGGTGGCCAACCGCGGCGAAATAGCGGTCAGGATAATAAGGACCTGCAAAGAGATGGGTATAGGCACCGTTGTAGTTTATTCGGATGTCGATGCCCACTCGCTATATGTGGATCTCGCCGACGAGGCTTACCCCATCGGGCCAGCAGAATCAACGCAGAGCTACCTTAACATGGAGAGGATACTCGAAATCGCCATGCGCAGTAAGTCGGAAGCTCTTCATCCGGGCTACGGCTTCTTGTCTGAGAATCCAGAGTTTGCCGAAATGTGCGAAAAACATGGCATTGTCTTTATTGGCCCCACCAGCGAGTGCATGTATAAAGTCAAGCCTAAGCATAGAGCACGTCAGCTTATGAGAATGCTCAACATACCGATCGTCCCGGGCTCAGACGAACCTCTTATGGACTCCACAAGCGCGAAATTCTCCGAAGTTGAGCAGGTGGCAGAAAGCATTGGTTATCCTGTCATTGTCAAACCGTCGGGTGGGGGCGGTGGCATTGGCATGATTTTGGCCAATAATAAGAAGGAGCTGAGAGATGCAGTTCGGTTTGTGGAGGAGAGAGGGAGAAAGATATTTGGCATTCCTTCCTTTTACGTTGAAAAATTTCTCACCGGAGTAAAGCACATAGAGATCCAGGTCCTCGCTGACAAATATGGCAATGTCATACACCTGGGGGAAAGGGATTGCTCAATGCAGCGGAGGTTTCAGAAGCTGATAGAAGAAGCGCCGTGCCAGATCCTATCACCTCACTTAAGAATGAAGATGTGCGTCGCTGCTCTGGACGTAGCTGTGGCTTTGCAGTATATCAATGCCCTGACCGTAGAGTTCTTTTACGTTCCTGATACCCAGGAATTCTATTTCAACGAGGTGAACTCTCGTCTACAGGTGGAGCACTCCGTCACGGAGCTTGCTGCCAACGTTGATATAGTCAAGGAACAAATCAGAATTGCGGCTGGAGAGCGCATGAGTTATAGCCAGGACGACGTCAATCTTACCGCTCATGCTATCGAATGCCGGATTACTGGAGAGGATCCTACACGTAACTTTTTCCCTTCTCCCGGCCGGATAACCAGCCTTCGGCTTCCCCACGGCTTAGGAGTCAGGATCGATGAGGGGGTCTATGAGGGATACGAGCTTCCTCATCAATATGACTCCTTGTTGCTTAAACTATTGGTGCGCGGAAAGACAAGAGAAGAAACTATTTTGCGTATGCAGAGAGCTCTTAGCGAAATGAAGATCGAGGGAATAGCGACCACGATTCTCTTTCATCAGGTGGCATTAGAGGATGAAACGTTTAAGTCAGGCAGGTACACTACGGACTTCGTTGTCAGCCGAAATATTATTCAAAAGGTTCAGGAAAGAGCGAAGATTCTGCGTAGGCTCGGCAATCGGTAATTGGTAGATTAACGCCGATACAAAATGATTTATTTACTTATCACGTGATAATCGAGGTGTTAGCTTGGAAAAGATAAGATTGGGCAAGACCGATATGATGGTAACTCGCCTGGGGTTCGGTGGGATTCCGATACAGAGGCTGGCTGAAGATGAGGCCATTACAATTGTCAGGAGATGCCTGGACTTGGGCATAACTTTCCTTGATACAGCCCATGCCTATACCACGAGCGAGACTCGCATTGGCAAGGCAATTGCCGGCCGAAGTGAAGGGCTGGTGCTGTCCACAAAATCTCCTGCCAGGAATCGCAAGGAAATAGCCGAGCATCTTCAGCAAAGCCTGAAACAACTCGCCGTACAATCGATAGACCTGTTTCAATTTCACAGCGTCAGCGACTTCGAAACCCTTGACGCCGTCCTCGATCCCAATGGGCCGATGGCAGTGCTGGAGGAAGCCCGGAGCGCGGGCAAGATCAAGCATATTGGCATCACTTCGCATCAGATCGACGTGGCTAAGCGAGCGGTGACCTCAGGCCGCTTCGAAACTATCATGTTTCCTCTAAACTTCGTCACCCCGGAAGGCGCCGACGAGCTGCTGCCCCTGGCAGGGATCATGATGTGGGCTTTATAGCTATGAAACCCATGTCCGGCGGGATGATAACCAACGCCCGAATTTCATTTAAGTACCTTTTCCAGTTTCCCGATGTAGTGCCGATACCAGGCATACAAAGAGTGTGGGAGATAGAGGAGATAGTCAAAATTTTGGAGGAACCCAAGGTAATAACCGAGGCAGAACGGGAGGAAATGCTGCAACTCAAACAGAAGCTAGGCACCAAGTTTTGCCATCGTTGTGATTATTGTCAGCCCTGCCAACAGGGCATCCCGATTGCTATAGTCATGGGGTATCCGGGCTTGACGGTGACTGAGCCTCAAGAGGCCCTCTTCGAAGGTTTCTTTACTGAGGGTTTTGAAAAAGCGGCGAATTGCACTCAGTGCGGGGAATGTGAGGAAAGATGTCCCTACGATCTGCCCATCAGGGAGACGATAGCCAAACATTCAGAAGCATATCAACGGGACAAGAAGAAGTATAGACGGCAAGCTGCTTCAAAGTAGTGAGCCAACGGCTTGTTGAGCAGTCTAGTCTGCGTCCTCTTTAGCCGATTTCTTGGCCTCAATTTCAAGATGAAACCAGATGAATTAATCTATGCACTATTGGGGCAAAAATCACGGCTACAGCGATAAGGAACATTACCCCAGAAAAAAGCGCATAAACCGACGCAAATAACTTGCCGGCGGTGCTATGCAGTTCGTTTACGGGTCCCATGCCGCCAAGAATCATAGAAGCATTGACGGTGGCATCGATCCAAGATAAACCTTCGAAGTTGTGGTAGCCAATTATGCCTATTGCCAGAGAAAATAAAACAATGGCCAGAGCAACACAAATGTAGATAACAAGGCGACGAATGAATGTGGACCTGGGCATTAACGGTTTGCTGCGATGTTCAAACATTGGATTTTCAACCCCTATTTGGCTGAGCCGCAGCTAATTGTTAGCTTAGAATACTACTATACTGTATTGGATTGATAGAAACAAGAGGCCCGGCGGCCATTGGAAAAGCGCGTCGTCACTCTCGTGCGACGGCGGAATTTCGTAAGGTACCTATACCATCGATTTTGACTTCGACTACGTCGCCCGGGGCCATCCGGCCGATACCTGACGGCGTACCAGTGGCAATGACATCGCCGGGAAGCAGCGTCATCACAGACGAGATGAAGTTAATCAGCTTAGGTACCCCGAAAATAAGGTCGCTGGTAGAAGCAGACTGGCGCAGCTCACCGTTAAGAGATGTTTCGAGCTTCAGATTATCGGGGTTAACTTCTGTCTCTATCCACGGGCCCATCGGTGCGAAGGTGTCATAGCCTTTGGCTCTGGTCCATTGTCCATCATCGGCCTGGGCACGGCGGTCGGAGACATCGTTAAAACAGGTGTAACCGAGTACGTACTCTTTTGCCTCATGCTCTGGCACATCCTTGGCCTTCCTACCGATGACTACGCCCAGCTCACCCTCATAATCGATGCGTTTCCAGCCCAGGGGTAAAACAATGTTTGCTTCAGGTCCGATGACGGCGGTGGATGGCTTGATAAAGATCAGCGGTGCCGAAGGCGTTGGCAGCTTGGTCTCCTCGATGTGGCTGCGGTAATTGAGGCCCAGGCAAACAATCTTGGAGGGGGTACAGGGGGCGAGGAGCTTAATTTCGTCTAACTTATAGGTACTGCCGTCCAGCTCAGGTGGGTCACCATGGCGTTTCGGACGGGCAAAGGGGCTGCCTCGAATAACGCGTAGGGTGTTTCCGGCTAGTAGGCCATATTTGGGGGCTACTCCTTGGATCGCAAAGCGGACGATACGCACACGTGCCCCCTTATTTTAGTGTTACAGCTTAGCGGCATCGAGAATTGCCGGTACCTTGGATTCCAGGCCAATAGCCATTATGTGGGCGCCCTGACACATATCTTTCATGTCGCTTATGAGGCGGGCGGCTATTTCAATGCCCTTCTGTGACTTATTTTCGGCCTTGTCCATCTCATTTATAAGGTCATCGGGGACGTGTATACCCGCGACGTTTTTGTTCATAAATTTAGCCATACCTGCTGACCTGAGCACGACTATGCCAACAAGCACTGGCACTCCAAAGCCCTTGGCTTGTTTCATGAAGGCTTCGAAGGTTTTAGGCTCGTAGACGGCCTGAGTTTGAAAGAACTGGGCACCGGCCTTGACTTTTCTCTCCATTTTGAGCAATTGTGGTTCCACGGGATCAGCACATGGAGTCACGCAGGCTCCAAGGAAGAACTTTGGTGTTCCCTTCAGCTCCTTGCCAGCTAAATCTTTACCCTGCTCCAACTGCCGCGCGGCGTACAGCAGCGAGACAGAATCAAGGTCGAAGACGGGTCTGGCATCCAGATGGTCGCCCAAGGTGACATAATCTCCAGTGAGACACAAAACATTCTCAACACCCATAACGTAGGCACTAAGCAAGTCCGACTGTAAGGCGATGCGGTTACGATCTCGACAAGTCATCTGGAACACCGGCTCGATGCCCTTCTGTTTCAGCAGATGGCAGGCAGCCAGCGACCCCAGCCTCATTACGGCGCTTTGCTGGTCGGTGCAATTCACTGCATCCACCCTGTTCTTGAGCAAGTCGGCATTCTCATTGAACTCGTGTATATCCACACCCTTAGCCGGGCCGATTTCAGCGGTGACCACAAACTTGCCTTTGCTAAGTTTTTCGCGCAGACTCATGGTTCATACCTCCTTCAAGGATAACTAAACTTTAGTCTCTCGCTGCTCCAGTGCCCACATTATGGTGGACCTCAGCTGCTTAGGGGGTTCCATTTTGCTGTAATTTTTGACTACGGGTAAGCTCAGCATCTTGTCCAGCTGGCCCAGCTTTTTCAGCCTCTCGTAGATCAGATGCCAGCCACAGTCCCGAACATCGGGTTCAACTTCGCACTTGCCATTCTTGGCTCCGCCGCAAGGCCCGTTAATCAGCCATTTGGTACAGGCGGTCAGTGGACAGATGCCGCCGGTCAAATCCAGCACGCAGTCGCCACATTCACGACACCGCTCGGTGCCACGCCAGGTGCCGCCGACTCCACCAACATTGATGGTATTGGCTGCTGGATGAACCAGCTTGTTTACCACAGCAGCCGTGGCTTGAACACCGATGCCACAGGTCATCACCAGCAGGGAATTGGCCGCGTCTATTTCATCCTCATGAGGAAACAGCCTCGTCTTAATCAGAGCTTTATCACAGAGAAAATCAACGACGCAATGGCCGGTTATCGTCTTGCCTTCCTGCTCCAATTTCTGCTTCATCTCCAAGACCTGAGGCTCGTCGCCGGTCTGGCAGACCTCTGCGCAGCCATTGCAGCCAACTATAAAGATTTTCTTGTCACCGTCTAGATAGCCTAGGATTTCGGGAAGCGGCTTTAATTGAGAGATTATCATTTCTCTACCTCCATACCTGTGGTTTCCTCTATCTCTTTGAGAACTAATTCGATTATTCCAGGCAGTTTTTGTTCTACCTCTGGAGAAAGGTCAAGGCCGAAGTCCATAGTCTTGGGCTCGATACCGATGACCACTGTTGACTTGGGCTGTTTATCAAACAAAGCCATCGTTCTTAAGCTGTCTATCACGCCTATGTCATGTAAGGAAAAAGGCGGTGCACCCTCCAAATCTACGACATCGAAGTTAAACCGATAAATGGTTCCCGGCTTATCGCCGTTTTTGACGGCGTCTATTATGATTAATTTATCCAAATTATCTTCTAACAGAGATAGAAAATCCGGGCAGGTGCCGCCGTCGACTATATTGACGTTAGCAACATCTACAACGCTAGACAGTCTTTCGACCAGGTGGACGCCTATACCTTCGTCTTTGAGCAACAGGTTACCTACTCCTAGGACCGCGATTCTTGGACTGAGATGGCGCGTTTGTGTCTCAACTGACTTTATGTATTCCAAGAGTTCTACCTTTCGGCGTGATAACATGAATGGCGCAGGCCAGACAGGGGTCGAAGGAGCGGACGATACGTCCCAGCTCAAATGGATTGTTTTCATCCTTTATCTTGGTGCCGATGAGAGCTTGCTCTACAGGACCTGGTTGTCCTTTATCATCTCTAGGGCACAGGTTCCAGGTGCTTGGCACCACGCACTGGTAATTAGCGATTTTCTTATCTTTTATCTCTACCCAGTGTCCTAAGGCACCTCTGGCTCCATCAACCAGACCCATGCCGAAAGCTTCGTCGGGTATAGTGTAATCTATGTAAGCTGGCTCGCCGGGCTTTAACTGGAGCAGCCATTCAGGCATAGAATCGGCTACGTATTTCGTTATCAGAGCCCTAGCAGCATGACGGCCGAGCACAGAAAACAAAACCTTGGGGCTGGCCTTGAATTTGGAGAGGACGGAATCAACCATATTTTTGACTGTTGGATCACCGTTGGCATAAGTGACTGCTATGCCGGCTAGAGGTCCGACTTCATAGACTTTTCCGTCGTACCTTGGCGCTTTAACCCAAGAGTAGGCACCCTTCTTTCCTATTTGAGGCTCGGTCACGCCTTTGGACGGATGTTTCCCGGTGCTGGAGTCGGCATACCAGGAATGCTTCACATACTCCATAATCTTATTGGGGTCTAAAGCCCCGGGTTTGAGGTCTGCAGACAACGTACCCTGCTTCACAAGCCTTTTTCTCGTGGTGTAGTCAGGATTACGGCCTTCCAGGTCCCAAAGCCCGTAAGAAAGCAAGTTTCCGCAGCCAGCACCGATTTCGAAATAGTCAGAGTAGGCTTCAGCCACCGCCAGTACATCGGGAATATAGACATTGTCGATGAAGTCCCTCAGTTCATTGAGTCTCCACAGGAAGGAAGCTATTTTATCGACGGTGACGGTCTCGGTAACCCCTCCGGGCATAACGGCCATATTGTGAGGCATCTTGCCGCCGAAAATAACCAGCATCTCTTGACCTTTGCGCCTCATCTCCAGCGCTTTAACGTAGTTGGCTGTGGCTGCAATGTTTATCTGATCGCTGAGGCGGTAATCACCCTCATAGCGGGGCACGAAGGGGGCTAGTTCGCCTCGCTTGATGAATTCCTTTACTGAGTTGAGCGCTGGGTCATTGCCGTTATATCCGGCCACCTTGGTCACGTCCACATAATCAAGAGCTGCCAGATGGTAGAAGTGGAGAATATGATCGGCAATGTGAGCGGCGCCAAGGATAAGGTTGCGGACAATCCGGCCGTTGTCGGGTATCTTATCGGCTAGACCGAAGGCGCTATCCAGGTTCAGCGTAGAGGCTATTGAGTGGCTAGTGGGGCAGACGCCGCAGATGCGCTGAGTGTATCTCTGGGCATCGCGCGGGTCTCGACCTCGGAGTATTATTTCCAGGCCCCGGAACATCATGCCTGAACTGTGCGCATCCTTCACCACACCGTTCTCGGTGATAACTTCGATCTTGAGGTGCCCTTCAATGCGGGTAATGGGGTCGATCATAATCTTGCTCAATTTTTTTTCTCCTTTCCTGGGAGTTTGCCTATCATAGGCATATTAGCATCATCTAATTTCTGGTAGAAAGGTGCCACCAGATCGGGGAACCCGGGCTCACAGCAACCGATGCACGGTGACCCGGCACCGATGCACCAGTTTGTGCCATGGTTCCAAAGCCTGATCGGGCAATCGGCGTGTGTAACTGGTCCTTTGCATCCCAGCTCATTGAGGCATCCCGGCTCACCGAACTTCTTGGCAAATTTCCCTTCATCGAAATAAGCGCGTCTGGGGCAATTCTCATGGACTAAACCGCCATAAAAGACTTTGGGACGCTTAAGTTCGTCCAGCTGCTCGGGCTTAGGTAAGCCTAGAAGCAGTACGGAGGCAACTGTGCCTATAAACCAATCAGGGTGGGGTGGGCAACCGGCGATATTAATCAGCGGCTTGGTTATGTTGCGGGATTTCAAGAATTTATCCGTACCAACGTAGCCGCCAGGGTTAGGCTTGCCGGCAGCTATGCCCCCGAAGGTGGCACAGGTACCGAGCGCTATGATTGCCAGAGCGTCTTTAGCTAAAGCTTCAATCCTCGCTGCCATAGGAATCGGCTTGTCGTTTTTCTCACCAAGAGAACCGTAGGCACCGTTGTCTTTGACCGGGATGGCGCCTTCCACTACCAGGACATAGCCATTCTTGTTCTTCGTTGGAGTATCTTCAAGTACGTGAATTACGGCTTCTCCTTCGCCGGCCATTACTGTTGCCTGAAATTTCAGGTTTACGTGTTTGCCGGGGACGACCTCGTCTATGAGTACGTTTTTGATGGTCGGGCTGACTGAGTTGAGGACTGAGACTGAACATCCGGTGCAGGTGCCTGCTTGTACCCACAGCACCGGGATTTCCTGTACGCTTGCCTTAGGCATTTTGACCCCCCTTTCGTTGCCGAAACTCGCCAAACGGAGATTTTACACGTTTATAGCTGTTAATGCAAACAGGTGTGGAATTGCATATTTAATAAGCCGATTTCTTAGTTTAGCACTAACTCAGACTCGAGAAGCGTCGAAACTAGCATATGCGGGGCAGAAGTTCTCCACTGAGCATGTCAACGATACGGGAAGCGCCAAGCCGGGTCTTCATTACCACCTTACATCTATGCTCATCGGTCACTTCGCCGATGACTGAAGCGTCCACACCGTAAACATTTCCTTTCATCTTAGCCAAAATTTTCTCGGCAGCGCGTGGCGCCACTACGGCTACTAGCTTGCCTTCGTTAGCAATGTATAGTGGGTCGAAGCCGAGAAGCTCGCAGGCTGCGCGCACGCCATCACGGACCGGTATCTTCTCCTCTTCTATCCTGATACCTACTTTGGACTGCCTGGCGAATTCATTAAGCGTCGTAGCTAAGCCCCCTCGGGTCGGATCGCGAAGGCAATGGATTCGAGATGAGGCTTCTAGCATCTGCAACACCAGCTCATTTAGCGGGGCGCAATCGCTTTCAACGGGAACTGAGAATTTCAGTCCCTCGCGCTGGCTCATAACGGCAATGCCGTGGTCGCCTATGGTGCCGCTAAGAATAATTTTATCGCCTACGTGGGCGTTGGCTCCCGATATATTTATACCTTCAGGAATGACGCCTATGCCGGAGGTGTTGATAAACAGCTTATCGGCGCTGCCGTGATTTACCACCTTGGTATCGCCGGTTACAATTTTCACTCCAGCTTTTTCAGACGCCGATTTTATCGAGCTGACCACCTTTTTGAATTCGCTAAGAGTTAAACCCTCTTCTATTATGAATGATAAGCTCAGGTATAATGGCCTGGCACCGCTCATAGACAAGTCGTTAACTGTGCCGCAGACAGCCAGTTTGCCGATATCGCCACCGGGAAAGAAGATGGGGCTGACGACGTAGCTGTCCGTAGTAAAAGCGAGGCGGCCGCTTAGGTCGAAAACCGCCGAATCGTCCAGTCTGGCCAGTACCGGATTGGCTAGAGGCGGCAGCAAATCTTTCTCTATCAGCTCATGGCTGAGCCGGCTGCCGCTGCCGTGAGCCAACAGAATGGTTTCGTCATCCATATTCAGTTCCACGTTTGAAAGTCTTGCTAAATAGTCCCATATTGATAATAGGCGGCGCAGGAACCCTCCGAGGAGACCATGCACGGCCCCACCGGGTGTTCGGGAGTGCAGACGTCACGAAATAGCTTGCAGTCCACTGGGACCCGTATGCCGCGAAGGATATCGCCGCAGATACAGCCCTTGGCTTCCTTAACCGGCTCCAGGGTTATGGAGAAAGCTTGGCCGGCATCAAAGCGCTGATATTTACTCCTCAGCTTTAAGCCGCTGGCTGGCACCACGCCTATGCCCCGCCAAGTCGGCGCTGTCAACTTCGAAAACCCTGTCCATTAGCTCCAATGCTTTCTGATTGCCTTCGGGCTTAACGCCGCGGCGATAGGCTATTTCAACGGTCGGCTTGCCGCTTTCGATTTGCTCTACCAGCATCTCCACGGAGAGCAGTATGTCGAGCGGCTCGAAGCCGGAGACGACGCAGGCAACGCCGTAGTCGCGGGAGATGAACTCATATGGGTGGGAGCCGATTATGGCGCTGACATGTCCGGGGCAGACGATGCCATCCAGCTTGAGCTCACCCAAATCAAGCAGAGCTTTCATTATGGGCGGGCATAGCTTCGAAAGACAGAGGATATAGAAATTCTTGATTGCTTCCTTTTCCGCCTGGAGAATGGAAGCTGCGATAGTTGGTGCGGTAGTCTCGAAGCCGATGCCGATAAAGATGACGGACCGTGACGGGTTGTCTCTGGCCATTTGAAGTGCATCCTGTGTGGAATAGACGATACGTATATCGGCGCCTCCGGCTCTGGCTTGTTGCAGGCTGGAGTAGCTGCCGGGGACTTTCATCATGTCGCCGAAGGTGGTGGTGATCACATCTGGTAAATTAGCCAGGGCGATAGCCTTATCTATGTCGGCGTTGGCCGTGACGCATACCGGACAGCCCGGCCCGGAAAGCATCTCCACGGTGGGCGGGAGAAGTTGTCGGAGGCCATTCCTCATGATTGCCACGGTATGCCCGCCGCAGAACTCCATCAACCTAACTGGCCTGGTGGATAGCTGCTCTATTCTGTTTACCAGCTTTTTGGCTAGCTCAACGTCGCGGTACTCGTCAATGAACTTCATCCAGACTTGCCATCTCTTCCAAAATTTTCAAAGTTTCTTGAGCTTCGGCCTCATCGATGACACTTATGGCGTAACCGGTGTGGAGCAGGACATAGTCGCCGACCTTGGCCTCGGGGGTGAGCATGATGCTGACCCGGCGGCGTACACCGCCGATCTCCACTTCGGCTTCGTTACCATCTATTGACACCACCCGTACCGGAACAGCTAGGCACATGGTTTTCCTCCTAACGGTAGTTGGCTACGACTGCCTGGCCCAAGGAGATACCGCCGTCATTGCATGGTACCTGCTTATGGGTTAGCACGGAAAAGCCCGCGGATTCAAGCAAAGGTACCACTTTCCTCAGTAGTAAGCGGTTCTGGAAGACGCCGCCGCTCAGAGCTATTTGATTTATTCCTGTTCTCCTGGCTATCGATTTGCACATCTCACATATCATCCCAGCCACGGTATTGTGGAACTTGGCTGATATGGTAGCTTTGGAGATGCCAGCTGCGAAGATCTTCAATTATGGCCTGAAACAGCTCTTTCAGCTGGATGACATTTACCCCGTCATTCTCAATTATAGAAAAGGGAAATGCTTTGTCGCCCACTTCATTACAGTCGTCGTAGGCCGCCATCTCAAGTTCGACTGCAGCCTGTCCCTCGTAATCAATCTCGCCTCTAACACCTATCAGGGCCGAAACGGCGTCGAAAAGACGTCCCATGCTTGAGCCTAAAGGTGAATTGAGGCCGCTCCGCACTTGCTGCTTGATAAGTTCGATTTCAACCGCATCGATTTGACCAACAAAAGCCAGTTCATCATCGAGCGACCTCTCGCCTAGAAGCTTGAAAAGATAGCCTAGCGCTGTCCGGTAAGGCCTCTTTATGGCCGCGGCTCCACCGGGCAAGGGCAGGTACTCCAGGTGTCCTACCCTTTGGAAACCTTTGTAATCAGCGATTAGAAACTCGCCTCCCCAGATACGTCCGTCGCTGCCATAGCCGGTGCCGTCCAAAGCCACGCCGATAACCGGAGTTTCCAACCCGTTATCCGCCATGCAGCTAACAATGTGGGCATGGTGATGCTGGACCGGAACGAGCTTAAGGTGACTGGACTGGCTGCCCAATTCCAGCGCAAATTTTGTGGAAAGATATTCCGGATGCAGGTCATAGGCGATAATCTCCGGCTCTACACGAAATAGTTTTTCGTACAGGGCGAGCGTGTCCTGGAAATGCTCCAAGGTTTCCAGGTTTTCCATGTCACCTATATGCTGACTGACAAAGGCATAATCGTCTTTGGTCAGGCAGAAGGTATTCTTCTCCTCAGCGCCGCAACCGAGCACAGATCTGGCCTTGAAAGTCAGATTAACAGGATAGGGCGCATAGCTGCGTGCCCGCCTGGTGAGCTGAACGTTGCCTCTTTCCACGAAAGTAACACTGTCATCATATCTGGCATATATATCACGGTTGTGGACCAGAAAATAGTCGGCGATGCCAGCGAGTCGTCTTGTGGCCTCGTCGTTATCTTTGGCAATTGGCTCTTCGCTGATATTCCCGCTGCTCATGACCAATGGCAGCCCGGTTTGTCTGAGTAAGATATGGTGCAGTGGAGTGTATGGCAGCATAACACCCAGATACTTCAAGTTTGGGGCTACCGCTCGACATACTGTCGACTCTGGCTTCCATGGGAGAAGCACAATAGGGCTTTGTGGTGAACCAAGCAACTTTTCTTCTGTCTCAGTGATGAAGCAATGCCTTCTGGCTTCATCCATGTCAGCGACCATTATGGCCAGAGGCTTAAAGGGACGCCTCTTCCTTTGCCGCAAGAGCTGAACTGCTCCTTCATTGGTAGCATCGCAAGCCAGGAGAAAGCCCCCGAGACCTCTGATAGCCACGACTTTACCCTCTCTAAGGAGCCGGCTGACGACGGCAGTAGCATCTGAGGTTTCAACTCGTTTTCCTTTAGCATCAAGTAACTGTAGCTTTGGCCCACACTTAGGGCAGGCGTTAGGCTGGGCGTGGAAACGACGGTCCATCGGGTTATCGTATTCTGCTTGACACTCTGGGCACATGCGGAAGAAGCGCATAGTGGTCTTGGGGCGGTCGTAGGGAATGTCTTCAATTATGGTGAACCTGGGGCCGCAGTTGGTGCAATTGGTGAACGGATAATGATAGCGTCTGTCTCCTGGGCTGAAGATCTCGGCCAGGCATGCCTGGCAGGTAGCTATATCCGGAGACACCAGCTGGTAATTGCCCTCTTGGGCGACGCTCGGGCGGATTTCAAAACGCGTGTAATCCGCCGGAGTATGGTAGGTAACGGAGAGTCTTTCTATGTGCGCCAGCGGCGGCGCATTATGTTCAAGTTCCGAAATGAAGTGCTTGAGGTCCTTGTTTTCTCCCTGAACTTCGATCTTAACATCCTCGGATGTATTGCAAACCCAACCTTTCAGATTGTACTTGGTAGCCAGTCGGTAAACGAAAGGCCTGAAGCCAACCCCTTGCACTACGCCGCGAGCGCTAATTCGCGCCAGTTCCGCCATCCCAACTTTGGTCATATGTATTGAATTTTACTTCAGGCGCGTATTTGGAGCAAATCTGAAGTCTTTCTCGACGAGATCGCGCACGCTTGACACTCAAGGTTGCCGATGCTACGATACCCTTGTTATCCGAGGTATTTGAGCATTATCGAAGCTTGAAATGAGATGGATATAGCTATTGTTGCTGATAGCATCGCCTGTCTCACCAGGGAGCAGATTCAAGACTATCAGATTAAGATAGTCCCGGCGAATATATTCTTCAATGGTCACGTGTATCGTGATGTTGTAGACATAAGCCCCGCCAAGGCCTATGAACTGCTGGAGAAAGCTCCTGAATTCTGGAAAACTTCGGCTCCCTCGCCCGAAGAGTATCTTAAGGTTTATCGAGAGCTTGGCAAACAGGCCAGGAACATCCTGGTAGTAACCATCTCTCTAAAACTCAGTATGTTCTATAGGAGTGCTCAGGAAGCTAAAGAGATATTCAGAGAGGAGTCACCGCAAACTGCCATCGAAGTTCTTGATAGCCACACCGCCGCCGCCGCTGAAGGCTTAATTGCCCTGGCAGCGGCTAAAGCGGCCTCTGAGGGCAAACCGTTTGATGATGTCATTGCTATAGCCAAGAGAGTCAAAGAACGCGTCAAATTCGTTGGCCTTCTGGAAACAATTCGCCATGTGTACAGAACAGGACGGATACCTAAGGTGGCGTCGGAAATAGGCTCGATACTTTCCATAAAGCCTCTCCTAACCAGTTCCAATGGGGGCATTCACTTTGCTGCTGCGGCCAGAACCAAAAAGACCGGGGTTCAAAAAATGCTTCGGATAATGAGGAATCATGTAGGGAAGCTGGACCCGGTGCACGTGGCGGTAATGCATGCCGATGTGCTTGAAGAAGCCAAGAAGCTAAAAGAAAAGATAGCCGCCGAGTTCAACTGCGTTGAGCTCTTCATAACCGATTTCAGTCCCATCATGGGTTATGCTACCGGCCGAGGGACGCTTGCCCTGGCCTACTACAAGGAAAACTGAGAAGTTAGGGATTGATCTTGCCTGGGCTCGCTGCCCCGGGCGTGTCAGCCAGAGGCGAATTGGCTGTCTTTGATAGCTTCTATTACCCTCTGTTTCGCCCCGAGATAAGCCAGGTGAATCGCCCCTTTTATGGCTGTTGCCCGGCTTCGGCCATGAGCTATGACCACATTGCCGTTTACCCCAAGCAGAAAAGCCCCGCCTATTTCCTTGTAGTCCAGTTTTTTGATAGCTGAGGTCATTTCCACGTATTGAGCGAGGGCAGCACCGGTAAGTTGCCGGTCCAGCGCCGAGGCCTCCTGTAATTCCAATAGCTTCTGTACAACTTCCGAGTACCCTTCGATGGTCTTGAGCATGATGTTGCCGGTGAAGCCATCCATAACAATTATGTCGGCTTTCCCCTTCATTATGTCGAAGCCCTCAACGTTGCCGATGAAGTTCAAATTGGTCTTCTTTAGGAGCTGGTGGGTCTCCTTGGCCAGTTTGTTGCCCTTGATCTCCTCTTCGCCGTTGTTTAACAGGGCAACCCGCGGCGAGTTTATGGCAAAGGCGCGCTTTGCCAGGACAGCGGCCATCTGGGCGAACTGCACCAGGAGTATCGGTCGGCAGTCAGGGTTTACCCCCACGTCAACGAGGAGGGTTGGATTTGGCTGGGTGGGCTCGAACACCGCGCAGAGTCCTGCCCGCTCTATGCCCTTCACTATACGCAGGCTTATGAAGGACGACACCACTATAGCGCCGGTGCTGCCCGCTGAGACGAAGCCGTCGGCGATACCGTCTCTAACCATATTGATGCCAACGACAATCGACGATTGAGGTTTTCTCTGGACCGCCTGTATCGGCTCTTCATTATCCGAGATTACCTGAGTTGCCGGCACGATATGAACGTGGGATTGCCTGGTGGAGCGCCTGAGCAACATCTCGAGAACCGCCTTATTGCCCACGAGAGCCACATCGGTAGAAAACTCCTTGGTTGACTCGATGGCCGCCTTTACTACTTCTCGCGGAGCATGCTCACCGCCTGCAGCGTCTACGGCTATCAGCATCTAATTGTTCACCTCAAACACAGCGCCCTGATGGATGGTTAAAGACTTTAGCTAGTCTGTTATTCTTTGTCAAGAACGCGCAATGTTTCTAAACAAAGTCATGCCGGAGATACGAAGTGCCAATTACGGCCTTATCATTTGCCCCACAATTCGAAATGCGGCGGGCCGCTGTTCTACATTTTTGAGAAGCTAGGTGCAAAAGTTTATAATTCATACGTTTGGGCAGAGTCGCTGCCGCAGGTAACGCTGTGCATGAATTAGCTATAACTCAGAATATACTGGACATTGTCTTAAGCGAGGCAAAAGCAGCTCAGGCAAGTAGGATTACCAAGATCAGCCTGGTCATCGGTGAGCTATCCGGAATTGTCAGCGATTCTGTTCAGTTTTACTTCGATTTTTTGAATAAAGGTAACGCTGCTGAGGGGGCTACCCTTGATTTCCGGTTGGTATCGATTGAGCTGCGTTGCCGCAATTGTCTGACAGAGTTTACCCCCAAAGACTCAGCCTGGGTTTGTCCGAATTGCCAGGGTACCGGTTTCGATGTAATTGGCGGGCGGGAGTGCTACGTAGAGAGTATAGAGGTCGAACAGTGATCATGCCCGCAGTAGTTAAACGATGAAGATACCGGAAGTGATCATCAGCGGAAAAGACAATGGAGAAGGCATGGTCATCCGCTATCGAACGGCTAAAGGGACACATGTATACGGGTTGGCTGTGCCAAACACATATTCCGATGCCGACTGGGACCTCGGGCCTACCTGGTGTTATCTAATCCTCGGCAATAGGGCCACTTTGATAGATGTCGGTCGGCCAGGCCGTTTCGAGACCCTTAGAACGCTTCTGAGGTCGGTGGGCAAAGAATTTTCACAAATTGACAGGATTATCATTACCCACAGCCACGAGGACCATGACGGGAATGTGGCTGAGGTAATTTCAGAGACGAAAGCGGAACTCTGCGCCCACCTGCTCTACAGACAGATGATCTCGTATTATCCTAATATCGATGACGGCGCTCTGCATCCCGAAATGCCGGGCGCTTGCCGCATGTGCAGGATGCCGGAGAGTTTTCGCAAACACTGTGTCCCCTACCACCAGAAAAGAAGCTTGCTGAAAATTGATTTGCCGGTACAAGATGGTCAGAAATTGCCAAAGGATGACATTAGCTTTGTTTTTACCCCCGGGCACAGCCCCGATTCCATCTGTGTCGTCTTAGAGAACGAAGTCATCTTTACCGGTGATACTGTGCTGCCCGGCATCAGCCCTCATCCTTCCCTGGCGTATGCCTTCGAAGTCAACCGCCGGATTTTGCCGGCAGCGTATCGCCGCAGAAACGATATTTACGGCCTGATGAATTACATCAAATCTCTGAGTAAGATAGCCAACCTGGACTCTCAACCACTGGCAGCCACCTTCCCGGCGCATCGTCTGTTTCGTGACGGCCAATTTAACCTGATTGATAGCTCGGCGCGTGCCAAGGAAATCATCCAGTTTCACATTGAACGTTGTCGTGATATCTTGAGGATCATGGATAGCCAGCCGATTGGGGTGGGAGACATAGCCGTCCAGCACTTTCCACCTTCCAGCCTTGTCGGCATGGGAAAGCCGATGGCAAGAAACGAGGTCAGAGCCCATATAGAGCTTATGGAAGAATGCGGCGATATCCGCCATATAGGCGAGAACAGAGACATGGTTCAGAGAACAGGAACAAGTCACTGCTTTAGAGTCCTGGAAGCGTATCTGAAAAATTAGCAGGCCATCGTCCAGCTTGATTTGAACTCTCCGTGTAACTGTCAGCGAAGTTAAAATAGCTTTGGCTGTTGACTTGGCCCACATCTTGCTCATTATTTTTCAAAATCCGCTTAATCCATTGACACACCACATCTTTTTTCATAGAGTAATATAAGGGGTGCGTTTACAGTGAACCTATTTGTCGTGATGATTTCCGAAATATGCTACGCCCTATCCCCGGATACGATATCAGTGAAACGGGCACGACAATAATTGTCAGCCCGAATAAAAAATAAGGAGGGAACGAAATGAGTTTCTCAGGCAAACATTCCAAGGCGGCGAAGTTTTTCGCCATATCAATCATGATTCTTCTACTTCTTGGTGCGGTGATGGCCGGCTGCTCCACGGCACCGGCACCTGCATCAACACCAAGTCTGGTACCTGCTGCGACGCCGCCCAAACCTGCCAACCCTCAGCTTCTCCTGGCGAGCACCACCAGCACGCATGATTCCGGGCTCATGGATGTTCTGCTTCCCATCTTTGAGCAGCAGACCGGTTATCAAGTTAAACCCATCATGGGTCGGCTCGGGGCAGGCCATGGCATTGGGACAACAGGGGAATGCTGATGTTTTGCTGGTACACGCTCCCGCCATCGGAAGTCAAGTTCATGGATGCCGGGTATGGCATTAACCGTAGGTTGGTTATGCATAACGACTTTATCATTGTGGGTCCTCCGGCCGACCCGGCAGGCATAAAGGGCATGACGTCAGCAGTTGACGCCCTGAAAAAAATGGCAGCCGCTAAGGCCGCTTTCTACAGTCGCGGCGACAATTCCGGCACAGACCAACTTGAGAAATCGCTCTGGGGAAAGGCCGGCGTGACGGTAAAAGATGGCGCGGCCACTAATCCAAGCTGGTATTTCGAGGCCAATGTGGGCATGGGGCAGCTGTTGCTAGTGGCTTCTGAGAAAACTGCTTACACCATTTCCGATCGGGCTACCTATCTGGCCAATCAGAAGAACGTGAGTCTCGACATACTTGTCCAGGGTGACCCGGTTTTGCTGAATATTTATCACGTCATCCAGGTCAATCCGGCCAAGTTTCCCAATGTTACCATCAATGCTGAAGGCGCCAAAGCCTTTTCTGATTTCATGGTAGCACCGGCAACGCAGGCTATTATCGCCAAGTATGGCGTGGACAAGTACGGCCAGCCTCTGTTCTTCCCCGATGCCGGCAAGACCGAAGCTGAGTTGGGCAGTCAATAACCGTTCTACTCCAACAGAAATACATATGAATAGGGGCTTCCTGCTAGGATTGCTAGCAGGAAGCCAGGTTAAATCCTATGAACCTGCTATTCGAAGGAATCAAACAGGCATTCTTGTTGCTGGTGCACGGCGACCGCCAGGTCATACAGGTAGCGGTGCTTTCCCTGGTGGTCTCCGGTTCGGCCACGTTGCTCAGCTTGTGTATCGGAATTCCTCTGGGCAGTGTCCTGGCGTTGAACAAGTTTCCCGGCAGGCAGTTCTTAGTCAGCCTCATCAATACCGGTATGGGAGCGCCGCCGGTGGTGGTGGGCCTGATTATCACCATCTTTCTCTGGCGGACCGGTCCGCTGGGCATGCTGCACCTTCTCTATACACCTTCAGCCATGGTTATCGCGCAATTCATCATTGCCCTTCCCTTGGTGGCCGGTTTTACCATGGCGACTATCCAGCAGCTTGACCCTAAGCTGCGCCTTCAGATTCTGTCGCTGGGGGCTTCACGCATCCAGATGGTCTGGCTGCTTCTAAGAGAAGCCCGGCTGCCACTTCTGGCTGCCGTTATGGCCGGTTTTGGGGCTGTTATCTCCGAGGTCGGTGCTTCGATGATGGTTGGCGGCAATATTAAGGGCCAGACCCAGGTCATGACTACGGCGATTGTGGATGCCACCAGCCGGGTGAATTTGATTTGGCTATCGCTTTCAGTGTGCTTCTGATGGTGCTGGTCTATCTGGTGAACTTCGCTCTGACTTCAATTCAGCAGAGGAGTAAAGCCGGATGAACCGAAACCCAGACCACGCTAAAGGAGAAATGGAAGCGCGGGAGCTAGAGGTGGTGCTGGGGGGTAAGCCGGTTTTGTCGGTCCCCGAGCTTAAGCTGCTGCCCCACGAGGTGCTGGTTATCATAGGTCCCAACGGTTCTGGTAAAACAACCCTATTGCTCACATTGGCGATGCTTCTAAAACCGGCTTCTGGGTCTGTTTCTTACCACGGCCGCGACGTGTGGAACGGCGCTTCCGTATTGGAGATGCGCCGCAATCTGGCTGTGGTCTTCCAAGAGCCTCTGCTGCTCAGCACTTCCGTACGGGAGAATGTGACCCTGGGGCTGCGCCTGCGAGGTTTTAAAAAAGAGGAGATCAAAGCCCGAGTGCGGAAATGGCTCGAGCGCTTTGGCGTTGCTGGCCTGGCCGACAGGCAAGCAAAGACGCTTTCAGGCGGTGAAGCCAAGCGTGTCAGCCTGGCTCGCGCCTTTGCGCTGCAGCCCGACATTCTGTTTCTAGACGAGGCTTTCAATGGCCTTGATACCCCCACGCGACAGGCGGTGATAGAGGATTTCGAAGGTGTGTTGCGCGAGACCAAGGTTACCACGGTGATGGTAACTCATGACAATGATGAAGCTCTGGTACTGGGGCATCGGGTAGTTGTGCTGATTGATGGGCGTATCCGGCAGATCGGTGCCCCAGAGGAGATATTCTCGCATCCGGCTGACGAGGAAGTGGCCAACTTTGTAGAGGTGGGGAATGTCATTCACGGCGTGATTGATTCACAGAGTGGCGGGCTGGCTTCGGTGCATGTTCACGAGCTGTACGTTGATGCTGTTTCAGCCTTGCCCGCCGGAACCAGAGTCATCATGTTCGTGCGTCAGGACGACGTCACTATTTCGGGGTCATCAGAGACCACATCCAGTAGCGCCCGAAATCGATTTGTCGGCAAGGTACTCACGATATCTCCAACTGGTTCTCAGATGAGGGTTACTATTGATTGCGGTTTTCCCTTGATCGCTCTCATTACCAAGCGCTCCTGGGAGGAAATGGGCCTCATGATCGGCCAAACGGTAACGGCGTCATTTAAGGCCTCTGCCGTTCATCTGGTTCCTTGCCTGAAGTAATGGCCCAAAGCCGTAAAGACTTGCGTCCGGCCACTTAAGCGGTTCTTTTCTCATCCGATACCCTGTCCCACTACCGAAAGTTGACAAATAGATTCAAAATGTGCTATACTTACTAAAGTCCCGAGTAATTAAACTCAAACTGGCGGGAAAGAAGCGGTATAGGTTGAAGTGTCCGGTAACCAACCGGAACAAGAGCCAAAACCGAGGTAGATGCGGAAGCTACGCCAGGGATGGGTAAGGTCACTCGGGGCTCTTTTTTTGTTTCTGCCTCCTTTTATAAAAGCACCTTTGAGCCTGCCTATAGTCTGCGGCCCAAGTATAACAGACCTTTCAACTGCAGGCCCGTTCCTGTTCGCCGCATTGAAAGTGTCGGTTTCTCGATGGTAAAGTAAAGGCCAGGCTTGAGAAGATAGAGCCATGCCAACCGCTTTTGAAAACGCCAATATTAAGCTCAGAAAAGCCTTAGAAAAAGAGGGGCTCTATTTACTTCGGTTATTCGGATATCGCTTTCAAATATCCCTGTCTATGTCTGTATAACGCAGCTCTTTTAATGACGGCGAGGCTATTCAACACAGCTGTGGTTCATGTTATTGGGGACAGCCACGTCAGGCCTTTCGTGTTTAGAAGTCCTTTTTTGGTCCATCACATATCGCAGGCGACAGCATATAATCTGGGTAAAGACAACAGCTTCTCTCAGTCGAAGGAACACTTGAACTCGTTCTTGCGCGGTATAAACAAAGAAAGAGACATTTTGCTTCTGGTTTTCGGTGAAATAGATGCCCGGGTTCAAATCTATTCCCAGTATATGAAGAACAACCGGAGAATAAGTGTCGAAAGAATCATAGAGGCTACCGTGGACAAATACGGGGAAACGATTTCGAGATTGAGCACCGATAGATTCGCCGTATGCATTCATGGCATTCCACCGGCGGCGAGAGAGAACTTCGCGACTAATCTGCCTTTCCTGGGAAGTCCCGAGCAGAGGAGCCGGATATCCAGGGAATTCAACCGTAAACTCAGCGAGTTTTGCCGGGAAAACGGTATTATGTATATAGATGTTCAGTCGATTTCAGCGGACGAAAATGGTTTTATAAAGAAGCGGTACGCTAACGACGAAATACATCTCAACGGGGAAATAGTCTCTTTTGCCAGAGGCAAGATAGTTGAGGCTTTCCAGAGCAGCAAGAATATTTGAGCCTCGTTCTGTTAGCCGTGTTCTCTAATCAACAATAAGTATGGCTTACAAAAAAGTCGGACTAAATGGGGTAAAATTGCCCTGTACTAATAATGGTTGACGTTCTGACCGCCACCTGGCACTGGATATCGTTGGGTCTCATAGTCGTAATAGTGCTGGCTATCGTTTTTCTGACCAGGCCGGTTCGAGTGGCGATTAGAGTCGTTGCTTTCATTATCGACCTCGGCTCGAGCTATGGCCGCAATGCCGGTACTCGGAAAGGCATTGTTGTATCAGGGATAAAATATCGTTGCGGCGACCAGGATATCGTCGCCGATTTGTATCGCCCAGGTGACAATCGCCGCCATTCCGGCGTGATGCTGGCCCACGGGGCCGTCGCGGCTGGAAAAGATGATCGGGCGATGAAGTTCGCCGGCGAGACCCTGGCCAGGGCTGGGTTTGTCGTCTTAGTGCCTCAACTGGATAACCTGACGAGATTTCGACTTCACCAGGATGACGTGGAAGGCATGGTCGACGGCTTTCAATACCTCTCCAGACAGAAGTTCTGCAATGGCAGGATAGGCATGTTCGGCGTCTGTCTCAGCGCTCCCCTGGTTCTTCTGGCTGCTACCTACCCGGCTATCAGCCGCAAACTGGCTGTTATCGTCTCCTGGGGTGGCTTCTACAATATCAATGATTGGATGCAGGACATATTGAAGGAACAGTACGTTGATGGGGGCGGGGTTAAATCGTGGAAACCTCGCAGCTTCCTGGTAGGGGAAGCTCATAAATGGCTCATTGAGCTTATGCCAGACGCCTCGGATAGAGTCCGCATTGCGAAAATGCTGGCAGGCAGCGTACCCGGTTCGGCTAATGGTGATCTTTCTCCGTCAGGACAGGCCATGTATGAGCTGATAACCAATACAAATCCTGAGCGCGTAGCCGACCTCTGGGTAAGGTTGGACCCCCGTTTACAGCAGACTCTGGATAGCCTGTCGTTCCACGGGAAAGCCCATCAGCTCAAGACAAAGATTGCCATCATTCATAGCATCAACGACGATGTGGTACCCTGGGTGGAATCTGTTAAACTGGCCAATGCTATCACGGCGGAAAGCATAATTTATTTCAAAATATTTAGGCAGTTTTATCACGCCAGCATCGAGGATTTGCTGAGGGCCAGGATATCCAACCTCCGCGCTGTCGTCTCAGAGATCTTCCAGTTCTATTTTTTCGTGTACCACATCCTCTATCGATTATGAAGCATGGTAAGGTCAGAAAGGCTAATTTACAAACTCTAGCGTTGACGGCTCATGATTGTGGTTACTATAATGGTTAGAACCGCGGCAGGGGCGCGAAAGCAATTCAATCTTGGATATCACCGATGGTAGGTACTTTAAGACGTCGTAAAACTGATACGTACCCTATGAAAAAACGCCTTGTTGCCCCCGTGAAGACAGGAAATATTGATTGGATTATATTTTACGCGCTGTGGTTTATCTGGGTCGTGGCACTTCCAATCATGTATATTATGGCTGGTTTTAAGAATCGAAGGTCAGTAAGGGGGGGCTGAGGTATGAAACACCAAGAAGGCAAGTTCAAGGGATACAAAGACCTGGATCTGTATTACCAGTGCTGGCTGCCCGATAGCAAACCTAAGGCAGTGCTGCTGGTCGTCCATGGCTTGGCCGAGCATAGCGGCCGTTACAAGAATCTGGTTGAATACTTCGTCCCCAAGGGCTACGCCGTCTATGCGCTTGACCACCGAGGCCACGGCAAATCGGAAGGCATGCGCTCTTATGTAGACCGTTTTGATGATTACCTTACGGACCTTAAGACCTTCTTTGACATAGTTCGCCGGGAACAGCCTAACGCCAAAATATTCCTCGTCGGCCATAGCCTGGGAGCAACCATCGGTGTTCCGTATGCTATCGACCACCAGGAGGAGATGGCCGGGCTTATCGCGTCAGCGCCGACGCTTGTGGCCTCCGCCACCGTGTCGCCAGCGCTCATTGCTATAGCCGGCGTAATCTCGGCGATTCTGCCGAAGATGGGCGTAGCCGTCCTGGATGCCTCTACCATCAGCCGGGACCAGGCCGTTGTCGATGCCTATGTCAATGATCCGCTGGTCTTCCGTGGTAAAGTCCCCGCCCGGACGGGTGCTGAACTGGCCAGGATGTGGAAAACGTTACCCGGGCAGATGCCCAAAATAAAGCTGCCCCTCTTGGTTATGCAGGGGACCGAAGACCGCCTGGCCAATCTGGAAAGCAGCCAGTTGCTGTATCGAAGCGCCGGTTCCAAAGATAAGACGCTGAAGCTTTACGAAGGTTTCTACCACGAGATCTTCAACGAACCCGAGCACAAGCGAGTCATGGCCGACGTAGAGGCCTGGCTGGCCAAGCACATCTAGCTTGAGCTAGGCTTGGGTGCCCTCCAAAAGATAATAGAGCTTATCATCACCAGTATTCCCGTGCCCAAGGCTATGGTGAAAACGTATTCAGGCACCTGAGCTCCGGTAACGTTGAATACGACGGTCGCCGCAAGAGACTTGGTGCGGATCCAGCTCTCAGTGGGGTCATACTGCCTTCTTAGGGTGTATTCCAGCGCCGTGAGCGGACAGGACTTCCATACTCCCAGCCAGTTGTTCAGGCCTACGCCCAGTGCCAGCAAAATGACGCCGCAGTAGAAGTACTTCCAGTTGCGCCGGGCCTTAAAGACACCTACAGCCAGCAGCACGGCGGAGACAAGGAGAAAGCCTATGATAAGCAGGTGCAGGCTCATCACCGTTTCGGCAAGAAATTTCCAGAACATGCTACTCAGTCCCGTAAGTATATTAAATGACAAAGTTGTCATCAACTTGATCATGGGGTTCAGATGGGATAAAAGAATGGTGATTGGTTGTGGGTTCAGCCACCCTATGATATTCTAGGTACAATATTCTCATCTTTGCGGGAAATCTCTATGCCTGTTAAAGACCACATACTGGTTATAGACCAGGGGACCACGGGCAGCGCCGCACTTCTGTTTGATGAGCAGGGGCGCGTGGTTTCCAGCGCCGACAAGGAAATTCGCCAGATTTACCCTCAACCCGGCTGGGTGGAGCATGACCCCAAAGAAATCCTGGCCACGTCTCTGGATGTGGCTAAAGAGGCTATGCAGAAGGCAAAAATCGGCGTGTTTAGGATCCGCGGCGTAGGTATCACCAACCAGCGTGAGACCACCGTCATCTGGGACCGCCGTACCGGTAAGCCGGTGATGAATGCCATCGTGTGGCAGTGCCGGCGGACTGCCCCGCTCTGTGAAGAGCTTAAGCAAAGAGGCTTGAGCCAGCCCGTTAAGGAGAAGACCGGGCTGCCCATTGATGCCTACTTTTCAGCTACCAAGATTCGCTGGATTTTAGACCATATACCTGATGGGCAACGCCGTGCCCGGCAGGGTGACCTGTTGTTCGGGACAGTGGATACCTGGCTGGTGTGGAACCTTACCGCCGGCGCCCTCCATGTGACCGACTATAGCAACGCCTCGCGCACCATGCTGTTCAATATTCACACGCTGGAGTGGGACAAGGAGCTTCTGGCCGCTCTGGACATACCGGCAGCTGTTCTGCCGAGGGTTATGCCTTCCAGCCAGGTCTATGGTGAAACGGCTGCTGGCTTGCTCGGCGGCTCCGTGCCATTGGGAGGCATAGCTGGCGACCAGCAGGCGGCCCTATTTGGCCAGGCGTGCTACGATGCCGGCATGGCCAAGAACACCTACGGCACGGGGTCTTTCATACTGCTCAATACCGGCGATAAGCCGGTGCCTTCCGAAAAAGGCCTGGTGACGACTGTGGCCTGGGGATTAGGTGGCAGGGTCTCCTATGCTCTCGAAGGCAGCGTTTTCGTGACCGGAGCTGCGGTGCAGTGGCTGCGGGATGGTCTAGGCCTGATAAAAACCGCCGCCGAGAGCGAGCCGCTCGCCCGATCCGTTATCGATAACGGCAGCGTGTACTTCGTTCCGGCGCTGGTGGGCCTGGGCGCGCCCTATTGGGACATGTACGCCCGGGGCACCATCGTAGGCATTACCCGGGGCACTACCAAAGGGCATCTGGCCAGGGCTACTCTGGAAGCCATTGCTTATCAGGTCAGGGATGTCGTAGAGGTTATGGTTGCCGAAGCCGGCCTCAAGATGCCAGCGCTTCGGGTGGATGGCGGTGGCACCGCCAATTCGCTTCTCATGCAGTTTCAGGCAGATATCCTGGGGCTGCCAATTCAGCGGGCGGCCATCGCTGAAACCACATCTCTGGGGGCGGCTTACCTGGCCGGCTTGGCGGTAGGCCTGTGGAAGGATACCGGCGAGATTGCTCGACTGTGGCGTGCTGCTGAAATTTACGAGCCGAAAATGTCGGCTGACCAGCGTCAGGCGCTCTATGCCGGCTGGAAACGAGCTGTGGAACGCGCCCGCGGCTGGATCGAAAGCTGAGCTGGAGAAACCAAGCTATGAAAAGAGACTTTGACGCTATCGCTAAGGAGACGTTCGACCTGATTGTAATAGGCGGAGGCATCATCGGAACAGGCATTGCCCGGGATGCCGCCATGCGTGGCGTTAAGACGCTGCTTATCGAGAAAGAGGACTTTGCTTACGGTACCACCTCCCGGTCCTCCCGTCTCATTCACGGCGGTTTGCGCTATTTGCAGTTGCTGGAATTTCACCTCGTTCAGCAGGACCTGGGCGAGAGAGAAGTACTGCTGAAGATTGCACCTCACCTGGTGCATCCGTTCCCCTTCATCATCCCTCTGACCAGCCTCTACTACCGGGTAGCGCTGAGCATAGGCGTGCGACTGTATGACTTGATGGCGTCAGGCAAGTCCATGCCCTCACACCAGCATCTCTCGCGCCGCGAGGCTATCGATATGGAACCAGAGCTGGGGGAGCTGAAGAACCTGGCGGGTGCCCTGCTCTATTATGATTGCCAGGCGCCCTTCACCGAGCGTCTGTGTATAGAGAACGTGCTCTCCGCTTTGGAAGAAGGCGCTTTCGCGGCTAACCATGCCTGCGTTGTCGGCTTTCTCAGGGATGGTAACGATGTGTGTGGGGTGAAGGTACAGGATGCTCTATCCGGTGAACGTTATCAGGTGAAGTCCCGGCTGGTGGTCAACGCCGCCGGTCATTGGGTTGACTGTGTCAGGGACCTGCTCCGTGGCGGCCCTGCCAGTTTTGTCCGTCGGACTAAGGGCGTGCATCTGCTCACGCCCAAGCTGGCCAACAAGGCCCTGGTTCTTTTTTCCCCCACGGACAACCGTCTGTTCTTCGTGATGCCCTGGCTGGATTACACGCTCATCGGCACCACGGATACCGACTATTCCGGTGACCTCGATGCTGTATATGCTGATGAACAAGATGTAGCTTATCTGCTGCACGGAGCCGGCCAGGTATTCCCTAGACTGAAAAGCGAGGACGTTTTGTATACCTTTGCCGGTCTGCGTCCGCTGGCGCACATCGGCGGTGAGAAGCCATCGCAAGTTACACGCGAGCACAAAATACTCGACCACAAGGGCAGGGATGGCATAGAAGGCCTGGTCTCGGTGCTGGGCGGCAAAATAACCGCCTACCGGGCCGTAGCCAGGGAGGCGGTAGACGTCGTCTGCCGTAAGCTTGGCATGAAAGCACGCTGCCGGACGGCTGAAGCCTTGCTTCCGGGGGCGCTGGCGGTGTCGCAAAGGGCACTGGCTCAGGCAGCACGGGAGAGCGGGCTTCAGACGGAAACGGTGGCTTACCTGGCTGCCGTCTACGGTTCGCGGTTCTCAGAAGTAGTGGATCTGGCGCGCCGCGACAAGCGCAGCAAACAAGCTCTCTGTCCCCATTGCCCGGACATCCTGGCGCAAGTGGAGCATGCTGTCAAAGAGGAAGGCGCGCTAACGGTGAGCGACTTCTTATTGCGCCGCAGCGCCGTAGGCCTGGCCTCATGCCAGGGGCTGGATGCCGTCGATACGGTGGCCCAGGAGATAGGGCGCTTATTGGGGTTAAGCAAGGCGGACATGCAGCGGCAGGTTGAGGCCTATCGCAGCCAGGCCGGGCTGGGACAGCGCTTCAGGGCCGGCTTTGGGAAGCGGGCGCGACCGACCAAGAAGGTTTGACAGTGAACGCCGGCTGTGTTAACTTTTTACGACGTGGCAGCGTAGCTCAGTGGTAGAGCAGGGGACTCATAAGCCCTTGGTCACTGGTTCAAATCCAGTCGCTGCCACCACCAGGTATGAATCGACTTTGCTCCGACTGCTTCTAATGGACTAAAAATCTATGGGTTTGCCTTCATAGGCGTAGCGGAAAAACTTTTCCACCTCTTCGGCACTGGGCCGTCTGGCTGTGAAACCTGTTGGAAATTCCGCCATGGTGTCATCCACCACCTTTTTTAGGGAATTATTAAAGCCTTCTAATGAAACATCCATCTCCCTGATGCTTAATGGTTCCTTAATACTTTGGGCCAGTCCACGTATCGCCTCAGCTAAAACCGATGCTGCCTTTTCCCCTTGAGGTACTTTCAAGTTGATAGCATGAGCTATCTCAGCCCACAGACCCCCACGAGCCTCACCGATAAACTCAATTGTGTAGGGCAGGAATAGCCCTACCGCTCTGCCATGGGGTACATGGAAAATAGCTCCTAAGGGAGTACCAGCAGCGTGAGCCATCGCCACGAATGAATTACTAAACCCTATGCCAGCGATAGTTGCGGCATTGTGCATTTTTTCTCTGGCCTCCATGTCTCGCCCATTACCGTAAGCTCTGGGCAGATACTGGAAAACAAGCTGGATAGCTCTGAGGCAAAGGCCATCGCTAAAATCGTTCTTACGAGTGCAAGTAAATCCCTCTATGGCATGGGTCAGTGTGTCCATCCCAGTCATTGCGGTAACCTCAGGAGGCATTGCTATGGCAAACTGGGGGTCTACAATAGCAATATCAGGTATAAGCTCATGGTTGGCGAGAACCACTTTCTTCTGGAGCGCCGTGTCGGTAAGGACAGCAACATAAGTTACCTCGGAACCTGTGCCCGAAGTTGTGGGAATACAGATGACCTTAGCCTTCCTGCCCAGACCCAAATCGGGCATAAATGGATTTATCTCCTTTAGCTCTATCTCTGGCCTTTCATATCCCACCCGCATTGCTTTGGCCGCATCCATTACTGAGCCTCCTCCCAACGCCACCACCCAATCCGGCATATACTGACGCATTAAGGTGGCTCCTTTCCTTACTGTCTCGAACGACGGTTCAGGCTCAACTTCGTCAAAGATATGGCTGTTTATCCCCGCCTGGGAAAGTCGTTCCTTCACCTTATTAACAAAGCCTAACTTCATCACGTTCTTGCCAGCGACAATGAAAGCCGATTTTCCCTTCAATTCACCCAAACGATTCAATGCATCTTGTCCAAAAACCACCTCAGGAACCCCAAAGTGCTGCATGATTACCTCCTCTGCCCAAGAATTGGGCTTATCTTTAAAACTGAATTACCTAACTGAACTGTAGCGCTTTCTTCTGACCTGCCCCCATAGTTATATCACTTGTAAAGTTATTCCCACAAGCACTTGGACATGCCCCCCTTTTTAGCCTTGAAACTTGTACCACGTTCCTATTGACCTTCTCCCATGTTGAGACTATCGTCTCGAGCAAATCGGAACAGAAGATCGACTAAACCTGAAACTGGAACTCATAAGCCCTTGGTCACTGGTTCAAATCCACTCGCTGCCACCATCAGACATTATCAGTGTTCGCAAAAATCTCTTTTTAAAGCATCTGTTAGTGGTTTGTATGATGAATATAGTACGGCCGCATAGTTCACTGAAGTATCGCCACCAGCTCCAGAAGCTATACTCGTGGCAGGTCTAACTTGAAGGGTGGCACACTTATTGGGAGTGGGGCAGCCATCTTACCACTTTTCCAGCATATTTAGCGTAGAGTGCAATCCTCCTTGACAAAAGATGTTGAGTACGCTATTGTTTACGATACGTGGTGAATGTGGTGAGGATGGGGAAAGTGAACAGATTAAGCCTGTTGCTTGTATCGTTACTGTTGCTGGGCTTATGTTGTGCTCCTCCACAAGCAGCGCCGAATATTGTCGCCTTTAGTATCAGCCCGACCGAAATAAGTGCAGGCGGATCAGCAACTCTGCTGTGGAATGTAACCGGAGCCACCTCGATTGATATAGACAACGGTGTAGGGCAGGTTAACGCTGCTGGTACCCAGGTAGTATCTCCATCCACAACTACCGTTTATACTTTAACTGCTAAGAATGCTACCGTAAGTGTCACTAAGTCTGCTGTTGTCGTAATTACTAGTACTACATTTGGTTCTACATCACCTACGCCGATTCCAACACCAACTCCTACACCGACGCCAACTCCAACACCCACAGGACCCCCAAGTGTAGTATCGCCGCAAGGTACACAACAGCTATCCGTCGACGTCTGGACTAACGTTGGAGGCCAAGGACCAAATACACCTGGTGGCACAATTAAGGTCGGTGACGAACTTATTGTCTATCTATCGTGCAGCTCTCCATGCCAAGCTCTTCTGACGCTAACCGGCCCATATCCTTTGACAAAAGACTTAGGCACAATCGGTGCCGGCAGTTATCAGCAATCTTTTGGCTTAGCTGAGAGCAAAGACATTGGTGTATGGAATGTCACACTAGAAGCCAACGCCAATGGCCAACAGGCAAGTGATGTAACTACCTTCACCGTTGTGGCATCAACACCATCAACCTGTGGTATTACACCACCGGGTATCCTTCAAGCGACGGTAGGCCAACCTTTCACATATCAGTTTTTGGTAACGGGTTGCCATTGCCCTCCAAATGATTGGACGGTCACTGGCCTTTCGTGGCTGAGTATGGACTCGAATACAGGGGTAGTTTCGGGCACACCAACCCAAGCCGGCACTTTCTCGTTTCACGTCTCCTGCGCCGAACCAGTATGTTGTTCACCCACCGGAATTAATTGTACGACCATTATCTCGTTAGAACTGGACTGCCAAATCAACTGCGCAGGCCAGAACCCTAATGCAAACTGTTGGTGCTGCAGGCCCCTCGGTGTCGTCAGCAATACCACCCAGTTACAATGTAGCCAGTGGGATGGAAAATGTTATGCTACCCAGGCCGAGGCGCAGCAAGCCTGCCAGGCTGCACCAACCATAGGAACCATTAACGTCAATGCTACCCTTAATGGTGCGCCATGGTCAGGGCCAGTTTGGTACACTATAACGGGACCAACGACAGTTAGTTACAAACCTGTACCTTGTACCTTCTCTGAAAGCCCCGGAACTTATACTATTGGTTATTGGGGTGGCGGACCCCCTGGGGACATTTTAGGGACAACTTTTGATAGCATTACACCATCGCTAACACAGAACTTAACTAGTGGTGGCACCATCACCTTCACCTTCAACTTCACCGCAGCACCCATAGGAACCCTTAATGTCAATGCTACCCTTAATGGTGCGCCATGGTCAGGGCAAGTTAATTACCTCATCCTATATGGAAAATATACAACTTCGTGCGGGGCTGTGCCGTTGACCTTCGCTGCATGCGACGGAAGTTATACCATTTCATATACTAATAGCGGAACCAGTAAGGCAACTTTTGATAGCATTACACCATCGCCAACACAGAACTTAACAGGCGGTGGCTCCATCACCTTCACCTTAAACTTCAGGTGACCCCCAATAGTTGTACCACTTCTTAAGTTAGTCCCACAAGCACTTGGACATGCCCCCCTTTTTAGCCTTGAAACTTGTACCACGTTCCTATTGACCTTCTCCCATGTTGAGACTATCGTCTCGAGCAAATCGGAACAGAAGATCGACTAAATCAGTTTAGGTTGGTGCGTAGTACCTAACTCGCTAAACCTGGAACTGGAACTCATAAGCCCTTGGTCAGTGGTTCAAATCCACTTGCTGCCACTTTTAGTTTGCAGAATTAGGCTGAAATGGATAGAAGAAAGACACTCAAAAATGAATACAAGCAGAGAAGAATCATTGGCGGAATATATAGGGTAACGAATACACGAAATGGAATGTATTTGTTAGATTACGCCACTAATCTTCAAGCCAAACAAAACGCCTTTGATTTTATGGCCTCTTCCGGCTCCTGTTTTTACTACAAGTTGGAAAAGGAATGGGCAGAGTTCGGAGGCAAGGCGTTCATCTTTGAGACGCTTGAGGCACTGGAGAAAAAGAAAGAACAGAGCCAGGATGAATTCGTAGATGATTTGAGAATGCTCGAGCAATTGTGGAGCGAAAGACTAGATTCATCAAAAAGATACTGAGCCATGGCGACAATAATCAACTTTTGGGCTTGCCTTTGGTAAGCCCTTGGTCACTGGTTCAAATCCAGTCGCTGCCACCATCAGATTCAAACGCCTCCGAAAAGTCGCTGGTTCTCCCCGAGCATAACGATTGACACTTAGTCTCTACGTGCTGTATCCTACACTCAAATACAAAAGGGAGGTGTTTAAATGCAAGCATACTGTATGAAATGTAAAACAAAGAGGGAAATGAGTAATCCCAAGGCCATCAAGATGAAGAATGGCAGGCCAGCAACACAAGGCTCTTGCCCAAAATGCGGGACCAAGATGTTCAGGATTGGCAAGAGTTAAACCAGTTCATTCTGAGATTCGACAGGACGGGGGTAATCATGGCTGTAATGAGGTACTGGTAAAGGAGGGGAAATGAGGCAATTAGCAATCTTAATATTGGCAGCGGTAATAGTAGCGGCCATGATGGCAGGCGGCTGTGCCAAACCGGCGCCATCTTCAGCTACAACGCCTGCTCCTGTGCAATCAAAGACACTGGATATCGGCATAGCCACCCCACTAACCGGTCCGCCTGCGTATCTAGGTTCTCAGCTACAAGACGGAATACTGCTGGCAATAGAAGACCAGAATGCGCATGGTGGACTAACCATTGCCGGGCAAAAGTATACGCTAAATCCTATCATCCGTGACACTAAATTCGATATCGTTGTTGGCAAGTCCGTTGCCGAGGAGCTGGTACTTGATAAAGGGGTGAAGGTCATTGCCGGGCCTTTTGTCGTAGATGCCATAGGTGTGCAGACCGTTTCCGAACCTAATAAGGTTCTGCTGTTTGCCTTCCAACCTATCATACCACAGTTGACTGGTCCAAATAAGCCATACACCTTCTTCGTCGCGCTACTTATGGAACAGATGTATAGTAGTCCGTGTTCCTACATACAGAAATTTTATCCTGAAGTGAAAACGGTGGTCAGCATGGGAGTCGATACGCCTGACCTACCGTTCTGGATGAATGCGGTTAAAGCCATGTGCCCACGGAACGGCCTGGATTGGCTAGGTTATGAGAAATTCCCGGCTAACACCAGTGACTTTATGCCAGTAATTTCACGAGTACTGGCTAAGAACCCGGATGTCATAGATACTGCTTCAATAGGCACATTGGGCGGTGTGGGTGCTCTTGAGATAAAGCAAATACGGGAAGCCGGCTTTAAAGGCATTATTCTGGTGCCAGGTAGTCCACCTCGAGCCACCATGGAAGAGGTAATACCCAAGCAATATCTTAACCACATCGTGCTCAAGATGTTGGATCCTGATAGTCCCATGGTCGGCGAAGCTTACCGTGGTTTTTATGGTCGCTTTCAGAAGAGGTTCAACGTGACCCCAGACGATGTGGCCTCACTGGAGTATAACCCGGTGAAGGCCTTTTTCGAGTTTCTCAATGGACAGAACACCGTGGACACAACCGCATGGATGGAGGGCTTTGCTAAATACCACTGGCAGGGACTATTTGGATTTGAAAACTACTGGGTGGGAAAGCCAATCAACGGGATTGACCGGCGCGTTTTAGGTCCGTCGGTTGTCTGTGAATACACAGATGGTGAACTGGAAACCAAGTGGGTTGCGCCTCTTCCTTATGACCTGGTTGTTGAAAAATAGGACGCGCCGAACTCAATACCCGCTTGAGATAAGCAAGATGGGTTGGGGCTAATCGGCTCCCCAATAAGCCCTTGGTCAGTGGTTCAAATCCACTCGCTGCCACCATCTGACATTATCAGTCTCCGCAGAAATCTCTTTTTAAGGCATCTGTTAGTGAAAAACTGCTTTGTGTACAAGGTATCTTATAAGTTTGTGCATTGGCCTTCGTGGTAAAATAGACCTAAGCAACGCTGCAAAGCAATATGTTCATAGCTACAAGCTTGGCGGCGCATGTGCGAATCATTGACTCAATGATTGTCGCCAAGGATGTAAGGAGGCTAATATGCCACAGCCAACCATGGGTGCCAAACAGATTATCGAGCAAGTCTTTAATGATATCGCGCTGCCTTACGATCGTACTGGACCAAGTATCTACACTCAGTTCGGGGCTCGATTAGTTGAGAAAATGCCTCTTACTGCCGGCGCGAGTATGCTAGACATTGCCACAGGTAAGGGTGCCGTGCTCTTGCCAGCAGCACGACGTGTGGGTTCGGCTGGAACACGTCACTGGGATTGACCTGTCTGGCGCGATATTACAAGAGGCAGAACGCGCTGCGCACGCTGATGGATTAACAAATGTGGAACTGCGAAAAATGGATGCCGAGCACCTCGAGTTTCCAGACAATTCTTTCGATGTTGTTGCCTGCGCTTTCGCCCTCTTTTTGTTTCCAGATATGGCAGGTGCGCTACGTGAGATGTACCGTGTCTGCAAACCAGGAGGCTGCGTTGGCATTTCTATTTTCTGCAAGACTCCTCCGCCCTTCGATCCGGGTTGGCCGATCCTAGTCCAACAGTTTATGGCATATCAAGTAGGAGTACAGACGCCGCAACAACTTGCCTATACACCGCAAGAAATGGAAGCTCTGCTCAGACCATTCGGATTCAGCTCCATCGAGACGCGTGTCGAAAAGAACGACATCATCTATGCGACCGCCGAAGGCTGGTGGGCATTTTTGCTGACCTTCGTTTCGCGACTGCCCATCCTGCGCATGAATGAAGAAACGCGGGCTCGATTCAAGGCCGAGTACCTCGCCAAATTACAGCCGTTGTTGCGCCAAGACGGTTTACATCTGCCTTTGGCAATAACTTATGCAATAGCGCAACGATAGGTTGCAGAGCAAAAAACATATTTCTAGTACCAGGGCCAATCTTACCTATTTGAAATGCAAAAGGAGCGCACAATCAAGCAGCGCGTATTTTACGATTACTCATTTTGTTGAGACTGAATAGCCTAGGTTGCACGAAACAGCGAACAGATGATCCTAGCCATGTACCGGCCTGTTCCTACCACATGCTACTGTAGGACCACCGAGAGATTGAGTCTAGGGGCGGTAAACCAGCATTTACTACCACTATCAGTCTTCGCAGAAATCTCTTTTTGAAGCATCTGTTAGTGGTTTATATGATGAACATAGTACGGCCGCATAGCTCAGTCAAGTACCCGCCACCAGCTCCAAAAGCTATACTCGTAGCAACTCTAACTTGAAAGGTGTTACACTTATTGGGGCAGGCCATTCTCGGTCAACTCTTTGAGCTTGCCCTTGACGACTGTAGCAAACTCAGGCTGAGGGAATGGCATCAAAGGAAGGAGAGCATGAGTAATAATTTTCCCCAGCATATCGCCATCATCCCAGATGGCACCCGTCGCTGGGCGAGAAAGCGCGGACTGCCTGATATGGACGGAGCCAGAGCCGGCGCAGAAACCGTCCATCGAACCGTGGACTATCTTGTTAATGCCGGCTTAAAGTATTTCACCCTTTGGGGCTTCTCCACTGACAACTGGAAACGGTCGGACGAGCAGGTTCGCTTCCTCTTTGAGGAGGCGCAGGCTTGGCTTGAGAGAGATACCCTCTGGCTAAATAGCCGAGGGGTCAGGCTGCTCCATATCGGTCGTACCGACCGACTGCCGATTGCTCTCCAGCAGACCGTAAGCTATTGCAGAGAGCTCACCAAGCAAAATACGGGTATGACCGTTATGGCTGCCTTCGACTATAGCGGACGGGCTGAAATAATCGAGGCTATCCGCCGCATGATGAAAGCGGCCATACCCCCCGAGATGGTGAATGACGGCCTGGTTAGCCATTATCTCTACACGTACGGCGTGCCGGATGTTGACCTGGTGGTACGCACCGGTGGTGAGCTCCGGCTGTCTAACTTTATGATCTGGCAGGCAGCCTATAGCGAGTACTACTTCACCCCGATTCTATGGCCCGACTTCGATGAAATAGAGCTCAAGAAGGCGCTGGAAGCCTACAGCCAGAGACACCGGCGCTTTGGCGGTGACTAGTTATGTTTTCCAGAGTGAATCATGCAACCAAAGCCTTCAAGGAGAGACGCTTTAAAGGCTTGGATACAATTGAAAGTCATAAGAAATATAGCCCAATTGATAATATCAAATCGTAGCTTTATTTTGGCTTGGCGCAGGGATGCTTTGAAGTGTTACCGTGACATTCTCTGATTTGTTGTGGACTGCACTCTCCTGGTTTACCTTTCAGTTTCTCTGGATGCTCGCATTCTTTCTTATTTGCCTTCATATGCACTTCCTTTTTGACGTGAATTGCAGTTAATATGATTATTCATTGCCAATCCACTGAAAGCTATTGAAGTTCTTTGGGGAGGGCCGAGTATCAAGTGATCTTGTGGCGTGACTTGCTGAGCCTTATTTGGTAAACCACAATTTGCTTGTTCCTTTACAGCGTTCTCTTAATCCTTCTTACTTCCCTAGTTCTTGTCTCCTTTGCTTTTCCCCTTCTGCGCGTCGGCATACTTATTTTTATGCTCGTTCTTGGTATGCTTTTTCTTATTACGCTTACTCATCGTCTTACTCCTCTATCCATGAAAACACGATAGGTCACTCCTCTTTAACAGCTTATATGAAGGACATGCATGACCACTGATGGCCTATGCATGTCCTCATAGTCAAGCCACTATTACACGACTAACTTCGGCTGTTGCTGAGCGCATAGTTGGTTGAACCACTATTCTGTTGTTTCCTGGCTCTTCGGCACGCTACACAACGCTTCGGTTCGTTGGTAAAACCTTTGGATGCGAAGAATTCTTGTTCCCCGGAAGTGAAGGTAAAGGTAGTACCACAATCGGAACACTGAATGGATTTATCTTCGAAACTCATAGATGACCTCCTCTTTTAAAATAGTTGGTTAGAGTTGCGGTCACCCGAGACTTGGAAGGATCGAAGAGGATCTAGGCAAGTGACAAGTAACGTAAACTAAAAACCACCTCTTATAGTCTACACCAAATGAGGCACAATTACAAACGATGCACGGGTTTGCCTACTACCCCTACCTCTTTGGCCTGCCCCAGTAGTTATACCATTCCTCAGTTAGTCCCACAAGCACAATAGCCTCATGAGTGGGCGGTAGGGTGCGAGGATGCGGTAGGCGCGTAAGAGGTATTCGCCAATTGATAATATCAAATCGTAGCCTTATTTTGGCTTAGTGCAGGGATGCTTTGAAGTGTTACCGTGACATTCTCTGATTTGTTGAGGGCTGCACTCTCCTGGTTTACCTTTCAGTTTCTCTGGATGCTCGCATTCTTTCTTATTTGCCTTCATATGCACTTCCTTTTTGACGTGAATTGCAGCTAATATTGCTAGTTATTATCAATCTCTTTTACTGAATTTCTTTGATGATACTGAAATCCCCAGAGTGAAAGCAGAACCCAGAACAATCCTAATAGATATCCTGCTAATACGTCAGAAAGCCAGTGAACATTAAGATAGACTCTACTAAATCCTATGATAAGTTCTAGCAGTACAAAGAACATGCTTGTGGCTATTACTCTTATCTTTTGCGATTTCCAGTGCTGCCATCCAAGATAGGCTAAAATGCCAAAAAGGACTGTAGTACTCATAACATGACCGCTCGGAAAGGAAAAATCCCTCTCCTGTATAAGCCCATTTAAGGGTCTTGCCGAATGAATAAGCATCTTGGTAGTTGTGAGTATCACTAGGTCACCAATCATGGCCCCTGCCAACAGCAGACCATTGTACTTATGTGTTTTATAAAAGAGGAAGAGGGCTATTGAAAGGCAAATAACAACCATGGCAGGTGTATCGAAAATGTAGTGAATTATTGTTGCTGCCAGTGTCAGTGATGTATTTTGAATTGATGCAGACCAGCTGTTAACATCCGCATCTATTGCCGAAAAATCATTTCTTAAGAAAGCCGTCAGCAAAAAGCAAATTAGGAAAAGTAGCGAAACAACCAGAATCGTTCTTCGGTTCTGTAACGCATTTCCCAATTTGCGAAGTATTTTCATCGAGACCTATTGACCTGTCCGCAGTACTTATACCACTTCTCAAGTCAGTCTCACAATCATACTCCAATAGGCCCTATTTGTTCACCAAGTTCGAAAATTGAGCCAGTTGGTTTTGGTTACTGGTCCCTTGCTCAATAGAAATTGAAGTGTTAAAGTTATTAAAAAGGTAGCAGATTGGTGACTAATCAGACGTTAATGCCAGATCAACAATTTATCATATATCATGACAAGTTGCGGAAAGAACTTAATAAAATTAATGTGCACTTCATAATCCGTGAACAACTTGTCGCGGTTAGGCAAGCCTATATTGACGAACTCAATGCAGCACCCACTTTTTTCATGGCTACAATGGATGCTCATACTTTCGCCACTCTAATGGGTCTAAATAGGCTTATTGATACTAAACAAGGCCATTTAAGCATCTACAAGTTTCTTAACTTTGTCAAAGAAAATACCAGTATATTCTCGAAAAGAGCTGTTATAAAACGATTACGTCGGGACAAAAGGTACGATGAAACAGCCCTGCGTAACAAGAGTAAGATAACTGGTAAGGTTGTGGATTCACACATTCAGAAGGTAAGAGATTTACCAACGTCCAGCATTAGAAGATGGAGAATTGAAATTCTCGCCCACATGCAGGCAAACTCTGCATTACAGAATATAAAGATCTCAAACGTATACCCTATTAAAAGCGAACAAATCAAACAGGGAATTAGCACTATTGATGAGATATTAAACTTTTACCTGCTTAATTATGACGCTCGGACGTGGGCCATCACCGAATTCGGTGCAGATCAAGTAAACTACATTTTGGAGTCTATACGTTTCTTTGTTCAACATCAAAGAACAAGTACAAAGAGATGAGGCCCTGATAATTAATGCTTTCTTGGTATCCCGGCGAAGTCTCCAAAGAATTCATTCCCTACGCTCAATTTCGCGTATGGTCAATTTGAACGGCAGAATTTTGCACTATATTCAGTTTAGCCTTGTCCAGATGTCTTCGTTCGCCTATCCACAGCGAGCTTGTAACTCGCCCTTTTTGAACTTTCTGTACTCCCGAATACATAGCTACCCAAGTGTAACCCTGCGTAATCCATGTGGCACGATTCTTCAACTTAAGTAGGCCATTATTGGACATCTTCAAAATTTCGCCGTTGTTTTCTTAATTTCGCAATATTGGGCGTGGTAGTCAGTTGATACCCAGATTTTTGCATTTGGTGAAGAATTTTGGCCTTAGGATGTAGAGTCTTTAGGCCAGAGGTGAGACGCCACAGGTTGCTCGTTTATGTCAGCAAAGGGACGAATCATCCCTTGTTCTATGGACACGTGCTGTCAAATGATCGTGAAGGAAGTCAACGTAACCGATAGGGCACTAAAAAGTTAGAAAAATCGGAACGACATCGAAAAGATGCGTATCTCAGGCAAAATCGGATTCTTGCCCTGTTACACATCTTCTCCATAGTGCTTCAGGTAAATCGACCATGAACATTATCTGATTTTACCTCTGGCTAGAGAGGCAAATACGCCCGCGAAACACAGAACGGAAAAGATTATAAACGCCGTCTTAAAAGCTTTCAGAAAGAGTGGGTAGTATTCGGGGGTGATTTGTACTCTTCCAATATATACTGAGAAGAGTAGCATTGCTATTGCCAGGCTAAGTGTCTGGCCGAGGCTCCGCATTGTACCTAGCGTTCCACCGGCTACCCCTAAAAAGTTTCTTTCAACGGAACTCATGACCGCATTGGTATTTGGCGATGAAAAGAACGCGAATCCTACACCCAAAACAACCTGGCTGCCTATAATAAACTCAAGTGTTGTATTCTGGCTCAATAAACTGATCAAAATGAGTCCCACAGTCGACAGCGCCATTCCGATTGAGGCAACTATCCGTGGCTCGATTCTATCTGAAAGCCTCCCGGCAACCGGAGACATAACAGCCATCATCAGCGGTTGCGCTAACAATATCAAGCCTGCATATGAAGGGCTGAGCGCCTTGGTATACTGTAAATACAAGCTTAAGAGGAAGCCTACTGCGAATGTGGCACTGTAGTTAATCAGCGCTGCTACGTTGGAAAGAGAAAAGGTAATATTATTTCTAAAAAGATTGACGTTCAGGACAGGGCTTTTAGTTCGTGTCTCCCAAATGATAAATATAAAGACTCCCGCAATGCCGATTGCAACCAGCCCTAAACCCAGAAAATCAGGTAGAAAAGAAAAACCTGACATTAGTGCTAGCAACGCGAGACCATAAATAATAGAACCGACGAAATCGAATTTCTCACCTTTTGCTTCAACCCATTCTCCTCTCAATTTCCATAAAGCCACAGCAAGGGTTACCAGGCCTAGTAAACCATTTACAATAAGAATACTGCGCCAGCCGAATTGTTGCGTGAGAAATCCGCCCAGAACGGGGCCCAATGAAAGACCTATATAAGTTGAAGTGACACTGATGCCCAGCGCTCTGCCTCTTTCTCCGGCAGGAAATACTGAGGTTAAGATTGCCACTCCAGTGCCAGTAACCATTGCCCCTCCAATGCCCTGGAAAACCCGAAGTGTGATGAGCATGATAACAGACGTTGACAGCGCGCAAAGAAGAGAGGAAACAGCGTAAACACCCACTCCCCATATAAAGATTTTCTTTCTCCCCAGGATGTCTGCTATTCTTCCAATTGGAACAAGAAATATCGTTAAAGCGAGCAATAGAGAACTGGCAACCCACCCCAATACAATGGCATCTACACCAAATTCCTTGCCAATAGACGGAAGCGCTACGTTAATTGACGATGCAATAAATGGCATAAAAAAAGATGACAGTGTGACGATAAGTAACGTAACCTTTTTACTGATGCCTTTGGTGGCTTCAACGTTCATGGTGGTCATTATATCTTATCTGGTATTTCCCATATCAACTCGTAGTGACACGATCCTCATCCCCTTTTGAGCTTGGCTCTGTTGAATGAACGTAGGGTTGAAGCGGATACCCGGTTGGATTTTAGGAAAGTGACACGTCGATGAAAAGGATGCATGTATCAAGCAAAGCTCGATTTCCGTAACTGGCAATAGAACTTATCGAGGTTTAAGGCCGATCCTGTGGATAGTCTGCCGTTCGAACCGAGCAAGGAATCAATAGTCCCTTGCCATCATTATGAAGCTGACCTGCCCCCAAAAATAGCGCAGTCATATAAAGAGAGTATAATCGCCATTATCTTCTTGATCTGGCAATATGCTGGCCCAAACGAGCAACGGCCTGGCGCATTCTATCGACTGAGCCCACCAATCCATAGGGGAAGTATAGTATTACCACGATGAACAGGATACCGAATATGATGAGATGTGCTTCCCCCATCGTGTGGGCGAATATTTCAGAAAGAAGAACCAGGAAAACGCTGCCGATGACAGGCCCAAGCAAGGTGCCGGCGCCGCCTATTATGGCTGCCATAATAGGCTCAAATGTCCAGACCGGGCTGAAAACCGTGTTAATGTATGTAAACGAGAGCAAAAAGAAAGCATACACTCCCCCGGCCAAGCCAGCCAGAGAGGCGCTAATCAGCAAAGCCAAGACTTTATATTTGAATGTATTGACACCGGTAACCGCAGCTGCTTCCTCGTCATCTCGGACAGCTACCATGGCGAGTCCCAGTTTGGAATTGGTCACTAAGTAAACCACTGCTACTGCTATAATCGCCACTACTAAGCCAAGGTAATATCGGTGAACAAGGTTATAAGTGGTTACATAGCTGGCCGGCATCTTAACCCATGTGGTAAAGACATTTCCCACGACTATTCTCAATGCTTCGGCCAATGCCAGGGTCCCAATAGCAAAATACACACCCTTCAGTCGTAGCGTCGGTAGACCAATGATGACGGCCAAAATAACTGCTGCCAAACCCCCGGCGAAAACAGCCAGATAGATCGGCGCCCCCGCCTTCCAGAGGAAATGAGTGGCCAGAACACCGCAGCCGAATAAGGCGGCAAGACCAAGGTTAATCTTGCCCGTATAACCACCTATGAGGTTCCAGCTTTGAGACAGGATAATGAATATAAATAGCATGACCATCAGGTTCAAGATATAGCTTCCTAATTCTATGACCATAGGGAGTGCCAGCAGGAGTGCGCATATCACTCCGATTATGAGCAGTTTTTTCCAATTAGCTGCCATGGAGGTTCTCGTTATCCTGTTCTGTAAAATAATCCCTGGGGCCTGAATATTAGCACTATGATAAATACAACAAGTGCAACAGCCTCTCGATATTGAGGTCCGACAACAAAAATACTAAGTGACTCTATCAATCCCAATACAATGCCAGCGGGAAGTATGGCACTGATGTTCTCCTCGCCTGCCAGTACCATGACGACTATACCTATCAATAGCCAGCTTAAGCCACTGGTCGGCGTAACAGAATAACTTGAAACGATAACAGCGCCAGCCACACCAGCCAGAGCTACAGCAATGCCACAGGAAATCAAATAGGTTCTCCCAACATTGATTCCTGATAGGCTAGCTGCGTCCGCATCTTGTGTTGCCGCCCTCACGTGTTTACCAAAGTAGGTACGATTGAGAATGAAATACAAAGCCACTGCAACTATGACAGCAATTCCCAGACCGTACAGGCTGGTGAGAGCCAGCCTGGCACCAAAAATAGTGAGTGTGTCTCCCGTGTAGGAAGTCATCACGCTCCGGACGTCAGGTGACCAGAACCAATTCATGGCATTATCCAGCACGTATATTACGCCAAAAGTAATTAGCAAAGAGTTGTCAATCCTCATTCCGATATGCGGCAATTTCAGCAACGGTGAAAGCGTGAGTTTGTACAGAAGCAAGCCCATCAAGAACGTGGCAACGATAACCAGGGGTATAGAAAGATAGGGATCTATACCCCAGAGCGTAAAAAGCCAGTAGCATACGTACCCTCCAAGTATTAAGAAACTGCCATGCGCAATATTGAGAAATTTCATAATGCCCATGATAAGACCAAGGCCTAACGCTATAAGCCCGTAGAGCGCTCCAACCAGAATCCCATAGGCAATGGTCTGAATTATGTTTTCCACCGTTTAACCTGCTTTGTCCGAAGGCCCGATGCCTAGATAAGCCTCCTTAACTCGCTGACTGTGCAGGAGCTCCCTGGCATCGCCCTGGTCTTGAATACGGCCATTCTCAATAATATAGCCGCGGTCGGCCATGGATAAAGCTACATTAACATCCTGCTCCACCATAAAAATGGTTAGCTTCCTTGATTTGTTCAATTCCAGGATAACGCGAGATAGTTCTTGTACCAGAAGTGGACTTAAGCCCAGAGACATCTCGTCAAGCAGAAGCAATCTGGGCTGGGACATGAGTGCCTTGCCTATGGCTAACATCTGCTGCTCTCCACCGCTCAATGTGCCTGCCCTTTGTTTCATTCTGTCCCTCAGAATTGGGAAAAGCTCATAGATCCAATTGATAGTGTCATGCCTTACCTTCCTTGCGCTTCTAATAGAAGCGCCCACTTCCAGGTTCTCCAGCACAGTCATACGCGGGAATATCCCTCTTCCTTCGGGGACCATAGAGATGCCGAGCTCCACTATTCGGTGCGCAGGCAACCTATCCAGGCGAATTCCCTCAAAACTAATGCTCCCTCTTTTGGGCTTGAGCAGCCCCGATATGGTCTTCATGACGGTGCTTTTGCCCGCCCCATTGGAACCGACAAGGGTGACTATTTCCCCGTTCCCAATAGAAAGAGTGACATCCCACAATGCTTGAAGGTCACCATAATAAACATCTATATGGCTAATCTCTAGCATGTGGACTCTTTCCCCAGATATGCCTGGATAACCCGGCTATCGCTGGCTACTTCCTGCGGTTGACCGTCAGCAATTTTCTCCCCAACATTCAGCACAATCACCCTGTCCGATATCCCCATTATTGCTTTCATTACATGCTCAACCACTATCAGAGTTATCCCGAATCTCTGATCTCTTTTACCAAACGTATGGCATCATCCATCTCCGTCGGGTTTAGACCGGCCATCATCTCATCAAGTAATAGCAGTTTGGGCTTTGTTGCCAGTGCCCGGGCAATCTCCAACCGCTTCCGATCAACCAAGCCTAGCGTACCGCCATCTTCACCCGCTTATGAGCCAGACCAGTAAGTGCCAGAATTCTTCGGATTCCATGCGGGCCTGCCTTATGTTCAAAGCTGGATGGCTGCCATAAACCCTGCCCACCATTACATTTTCCAAGGGTGATAGCCGATTAAACGGCTTAACCAATTGGAATGTCCTGGCTATTCCAGCTTGACATATTTTATAGGAGGGAATACCGGTTATGTCTTTATCGTTGAACCTTATCCTGCCGGTTCAGGCTTAAGAATTCCCGTTATCAGATTAAACAACGTAGTTTTACCTGACCCGTTGGGACCTATAAGCCCCACTATTTCCCCCTGGTTAAGGGCAAAGCTCACCCGGTTGACAGCCATCAAGCCACCAAAGGCTTTGGATAGATTCTCTACTTCAAGAAGTGCCATAATCTTCTCACGCGTTTAGTCATAGATAGCCTGAAACTATTATTACGCGTACTCGAACTGAACTTTAGCCGATCTGGCTTCATTAGAAATGTATCCTGACCACTGCCGGCAATGGTCAGGATACATTCAGCTGTCTGTTACCTACTGGGGAATGGGGTAGATCAACGGTTTTGTTTTGAGGCATCTGGCGACACAACTCACTTAACTCCATTCTGCCACTGCCCTATCATGAATACGGGGTCTATCACTGAATTTTCTGGACTGAACTTGATTTGACCTTTCACTGTCATGAGATCAGTGGCAGCCATGGCATCCCTGATCTTCATCCCTGTCCAGGGTACCAGCCCTTTGAATTGCGTCGGCCACTACCTGGATGGAAGC
>CAVVVB010000010.1:0-66108 GCA_963751585.1 uncultured Chloroflexia bacterium | reverse complement strand
AGTTAAAAGTTAAAGGTTCGGGTTGGAGGTATCAGGGTTAGGATTTGTTTTTTTGTTAAGGTTCACGCACGATTGGTGCGTAAATAATTGTTTTTATGTTTTTTTAAAATTTTTTTATTACCCCTTTAGCTTCATTTTGTAGCTGAATTGTACGGGTAATTGATTTATGTTAACCTCACCCTCTTTAATTCTCCCTCTCCGTGCACAGAGAGGGAGAGGTAAATGGGAAGGTACGATATTATGGCGCCGAAAAGGGCAGAGAAGCAAGAGGGGGATGACGGGTCTCTGCGATTCCAGATCCCGTATCAGGTACGGGACAGGTCAGGTCGGGAATGACGATGAGGCCCCCACCGAGATTCTTCACTGCGTTCAGAATGACAGGATAAAGACACCTTTATCCCCTTTTCCCGTCTCCCTCTTTCGTAAAGAGGGATAAAGGGAGTTTTCCTAAAGCGGAGGTGATGGAGTGGGCGAGTGGGTAGATAGAAAAGTAAAATTAAATTTGCCAATAACTAAATTTCACGATATGGTATATCAGATACATCAATCTCAATATTCACTAAATCGTTTTTTTTATTTATTAAACCGTATTTATACGCCAGACCAAATAAGGTATCTTCTGCTAGAGCGGGATGCTGGCAAGGTCCAACGCATAAATTAACAATAGTTGATTGAAGGTCTAGTGGTATTGAATAATATGGAATAAAAATAGATTTCCCAGGCCTGAAATTAAACCTTTCATTATTATAAGTTAAAGGCTTTATAGATACGACTCTATACTCATCTTCCTCTTTGAAACAATCATGTTTCATTCTTGCAGCAAGACTCGTAAATACAAATATAAACTCGGGTAATAATTTTTTATCATCTTTAACCTTAAATAGAAAGTCTTCAATAAACTTTTCAATATGTACACGATAATCTTGAGAGTCATAATACTCACATTTATGTAATTCAAAAGAATGCGGAGTTATGGATTTTATTAGATTTTTTACATTAAATCCGATAGAGTAAACAGAACCAGGAACTCCATAAGCACGCCATTGACTCAATAAATTTTCTTCTTACAGAATGAAGCAACACAATAGTTTGTTTCACCACTTATTTCAAGCTCATTTTGCATACTAATAATGGTATTTTTTAATATTTTATCTTTTTTAATGTCTTCTCTGACTTCAAGCTTGTTGAGAAAAGCACTTGCTATATTTATTGGTTCAACTAATTCGCTCGCATCATTCATGTAATGAATTTTTGTTGCCCATAAAGCTCTTTCTTTTAGAATTCCTATTAAACCTTCCTGTGTAGTATAGTGGTAAATTGTTTTAGGTAAATTGTCTTTATTCATTGCGTCTCCTTACACCTCCCCTCCACCACTATATCTTCCCCGCTTCTATAGACCTTAGTAAAAGTCAGCTGGTAAGCGTTAGCTAAGTCCGTAATATTAAGGTCGCTGACGGCGTCCGTGCCGGTGCCCAGGATTTTAGGGGCGATAATGGCCACCAGCTTATTCGCCAGGCCCAGGCGCAGGAAAGAAGTAATTACCTCGCCGCCGCCCTCCACCAGAAGGGAGGAAATCTCGCGTTCGCCTAAAGTTTTCAGCAGCTTTTTAAGGTCCACCCGGCCGTGTTTATCCGGCGGGAACGTCAAAACTTCTATGCCCATCTTTTGCAGGGCGGCGAGCTTTTGTTTATGGGGCGGAGGGGGTCGCGACCACTAAAGTTTTGCGCTTTCTCCTGGTCCTCCAGCACTTTAGCGTCGAGGGGAATCCTCAAGCGAGAGTCCAGGATAACGCGCCGCGGGTTCCTGCCCCTGACCAGGCGCGTGGTCAGCTCCGGGTCGTCCTTGATTACCGTTTGAACGCCCACCAGAATAGCGTCGTGCGTGGCGCGGAGCCGGTGCGCCAGCTTTAAAGACTCGGGGAGCTTATCCAGCGTGAGGAACTTCCCGACGCCGTGGCGATTCTCCCGTCCAGCGTCTGCGCCCACTTGAGCGTCACGAAAGGCATGCCCGTGGTGCGGTGCTTGATGTACTTCTCGTTCAGGGCGCGGCACTCCTCTTCCAGCACGCCGACGGTGGTTTATCCGTTTTCCTCCAAGCTTAACGCTTTCCCCCCGCTTTTGGGGTCGGGGTCGAGCATGCCGATAACGACCCGGCCGATTTTGCTCTTGATGATAGCGTCGGTGCAGGGCGGCGTCTTGCCATAATGGCGGCAGGGCTCCAGAGTGACGTACAGCGTCGCCCCGGCCACGTCCTCTTCAGCGTGTTTCAAAGCGTCCACCTCGGCGTGATCGGCGCCAATCCTGATGATACCCCTGCGCGATAACCCGCCCCTCCTTAACGATTACCGCGCCTACCATGGGGTTTGGGGAGGTCTTCCCCAGGCCGCGGCGGGCCAGCTTTAAAGCCTGCCGCATAAAGCGTGCGTCGTTATCAGTCATCGTGACTGCATTATAGCGCAAAGGCGGAGGATAGACAAAGGGGATGATAGTGACCTATCCCCCTGACCCCCTTCCCTTCATAATTCCCGAGGGAAGGGGGAATAATTTGAAGAGGGGTTTACACCCCTCTTAGACGCCCCGTTCGGGGTGGGGAAAGGGAGAGGTAAAAATGAAGGCACGAGATTACAGGGTTGCGCGAAGAGAGGCTGATTTGCTAGAATTAAAAGCTGGAATCCCTTTTTTCTAAAGCGGGCCGTTAGCTCAGCTGGTAGAGCAGTGGACTTTTAATCCATTGGTCGCAGGTTCGAATCCTGCACGGCCTACCAAGCCTGTCTTTTGAAGTCCGCAGGTCGCGTCCGCAGGTCCTTGGATCGGCGACTGGTAATGCTCCAGACTATCATCATAATTGACTGATTCTGTGTAGGTCTGTACCATGCTTAAAGATTTCCAGCCGCCTAGGCGCATGATGTCCAGTGAGTCTATCTTTTTTCTTCTCAGAATCGAGGCAAACCCCCGTCTGAAGGAATGCGCGCCGCATTTCACCCCCGACGATTTCTGGAGCCTACGTAACATTGAGACGATGCCCCATTGGTTGATCCCCCAAATCGGCCCACCATTAGGATGATATTCAGTAAGCCATTGACGGATTAGGACTTCCGTCCCGATCCCAAAGGTGATGAACTTTTCGTCGCCCCCTTTAGCGGTAATCTTGATCAGGTGCCTGTCCCAGAAGATATCAGGTTCATGAATATTCGCCATTCCGGAAAGCCTCACCCCGGAATCGATGAAGAGGCAGATTATGGCCTGATCCCTGACGTTGTCTACATGAGAAAGTAGGACCTCAACCGATTCCTTCGTCTGCGCCGGCATAATCTTCCGGGGAACTTTAGGAGCCTTTACCCAGGTTATAGGATTGTCTGAAGGTTTTAAGTCAAGACCGCTGGCAGGAGAAAACGCCCAATTAAAGAAACACCTTATGACTCGATAGTAAGCATGGCGGCCGCCGGGTTGAATAAGAGGTTTCCCCTCTTTGTCCTTTCTCCCACACTCATGGTCTATAAAATGCTGAATTTGCTTAACCGTAGACATTAAAGTTAGAGGGGGAAAAGACTTCGTTAAATAGCACCTGAAATCCTGATGTTTTGGTAAGGCGAGGAAGTCTTTGAGTGCATCGGCTGTAGAAGGTTCATTACTCTGTACAGGCTGAGACACTTTGCCGAATAGCTGCGGTATTGTAGATATTCGCCTGTCTCGCACCACAACGTCTCCGGTCTGGGGATCGGCAGTGACCTCAATCCCTGGTATATTGCTTGGATACCAGTCGTCTACCAACGTCGCCTCATCAGGCCCTTTGAAAACCTCTGGTATTTTGGACATGGATCACTCCCCCTTCTCAGTCTTACGAGGCCACCTGACGCCCAGCTTTCTTGGCAGTGGTGGCCCTTCCTTTGGCGGCATGGGAAGCATGCCGAGCATTTTATCCTTCATATCCTCAAACAGTGTGGCAATGGAGATATCCCGATCGATAGCGGCTTTTCTAAGGGCTTCAGCGAGACTCACCGGAACTCTGATATGCGTAGTGGGTTCTCTGGTTGGTTTCGGCCCTCTTTTGCCCATATCTACTCCTATTACAATTAAGTTAACATAGTAAGCTGCAAAAGTCAATTTCCGTGCCACAGCCATAGCTCACTTTTTGTTAAGTGTCTAGGCCATTACAGCTTCGGTAAAATTAAGGGGTGTCGCTTCCACAGTTTTGTGGTCTACTTTTCAACCATTCAGAGATTAGGCTGGGTAGAACCTACCGGCGAGGAAGAGGCATCAGCTTTTCAAGACCATTATCCGCCGGGGCCACCCCGAAGGTATTTCCGTCTGACTGATGCTGGCAGGGCGGCCTCTGATGCAGCTTGGTCAAACCCCCAGTTCGCCCTCTACGGTAGCTAGGAAGTAGAGCTAACGGGTCAATTAGGGCAAGCCTAAATCTTCAACTGCTGAAATTCCGTTTTTCTTATTCCATGGGATTTTCATGTAAATATAGGTTCATTCTGTTAATGCACAATCCTTCCTTTTGTTCAATACTGAATGGGGAATATCTAGCGTACCTTAATAATTGAATATCGGTTAAACCTGACCTGAACGCTTGCCCTCGGAAAGGGGGTCAAGCGATGACAAGGCAGTAACATCATCACCAGCACCGCAAGGGCATTGTAGCCGATGCGGTAAGGTCTGGACACTAAAGGAAAGGCAGGGCGTTTGCCAGTGGTGCGGTAAGCCTGCAAGCTGCCAAACTCAACGGACAAAGCCCCGCCATATCAAGTCTAGGCAAAGGCGAAAGCAAAGGCAAGCTGACGGCAACGGTAACGGCTATGACCAGTTACCAGAGCGAATGGCTTACCTATTATAAGGTAGCTTCCCGCTTTGCCCACAAGGCAAAGGCAGAGGACACAGAGGACTTACTCCACGATATAATACTCACCCTTGCCGTAGCCGAGCGGAATAACGGTCATAAGCCCTTCACGGAAGCTGCTATGTATCGGATAGCCAGCCGAGCACAAGCCGACTACTGGAGAGCCTATTACAAGGCTAATAATGGTTTAGATTGCCATAGCTGTAGCAAGGCGCAACGGCAAAAGTGCAAAGAGGACTGGCTATACGGCGATTGCCCAAAGGCTATCAAGCTGGAATACCTATCAAAGCCTATCATTGGTGAAGATGGGGAGCTAACCGAACTGGGGGAGCTGATAGCCGATGATAAGGCGATTGACCTTGACGCTTGGGTAAGCGATAGCACTTGGGAAATAGGCTATCCCAAACGGCCTGGTGGCCATAGCCTACAAGCTGAAAGCGGGGATAGCGCTAACTAAGAGCGATAGACAATACCTGTGGCGATTTCGGAAGACGAGAGCAAAAAAAGCTGTTTCAGATGTAGACATTTTAAGCCCCTTTTGACGACTTATATAGTGGCAGCACCGTTAAGGCTAGCGTCTCGCAGCTTGACGGAAGCTGACTACTAGGTGAAGCTGGCAGATTTGCCCACTAGCCAGATAGCCAAAAGGGGGTTAAGTGGAAAAACTTAATATCGTGGGCAAGCGTTCAGGTAACGGCTTTGTAGCTCATAAGGCTACGCTGGTAAACGCCCTGTCCAGAGCATTAGCGGAAAGGCTGATGCTGCTGGACTTCACCATTGGGCGGAAAGGCTTACTCGGTTACCTTAAGGCGATTGCGGGGTCAAACGTGGTCAAGGTTGTCCCTGCCAATGGTGCTGATAGCGAGTCGCATGGCATCGGGAAACGCCTTAAGGTGATTTGCGGTAGCAATACCAGTTACCTTGAGGACATGGCATGGGTGGGGGATAAAACCCCCATGACCCTAGCCGAGGTCAGGGTAAGCCCTAACAACACCGTCAAGCCTAATATCGGGAATGTGGAGCTTGCCGAGGCACTTAACAGAACGCTACCCTTTACCGCTACCGAGGACAACAGACCTGTTTTACAGTGTGTGCTGTTCAAGGCTGGTGAGGGGAAGCTAAAGCTGGTGAGTGCCGATGGTTTCAGGCTGGCAGTCCAGAGCATAGACTTTGACGGTGAGGGGCAAGCCCTGATAAACCGTGACGACCTGGCGGGTATCGCCAACGCCCTGCGTAAAGCAAGGCGGGTCAACCTGAGCTTTGAGGCAAGCGGTGAGAGCCTTGACGGAATGAAGCTGATTATTGATACCGAGGCAATTCGGTATAGCTTCGTAAGTGCCGATGGCACTTTCCCCGATTATGAGAAGCTCATTCCGAACGAGGCAAAAACCGTTGTCCACTTTGACACCGTTGAGGCTGGCAAGGCGATAAGCTCCCTCAAGGTGCTCGCCGATAGCAAGTCCTACCCGATAGACCTCACCCTTGATAACGGTATGGTGATGCTGTCCAGCCCCGATGATAAGGGGCGGGCGGTCATGCCAGCCGATATTGAGGGCGAGGTCAACAAGGTGAGGACTTGACGGCAAGTATCTTGCCGATGCCTTAAAAGCCTGTAGCGGTATGGTGGACTTGAAGCTCACCGATGGTAAATCGCCAGTCCTCTTTCAGGTTGACGGATACCTGCTCGTTACCATGCCGATGCTGACCAACGCCGAGAAGCCGAAAGCCGAGCCAGCGCCAGCCGAGGAAGCCAAGCCGAAGGACACCGAGGTAGCCGAAGCGGTAGCCGAAGCCGAGGCAATCGCCGAAGTGGAAGCCGAGCCGAAGCCAGCCGAGAAGCCGAAGCGGAAGCGCAAGGCAAAAGAACCAGTAGCCGTATAGCTTAAGCCGAAATTGAACGCTTGACCGAACACAGCCACGCAAAAGAGGCGAGGGTTTACTCTCGCCTCTTTTTGTCTTTTTCAGGGGTAATCGTTCCCCTACGTGGAGAACCTTCAGGGTGAACCCTACGTGGAAACGGTTACCCTTTTTTTGTGGCGGAAAGGGCAGGGAGTGCCGATGCCCGATGGCAGTGCATGGCACGATTGGCAGGGACAGTACCGGCGGTTGCGTACTCAATGGAAGTCCACTCGGACAGTTGCACAGTACGAATAACAACCAAAGGGAGTAGGCGCTCCAGTCGAATATTCGGGAAAGGAGGAAAGCCAGCTATGGCAGACAAGGACACCGTCTTTGTCCTCACCAGAGAAGATGTCCTCGGGTGTGCCAGGGAGATGGGTATCCCTGAAGAAGCGATAACCGATGACATTCTTGCGCCAGGTGAAGAAGGGCGTGGAGTGGGGACTGGAGTGCTGGTCTGAGGTGGTGAAGGAAGCCATCAGCTTGGCTCTCAAGAGCTAGCCTGTAACCCTTTCACTCTGACGCCTAGCTCGGTTAGGCGTCAGAGATGAGCGGGTTACCGCTCAAATCTACAGGGCTACCCATGCCCTGGGAAGGAGGTGAAATTGTGCCTATAAAATGGAGCGCCTTGAAGGTGAGCGAGGCAGCCGACAAGATTGAAGAACTCATCAACCAGGCAGCCGAGCCACTAGAACAAGCCAGGATTGTTGCCCTGGAGGCCCGGAAGATAGACAACCTGCCCCAGTACATCGAGCAGGGACTCAACTCTATCCTTGCCGAAATTGAGAGAGTCACTGGCGGCGAGGTTTCCTGGAGCAAAGAGCATCAGGATGGCAGTATAAAACGAGCCATTGACAGGCTTCGCGACGACATACCGAAAGATGCCATACAGTCCGACCAGGCCAGCCAGAAGTATGGCAGCACGCAAGCCCTTGTCTAAAACTGTCTCGAAGTGATTCATTTTGATGCAAATTGTATCACTTCCAGGGGCTACCCATGCCTGAAATGGGAAGATTAAAAGAAAGGATGATAACGATTGAAAACTGAAAAACAGCTTGATAAAGGCATCTCCGATATCGTGGGTGTCTTTACTGACCCTATTCTTGTTTTTCCTGGGGGATGGGGTGATAGCCTTCCCGACTGGCTCAAGGGAGCCATCACCGTGGAGCGGCTGATGATGAACATTGGGGTACTCAAGGGTGAAGCGATGACCGGTACGGATGCCGAGGCCTGCACCTATCTCATGACGGTTTCACTGACCCAACCCATGGACAGCGACTGGACTCAAATCTACCTCTACGTCGCTGGCAAGACATACTCACGCCACAAACAAGGCGGTCTACCAGAGGATATCCGGGTGGAGTCACTGCGGGATGACCAGATGCAGAGACCTCGACCGGCTGAAAGCATGGCTCTATCGGCAGCGAACAACAATAAGGCTGGAGCGGGACCGCGCCGAGCGGCGGGAGCGCAAAGAGGCAGCCGTGGCTGAAAGGGAGGCGCTGCAGCCAGCACTGTTTGAGTTCTAGAAACAACTAGTATCTACTTGGAAAGAGGGCTGGGGAGTTGTTCCCCCAGCCCTCTTTTTGTGCCTATTACACAAACCAAGCAAATGTGTGCTCACCCAACCGGGCGCTTGAATTTAGCAAGAAGAATTGATAGAATATGCCTTGAGCTCCTAGGTATCTGGCAGACTGACAAAGGACTGTGGCTTTGAGCCAGGGAGACGCATTATGGTTAAAATCGTTACTGATAGTGTATCTGACCTGCCACCCCAAATAGCTAAAGACCTTGGAATTACAGTCATCCCATTAAATGTTCACTTTGGTACCGAGACCTATAGAGATGGTGTCGACCTGACTGCCGAAGAGTTCTACCACAAGCTAAAGAATAGTTCTATGCTGCCCAAGACCTCGACTCCAAGCGCTGGTCTTATCGCTGAAGTCTTTGATAAGTTGGCTGAAGAAACTCGCGAAATTCTAGCCGTGTTCCTATCCCGCAAATTTAGCGCCACATATGACGTAGCATTGCAGGCGATAAAACTTATGAAGGGAAAGTGCCAGGTAACAGTAGTTGATTCCACATTAGCCATAATGGGACAGGGACTGCTGGTTATAGAGGCAGCCAAGGAAGCTTTAGCTGGAGCTAAACTCAGTGCAATTAGGGATATGGTGTTAGGGACTATTCCACGAGTTCACATCCGGGCAACTCTTGACACTCTCAAATATCTGGTCATGGGAGGACGTATCGGCAAGACACAAGCTTTGCTGGCGACAATGCTTAGAATAAACCCCGTCCTTGGTATAAAGGATGGTGAAGCCTTTCCTTTTGCCAGGCCGCACTCTAGAGATCAGGCTATTGAATGGCTCTTCAAGTTTGCTACCAGTTTCGGTAAGGTAAAGGCATTGGCCGTTGAGTATGGCACTAACATAGCTGAAGCCACTGCATTGGCCAATCGTATTGCTTCCATATTCCCCAAAATCCCCCTATATATGTCAAATGTTAATCCGGTGATAGGCACACATACAGGTCCCGGTATTTTAGCGGTGACTGTGCTGGAAGAACAAGGGGACTAGGAACTTCAAGCGGCGCGCCATGATTACTATCTCCTGCCCTGGCCATGTTCTAACGTATCTTTATGGACTTACTAACGGTCTCATAATTCAATGGATATACTGTTGAATGTGGATAAGTCCGTTCTATAATGAGACCATTAGTAAGTGCAATGGGAGACTAGTGCGAGTCAAAGACTAACCACAAAATTCTCTCAAGTCAGTCCTTTGCGGTGTAGATTTGACAACTGGGCAGGATCCTGAAAAGTCGATTAGCCCGGGGTGTGAGCATTTCCGCGAAATTATTTGCATGGCATAGCCCAGAGTAGTATACTTTAACCCTCAGCCTCAATACGATTCTATTTTTTAAAGGACATTTTTAACCTACGACAGTTAAGATTGTTACCGACAGCGGCTCGGACATTACTCAAGAGGCAGCCAAGAAGTTGGGCATTAGAGTAGTGCCAGTATATCTTCTTTTTGGTGACGAAGTTTATCGCGACGGAATCGATATAGATAGCGACGAATTCTATCGTAAACTAATGACCAGCCCAGTTCACCCTTCTACGGCAGCACCATCACCGGGAGATTTCGCCAAGGCGTATGACGAAGTGGCTCGAGAAACTGGAGAGATTGTTTCCATTCACATCACCAGCAAGCACAGTGCTGTCTACAATGCTGCGCTACTGGGTAAGGAGACTGCCGAAAAGAAAGGATGTCACATTGAAGTTATCGATTCTAAGGGTGTGACAATGTGGCAGGGTCTTGTTGCTATAGCAGCAGCTAAAGCTGCCGAAGCAGGATACAGTCTATGCCAGGTAGTAAACAAAGTTCATGAGACTATTAGCCAGCTACGTGTTTTGGCGCTTCTAGATACTTTAAGGTACGTAGTCAAAGGTGGGCGTCTCGGAAAGGCTGCCTCTGCGATATCTGCAATAGAATCAGTACTTCATGTGAAGCTATTACTTACTCTGCGTGACGGCGAGATTCGTCCAGCTGGACTAGTACGCAGCCGAGGAAAGGGGATAGACCGAATCCACGAGTTTATGAGGTCGGTATCACATATCGAGGACTTGGCTATAGTTCACAGCACCACCCCTGACGATGCTCAGACATTGGCGGACTATGCAAGTTCACTCTTTCCCACCATAGTGCCTCGAATAGTAAGACTGGGGCCGGCGCTAGGTGTCCACGGCGGACCAGGAACTCTAATCACCATCCTGAGGGAAGCAAAATAAGCTCACTTGAGGGAAACCAAGTAGGCAAGAATGAGGTATATCTCGTATCTACCAAATTAGAAAGGCCTCCACATGCATTGAACATTCCGCCCTTGTTGTATGTGCATGTAAAACAAGTTTCGGCGATTCCAAACTTGCTGGTAACGTAGAAGGACGGTCTGAAACGTCGAACATCCCTATCGCTACTCTTGAGCGGTCAAGAAGGGCCAGCACTCAGAGCCAAGCAGAGTGCTGAATTCATTGTGACAGTAATAGACTGGGTTTTGGGAATATCCGGGGGAGGAGGTGTCTAGAATTCTTTCCCTGTTGATTTGTAGCCTTCCTGGTGATGCTGTGGTTATCAGCCCCTTTCGGAGGCAGTACCTCACGAAGTCTTTGAAGTTCTGGTACAAGCTCCGTTCCTCAAGTAAGGCCCTGTCCACCCTGAGTCCAGCCTTTTCTGCTTTCTGCACCAGGGTTGCCAATTGACCATGCCAGCTTTCTTCTATAAGAGTATCATTCCCCTGGGTAGCCTCGTGATACAGGGAGTGGCTGCCTATCTGACTCATTGTTACCACCGCTAGCTTGAGGAGGGAGTCCTTTACCAGGTGCTCCAACTCGGCTTTGGACAGTCCTTTGGTCTCGGGTATTTCTCGCCCGATATTCAGAAAGGCCTTCATCCGGCCAGTAGTCATAAAGTCGTAGGTGATATTCATTGGCAGTATTTTTACCTTTCTCCTAGACATATTTACCAGGCGGTAAAGGCTGCCGCGGATGGGGCATAGCCTGCCATCAGGGGAGAGGTCGCCTTCAGGAGCCAGGAACAAGGTTTTACCCCGACTCAATAGCTCGGCGAAAAACTCTAGTTGCTTTCGAATTGCCCTACCTTGGAAAAGACGCATTCGCCGACACAAGCTTCCTTGGAGCATAGAAGGGTCGGCCTTCTGTCGCAGGACTTTCAGGTAGCGCCAGTTCATGAGGTCCCTTATTGTCATGGACTTTAACATGTTGATCGTGTATTTCTAAGGAATCGGCGCACCTTTGAAGCCAGCTTTCCTGGAGCACTGTTCCCAACTCTACATTGCCCTCCAGTTGCAACACCTCTCTAAGGGCCTGATTCGTAGTGGCGGCGTGTGCCTGCCGCATAGGATGGGCCCTAAAAGCATACATGACGGGGCTAATATCCAGTCTATATAATATTATCCGGCTGAGCCACCGCGGCAGGGTAAAGTAAGTAGCTAGAAAGCTTGGTGCAAATTCATCGTCGTGGGCAGCGAAATATGGTCTTACCAAGGGACGCGGGAATCTATCCCCAAAGTGGAGGGCAGGACCAATTGCCAGCATGTCCAGGTCTCTTTTGTGATTGCTTACCACAAGGGTAGAAGGCGACCCAGTGTAGTTATTTAACCCGATTATCTCTAACCTGCAAGAAATCCGAATCCCAATGTAGAAAGCAGTGGCAACAAGAGTAGCAAATAGGTTTGCTACCGGACCGGGTTCCTTCAATTCAGGAGCCGGCTCCGATAACTCTACTACCTTCTCAATCTGCATTTATGCCTCAGCAACGATGTTATGGCAGCGAAATGGCGTCCCTTCGTCGTAGAACTACCCACTGGTCAGGTCAATGCCATCTCGTTAAACTTTAGTGCTAAGGAAAACGGCCAATGGAACCACCGCAATCCCCGGCTCTTGAGCTACCGAAATAGCAGATCGGCAACATTATCAGTCACAATCCTTACTGTTATGCTTAGCCCTCACCGGCGTTCTTTGATTTTAGGACAACCACCGATACCTAGACACGTTAGGCATAATAACACCCTTAAGAAACCCTTGTCAATCTTTTCGTGGCTCTTTTCGTGGCTCAAGCAAGGTTCATACTCCAGGTAACGAAACGCTAAAAAGTGCAGCGGAATCTGATTTGTCTAGGTAGTGAAGACTCAACTTGCAATGCGTCACAAGTTACTTCTTTGTGAAACCACCACAAAGGATAGATATTGGTTCATGACAGAACAAAATACAAATACCTTTATGACTCACGTTTTGAACACCTTTCAAGAATCTGGGAGTAGTTATAAATTTTTCTAGTCCTGTCTACTCTTTGTTCAAGACATCTTGTGATAGATAAATGATGTCATTGCCGGTAACTTGCGCCCAAGAAGTCAATACGTGGTTGCGACGTTGAGCATGGCCCAATATGTGTTCAACTCTTATTCCCCGTATAGTTAAGGCGTCAGCGATAAGTGAGCAAGCACCGTCAATTACTTGGTTGATAAAAAACTCAAGGAGATGGCGGAGCGGCTCAAGGGTTTCTACACCGAAGAGAAGAAAGAAAACAAGTGACATGGTCGCTATTTACCAGGTACAATGATATAAGTAATAGCGCCAGATTAAGTGGGTCAATAGTCTCAACGGTATGGATACTTTTAATATAAAGCTCCGGGACGCTCAACCCAGTGAAGCGCAAGAGGTCTCCCAACTGCTGGTAGCATCCTATCAAGGATACCAAAGATTTATGCCGCCGGAAGGCTGGGATTGGTACCTTCATGATATAACGGACGTGCGCGGCCGAATGGCAGATTCGGAGCTCATCGTTGCCGAGATAAACAATAGGATTGTAGGTACGGTTACTCTCTACCCCCAAAGCTCAAATCATGGATGGCCAGAAGGTTGGGCGGGCGTTCGTCTGCTGGCTGTTCATCCTGATTACAGAGGACATAGCATTGGCCGGGCACTTATGGAAGAATGTATCCGTCGCTGCCGGGAGAAGGGCGTTAAAACCATCGGTTTACATACCACCCAGCTTATGGAAATCGCCCGTGGCATGTACGAAAGAATGGGATTCAAGCGCGCCCCGGAATTTGATTTTCATCCTGACCCGGATAGAGTTGTCTTTGCCTATCGTCTTGACCTGTGAGCTTCATGCACGATATTTATCGGTAATAAATTTATTCAAGATTACCCAGTGTTCCCAATATCAGCTCCGGAGAACAGGTCAAAACTGACCTGCCCCCAGGGGTGATACCACTTCTTTCGCGAGAGTCGAACTCCACCGGAAACACGATATTCCTTAACGCCATTTTTCTTCAACGCGCCGTAAGAGCTCCGTCAACGGGCATAGCCAGTCCTGTGACAAAAGAAGCAGCATCCGAGCAAAGCCATACCACTGCTTCAGCGATTTCCGATGGGTCACCAAACCGTCCCATCGGAATTTCCGCTATCTTCTTCCTTTCAAAATCCAGGTCTTTAGTAAATAAGAAAGTCTCGGTGGAAGACCCTGTTTTAGTGGGACCAGGACATATGGCATTAACACGAATACCGACTTTTGCATATTCTAACGCGGCGGCTTTAGTCAAACCGATTATGCCATGCTTGCTGGCAACATAAGCAGGACGATTTTCGGTGGCGACAAGCCCAAGAATCGATGCCGTATTAACGATAGCACCGCCACCATGCTTTTGCATAACAGGAGTTTCGTATTTCAGGCATAACCATATTCCCTTTAGGTTAATATCCATAACACGATCCCAGTTGTCTTCGGTGCATGCAGCTGTTGGGGCTGTCTCAACGTTTACCCCGGCGTTATTATGAGCACAATCAAGTCGACCGTAGGCCTTAATCGTCTCATTGACCATCTCCTCAACCTCGGCTGCTTTCGTCACATCGGTTTTCACAAAGAGTGCCTTCCCGCCGTTCCCTTGGATCATTTTCACGGTTTCTTCACCACCTGCTACATCTATGTCAGCGACGACTAACTTAGCTCCTTCTCTGGAGAACGCCAACGCCGTGGCCCTACCGATTCCCGAGCTAGCACCAGTCACGATGGCGACTTTATCTTTCAATTTTCCGTTCATCATCTGATGTCAGAGCGTAGACGCGGTGCTGAACGCGCTCCGCATGGCCTTTTGCACATTACCAGAGACACGGCAGTCTCCGATCATAAATAATCTGTCGCCCGCACCGTAAAACTTCAGCGCCAGGTCGTCCTTCGCCTTCATGCCTACGGCAATGACCACGCTATCGGCTTTGACTGACTGCTCCTTGCCGTTCCCATCAACATAAATTACCTTATCAGCCATAATGCCGGTGCAGCGGGCATTCACAATACCATTGAAGTTCTTCAGCTTCTGCCAAGCCTCGCGGAACATGGCGTAGTAATGGATGGGCGCAGCGTCCCGGGCCAGCATGTTGGTCATTTCCAGCACAGTGACATTATGCCCCTTCTCTGCCAGATGCATGCCTATTTCCACGCCGACTTCTCCCCCACCGACCACCACGACATCTTTCCCGAGGGTATCCTCTTTCCCAAAAACGTCTACGACAAACACTACGTTCTTGCCATTTATGCCGGGAATCTGCGGAACAACCGGTTCCGCCCCAATGGCGACGAGAACGGCATCGTATTTGCCTTTTTTAATCATCTCCGGAGTGGCTTCCGTATTGAGACGGACATCAATGTTTGCCTTGCTGACCTGGCGAATGAGGTAGTTTTTGAAGTCTTTATGGGGCCACTTGAAAGAGACGTTTTCAAACTTCCTGAAAAGCCCACCGAGGGCGCCGCTCTTTTCGTACAAGGTGACCTTGTGTCCTCTGCCCGCGGCTATCAGCGCCGCTTCCATGCCCGCCGGCCCGCCGCCGACCACCGCGACCTTCTTTTTATCAGTGGGAGGCTGAATCATTCTTTCAATCCTGTGTTCCATTCCCCAAACAGGATTGACGGCGCATGTGCTTGCCCATGTATCGTAGTAGCTGCTCATGTGGCAGGCGTTGCACCGCAGACACGGCACCACATCCTCGTTTCTACCCTCGTAGGCCTTGCGACCATAATCGGGGTTGGTTATCCAGCTCCTGGCCATGGCGATGAAGTCCGCCTTTCCAGAGGCGATAACATCCTCGCAAATGTCCAGATCCTGAAAGCCGCCAATGGTGACAACTTTGATGCCAGCACCACTCTTTTTGATGGCTTCTGCCATGTAAAGAAGCGGCGTTTTCTCCTGGATAAAGCCGGTGGGGTGTTGCGGATCCATGGTAGGCGAGCGTACCTGAAGCAGGTCGATATGCCCGGTGAACATTTTGGCGTAGACAGTGGCATCCTCCAGCGTAAAGCCGCCGGCTGGCTCGCCGCCGCTCATGCTGGCCTCGATGAGGAAGTCCCGACCGCATTTCTGCTTAATGCGGTCGGCGACCATGATGGGGAAACGAGCCCGATTTTCCAGACTGTTGCCATATTGGTCGGTTCTCTTGTTGGTAAGTGGGGACAGAAATCTACCCAGGATCGATAACTGGTAGGCCATGTGCAGGAATACCATATCAAACCCCATCTCTTTCAGAAGAGTTGCTTGAAACGCATAATCATCGGCGATTCCGTCTAGCAAATCCGCGGGTATTTCTTTTCCTAAAGTGGAGATGCTCCCATCTCCATACACAGCTTTAGAGGGGATTCCGGTACTGACGTCGTATTGTTGCGGCACGTCCGCGAAGATCTGCATTGACGCCTTGGCGCCGTAAAAATGAATGGCTTCGGTCAATTGCGAGAAGTAATTCTGACAGCGGCTGTTCAATATGTTGTAGCTGGGGGCGTGGTGACTCCACGCAAACCACAGACGCTCCGGATTAAAATCACTATGGGCCTCCGGTACCTGGCGAGGGTCTTTGTCAGTAACGACGCTTGGCGCGTTCATGCTGCAGGTGACCACCGTGGCTCCATTTTTTGCCTTGTTGGCGAAGTGGGTAATGACACTATCGGCCGGATATGGTTCGGGACCCTGGATGAAGTGGGGCTTGCTTGGCGACGCAATCAGCCTGTTTTTAAAAACGACATTACCTACTTTGATGGGTGATAGAAGATGTGGATATTTTTGAGACATAGCGATTCCTCCTGATCTGCCTTATAAATGATAATACTTCTTGAATTTGGGTAGCCTGATTATATTCGAATAAAGGAAGAAAAACAAGAAAGTCGAACTCTACCGGCGTATCCTTTTTACTGATGCTAACCACCACCTAAGTAAAGCTTTTTCACACGTTCATCATTAATGAGGTTGGCAGCATCGCCTTCCAGAGCTATTGAGCCCAGTTCCAGGATATAGGCTCTTTGAGCAATTTTCAGGGCCATGCGGCAGTTTTGCTCCACCAGAAGAACGCTGATGCCGTTCTTATTGATGTTTCTGATGATGTTGCCGATCTCAGCGACTAATATAGGGGACAACCCTATACTTGGCTCATCCATTAAGAGTAATTTGGGGCTAGCCATTAAGGCACGAGCCACAGCCAGCATTTGTTGCTGACCACCGCTAAGCTGCCCTCCCAGCTGTGACCGCCTTTCCTTGAGGATGGGAAAATGCTCGTAAATAGATTCAAGGTCTTGCTTTATCTTGGCCTTGTCTTTACGTCGATAAGCACCCATCTTCAGGTTGTCCAAAACGGTCATCGGGGCAAAAATCATTCTGCCGGCGGGGATCTGGATGATTCCCATCCTGACAATTTTATAAGGTGACATATTGTCTATCCTCTTATTTTGGAACCAGATCTCGCCGGAGGTTGCTTTCTTTAACCCAGATATGGCTCTTAGGATGGTTGTCTTGCCGGCGCCATTAGCCCCAACGATAGTGACTATTTCTCCCTCTTGAACGTTTAGGGAAACACCTTCTACAGCTTTAGCCTTGCCGTAATATACTTTCAGGTCTTTTACTTCTAGGAGCATGGCTAATTTCTATTCCTTCCCCAGGTAGGCTTCGATGACCCTTTGGTTCTCCCGTATCTCTTTGGGCAGTCCTTCAGCAATCTTTTGCCCATGGTCGAGCACGATTATCCGGTCACACATACTCATGACGGCTACCATGTTATGTTCAATCATGGCGATCGTGACGCCACTATCCCGTATCTCTCTGATTAATTGCAGCATAGTCTGTATCTCGTTTTGGTTCATGCCGGTCACCGGTTCATCCAATATTAAAAGCTTGGGATCGGTGGCCAGGGCAACACAGACACCGAGTATCCTCTGATGCCCGTACGGCAGGTTCTTGGTCAATTCATATTTGAAGGGGCCCAGTCCCATCTTATCCAGTATTTCCGCTCCCCTCTGTTTTAAGGCTTCCTCTTCCTTAAGCGCTGATGGTAGGCGTAATAGTCTTTTCCAGATACTTGTTTTGTAGGTCAAGTGGAATCCGGTAAAAACGTTTTCAATAACCGGCAGGGGCATAAATAGGGTGGATGTCTGAAAATTACGGCCGATACCCAGCCGTGCTATCTGGTGAGCTTTCAATCCGGTGATATCCTGGCCGTTGAAGATGATGCTGCCACCGGTAGCCGGGTAGAAACCACAAATCACGTTGATCATGGTCGTCTTACCAGCCCCGTTTGGACCTATTATCCCCAATATCTCGGATTCGGCGATATCAAAACTTACCCTGTCCACGGCTACCAGTCCGCCAAACTGTTTCGTTACTTCTTTAACTTGAAGTATCATACTGGCCCCGCCTTGCGTCTAGGTAGTAAAGAGCTAATCGTTTTAATCACCTTGGAAATATAACTCCGGTATTTGCCTAAACCTAATAGCCCTTCAGGTAAGAACAGTATCATTAAAATTAGCAGAATGCCGGTAATTATAGGTGCCACTTCCCGGTACATGCGTATAAACTCGGGGAAAAACGTCATCACCGCCGCGCCAACAAAAGGCCCCAGTGTGGCATAGCCTATCCCACCCAGAATGGCGTAGATTTGCACATAAATGTTCTGCCACATGCCGAACGAACCGGGAATAACGTACGTCTCATAGTGGGCGTAAAAACTGCCGATTAGCCCACAGAGCGCGGAAGACAAGACAAATGCCAGCATTTTGTACCTAAATAAATTTACGCCTATCGATTCGGCTAATCGGGGGCTTATGCCGATGGCTCTCCAGGCTCTACCTACCGAAGTTGAATAAAAGGCATTGCTTATCAGTATGATAATCAGAAAAATGAATAGCCCTAAATAAAAAAACTGCATCTTGGAAACAAATTCTATCGGTGGCAAGAAGGGAAGATGAATAGGATTCGGTTGAGGAATGTTTGGTATGCCGTTCCAGGCGCCTAAATAGGAGATATTACCGACTAATACATTGAATAGCATACCTATCACGGCGGTAAGTATCACAAAGCTTAACCCTTTGCTCCCGCTCCCAATGAGGAAAATGCCGAGAACAAGAGCCAGGACGCCTGTAAATAGGGCAGCTATAGGCATAGAGAGCCAAACATTCATGTGTAACTTCGTTGCCAGTATGGCAGAGGTGTAAGCCCCTACACCCCAGAAAGGAATCACCCCCATGTTGATTAACCCCGTCCTCAACGTCATGATGAACATCATCCCCAGCACGGCATTGACCATCACGACAATAAACAGGTCAAGGTAATAGGGTGATTTCACGAACAGTGGTATTAGGGCGTAGATTACGAGTCCGATCACCAGTCCGGCGAGGCTCTTGTGGCGGGTAGTTAAATTCTTCAACACTTTTAAATCCCAATGTCTATTTCGTGGCCCATCAAGCCATTATTCCTGAAATATAGTATGATACCAATGATGAGGAACATATAGATTTGAATCGTACTACCGATGTAATACTGGCCAAAGCTCAGGATCTGGCCAATTACCAACCCCGCCAAAACCGCCCCCGGCAGGCTATCCATACCGCCTAAATAGATCATCAACATCACCGTCCACAGCACGTTGTTGCCCATATCGGGGCTAATGCCGTAGCTGGGGGCTAAAATACCTCCAGCAAAGCCAGCCAGGGCACATCCTATTCCCAGAGACAGCATGTCTATCAGGGTGGTATTGACTCCTTGCAAAGCGGCGGCTTCCGTGATATAGGCAATAGAGCGCATGGACCGGCCAATGGTAGTCTTCTCATATACCCAGAACAAGAATAGCGTAATAACAATACCCATGACGACAAGTGCCAGTTTATCGCTGGTAATGCTAAGGCCAAATGGATGGAACGCGCCTTTAAACACCGCCGGGATACTCCGGGGTACGGTGCCATAAATTAACAGGCCCCCCTGGTTGAGAACCATGGATAATCCCATGGAAGCTATTAAAGTGGCTAAAAATCCCCCACCCTCGGTTGCCTTGAGACGCCGAAAAATCAAGATATAACTCAGCATGGCGATGATGGTGCAACAGGCTACCCCGATAATTAGCGAGGGAAAGTAGGGAAGGCTTAAATAATGCACTGAGTACCAGGTAGCGTAGGCACCTATCGTATAGAAAGCACCGTAGGCCATGAAGAGTATTTTACTGGTGCTAGTGATAATAACCAGCCCGGCAGCCAGGATGACAAAAACTAGCCCCATCGCCAATCCGTCAAATATTAATTGCCCAAATAACAAGACTACCTCCTAACAAGGAAGTGATGTCACGCTAGCGTCAAATTTTTATGATACGGGTTCATATATTGAATCTATTTTAACTTAATGTTACGGGAATAGGATATTCCGGCATGCCTGTTTTAGGGTTCCAGCGCCGCCTTAGGTAGAATTCCTGCAGCATGAGTCGGTGTTTTTCTCTATCGAGTTTATTACCCGATATATCTATCGGACCATGGGGGCCCGGCACCATTACTGGTCTGTCGGGTGTCAGTGGTTCCGTAAACAGGTACTCTCTTGGATAATCTGCTTCGGGTAGTTTTCTTCCTTCACGTATCAATATCGCCCTCTGAAGGTCGACGATTCTCTGGCTATATTCCTCAAGCCTATCTTCGGGGAGCCCGGTAACAGCTGAATACAGCTTACCCTCCAGAGAGGGGTCTCCTACATGGCTAGGTGTACTGAAGGAGTAAGTTATCGGCCACGTAAAATTGCATAGTCCCAAGCTATCATGCAAATAGACTCTGTCCTGTATTTTAACGGCGGCTAAAGGCTTACCCTCATAGCTGGCGATATCCCCAGCTTCTTCGCTGCCCCAGAAGGCCTCCGCCACTTTGTGAAAAACATTGGTATCGATGGGAGATAAATCAGGGTCACTTAGGTTCAAATCCCAGGCCCTCATAGCGAAAGAAGTGGCATGAAGAAGGGGTTGGTGCGCCCTTGGTTCCATGGGAATCAATAAAGATTGAACCACGAATTGTCTGGTGGGAGTCGTTTCGTATTGCCCCACGCCGTTCACCTTATGACTAAAGAGTTCTCTGACCGGGTCAGAGAATTTAAACCCCGCTCTTAACTGCCCCTCGGCCAGGATATCGCCGAAGCCCTCGCGGTGGGCGATCGCGTGGAGCAGCTTCTCCAGAAAGCCCCGGGTGCCGATGGCGGAGAGCGGTAAACCGGTCTCCCTTTCGCTCAAACATCCTGCCTGATGGCAGGCGTAAAGCCAGCGGAGGATATTTTCGAGTTCAAAGGTATCTATTGAGTAATCGTTGGCCAGTGTCGGGGCATCGAAGAGCGTTTCGATGGGCTCATCATCTTTTCCGTAGAACCAGGGTAGGTAGTATTCCATCGACTGACAGCGGCGCATGGCTGTTAAGTCCTGTCGTTTACCATAGCGGTAGACATTCCTGATGCAGACACTGCCGCATTTGAAACAATTGCCTTTCCCGACCACCTCGAGTAAATGCCCGTGCCCTGTCATGGTAATCTGTTTGGGGATGGCCATATGCACGCGCTTACTGATTTTGTATGAGTAACGGGTCAGGTCGGCAAGTTTTTCCCGGCTGGCGACGGAGATGTCCCCACTGCCTTTTACCGCGATAGCCTTGAGGTTTTTCGACCCCATCACCGCCCCGAAGCCACAGGACAGTGTTGATTCATAGGAAGCCACGGCGATGGCGGTCCGTACTTTTTGTTCCCCGGACACGCCTATCGTAATCCATTTTACGTCTTTACCATGTTCGTTCTCCAGAGCCGCGCCGGTACGGTAGGCGCTTTTCCCCCACAAGGCGGCGGCTTTGCGGATCTCGGCCTGCCCATCGTTGATCCAGAGGTACGCCGGTTCGGAGGCACATCCTTCGACGATGATGCCGTCGTAGCCGGCCTTCTTGAGCTCGGTGCCGATATAGCCGGCAAAAAAACCGTAACAGTAGCTTTCCGGGAAAGTGCTGGGTGATTTGCCGGCTGCCGCCATGACCGTGGCGGCCTGGGCGCCGGTACCGACCAGAGGGCCGTTGACGAAAATCAGTTTATTCTCCGGGTCAAACGGCTTCACCTCGGGCGGGACTTCTTCCCAGTAAAGTCTGGAGGCGATACCGCGTCCACCGAGATAATGCCTGGTGTAGGATTCCGTGGAGAATGTCGAAATTCTGGAATCGCTCAGGTTCACTCTTAGCATTTTCCCTGTCATGCCGTACATGGCCGTGCTACCCCATCCCCAGGTTCCAGAGGCCGCATATCAGATAGTTCTGCCCAGTGACATACCCGGCCTCATCCGAAACGAGATATGCCGCCAGGGCAGCGATTTCTTCGGGTGTGCCCACGCGGCCCAGACCGGACAGTTTGTTGAATTCCTCCCACCTCTCCGGGAACATCTGCAGACCGCGGGTCATAACGGTGCCGGGCGAGATAGCGTTGACATTGATATTGTGCTGGGCGACCTCTTTGGCCAGCGAAGCAGTGAAGGCGATGATGGCGCCCTTGGAAGCGGCATAGTCTGTGGTGTTATACATACCCAGCACCCCGGAGGTAGAGGACATGTTAAGGATTTTGCCATAGTGTCTCTTAATCATGTGGGGGAGGACGACGCGGGTGCAGTTGAACTGACCGAAAAGATTGACGGCCACGACGCGTGTCCAGACCTCCGGCGATTTTTCGCTAAAGGGCTTCTGCTCCGGGGCCGGCCCGCCGGCAACATTACATAAAATATCTATCTTGCCGAACTTGTCCAGCGTTTCCCTAGCCATCCTTTCGGCGTCCGCATAGATCGCCACGTCCATCTTGATGGGCAGCGCCCTGCGGCCCAGGGCTTCGACCTCGGCAGCCACTTTCTGGCAATCCTCAAAACCCCGGCCGGTGATGGTCACATCGGCACCTTCGGCCGCCAGGCGCAGGGAAATCGCCCGACCGATGCCGATGTTCCCCCCGGTGACGATGGCAACCTTGTTCACCATTCTGTTATCTATTTTAGAGCGCCTCCCTTAAAATGTCTTTTGTTTATATTTCCACGGCGGTATTGAACCCATCATGAACCGCCGCCATCAGATGGCGCGGACTCGAGCAGTCTCCAATAACATAGACTTCCCTGGCCAGTCCTCTCAGTGCCGCCACTGTTTCATTTAGAGGCTTAAAGCCCAAGGCTAAAACTGTCGTATCCGCCGGTATTTCAAACCGCTGCCGCTTCTTGTCGGTGACGATGATGCCCCGGTCGGTGATTTCTTCCAGCTTGACCTCCGTCCTGAACTCGACGCCGTGCTGGAGAAGCAATTCCATCAAGGCGACTTTGCTCGCCGCGGCCGCGTCTCCGGCAATTTCCGATTCAGTAATCATGTCAATGACCGTGACCTTCCTGCCCTGCTGGGCCAGGTGCAGCGCGGTCTCGCATCCCGTCAGCCCCGCCCCGGCCACGACCACAGTCGGCCCGGTCGGCTTCTTCCCAATGACCACGTCGCCCGCCCAGACGGCCTTTTCGGTACCGGGGATGTCCGGCACCAGCGGTGCAGCACCGACGGCCACGATGAGCACATCCGGTTTCCGGCTTTTGATGGTGGTGGCGGTGGCCTCGGTCGATAGTTTGACTTCCACAGGAGCTTGCTGGGTCTTCTTTATGATCCAGTCCAGATATCTCTTCATGTCAGCCTTGAAGGACGGCGCGGCTGCGAAGCGGAGCGCTCCGCCCAGTTCCTTCTCCTTCTCGTACAGCGTTACCTGGTGGCCTCGGGAAGAAGCGATGAGGGCAGCTTCCATACCCCCCGGCCCGCCGCCGACAATGATGACCCTCTTCTTATTTACTGCCTTCCGAAGATATCCATACTCGACCTCCCGGCCGATGACCGGGTTTACGGCGCACCGGACCGGGAAGAAATCCTTGACCCGATTAGTGCAGATATTGCAACGTAAGCAGGGCCTGATATCGTCAAGCTCGCCGCGGTAGGTTTTGTTGACGATTTCAGGGTCGGCAACCTGCGCCCGCGCCATGGCGATGATATCAGCTCTTCCTTCGGCAATGATTTTATCGGCTATTTCCAGGTCCATAATCGCGCCGACGCATGTCACCGGGATACGCACCGCTTTCTTTATCTTTTCCGCCCGGCTCACGTTGTGGGCACAGGGCAGGTAAGTCGGCTGGGTGAGATTGATACCATATTTCGGGGCAGTGATAACCCCCAATGACACATGGACGAGGTCAATCTTATCCTGTATCATTTTGATGAATTCAATCGTTGCCTCTTCATGCATTCCTTCGGGGATGAACTCATCCCCGCTGATGCGATACTCCAGGGTCAGTCTGTTACCCACCTTCTTCCTGATGGCAGTTAAAACCTCGATGACAAAACTGGCCCTGTTTTCCAGGCTGCCTCCGTATTTATCCGTCCTTTTGTTCGTGTGAGGTGAGACAAACTGACTCAAAAGGTGCCCGTGGCCGCCGTGAAGCATGACCATCTCGAATCCAGCTACCAGACACCGATAGCAGGCACTGGCAAAATGATCGATAACCTGGTCAATCATGTCCTGGTTCATCTCGGTGACCTGGGCTTTCCTCCTGCCTTCCCGCCAGGCGGATACCTCTTCTCCTTCGGTCGATATTGGCGAAGGACCAATGGGATTCCGGCCATTCAAGACGCTTGGGGACGCCCATCTGCCAGCGTGGTTGATTTCGATTGAGGCCTTGGCCCCGTATCTCTGAATGGCTTCTACCAAACTGCTTAGTCCGCCAATCACCCTGTCATCACCGAGGTTTAACTGCCCGTGGTGTCCCTTACCATATTCGTAATCTACGGCGGAGTCGCCAACGGTAACGATACCGGCGCCACCTCGGGCGAATGACTGGTGGAACTCGATGAGCTCCCTGGTGACGAAACCATCGGGCGTGGCCAGACAGACTAACATCGGGGATGTCTCAATCCGGTTCTTGACCGTGACATTCCCGAACTTAAAGGGTGAAAATACAGACTGATATTTGTCCATTTCAGCCCCTGTCCTTTTCAGATTCGAATCTGCGGCATCGCTATTTAACTTCATGGAGATCAGCTTACGCCACGCTCTTGCCATCCCATGTGTCATAAGGCTCGGGATAGTCAGGTACTACCTTCTGGATAAAATCTAAAGCATACGGATTGTGATAGGTCGTCGCTTTGTCCGGCGGCAGTTCACCGGCATCCACGGCATTCACCGCCTCCATGAAGGGCAGTTTGAAACCCTCCTGCCAGCTCTTGTAAAAGTCGGCCCGGAAGGCCGTGTACCAGTGCAGATGCCAGATTTTCCACTCACCGTCTTCCTTGATAAAGTCACACCCGTACTTGCCCCAGACCCATGACGCGATATTCCCGCCTTCGCGTACCCAGGTCTCATGGCCGGGAGAAAAGAAGATACCCTTCGCCGTCTTTCTGTCTTTGGCCACCTGAATGATATACGTGGCCAGGTAATGCTCGTGCATCGTACCCTTAATGGGTACAACATGGCCTATCTCGTATAATTTCCTGACCGAATCCGGCCCCACGTAAACGCCCCAATTGTCGATCTCCGCTGAAACATCCGGTTCTTTCATGGTAAAGAGCTTCCACGTTTCGGTGACCTTGGTCGGAACGTGCCAGACCTCGTATTTCCCCATGAGATGCCTTATATCTTCGATATCCTCCTGAATCCCGAGCCTGGTTTCAAGCTCCCTGATTTTGGCTTCCAATTTCTGGATCTTGTCTCCTGATTCTTTGCTCGGCATGACCGACCTCCTTTTGTTTTCCATGCTATTATTTTTCATCCCTCTGGTTCGAAATGATATTAAAATCAATGAATCCCCTAGTTCCCCCTGTAGCCCAGCTCGCGGGATATCTTGGCGGCGCATGCCTTAGTCAGCGAAGCCCACCTCAAGGCTTTCTCCTCGGTAACTCTTGCGGTGGGAGCTAAAATAGCTACCCCAGCCTCAATTTTACCCGTAACGCCATAAACCGGCGCCGCCACGGACCAGATACCCACCGCCATCTCCTCCCGGTCATAGGCGCAGCCTTCCGCTCTAAATAATTCTAACTCCTTGTCCATTCTGCGTATTCCCGTGATCGTAGTCTTCGTGAACTTTTCCGTAATCGATTTGTCATTAATGATTGCATTCCTTTCCGCCGCCGACATTTGCGCCAGTAATACCTTGCCAACAGCGGCGCTGTGGAGAGGGGCCCTTTTACCAATGGCCCCACCGATGCGCAGGTCGTGGTTAGTATCAATCCGCTCGATGACCAGTAATTCCTTACCATCAAGAATCCCCATAGTAACAGCTTCATCGGCTTCTTTGCTAAGCTTTAGCAAGTGTGGGTGGGCAATATCTTTGATTTTCATATTCCCCTGGATGAAATAGTTGAAGTCTAAAAATTTTAAACCCAGCGAGTATTTCCCTCTTTTCTCCTTCTGAACAAGATAGCCTTTCTTTAGTAGGGCGGTCACAATCCTATGGGTCACCGCGGGGCTCAAACCACTTAATTTGGATAATTCGGTAATACTAAGCGGTCCCTGGTGGCCAAGGAATAATTCCAGAATATTAAATGTCCTATCTATCGTTTCCATTTGTTCACTACTCCTTATACCCTGCTATTAAATTCCGGATATCGAGGAAAAAGTGACTGTTTTGCTGTTCATTTTTTCCCGCCCAGATAAGCCTTCCGCACAAGCTCATTGTTAACTAATTCCTCGACATCACCTTCTAGGACAATCTTACCAACTTGTAAGATATAGGCCCTTTTAGCCAGCTTAAAAGCCATCCGGGCATTTTGCTCAACTAGTATGATCGTGATACCGCCTTGGTTAATATCTCTAATGATATTACCTACTTCGGCAACTAATATTGGTGATAATCCTGTGCTCGGCTCGTCCATTAAGAGTAATTTGGGGCTAGCCATCAAGGCCCTGGCAATGGCCAGCATTTGCTGCTGCCCCCCACTTAGATTCCCAGCCAGCTGCCCGCGCTTCTCTTTCAGGATTGGGAAGTGCTGGTAGACAGAATCAAGGTCTTTAGCTATTCCATCTTTATCTTTACGGAGATAAGCGCCCAGTTTCAGGTTGTCCAAGACGGTTAGGGGGGCGAAAAGCATTTTGTCTTCTGGTACATAAGCGATTCCTAGCTTAACAACATCGGGTACTGATAGACCGTTTATTTTTTTACCCTGAAACCATATTTCGCCGGATGTCGCCTTTTTCAGACCGGTGATGGTTTTCAGGATAGTCGTCTTGCCAGCCCCGTTGGCTCCGACAATTGTCGCCACCGAGCCCTCATCAACCGTTAAGGAGATGCCTCTTAAAGCTTCAGCCACTCCGTAGTGTACTGTCAAATCTTTTATTTCAAGCAGCATCTGTGTTTCCTACGCCTTCCCCAGATAGGCATCGATTACCTCTTCGTTTTCCTGTATTTCTTTTGGAGAGCCCTCAGCAAGCTTCTTCCCATAATTTAATACTATTATCCTATCACATAAGTCCATAATCGCCGAAACGTTGTGTTCGATGAGGACGATGGTAATGCCTCTATGACGTATCTGTCTGATTAGATTTACCATGGTTTGTATTTCTATCGGGTTCATACCGGTTAACGGTTCGTCCAATAGAAGCAATTTAGGATTGATGGCTAAAGCCATGCAGACACCGAGAATCCTTTGATTACCGTGCGGCAGGTTCTTGGCGAGTTCGTTTCTTAGGGAGCCCAGACCCATAAACTCCAGTATCTCCACCGTCCTTTGTTTCAATGTCTCCTCTTCCCTTAGCGCTGAAGGTATGCGTAGCACCCTTCCAAATATATTGGTTCGGTAGCTCATATGGTACCCGGTAAACACATTGTCAAGAACGATCAGCTCCATAAATAGAGTTGATGCTTGAAAAGTGCGGCCTATGCCTAGCGCGGCTACCTGGTGTGCTTTCAGCCGGGTTATATCCCGTCCTCCAAAGAGCACTTTGCCGCTAGTAACAGGGTAGAAAGCGCTGATGAGGTTGATAAGAGTACTCTTACCGGCTCCGTTCGGACCTATCAATCCTAATATCTCTGAATCAGTGACTTCGAGGCTTACCCCATCAACGGCAACAAGCCCACCGAAAACTTTGGTTAAATTTTCGACCTTAAGCATTACCCTTTCCTTGTAGCTCGCTTGGATGACAGCGAGGATTTAATCACCTTGCCGATACTGGTGAGACTTTGAGAGAGATGCTTCGAAGCGGGCCGTATACGCGATAGACTCAAGATTCCTCCAGGCAGGAATAATATTATCAGTATTAATATTAGGCCGGTAATTAGTGGCTCAAACTGTCTGGTATGGCGCAGCAACTCAGGGGCGAATGTCATCACAAACGAGCCTAATACCGGTCCCAAAATGGCGAAATCAAGGCCACCCAAAATAGCGTAGACATGTACATAAATTGTCTTAAAAACGTCAAATGTTTGAGGTGTGATGCTCTGCACGTAGTGGGCATAAAAACTACCCATTAGCCCAGCGACCGCGGAGCCCACCACAAATACCGCCAATCTGTATTTAAAGATATTGATACCAAGTGATTGTGCCAGATTGGGGTTCAGGCCAATGGCCATCCAAGCCCTGCCTGACCAGGCCTTATAGAGACCGGAAAACAATAATATCACCAATAGTAATAAAAACAGCATGAGGTAGTAAAAGGACCTATTGGAGACGAATTCTACCGGGGCTAAGAAGGGAATGTGAATAGGGTTGGGAGGGGGGATGCCGACGATACCTTGGAAGCCGCCCACTGCCCCAATACTGCCAATAATGACGGGTGTCAGCATACCTATTACCGCGGTAAGTATGACAAAACCAAAGCCGGCAGTTCTAACCAAAAGAAAGCCGAGGCATAAAGCAATGACCCCAACTATCAAGGCAGACGCGGGCAGACTAAGCCAGAAGGACAGGTTTGCTCTCATTACCAGCATGGTGGAGGCATAAGCTCCCGCCCCCCAGAAAGCGGCTATACTCATATTGATTAGCCCTGTTCTCAGCACGAGGATAAAAGTCATCGCCAGGGCAATATTAATGCCTGTCTTAATCAGTATATCGAGATAATATGGAGAGGTCACCACCAGAGGCGCCAAGACCAGGATGATAGCTAAAACGAGCCATAAAATTAGCTTATAGCGCGCTGTAAGTGTTTTCAGTATCTGTTTCGTCACTTATATCCCCAGTTTCATGCCGCGCCCGAGCAACCCGTTGGGCCGGAAGAAGATGATGATGCCGATAACGGAATAAAGAATTATCTGCGCGCTAGAATGCATAAAATATTGGCCGAAGCTTAAAGTCAAGCCCACTACTAGCCCGCTGGGGATTGTCCCGAGCAGGCTATCCATCCCTCCTAACATCATGAGTAACATCACCGGCAAAAAGATATTGGTGCCCATATCAGGGCTAAGAGAATAGCTTGGTGCCATAATCGCCCCGGCGACGCCGGCAAGAGCGCTGCCGATTCCCAGGGTTATAAAATATATTTTTTGGGTATTGATTCCCTGCAGAGAAGCGGCATCCGGTAGAAAGGCAACAGCACGCATGACACGCCCGAGATTTGTCTTCTCATAGACCCAGAACAGAGCCAAGGTGATGGCAAGGGCTAGCACGATAAGTACCAGTTTGGCATTGGGGAAACTAATACCGGCGAAGCTGGTTATGCCCGGGACTATAGGTGGGACTCCCCGTGCCGTCGAACCAAAAACTATCAATCCAGCCTGGGCGAGAAGCATCATGAGGCCTATGGCAGCTGCGATAACTACCAGAAATTGATTCTTCGCAAACTGGACGTACTGGAAGATTAAACGGTAGCTCAGCAGTCCCAATATGGCGGTAGCTAGTACGGCTATCACTAGAGCAATAAAGAACGGGAGATGCCATAAAGTCACTCCGGCCCAGACAATATAGCCGCCTATCATATAGAACTGGCCGTAGGCAATAAGGAATATCCTGGAAACGTTCATGATTAGGACGAGACCAGCGGCTAAAATGACGTAAATTAAACCCATAACCAAGCCGTTAAAGGCTAACTGGCCAAATAAACTCATCGACGTTACTATGCCTTTTCTGCTGTGGAATTACCGGCAGTAGCGGTGTCTTCCCGATAAAGAACGGACCGCTACTGCCAGTAAACAGACGTGGTTACATTATCCTTTATTTCCAGCCCCAGAATTTCTGGTTATAGGAGTACGCTTCATCCAGGCTGATGACATGAACTATCTGGGTCTTACCACCCACTATTTTCTTGATGGCCAGACCGCCCATATTATCAACAGTGCGTGAATTCCCCAGGTCCGGCCGGCTGACCATCTCGCCTTGGCCAACAAAACAGGGGCTCTCGTACTTCATGCCGCTGGCAAGCACGGACGCCACTTTGTCCGTATCGAGGCTGTTAGCCTGTGTTAATGCCCCCATAAGAACGTACCAGGAGTTCAATTGTACAAGTTCGGGCCAATCCCATTTCCCGGATTTGGCGGTATAGGCATCCACGAATACCTTGGCGGCCCCGGCAAGCGGCTCTATTTCATCGGCCCAAGCCAGACAAACCATGCCTTCTACTGCCTCCGGTGGAACGATGGACACTAGAACATCTGTCGGTAGCGTCGAGGAAGCAAACTGTTGCCCCTTCCAGCCGGCCTCGTAGGCAGCTTTGAAGGCGTTACTATCCGATATCGGACCCCCGTATTGAGCGAGGAAGCAGTCCGGGTTCAGGTTCTTTACCTTGGCACCCAGGCTGCTGAAGTCGGTAGTCGTTGGCGGGTAGTATTCTTCATCAATCAGATTTAGGCCAAAGGCTGCCGCTGATTTCTTGACGAGACCGCCGTAGGAGTGACCAATCTCGTTATCCGGATAGGCACTGACCATGGTCTTCAGATTCGGATAATTCTGGGTAAACCATCCCCATAGTTCCGCCGCTTCCGTATTAGCGACATTTCCCTGGAAGGTGTAATGGTTCTTTGTGTCAAAGATATTGTTGGTGACGTCGCAGTTAATGTTGATTACCTTGCTGGCTTCGGTAAGGGGAATCCAGGAATCCGCCGTCTCATCACCAAGTATGAACTTTACATTGTCTTCGGAAATAAGTCTTTGTGCGGCGGTTTTTGCTGTTGCCCCATCGCCCTTCGAGTCATACACAATCAGTTGGATGTTATAGGTGTCCCCACCGATAACCATGCCGCCGTTCTTATTAATTAGATCCGCCATGGCTTGCGACCCCTGTGCAAAGGGGAGGTCGAGTGGCGATTCTAAGTTGGTAATGAGACCAATTTTCAAAGTCTTAGCGGCTGCCGGAGCAGATGTCTGGGTTTGGGTCTGAGTTTGGGTTGGGACAGGGGTAGGGGTTGATGTTTTCCCTGAAGTACAGGAAACAACAAGTGAAATTACCAAGACTATTGCCAGTAATATGGCTATTGAAAGACGCCTCATTTTCTCCTCCTTTATATTTTAGGGGAAGGCAGACCTTTTCGTTATGAGCACTTACATTTTACTCTCCTTTCCATAAGACATATTATGATGAAAAATGGTCAACTTATCAGAAAGTTAGCAGCATCGTATTCCGGTTAGCGAAATGGCATTCCACTATGCTTGATTTGTTTAGGTGAAATTCTATCATATAGATATTTATTTGTCAATAGATAAAACACATTCATTTTATTGCATCGCCGACAAAATGTAAGATATAATATTATCACCATAGCGGATGGTAATAGCCTCCGGCAGTGACGGTCAAGTTTGGCTTTATCCGAAGGGCAGATTACCGCTATTTACCAAGAACTGGTTTGGTAAAATAAATATTGTCAAATAAGGGAAGGTATAAGTATGTATGGCTGGGTAGGTAAGATACTGCATGTAAATCTGAGTAGTGCCGCCATAACCCAAATCGCAACACAACCATACGCCGAGAAGTTCCTTGGCGGACGTGGCATCGGCACGAAACTCTACTGGGAGACGGTAAAACCGGAGACCAAGGCTTTTGACCCGGAGAACCGGCTTATCTTCATGGCCGGGCCGCTGGTGGGAACTGGAGCCCAAGCGGCGACACAGTTATCGGTGGTCGGCAAGTCCCCGATGGCCCTCCCTGAGGGCTACTGTTACGGTAGTTTCGCCGGATTTGTCGGCGCGGAGCTGAAGAAGGCAGGGTTTGACGGTATTATTGTTGGGGGACGTGCACCCAAACCCGTATATCTGTGGATTCACGATGGCGAGGCCGAACTCCGGGATGCCTCATCGCTGTGGGGACAGAACGCTTACCGGACGGGAGAGGTGCTCCAGCAGACCCATGGTGAAAAGACGCGTTTTATCACCACCGGCGTGGCCGGCGAAAGAAGGGTCAGGACAGCTATAGCCCTGGCCTCCCACGGTTGCACTCTTACGGCCGGCTTCGGGGCGGTCATGGGTTCCAAAAATCTAAAAGCCATCGCCATCATGGGTACCGGGAAAATCTCCGTAGCCGACCCCGGACGCTCTCAAGGAGCTTAACCGCAATACCATCCGGATAAGCAAGGGTACCAATCCGTCGTTGCCTAACTTCAGAATATTGCCTGGCTATGCCCCTGGCCATACCGTGGAGCGTATCAGCAAGGGTGGCTGCTATCTTTGCGGGATGGAGTGCGTCAGGGGGGTATATCGATATGACCAGCGGCTGGAAGGCCTCCGCAAGTGCCAGTCCTTGGACTATTACCGGCCATGGAATTTCGGCCGGGAGGATGAGCCGATAGAGACATTCTTCGATGCGCCAGTCTTGGCTGACGATTACTCCGTAGATACATGGGAGCTCATGGCCATTATTGACTGGCTTCACAAGTGCTATCGGTCGGGAGTTCTTGCCGAAAAGGAGACTGGCCTGCCGCTAGCTAAGATCGGCACCGGAGAATTCCTGAAAGAGCTGATTCATGCGATAGCCTATCGTGAGGGGTTTGGTGATATCCTGGCCGAGGGACTGGTGAGGATTGGCGACAGGGTATCGGCTAAAGCCCGGGCCCTGTTCCCCCGTTATCTGGCACCAATCATGGCGAATGACTTCAACCCGCCCCGGGCATTCTTCGTCAATGCGCTGCTCTACCCTATGGAACCCAGGGTGCATCATAACTACCTGCACGAGATTGTCTTTGTCTATGCTGCCTGGGTACTGAATCAACTCCGTCCCGGCAGCACGCCGGTGACAACTAAGGTGGTACATGATATTGCCAGGGCTTTCTGGGGCGGTGAGGCGGCCGGAGATTTTACCAGCTATGAGGGGAAGGCGCTGGCGGCGAAAAAAATACTGAACAGGACCTATCTCAAAGAAAGCCTAGGTCTGTGTGATTTCGGCTACCCCATTACCTTTTCCTTCAATACGCCGGACCATGTGGGGGACCCCGACCTCGGCGCCAAGCTCTTTACCGCGGTTACCGGCATTGCCGGCGAAGTGCTTGACCGGTATGCCGAACGTATTTACAACCTGCAAAGACTTATCCTACTGCGGGAGGGACGGGTAGTCCCCGAAGCTGACTACCCCCTTGAGATCAACTTCACCGAACCCTTGCGGGCCACGCACGAGTCTAACGTGACCACCGTGCCTGGTCCTAATGACGAGGCGGTCTCCTATATTGGTAATATGCTCGACCGGGATAAATTCAAGAGCATGTTGAAGGAGTATTACCGCCTCCGGGGATGGGATGAAGAGACCGGATTGCCCCGCTCTGAGACATTGGCTGCCCTTGGTTTAGACGACTCGAGTTTATAAAACGCCCTAGTCTCAAATCTGATGAGGGCCTTCTTGGCCCCAAGAAGGACTGGAATAATATTCCGCCTATCGGAATTAATATTGATATGATAGTCCCGTGCTGATGCTCTTATGGGCGAGCCGCGTAATAGGCATCCCGCAGAAAGGTTTTGCCGTAAGTTAAGATTCTTCAAGAAAGAAGGGCGATCGAAATGCCAGACGAAAAAGGTAAAGAAAAAACAGTATTTAGAGCGCTTGGCCTGGCTGGTTACACTGCAGGCGGCGTTCCGTCAGCGGTTGATATTAAAGATGGAAAAATAATCAGAATTAGACCGTTACACTATGACTCGAAATATACCAGGGAGGAAATAAACCCATGGAAACTTCAGAGGAATGGTAAAACTTTTGAGCCCGTCATGAAATCGCTTCCGGGGCCTTTCTCACTAGCCTACAAAAAGCGAGTCTATTCTCCCAACCGGATTAAGTACCCCTTAAAGAGAGTTGACTGGGACCCTAACGGCGAGAGACACCCGGAGAACAGGGGGAAGAGCAAGTATCAGAGAATCTCGTGGGACGAGGCTGCCGGGATAGTTGCCAGTGAACTGAAGAGGGTGCATGAAAAATATGGACCGTATGCGGTTCTGGCGCAGGCGGATGGACATGGGGAGGACAAGATTATCCATGCTCCTCATGGCTGTCAAATTCTGCTTCATGACACGCTGGGTGGTTTCACGCAGCAGCAGAGAAATCCCGATAGTTGGGAGGGGTGGTATTGGGGGTCAATGCATGTGTGGGGGACGGGATGGGTCGGTATGATGAAGCCAATGGATAATGTGATCAAGGACATAACCGAGAACTCCGAGCAGGTCCTGTTCTGGTCATGCGATCCAGAAACAACACCTTGGGGGCTTGCCGGGCAATCTGCCACCCGATTATGCTATTTCTGGTCCGAAGTGGGGATAAAGCAGATATATATTTGCCCCGATTTGAACTATGGAGCAGCTATCCATGCCGACAAATGGGTCCCGGTACTACCCAACACGGATGCAGCGCTGCAACTCGCTATAGCTTATACTTGGGTGACCGAAGGCACCTACGATAAGGATTATGTGGCGACGCACACTGTCGGCTACGATAAATTTGAGAACTACGTTCTGGGCAGGGAAGACGGTATTCCCAAGACACCCGAGTGGGCTTCGCCGAAGTGTGGTGTTCCGGAATGGACAATCAAGGCGCTGGCTAGAGAATTTGCCGCCAGAGCAACGTCGATAGCCCATATCATCGGCGGTTCGATGATCCGGGGAACGTATTCGCATTCACCCGCTAGATTGGAATGTATCTTGCTGGGTATGCAAGGACTGGGAAAACCGGGAGTCCACCAGGCCATAATAATGTCCGAAATTAAGGATACCGCGCCAAGGTCCGCCCGTGCCTTACTCAGTGCATTCTCGTCAACCAAGCCAGGTGACCGCCTACGCAGGCCTCACGCCTCTGCTCACACGAGGTCATCAAAACAATTCATTCCTAAGACCCTCGTCCAGGAGGCCATTCTTAACCCACCCCTCACTTTTTATGGTAGCGGCGCTGTTGCGGCGGGAGTTGAAGACCAGTTCGTAAAATATACCTATCCCCTACCCAAAGAAGAAGGCGGCACGGAAATACACATGATATGGAGCGATGCCCCCTGCCGGACTACCTGCTGGAATGCCGGCAATAAAACGATAGAAGCCTTCAGAAGCCCCAAGATAGAATGTATTGTCGCCCAGCACCCGTGGCTGGAGAACGATTGTCTGCTCGCGGATATCATCCTGCCGGCGAATACCACGTTTGAGGTAGACGATATTGTGCCAAACCATATCGCTGGCATAGATATTTCTAGCATAACGCTCCAGAAGCAGGCCATCAAGCCCATCGGCGAGTCCAAGAGTGATTACGAAATAGTCCTGGAGATAGCCAAAAAGCTAGGCAAGTATGATGAGGTTACGCAGGGCAAGACCGTAGAAGAATGGATTAAATATTGCTTTGAGGAGATGAGGTTGCCGGAATTGATCAGCTGGGAAGACTTTAACGAAAAGGGATATTACGTCTACCCAACCTCCCCGGATTGGGAATAAAAACCCAGCCGGCATGCTCAAGTTCTATAAAGACCCCGAGAACAACCCTCTGCCCACACCCTCCGGTAAGCTGGAGTTCTATTCGGAGAGACTGGCCAAATATTTCCCTGATGATAAGGAGAGACCCCCGCTGCCGCACTGGATTGAAAAAGGTGAGACCCATGACGAAAGACCTTCCGGAGAAAGAGCCAGGAAGTACCCTTTGCTCATTGTCTCTAACCATCCGAGGTGGAGAATGCATGCCCAGTGCGATGATATATCATGGACAAGGGAAATCCCCACATGCAAGGTTAAGGGTTGGGATGGCTACATGTACGAGCCTATCTGGATTAACCCGAAAGATGCGGAAAAGAGAGGCATCAAGAGCGGCGATATCGTTAAGATCTACAACGAGAGGGGGGCCGTCCTCGGCGGTGCCTATGTCACGGAGAGAATTATGCCCGGAGCGGTCTCGCAGGACCACGGGGCCAGATGTGACTGGATAATCCCGGGGGAGCTTGACCGGGGCGGCGCCAATAATCTGATATCTCCAGCCGGTCTAGTCTCTAAAAACTGCGGAGGGCAGGTTACCAGTGGATTTTTAGTTGAGGTTGAAAAGGTCACCATGGCCCAGATGGAAGAGTGGAAAAGACAATACCCTGAGGCATTCGAAAAGGAGTATGACCCAGCTTCCGGACTTCACTTTAATGCCTGGGTTGAAGGAGGTATGTAGATAAACTGAACTCCAAAATGGTAAGGGTTTTTATATAGTAAGTTTAATGACAAAGAGCCAGAGGAAAAAGGGTAAAAGTTCACCATAAAAAGTGATTCGATAACCCACGCCCCGGCGTGATACCAGTGCAATTATATGCTTTAAAGATGGCAGATTAAAAGGCTATAGAGTGAAATAAAGAGTCCTAATCGCGCACAACTTTGGTGGATGCGGGAACCATTCATCGGTTAATTCATCAGCCTGCCACCAGCTTTGACGTCCGAGTTGTAAATCATTTAATATATTTTAATAATAACTGGCCTGCCGCATTATAAAGATCCTCTCGATAACTAGCTATTTGAGTCCCCTGTTTAAGATTTAATTCTTCTATCTTATCATTTACACCTATCACAAAGTTTGGGAGTGCGACATTAGCTGGTTAATCTACTATAACTTATTTAAACCGCATGAGAGCTTGAACGGTAAAACGCCTGGGAAAGTTGCTGAAGCCAGCTTTAGATATACAAGCTGGCTTGGTGTAACAGAAGGCGGTAATGGAAGCTCCAGAATATGTAAATTCAAGTGAACAGAACAGGACCCATTTCATGGAATATTGACAAATAAACATCCTTATGATATGATTCCTCTAAATTTAAGATTTTGTGGAATGCTATTCCGCTAAGTGGAATATAAAGGAGGTAGATATATTGCATAAATTTTTTTAAACAATATGAATTAAAATATTAGGAGAGGCAAAATGAAAAGAAAGAAACTACTAGAGATTAGTTTGGCGGTTCTATCAATAATACTATTGAGCATGACTTTTATGGTGTCATGCCAAAAAGCCGCAACGCCCACAACTCAAACCACGGCTCCCGTGACTCAAACCACGGCTCCCGTAACTCAGACCACAACCCCCGCACCAAAAACTTTAAAAATAGGTGTCATTGCCTTTTTGGGGTGGCCGCTAGGCATTGAGTTTGAAAAAGGGGTGCAACTCCAGGCGGATATGATTAACGCAAAGGGCGGGCTGGATATCGGGGGGGAGAAATATACTATCCAGCCAGTCATATACGACTCCAAATTTGATCAGGTGGCATCACGCTCTGCCGCGTCAAGACTCATGGATGTAGACAAAGTGAAATTCATCGTCGGCGACGATACTATCGCCTACTGGGCTTCCCTTACCGACCCCGAACATGTAATAGCAATCGGTCTAGATGCTACCGGGACTATATTTAACCCGGATTATAAATACACCTTTCAAGGAACAGTCGCGGCCTATACGAACAGCCCTACAGCATGGGGATGGTTTGTGAAGAATCACCCGAATATCAAGACTATCGTGCTTGCAGCTCCCGATAGCCAGCCTGGTCATGCTTTTGGTGATCAGTTGAAAAAATTGTCGGAAGCTTTTGGACCGAAGATGCTTGATGAAATATATTATCCACCATCGGCGACTGATCTTAGTGCTGTCGGTACCAAGGTCAAGACTTTGAATCCAGATGCTTTCATACCTACTGCCGGCGGACCGGTAACGGATCCCCTTATCATCAAAGCCGTATCGCAGGCTGGTTGGAAGGGACAATTCTTTATGACTGGTACGGTAGGTGCGTCTGTCTATGACCAGACAGTTCTGCCAGAGGTCACGGAGGGGATGATTGTTGCCGCGAATGATGTAGAAATGGATACGCCTCCAGTCGGCGCTGCTAAAGATTTCAAGGATGCCTACATAGCTAAAAATGGGAAGTGGGATGATCCTGACATCACGCAACTGAATGCCTGGTATGTCCTGATAGCCGCCTTACAAAAAGCTGGGAGCCTGGATGTGGACAAAGTTGCAAATGTGCTTGCCAATGGTTTGCAATATGATAGCCCGTGCTGTTCTCCCAGCATCATGATTAGTCGGCCGGATCTGGGAATTACCAGAACTGTGGACACACTTGGCTCCCTAGCCATCAAACAAATGGTGGGAGGAAAGGCTAGCATCATTGCCAAAATATCCTTGGATGAGGCGCTCGGATACAACAAGACATTTTACGGCTGGAAGTAAGTAATAAAAACTGATAGATACTATTCGTTAGCGATGGTTTTGTGCTTTCCTAGAAGTCAGACAATTAGCTATAGGTAAATGTTGTAACCTGCGTGAAGAAATTATAATAATTGAAGTGTGGATAACATTATGGGCAGGAATTAAGTTTGATGTCTGCCCATAAAGGAGAAGCTAGGGGAGGTATTCACAAGAGCGCAGCTTTTATAAGAAACGTCACTGAATAACACCACTTACTGGTGGGTATTCAGTGATTCTTTTAAAAAAGCCGAGTTCCAGAATGACATTATGGCCAGAACGGAATTTCAAGAAGTATAAAACCAGGGACATCACTTCCTTGTTAGGAGGTAGTCTTGTTATTTGGGCAATTAACATTTGGCGGATTGGCGATGGGGCTAGTTTTTGTCATCCTGGCTGCCGGGCTGGTTATTATCATTAGCATCAGCCAAAAGGATACCTAAGACATATTATGCCCTCCGGTAACATTTATGGATTGACCGGTCATATAATCAGCGTCACTAGAGGCCAAAAAGGCCACGACATTGGCGACATCTTCCGGCTGTCCAATACGGCCTAAAGGTATCTGGGGTAATAAATCGGCATAGACCTTAGTCACCGCTTCTGACAAGCTCAAGCCAGCGGTGCTAACGTTACCTTCTGAGGGCGGCATTACTACCATCTGGGTAGCGGTCAAACCAGGGCAGACGGCGTTAACATTTATCTTATACCTCGCCAACTCTACAGCCAACACTTGAGTCAGCCCTATTATCCCAAACTTGGATACAATATAAGGTCCGTGACCTGGCATTACCCGACCTCTCGCCCCCTCCGAAGCAATGTTGATTATTTTACCTCCGGCCCCCCTTTCTATCATGTAGCTACCCACTGCCTTACAGCACCGATATGTGCCAAAGATATTAACATCCAGTACCCGACGCCATTCCTTATCAGGAATCTCAAACGGCGGTATACCCCTCGGCCCTGATAAGGCAGCACAATTCACCAAGATGTCGATCTTACCCCCAAAATCGATACATTTAGCGACCATCCCTCGCACCTGTTGGTTTGAACCAATGTCCGCCTCAATAACCAGAGCTTTTCTTCCCAGGGCTCTTATCTCACTTCCAACATCCTCCAGGCCATGCCAGTCATCCGTACCGATATATTCATTATTATGAATGCCGCGGAGGGAAATATCGCTCACCGCTACATCGCTTCCGTCCTTGGCTAAACGAAGTGCGATAGCATGTCCTATGCCAACCTTGGAGCCCGCTCCAGTAACCAAAGCTACCTTGCCTTTTAGATTATGCATATACCTCCTTCTCTCATGATTATCAAATATTTTTCAATTTAAGAAAGGGCGCTTATCACCGACAGAACAGCCTACTAAGTAAGGAGATTATACTACTTATTAAGCACCTAATAAAATCGGCGTAGATAGATAGTGCATTATCTCCGTTACAGGTACGTATTGCGTCAAATTAAACTGTTACCGAAGCCCTCCTTATTGACTCATAATTCCGGTTACCCAAACTGGCGGGGCGCTCAGCCAGATGCCATAGCTGTTCCAGGTGGCTATTTATTTGCTTTAAGAGTGTCACCGGGTTTAACCCGTGATAGGTGGCTGCCAGTTCCGGTTGTTTAGCTTCAGTAAGCACACCAGCTTCCAGTAATCGCTGGTAGGGTGTGCGTGCTGTATCGTAGACCTTGTTCACTTTAGCGCCATGTCTTGTCTTACCCACCAGCTTCATCGTAGGCTGAAAGAAGTTCACGTACAACCGAACACCGTCATAAAGCCTTTCCAGGCATTGATATGTCGCCCTGGAGGTGTACCGGTCATATCCCACCAGACGGCGCACCACATTCCCATTCTTCTGTTCCACATGGCAGCTATCGTTCTTCTTGTAGGAACGGGAGCGGGTGAAGGTAACCTTCTCCCGTTGGCAATAGCTAAAAAGATGCTGGTTGATGAATTCACTGCCATTGTCTGAGTCCAGTCCTAAAAGGGGAAAAGGTAAGCGCTGCCGTATCTTGTGGACAGCACCACCAACACGCTCCTGGCCTTTCCCCCAGACCGGCCGACATTCTGTCCAGCCACTGGCCACGTCTACGGCGCAGAGCGTGTTCAGATAAAAACCTTCGCTGCTCTCACCGCAATGAGCGACCAAGTCAACTTCCAGAAACCCGGGCTTGTTCTCCTGCCAATCGGCAAAGGTCCTGATGGGTATGAGGCTTTTAAGCAGGCTCCCCGTCCTGGTGGTAGTAAGTCCTCTTCGCCCTCCCACCTTACGATACTTTCGCAGTAGCCGGTCGATGGTGGACGGACTCATCCGGCAGAGCAGCCTTTCCATAGCAACATCGATCCGCTGCTCGCCATGCTGCCTGAGCACCTTTAACATCTCCGGTATGAACGGCTGTAGGCGTTTGGAGCACAGCCGGTCACCAGCTTCCCAGACCGCTTTCAACGCTTCTGCGGCTTCTGAATCGTATTTACGTGGCCGACCGCGCCCTTTACTCGTCCTGGGATAGCTTGACCGATTCAATAACCTGATAGCCGCCTTGCGGTGCCAGCCTGTCACTTTCGTAAATTCATCCAACATCTTGCCCTTCTCTTCTCTTGATGCCCCAAAATATCGGCTCCGTAGTGCCTGCACGTATTCTATTATGCTGCGTCGTGTCACCTTCACCTCCTTCGGTAACACTAATTTTGACGCAACGATACCTCTTTCGGTAACCTTTATTATGAGTCAATGCGAGGTATTGACAAACAAACATTTGTGTGATAAAATCTCGCTACATAAATCATATATATTGGAATGTCATTCCACTCAATGGAATAGTAAAGCTACTTTAATTGGAGGTACCGGTGAATTTAGCTATTTGGCTGGGGAATAACCATAATCATAATAAAAAGGAGGACAAGATGAAAAAGGGGAGACTATCGATGTTAGGTGGACTGATTGTGGCCATCATGCTTATCGGCACGCTGCTAGCATCTGCTTGCCATGCGCCGGCCATGACCACCACCACGACTCCGGCGGTACAGACTACCGCACCGGCAGCGCCGACAACACCGGCAGCGCCGACAACACCGGCCGTAAAAACACTAAAAATAGGTGTTGTCGCCTTTTTAGGATGGCCCATGGGGCTTGACATGGTGCACGGGCTGCAGGTCATGCAGGATATGGAAAACAAAAGCGGCGGTATATCTATCGGAGGGGATAAGTACAATATCGATTTTATCGTCTACGATTCCAACGGTGACCAGACGACGGCCATCGCCGCCGAGAACAAACTGATTTACCAGGATAACGTGAAATTCATCATCAGTGACGACATGATTACTGACCCTTTGATTCCCGCAGCCGAATCTAACAAGGTGGATTTGTTTATCCCGACCATGACCTCGGCCGGGCTAAGCCAGGATAACCATTACACTTTCGAGGCCTACTTCATTAACAGCCAGGGGCCGGTGCTCATTGGATGGTTTATCAAGAACTTCCCGGATAAAAAGACCTTCGTCATCGCCTGCCCGGATAACGCCCTGGGTCACCAGATTGGCCCTCATGAAGCCGCAACTATTCAAGCCTTCGGGCGGCAGTCCGACACCGAATACTACCCGGCCAACGCTACCGACCTGAGTGCCATAGGTACCAAGGTAAAAACCCTGAACCCGGACGTCTTCGAGGCCGAAAGGCGGGGGCCCCATCTCCGATGCCATGGCCATCAAGGCCGCCTGGCAGGCTGGCTACCGGGGGCAGTTCTTCTGCAGCAGCACCTCGCCGGCGGGAACCCTGTCGCAGCTCATTCCCACCGAGGCGCTGGAGGGGATGATGGCTGGTGCCTGGCCTGTCGAATTTGACCCGGCGCTAACTCAGCAGGCCAAGGACTTCAAGGCTGCCTGGTTAGCCCAATACGGCAAGTGGGAAGGCCCGGAGATTCAGGGTATCGCCCAGTGGAGCTGTCTGATGACCGCCCTGCAGCAGGCCGGTAGCCTGGATACGGACAAGGTCGCCGCGGTGATTGATAATGGTCTGAAATTCGAGAGCCCGCTCGGTCTCTCCGTAATGATTGCCCGGCCGGACCTGGGCAATAACCGGACGGTTGACTCGATTGTCGGCTACGCCACCAAGAAGATTTCCGGTGGGCAGCCGGTCTTTCTCCACACCATCACCCTAGACGAGGCGGCCTCTTACTGGCAGCAATTTATCGCGGGTTCATCCAAGTAATTTGTGAAGACGGCTTTAGCGCATTCTTGGTTGGCCAAGGCAAACCGGCTGGCCAAGGATGCGCTTCGCCCTAAAGGGGTAAATGGAAATGGCCCAGAGGCTTGACCATATCGGCGTGGTCGTGAAAAATGTCGAAGAAGCCGCGAGCCTGTACGGCAAAATGCTCGGTCTCAAACCCTGGAGCCTGGGTGTCAAAGAAGACACCCAAAACGGTGTGCGCCTGCTATCACTTCCCTTAGGGGACATCTTTATTGAATTGGTACAGCCTACCAGTACCAATAACCGTTTCGGCAGGTTCCTCAAGGAGCGCGGGGGAGGTCTTTTCCACCTCTGCATTTTTATCGATGATTTTGATAGAAAAATTCAGGTGTTGAAAGAAAAAGGCTTCAAGCCGGAAGAAGAAACGGCGATGATTTCCCCCGAACGTCCCTTCCGTCTGGCCTGGCTACCACCCAGGTCGACTCTAGGAGTCTGGATCGAACTGGTCGACATGGCAGCTGTCCCGGAAAACTTACTTCATCACAAGTTTTGAGGTAGGCACGTAGATAATGGAAAAGTCTACTTAATCAGGAGAAGGAAGGTAAGTACACCCTCAACGCGTGTAAGGAATACGAATTTCAATTTACCTCCTCTTACCTCCTCCTAGAGTGGGTGGGTTTTACCCCACCTTCTCTTTTTAATATAACCTTTCCTTTAAAAATCAGTGACCTGCCCCCAGAAATAAGTCCAACTTTAATGTTAGACTGAAATGAATAAAAGGGGGTAGAATATGCCCAGAAAAATCAACACGCCGAAACAAATCGTCAGAAAGTGCAATTTATCGTTCTTGCTCTATTTGACCACCACTGTCAGAAATGGAGGATAATTGTTGGATATTTGTGGAGAATTCAATACTCACTTGACATTACTAGGGGAAAAAGTTTATTCTCATTTTATTCAACAATCCCCATGGCTATGAAGATAAATGAGGAAAGGTAAAATGGCCGACAAAGAGAACATTAGAAAGTCATCCGGAGAAGAGAATACATTCATAAAGGGGCTTAGTTTTATTGGCGCTCACGCCATGGAAGGAAAGCCCATAGTTGTCGATGTTAAGGACGGTAAAATAGTCAGGATCAGGCCGCTGCATTATGATTGGAAGTATAAGCCCGAAGAATTCAAGCCCTGGAAGATAGAGGCGCGTGGCAAGAGCTTTGAACCATGTATGAAGTCATTGATAGACCCCCTCGCATTAGCCTATAAAAAGCGCGTTTACTCCTCAAATAGAATCCTGTATCCACTGAAGAGAGTCGATTTTGACCCCAATGGCGACAGACACGTAGAGAATCGCGGTAAGAGTGGATTTGTCCGAATCTCCTGGGATGAAGCTCTAGACATAATAGCGAGCGAGATAAAAAGGGTAATAGAATAAATACGGGCCATATGCGATACTTTGCCAGTCGGATGGACATGGGGAGACCAAAGGTGTGCACGGTCCCCATGGGGCTCAAAGAGACCTTCTCAGACTTTTAGGAGGATATACCCAACAATGCAGAAATCCGGATAGCTGGGAAGGTTGGTACTGGGGCGCTAAACATGTCTGGGGGCAGGAACCGGTGGGTCAAGGGCGCCAATGTAATCTTGATCCCTGATATTGCCGAAAATACCGAGCTTATCTGTACTGGGGATGTGACGCGGAAACCACAGGTTGGGGATGGTCCGGACAGATAGCCAGCCGGTTGATGTACTGGTTCACGGAGCTGGGAATAAAATCCATATTTATCTGTCCAGACTTGAATTACTCGGCCGCAATTCACGCTGATAAATGGATACCGATACTGCCTAATACCGATGCTGCCTTACAGTTTGCTATAGCTTATGTCTGGATTACCGAAGGGACCTATGATAAAGAGTATGTTGCTACGCATACGGTTGGCTTTGACAAAGTCCGGGACTATGTACTTGGCAAAGAGGATGGCATTCCTAAAACGCCGAAATGGGCTGCGGAGCTATGCGGCGTGCCGTCAAGAGTCATTAAAGCGCTGGCCAGAGAATGGGCATCCAAGGCAACATCAATAGCACATGGTAATGGTGGTGGCTACATCAGGGGGCAATATTCAACCGAACCCGCCAGGATGGAAGATCATACTGCTGGGGATGCAGGGATTGGGCAAACCGGGAGCTAACCAGCTCAAACTGATTGAGTGGGCTATTTTTAACGACCCCAATCAGATGGCTCTGCCTAGATCCAAGGTATTTCCAGATGTAGGGGCTGCGCATCATGGATTTAATTTTCAGAACTTACCAAAACAAATTCTTCCCAAGACTCTCATTGCTGACGCCATTCTCAATCCACCTCTCAGCTGGTACGGTACCACTTTATTAGCGGCGCCACGTGAAAACCAGTTCACGAAATACACGTATCCTGCAGAGGGTTGCTCTGAAATCCATATGATATGGACCGATTCGCCCTGCTGGATAACCTGCTGGAATGGTGGCAACAGGCTGGTGGAGGCGGTGAGAAGCCCGAAGATAGAATTCATGTTGGCTCAGCACCCTTGGATGGAAAATGATTGTCTGTTTGCCGATATTATCTTGCCCGTCAATACCAAATTTGAGGAAGATGATATAGCGGCCGACGGTGGCAGTGGACAATTCAACACTCTTATAGATGAAAGAAAATGCATCGAACCCCTGGGGGAGTCCAGGAGCGACTATGAGATAGCCTGCATGATAGCTGAGAGGCTGGGTCTGCTCGAGAAATACGCAGGGGTAAGACCGTTGAGGAATGGATAAAAATTGGTTTTGAGACTTCGGGTGTAAAGGGTTTTATCAGCTATGAAGAAATGGAAGGAAAACCGGTACTTCGTCTTCCCAACCGACCCAGAATGGAAGGAAGAGCCCTCCCGGCTTGAGAGCCTTCCACGATGACCCCGAGAAAAATCCTCTGCCGACCCCAACTGGCAAGCTGGAGTTCTACTCACAGAAGCTTGCCGAGCACTTCCCTGATGATGAAGAGAGGCCACCCTATCCCAAGTGGATACCCTACGGCGAATCACACCAGGAAAGCCTGCTGCACCCAAGGGCGAAGAAGTATCCTCTACTGGTCGTTTCCAATCACCCCAGGTGGGGAGTCCATGCCAACCATGATGATATAACCTGGTTTAGGGAAATCAAGACCTGCAAAGTCAAAGGCCCGGACGGATACCTGTATCGCACCGTCTGGATCAATCCGGCGGATGCGTCTAAGAGAGGTATAGAAGATGGAGATGTGGTTAAAATATATAACGAAAGAGGAGGCAGTCCTCGGCGGTGCCTTTGTGACGGAGAGAATAATGCCCGGGGTAATATCGATAGACCATGGGGCAAGATATGACCCGATAGTTCCCGGAGAACTCGACCGAGGCGGCGCGATTAACACCATTGTTCCGCATAAAGTGACTTCTAAAAATGCCGCAGGCATGGCTACGTGTGGCTTCCTGGCTGAAGTAGAGGGGGCTAACCTGGACGAATTAAGAAGAAAGTACCCTGAAGCATTCAAGAGGCCGTATCACCCGGCAGCCGGACCAGGCATCAAATCTTTTATTGTAGGTAAATGAATGTGAGGGCTTTTGTTATAGATATTTCAATCTGCAATTGACGCTACTGTTGCCAGATTGCCTGTAAAGACGAGGATGTGGCGAACGACTGAACACCCCGTGCCAAACTCCAGCCAGACAAGGGCAGTTCTGGCTGGGGCTAAAGAGCGTCGAGAACGTGAAATGAATATCAAATGAACCTGCCTAGAGCACTCCTATGAGGCTTTTCTCGCAGAATCCGAACGGAAATTGTCAGATTACCATCGGCGTCGGGAGCGGGGTGAGGACATACGCCTAGCTATTCAGCAATATGAGAGCTATCAAATAATAAGAATAGCTCTGCAGGAATATTATTAAACGAAAAGCCAGATTGTATGCCAGCCAAGCACGCCAGCGTTATTCCTAATTTTGGTGCTCGATTATGAGGAATGTCTAGCGGACATATATGTCGTCTTGACCCACCTCAAACTCAGTGAAGCATGAAGTACATTGAAATGTCACCCTGCTCAAGGATTGCCCGGCCCTCTCTACTCTGGCCACGGAGGCAAAGTTACCATCTTTCGGGCAACGAGCAACCATTGTGTACTTATATCCAGTCTGCGCGTCCACAAGCGCAGGCTGACCTTGAGCGAACATTCTTTTCACTTTTTCTGTGTCCCTGACTGTCTCCATAGCCCACCTCCCCAGACTTAAATTTTAGCCTAGTCCATGTATCACCTAATGCTATAACCATACGTCTTGACTGTCAATGCTCCGACAATAAATCTTTTCGGGCATTACACTTTTCATCTTTTACTGAAACCGTCGCGCATCGCTAGTCGATCATTACGGACACACCTAATTTATTGCCCAATGTTAACACCAATTTTCATGCCCCTTGAACGTGGATGTTAACATCGTCGGTCATCGTCGGCCTCCAATGTTAACTTAGCTTCATGGCGTTCTACTCAGTTCTTGAGGGAATGCTTTCCAAGGGAAGCCGCTTGGCCCTCGCAATTTGTGGCTTATACCCAAAGTGGTTTACAGATCATTGGCAGTGATAATTTCTCGTTTCTTAATGAATTTTTATAGCTCAAATTTGGTCGCTTTTATTGGGCAACGCTTTTTTATACTATGTTTAATCATAGTATTAGTTCCTTTGGTCGCAAAAACAAGTTTTTTATGCTTGCCTGGCCTACTCTCGCTATTTCCCTGGAAGTCATCCTGGAGTCGCGCATAGGCGAAGTTAAGGGTAAACATCATATAAGCCTGAAAGGAGGGCTCTTGATGCAACTGACCTTGTGAGCGTGCCGGATGCTCATTCTCCAGCACCTCCTCATAGTTATGCAGAAGGAAATTGTTCTCAGTTTTTATCTTGGCCATCTTATCTTTTCGAAAAACCGATTTTCCCTTGCCAGTGTGTTAACATTTGGCACTCAATACTCGTGTTTTTGTGTTAACAAAGGCCGCGCCGTATCCGCATCAGCAAATTGGAACCATCATGGTTCGTACCTTGAATGTGCTGAGAGTAACAAAGCGATGAAAAGTGCAAAAGCTGGACAATGGCGGGTTTAAAACCCTGGCAACCATGGCGCTTTCGGTTTTGTTTTTCCAGATATGTATTTTATCGTGAGATTTGCCAACGACTCTCCATATTTAACTAAGTCGCCAACACGGTCAACACGCATAGAAAACTAGGGCCTTACGTACATCCAACAGCCCCACAGTTGTCCGGTGATGAATACCCGACTACAATCAGGTTACTTCTTGGGCGGATGGATATCTATCCCAGCTAGTTCTCCGACAACATTGACTAGTGAGGTGCCAGATGGTACAACTATTTTTGCATTATTGGTAAGAGATTGTTCAACCGCCTGTAATCGGCGAAGTAATTGTGCGTTCCCCTTGAAGTATTTGTCTGCCGCTTCATTAACCAACTTAATGGCTTGAGCCTCACCTTCAGCTACCGTTATCTTAGCCTGCCTCAGTCCCTCAGCTTGCAGGATGGCTGACTGTCTTTGTCCTTCAGCTACCTTGATAGCGGCTCGCCTTTCACCATCCGCCTGAGTCTCCCGAGCCGTAGCAAAGTCTATCGCTGCAACCCTTTCATTACTTGCCTTGACTACTTTATTCATTGTCTCCTGAACGTCAGCCGGAGGATTGATTTCCTTGAGTTCGGTCCGAACAATTTCAAGCCCCCAGCTCTTAGTCTCCGTAGCAAGGTTGTTATACAGTGCGCTATTGATTTTACCTCGTTCGCTGTTGGCATCTTTTAGCGTCATTGTACCGATGATATTCCTTAATGTTGTTCTCGCCAGCGCTACAATCTGGACCATATAGTTAAATACATTATATTGGGATGATTTGACGCTCTCCTCATCCGAGCGCACCTTGAAATAGACTTGGGCATCAACCTGGGCATTCAAACTGTCACTGGTAATAATTTCCTGTAAGCCTGCATCTATCATATTTTCTGTGATGTTGATTCGAATCAGGCGCTCGACGAATGGTATGATAAAGACAATGCCCGGGTTGGCAAAACGTTTATATTTGCCAAAGCGTTCGATTAGACCGCGGCTAGTCGGTCTCACAGTGCGAATGGACTTGGCTAGGAGAATGACTACTATAATGAAACCCACGATTGAACCAATGATTGTCCCCACCATATGATTAACTTCCTCCTTTTTAATTTTATCCTAACTTTTGTTCGGTGGTGCTAAAACCGGCCCTCTTCAGATCGGTTTCGCTATTGACTCGCCGCTACATAACACGCCACGTACACACGACAGTTCGTAGCCTTCGGTCACAACAATATGAGAAAAGGTTCCAATTAATTTTCCACCTGCCCCACACTGCTATTTGCAAAAACCTGCAGTCCTCTCAGAGGTGACTAAATTGTAGCCCTACCGAATTGAGCTGTCAACCTGTAACCTGTACATTGATGATAAAATCCGGCCTCGGCTTAACAAAATGGCTTGTATTCTATTTCTCTAGGGCTAGGAGATGGTCCGGGGTTAAAATAGATCTGACGGGTTTCCGGTGAGGCGCCATAATCTGGCTGGGGAGTTTAGACTGCCCCGACAATCAGACTGCCTGCCGGCCCTCAGGTGGCCCGATTAGGGAAATTGGGGTTCTGCAGAAGAAGCCCCGCATCAAGGAAGCAAGCATGGGCGGAGGGTCCGGCCAATGCTCACTGAGCCCGAATTTTACTGAAGGAGGCGACATTGATCAGGAGTGTTGGTATCGACCTCAGCCGTACCGGTAACCACCAAGTTTGTTGCCTGGATGAGCAGGCCAGGCCCTGCGACAGCTTCAGTGTTGTCAATCAGCGAAATGGGACACTCTTTGAACCGAAGATTTTTGTATAATCAGGTGGCATTAACAAGCTCCCTGAGGCCCTGGTTGTAGTCTCTGCGACGGTTAACTGTTGATATTTGCACCTCCTTTCTGCGCTTTAGGATCCCCTCTCTCCTGCCATATAGGACATCAGCCGGCGTCACGTTGCCGAGAGCCTTGTGATAACGGCGGTAGTTGTAGTAGTCGACGAAGGCAGCAATTGCCCGTTCCAGCTGGGAGGGAATCTCATAGGGTAGCTGGTTCACCTCTCGCTTTAGAGACTGCTGATAGCGCTCCACTTTGCCGTTAGTCTGGGGATGGAAGGGCGCCGCCAGGATATGCCCGATGCCCACCAGACGCAGGTAATCATGGAAGGCCCTGGAGACGTAGCCAGCGCCGTTATCCGAGAGGAGTTTGGTACGATCCTCGACAGGCACATCGGTCATGCCGGTAGCATCCACCGCTCCCTGAACTACCTCAATCAGGGAGTTAGCCGACATGTCTTTCTGTAGTTTCCAGGCCAGGATGAAACGGGAATAGTCGTCCATCACGGTCACCAGGTAATAGTAGCCCCAGCTGACCACCCGGAAGTAGGAAGCGTCGGTAGCCCACATCTGATGAGGCCGCGTGGTCTTAGTGTGGTATTCCTTAGCGGCCGTGAGCTGCGTCGCCTGGCGTTTCACTAGCCCTTCCCTTCTTAGAATGCGGTACACCGTCGACTCGGATACGGCAAAGCCTTCATTATCGGTGATCCAGGCTGAGAGTTGCCGGCTGCTGAGATCAGGAGATTCCCGGGCTACCGACAGGATCTTGTCTTCTTCTTCGGGAGTAATCCGGTTCCACGTTCTTCTCCGGTTTCTCGAATCGGGTCGCCCCTGGCGCCACCGATAGTAGCTGCTTTTCGGTATCCCCAGTGCCATAAGCGCCTGCCGTTTGCTCTTGGACTGGTTTTCTACCTGGGCCAGGATAATAGCTTTGTCCCCGGCACTCATGCGCCGTCGCCGTTCTGGCCCAGTGGAGGAATAGCCGTTTTTTTGAGACGATGTACATCCAGCGAAAGGTCAGCCACCAACTGCTTGAGATCGTCATTATCCCGTTTTAGCTCATCGATCTCCTGGCGCGTAGCATCCCTGACGCTATCCCGTGTTAGCCGCTCCTTCCCAGCCTCCATAAAGTCCTTGGTCCAGGCGTAGTAGGCTCCTGGCTTGATGCCTTCCCGGCGACAGAGTTCATTGACTGTTACTTCCCGACGGAACCCCTCCAGCACGATACGGACTTTCTCCTCAGGAGTATATTTCCGCCTGGACGCTACTCTAACCTGCTGCATAAAGCCCCTGGTTTGCTGGGTTCTGGCTTCGGCAGCATCAGCTTTATCTTTGTTTTCCTGGGACACAGATCGCTCCTTTCACTGTTAGTCAGTCTACTACCTATCAGGAGCTTGTTCCACCCGTCCAAAGTGTACGGTTCAAGTGGCCCTATTTGTGTCCCATTATCGCTGACGGTCTACACAGCTTCAGCTTCGACAGTACCCTGGAAGGTCTGGAGAAGTTTGAGAAGCGTGTTTTCTCGGAAGGTGCTACTCCCACTATCGTTTTCGAGCCAACGGGTTTAGCTTGGATTCCCATGGCAGCGTATCTCCGAGCTCGTCACCCGGACTGTCAACTGGTAAAGGCCAGGTTGCAGAAGGTCGCTGCTCTCCGAAGATATCTTCATAGCCGGGCCAAGAGTGACCGTGTAGACGGGGTCACACTGGCCAAGATGCCCTTCATCGATGCCGAGCAACTGGACGAAGCTTATCTTCCGCCGGCTGAGTATCATGCGCTGCAGCGGCTGACACGGCAGCGGGAGCGTCTCATGAAGAGCATCACAATTCGTAAAAACCGGATAGGCTCAATAATCAACGGGTATCTTCCCGGCCTACGAAAAGCCTTCGCCGATGAGTGGTCCGATCGGGCTAGGTTATTCTATCGACAACTGCTCAATCCTTTTACTGTAGTCCGTGACGGCAAAGATGCCTTCGAGACACTTTTTATCAGTGCCAAGACTAAGGGCGCCGTGACTGAATCTCATCGAGTGTATCAGCTCTGTCAGAAGCTCGTGGAATTCTATGAGAAATCCAGGGCCGCCGGCATGATAAATGAGGACTTCTTCGATAATCTCCAGGATGAAATATCCTGCGAGCTGAGGCTAATGGAAACAGAGGAAGCCGAAGTAGAAAGAGTTTCAGGCCGAATTGAGGAACTGTACCGACATCTTCACCCGTCTGACCATCTGCGCACTATCCCCGGAATTGGAGTGAGAACCGCACAGGTCTTTCTGGCTGTCATCGGCGATCCGAATCGTTTCCGAAATCAATCAGCCTTCGCTAACTGGACAGGCGTCGTGCCTGGAGCAAGACAATCCGCGGACAGCGAGGGCAAGGGACTGAGGATGACCAAAGCAGGTCCCGCCATGATGAAGCGAGCTCTATATCAGGCCGGAGATATTGCGCGCAGATATGACCCGCAACTTGCTGATCTCTATTACCGGGAGATGGTGCAGCATGGTAAGACACACCTGCAGGCGATGGGTGCAGTGATGAGTCACTTGGCGGCGAGGATACTGGCGGTATTACAGGAAGACAGACCTTACGAGCTACGAGACAACCAGGATAAGCCAATAAGTAAGATGGAGGCAATTGGACTTATTCAGCAATTTAAAGTACCTGAAGAAACAAGACAGGCCCGGCGGCGACGTAAACCTAACGAGGGGAGGCTATCTGGTCGCAGATCGCGCGAGGCAGCTAAAGCTCCTCAGTCTGAACCACTCATTCCTCCCCCAAAGATAGTGTACTGCGCTGAAGAATTACAATCAACAGCTAATTGAGGACTTGACATCAATTAGGAAATCTAACAGTTACCCTTCGAAGAGTTTATCACACCGCGCCCTATTGGCTGAAGCCCTTCATACCGTCATTAGATTCACTGTATTCGAAGGGACTATACACTTCTCGGTCTTAGCAAACATAGAGACTTCGAGATTAAGGCCGGTAACCATCAACGTTAGTGCTTGAAGCCACCGATGATGGCGCGACGCATGTCCTTCCACAGGCAGTCTACTTCGTCAAACCCGGCTTGCCCCAACCACTCCAGGTGGTTAATGAGAGTGGGAAATCTTACGGATCTACTCCTAACTCGGCCTGGCCACGCGGCATTACGACTTCGTCGCCGCTCGTGCAGTTCCTGCTCAACCTCTTGAAGGGTTTTTTCTACACCTGTCTCGGCTTTAATGGTGTCCTGATAGGCAATGAGTCGTGCTTTTAGATAAGCCTTCTCGAGCGTAATGCCAGGCGAAGCAAAAATGTCACAGGCCAGGAAACACCCTCCAGGCTTAACCAGACCGAAGACCTCACGATAAGTCTCTTTAATACTGTTAGGGATAGTGTGCATGACGAAAGAAGAAACCACGGCATCAAACACCCCTTCGATAACTTGTGTCCACGCAGTATCCCGGAGGTCACTCTTAACGAAGGTTACCTGTTCCGAAAATTGTTCTAGTTTTTGTTGGGCATGGGCGAGCATAGTTTCGGAAAAATCATGGCAAACAAGCTGCGCTTTCGGATAGACACTCAAGATTTCCAGACTGAGGGCCCCAGCGCCTACACCCACATCCAGCACTCGAATGTTAGCCTCTGGCTTAAAAGGAAGTAGTGAGGCCAGCTTCTTTTGCAAGAGCCGTCGTACAGCTTCCATGGTCTTATCGGCCATCCACGATTTGACAAATGCGGCAGAGTGCCAACGGTTAATTTCAAAGTCCTCTAAATCAGGCATAATAGATTGTCTCCTTGCGTTATTGAATTTTAGGGAATATTTCCCCCTGATAAATTGCTATTCATTGACAGTTTAGTCAATTAATATTATAATGTCAATGTAACCTTAAATATTAAGGCAGGATAAATCAATGGATAAAACGACATTGGTAAAGGAAATTATCGAGCTTCAGCGTAAGGTGGACAGATACCGCCGGGAGACGACGCTTGATGCCTGGATGAGCCTACCACCTATTACCATTGCCCAGCTTAAAAGCCTGTTTTTCATCAGCAATCAAGGGAGCACCAACTCTGGGCAAGCTGGCAGCGGCGCTCGGGGTTACGCCGGCCAATGTAACGGGTATCGTGGACCGGCTGGTAGAGCAAGACTCAGTGACCCGCATCGAAAATGTCCAGGACCGCCGTATGCTGTTACTTCGAACCACGGAAAAAGGGGAAGAACTTGTGGCGAATCTTAGGGAACGGAAAAGAAGTTATATGTCCAAAGCCCTTTGCGGATTTGAGTGTTGATGAGCTTACCAACCTGTCCCAGGGACTCACCTCATTGGTGAAAGCTATCGAGGCCCATGAAGGAGAAGACAAAGATGAACATGATTGAAGTTGAAAGTCTGACCAAGCGGTTCGGTCAGTTCACTGCGGTAGATGCTGTATCTTTCCAGGTGGATAAAGGCGAGATATTCGGTCTTCTCGGTCCCAACGGTGCCGGCAAGACGACCACCATCCGCTGCCTGCTAACTCTCATCCCGATGACAGACGGTAAGGCAAAGGTCGCCGGCATCGATGTCCTGAAGAAACCGCAGCAGGCGCGTGAGGTATCCGGCTACGTGCCGCAGGATGTCTCGGTGGATGGCGACCTCACCGGCTACGAGAACCTGCTTTTCTATGCCAAGCTCTTCCACGTCCCCAGGTCGGCGCGCAAGGAGCGCATCCGGGAAGTTATCAGGTTCATGGAGCTTTCCGAAAAGGCCAACGAGCTGGCACGGAACTATTCCGGGGGCATGATGCGGCGTCTGGAGATAGGCCAGGTGCTGGTCAACCGCCCCCGGGTGCTTTTTCTCGATGAGCCGAGCATCGGTCTTGACCCGGTAGCCAAACGGATGGTGTGGGACTATATCAAACAGCTGCGGGACGAGTTTGACGCCACGATCCTGACTCACCACCCACGACATGAACGAGGCCGATCACCTCTGCGACCGCATCGCCATTATGAACGGGGGCAAAATCGCCGTCATCGGCCCGCCGGACAAGCTCAAGAGCAGAGCTGGGCGGCGATATCATCAGTATCACCTCGGACAATCACGATTGCCACCAGGTGCTGCAAGAGCTTGGGCTACCAGCTCCTGCCCCAGTCCCAGGACAGCGCCTGCGACCTGGTGGTTGATGATGGAGAAAAGAAAATACCCGGAGATTATCGAAAAACTGAAGAGCCGGGGTGTCAGCACGGCATCAGTCTCGCTGAAAGTAGGCACTCTGGATGACGTCTTCCTCAAATATGCCGGCACAGCGCATCGGCGAGGGCGACCTGACATGGCGGACAACGAGAGCCGTCCGCAGAACGGCAAGGAGGCATGGCTAAATGAAGGCAATCCGACTATTCCAAGATATCTTCACCATCACCGAGTTCGAGTTGAGGAAGATCTGGCACGATTCGTCGCAGGTATTCATCCGGGCGATACAGCCGATCCTGTGGCTGCTCGTCTTCGGCGAGGTTATGTCCAAGGTGCGCATGATAAACACCGGGAACTACAGTTACCTGCAGTTCCTGACCCCGGGCGTGCTGGCGCAGTCAGTCATCTTTGTCGCCATTTTCTATGGGTTTAACATGGTCATGGACCGGGACATGGGCCTGCTGCATAAGCTGCTGTCCACCCCTATCCCGCGCTACAGCATCGTTCTCGGTAAAACTCTCTCCGCCGGGGTACGCTCGGTCATCCAGGCGCTGGTGGTATTTATCCTGGCGGTCATCATCCGCGTCCACCTGATATTGACTCCGGTTAGTATCATCGGCGTGCTTGTCATTATTATTCTCACCGGCATGTGCTTCTCCGGCCTGTCCATCTTCCTGGCTTCATTTTTTAAGACCCGGGAGCGTATGATGGGCATCGGCCAGGCTATTATGATGCCCCTCTTCTTTGCCTCAAGCGCCATCTACCCGATTGATATCATGCCCACCTGGCTCAAGGTGATAGCCCATATTAACCCTCTTAGCTATATCGTGGATGCCATGCGGGCGCTGCTGGTTACCGCAGACTACAGCCATATAGCCATGGACTTTGGTATCACGGTACTGGCGACGGCGGTGTTAGTTACCCTTGCCTCCACGTCTTTCAGCCGCATTATCAGATAGCATAGATCAATCAAGCCAAAATAGATGTTCGTTACAGGCATCCAGTAATAAAATGAAGAGGTAACAAAGTGACGTTTCGTGCAATCTTAAACACGTGCAGCGCTTTGTTATGTTTTCTTTTGTAGTCTTGGAAGGTTTCAGTCCACTGCCGGAATGAGGCGGGCTTGTAATGTTCGAAGTTCTCCATATCCACACATACGAATGCCTGGCTAGCGGAGTGGTGGTGGCCCAATACTCTCCTTTTGATTTTTCCTAACAACTGTGAGCAATAGACCATTCTGGCCGACAACCACGACTGCAACTCCAGTTCCTATGTTGCCACCACGGGCTTTGGCTGCCCATCGCTCATGGCCAATCCTAATTGTGCCCTTTGGCGACAGGGAATCGAGCGTGAGTCCAGTGGCGCCAATCATGTTTTCAAAACCGAGCTGCGGATTCCTCCTCATAGCGAAGTACGATATGAACGTCCAGCCTAAGAACAATATGGCAACAAAGATGATGAGCCAGACAGGTATATGGATGCCAAATCGAGAGAGGATTATTATCGCAAGAGTCAAGATTAGGGCATCATCCAGCAGGGAAACCACAGAGACAAATAGTAACCTAAAATTGAATCTGTTCTGCGGCATCGTTTTCAGACTCCTTTACCTGCCTGAGTCCTATTCTATCACCCTGTTTTTCTCCATTGGGGGCAGTAGCTTTAAGGAACGATCTCGACCACTGACCACTGCCTTTCTATCTCATCATAGCAAAGACGGAACATTTTGTTATCCCTAGAGCGAATCTGAAAATATCTCTTTCCTGGCTCAAGCCAGGCTCTTTCTATCCCCTCAACCTCATAGTTTCTGCCTTCCCATTGGAAAGATTGCGGTCTTTCGGCATAGGTATGACCTGAGTAGCAACTTACGTTAAAATTATTCACCCCATCCTCTTTCTGTTTGTCATATCCTAGAAATCACAATTTGGACGATTGTTACCCATAGGTCAACACCGGCAGACTGTTCAATTGGCTGATAAGCACTGGGTCGCCGAGATCCACGGTGTTATGAGATGATCTGCTTTTCAGCGTACAGATTTATAGCCTCCAATAAGACCGTTTGTGGAAAGAACAATTTGCCACAATTGATTTCCTCTGGCGCGGAACGCTCCTGCACACGATAGCAGATAGTACTTCCACATTCTATGAAACCTTTCATCGTAATTTGATTTTAGCTTGTTCCAATTTTTCTCTAGATTTCCGTACCACTCCATCAATGTTCTATCATAATCAGCGCTCAAGTTATGCCAGTCTTCCATGACAAACAAACCCTCCATCGCCTGGCCCAGCTGTTTAATTGAGGGCAGCATCCCGTTGGGGAAGATATATCTATTCATCCAAGGATCGACAGAGATCACCGATTTATTTCCACCGATGGTATGTAACAAAAATAGGCCGTCATCCTCTAAACATCGGTAAACTACTTCCATATATGTACGGTAATTCTTATAACCTACATGTTCAATCATACCTACCGACACGATACGATCAAATTTTTCGTTTACATCTCTGTAATCCTGAAATCTAATTTCAACCGGAAGCCCCGCACACAACGTTCGTCCGAACTCCACTTGTTCTCTGGACACCGTGATCCCAACTACTTTAACCTGATATTTCTCGGCAGCATATTTTACGAAACTACCCCAACCACAACCGATATCAAGTATCCTCATGCCGTGTTGCAACCCTAATTTCTGGCATATTAATTCCAACTTGTTCTCTTGAGCTGTATCCAGAGTGTGAGCATCTTTCCAATAACCACAACTATAAACCATACGCTTGTCTAGCATATTGACAAATAGTTCGTTACCCAAATCATAATGTTTCTCCCCAATCTGAAAAGCTCTCTTTCTAGACTGTATATTAAGAGCCCGTGCCAGCAGGACTTCATAAAGCAATGTCCAGTTCTTTCTGATTCTATTCTGTATTTGCGCGCGGATGACTCGGAAAAAGAATTCCTCCAGTGCCTCACATTCCCACCAACCATCCATATAAGATTCTCCTAGACCAAGTGAACCTTGAGCTAAGACTCTCTGATGAAACTTCTCATTATATACCCTGATATCCCACGGATTGTTTCCGTTAATCTTTATCCCTGCCAAAGACAATAGCTTCTGTGAGGTATCCTCTAATTTATCCGTTTTCATTATTTCAACTCTCCCTTCGTATTGGGTTTTCCTTTACCTTGTAGACAACCTGGAATTCGCCCAATGAGCTTAAGATTATTGAATCCTAAAATCAACGGCAGAAGATAATCAAGTTGTTTATGCTTCTGGTTCGTCATAGGCTATCTACGCTAAAGCACTGAACCTGGCTACCTGGGGGGCCTTCAGGAACTGCCACTCGCCTCTCACCCCGAGGCTCAGCGCCGCCACCTCAATATGCAGCATGGCAATCCCGCAATCAAGACGCTTGGAGACATTAAACTCCGGGCCAGTGGTTCTAACATAAACTGTGATACTACCATCTTCCACGTCAAAACCCCAGGGTTGACGATTTACCGCAGAAGGAGCAAGGCTGGCAGCTTGAATAGATGCCCTTGCCCATTCCGGCAACTCACCTCGGCCCGAACCGCTAATTAATCTTGAAACCGGGAGGCGCCGATGGGTACGTCCAAAACCGGTCATTGACTTCTCTTCCAGCGATTCGAGTCTGCGTGCATAACCTACCGGGGTCACGGCCAATACCCGTTCGTTACTCTTGATTTCCACCAGTGAAGCCACGCCCTCGGGCCTAAAGAAGCCACCAACCCAACATGTATTCAACCCAAGAGCAGTTGCCTCCAGTATGACCCCCTCTCCTGTATAACCTACTTCCTCCTGAACAGTGCCACTGTCCATATTTCCAATAAAAGCAATAAATGCCGGTGCATCTTTGATCTTTCCATAGTTACCAACAGCGCCTCTGAAAACGCCTTCTGCCGATTCGGTCACAAGACACGACCGGGCACTGGGAAAAGGTATGAACCGTTTACACACTGTATCAAGGGCTAACAGCGTGTCAGCTTCAATTGGTCGGCTTTCATCAAAATGCCTGCGGGACCTTCGCTTTTCAATAGCGGGATACCATCTTGAGAAAGGAATATCCATACTGTTTCAGATTAAAGCATTGATTCTCATATTGCAACTGAACAATTCGCTAAAAGGTGCAGGCGCGATTAGAGGAGGCACAATTTAACGCTTTGTGCAATCATCAAGAGCGACCCCAGGTTGATTGATGTTTTAGCAAGTGCTACTATCTGACAAGCAGGGTTGAACTAAGTAAATCTTGAATTTACAGGCCCTCTTTTAGTGATACAGATGATGCTTATTGCTTTAGTAAATCGATTAGAGGCAGATCATTAGGGCTTCCTGTCGAAAGGAGTTTTTGTTGCGCGTTGGTATGGCGATTTTCGGCGGTCTGGAGACGCTTACTGGCGGTTATCTTTATAACCGTATGCTAGTCGAGTATCTGCGCGATAAGGGGCATAAGGTAGACATTATTTCCCAGCCGTACTCTAACTACTATCGCCACATATTTTCGCTCGCCAAACACTTGAGGCAATTGCCCCTCGACATTCTTATTCAAGATGAAGCAACTCACCCAGCATTCTTTCTCCTTAATCAAAATTTACGCACTAGGGTCTCTTACCCGATTATTTCTATTGTTCACCATTTACGCAGCAGTGAGCGATGCTCGGCTTGGCAAAAACGGCTCTATGGTGAAATCGAGCGTCGATACTTGATGACTATTGATGGTTTTATATTCAACAGCCAGACTACGCGCTGTTCAGTGGAAAGGATTGTAGGGGCAAAATGTCCATCTATCGTAGCTTATCCAGGCGGGAATAGATTTTCCGCGTGCATTACAGAGGAGGAAATCGCAACCCGAGCAAAAGACCCCGGACCACTACGCATATTATTTGTCGGCAACGTCATTCGCCGTAAAGAGATACACACGTTACTAGCGGCAATAGCGCAGCTCCCACGGGATATATGCACCCTGACTGTAGCTGGTGATCTATTTATGGATAAGCCCTATGTAAGCACTATCCGTCGCTGGGTGAAAGAAAACGGGCTCGCCGATAGAGTCCTTGTTTCTGGGATCCATACCTGATACCGAGCTTGTAACTTGGCTGAAGAAAAGCCATGTCTTGGTCATGCCATCTTCTTATGAAGGCTTTGGCATCGTTTACCTAGAAGGAATGGGATTTGGTTTGCCTGCTATCGCTTCCACAGCTGGGGCAGCCGCCGAAATAATAACACATGACAGGGATGGGTTATTAATACAAGTAGGTGACACAGGATCCTTAGCAGGATATCTGAATGACCTGTATCGGGACCGCGATCGGTTACTGTTAATGAGCCTTAATGCCCATCGCCGTTTTGAATCTCATCCAACCTGGCAAATGACTACAGAGCGTATCCTAGTGTTTCTGAAAACCATTGTGAATAACGGCGCCTAAACACTGCAGTTTCCTTTTCTATCTGTTCGCCAAGAAAAATGTATAATTAAAAACTTAAATGTGCATCCAGCTATAGTGGTCAAATAACTTTACTAGGCACTGCGGTTATGTACAATTAGCCAAAAGGTGCAACGCTAGATTGTTGGGCTGGCAATAATAACCGTAGTCCCTTTCCAAATCCGCCGGCTGGACAACTTATCATTTCAGTCCTATGCTAAGGTTAACCCACCATTTTCTGTAGGCGTACTGGTGCTCTTTGCAGTAGAGAGGCTTGCCGCAGCCAAGAGTAGGACACTTAGCAACTTGCAGCAGACTCCAACCAGGGCGAGTTTCATAGAATTTCTTTATGGCTTCGCTTTCCTGATCTTCCTGTTTTTCCTTTCTGATGTCTTCCATTTGTTATTCCCTCTCCAAATCCGCCGGCTGGGCCATGCCTTCTCATGGCACTGTTTATGTCCCCAGCCATGCTCCTTCATATAGCCCAATGAGGGCTTTGTGAGAATTGCTATCTGGCGATACGTTTATCCTGTCACCACATTGGTCACAGAAATACCATATCTGGCAGTCTTTCTTGCCCTGTTCATAGCCTTGACTGTAGCCTTCTTGGTAGCATTGCTGGCAGTTCCTCTGGGGCTTCCCCAGTTATAGTATCTTATTGATAGGGGGTACGCGGTAAGCTACCCAAGAATTTTACTGGGATATTCAAGTAGTCTTTTATTCAAGGTAATCCAGCAGTTTTCGGCTGCGGCTGGGGTGGCGCAATCTGCGCAGTGCCTTAGCTTCGATCTGGCGAATCCGCTCTCTAGTTACGTTAAACTCCTTGCCCACCTCCTCTAACGTGCGACTTCGTCCGTCCTCGAGACCAAATCTGAGTTGGAGTATTCGCTGCTCACGAGGAGTAAGTGTGTGGAGCACATCCTCGATTTGCTCCTTCAAGAGTTGTTTGGACGCGGCATCAATCGGTGGCAAGGCATTTCTATCCTCTATAGAGTTACCCTGGGGACTGCCTTCCTCTTCGCCTATGGGTGAATCCAGCGATATTGGCAACCGTGATACTTTGACAATCTCTCTAACCTTATCTGAAGATATTTCCATCTCCTTGGCGATTTCACTGGAGGTGGGCTCCCTTCCATATTCCTGGGCCAGACGACGGCTTATTTTTAGCAGTCTATTAGTGATCTCAACCATATGAACTGGAAGGCGAATGGTACGGGCCTGGTCGGCTACAGCTCTCGTAAGGGCCTGGCGAATCCACCAGGTGGCATACGTACTGAATTTGAAACCTTTACGATAATCGAATTTCTCCACGACTCTCATTAGTCCGATATTTCCCTCTTGAATAAGGTCAAGGAGCGCCATGCCCCGTCCAATGTGTTTCTTGGCGACGCTGACCACCAGACGCAGGTTGGCCTCGATAAGATGCCTTCCTGCTTTTTGGGCTTTACACTCGATATTGGCAAAGTATGCGGCGAATTGCTTTTCATGAGCCCGGAGGGAACCGAAGAAGGCAATGTCTGTTACTAGCTTATCCATGTCAGTGAGAGAGACATTATCTCCGATAGCATCAAGGACTTCCTTTGGTACCAGCTTACTATCTACCGATAGATTAACAATAAGCTGTTCTGCCTCTACCATAGACTTATTTAGCTTGGTAGCAACAGTTTGAACCAGTTGCTGGTCAAGAGTGTTACCAATTTTATCTTGCAATTCGATGTTGGCACTACCTTTTAAATTGGTTGTTGGGGTTAGATCAAATTGCTTTTGGAGGAGGGGCACCACAGAAGCGGCCCGCCCCAGCTCTTTGAGTATTATAAGTACTATCTCAGCTGCCGAAGGAGCCCTTCCGTATTGCTTTGTGTGTTGTTGTCTTATCTCTCTGATGCATTTGCCCAACTCCACATTTTTGGCTAGCGCCTTCTCATCCTCAGCAGTGAGGAGATGCACCCTGCAAATCTCATGAAGATATATACGAATTGGGTCATCTGTTATTTCCGGCTCCACCAGTTCTTCCAGAGGCGTTTCCATTTCTAAATCTGCTATTAGTTCGGGCTTCTCAGCCTCTAGTTCCTTGATTTCCTCCCACAGTTCAGTCGGTTCGGTTATATTTTCACTCACCAACTCTTCACCAGATCCAATAGAGGAACTGTATAACGTATCTGATTCTAAATCGGTCCTGGGCGTCTCGTCCGAGTACAACTCCCTAAAGTTTTCATCTTCAGAGAAAGACTCCTTATGTTTTCTCCCTTTTTCTAAGCCCATTTCCTCACCTATTGGTTGTAAAATATTACATTACTAGAGACTTGCCTACATTCACACTCTATGGAAGCCCTTTCTCTCTCAGTGCTATAGCTAAAATGCCTGGTCCACCGTGCACACCCAACGCGGGTCCAAGTCTGGCTAATATAGTGCGCTCTTTAGAGAATATAGAACTCGTACTCTCAACGAGGGCTTGCGCTCCATCGGGTGTAGTGCTATGCAAAATGGCCAAATCTTGAATTTCTGTAGCATGCTTCACAAAATCCAATAATCGGTCTGTGCCTTGAGAACGGGTTCGGACTTGGCCAGAAGGTACTAACTCTCCATTTCTTACTGTTAGTAGAGGCCTTACGCTTAATACTGAGCCCAATAGTGCCATCGCCTTTGAAAAAGTCGCCGAATATGTCATCAAGAAAGTCGAACCCCAGCCCAGCACCACCGAAATCTTTCATCAAGACCTCAAAACCGGCTCTGGTGTAATGGCTAACGAAAATGCCACTGGCATTCCCCAACGTTCCGAACTGGTCGTACTGCCTTCTTTCGCCGGATTGCCGAGGACACTGAATGCCTCATTTATCTCCTTGAACTTCTCGATGGCCCACTTCTCCTTGCCCGTGAGACTTATCTTTACCGTTTTTAGCATGACGAGCCTTACAGTCCAAACAAAGGTTTGCTTGGGGCATGGCTTCTAACCGAGCAAGGGGGATAGGCTTGCCACAGGAATCACACAGGCCGTACGTCCCCTTTCCCAATTTCTCCAGAGCACATTCCACCTCAGCAAGCTGTTCTCTGGTACGCTGCAGCAAGGCAAGCCGCTTCTCTAATTCAGAGCACTCCGTAGCCGTTTCTTCCCTCTTGCCAAAGGGGCTGCCCTCATGCCTTTCAGCAGCACTCGGAATTACCTTTAACTTTAGCTCCTCAGTTAGGCGCTTGCGCTCACTCTTCAAATGTGCCTGAATGTGTTTCAACTGGTTAGCCACTCACCCGCCTCCTGTCGAGTTGCTGTTTTAAATGGATAAGCTCAATTGCCAAGACACTAAACGCTGGCCTCACTCTGAAGTCTGGACTGTGATTATGCGTATCTGGGTTTTCATAGTTCCACGTCTAGCCTTGTCCAGGCCCAAGCTAAGCCAACGCCGCAGGTTACTTATCAGGCTACGAGTCTTCAACTTGGAAACACAGGTAAGGAAGGACCGCCTGGTGTCCGGTATTCCAATCTTACCGAAAGGGGGGTTATACTTAGGGAAAGAACAACACAGGTAGGAGTTAGGAATGGTTGGTATAGAGTATAAGCCCTATGTTATAGATATTGGATACCTCTTTCCTTCTTCCCTGGTCGACTTCCCGAGACGTGCCATTGCGTCCCCGTCCAACCTCAAATTCCACTTCTTGCCCCTCCCTCTTTAGCGCTTTGCTCCTCAAGCTGTTCCATAATACGTGCTGCCTTGGGATACCCGATGCGGAGTCGCCGCTGCAAGAAAGAAGTGGATATGTGCTTGTGCTCCCGTGCCAGTTGCCTGGCGGCGTCGAGGAAAGGGTCTGGAGGCGGGACTTCTTTCTTAGTTGCGGTCGGGGACGTGGCTAGTTTGTCACTCTTTAACTGGATAGCCTCTTCCCGCCATTGGCTACCCCCTCGTCTCTTCCTATAGTCTACAAACGCATTGAATTCCGATTGGTATTCCTTAACCATTTCGGTATGAGTCCTGTACCTAAATCGCTGCATCCCTATATCGTAAACCATTTTCGCCACTTTAGCTGAAAACCATGTATCAAGTTCCCTACGACAATTGCGACACATTCTTATAGTTTGTGATTTGGGCATGCCAGCGGCTCGGGCAATGTCATTGGGCACGATAGAGCATTCTTCCACAGGCCCGAGTATACTTGTGTAGCCGCATAGATCACAGGTTTCTTCTACCATATGATGCCGTTCTGGTGGTGTTCAGTAAGCCCTGAGAGCGCACTGCAGGGCTCCCATCCATCACACGGCGACCGGGCTTTACCGCCTCTCACCGACAAGCGCGGCAAAGTCGCCGTCAAACTCCCTCAGGAAACGGTGCATATCCAGCACTTCATCTTCCCCCACTAGGCTGGAGGCGTGGAACCTTAAGATTTCCGCCCTAGTGAGGTCAGTAACAACCTCCGGCTTCCGCTGCTCCTTGATTATGGCTACCACCAGGCTCTGAGTATGGCAGAACGCACTCTACACCCTAAGCAGGCATGTGTCCTCGCTGTGAGCAAGAACATCGATATTAATTGGCTCATAGTGCTACCTGCAGGAGCCGCACTTGATTGACGCCATCAGCTTCCTGACCAGTCTCTCTTCCATAAGAATTATCCCTTTAGCAGCCCGGCCTCAGGGCTTACGCTTATTAAAGTCATCTAGGTCCAGGGTGTTGATGAAATCATAGAAGGCTGGCATCCTCTTCTTTATCTCCTTGTCAGTGAGCTTGCCCTCCTTCTCGCTACCCCCTTCACCCTCCGCAAAGACCGGTTTGCCGGTCTCGCTGTCCATTATTATACCCGCCTTGTCCAGGACAGACTCTTCCACGTAAATGGGCACACCAGCCCTTACTGCCAGTGCTAGGGCGTCGCTGGGGCGAGAATCAACCTCTATCTCCTTACCATCCACATTAAACACTATCTTGGCGTAAAAGGTGTCATTCTTGAGGTCACTCAGAAGGATAAAGTTGATAGTAGCCCCCAAGGCATCAATGACCGAGTGTAACAAGTCATGACTTAAAGGTCTCTGCACAGTAGCCCCCTGAAGTTTTACAGCTATGGCATCGGCCTCAGCGGGACCAATCCAGATAGGTAGATAACGCTCGGCTGCTTTCTCTTTCAGAATCACAACACGCTGATAATTCATGAGACTGACTCGAATACTATCGATTACTATCTCGATCATCGCGACACTTCCCCGAAGTTAAAACTATTTACCTTCACCATTTGCTTTCTCCACTAAACTCGCTGGCTGGGCTTAGTGAGCCTCTAGTCTGACCAGTACTCCCCATACAAAACCATGAAAGGCACTGACAATCGCCAAATCAGCCATTTCAATGCCCTTCCTCCACCGTCATCTCCTAACCCAATTTTTACATTGATGTTCGGGTTACTTCATGTCTCGTAACTTGAGCATAGTCGTGTTGCAGGGCCTTGTCAATCCCTTCCCCAATCAGAGACTTTGCTTGAGATTGTTCTCTATTTCAATTGTGATGTAACAGCAAGCCAGATTGTGACAGTCAGATTGCGGCAGGCTCCATCAATAAACTGTCTTTGAGGCAAATGTTACCTTAGAACCAATATCTATGTTCTGTCTATGTTTTTGGTGACTCATATAGCACTGTAATCAAAATCTAGTCCCTTTTTCTTTCCCTCATAGTTTTTATTTGTGTGGAGGGCCGGAGTACGATATGTATCAAGGGGTTGCTGTAAGCTTGAAAAGTCACATGGCAATTTCGGCAGTGAAATACTCTCCCGTATTTAGACGAGCAGCAGACCCTGAAATATGTTGGCGCAGTGTCTTTGAAGTCAAGATGCTCTCCACACCACGGACATGCTTCATCTAGGAGATTAAAAGCTCTCTCATAAGGGGCTAACTCATAGATTTTTGTTTTCATGCGAACTGACTCATTAATTAGTCCGCTTCTCAAGTCAGTATTTTTGTCATGATAGTATCTGGAGCAACGGACAATAGTATGGTAAGCTATGCGACCATACCTAATTTTACTCCTTCTCCCAATGCTCAATCCATACCTCAGGGAATGCGTAAGAGCTAAAAGTTGTCGTGAAGTAACCTTTCATCTTTTCGTTACCCAAGGTCACATAACGATGAAATGTGACATCTAATAATTATAATCAAATCACCGCCGTAGTTTGAATCTAACATGATGGGTATTGGAAAGTCATGGGATAGTAAAACCATGAATTTGTGATGTCCTAGCTCGTGATGGT
>CAVVVB010000009.1:0-28780 GCA_963751585.1 uncultured Chloroflexia bacterium | reverse complement strand
ATGATCTGTGGTTGCCGCCTGCATAGGTAGGGAAAAGAAACGATAAAAGGAGAGACAAACAGAGAAAAAATGACAATAACAACGAAATTATTCGGGTCCCGTTCATCAGATCCCCAGGTTGTTAACCACTTTAGAACTTTTCCAAGAACTAATCTTCCAAAGCTAAGTTGGAATATTAAATAAACCGACCTAGATTTAGGTCGGTTTCACTATTGGCTAGCCGCTACTTAAGTGGCCCATTACAAGTGGCGGTTTTAACGCCCCCTAAGTCTCGATATTAAACCAGATAGAATGATAGCTCTCTTTCACCTCCAAATATAGTCGAATATGATATTGTCGGGATAATTGTAAACATGGGGATTGCCAAAGTCAATGCGGAAAAATGTTGACGGATAGCTACAGTCACACGAAAACAAAGATGACGTAGTGTTTAAACAGTGATAAATCAAAAACTCGCGATACAATTGTCAGAATTGTTGCCGGATACCAAAATCGGAGATTAATTAGCGAGCGGTGACAAGGGCCATTTCTTAGGAGTAATATAGCAGTGATATTACGGCCTATGTGAAAATGAAATGCCTGTAGAGTGTAACCCAGCGTCACAGGAACAATTAAACTCCCCATTCGTTAATCGTGGTTTGTTCTCCGACCACTTCCTGAAATCTAGACTGCCCGAAGCCGAAGAGTGGCAGCTAGGGAATGAGCTATCTAGTTTCAAGAAAAAGTTACAAGCGAAATATGAAGCCACTAAAGATATCCTTCCTTACGCAAATGAGGCGCAGACAGAAAAGGAATTTATACAGCCTGTCCTTGACCTCTTAGATTACACCGATAGCTATATCGTTCAGACGCCAACCAAAGTGGGCGAATATTTAAACCGCCCCGATTATGCTTTATTCGCCAACCAAACAACCAAAAACAAAGCCTATGAAAAGGTCAATGATAATGATTACAGCTCAAGCATCGGCATTGCCGACGCAAAGTACTGGGAGCGCGAACTAGATGCCCGAAGCTAACTCACGCGATACTTTTACCAATCTAAACCCCTCATTCCAGATTGCCAGCTATTCTTATCGGTACTAAGAAGACATGGGGTATCCTTACCAATGGCCGGTTGTGGCGACTATACTGCCTAAAGTCACCTTTGGGTGACTACTTCCAGGTAGACGTTTTGGAGCTCCTGAATGCCCCAGAAGAAGACTTGAAATATTTCTATCTCTTCTTCCGTAAAGCTGCTTTCGTTCAGGTTGATGGGTACTCTTCTAGACCGTGTATTAGAAGGCAGTGAGCAGTATGCGGTTGAACTAGAAGCAGATATTAAAGAGCGCGCCTATGAAGTGGTTGAACTGCTCTGCCGGGGCTTTGCTGCGCACTTTCTGACCGAAGAACTTACTCCCCAAAACCTTAAAGCCATTTATGATAATTCGCTAACTCTGCTCTATCGCTTGCTCTTTGTTTTCTATGCTGAAGCGCGCGAGCTCCTTCCCCTGAATAGCTCCCCGAGCTACCGCGATAGCTACAGCATCTATAAACTTTGCCAGGACATTGATGAAAAACTGGCCAAAGATTATCAGCTAAGCGCCAAGTCCCCTATCTTTTTTGAGCGCTTTAAAAGCCTAGCAAACCTTATCAATCAGGGTGACACTGGTGTCGGTGTGCCTGAGTACAACGGAGGGCTTTAATCCTGAGGAGCATCCCTTCCTCGAAGAGCATACCATTGCGGATGCCTTTCTAGTGAAGGCTATCCACCAGCTAGCTAGGATTTATGATAAGAAACTGGCGACGGAAGTTATCGTTGATTACAATACGCTGAGCGAACGGCACCTGGGAAACATATATGAAGGTTTGCTGGAGTTTAAGCCGCAAATTGCACCGTACGACCTAGCGGTTATCAAAGAGAAGGGCATCGCCAAGTACGTACCAGCTGCCAAGTACCCCGATAAAAAGGTGACCTATAAAAAGGGCGAGATTTATCTGACCAACGACAAGGGGGAGCGCAAGGCGAGCGGCTCTTATTATACGCCTGAATATATCGTTAACTACATTGTGTCAAATGTGCTGGATCCGTTAACCAGAGAAGCCTCTACAAAGGTAAAAGCTTTAAGGCCCGAAATTGATAAAGCCATCGCTCAGTGGGAGAAGCTAAAAAAGCAGAAACAGAGCTTAGGGCCAGCCGGTAAATATGATAGAGAAATCGCCAGAGAGCGCGAGCGGCTACTTGAACCGTACCTTGTGCTCAAGGTGCTGGACCCGGCTATGGGTAGTGGGCACTTTCTGGCGCGGGCAACGGACTTTATCGCTTGAGGCTATTGCCACCGACCAGTATAAAACCACCACTGAAACTGAATGAGGAGACGGAACTCACTTATTACCACCGCCGCGTGGTGGAAAGTTGCATTTACGGCGTGGATTTAAACCCGCTGGCCGTCGAACTCGCCAAGCTAACCCTCTGGCTAAGAACAATGGCTAGATATAAGCCTCTCTCTTTTCTCAATCACCACCTGCGGGTGGGTAATAGTCTTATCGGAGCGACGATAGCTAAGCTTGATGAGATACCAAAGACTAAAAATAAAGGCAAGGCTATTGACCTTAGCAGTTCCCCGATCCAGCTTGGGATTTTCCAGGAGGTGCTGAATAAAAAGCTCTACGACCTTCTCCAGAACCGTGCCCTTATTGCACGCCTTCCTACTGAAACGCTAGAAGATGTGCATAGCAAAGAGAAGTGGGAGCAAGACTTTGAAAATAGAGATCCAACGCTTGCCACACACTTGCCGACTTGTGGGTCAGCACGTATTTTGGCAATGTAGTTGTTTGGGATGAATATAATGTGATGATTGAGAACCTTCAATCTCCCGAAGATAAATGGGCGAAGCTGCTGAAAAAAGAGAGCGTACAAAAGGCCTTAATAATGGGCCAAGAAAAGCACTTCTCATTGGGAATTGGAGTTCCCCGAGGGTATTCTATGATGAGAAAGGCAATTGCAAACAGAACCCGGGGTTTGATGCCGTAATAGGGAATCCACCGTACTATCTCCTACAAGGAACCGAGCTTCAGACAATTGTTCGATGGCTTGACTCAGATATTTACAGCGGTTTGAACGACGTTAGTCATTTTTTTCTAAAGAGAGCCTGCCAAAGAACTCGGCTGGGTGGTATGTTCGCATTCATAATTACCCGATATTGGCTCGAGGCTCACTTCGCTAATAGTTTACGGCAATTTCTTGCACAGAATGCTCATCCGGTAATACTTGTGGATTTTGGCAATCTTCAGGTGTGGACTGAGGTAAATGTTCTCACGATTATTGCTATTTTCACAAAAGGTCATCCAAGCAATAATACTCTCGTATATGCGGCTGAAACCAGTAATGAAAAGTCAGCGGATGTTTTCCTGAAGAATTGCATAAAAATCCCCAGCTATTGTAGATACGAAGTGCCTTCGGAGGTTTTCAGCGCTGGTGCGTGGCATTTAAGGGCCTTAGGCGGAAGCGCAGTTTGGAAAAAAGTGGTCATGCAAAGTGTTACTGTTGGGACCATATGTGACAATACCCAGGGCATTAAGACCGGTAACAATGCAGCGTTTACTGTTAATGAACAGACGGTTACCGAGAAACATCTTGAAAGAAATTGGCTTCTTCCGCTGGCCCAAGCAGAATACGTACAAAGGTACGAATTGCTCCCCACAAATGAGTATGTTATCTATTCCGATGGGTCAAAGGACATCAAGGATGCCCCCAATATTATGTCCCACCTGTTACCATATAAACCAGAGTTGGGGCAGCGTGCCGAATGCAAAGATGGCCTATATCCCTGGTGGCGTCTCCAAAGACCGCGTGACCCTAATCTCATACGCAGCGATAAGAGAATCTTGGTGCCGTTATATGCAACGCACAACCGGTTCTTCGCCACGCCAGAACCATATGTGGGGATGACTGACATTTATATTCTTGTTCCAACTGACGAGGATTATTCCTGCACTTTCCTTGGCGCTGTCTTGAATTCCGGACTACTCGATTCGTATCATCGAGCTTTCTGTAAGGTGAAACGAGCGGGCTACCTCGAATACTCTGGCGCTGCTCTGTCTAACCTCCCAATTCGCCGAATTTGCTTTGGTATCCCCAAAAAGGAACGCGAACAACTGCTGGAGAAGGGCAAAGAATTATACCAAGAATACATTGAAAACCAAAGCTGGAGTAAGGTTCTTGCTCTTGTAACTGAATGTCTGCCTCAAAAAACAGACGGGGTACCGGACACGGAGCAGGAGAAATCAGATGTCGTGCATGATCTTCTCGCTTTCCTGGCAGAGGAAATGACGCGGCTTAATAATGAGAAGCAATCTATAATAAAAGCGTTTTTATCATGGCTAGAAAAAGAGATACTGAAAGGATCTGTTGAGGACCAGAAAAACAAGGCGGCTATAAAGGATTTCCATGAGAATAATTTTGAAGCCCTATTGAATATACTCAAAAATAATAAAACTGTGCCGAACCCTTGCCCCTCCATCCTGCGGGATGCTATAGAAAAAGAATTCAATGCTACTATGAGCAAGCTTGCACCACTGAAGGCCTATATTAAAGCCACTGATGACCTCATAAACCGGATGGTTTACAGGCTCTATGGGCTTACAGATTTGGAGATCGCAACCGTGGAGGGACAACTCAACCATAACTGATACGGATTAGTCTCTAACACGCTGAACATTCCGTCACGCTGTGTCTTCATGGCACTCTTGAAACCAGATGGAATCCAAGCCTCGGCTGAAGCGTCTCGCTGTTAATTTTGGCACTCTCCAGCCATTGATTCAGGTCCTGACTTTTGTTTGCCCTGTATTTGATGAACGAATCTGGCTTGCAAACTCGTCCGACTTCCGCGACGAGGGAAATGGCCAAAGGGTTATCATCCTCGTAGACGAGAATGACATCGCTCTCAATTGTGAAATTCAGCCCCACAGAAAGCCATTCGCGTTCTTTGCTCGGTTTTTCTGCCGGGTTAGTCGGCGTTCTGAACCCCGACCTGATAGCGATATACCTGTCCTTCTCTTTAACGGATGAGCGCATTATGAAATCGGGCAGGATAATCTGTGGCGTATCGTCATGCTTCCACGAGAGCCCACGAGTGCTCTTAGGCAACGGGACAGGTAACAGCTGGTATGGCCAGCTTCTTAAGATGGACTAGGTCCCACTAGTATCGGGCTCCTTAGTGAGAACACTCATACAGCTCGTCGGGCCTGTAGAGATTCACCAGGGAGAGTATTATCCACTTTTCGTAAACGATTGACTGTAAGTCACGAGCCGTGGATTCTATGGCATTCTTGGCGACTTTGTTCAAAAGCTTCGTCATTTATTTTGCCTTTTAGCAAATCCCAGAGCGGGTCAAAAACCGGTCTGGCGAGATAAGCCCCGGGGTCCTGCACGAATCTATCGAATTCTGCCGGTGTTAAAATGGTATCTATATAGTGGCATGCGATGGCCTCCGCAAAAGCCTTGCGATACGCCTCCAGCGATAGTCGAGGACTCTTCAATGGTGGTTGAACACATCTCTTCAGCCAAAGTCTCCCTGACCTTATTAAATAGAGAATAAAAGTCCGCCCTGGATGTTTCGGGAGTGATGACACTATCCTGAGATATCACAATCTCAGGATGGGTACCGATAAACTCAGTTAACTTCTGGTATTCCTGGCGCCATGTGTCTGACACTACCATCTCCTGCTTCTAAATATCTAGTTTGAAGTCTGATCTATTATTCATTGCTCACAGGTTTCTTTGCCTCTCCGATTGCTAAACTGTGTCTGCTATGGTTATGCTATTATCGGACTTATGTTTGCCGACTATTATATTCCGAAGTAATGCTAGCGCAATACATAACCCTCCGGCAATATACGTCGTGTAATACCCGGCCAAGATCCTTGTAGTCATGTAAGCTTCCCCTGAAGCTATGGAAGCCGCTCCTTGCAGTGGTATACTCATACCCCCAATACTGTAGGCCCAGACTCTTGACACGATTAGCCACCACGACAAAGACAGCTATGTAGGCATAAGCGAGATATCCGGCGCCGATAACCCCGAGGAGCACCTGTCCCTTCCAGCCTTTGAGCCATGTGCTGAATAGGATGAGTCCGGCACTAGCACCAGGTAGATCCACGCGAGTATTGTCTGGTATAACGGCGTCTCATCCGCAATAATATATTGACGTTCCACGACTAAGGTTGTGACGAAGGCCATAGCCATAGATTCTGATTTCCTTTGATAATAACCGCCCGAGTACTCGACGTGAGCATTCCACCAAACCATAGTAAATGATGCTATCATCAGGCCAGCAGCGATAGCCACCAAACCGCGGAACAGCCAAAGCCTCCAGCTCCCCCCTTCCCACTTCATGGCAATCTTCCTCCTGTGGTTTGTTTCTTCATTCATTATATAGTTTCGGGGAACCGAACCTCACATTGCGTGATAACGCCCGGTTCCCCGAAACTAAACCTTTGCCTGCCTCTCTAAACTGGCTGGTATGTTCCAGCTTTGCTAGAAAAGCAGAGCCAATTTACTGCACAGGCCAGTATCGCCCTCTTCACCATTGTTTTGGCTATCTGGATCTTGTACTTGTTACCGGGATTACTACCGCTAGCTGCAAGAGCCACAGCACTGGCGACGCCGGCCGTACCGGCAGCATCGGCACTGGCGGTAGTGATGGTCTGGCCGGTGATGGATGTCTCGGCAGCAGTAGCCCGGTACGGCTTGTTGTAGACCGCATTCAGGCATATCCTGGCCGACCCGGCGCCAATCATGGCGGCGCAGTTGACGATGGGGAAGTCTATCGACTTTCTTATGGCGAACTTGATGAAGGCGCTCTTGACGCCTGAGGCCGGGGTGGGCACCTGTATCTCGGTGACAATCTCGCCCGCAGCCAGGGTGGTTGAGCCGGGTACCACCATGTCCCAGAACTTCTCGGCCGGAATGGTCCGCTGGTTGGTCACGATACTGGCATTCATGGCCACCAGGGCCGGCGCCGTGTCCGAGGGATTGACGGCGAAGCACGCCTTAACCATGCCGAAGATGGAGTGGTAGCGGTTGTCGCCGGCCATGGCATAGCAGTGGTGCCGCCCTTGCGGATGCAGTAAGAAGCGGTTGTCCGCGTTGCGGAAGTACCAGCAGCGGACGAGCTGGCAGATGTTGCCGCCGATGGTGCCCATCTCCCGGATGTGAGGTGAGGCTGCCGCTGCCGGCGGCCTGGGCCAGCGCCGTGTATTTGGTCTGAACCGTCGTGCTTTCTGCGATATCCGCAAGCCTGGTCAAGGCCCCTATTTTGAGCATACCCCCCTCTTCCTTGATGTAGTCCAGGCTCGGGGTGATGGTCTTAAGGTTGACTATAACCGCTGGATACATGGCATCGGGGAGTATCCTGTCCTTGAGCGTGTCCAGAACATCGGTGCCACCGGCCAGGGCCATAGCATTACCCTTAGCTAGGGCGGCCGATGCATCCGCCACTGTACTGTAGCATCTATATGTGTAAATGTTTTCATTTTTTTCTCCTATGCCTTTCCCAGTGCTGCAAGGACTCTTTCGTGGGGTGGTTGGACAGCTGTCAACCCATTTGCCAATGGCATTATAGACAGCCGAGCAAATGAGTGCTGTCAAGTGCCAGTAGGTTCGTAAAGACCCGCTGCACCATAAGGACCATAACCTAATCCGGTTTCAATAATGTTCGGCGTGATAGACCCGCAGTCAAGCATTGTAGCCAGTTTGTAATCTATTAGATTACCATTAAGCATTACACCGGTCTGCGGGTCCCAGATTGCTTCCTCGAGACGCCCTCTGCTGGTTGCCATAATTGTGCCACCCCAACTCCCGGCCTCACACGAATCGTGGTCTACTGCCTTGCCAACATCATTGCAACTGGACATATTGGTTACCTCAACATCGCCAGTTTCAGGGTCAACTTCTACCTCCATGAAGTATGCTTGCCGAGTCAAATTCGATTGTTATTGGGTCACCCATGACATACCAACCATAGGCAAATATGGGTCCCCCTTCTTTCAGCCCTACTCCTATAAGGCCCTCGCCAAGACCCCAAGAATCAGCAAAAGTAACCATTTGGGCCAGTGTCATCGTATTATTCGGGTTTGCTTTTTCAAAGATAACGCTTTCCTTGAGGTCTAGATCCTCTGGCGTAAGATTCGGGAAGGCAGCTTTGCCTACTACTTGTCCCGACCCTCACCGGTGGAGTCGTCGCCAGCTCAAGGATAGCGTTTCTTAGTTTCCTAGCAGCATTCCTGACAGCAAATCCATTAGTAGTAAGTACAGATAGACGAATCTGGTGTTTGAGGAATCAGGCCTGAATCATATTCACTCCTATAAAAAACATCGCTATTCTTCATCCCCATCTCGTCAGCGGCTATTTGGCATAAAGATGTCGCACCCATTAGTTCCACACTCAGCGAGCATCCCATAAATAGTAACTGTCCCATCAGTTATTCCAGCGCGATCAGCATGTGCAACTCTCATACTTACAGCGCCTATCCCATGAGCGGCCCCCCACTCATAAGTCCAGATAAAGCCTAAACCGTGCATCTTTCCGTTGGGCAACGTCTTAGTTCCGGCCTGGTGCCACTTGTTGTCCCAGTTCATCGACTGTTTGCCGGCTGCAATGCACTCCCTTAAACTGTCTCTAGGTGCGAATCCCCTTTGTGTTTCCAATTTCTTAGCCATGCAATGTCATTGCCTTGGTGACCATCATTCTTTAGGGAGACATCGCATATGTCCATGCCCAGTTCTCCTGCGACATGATTCATGACCAAACCAATGACAAAGCAATTTGGGATTCTGTTCACAGCGGGTCGGTACACACTGTCCTCTATTTACATCCGCATCTCTTTCCTCCCCATATATGTTTGGGATACAGGTGTTTCCACTAAATGCTGCACACCATTCGCGCCGCCATGATCACTGAAAACCAGCGTCGTACTTACTGCTGTTATAGTGCCGTCATTTTTCATACCTACCTTGTAATGTGACTTCTGGCAGTTGGCATTACCATACTAGAATTCTTCCCTCCTGGTTAACTCATATTTCACCGGTCGGCCGGTCCTCTTGGCTAGAACTCCACAAGCTATGAGACCCCCGTTATTCCAAGATACTTTGGGTCCATCCGCCAAAACTGCACCCCTGATAAAGGCAGTGAGTCTGCACTTGAGCTACGGGCACACCGAAGTATTGAGCCACGATTAATGTAGTTATATATGGTCGCTGCTGTTTAGCCCAGATTTCCGGGTATTCGCCCGTTCCATCGGAATACGCCACATGGGCGCTCTGCCCCAATCCCGCCAGTCCAGCGCGATTCAGCGTCAAATTCAATTACTTTATCGGCTGCAGCAAAACCCGCTGTAACATCACCCTGTGTGAATGTTGTAGTGGCGCCTTACGTTTCCTACTCTTTGGGGTACCACTCAGGCTGACTTGCAGGAGCACCGGATGCTAACGCATCTTCTTGTTCTAGATTAAACCCCACTGCATTCCATTCACCGTTTATGAGCTTTATTGCCTCTTCAGCTATATCCTCAGTATCCGCAGCCACACAAACCCCCATAGGTTCACCCTCAAAGTGTGATGTTGGGTCTAGCAATTTGCAGATAGTTAGTCGCCGCACCGCTGTAACATGTGCCGTTTAGATTTTGTATGCTGGCATATCAGGGTCATCGTACTTGAGTATAGACCTTACACCCGGAATGCCTCGGCTTTGCTGATATCGTAACTTGTGATTGTGGCATGGGGATATGGGGCAGTGAAGAAACCTAACGTATAACATCCCTGGCAACTGCACATCCATTGTGTATTCCGCATACCCACTGGCCTTTTCGTACCCATCCAGACGCGTACACCGTTTTGACCAATATATTCATATATGTTGTCAGCGGGTACAGGTCAAATGGCATTATTATCCATCTAGTGCCAGCTGCCTCAGGTCTTCTGCCTTGAGTCTGTCATATATATCTACCATACTAACTGCCTCCCTTAAGGTTTGACAGCTGCTTCCAATACAGCTTGCGGAGTGTGCCAGATATGTTGAACATCGGCACAGGTTGCCAGCGAGCGCTTGCTGTATTTGATCTGTTGTCGGATTGGGATTGCGGTCAAGCAGGGCTTTAGCTGTGCACATAAAGCCTGGCGTACAGTATCCGCACTGCATGCATTGATGCTTAATGTAAGCCTCAATGAGCGGATGCCCAGCATTTGCGATCCCTTCCGAGGTCTCAATGGTCGCGCCATCACACTCAATAGCCAGTGCCGTGCAAGAGAGAATTGGCCGGCCGCCCATTATGACCGTGCATGACCCGCAGGCGCCCCTCTACAGAACGTTTTTGTCCCTTTTAACCCGATTATATCGTGTAAAACATACTGCAGGGTCCATTCTGCCTGAACTGGCAACGCGTACTTGTACCCGTTCACGGTTAGATTCACTGTTGGAACCCGACACAGTCCCCGCGGGGCTGTTACGGTTACCGTGGTAAATTACTGTTCCACCAGGAGTAGTGACTGTTTGGTGGTTGATCCGCTCTTTGCAGGCATTAAGGAATGCCATGGAGCCCATGGTGGCACCGCCAACTACCAAGCCCGCATCCCTTAAGAATTCCCTGCGGGATATTTTGCTAGTGTCGTCTTTTCCTTTCTTTTTTATCTTCAGCCATTCGATTCTCCTTATCTTTTATATTGTCTAGAAAGGCTTGATATAGCTATGCTTTCTTTCTTGAGGCTTCACCTCCTTCATTTATTCCATGAATCTATCCTATAATCCTGCATAGGCTTACATGAGCTTATTTACAAATATTCCAACCGGTATCCATTTTACAAGGGATTCATTGGATTCATTTTCAAATAAGGGAATTAGCGCTAGGAAATAGGTGAGTGGTTTTTGCTGGGAGAATCTGTCTCTCTCTGCCGTTGCCGTTATGCGTTTCTTCCCATAGGCTTATTAGCTGGCACAGGAAGCCGTCATAGCACTGGCCAGGAGCCCGGCTCTGGTCCAACCTATTTTTAGTCGTCCTTTTCAATCCAATTGTGGTACGTGGCAAATAGACCGTTCATCTGTGTATCCACTGTATCCACTCCTTTTCGTCAGGCCCTGCCGCTCAGCCCGATTACACCCAAGGCTCCGCACACGGGAGGGGGAGCTAGATCCATTTAAGCTCGGGGTGGAAGAAAAACACCCTTTGCACCCTGGTTTCCCCCGGCAGGGCCTGCAATTTAGTTAATTCCCGTTCTTGAACCTTCTCCTATAAATCGAAAAATATTACCACGAACCAATCATGGCATTGGCCCGGGCTCTATTCTTATTTAGTTTGGCTTTTGTAGACATCTTCAGCCCGATAGAGGTATGTACTGTCATAATATTATTAGTAGTCAATAAATCCGTGCCAATGTATCATAAGAGCTATAAAATACGCATAAAAAAGCGTGGTATTATATAAATAATTCATAAATATTCTTCAGCATAATAAGAAAGCACCCTTTAAAAGGGTGCTCTTTTTTAGCCCCGATTGCCACTAAACTTATATGTTACGCACCATTTTTAAACTGGTAACCTACACCGGTACAGTAACATATAACCTTGGCCTGTTGGCTCGATTTTGAGCTTTGCCCGCAGACGACCTATGTATACCCTAAGATATTCCTTTTCCCGCGTATACTCAGAACCCCAGACCTTATTTAAAAGTTGGGTACTGGTAAGAACCTTGTCCGCATTGAGCACGAGTTCTTGCAAGAGACGATATTCTGTTGGCGTCAACCAGACTTCATTACCGGCGATGGTCACCATTCTCTTGTCAAAGTCAATATTTAAATCACCACTGGTAAAAGATGATAGGATAGGGGTGGTGTTCGCTGTTTTGCTGCGCCGAAGAATTGCCCTAATTCGGGCAATAAGTTCGGTTATGGCAAAAGGTTTAGTTATGTAGTCATCTGCACCCATATCCAGGCAGTTCACCTTGTTTTTAATTTCAGACAGTGCAGTTAGCATAATTATCGGTATTTCTGATCGTTTTCTAATTTGCCGGCAGACTTCGAAACCGTCTACGTCAGGCATCATTATGTCCAGAATAACAAGATTAACTGAATCCTCTTCAATGGCCCGCATAGCTTCAGCACCGCTCTTAGCTATAAGAACTTTATCTCCCCTTGTTTCAAGATTAACTCGGAGCAGCTTTCTCATTACCGGGTCGTCATCAACAATAAGGATGCTTTGATGATTCATTTTTACATCTACCCTCCTTTAACTCTCGCCATAACGCTTTAATTTATCAATATTGACAAGGTCAGAATTAACAATTCAAAGAACCTCTATATCATCAGTATATAAATCATAAAATTCTCACTCGTTCACCGGCAGGCTGAAGCTAAACCTCGAGCCTCTTACCCTCCTCGCTTTCTGCCCAAATTTCACTACCATGTGCTGCCAAAATGCCCTTACAGATAGATAGCCCCAGGCCAGTGCCTTTCCCTCGGCACTCCCCCCCCGGTTACGATACTCTTAGCTTGATAGAAGCGGTCAAATATTTTGTCCAGCAGTTCAGAAGGCATGCCTATACCCTGTCAATAACCGTGACAATAACCTTATCTTTGGCCTTCATTGCTTTAATTTTCAATCCGGCTGCCTTCCTTAGAAAACTTGACTGCGTTTTCAATTAAGTTGTTTAGTACTTGTATTATGCGTGCTTGTAATATATACCGGAGGTAAATCTTCAGGGATTTCTACCTTTAGTAAATGATGCTCTGTAATAGTAGATACCCACGGGCAAAGCCCGTGGCACTTTTACAGCTCAAGCTTCGCTTGACCTGAATCCTGCTCTCCTTGCCATCTAACATATTCAGTGATTGCTTTCTCATCCATCCCAACAGTGGATACAAAGTAACCAGGAGACCACACTACTCGTTCTTTCCAGTACACCTTCTCCAGCCACGCAAACTTTTCCATTAGCCTGCTCGCCGTATATTGTTTCATTTCCCCTATAACATCACTCACTGCGTATTTTGGTGGAATAACCATTAACATGTGTATATGGTCAAGCTGGATATTCTGCTCGACCATTTCGCATCCGGGCATTGTTCTCAATACCTTGGGGAAAAGTTTGCTTAAATATCCCGCCACCCCAGGATTCAGGATACGGCGGCGATATTTCGGTATCCAGACTATATGGTACTCCGTGCGGTAAGCACCATGACCGGAGTATCTCGTTTCCACGCATCTATTTTACTCTATGTCGCCGCCTATTCATTCACCCACGGGCTCGGCCCGTGGAACTCTGCCCTTCGGGTTATTAGATAGTGTTTCACCAGCCGATTGTAATACTTTATGAAGCTTGTAGACACCCGTATCTATCTTGAAAGTACCAGACTCAATGTATGACATATCAAGCAAATCACTAACCAATCTAGTTAGCCTGTCAGCTGCCCCCTCAATTTCTTTTATGAAATCCCTTTCCTCTTCTTTAGTCCACTTAACATCTGGTTGAAGAAGAGTACTGGCAAAACCCTTGATTGAGGCTAAGGGGGTGCGTAGCTCATGGGAGATTAGGGATAGGAGTTGCGTCTTCATTTTCTCTGATTGTTGGGCGGCAACTGCCTGGGCCTTAGCGTTAATGGTATCTGCTTTCGCATCTTCATCATACTGCTGATGTCTTTAATCGTGGCAAAATAGCTGATGATATTTCCTTCCTTGTCCTTTAACCAAGATGGGCTGACAATAACTGGAAAGCGCTTACCATTTTTTCGTTTGAATATCAACTCAAATTCTGCAAATTTCCCCTCCAGAGTATCTTGGAAGGTTTTTTGAATATTTTGATATTGCTCCCGTGGCCAATAGGGATGTGGTGGTCCAACGCCAATTAATTCTTCCTTTGTAAAGCCAGTCATGTGGCAAAGAGCATCGTTGACACTAAGATGAACGCCCTGATTATCCAATAGAGAAAAACCATCCTTCATGAAAGAGATCAGGTTTTCTGCGAATTCTTTGCTTTCTCTCAATTTCTCGTCAGTCTGCTTGCGCTCAGTGATGTCTAGGCTGGATACAATACGGTCATTCGTCCCGGGAATCATGCTGACTGTGAGCAAGACGTATTTGACCTTGCCATTTTTATCCATAGCAGGGATTTCATAGGACCTAGGAACAGACTCTGGATTTAACATTCGTGCATCACCATAAGATTGGACCATTTCTCTGATCTTCAGGAGCAACCAGCTTGGACCAGTGCAGGCCAACTGCCTCTGCCGCTGAGTAGCCATACAGTTTTTCCCACTCTTTATTCACTCGTGAAACTGTACTGGCGTCTTTAATGATGCTCATGGCCGTCCCGGTTGTTTCGAATATAGACCCGGTACAGCTTCTCGGACTCCTGCAAAGCCAGTTCTGTCTGCTTCCTCTGCGTGATGTCCCTGATGTAGACTACATTGGCACGCTTACCCTGGTAGGTGGTAAAGGCACCGGTGAGTTCGATGGGCACTTCGGTGCCGTCCTTGCGAATTATTGTACATCTCAAACAGCCCGGGCACGGGTTTACCCGACATCTTCAGCCGATGTCTTGCTATGAGAAGCATGGCGGTCCCGGGGCTCTCCAGGTCGAAGAAGGACGTACCCAGCAGCTCTTCCCGGGTATAGCCGGTGATCTTGAGGCCACTGGTCACTGACAAAGGTCTGGATGCCTTCTTTGCCGTCTATGTCCTGAACCATGACGATGGCTTCACCAGCTTCAGCCCCCAGCTCAATTAAGGTCCGGTACCGGTTTTCAGATTCCTCTAGCCGCTCGGCAACTTTTTTCTGCTCGGTCACATCCCTATGGAAGCATAGCTGTCAGACCTTGACCGATATTTATATAGCTCATGTTAACCAGAACATCGATAATCTTCCCATCTTTACGCCTGTGTCGGGCAGTAAACGATGTCCCTCCTAATTTCTTGATATTTTGTAATCTCTGCGAAATCTTTTCCATCGATAAATCAATATCAAAATCCCGCACCGACATGTTGAGGAGTTCTTCACGACTGTAACCCAGCATGTGGCAAAAAGCGTCGTTGACATCCAGGATTTTGCCTGGTGGGCTGCCTAGAAGGAGGATGCCTTCTTTGGCATTTCGCATAATAACGTCGTACCAATCAATTGCGGCCTTGTTTTGGAGTTCAGGTCTCCCAAGGTCTCCCGGATATACTCGCTTGGATGATGCTTGAGGATCGTTTGGTTTTTGCTTTGTGCTTGGTTACGGACACACTATTTGCACGAACAGTCACGTTACCCTCCACATTTCGGATGCCTTGAAGAACTCGTCTGTCTGTAGTGAACATTCCACTTCAGGCAAAGGGCCGTGATGAAATTCTTGACCTCCGGGTTGGTCGAACCGTATAAGTCAGCCAGAAATCCATGCAGCAGCTCACCACCAGTCATACCTGGTTTGGGTTCGCTAGGTCCCGGAAGATTGATAAAGACGATCTCAGACATGAATTTCTCGTAATCGATGGCGACGCCCATAGCAACACCTCCCATCCTAATACTTTGGAAAACGTGGCGGCCAATGACACTATACTCGCATACGACCTTGCCGTCTATTACTGTCTAGGTAATGCGTGAAATTGGCGTTGCACAAAACTGACAAATGTTAAGCCGGTTCGAATCGGGGTGCAATCCAGCACTGGGATAATCCAAAAGGGGGGCACATGGTAGATACAGCCAGGATAAAGCCTGTAATCGCTCCTTGTGTGCACTTACAAGTTCGGTAAAATTAAAACAAGTTCTACAAGAGCGTCGGCAAGGCTTACAATCGCAAGAACTATTACGATAGCACTGACCCATGTCATTAATCTGTTGCCACAAATTCAAGTGTGGCGGATTGGTGATTCGCGCCCACTCAAGCAATAGGAAAGCAATCGTGAAAAACGCGGCTGCGCCCAGGAAGAATTTACCAATTCTCTTCAGTTTGTTATATTGCGGATTGTCCGCTTTGGCAAAGGCACCTATGAGAAGGAGACCGCCAATTGTCCCTGACGTGGCGGCCAGGTCAAGAGGAGATGGAACGCTACCAGTGGTTGAGTTAGTGAGTAATGATAGGTTGGAGATGTAGTGCACAATATAGGCTAAACCACCCAACCCAACCATCAGAAACAGCAAGCTTTTGAGAAGCCGAGAAACAAACTGCGAATATCATCCCATGAGCATTTGTCTTTCGTAGTTATTCATCCTCCTTTTCAACCTCATTATAACACGACGGGAAATAGATACCTTGGTTGAATTTTTTAGCGTTATGTTCAACGTTCGCTTTGTGTCGAGTGTGATGGAGATGGAGTTGAGTCGAACTCTATCTGATACAATGCCTCGGTATCTTGAGGGTCTAACAATACATTCAGTAGTTAATATGTGCTAGATTATTCGTGCGATGTTGTGGACTTATCGTGAATTCAACAAGAAGACTCGCGGTTTTACCTCAAACCGTGTGCCCCGAGCTTGTCGAGTCCCGGCAGGGGTACTAATATCCAGATCCCAATCTTTTCGCTCCCACTTTTATTTACAGATAACGTCAACAACTCTAGAAATCATAGTCGTGCTGGACTAAAATTAGCATATCTCCGATAAAGGAGGGAAGCATGAGCATCACAGCCCTCCCAACAACAAAATTGGGCGGATGGTCAATCTTTTTAGCTTTAGGGATGTTCGTGTTCGCTATCGTTGGGCTAATAACAGAGAAACTGGGCCATGTTCCAGCGATCCTTGCCTGGCTATGCGGTGCTGCCGCATTTGCTGTTGGCATCATTTCGTTTCTCAAGAGTAAAGAAAGGTCTATTCTTGTGGCATTAGCTGTTCTGTTGAGCATTCTGGTAGTGATAATGGGGTCTTTACCACAAAGCTAAAACCGGAGATCTGGGCATAAACCCAAACAAAATGCCATTGTCTCCAAACGAATTTAAGAATCGGTGGACTTGACCTAGTGCTCGTGTGTTATAGTGAAGATACATCATTCTTCTGAGTGTGCTACAGTCTGATACGAAAACAGGAGTTGTTGTTCATCGATGTCCGGCCATTTTTGAGTTGCCCGTTGGAGGTGAATATCCATGAACAAAAAACGCAGAGCAGCCATTCTTAAACACAGACTCAAGAGAAAGAAGCTGGAAGAAAAGAGAAAGACTCAGGTCACGCCGCAGAAAAAGCGATAGATTCCGTGAAGCAAGCCTGTTTACTCACCGGTCAGCGATGTACGGGCAAGGCCATCGTAAAGGACGAAATGCACATTCGCTTGTTTAGTGCAGCATTAACTCCTTGATTTAAACAACTTGTTCCAAAATCAAATTATCTAGATTTTACTTTACTGCCCCTCTTGATTTTTCCTCTTACTCAATCTTGATTCTAAGACTATATTTCGGATTTCTTAATAAATTTCTGGTTGCGTGGTATTTTTGCAATTTGCAATGTCTCCCAAAATCGCTAGTCCCCCTGTAATGGTAATTGTATTGTAAAGTGTATAGTCTAATCGGCTTTGATTTCGCTAAACTATACTATTATTAAATTATTACAGTCATAGCTGACACTAAAACATTACAGTTGTAAGGTCAAAGCTAAGCGAAAATTAGCCTTGATTTTCATAGCTTAGCGAGAACTGGTTAAGAGAAGTCCCTGGTACATAGCCGGAGCAAAACCGTAGGCGGGTAACGATGGTAAGTCCCAGACGTGATTTTCCGCATCGCTTTTTCCATTACTTCTTGCTTCAGCGAAGGCTTTACTGTGCCCTTTACGAGCTTACAGCTAAAGCTTTTTCCATCAAACGCTTTAAAGCAGCCTCTACCTTTGAAAGGCCTCGGGGTTGAAAGGCGACACAACCGCGTAAGGCCATACTTCATTGGCCGTTACAAAGCAGGAAAAGCCGAATACGTCTCCCGTCTCAAAGCGTTTGCCAAAGGCTTTACAAAGGCTGTCGTAGCGGAAAGCGGAATCTCCACTTCGTCTCACGACGCTTTGGAAGCGTTATAGCGGTGAACGGAAAGGCAGTCGTTCGAGTTTTCCGCTTTGGTTAAGTCGCAGCCGTGGCTGGCTTCTCGTTATAGCATGCGGAACTTTCCTTTGCGGAACTTTCCGCTTTTTCCGCTAAAGGAGGTAGGCGTTCTCCGTTGGGACAATAAAAAAGTGTGTTGCCGCCCAGGCAACACCCTTAAATAAGTCTGAAAAATAATAAACGGGAGGTCCAGTTACGGAACACTCCCGTTCTTTTGTTTGGCTTGCGTTCTAGGCTACGGCCACGGCTCTTTGGCCTTGCCATGCTTCTTGGGCTTGGCTTTACGGCTTTGGTGATGGCTTCGGCTTCCGCCACAGCTTCGGCTTTTTCCGTCTTGGTTGCCGCTTTGCGTGGCTGCTTGCTCTGCCTCTTGGGCTTCCTTATCCTTCTTGGCTTGTTCGGCTGCCTGCTGGGCTTATCATCGGCATTAAAACCACCTGATAGCCATTAGTGCCGAAAAGCATCGAGGAATAGCTGTTAGTGAGCTTCAAGTCCACCATACCACCACAGGCTTTGAGCACGTCGCCAAAGTGGTCGCCGTCCAGCCTCACCTTGATTGGCTCGCCGTCGGTATCGGCAGGCAGTTCGGCCTGTCCCTTATCATCGGGACTCCCCAGGACTATCCTGCCGCCGCCGACATCGAGGTCAATAGCATAAGCCTTGCCGTTAGACAAGGCTCTCAGCGAATTGACCGCTCTGGTGGCCTCTATGGTGTCGAAGTGAGCAAAGGACTTGAAGTCCGTCGGTATCAGCTTCTGCCAGTCTGGATAGCTGCCACTGATGCTCAAAAACCTGTACCGGATTAGTTCGGTATCCAGTATCAGGTCTTTGGTATCAAGGCAGCTGTTGGCTTCAAAGCTAATCCTTGCCCGCCTCGCCCGTTTCAGGGCACTTGCTATGCCCTTGAGGTCATCCCTGTCTATCAGGGCTTGCCCTTCAGCTTCGTCGTAGTCCAGGCAGATTGTTGCCAGCCTGTAACCATCGGCACTGACCAGCGTTAGCTTACCCTCTTTGGCCACAAAGAGGACACACCGCAATATAGGGCGGGTGTCGTCCTTTGTAACAAAGGGTAAGACCCTGTCCAGCGCCTCGCCAAACTCGGATGCTCCGATGTTCGGCTTGACGGAGTTCTTGGGGCATATCCTGACTTCGCAGATGTCGGGTGGCGTATTGTATGCCAATCCACTCGCTATCGGCAAGGTAACTGGTATTGGCTCCGCAGATGACCTTGAGCTTCTTGACGATAGCCTGCGACTCGCTAGCACTACCGCTCGACGGCGTAACCTTGACGATGTTAGAACCGCCCAGAGCTTTGAGGTATCCGAGGAAACCTTTTCGCCCCAGAGTAATGCCGTTGAGCACCACTCTATCGGCGAGTGCCCTTGATAGGGCATCTACCAGTGTCGCTTTATGAGCGACAAAGCCCTCACCTGAACGCTTGCCCTCTATATTAAGTTGTTCTATTCTTGTTCACCCCCTTTTGGACTTGCTGGACAGTGGGCAAGGCCGTCCAGCACCTGATTAGTGAGTCGCCGTTTAGCTGCCACACGCTAGCCTAAACAGTGCTCCCACTTATATAGTTCCAAAATGAGGGTGAAACGTTACCATTAAGCAAAGCTTTGCCTGTTCTTTCTTGCGCCACTTGCCCAAGTAAAGTTTGTCGGCTTTATTGAGAGGTGTGCCGTTCACTTTCTTGCGGGCAATTGCCACAAGCCTGGCAGGACAGCCCAGAAGCCAGGTACGGGCGTCGCACCACGCATCGAGGTCTATGGCATGGTCGTCGGCTATGGTCTCCAGCAGCTCGATGCTACCACCATCATCATCCGTCAATCTCGCTATTGAGGCTAAAGATAGTTGGTTTCCGCTGCCGGTCTCGCCAGTATGACATGACTGTGTAACTGGCTACTCTTACCATCGCACCTTCGGTGAATGGCTTGTGGCCGTTATTGAGTGCCACGTCCGCCAGCTTGACGATGATGTCCTGCTTCAAGTCCTCTCTGTCCTGCCAGCTTGCCTTGTATTGAAAGCGGTCTGCTATGGCGATATACTTGTCCCATTCTAACATCGTGAGCGCACACTCCCTTGTTAGATTTGCCCTGGTCTAGTTGACTGCTGGCCAGGGCATTTGTTTTGGGGCAAGCGTTCAGGTCAAGGCTCTGTCTTTATTCAATTGTTAAAGTACGTTTTTCCACTATCTATCATTGAACAAAAGGAGCTAAAGTTCGAGAAATAAATGAACCTATATTTACATGATTCGTTTTGCCTTAAGCTGGTAAATAGTTTTCCACCCGTTAAGGCTAAAAGAGGCCAGATTATACAAAATGTAAGGGCTTAGAACGGGCTAATCAGTCAGGCTTAAGTCCTGGCTCTCCTGAGAGCGGGAGCGATTGTACATTTCGTTTCCGAGCCAGGGCGTTTGTTCAGGAGTGAAGGACGGGATGATTACCTCGTCTTTGGGTCTTAGAGGGGCTGAAAGGGCATTAGGTGAAGCGTCACGGGGTTTCCTAAGGGTTTTGGGGAGGAGAGGGTAAATCAGCCTTGAAGGAGGGTAGGGCAGCGGGCTAGCGGAGGCCGAGGGCCCGCTGGGGATTGGCCCAGAGCTCCGGAGGCGCGGCGAGCCCTCTGGTGGTCAGGCTGTAGTACCTCCTGGGCTGGCCTTTGGCATAGTTGGGCTGGAAGGCAGAGGGCTCTTCATTGCCGGTGGGTTCCACCCAACCCAGCCTTTGCAACATGGAGAAGTAACGACGAAAGAAGAGTAGCGGCAGCCGTGGGACTTATAAGGTAGGCGCTTAACGACTTCTCAGATAGCGATTGGATATTCTCAGGATTGATGGGCCGTTTCTCTCGTTTCGCCTGCTTTTCTTCTAGCCTTACGGCTCTATCCAGGGCTGTTTCCCGGATTAGAGCCATTTTGTATTCGTAGAATATATCCGCCTGGCAGGCCCCGATAGATGAGTCTATTGCTCTTGCTCCGTAGGGACCATTACCCGCAAGGTAGTCCCTGATAAACTCCCCGCAGCCGAAGGCCCTTAGGAAGCCGCCTCGCCTGGGTTTAAGAAGGTCGGTGGCCATCGCCCTCCTCCCATAGCCCATCGTACCAACGCTTGAGTTCTTCACCGGCCACTTTGCGGTATTTTGCCGTTGTGTTGAAGTTCTGATGGCCGAGTGTTCCTGCAAGCATCCTCAGGCCATCTCCTGAGTCATCGATGCTTGACCGGCGTTGACGGCGAAGGCATCCCGAAATTTGTGAGGGGCTGACATTATGGAGTTTGCCGGTCTCAGGGTTGATGATTTTAGGTAGTCCGATTCTTTCAGCCAATTCTTCGAGTATCTGATTGACACGTCCGCGCTTAATCCCAAAAAGAAGCCTCTTGCCATCTTTCTCGACCGGTCCGCCCTGGTCGATGTATTCCTTGAGCAGCTTAAGACTACGTTCATCGAGAGGCAGTACTCGCTGGTGTTTATGTTCGAGCTCTTTGGCCACCACTTTGTCCACTCTCTTGCTACAGCCAGGACAGAAGACGTGGCTCTTGCTCAACCTGGTGCCACAATCAGGGCAGGATAAATTTAACTTTTTCTTCAAGTGCTGAATACTCACGGTGCCGGCAGCGAAGTCGATGTCCTGCACGGCTATTCCCAAAGCCTCAGACACCCTGCAACCCAAACGAGACAGAAGTCGAATAATGAGGCGGTCCCTCTTATTGGTTGCTGCCTCTTCTAAAGCATTCACATCCGCCATTTCAAGATAGGCTTTGTATGGTGGGTTTTTCACCAAGTCGCTCGAACGATCACAGCTTGTTGAGAGGCTGATTGAAGAAAATTGCCGCGAGTCAGCTTTTACCTTCGGATCATTCTTGTTTTTTGACTGTTTTTTCGATTGCGGGTTTCTCATTTTTTCTTCCTCGTATAACCGACATATCGCTGGCGTCTTTTGGGACTAAATCCCTGCTGCCAAAGATAAGGCCAAAGGCAGCACTTATCCGCTGCTCCGCATCCGGCGATTGAATGCCGATAATCGTAACTGTCATCGACTTAGATTGCTTCCTCTTACACTCCATCGGAGACATTTGCTTTTTCAGACTTTCACAAGATGACGAACTAATTTGATATAATCAAGATTAGGATTTTCGGGTTCAAATAGGTGATAAGTTTGGCGGAAGTTTCGCTGAAGTTTTGAGGGTAATTGATGACAAATAGGCATTTGAGGCCGGGGTGGACCAAGACTAATGTTCCTATGGATTTAAGGAAGCAAATCTGGGAGCAAATGGCATTAGGTAAAAGCATTGCACAAATTGAAATCGAGATAGACAAAAAGAATCATTTGGATAAGGCTACCATTAAGAGAGTGGGCCAAGAGCTACTTGAACTACCAGCGGAAATAGCGGTGGAATTGCCTGATAAGGTTCAAGGCTATCGGAGGGAACTTCGCAAACATAATGGTTTGCCTGTAGACATACCAGATCGCATTCAACCACAATCTAGAGGGCTGACTGATTCTGAAATGAGAATCCACGTGGATGAGTTACTCGGTTATGGCAAAGAGCTTAGAAGCAGCTTTAAGATTGATTTTCCCGACAAAGAAGTTCGGCTACCGGCAGAAGGCCCGATGCCTACACAGCAAAAACAAACAGACTTGAAGGGGTATTTTTCACTAACGTACGGTGTATTTATTTCCATGGTTCCAGCAGCACCTGGCGGGACATGATTGCTGGGTCTTTCTTGATGAAACCGCAAAGGCGATGTATGATTACCGGCAGGCCTGCCACAAAGCCTATGATTCTATCAGGACGAGAATAAGAGCTGAAATCAACACTGTGAGTGAAACGGATATTAATTCCATGGCTGAATCTTTACTAGTGGACGGATACCACAAAATACGCGGTTCTAGTGGCCTGGGCTTTTCGTATTCGCCACGAGAATACATAGAAAACGGTATTACCTTCTACTGTCTACAGCTTGGGAACTGGTGGATTGGCCGAACCAAAAACCCTGATGAATTGGGTCCCGTTGCCAGCCTTCACAAGAAACTGGCCGCTGGTTCAATTTCAAACCCAGAGATGAAAAAACTCTCCAGTGCCGCCCACGCGTTCTACAAATCATCAAGCAGCTTTGTCGATTGCCTCTCCCCAGACGCCCGCTTGCGAAATCTAATCCTAAGTGGCCGTTGCGGACTTTGTCCTTGAAATGTATGAACTCTGTGTCGTCTACAGGGTTTCGCTAACTTCCTTACAAGAACGAGACGAATAGAGTTAGTGGCAGAACTAAATGTATTAATTGTATCCAATCCTTCTCCCATCGGGAAGGGGAATTTAATTAAGAGGGTGGGCGCTATCGCGCCCCCCTCTTGCAGGATCTCTCCCTATTAAAACAAACGAGCGCTAATCCAAAAGCCTTGAAGTTCTGAAACAGTATGCGTTCGCGTCGAGAAGAGCCTTGCTGAAAATCAGGAGGGCTTAAAGCAATCTCAAACCAGACGGTTGACCACCAGTCCGCTCGGCAGCTTGGGATAAAAATAGATTGACACTGTATGCGGTTAGCGGGTAAATTTCTCTGCTAACCGCTTATTTATCTAAATTTTCCCCATAATGATGGAACGTTTCGGCTTAAAGTCGCATCATATTGTATGAGGAGCGCTCCCATAGTGAATAAACCAGTATTTTCCGAGCAAGAACTCATCCGTCATTGCCAACAAGGAGACGGAGAAGCCTTTCGTTTTCTCATCGAGCAATACAGGAGTGCGTTGTTCGGGACAGCATATCTAATGGTGCGAGACCGCCAGGCAGCCGAAGAAGTAGTGCAGGAAACAATCCTGAAAATGTGGCAGCATATCTCGTCTCTGCGTGACTACAGCAGAGTCAAACCCTGGCTGATGCAGATACTGGTAAATGAGGTAAAACATCAATTCAGAAAGAAACGCGTGACGACCGTGCCTTTGGAGCAGGCGACTGAACTGACGGATGATTACAACGCAGACCAGATATTGATTAACAGCGAAAACCACCATGCTTTGAGGCGAGCGCTCTTGACATTACCGCCTGAGCAAAAAGAGGTGGTCGTTCTGCGCTACTTCGCCGACTTAACCATTCCCGAAATTGCGGCAGCCACATCTATACGAGAAGGTACGGTTAAATCCCGCATCAGCAGAGCACTGAATCATCTGGGTGAAATCCTTAGCGACAGCAATAAGTATGAGGGGAGGAAGTAACATCATGTACGGAGAAAACCTGGAACAAGAGCTTCGTTATTATTTTCAGAGAGAGGTACAGAGGGCAGAGCTTTCTGCAGGATGGTGGAGCAAAATAGTTACGGGCGTTATCACAAAGCGGCCGCGCTCACCCCGCTTTGGTTTTTGGCCGAAAACGCGGCTGGGCCTGGCTCTCGTCCCTGTAGCTCTGTTACTAATGGGGGGAACAGTCTACAGCGCAACACTGCTCGGAAGGGATTACTTCAGTAAGATGGCCCCTGGTATCAGTGAAGCCGGATTAGCCCAGGTATACGATTTAGAACAGACCACCAATGGGATTACGGTCAGGCTTGAGCGCGCCTATGCGGACGCAAATGTAGTGTTGGTGGGATTTACGATAAGCGGCCCCAAACATAACTACTACATAAGCGATATTAACTTATCGACGACGGAAGGACAAAATCTTTCGGGTCTTACCAGCCTTATCGGTGTGCCAAAGTCCGATCTGGTAATCGGCGATTGGCAGCCATCCGAACGCAACGCATGCGTATATTCTTTCGATGCCGCCGCCATGCAGGGGATGCCTTCAGAACTGGATTTAGAGCTAACAATTGCCGTAACGGATAGCGCAACAGCCAAAGAAGGTCAAAACGTAGTCGGATCATTTGCTTTCGATTTCAGCGTTGCTTCCCACGGTGGGAAGATTATCAGCATAGGACAGACAACTGAAACATCGGGAGTAACCATTACTCTCGAAAAGATTATAGTCAGCCCCTGGGCCACGCGCGCAGTGATTCAGGTTTACCCTGCCAGCGACGAACGAGGCAGCAGAGCAATCCCCCTAGCATCCATTAACTTCTCGGATGGTAGTTCGGTGAAAGATAATCTCGGGCATGACACAGGGACATACCACGAGGATTACTTTGCCGGCGATTTCACTTCCCAATCCGGCGAATGGACGGTAACAGTGAATGAATTGGTATATCCGCCCATGCACAGCGACCAGCAAATTCAAAATAACAGTGAGAACGACACGAAGAGAGTTACCGGGCCATGGATTTTTCATTTCCAGGTGCCATAAATTACCCTTGAGGTAGAAATAGTCGATCTTTGTGCAGTGCGAGTATAATTAAAGTCAAATTAGCCATCAGGAGAAGCATATGCCATTTGAAGGTATCTCAGGGTGGGGCTTTTTAGAAATCCTAGGGATAATGTTGTTGGTCTTCGGCGGCCCAATCTGGGTAATTTTTCAATGGGTCAAATACTACAGCCGAAAGAATGATGACGCTCTCGGCATGGCTAAAGAACGCTATGCCAGGGGTGAAATATCACAGGCCGAGTTCGAGGACATCAAGAAGACTATAAAATAGCATTAGGCGGATATGAATTGACTAGGAGTGAAGAATGAACAGGTATTTTAAGTTTATGCTGGCCGGTATACTGCTCATGTTCGGCGCAGAGTTAATTCTCATGTTCGACCGACTATCCGGTAATCCGTTGCCCGATTTTCTTTTTGCCGGATTGGTAAACGTCTTTCTGATCACCCTGCTCTCATTATTTGGCTGGTTGACAGCCAGAAATCCGTTTCCGGTGGGAATCATCGCAATCGGAGTCTTGGCGCAGACGGTTATCTATCAATTTCTTGGGGTAAAGCCCCTGGCAATTTTGGATTTGCCAGCACGAATATGTTTTCTATGACGGTATTCTATCTCGGCGCTGGATTATATTTAGTCATGACCGGGTTTTTGTTTACAAGTTACGGCATGAAACGCGGCTGGAGATGAGATATTTTACAGTTCAGCTCTATGATAATATCGCCTGAGAAAAAATAGTAGGAGGCGACATGATTCGTATTGGAGAATTCTATACCAGCTGGCCGTTGTTTTTGGCATTTATTTTTAACTTATCGATACTTGCCCTAACCATCTTGGGATTGGTTTCATTAATTGTTTGGATTGTCAGGCGGTTGAATCGCAGCGGCCAAGGGGCTTCAACCCCACTGGATAACGCTCGTGAACGCTATGCCAGGGGTGAAATATCCAAGTCTGAGTTTGAGGACATCAGGAAGACTATACTGTAGGAAACCAAGAGGTGATGCCATGATACATTTTGGAGCAATTGGACCGATGGAAATTGTTATCGTGCTGATGATAATCGGCATGTGGGTGGGACTCATCTGGATAGTAGTTCAGTGGGTCCGTTTCTTTACTCGTAAAAAGGGAGGCGGGAATGCCCTGGACATAGCCAGAGAGCGCTATGCCAAGGGCGAAATAGACAAAGCCGCCTACGAGGAAATCAAGAAAACCATCTAATTACTCGCCCCAAGGTCAGACCAGCCGGTTGACCACCAGCCCGCTCGGCAGTTTGGGATAGAAATAGGTGGTCTTGCGCGGCATGCGGTCGGAGGCGTCGGAGATGGCCTTGATGGTCTCCGGGCGCACCGGCTTGATGATGAAAGCCAGTTGGAACTCGCCGGACTGCACCTTCTTAACAGAGTCCTCGCGGTCGTAGTTGAAGGCGATACCGGCATCGCCCTCCGGCTTTATCCCCAGCATCTCCTCCAGGATGATATGGTCCACCAGGCTCACGTCCAGCTTCTTGTAAATATCGGTGTGGAAGCTGGGCATGAATCTGGACGCCGCCTCTAAATCGCGCAGCGTGAGCATCAGGAACTTATCGCCATCCAGCCCGAATACCACTAGCCGCAGACTTGTCCTCTTCCGACTGCCACTTGTCGAGCTTCGCCAGGTGTCTGCATCCTTGAGCGGCAGTTTTTCCACCTCGAAGAAAGACGGCAGTTCGGATTTGAGTTCTCCAGCTTGGACTGGCTCAGGCCGCGCAGCAGGCGGTGCGGCGGCAGGATGAGCAGGCCGGGGTCGTCGAAGGCCACCAGCGTCATCATGACGAAGTTGAAGGCGGCATCGTGTTCGGCATCGGGGTGAAGTGCCGTCTGCTCGCGCTGATAGACCAGGGCGCTCTCGTAGCGGTGGTGGCCGTCTGCTATATAAATAGGTTCATTCACGAGAGCGGATATTATCTGGTTCGGCTCATCAGCCCGGGTAACGGCCCGCAGTTCGTGTCTCTCGCCCTCGAGCTGCGCCGCGCACCGACGGCCTGCGGCGGTAGCGCGGGACAACACCTGATGCATGGTCTTGTCGCTGTCCTCGTACATGGAGAGGATCGGGCTGGTATTGGCCCCGAGCGCCCCTATGAGGTTGATGCGGTCGCTCCTGGGCCCGGCGAGGGTGCCCTCGTGCGGGCGCACCACCATACGGTCCCACTCCTCCAGCCTGACCCGCACCATTATCCCTCGGCGTCTCCACTCTTTCCCCTTATGCGTAAATAATGGTCGTCGATATAGATGGACGGCGGCTGTCGCCGTCAGCACGCCCTCTTTGAGCCACTGTTCCAGGAAGGCCGCCGCCGCGCAGGTACCGGTTGTCCGAGCTCGAGTCCTGCGGCATTTCCATGCCGTACTCGATGCGCACGAAATTGTGGGGGCTGCGCTGATAAAGCTCGCCCTGCTGCTGCGGGGAGATGATGTCGTAAGGCGGGCAGATGACCTCCGCCAGGTCCTTGACCATCTTGGTGTTGTAGCGGATGCCGTTCAGGGGTGGATTTCGGCCATGTGCCTCTTACTTTCTATTTTTGCCCCAGCATTGCGGAGCTGGTCTCGCTTCGGAATTTTAGTGCCCAGCCTACGGGCTTTGGCCAGCTTGCTGCCCGGCTCCAGCCCCACCACCAGATAGCTGGTCCTCTTGGTGACGTCGCTCTTGGCGGTGCCGCCCTGAGCGCGGATTATTTCCTCCGCCGTCTCGCGGCTGAACTTTTCCAGCTTGCCGGTGATGACGAACTCCTGGCCGGCCAGGGTTTGAGTCCGACCTTCGTTTGACTGACCTCGGCCTGAGTTTGACCCCGGCCTCTTTGAGCTTGGCGATGATTCTCTGGTTCCCCTCGTTCTTGAAAAAGGCGACGATGCTGGCGGCAATCTTGCCGCCGATCGAAGGAACACTCATCAGTTCGTCTTGGGAGGCGCTGGCTAATCTTTCCAGGCTACCGAAGTGCCTTGCGAGTAGGTCCGCCGTCTCCTCGCCCACGTGGCGGATGCCGAGGGCGTTGAGAGGCGCGGCAGGGGGCGCGCCTTGCTGGCCTCAATCTCGTCCAGCAGCTTGTCACCGACTTTTCGCCCAGCCGCTCAGCTGATAAGTGTTCGCGCCTTGTCAGAGGTAGATAGAATTTTCAGGGCTCTTCATCAGGTGAGCTTCCGAGCAGGAGGGTTATCATCTTCTCGCCCAGGCCGCGGATGTCCATGGCCCCGCGCGAGGCGAAGTGCTCCAGCCGCTCCTGCTGCTGGGCCGGGCAGGCGGCGTTGGGGCAGTAGTACATGACCTCGTTCTCGGGTTTGGCACCACCTCGGTGCCGCAAACGGGACAAGCCGGATAGCCCCATTCGATCTGTCGAAGAGCTTATCCCTCATGCTGAAAGGCTGTGCTCTGTCGGCACGAGTTACCGACTCAGGTGTCGGTCCTACAATCTCAGGATACGCGCCAGCGCGCTGAATTAAAGCAGGTATCTCCCTCTCTGATA
>CAVVVB010000008.1:0-102487 GCA_963751585.1 uncultured Chloroflexia bacterium | reverse complement strand
TTCAAATCCAGTACTGCCCACGCCGAAGTGGCGGAATGGCAGACGCGCTACGTTCAGGGCGTAGTGTCCGTAAGGACATGAGGGTTCAAATCCCTCCTTCGGCACCACGTGCGCCTGTAGCTCAGCGGATAGAGCGCAGCCCTGCGGAGGCTGAGGTCGTGGGTTCAAATCCCACCAGGCGTGCCATAAGGGCGATTAGCTCAGCGGTTAGAGCACCTGCTTTACACGCAGGGGGTCAGTGGTTCAAATCCACTATCGCCCACTTTACATTTGCTTAGTGGATTGTTCAGGAGACAAGCTTACAGTATTTAGGTGGGGTTATCTCTGAGGTGCGCTTCTCTGACTTAGCCGTTGTATTTCCCTGCCGTCGCGGTTGTATATCACTACCTCGACAGGTGCCTGTCCAGGGAGAGCGTGAGTAGCACAACCGAAGCAAGGGTCGTAGGGACGCCAGGCCATCTCAATCTGGTTAAGCAGCCCCTTCGGTAATCTCCTTTCCCGGTTTGATCAGTGCTATGGCTGCCTTGTTCACGGACATATTAATGGCAGCCGCATTGTTCACGGTAGCCACAATCAAATTCGCTTTTTTAATTATTCCTTTTTCATCGGTGATATAGTGATGAATCAGTGTACCTCTGGGAGCTTCAACGATGCCGACACCTTCATCAGGGGTAGCTGTGGGAATCGTGCGAATGTTGGGGCTGGTAATTTCAGGGTCTTGGCTAAGCCAAGATCCTCTCGGCGGCATAGAGAAGCTCAACCAGGCGAGCCCAATGAGTGGCTAAAGTATGGTGAACCGGCTTGCCACCCAAAGTAGAATAAAATTTCTCGTAGGCTTCCTGGGCTAAAGGAGTCGCCATACCATCAGAAGCATTGAGCCGAGATAGTGGAGTGACCCGAAAAACACCGCTGTCCTTGCCGTCTACAAAACCCTTCCAGCCGACTTTCTTGAGAAAAGGCAATCTTCATATAGGTCCACGGCTCGACGTGTTCGGCAATATGGTCAAGGTATTCTTTCGGTGCATACTTGGCAAACTCTTTGCCATCAGGATCCACTACTCTAACCTTGCCATCATAGAAGTTGACCTTATTATTCTGGTCTACCAGGCCCATGTAATATGTACGGTGAGTATAGGCATCGCTGAGAATCATATCGACATAGGCTTTGTTCTTCAGGACGATATCATCGAAGACCTTCAGAGACAGCTTGGCAAATTCCACAGATTCCTTGGCGGTTTGTTCTATCTCTTTCCTTTCCTCTTCGTTGAGACCCTTGCTGACGCCGCCGGGCAAACCGAAGACGGGATGAACGGCTCTACCGCCAAGCATCTGGATGACATGATGGTTTTGCATGCGGGTCTTGATCACCGCCCCGGCCAGTTCCATACCTACCTTGGCAATGACTCCCAGGATGTTGCGTTCGGCAACGGGAGCCTCCGGGCCCATGACGAAATCGGGACCGCCAAGGATATAGAAATGGGTGGTGTGGTCGGTTACATAGAAGGAGCTGTAAAGAAGCTCGCGGAGTTTCTTTGCTGGGCTTGGGGGGTCGACATGGAAAAGGTCATCCAGTGTCTTTGCCGAGGCGATATGGTGGGCCTCCGGGCAGACGCCGCATATTCTCTGGGTTATCTGGGGCATATCCTCAGCCAGGCGACCTTCAGCGAACTTTTCAAAGCCCCTGAGTTCAGGAACCTGAAAGTAAGAATTCTCGACCTCACCAGCGTCATTGAGGAAAATCTCTATCTTACCGTGACCTTCCAGTCTGGTTATTGGATCTATGGTTATCTTTTTCATCTTTAGTGTATCCTTGCCTTTCTTAATGGAGAATCCGGCAGGCAATAGCGATAGAACGTGCCTACAGGATCGGGAATACCCTCAATTATTTTTTGAACCTCTCCTGGATCGCTGGAATCAATAATGGAAGCCACAGCGCCGAAGAAATGAGTCCCCTGGTCAGCGACTCCCTCCACCGGTCCGTAGCAGCCAGTGCAGGGCATGTTAGCCTGGGGGCAAAAAGCATCACAGCCACCGCGGGTGGCCGCGCCGGCACAGAGAAGCCCCTGCTCCAGAAGGCATATCTCAGGTTCCGGGACGATCTGAAACGTCCGATAGAACTTCTTGACCTTTTTTACATCCCTCTTGCGTGGACAATCATCACATACCGCTTTAGTATTGTGGCTGATCACTGTCCCTTTCGGCGGCAGATTGCCTTGGATCAAAGCTTCAAGGGCAAGCCAGGTTGTCTTTGCCTCTGGGGGGCAACCGGGGATCACGTAGTCCACGTCAACTGTTTGGCGCAGACTGCGGACTGTATCATAGAATTCGGGGATAGTCAGTTCGCCCTCAGGCACACTGCACCTGGTCTGCGGGGAAATCATCTCTTTGTTATCCGTTGATGGTGTTTCCCCATAAACTCGCTGAAAGATTTTTTCTCGGTTGAATAGATTTGCTAACCCGGGGATACCGCCCTCGTAGGCACAGGCGCCGTAGGCGATCATCACCTTGGATTTTTCGCGGAGCATTTTGGCCATGTGTTCTTGCTCTGAATTTCTGATGCCTCCGTTGAACAAACAGACATCTATGCTCTTTTCTGGCATAGCTTCAACATCTTTGTACTTGGCGTCTATGGCCACAGGCCAGAAGACAATGTCGGCAACTTCGGCCAATTTGAGTATCTTATCACCGATCTGGAGCTGAGCTATCTCGCAACCGCCGCAGCTGGCTGCCCAGTAAAGAGCTAATTTGAGCTTGCTCATTATGACACCCCTTGACTTTTGGATAACGCCATTTCAGGAAGCTCATCTACTTTATCCAGGACGCTGTCCAAGTTGTCGGCAAGGCGAAGAGGGCCGAGTTCCCTGATCTGAGCCGTCATTTCATTAACCAGTTTGGCAAAGCGTTCTCCCTCCGAAGCCGAAATCCAATCGAGGCGCAACCGCTCCGGCTCAATTCCAAACTGAGGTAATAGCTGCTTAAGAAAGGGTATCCTGAGGGCTGCTTTTGCATTACCTTCCAGGTAATGACATTCACCGGGATGTCAGCCGCAGACGAGGACACCATCTGCCCCTGCACTGAAGGCTCTGAGGATGAAGCTTGGCTCCACTCGCCCGCTGCACATCACGCGAATGATGTCCACGTTTGTCGGATAGCGGAGGCGTGATGTCCCTGCCAGGTCAGCCCCGCTGTAAGCGCACCAGTTGCAGAGAAAACCAATGATTCTAGGTTCAAATTGTTCAGCCATAAAGTATCCTCCTAGCTCACGCTGGCTAATATGCCCTCAATCTGAGCAATGATTTGCTTATCGGTGAAATGTTTAGCCGTGATAGCACCCGACGGGCAAGCTGCCGCACACACGCCGCAGCCCTTACAAAGTGCCTCGTTAACTTCTGATACAATCACCTCTTTGCCGTTTTCGCTTATGGTCTTCACGCTGATAGCCTGGTAGGGACAGAGTGCCAGGCAAACGCGACAAGCGGAGCATCGCTTGGAGTCGATCTCAGCTACCAGAGGTTCGATCAAAACAGTGCCACGAGACAAGAGCGAAAGTGCTTCGGCCGCGGCGGCATTGGCATGGGCTATCGTATCCGGGATATCCCGCGGCGCCTGGCATGTTCCTGCCAGGAAGATGCCATCAGTGTTAGAGTGGAAGGGTCTCAGCTTGAGGTGGGCCTCCAGAAAGAAGCCGTGTCGGTCGCGAGTTATGCCGAAAGTCCTTGCCGCTGCTTCGCTATCCTGGCGTGGAGTCATGCCTGTGCTCAGAATAACCAGGTCGACGGGCAGTGTAATGGGTCGCCCCAGGCCGGTATCCTCTGCCTTGACCACGAGCTTACCTTTGTGCATCACTACCTCGGCACCACGCCCGCGGATAAAGAACACGCCTTCTCGTTGCACTCGCTCATAGAATTCCTCGTACCCTTTTCCGGAGGCACGGATATCAGTATATAGTTCGTAGACTTGAGCGCCCGTCTTTTCTTTCACCAGGTGGGCCTGTTTCATAGCATGCATGCAGCATACTTTAGAGCAGTAAGTGTTGGCATGAGAGTCCCGGCTGCCCACGCAATGGATTATGGCCACAGACTCAGGCATCTTGCCGTTAGCCAGGACGACCTTGCCACCCGTGGGGCCGCTGGCGGAGCAAAGACGCTCGAATTCCATGCTTTCGATGATGTTCGGGAAACGTCCGTAGTTATACTGCGGCAGCAAGGGCGCGTGGAAGAAATCGTGTCCCGTAGCCATCAAAATAGCTCCTACTTCCAGTTCTATCTGTTCCTCTTTCATATCGTGATTGATACACTTGGGTAGGCAAACTACTTCGCATTGCCGGCACTCGGAACATACGGCACAACTCAGACACCGCTGAGCCTCCGCAATGGCCATCTCTTTAGTGAGCCCTAGAGCCACCTCTCTAAGATTGCCCCTTCTGTCTTTGACCGGAAGCTCCGGCATAATTGCTCGTGGCGCCTTCTGAATGTCGGCAGGGATAGTAACCGGAATATCCGCTGCCTGCACAGCCTCATCGGCCCTGCCTTTTTTCAAGTCGCAGCCCTGGCAATATCGGTCGATGGAAACTGCTGCTTTCTTGCCAGCGGCAATAGCATCAATAACTGTGCCAGCCGTCCGAACCACATCGCCTCCAGCGAAAACCCCTGGCAATTCGGTTTGAAGGGTATCCGGGTCGACGGCCAGAGTGTTTTGTTTGGTCACCAATAGGCCCTTGGCCTGAGAGATGAACTGCAGGTCAGGCAATTGGCCAACGGCAAAGATAACGGTATCCGCTTCCACGGCATATTCCGTACCAGGAATAGGATGGGGAGTTCCCCGCCCACTGCTGTCAGGTGCCTTCAGTTCCATGCGGATGCACTCAAGGCCCGTAATCTTTCCGTTCTTGCCCAGGATCTTTGTTGGGGTTGTAAGAAACTGAATTTGTATTCCTTCTGCCTCGGCACACTCCACCTCATCAACTATCGCCGGCATGTCCTTTCTTTCACGTCGATAGAGTATCTTCACCGACCCGGCATCTTTCCGCAAAGCCATTCTGGCGGCATCGATGGCTGAGTTGCCGCCTCCGATAACTGCTACCCTTTTGCCCACAACCACGTCATTGCCCAGGTTGGCTTCTCTCAAAAAGTCAATTGCATCGTAGACACCTTTCAGGTCTTTACCCGGGATCTCCATACCGCTTCCTTTATGCGCCCCGGTGCCAATAAATACCGCCTTATACCCTTCTTGGAGCAAGGACTTGACGTCATTAACCCGTTTGTTAAGTTTAATATCAACGCCGAGTTTCTGAATAGCATCGATTTCCTTGCTCAGGATGTCTTTGGGAAGACGGTACTCAGGAATGCCTACTGCCAGCATGCCTCCGGCTTTCGGCATGGCCTCAAAAACGGTAACTCCGTATCCCATTCTCACCAAATCGTAGGCGGCAGCAAGTCCTGCCGGACCTGACCCCACAATGGCCACCTTCTCTTTTCTTGTTCTCGGCACGGGTGCGAGAGGCTTCTCCTCGCTTGCGTTGTCAGCAGCGAATCTTTTGAGAGCGGCAATGGCAATAGGCTCATCCACCAGTTTGCGTTTGCACTCATCTTCACAGGGGTGGGTGCATACTCTGCCGCAAACTGACGCGAAAGGAATCTCTTCTCTGACAAGGTCCAGGGCCTCGTTGAACTTGCCCTGAGCGATAAGCGCGATATATCCCTGCACATGAATGTGAGCGGGACACGTTAGTTTACAGGGAGACTTTTTCTTATCGATAACAAAGGCACTGGGCACCGCCTGAGCAAAAGGGCGATAGATTGCGTTCCTCTTGGCCAGTGCCATATCGAACTCACTCGGCACCTGTACAGGACAAACCTTGACGCATTCCCCGCAGCCGGTGCAGGTCTTCATGTCAACATATCTCGGCTTCTTAGTAACGGTTACTTTGAAGTTGCCGACATACCCGGAGACGCTCGATACCTCACTATAACTCAAGAGGCTGATGTTAGGGTGGCGTGCCACCGAGACCATTTTAGGAGTCAGTATACAAGCGGAACAATCGAGAGTGGGAAAAGTCTTGTCAAGCTGTGCCATTCGCCCACCAATAGAAGGTTCTCGTTCCACAAGGTAGACATGGTAGCCCGCATCGGCAATGGAGAGGGCCGCCTGGATACCGGCGATGCCACCGCCCACCACCAGGGCCTTGGGCGCAACCGGCGCCTCACGGGCCTCCAACGGTTCGTGCCAGACAACACGGGCCACGGCCCCTTGGATCAATCTCTTGGCTTTCTCTGTTGCTTTGTCTATATCGGTCGTAATCCAGGAGCATTGCTCCCTGATATTAGCCATTTCAAAATAGTAGGGATTCAGGCCGGTATCCTGAAGTACCCTCTGAAAGGTCACTTCGTGCATTCGCGGGGAACATGAGGCCACAACCACGCGGTTAAGGCCGAGTTCGCGAATATCCTTCTTGATACTCTCTTGCCCCGGTTCAGAACAGGTGAACTGGTTGTGCCGTGCCACCGCCACATTATCCAATGTAGCGGCGAAAGCTGTTACCGCTTCCACGTCCACCGTGGCTGCAATATTGATGCCACAGTGGCAGATATAGACGCCCACTTTCACTTCTGGCTGAATCATTTTTCACCTCTGAGTGATACTAGTTCGAACTGACGGAGCAGACCAGACACAGGAACGATATTCTGATCAAGCAGAAGGTCCTCATCGGGAAGTCCAAAGGCCAGTCCGAGCAGTTGCGTAAGAAATAGAACGGGGATACGAGTATGTCGCCCGGTGTGCTCTGTTACTTCTCCCTGGTAGGCATCCAAGTTCATCTGACACATAGGGCAAACGGTTACAATGCAGTCCGCACCTTCTGCATCGTTGAGGAGCGCACCTACCAGCTTGGACCCGATAGGCTTGTCCGTCGTCATCAAAACTCCACCGCAGCAAGTCGTCTTCCACAAATAGGGGAAGGGATCAGCACCAATCGCTTCAATCAGTCGGTCCATAGACGTGGGCAGATAAGGCCCGTCGTATTCCCCGTAAGGCCTCACTGTCTGACAGCCGTAATAGGGCACCACCTTCATGCCTGATAGCTTCCTCTTCACTCTGCTCTTTACCGCTTCCGTTCCTATGTCATTGGCCACCACATCCAACAAATGACGCACGCGGCATCTTCCCTGGTATTTCAACCCTATCGTCCCCAAAACTTCATCCAATTTACTCCGCATAGCCGGCTCTCTTTGCAGGCGCTGCTCCACCTTGAAGTGATTCAGGAAGCAAGAGCTGCAACTGGTTACTAAGTCTCTATCTTCCATTTCCGCCAGAGCCAGATTACGAGCCGGCAACGCCAGAGAGAGAAGGAAACTGACCGACTCAATAGCATTGGCTCCACAGCAATTCCAATCATCCAGTTCCACGAGTTCATGGCCCAGTTCTCTCATTACTGCCCTGGCCGATGTATCATATCCACGGGCAGTGGAAAGAAGGCTGCAGCCTGGCATATACGAGTACTTCATGGCTTTGCCTCCAGTTCTTCTACCTTCCGGTAGATGGCTTCGATTTGATCTAGTCTCTTGATATTTGAAGTAGACGAACTCAGCGGGACCTTTCCTTTGCGCCAGAGGGTGAAACCCAACCTGGCGTATCCAAGCATCTGCAGTCCCTGCCTGGCTCTACCGAAAAACGTAGTCATAAGCTCAACTTCGTGAAGGCGACCATGACGACGAACGGTGTCTCTGAACGCCTCATAAAAACGCGCACTGGCGCTATGCTTTTCCAGCCCTTCGCTGACTGCCATTCTCTTCAATGTTGACATTGTCTCAGTGCAGGCAATACCTCGTAGACAGCGCAGCGTACAAGCATAGCATGCCGTGCACAGCCAGAAGCTGTTACTTGTCAGGACCTCCTCCTTTAAGCCGAGTTGAATCAGCCGCCATAGCTGGCGAGGGGTATAATCCATGGCATACGCGGTGGGGCACGAGGCGGTACATGTCCCGCATTGGATGCAGGTTAGTAACTTTTCTCGATCAGGAGCGACTAACCCGGCGAACGCATTGTCGAGCATATCTCGTGAAAGATCAAAAACCTTTTGTGTCATGCTACGGCCCTCTTTTCATCAACAACTATCTAAAATCTTACTTTTTTCTGGGAGCAAACGCCAAAGAATTCACGCAATTTGCGTGTCAATTCTTCCCGGGGTATGAGGTAGACGCGTGTGGACGGAGAGTAAGACAATGTCGCAATGTCCATGGGCAATTCGGCCTATAGTATGGGACAAACGAAGCTGGAAAGAAAGAAGAATAATGTCCCAGTTTCAATGGGCAAAATTCTCAAAAGTTGGGGAAAAAAGTCGCATTTTATAAACTGAAGAGCTTTCCTGAGGAAGCCCTTTCATGGTTGACGATAAACGATGCCGTGGACCGTCTCAGACTTTTCGCGGCATCTCTATGAGTCCCCTGCCAATGGCATACTTTATCAGCTCGGTACGATTCTGGAAACCCAATTTCTCCATAATGCTTGTCCTGTGCCTGAGCACAGTTTTTATGCTTATGAAGAGCATCTCGGCAATATCTTGATTGGTGCGTCCCTCGGCAACAAGCTGAAGCACTTCTCTTTCCCTCGCCGTCAGGCGTTCGTACTCATCCTTTTGCCCGGGGACTTGTGTCAGATATTCGCCGATCAATGATGTGGCCGCGGAGGGATGCAAGAAAGAACTCCCTTTGTGGATTACACGGATAGCGGAAACAAGCTCTGATGCGGTAGCCGTCTTTGATATGTAGCCCTTGGCTCCAGCCTTGAGCATCGAGAGAACGTACTCTCTATCATCATATTGTGTAAGCGCCAGCACCTTTGCATCGGGCATCTCCTTGTGAATTCGCCTTGTAGCTTCGGGCCCATTCATAATTGGCATGGAGACGTCCATAAGTACCACATCAGGAGCGAGCTGGTGTATCATTTCAATGGCTTCCCTGCCATCTTTTGCCTCTCCTACTATGTCCATGTCGTCATAACCTTGCAACAGTGCGCGGACGCCTTCTCTGAACATGGCGTGATCGTCAACTATTAGTATTTTTATTTTGGTCATCGCTTTCCTCCGCGGGTATCGGGATTTGCGCTGCCACCTTGGTTCCGTAACCCGGCCGGGTTTCAATAGTCAAAGTCCCGTGCATGAGATCCGCGCGTTCCTTCATTCCCAGCAGACCCATATGGCGTTCGGTGTCGGCTGAATCCATTTCCTTCGAGAAGTCGAAGCCAATACCATCGTCTTCTACTTGGAGGGCAACAGAATTATCCTTAAACTCCAGACTTATGAAAACACTCTCAGCCTGAGCGTGGTGTCCAACGTTGGCGATTGCTTCCTGAGCGATGCGAAAAACCGTTATCTCCACCTGCGGAGGTAACCTCTTCTCCTGACCGACGGCCTCCATATGTACCTCTATCCCCGCTGATTCCAGGCAATCGTAAGCACAAGACCGTAGAGCGGCAGGTAGACCCAGATCATCAAGCTGACTGGGTCTCAGATCGTAAATGAGCCGATGGACCTCCTTGGATGTGGCCGACAGCAACGCCTTCATCCCTTCCAGTTTGGGCTCGGCCTTTTTGAGATCTGGTCCGAGCACAGCAACCAGAGATTCCAGACGAGTGGCCAGAGTCGCCAGGGCCTGGCTGGTTACGTCGTGGAGCTCACGGGCTACGCGGCGGCGCTCGTCTTCCTGACTTATAATGGTTTGCCGTAGCAAGTCCGCGTGGGCATGCTCTTTGAGCTGGAGCTCCTCGTATAGTCGAGCATTTTCAACTGCGATTCCCAGTTGATTAGCCATGGCATTCAATAATTGGATCTCTTGTTGGGGAAAGAGCGTGGATCTTCGATTGCCAATGTTTAATACCCCGATAACCTTCTCCTTGGACAATAAAGGCACGCTGACAAAAGCTACTAACCCTTCCTCGCTCACAACCGGTCTGGTTACCCTGGGGTCAGTGGATATATCCTCCACCACAATAGTTTCTCCTCGCTCTGCTGCCATGCCGGCAATACCTTCACCCATAGCCAGGCCGGCAATCCCCTGTACGAACTGTTCTGAGAGACCCCGGTGGACCTTGTACGAAAGCATCTGTGACTTCTCATCCAGTAACAAAACGCCGCCGACATCCGCCCTCGTAAGCTCAATTATTTTGTCCAGCGCACTGTTAAGAATGACGTCGATATTCAGCGTTTGGCTTATTGTATTGGCTATAGTATTTAGAGCCAGGAGATAACGGTTAGCCTCGGTTATACGTTTTTCCAGCTCTTTCCCTTCCGTGATATCCTTGGCTAGCTCCATGACGTGCGTGATTTTGCCATTTCTGCCGTACAGTGGTAGAGCCTTGACCTCAATATACCGTTCCTTGACACCGTCGCCTTTTCCATTACTGTGCACGTGGATGGTACGGGCCGGGGTACCGGTTTGCCAGACTTCTTCGGCGGGGCACTTACAGGAACCTGAATGACAGACATGGCTCGATCCATGAGTGACCTCATAGCAATAGCGCCCCACAACGCCCTCATTCTTGCATTTGGAAGAAACACTCCGGTTGGCATGTATAATATGCAACTGGCTATCCATCACCGTTAACTCTTCATCAAGGCCATCGATGATGCACTGCATGAAATCTACCGACCCACTCAATTGAATTCCGTATTCTTCTAATTGTCTGTTCTTCTGCTCCAGCTCTTGCAAAGCATCTCTCAGCCGTTTTCGCATCAGTTCGTAGGTGCTGACAAGCAATCCTCCATCTGTGGTTAAACCGGGGGCCGTACTGCCGAAGAAATTAGAGAAGCGGCTGCGAACAACGTTGGCTGAATGCTTTAGGATGCTGCCGAATACCAGGCTGGCTAGACTGGCTAACAGCCCGATCCTGCTCCACGCACTTTCCACTCTGCTCATCCCAATCACCCGTTTTGCCTTGGTTTAGGTAATCATTTTACCATAGCCTGATACAAACGAAACAATCTGAGACTCTGCCATTCTACTTTCGCTCCGCGAGAATTGCTAATGTTTTCCCTGAGAGGTGCGCCTGTTATTTGTCGGAAATGCGAATTATTCGATTGAGCAATTTCTGGCCGTGGGTTAAGCTATTTAGTCAAAGTGTAGACTAAACTCAAGATTGAGAAAGGGGTAATATGGTCACCATAGAGGTACTGAAAGGCTTTGAGTTCTTCAAAGGGTTAGGCGATGGCGAGCTGTCGAAGATAGCGGGGCTTTGCCGTGTGCACACCATGCAGGAAGGCGATCAACCCTTCGTGGAAGGGACGAGGGCCAGAGACCTGCATCTTTGCCGTAGTGGCAAGGTAGATATCACCATCTGGCTTCGGGAACCGTGGAATACAAGTGTGGCTGTTCACCGGGTCGAGCCGGGAGAACTGTTTGGATGGTCTGCCTTGGTTGCGCCTTATACCTATACTGCTTCGGCGGTGTGTGTGGAACCTGGGGAGGAAATCCGTGTCGAAGGCCATGATTTACTGGTTATGATGGATAAGAATCCCGTTATCGGATACAAAATCATGACCAATCTTGATGCAGAGATCAGCGCCAGGCTGATGCAAACCAGACAGAGGTTAAGCATCGAATGGCTGACTGCCGGGCTACCGGTGAGTGCTACTTCCACCTCTAGTATCTGGGCTGAAAACGGGAAAAGATAGAACACCCAGCTGGACAAATACGGCTATGGCTGCCACGGTGGCCATGACTAGCTCTCTTCCTGGTCGAGACGACCAGAAATACCGCCTTTCTCTCACTGTCTTACGAAAGAGGTCACTGGTTCAAATCCAGTACTGCCCACCATAGTGTACAGTAGACAGAACTGGGATTTGTTCCCGAGTTAAACCTCCTTTAGACAAGGGAATCGTGTAGGTCAAACAGACCTCACTGCCTGTCACCTCAACCTTCTTAACGAAACTCTTAATAAAAGACTTCCTCTCCACTATAGAACCTTCACTTAGTATATTCCTCAAATCTTCAACATAACGGGTCACGGCGCCGATATCTGCAAGTTCAACCCTTTGCTCTTTCAATTGCCATTCCAATTCCCATTTCCTCGCTTGAAGATTATCCTTACGCTCTCTAAGTTGTTTGATTCGAGGTGCCAGGTCTGCATTATCCAGTTTTCCAGTTTCTACAGCGTCGTACAATCTGTCCAGCCTTCTGTCAACATCCGCAACCTCTTCTTTGACGGTATTCAACTGCGCTTGACATTCTGCAGAAGCAGCGTCCAATTCTTCATTAACCAAACGTACTAGCTCTCGCAAGTTTTCTTCGGTCAGAATGTGCTCTTTTATCTTATCAATAACCAACCCCTCAAACATCTTGCTGCTAATATACTTGGCCTCACATGCCCCTGAACCTTTCTTTAGCAAGGTGCCACAAACGTAATAGCTAAACTGACCACTTTTAGCTTCGTGTCCTACGAGAGCTTTACCACAATATCCACATTCAGCGATGCCGCTAAGCAGGAAATTGCTAGCCGTCCGCTTAGGATGAAGATAGGCTGGCGCTCTGCCTTTGAGTATATTTTGTGCCTGCGCAAAGGTTTCATTATCAATAATCGCCGGCCATGCATTTTCTACCCGGATCTGAGCCAGTTGCCTTACGCTATTTCTACCCCAGACAAGAGTACCCGTGTAGGCTTCATTACAAATGATTTTATGAAGGGTGGTCTTTATCCACCCTCTACCTCGGGGTCCTGCGACACCCTCTTTATTCAACCCTTTCAATATCTCTTTCAGCCCTTTACCTTCCAAGACCCCCTTGAATATCCTGGTTATTACCTGAGCCTCATGTGGATCGGGTTCTAGTTTTGGCCTCTCCTTAGCCCCATCTTTTACCTTTATTCTTCGATACCCATAGGGAGCGTAACTAGCAATATAGAATCCCCGTGATGCGCTCTCCCTCATGCCACGGGTGACCTCTTCCCCCAAATTTGCCGAATAGAATTCATCCATACTCTCGATTATAGCTTCCATGAGCTTACCCGTAGCCGTATCTTCAATGGGCTCATTGATAGATATCACCTTGATTCCAATCTTACGTAACAAAGTCTTATAAACAATAGAATCCTCGCGATTGCGGGCAAATCGTGCAAATTTCCAAATGAGGATCGCATCAAAAGGCTTTGAACGACGTCGAGCCATTGCGATCATCTCTCTAAAGTCCGGGCGTGCTGTGGTCTTTCCAGGTCTTGACCTCATCAACGAACTCCCTAACCACCTCATGGTTATTTCTAGCCGCGTATTCCCTTAATGCCTTTAGTTGAGCCGAAATAGACAGATCAACATCCTGTTTGTCAGAGGACACCCTCGTATAAATGGCAACTTTCATCATTCGCCTCCTGTGATTTTGTCGTTTTTGGCCTCTTTCATCTTCGCGTACATGTTCTAGAACGGGCAGTAAGTGCATTTCCCCGGGACTACCCGCCTCAAGATTATTCCGGTAAGTTCTTCTCTTAGATGTTGCTGCAGCCTGACGAAGTCCTGCATAAGTTTACATAGGTCGTCGTAATCCTGCCACTGGACCGACTCGTCTATCAGGGTTCTGGACATCGCCTCGACATCTTCAGCCCTATCTTCGGTGACGAGCGCGATGGTAAAGGCTCCGTGCTGGATGCGGACACCGTTTTTGGCCGGTGTCCTGGCATAGCCTATATCCTTAAGTCCCTCTCCGCCATAAGCTGAAGCCTTGAGGTGAAAAACTATGCTTTCGGTGATCCCTTCAATCAAACCAGTTTTTGTCTGTCGCAGAAACAAACTCCAACGACGTTCCTTCCACGGCCTGCCTCTTGATACGTTCCCTAATTCTGTCCACCGTAGATATGAAGGGGTCCGCCAGTTTTTCCAACTTGTCGATACTTGCCCATATGGGTGACCTGGGTAGATGTTCCCGCAAAGCTTTCCACATAGGATCATCTCTTATAAGCCGAGAAACCCTTGAAGGTTCCCTGCTGCTAATTTCGGCCCTCAATTTCTCGGCGAAGGAATAGATGTCAACGTAATGTTTCTCCAGAGCCTGTCTGAACACAATCTGCCTCGTCTCACGAACCTCCCGCTCCTGGCGCATTGTCTCCAGCTGCCGTCTCACTGTCCTCACGTCGTAGCCATCGGACTGAGCGATCTGCGGGGGCGACTCTCCGTCTTGCTCATTACGTTTTAGCCATTGTCGGGCCACTTCGGGCCTGACCGGTGGCTTTCTTGTGCGTTTCATTATTTTCCTCCTTGGACGTCAAAAAGGGTATCTTTTAGGTAATTATCGCATAGTTACATGATGCTGTCAAGTGTTTCATTTACCTGTATTACTGCCTTTTTTTAGTTGTACCCATGCTCTATTTATTATACCATGAAAATGGTGACATTGAAAGTGAAACACGGGGCGGTCAAGTTTCATCAACAGCAGTCAGCGGATAATGACTGGCAAGCTGGCTTACGGGTTCTTGCCCGGATAATCGCCCGCCACGACTTAAAGGTCAAACTTGGCACAGCTACTCGGCAGCCTGAGGACGGATTGAACCTGTCTGAAAAGGACAATAATGACGGCATAAGGCATTCCTGAAACATCATGAAGTATGTGACTGGTGAGCTGTAAAAACGATTTGAGGGTAAGTCATTGGATAATGTTGAGGTGAAGACGAAGACAATGAACGCAGAGTCGGCTAGACGAAAGCCAGGACGCCCCAGAGCTATACCCGAAGATCGAATTGAGGAAGTCTTTTCTCTATATAAAGCCGGCCTGGGTTACCGAGCCATTGCACGGGAACTTACTTATCAGGGTTTATGCGTGGACTGGAGTACAGTGCGGAGAGTCATCAAGCGGTGGCCGAGCAAGAAGGATCACCACAATGTCCTCTGCTCGAATTCTACCACTATTTTGCCACGGGGTGAGTAAGCAGAGTAGGGGTAATACTTAAGAACCGGCAGACAAAAGTGGCTAAGCCATGGAAGCGTATCTGAAACCAGTGGATGTAGAGCATATGGAGCAGGCAGCTACCTGCCTTCGAGATAAACTGCTTATCAGACTTCTGTTTCGTTTGGCTTGCCGCATTTCAGAGGTTCTAGCCTTGAAAGTTGCCGACATAGATTTGGGCAACGGCGTTGCCACTATCCTTCATTTGAAGAGGCGCATTAGACTATTTTGTCCTGATTGCGGAGCCAGCCTGGGAAGATCTCATTGCTTTTGTCCCGGATGCGGTAACAAGCTTGATGAAGCAACAAAGAAGGAATTGGAGTATAGGCGTATAAGGACCCTGCCGATTGATACTGAAACATTAAGTCTGTTACGGGACTTTATCAAACGCGGTGGCCCGGTATGCCGGGATGGAGTTGAATTCATCTTCGGTATCAACAGGCATAGGGCCTGGCAAATAATAAGAGGTTGTGCTGACAGAGCAGGTCTATCTCCGCTGATTAATCCTGAGACCGGAAAAATGCGTGGAGTCAGTCCCCACCGTCTGAGAGATGCTTTCGCCGTCAATGCAGTTAAGCTCGATGATTCCGGAGACGGATTAAGGCTATTGCAGGAACACTTAGGTCATGCTAGCTTCAATACCACAGCGAAATACCGCAAGATTGGCGGCCAGGAACATCGCCAGTGGTATAACAGTCTCTGGCGGAAGGAGCCAGATGGAGCTTCCTGTTAGGCCTAGGAGAGGCGGCTTCCTCCGGCCATTTCACACTGGGCAATTCATCAAAGACTTTCTCCTGGGGTATGGCCCCGCTGACGCTCCTATCATTGATCCGAGGATAGGTGCTTGCCAGTCGGACATTTTCCACTATTACAAAATGGCACGCCTTCAGTTCACGGCAATGGACAGGGCTGTCAAGCAAGAGGAACGGCTAGCCAAACGGCAGAAGCGAGCTATAAACCCTGATAAAATCGAGAAGATTGCCGAACAGAAGATGAAGCGCATCCCCTGGAAGTCCAACGGCTGTCGGTATCATTCCTTCGTCACCTATTTCTCTAACCTGCAGAGATTAGGTTGGGTAGAGCCGAGTGGTGTTGAAGAGCGCTCCAGCCTTCAGGAGCACTATCCTGAAGGACAGCCACGGAAGTTCTACCGCATTACCGGTGCTGGTATGGCTGCCCCTGACAGCGCCTGGGCTGATCCCTATGCTGCCCTCTATGGCAGACGAGCCTAAGTGCGTTGTAAGTCTCTAGGAAGCCCATAAGGCCACGTTAAGACTAGACTATAGGCAAAAATAACCCAATGTATAAATACCGCCCGAAATCAATTTCCGTATTGAGTACGTAAATGTAGCTATATCTAAATAATGAACATTAGCTTATTTTGTTCAATAATGAAGCTGGCAAATACAAAGCACCTTAAAAACTGAATAGGCTTGAAGCCAAAACGCTTGCCTTCACGATGAGGCAAGGCAATATAAAATCCCTAGCCAGCGTAGGCTAGCTAGGGAAATCTAGCCTTGCCTCGAATGGAGACAAGATGGAGCTAGATTGGGAAAAGTATATCGAGATTGCAGACAAGTTTCAACACAAGGCGAAGGCAGCCGATAGAGAGGACTTGAGACAGGACATCATCTTAAGGCTTGCCGAAGTAGCCAGCAACAACGGACATGCGCCTTTCAGCGAAGGCGCTATGGTCAGAGTAGCCAGCTATACGGTTATGGCTTACTGGCGAGACCTGATGCGAAAGCCGACTATTTTAAGTCTCAACGGTGAATTAGACAATGGAGACGGAGACACCGTTGAGCTATGGCAGACCCTAGCCGATGATAGAGGCCATTGACGTAGAGGCTTGGCTTGATGCTAAAAGGTGGCTGCTAGGCTGCCCCAAGCGACTGGTTCAGATTGCCTATAAGAGGTATATCGGCAAGCCGCTAGACAACAAAGAGCAAGTCTATCTTCACCGACTACAGGCAAAAAGAGCTAAAAAAGTATCAAAAAGCCTAGTCTTATGCGACTTTTCAGCCCTCTTTTGGAACTATATAGGTAGAGGCAAACGTTACTGCCAGCGGTTTGCGGAGTAGCCAGTAGCCTTAAATAAGAATGACGCTTACCGTCAAGCGTCTGAAATAAAGGGGGTGATTTAAGACGGAACAACTTAATATCGAAGGCAAGCGTTCTGGCAATGGCTTTGTATGTCATAAGGAAAGGCTTGTAAGCGCTCTATCCAGAGCTACCGCCGAAAGGGTAATCCTCTTTGACGAGGATACCACCATCGGGCGGAAAGGCTTCTTAGGCTACCTTAAGGCTCTGGCAGGCAGCAATATGGTTAAAGTAGTGCCAAATAGCGGTAATGCCAGCGGTGAGCGGATTACCGATAAAGGCTTGAAGGTAGTCTGTGGCAATCATCAAAGCTATATACCAGACGGTGCTTGGCTGAAAGACAAGACACCGTTTTCTTTTTGCCAAGTCCGAGTAAGCCCAAGCTACGCTGTTATGCCTAACCTCGGCGGTAATGAGCTAGCCGAAGCCTTGTCAAAGGTGCTACCGTTCACTAATACCGATGATGCTAGACCAGTTCTCCAATGCGTCAAGGTAATCCAGAAAGACGGTAAGCTAACCTTGATAGCTGCCGATGGCTTTACACTGGGAGAGATTAGCCTTGACTTCGAGGCTGGAGAGGCTGAAGCCTTAATCAATCGAGACGATGTTAAAGGCTTGATACCAGCCTTGAGGAAAGCCAAAAGAGTTAAGGTTAGCTTCGAGCAAAAGCCAGACAATGACAACGGTGTTTCGGCTAGCCAAGTCGCTGGTTGTGGACACCGAGCTAATCAAGTATAGCTTGCCAAGCCAAGACGGTAGCTATCCTGATTATGACAAGGTATTTCCCGATGAGTTTACCGCCACTGCCAGCTTTGACACCAAAGAGGCAGTAAAGGCCTGTCAAAGCCTATTGGCTATCTGGTTTGACGATAACACCAAAGGGCTTTTCAGACCTCTTACCTTAACCGTAGCCGATAACAAGGTTACCATCGAGGCTAAAGAGGATAGAGGCTCAATGGCAGTATCAGCCGAAACCAGTGGAGAGGCCAAGATAGCGGTAGCTGGAAACTACCTGATGAAAGCCTTAAGGGCTTGTGGTGGTATAGCTGAAATGAAGCTGGCAAGTCCACAGTCGCCGATAACCTTAACCGTTGATGGTTACCGATGCTTGGTTATGCCCATGCACTTACCCGAAAGCAAGGCAGTGGCAGAAGCCGAAGCGGTAGCCAAAGAGGCGGAAGCAAAGGCAGAGGCTGAGACAGAAGTAAAGGCAGAGACGGAGACCAAAGCTGAAGCCAAGCCGAAGCGGAAAGGCAAAGGCAAGGCTAGACGGCATGAGACCAAGCCTGAAGAGGTAGCCGAGCCTGAAACCGAAGAGACCAGAGAGCCTGTAGCCGTAGCTTAAACAAAGCCAATCAGAACGCAAAGCCGAAAAGAAGACCAACGCAGAAAGCGGGGGAGCGATCCCCGCTTTTTGCTTTTTGAAGGGCTGTTGGTTACTAGTCATAGGCACTCAGGAAAGGAGCGTGAACAAATGAGTGTAACCTACAAATGCACCAATACCAGAAAGTGCTACTGGCTGTGTCGGGAATGTCTTAAGGGACATAAGAAATGCTCGCCCAAGTGTCCCGACTATCTGTCGGTAGCCAGGGTGAAAAGGCTAGCCAAAGAGAAAACATAAGCAGTCCCGTAAAGGATAAGGCTGGGGTGGATTCAAATCCGCCCCGGCCTTTTTTATTGCACTTTTTCTGGCTAACGTTTCAAGCAACGATTGACACTTAGCCCGACGTGTTATATCCTACGCTGTGATACAGAAAGGGAGGTATTTGATGCAAGCCTACTGTATGAAATGCAAAACAAAGCGCGAGATGAGCAATCCCAAAGCCATTAAGATGAAGAATAGCAGGCCGGCAACGCAAGGTACCTGCCCCAAGTGCGGAACCAGGATGTTCCGCATAGGCAAGAGCTAGGACTGCGCATATCTCCTCTACCAGTTTTGCCTGGCTTGTTTTCGAGTTTCATGAATTGCTGTAAAGGGGGTGGATAGATGGACACCGACAGATTTTTGAAAGAAGTTGAAGGTGGCACAGGTCCGACGGGCGAAACAGCAGGCGACAGATGGAGCGAAGTTATACAGCCCGACACATCTAACCTCATTACGGGCGACATCGGCTCAGGCAAATCGAATCTGGGTTATTATCTACTTGAGAGGTTCAGCCATGAGTATGACCTTCTGCCGGCGGTAGTGGGTTTCCCCAGGGAAAAACAGGATTTACTGCCGAAGAACTTTGTGGTCATTGATGAGGTTGAAGATGTCTCCCACTACAGCGATGCCATCATCTTCATTGATGAGGCTGATTTGCAGATACCGATTGAAGATGTTAAAGCTCGCCAGGATGTGGTGAATTTCCTGAGCCTGCCCCATCATCGCAATCAGATTCTAGTCTTGGCCTGCCACTTCGTCAGGCCTATCTTGAGCCGTTATCTGCCGTTATTTGCCACTCTTATCTTCAAGAGACCGCCATATCTGCTTGCATTCCATGGAAAGTGGAACTTGCCTCTTACGCCAACCCCACCCTGGGTTGGCCATCCACGAGCCCGGTGGGGATGGTCGCCGACTTTGGCGAAACAGTCGCCACGCAAGAGTAAAAGCGATCCTCTGCTTTACATGATTCAGAAAGCCGAAGAGCAGTTTCAGAAGCTGGCTCCGGAGGAAGTTGTCAGAAATAGCTATATGGCGGCTCAGCGCACCGGATGGCAGGGGTTACTTGAGAATAAGTTTTGCAGCTTCTGGAGCAGAGAGCTATCAAAGGCCTGGCGCGGAGAGGCTGGTCAGGACAGCCGGCTAACTGTTGAGGACGCCATCAGCGAGATACGTCAGAGACGAGAGGGCGCGGGCGAAGTTGACCCTTACTCGTACAGCATTGATGAACTAAGAAAAATGTGCCGGGAGAATGGCTTGTCAACAGACGGCGATAAACACACTTTGATAGTACGCCTGTTTAGGCTACGGTAGAAGCATAGCTTTTCATGTCGATAAGGGCTCTATTGAGAGAGATTTAGCCAAGGCACGCCTGCAGGAAGTAACACGTCGATGAGCTGGCTAAAGCCGCGTTAACTAGCAGCTGCCAATAGAGAACTTAAAAACAGTCGCTGGTCGTCAGTCACCGCAGTGGGAAGAGGTGAGGCCATTATGGAAACAGAGCTCATACATCACCCCGATTTTTTTAAGGTTGTCTTGGATAGTTACCAGGAGATCGTTAAGCTTGAAAAGGAGGTCGTTGAGCTTCAAAAGGATTTCCATGAGCTCCCACATGGGATGTCGCTAGATGAATTCGCGGATCTCGTAGCAGAAAAAGGTGACCACATCCACAGGCTGGCTATGACCGTCATTGTCTTTTCTGCAATGGCCCTGGAAGCATACATCAACGATTATGCTATCCGCTATCTATCGGACAACTATTTCAAGGTCTATTTCGACAAGTCAGATCTACTTTCCAAATGGGTCATAATACCTCGACTCACTACAGGAAAACAATTAGACGCGGGTTCCGAGCCAGTCCAAGACCTGTCCTGGCTAATGGCTCTTTACAATAAACTCGTTCACTACAAGTCAACCGTAATCAAAGAAGAGCAGATGCACTCCGGCGACTTTGTGTGGGGCAGTGATGCCCAAAGGGCAGTAAACGCTGTCAGAAATCTTGTGCTTGAACTTGCCAAAATTGATGAGAGAGCTGATACCTGTTGGTTGGAACTCGACATAGATACCCTTGAGTACCAGATCCCACCCCCATAAATTACGAAGGCTTTGGTTACCCTCAGACAGCGATATCGTGAAAGTGGAAGGGTCACAATAGCCCGCAAATGCTACGGGGAAGATCAACAAGTCGCTACCGCCCCATGCGCCCAGATGCCCGTTAGGTCACAATCCAGGCTATTGTGACATCGGATGCACAATACGCCCTCTTGTTTAGTCCCTCAGTACGATTTGCTAAAATACAATTGCCTGATGCACGGAACTGTCTGACAAGCATCAAGTAGGTGTAGCTTGAATATTAGGGTAGATCGAGAAAAGTGTATCGGCGCCGGCAACTGTTTGGCCGTAGCGCCCACAGTGTTCGACCTCGACAAAGAATACAAAGCCATAGTCCTTGATGCTTCGTCAGTTGATGACGATACTCTGCTGGACGCTGCAAAAAGCTGCCCGGTGAAGGCCATCATAGTAGAGGATGATGCTGGCCACCAGTTATACCCCTGAGTCTTCGCCTCGTACTCCGATCCTACCGGCGGTCTTGTGGACGATCACCATGACCAGATATTTCCAATCCTGAGAGTGGACAAAACGCTATTTTGTTGTTACGGGATGGATTTCACTGGATGTTCAGAAAGATACACTTCCTGGTCACCCTGGATAATGCAGATGGCGCAAGGGCATCCGAAAACTACTGGCGAACCATATGTCTTTTCACCTGACATCTTATACTTGCCGCCCGTCGTGTCGAACGTGCCACCACGTATAGCCTTCATGATGGCATCGGTGTCATCCACAGTGCCGGCCTTCTGCATCGCTTGAGAGAGGATCAACAAGTGAGATGGCAGCCAGCCTATCCAGTCCGTGTAAGTAAACGGTTTACCGTGTTTCTCTGACAAAGTTTTCATCACCTGTTGACACATGGCAACATATTCAGGGTTTACTCTGGTTTGCTTAAAGTCCCAGATGCCGAAATACGAGCCTATCAAGCCTTGGGCAGCGTCATAGCCGCAGGCGTTGATATATATACTTGCGTCGGCGAGCCCGCCTGCTTGTCCCACTGGCCATTTGTAACCCGCATCCCACCGTTGTTTGACGAAGAGCATGGTTGAATTGATACCAGTGTCGGTATAAACAAGTTCGCAGCTAGATTCAGCAAACCGGGTGATATATTGAGTAAAGTCAGTTGTGCCTTCGGGAAAAATCTCCCACTGATAGCTCATTCCCGCTGGGTCAAAAGACTGCTTGTCTATCTGCTCTATCTCGGCTTGTGTGAGGCCAGATGTCGGTTCCAGAATACCGATTTTTTTGTCGGGGAACCTTTGGTGAGCGGCCACGACATCGGCTACCCACGCTTCCCTGGATGGAGTCCCAAAAACGTTGTAAGGCTGCGTATTCGCGTCATATATAATGCCACCGCCGTTTCTGGTCACAAAAATTACTTTAGCCGGGTTTGTAATCGCTGATATGGCGCCGTAGCTCCAACTCCAATGCCCGGCGAGAAACTTACAGCCATCGCCGTATACTAATTGCTTGGCCGCAGCAGCACCACCCTCCGGTGAGTCATAATCGTCAACAGCGAATAGTTTAAAGTTGTAGGTCTTACCACCTACTTCAAAGCCTTTATTGTTAAACAAGTCGATCCAAGCCAGGTACGGTTCCATGTTAGCCTGGCCCCAAGGGGCAGCCGGATCGCTCAGTGGCGTTGGTAGTCCTACTTTTATTGTGATAGGTCTAGTGGGCTGAGGTAACGACGGCTTCTGTGCACAAGCCATGGCAAATATGCCCAGCATGATAAAGGCCCCTATTGAGATTGATAAAACGTTATGCCACTTTTTCATCGATTTCTAAGTTTTACTCCCATATTTCTTGATGAAGCTGACCTTCGGGTATAGAAAAACTATACTAAATAGAGTGGGCAAAGTAAACAATATTGACCTGCCCCCAATAAGTGTACCGCCTTTCAAATTAGAGCTACTACGAGTTGAAGATTCTGAAGCTGGGGCCGTTACTTGAGTGAACTATGCGGCTGTACTATGTTCATCATATGGTGACAATACACGCATTTTGCCTTCCTCCAATCTTGACACGAGTTCAGTGTTTACGTGCTATAATAGATAATAGTACGAAAGTCCTGCATAAACTCGAGGTGGGCACTAAGCAAGGGAGCTTTGAAATGGGAAAATTCCAATTGCTTATCGGCGTACTTATGATCCCAGTTTTGGTAAGTATTATAGGTTGTGCACCTGTAAATAACGATCAGCTGGCTAGGCTACAAGATGAAGTGACGACACTCAAGAACTCCCTTTATGCGACACAACAAGAACTGGCTGCAACCAATCAAGCTCTATCTGAGGTACAATCGCAACTACAGAATACACCGAACCGGACCTTTACTTCCAGTGAGCCCACAATTGCCCAAAGCGTGCCTGTCATACAGCCATATCCTGTCATAGAACCATATTTTGTGCCTTATCCAAATTATATATTTCCACCCTATCCCGGACCCACTCCACCCCGGTATAGGCCTCATCAACCCTGGCCCCGAACTAATCAACCTTGGTCTGGACCTCACCAACCCTGGCCTCGAACTAACCAACCTTGGTCTGGACCTCACCAACCCTGGGCTGGACATCATTCACCTTAATCAATGTCTGCGCCAGCTTTTATACCTCCTCATATGCCGCCACCCATACCAACAAATGTGCTGCTCCCCAATAAGTGTACCACCTTTCGAGTTAGAGTTGCTACGAGTGCTAGGCTGTTGTATTGTACGTGGTTTACTTATTGTGCTCTGCGGCCCATTAGATGTAAGAGGGATATATTGGAACGTCGCTCGGAGTTTGAAAGTATATGAGTGAAAATCTGCAGCGCATTTTCTTGAGGGCTTTGTGGATCTCCACAATAGCGATTCTCGTGGTTTTAAGTGTGCAGGCATGGAGTGGAAATTGGATTACTTTCTTGCCTGGGGCACCAGCCCAATTGAGCAGTGGTTTTCTTTATGCGATAGCGAAGTTACGTGTTTATCACAAAATGGCGGGGTTTGCCACAGGCGGCATTTCCATCTTGACCCTTATATTTGCTTTTGTTCACCGGTCCAGCATATACGTGCGTATTTTTGCCGTCCTCGGCTTCCTAATGACTGTTTCAGCAATAATCGGTGGGTTCCTGTTCTTCACATCGGGATTTCATGACCGTTTGAGCCTGGGCCAGATGGCGGACAGCTTTGTCGGGGCGTATGCCGCGTACTTCCTGCAGCTTTTCTTCATGGGCAAGACTTCCGGGTTTTGGCTCCGAACGAAGACAAAAACGGCTGGAAATCCTTAAACTACCTATTGGCAAGGTCAGTTGCAACAGTTCGGGAGAACCAGCGACTTTTCGGAGGCATCCGAAGCTGTTGGTGGCAGCGAGTGGATTTGAACCCGTTGCACGGGCTCATTGAGGCCCAGTTGCCTGTTTAAATCTGACAATGTTTTCATGGCCAGCATGCTCGTTCGGTCCGCATACAACGATACTAACAAGGGTAAACCTGTGCCTCATTCTTTGCTGGCAGACCGAACCGTAAAGCAGCGATACCTCGCAGGGATTCCTATTTCAAATCATATTTGCGATCATTTGACTAGGGTGGGATAATTCATATTAATAAAGTTGAAAGGGGGTGCCATTATGATAGAAGTTGGTAGCCGGGCTCCTGACTTCACACTAAAAGACCAGAATGGCAAAGCAGTGAGGCTTTCTTCTCTTAAGGGTAAGAAGGTTTTACTCTCGTTTAGACCGCTTGCTTGGACGCCAGTTTGAAGCGATCAAATGGAGTCTCTGGAAGAGAACCAGGATCGATTCGACAAATTGAATACAGTAGCCCTGGGCATTGGAGTTGATTCGGTGCCTTGCAACAAGGCGTGGGCCAAATCACTGAGTATTGAGAGAACCGGATTACTTGCTGATTTCTGGCCTCACGGAGAGATATCCAAGCTTTATGGCGTATTCCGGGACAAAGGTGGCTTTTCGGAACGAGCAAACATAGTAGTTGACGAGAATCAGGTAGTGGTGTTTGCTAAAATGTACCCTCTTCGGGAGCTGCCGGATATTGAGGAGATAATAAAGTTTTTAGAAGCCTGACCAACAGCAGGAACCAACACAGTGTCCTCGCGGCTCCCGTTTTGATAAATACTTACATTTTATGGTGGCAGCGAGTGGATTTGAACCACTGACCAAGGGCGTATCACAGTGCAGGAGGCAAGGTGGTACACTTCTTGGGGTAGGCCAGACTTAGCATTACACAAAATGGATAGGAAGACGGTACTGCTAGTTTGTGGTTGACACAGTATTTATAGCCTTTTATACTATGACGATAGGGAGGGAATACGATGAATGATGAGTTAGCGAAACACAGCGAGTTGGTATGGGCTGCCACTCAGCTTACCAAGGCTTGGATACGCCAGGACAACAAGAAGGCAAATGTAGGACCAGATGATATTATCGGTGCCTTCAATCGAATTCTAAATGGAATACATCCCGCGGTTAGAGCTTCAGCAGAGGATATCAAGCGGTAGGTTCAATCTGAATTAACCTACTGGAACAACGTCGCTAAACCCCGACGTTAAGTGCGTCATTTATTATTATGATGCCCGCGACCGCAAGCAAGCAATACATTGTAAAGAGTTCTCGCTTGATCTAAACATCGCTCATGTTAAACATTACTGGACCTTTGTCCACTATCCCTATGCTAATTCTTCCACCGGATACTGTTCCTTCTATGACGGTGAACTTTGGGTAAAACCAATCACAATAGGCGACATAAAATAAGCTAATCAAGTGCGATGAATTGACATTGTAGGAGGTGTGAGATGGCATCTGCGGATACTGTTAAGCAACGATGGGACAGCGCAGATGGTAAGTGTGAGTGCATAACAACCACTCACGGGCATACAGGAAGATGCAACAAGACTCTTTCATGGGTAAACAGGGGAAGAGACAGTTGGGGAGCGTGGGAAGCCCACCATATTGGCAGTCCTACCGATGATTCATACTCCAACTGCCGAATTTATTGTTGGGACTGCCACAAAGCTACCCTTTAGCACTGTAAATGGCATGCCCCCAATAAGTGTACCACCTTTCAAATTAGAGCTGCCACGAGTATAGCTTCTAGATCTGGGGCTAGATACTTGAGTGAACTATCAAATGGTGGCAGCGACTGGATTTGAACCAGTGACCAAGGGCTTATTTGGGAGCCGGTTCTCTTTAGGTCGCTGTTCAAAGTTGTCATTGAGGTCCTATCCATCGCCCATGTACATATAGTATTCTACCGCTTTCCTGAGATTTAGCAAAGGATGGGCAGCATGTCAGCAAATATTATTTGCTTTCTGACTGGTAAAACCACACCACTCGCTGGCGGACCCTCTGAAAGGGCTCTGTAAGGGATTTGACAGGGCTCCCCAGAGCTGCTGAACCCAACCAGAGATTAACGGGCTGCGTGACCTTATAACGGGAAGTTATCATTGCACGATAGTCAGAATCGTTCAGTCGGTTTAGGATGTCCGTTTCGCACATCCCTCGTTCTGAGCAGGTATTGACAATGGAATGCAAGGAGAATACCCTATTACCAAAGTCAAAAGAAGGATGAAGTCAGCTCACTATGAGTTGATATGGGAAATTCCCTATAAGATGTCTGAATTAGTTTATCTCACAGCTACGGTTTACGGCGAGGTCAAAGGCGTCTACTATCGAGCTTTCACATCGCAACTTGCTAAATCATTGGGCTTGCGAGGTTACATACGTAACCTGCCCCAAATGAACGCCCTTGAAGTCAATGTCGAAGGGCCGAAAGACAAAATAGAAGAACTAATCAGACAGCTTGAAGTAGGACCACCCGAGTGAGTGGTAGACCATATAGACGTACGCTGGTCGGCATTCACCGGACAGTTTTCCAACTTCGAAGTCAGATATTAAAGTAACGTAAGGAAAAGAACAAAGAACGTTGCGCTCGCCGTATCTTCCCCAAATTCGGCGGCTGAAACCATAGTATTGACCCTGACCAAAGAGGTACTCTATGGTTTGAGCACATTGCGGCAGTGAACCCCAACACCAACCGCATCTATGTGGCCAACGCGAACGGCAACGATGTCTCTGTGATTGCTGGGGCCACAAAACAGCGTGCTGGCCACCACGGTCACTGCCTGGATGATCCCCAGCGGCATCGGAGTGAACTCCAGCACCAACCGCATCTATGTGGCCGACTATGACAGCGGCACTGTATCGGTTCTCGAGGATCCCACTATAAGATAAAATAATTCGAATTTTGAAGCGAAACGCTTCATTAGACAATGAGTATCAGATTTATCAAGACATGTTTGAGAGATTACAAGTGCTTTGATAAAGAGCCTTGCAAAGGGATGTGCTTTGTACTGTGAGCGTTTCAAGGGGAGTTCAACCCTCCCCCGTCTCCCCGTCCAACAAGTCAGTATTTTCCAAAACTGCACATTTCGTCAAAAGGTGTAATAACGGGGCAAGTCCAATTGTTGTGGTACTAACTCAAGAAGTGATACAACTGTTGGGGGCAGGTCCGGGGGAGTTGCAATACCTTGGAAATGATGGGCTGTAAGTCCTATTTAGCGAACAATTGCTCCATCGTTACGATGGGAATTATTCGGGCATCTCCCCACAAAGTCATGGGAATCAAGGTTTTTTCCATTGACGCTGCATCGCTTGCCTCGAAGATCATGTAGATAGTATGCTCATGTGGCGCAGCGTAAGCTCCTATTATCTTTCCGCCTGCTTTCTTAATGTCTTGCTCCGCCTTAGAGAACATCTTGGCGTTCTCTTCTGGCTTATTCACTGTGCACTTCTCTACAGAGTGCGTATGAATGTACATGAAAAGCATTGTCCCACCTCCTCACTGTAAGTAATATTCTCCGACCAAGGTACCACAACCCCCTCTTGGCAGGCTAAGTCTAGTCCTTGATAAAGGGGTTGTCAATGACAAAATAAGGATGAATTGATGCCATTGCAGCTATTACGGCGCGTTATTGCATTTCTCCTCGAAGTTGTGAGGTAATTGAACGAAAAGCCAGAATGCGCAGGAAGGGCACTTGCATTAGTCAAGATTGTTACACAATATTAATAAGAGTGTTCCTAAATTGGCGTGTTCGAAATAGTCCTTCTGCTAGCTCCCATGTCGACAACTCTAACTAAATAGATGTACAATTCTTCGGGGCATGTCACGAACCCATAAATCTGAAGTTAAGAACGGGGCTTTTGAAAATTAAACAGCCTCAGTATAGAAAGGAGATAAATCTGTGACTCAAGAGAAGGAGTGTTTTCCTGGAACTGATGAGCGAGTTCTTCGCAAGGTGATCATAACAGCAGCTGTCACAGGTGCGGTACACACGCCAACTATGTCAGACTCGCTACCTCTGACACCTAAGCAGATCGCTGATGATGCAGTTGCGGCACATACGGCTGGAGCGGCCATGATCCATATACATGCGCGCGTACCGGAGACAGGTGAGCCAACCCCTGACTTGAACGTTTTCCGTGAGATACTAACTGACATTAGGAGCAGATGCAATGCAGCCATAGTCATAACCACCGGCGGCGCTGGGACTCCTGAAGAGCGGATAGCGGTAGTCCCTGAATTTAGACCAGAAATGGCAACCCTGAATCTGGGCTCGATGAATCTTGGTGGAGCGACTGCGGAACGTCGTGCGGAACGGATGAGGAAATTTAAGTTCGATTGGGAAGCCAAACGCCTAGAAGAAACACTGATAGGAGACCGTATTTGGCAGAACACATTCAAAATGATGCGGGAATATGCCCAAAAGGATATGGAGAATAACACCAGGCCCGAGTTAGAGATTTGGGACCTGGGGCAAATCGGCGCTATACAGTGGCTGCTGGCTGAGGGACTTGTGGAGCCGCCTCTCCGTATCCAGTTTGTCATGGGTGCTCTCACTGGCATGCCGTCTACACCAACAACTCTTTTACTTTGCATAGAAGAAGTCCGAAGACATGTACGTGATTTTAGCTGGTCAGTATGTGTCGCTGGCCGTGATCAATTCGCTATAGCTGCCCATGCCTTGGCCATGGGAGGTGATGTAAGGGTAGGTTTGGAGGACAACCTATATTGCGGTTATGGCAGGCTATCCAGGAGCAGTGCTGAGCAGGTGGAGAGGGTTGTCAATATGGCTCGACAGCTCAGTATTAGACCAGCTAGCTCTGACGAGGCAAGGCAGATGTTGGGCTTAAAAGGGCTTGATAAGGTGAATTTCTAGATCTCCAGGCATCAACCCATTAGTAAAGTTACCATGTAGGAAAAATATTGGCCATGAGACAGGAGGAAAAATGATGCAAAAATCGGTTGTTTCTATAGTCAAGGGAAGCAATGCTCAAGAAATGGTTGGGGAAGCTCTTTCGCTTCTGGGTGGTATTGGTTCCCTGATAAAGCCTGGATCAATAGTAGTCGTCAAACCTAATGCGGGACATCCATTTCCGCCTGAAACTAGTGTGAACACTAGCCCTGCACTTGTTGCTGCCGTTATTAAAGAACTGCGTAAAAACGAGCCTAAGGAGATCATCTTGGCTGAGGCAGCTGCTTATGGATGTGATACATTGGATTGTTTTGAGGTTAGTGGCATCGGTAAGGCTGCACAAGATGCTGGTGTGGACAAGATTATCGATATTAAGAGAGAAAAAGACCTAATAAGAATTCCTATCCGGGATGCTAGGTCCGCTATAACCCACATACTCTTACCAAGATTTCTTCTAGAAGCAGATCATCTTGTGAACCTGCCTATATTCAAGTCTCATGTCAGTATGGTCTTCTCCTGCGCGCTCAAGAATATGAAAGGAGTTGTTCAAGACAGTGTTCATTACAAGATGCACCAAACCAATCTTGCTGAGGCCATGATGGATTTATGGTCCGTTATCAGGGCAGACCTTTCAATTGCAGACTTAATTCGCCCCGCAGAGGGTTTCGGACCCCACACAGGACTTCCAGCGGACTTTGGCTGCATTGCTGCCAGCAACGACCCTGTAGCAGTGGATGCTACCGCTTGTCGGATGGTTGGATTGGATGTCAATAAGGTAGCCTATTTTGAACCTGCTCGTGAGCGAGGCATTGGTCATTTTGAGGAAGAGCTCATAGAAATTCGGGGTAGAACAATAAAGGAAGTATTCAAGCAGCTGTGGTTACCCTATTTAGGAAGCTTTGAGCAATGGCCTGAGTACAAGTTTTATTCTCATGCCTGTAGTAGCTGTCAAGCTTTACTGGCATTTACTATGGAGAAGCTGAAATCTCTGAATGAGTATGACAAGAATGCCGGCATTTCAATCATTGCTGGCAGCACGAAGGAGCTTCCCGAGGGAGTAAAACCCAAAGATCTAATTCTCATGGGTGACTGTGTTAGGAAGTATCGTGGACAGGGCGTGTTTGTAGGCGGTTGTCCTCCGGCTGAACCCTTCCCCCTATGGGCAATAACTGATCGAAGGGATTATGATGAATTAGAGGACTTAGGTTTCGATCTTAGGGAAAGGATGTCTAAAGAAACTCCCTTTCTCCTAGATTATATGAGGAAAATGAGAAAGGAGAGCAGATTAGAAACCCACCAGAAGAAAAGCGCCAGGAAGCAAGATTGACGTAAATAGTCTTATACGAAGTCTTAATGTAGATAGACAGCCTATGACCTGCGGCCCAAAAATAAGCCCGGCTGCTCCTGTATGCATCTTTACGGGCATATCAAGTCCTCCCCCTGACTTCATGACGCCGGAAGACTCAAATCATGACCGTCCTAAAAAAGGGTAGGATCGATCCTACCCTTTTCGCTCTCAAGGAGACCTCTGGCCGTATTAGACCCAGCACTCGGTTACTTCTGCTACGGGGAAATGTGTAAGCAAATCATAACCGTCTTTGGTGACGACTACCATCTCTTCTAGCCGAACGCCCTGTTTTCCACCCCGTTTGCCGGTCCATGTCTCCAGGGCTAGCACCATACCTTCTTCCAGCGGAACAGGACGCGCCGTGCTCTCAGGATAATTGATCAGGGGATACTCGTGAAGAGAAATGCCCAGGCCATGGCCAACGGCGTTCCCAAAAGTCTCACCCCAGTCTTCATATCCCCAGTACTTGGGGGATTGTGGCCATTTCTTTACAACATCCAACGTGGTGTTCCCGGCTTTCACAACATCCATGCCGGCATACATCATGGCGCGACATTCTTCATAAAGGTCCTTTTGTTCCTGCGTCGCTTTTCCGCAACAGAAAGTACGGTAGTAGCAAGACTTGTAGCCATTGAAAGAATTACCATTGACGTCAACGATCACCAGGTCTCCGCATTGGATCATTCTTTCAGTAAAGTCGATGTGGAGCGGGTTAGTTCGGGGACCCGAGGCGACAACAAATTCCATGGTTTCATCGCAACCCTCTTTATAGAACCGGTTTATTCCAATGCCGACGATCTCGCATTCTCTTATCCCCGGCCTAATCGCATCCTTGATATCTGCAAAACCGGCGTCAGCGATGGCACAGGCATATCTAATGCACTCTATCTCATCTATGTTCTTTATCTTTCTGGCCTGGAACATGGTTTGTTTGGCGTCAACTACTTTTATGCCTACATCTTTAAAGGCTTCTTGCAGGAGCAATTCCTGAGTACATCCGTCGAGGCCAAGGGGTTGCTTGCTCAAGCCGTGGTCGGCCATTATCTTGGCCACCATTTTGGCGAAGGGCAAGACCTCTTCCTTTCTATAATGCATCTTGGTCATGGATAGACCGCCATGAAGAAGCTGTTCCTTCTTAATCCATGGCGATTCCTGCATCATGATAGACTTTGAGAAGACGGCGCCAGCGCTAATGTACGGGTCTCCGTTTATCGGCACGATGGCATATTGAGATTCCAGCCATTTGCATGGATGCGTGACATATACCCCGGTCAGGTACCGAACATCCCAGGCATCCCAGGTTATCAGACATCCTATGCCGTCTTTTTTCATTTGCTCCTTAGCCCTGTTCAGCCTGTACTCCCTCATACGCTTATAATTGATCCCCTCGTAGCGATCGTTTCCCCGAACTTGATCAAATGCCATTTGTGAACCCTCCTTACAATTGTTTTGTCGTACTAGTTTTGCTGAGCTGCACCTACAGCCAGGTATCTACCCTGCATTTCCGCGTCATTGGATAGCTCCGTCGAGCTACACTGGTGCACTATCTCGCCGTTGCTAATTATGTATACATAATCGCTTACTTTCAAGGCCAAAGAGACATTCTGTTCGACGAGAAGGATTGAGTTACCATCTCTTTTCAATTGTGAAATAATGTCAGCAGTATCCCGGATAATTAAAGGAGCAAGCCCTTCCGATGGCTCGTCCATCAAGAGCAAATCAGGGTTTGTCATCAAGGCTCGAGCAATGGCCAGCATCTGCTGTTCACCACCGCTGAGGAGATTGCCCTTGCTATTCGCTCGCTCCTTCAATATGGGGAATGTGGAATATAACTTCTCCAAGGACCAGGCGCCGGCTTCAGTAGTACCTCGTGCCGCGATCATGAGATTTTCCTTTACGCTTAACGACGGAAAGATCCGCCTTCCCTGCGGAACTAAGGCTAAACCCAAGCGACAAATCTGATAGGGCGCGAGATGAGAGATATCCTGCCCTTTGAAGTAAATGGCTCCGCTGCGTGGTGCAGCAAATCCAGCGATACTATGAATAGTAGTCGTCTTGCCCATGCCATTACGCCCGAGAAGGGTAACCACTGAGCCCTCCTCGACCTGTAAGGAGATACCGTTCAGAATATGACTCTCCCCGTAATACGTATGTACGTCAACCAGTTCGAGTATCTTCATCACCTGTTCCTAGATAGATCTCCTTAACATCGGAATTAGCCTGGATTTGTTCCGGTGTTCCTTCAGCTATGACTTGCCCGGCATGGACAACTATAACCCGGTCAGCCAATGAAAATACCAATTCCATGTCATGGGCACAGAAAAGCACCGTAGTATCTGCCACCCAACGGCGGATCACGTTTACCAGGTTCGCTGTCTCACTGCTAGTTATACCCGCACTGGGCTCGTCCATTAGTAGCAGTTTTGGTCTTGACGCTAAGGCAAGTAATATCTCCAATTGTCTCTGTTCACCATGAGACAGAGTGTTAATGGATGCGTCTCTCTTCTCCCACAAATGCATTGTTTCCAATAGAGCTTTTGCCTGCTCAAGGATATCCGCATAGGAATTCATCGGCCTAAACATTCGAAAATAATTCGACTGAGTGCCCTGGATGGCTAATCTGACATTGTCCAACAAGCTGAGATTCGAGAAAAGGGTATTTACCTGGAAGGATCGTGCCATACCCAATGAAGCTCGATTATGAGCTGGCATAGCGGTGACATCTTTGTTGAGAAAATATATCTTACCGGATGCAGGACGCAGCAGTCCGGTAAGCAGGTTAAACATTGTGGTCTTTCCAGCCCCATTTGGTCCAATAAGCCCGACCTTTTCTTTGGGTTTGATGTTGAAACAGACGCCTCGTAATACCGCTAAACGACCGTATGTGTGTGAGAGATTCTCAACCCTTAACATAATGTTGTTTCACCTTATTCCAACTTCTAGCTAGATATGGGAAAATTCCACCGCGAAGAAACAGAACACTAGCGATGAACAAGGCACCAATAATCATGGGCCAACGCTCAGGCGTAATTATACTTATCCAATATTGCAATGACAAAATCACCGTAGTGCCGACTAAGGCCCCCCACAGGGTTCCCGTACCACCGATAATGAGCATAAGCCATAAGAAGCCGGAGGCAACGACATCGATATCCACAGGGGTGATTAATCCGTTGTAATACACATATAATATCCCCGCTACTCCGGCAAACAGTGAACCGACCACAAACGCAAGTAATTTGTATAGCCGCGTATTGTAACCTAAGCTGCTCATTCGGACTTCGTTCTCTCTAATTCCCTGAATTGTAATGCCAAAAGGTGACCTTGTTATCATATAAAGCAAGAAGAAACATATGAGCACGATTATGAGCGCGAAATAATACATGTCAATAGACGAACTCAAAGAGAAACCAGGATTAGGATATGGTATACCGGTCAAGCCGTAAGTCCCTCCGGTAAGCCCTTTCCATCTTATGGCACCGCTGTAAATTAATTGTCCCAGACCAAAAGTGATTAGCAAAAAATAGACTTTGGAGACTCGAAGCGAAATGAAGCCAATGACGGCACCAAAGATGATAACCATCAGTAAACTGACAGGTGCCGATACCCAGAAACTGGCGATATCATATCGTTTAGTCAAAATGGCAGTGGTATAAGCCGCTATTCCAAAAAGCGCTGCCTGGCAGAAACACCAGAGCCCTGAATAACCTACGACGAGATCCAGGCTCATTACCAATAAACTGAATATGAGTATCTTGGTTGCCAGGCCCAGGACGGGTAAGCCCATGAACGGCGGAGATACCGTTAGTATCAGACCAACGATTATGTAGGGGGCGAAGCGAAAGGCCCTATCTTTGTTTACCGGCGCACCGATTCCTGCCTTCATTTAGTAAGCCTTTCTGCCAAGAACTCCCCACGGCTTGATCAGAAGGATGAGAACCATTACCAGATACGTTACGAACAAAGCATAATCCGGGAAATAAGTGGCAACGAGGGTGTTAGCAATGCCTATAGCAAAAGCACCTACCAGGGTTCCTTGAACAGACCCCACTCCACCGACAATTACTACTGGGAGTGCCACAAAGAGCATACGGCTGCCAATATCAGGATCCATGAACCCGAGTAGTGGTCCGCCGATAACGGCGGCAAATCCCGCAATGGACGCAGCGAAACAAAAGGCACCTATGGTTATCGGAGTCAGATTTATGCCTAAACCTGACGTCATTTGGGCGTCGTCCATTCCCGCTCGTATAATGGCACCCAGTCTAGTCTTCTCCTGTAGCCACCACAAACCAAAACACGTGGCGGCCCCGATAATGATGACGGCGAATCGGTAAACGGCAATCTGTTCTCCTCCGATGGATACAGAACTAGCCAGTATAGACGGTACAAAAGCAGATTTAGGCCATGCGCCCCAGATCCATAGGGTTGCATTGGTAGTCAGGTAGACAAACCCAAAAGTAACCAGTATCTGGTCCAGCACCTGTTTACTGAGAAAACGTAGCGTTCCACGCTCTATCAATAGCCCGAATACGCCGCTGGCAAGCATACCGGCTATGATACCAAGTATGAAGTTTTTGGTCGCTTGAGCGGTCACTAAACCAACGTAGCCACCGACCATGAATATGGATCCGTGCGCTAAATTAAGGATCCCCATGAACCCAAGTACCAGCGATAAGCCGGCAGCAAGCAGAAATAGGAACATGGCATACGAGATACCATTCAAAAGACTTATCCCTAGTATATCCATGATAAGCGTGCCTCTCTAACCAGCAAACGATCTCCAGCGCGAGCACAAGGTTTTGCACCTGGCGCCACACCTAGGAGATCGTTTGCTCTAACTGTCTCCAACCCTAAGCTAATTTCTTACTCAGCGCGCATCCTCAATGCGACCATTCAAGTTTAAAGGGTGAAATACTGCGCCTATGTCTAACTTTCATCCTCTGATATACCCGGATCTAGATCGCATCGTAAGACACTGAATCATTGCCATATTGTGAAATCTTGAAACGGTGTCACAGTGCTTGGGACTAGAGTATCGCCGACCTTATTACTTGTGGCTGTGTACATTTTTAAAGGTACATAGACCTTCTGGCCATTCACTTTTGCAATCTTATAAATATAATAATTGCAAGTTGCCAAATGCTCGGGGTGAAGCTGACATTGCCTCGCACAGTATCTATGGAAAGTCCAGCCAAAGCATTGGCCAGTGCGTCGGGAGACGTGTCACCTTTGGTTTTATCCAGTGCTGCCATCATCAGTTGCCAATTCATAAAGCAATCGCCACCGATTTGATTGGGTAGCTCATTCCATCGCTTTTGATAAGCAGCTACAAATTGCCTGTTTTGCGGGTTATCGAGGGTGTAGTGATACACCGATTGGAAGACCACCCCTATGCTAGCATCGCCTAATGCTTGCTGAATTGCAGGGCTGGGTGTATCGCCCGGGCACTCCAGAATAGGAATCGTGAGCTTTAGTTCAGCGTACGCCTTGTAGAAGTTGAAAATGTAGATGGCCGACCCGAATGTCATTAATGCATCAGCGGGCTTCAATTGACGGAGATACGGGGTAAAGTCATCTACCACAGGGGGATAATACGTCTCCTGAGCGATTGTACCCCCAGCTTCCTTGAATCCAAGCTTAAAGCCCTCCATCCAGTTAGGCCCATCGGCGATTTCCGGGCGAGGATATCTACTGTCTTGTAGCCCAATTCGCTGAAAGCGTACTTGCCAAATCCATAATCTACCTGCTGTTGCGATCCCACGCCACTCCAGAGCCACTTTTGAGTCAGGTATAAATCCCGCGGCTGGCCTTCAACCGCCAGACCAGGAACCTTGGCTTTCTCAATATACGGTGCAACCGCTGCCAGCGAACTGCCGAGCAAAGGCATCATTATCATGCTGGCTCCATCGCTTTCAACAAGCTTTCTGGCTTTATCAAGAGCCATAGCGGGGTCGCCCGCAGAGTCCTCGACCACCAGTTTGATGGTCCTACCGCCTATCTGCTGAGGGCCCTGCTCAAAACCAACGGTCGCGCCCCTCATTCCAGGTATGCCGGCAGGAGCCAATGGGCGGGTCAATTCGGGAAGTATTCCAATGACTATAGGTCCCTCCGCCTTTGGAGGAGTAGCGGTAGAGCAACCAACCGGAATTAGGCCGGCAATCAGAACCAATCCGACAAGCAAAATGAATATTTTTCCTCTCAATTTGACATCCCTCCTTTCAAACATTTTAGGCGTATTCCTGGCTTTGTTTTCCCTATGTACGATATATGTTTCTTCTTTCTAACCTCCCACGAGAATTATCGGGCAATTACTATCGACCTTCTGCCAAGTTCTTATCCCCATGTGTTCACACGTGTTAATGATGCTGCAATGTGCTGAAATTCTGCAAATACTAGTTCAAATCGGACCATTGGCGCCAATTCTTGAAGTGATGATTATCCATAACAGACACTTGACAGGTCAACATTGTTTACATATAATATTCGCCCCCAGAGAGTGCTAATGGCTTCACGTTATTCGGATGGTGTCTAATAGTATGGTAAACAGTGTTATATCGGAAAACATGGTAGCAATCTAATCGCTGTTTGTCAAGAGTCTATGTGCCAATATCATAGTACCGGCATTTTTAGAGAGGGACTAGGCTTACAGTAGGCCCTGAAAAGAAATTAACATATTCTGCGACCGGTGCGGATAGCATGAAAAATGTTACCAAAATCTGAATGTAGTATAATTAATTCACTTCTGCTTAATGAATTGCTTTAGAGCCGTTAGCTGATTATTATACAAGGAGACTTTAAAGAATGGTTACATCTGCTGCTAGCCAAACAGAAAAAGTAACTCTTGACCGCTCTTTTGGTGAACTGGTCCGCACCGAGACACAAGGAGGGATACCAGTTAAGGGAGTATACACTCCCGAGGACATAAAACATGTGGATTACAGGTCAGACTTGGGTAATCCTGGTGAGTACCCGTATACCAGAGGCATATACCCAGAAATGTACCGGACTAGGCTGTGGCCGAAATCTTTTCCAGTCGGTTACACCACGCCCGAAGAGACGAATAGAGCTTATAAAGCATATATTGCGCATGGTCAGACGGGACTTCGAGTAGCAGCTGATTTGCCCACTCAAACCGGAATAGACCCGGATCACCCAGCGTCCTGGAATAGTTTGCTGAGCGGAGGCCTCTCCAGCTATTCATTAGAGGTCTACGAGAAAATGCTCGAAGGGCTCCCTCTCGAAAATGTTGATTGGGAATTGTCCTTTTCCTCCATTTGCTCTGCCTTATACATCTACAGTTTGCTCGTAGCCATCATGGAAAAACATGGATTGAACATAGCTAACCTCCGTGGTTCAAATATAAATGACCCTATTAGGGCCAAGCTTGTTTATGGGTCTCCCGATTTTTCTACTGAGATTAACCGGAGAGTATGTGGTGACCTGCTAGAATTCGGAGTAAAGAACACGCCTAAATGGAAGCCGTTCGCTCCAAATGGGATTGACCCGGAGCAAATGGGCATGACGGCCACGCAGGAGGTAGCCGAATGCTTGGGTGTTGCCATAGCGGTCTACGAGGATATTATTAAGCAGAGGGGTCTGAAGCTTGATGACTTCGGAGCGACCGTCTTCGCACTTGATGGCGAATCCGATTTTTTTGAGACTATAGCTAAGTTTCGAGCGGTAAGGAAAATGTGGGCCAGAATAGCCAAGGAGAGATTGGGAGCCACGACACCCCGCGCTATGAGCTTGCGCATAGGTATTAGGACATCGGGGCTATCGTTGCAGGCACAAAATCCACTTAATAACGCGGCCAGAATTACCTTGCAGATATTGAGCTGCGTGCTGGGTGGAGTAAATTCTCTTGATTCCTGTGGTTTTGATGAAGCCTTTGGGTTACCTTCCAGGGAGGGACGATTATTCAATCTAAATGCTCAGCATATCGTTACCCATGAAGCAAATGTACCCTTGACGGCTGACCCATTGGGGGGCTCGTACTATCTCGAATGGCTGACCAGTAGAATTGAAAAAGGGGCATACGACATGCTTGCGGAAATAGACAGCAGAGGCGGTATGTGGGAGTGTCTTGAATCAGGATGGTTAAAGGAGCTAGCCGAGGCTAACTGTCTGAAAGTAGAGCAAGAGATTAGCACGGGGAAAAGGCTCATAGTAGGCGTTAACGCTTTTCAAGCGGAAGAAGGTCCTATAAATGAGCTAATCAGAAAAACCGCTTACAAAGTTCCTTCTAAACAGGCCAGGCTACGTGTCATAAGAGCTATCAAGGAGCTGAGAAAGAAACGCAACCAGGAAGATGTAAGAAATAGCCTGAGAGTGCTCTATCAGTTGACCAGAGAAGGCGGGAATGTCGTGCGCCCGGTTATCGAAGCCGCCAAGACAGGAGCGACTATAGGGGAGGTGACCGGGGTGATCCGCATGGCTTATGGGTACAACTACGACCCTGTGGCGCAAATAGAAGAGCCAGACTTAGTAAAAGGCCTGGTTGGAGTAGTTAATAATGAGTGAGTCTACGAAACGAATACGGGTTCTTCTGGCAAAGGTAGGGGTTGACATACACGAAAGAGGAGCTTTAGTCTTGATGAAGGCTTTTCGAGATGCCGGCATGGAAGTTATTTACACGGGCAGGTATCAAACACCTGAATCAGTAATTAAGGCGGCACTGCAGGAAGATGTTGATGTTATAGCTATAACTGACCATACCGGCGGTATGAGATATATAGGCGCCGACATAATGAAACTGCTGAAGAAATATGAATGTGGCGATATTCACGTTGTTGCCGGCGGGTTAATTCCGCCGAAAGACGTGGCTGTTCTAGAAGCTATAGGAATTACGGGTAATTATGGGCCGGGTACTCCATTAAGTATAATTGTTGAGCACATTGTTGCCAAGGTCCAAACTCAAGCTTGCACAAGGTAAAAGAAGAAGGGGAACGCAAGTGATAAACGCAAAGATAAAGAGCGATGAAAGGGTCAAGAGGTTACGAGAAAAAGTGCTTCGTCCGCCTGAATTATGCCTTGAGAGAGGTTATCTGATAACCGAGTCGTACAAAGAAACTGAAGACCAGCCGCCCTTGATCAGGAGGGCAAAGGCTCTGCAAAAGATACTGAACGAGATGACAATCGGTATCGAAGATGGAGAGCTGATTGTGGGCAGAGCTACCAGCAAACGTCGTGGCGGACCATTGATCCCAGAGGTGCGATGGGAATGGTATCTGGGAGAAATGGAGCTCCTGTCTACCAGAGAATGGGATAGATTTGCTCCCTTAACGGAAGAGGAAAAAGCAAAGATGAGGGAGTTTTTGCCATATTGGAAAGGGAAATCTCTGTTCGAAAAATGGCGGGCTATGTTGCCTGAAGAGGCATCAAAGCTGATGCTGACAATACAGGCACCGGTCTCTTCCTGTCTTAACAATATGCACCTCGCTCATATTAGCCCCGATTACGAGATCGTACTTACCAGAGGATTAAGGGGCGTGAAGAAGCAGGTTGACGAGGAGCTTGCAAAACTAAATCTCGCCAACATGGAAGATTTTTCGAAGTTCCAATTCCTAAATGCTACAAAGATTGCCTTAGAAGCAGCCGCCGATTTCGCCAGGAGATATGCTGATCTAGCCAGAAGTATGGCTAAGAGGGAGAAAGACACTCAACGAAGGGCCGAGTTGCAGAGGATGGCCGATACATGTGATTGGGTTCCAGACAATCCAGCTCGAAGCTTCTACGAGGCTCTCCAGTCGATATGGTTTACATATATAGTTCTTATGGTGGAAGGGTGGGGACCGGGTATAAACTTCGGGAGAGCTGACCAGTACCTCTATTCCTTTTACAAGAAGGATTTAGAGGAGGGAAAGATTACCCGGGAAGAAGCGCGTGAATTGATTGCATTGCTGTATGTTAAAATGAACGGTCTGGTGACTGTGGTAGACAGCGAAGTTGTAAAGACCCTTGCCGGTTTTCCCATCTTGGTGAATGTTACATTGGGGGGCTTAACTAAAGACGGCAGAGACGCAGTAAATGAGCTGTCATATCTCTTTCTGGAGGCCGAGGAAGAGGTAGGATTAATCGCTGAAGACCTGGTCATAAGGGTTCATAAGAATACCCCTGACGCCTTCTTAATGAAGGCATGCGAAGTTGCCAGATTGCTGCGAGGAAAACTTAAATTCGTCAGCGATGAGACTACTATCCAGCAACTGCTTACCGATGGAAAGCCCGTGGAATTAGCGAGGAACTATATAATATCAGGCTGTAATACCCCTACTGTTCCAGGTTATTCCCACGATATAGCCGGGCAGATGTTCAATCTACCTCTGATGTTGGAGCTAGCGCTGAATAACGGCGTTTCTCGAGTTACTGGCGAACAAGTTGGTCCCAAGACAGGCGACCCCAAGAAATTCAAGAGCTATGAAGAAGTATGGGATGCCTATAAGAAGCAAGTAGAAACCCTGCTACCGATTCTCGTACTGTTCAGAAATACCGATAGGCAACTCTTCGCCGAGTTTTGTCCGACTCCATTTCAGTTGGCCCTGTTTCATGGCTGCATAGAAAAGGGGGTTGATATTACCAGTGGTGGAACATCACCCTACATGACACATTACCTGTCTTTGACTGGTGCACCGAACGTCGGAGACTCGCTAGCAGCAATCAGGAAGGTTGTCTTTGAGAATAAGCGAATTACGATGGGGAGATTAATAGATGCCCTCGATAAGAATTTCGAGGATGAAGAGGAGATGCTTCATCTCTTAAGCAATGCCCCAAAGTTTGGAAACGATGACGATTATGTTGATTCGATTGTAAACGATGTACTCGTCCATGGCAGCCAAGAAGCTGCCAAGTATCGGGGTATTTCGGGGTCTAAAACTAATGTAGCTGTAATCGCAGTCACAGCAAATGTGCCAATGGGGTACATAGTTGGAGCCTTACCCGATGGAAGAAAGGCTGGGGAGCCCCTATCGGAGGGTGGCATATCTCCGTATCAGGGAAGAAACGTAAATGGGCCAACGGCTACTATGAGGTCAGTGGCGAAATTGGATCATCTGAAGCTGACCGGTGGCTCCGTGCTTAACATGAGGTTCAATCCTGACGTATTGAAAGACGAGTCGAAAATGCGTAGATTTGCCTCGTTAATCAGGACCTTCGGGGAGACTGGAGGGGCACTTGTCCAGTTTAATATCGTGGACGCCGATACCTTAAGAGATGCCCAGAGGCATCCTGAGAAATACAGAGACTTGTTGGTGAGAGTCGCGACTTACAGCTCCTACTTTGTCGAACTGAGTCCCGAACTTCAGAACGACATTATAGACAGAATGGAGTTTCAGCAGGTCTAGAGTTTGAAGGAGTCAAAACTCGAACCCTTCGCTTGATTTCTAAGGCCGCTTTTCGTTGACTAGTTCTTTCTATTGTCTATCCATCGCAGGCTTCTTGCGCCGTGCGGACACCTTATGACGCATAGATTGCATGAACTGCATAGCGTGGCATCCACCACCGGATAGTTACCTTCTTCTTTCTGAGCAACGCAATAAGTATCCAAACATACGTCGCACTTGGATAGGCCTGCACATTTTTCTTTGTCGACGTGAGCAATCAGTTTTCCAATCTGAGGCTTCAGTTCTGACTGGCATTCATTCATCTCAACAATGTATTGTTGCCCCAACCCGATGATCTCTTTCATGCTCTTGTAGCCCTGGTCTTTCATAAAGTTCTTCATGAATTTGACTACTTTGCCGGTGAAACTAAGGCCATTCCACCAGATTCCGGCCGACAACTGGACACCTGTCGCACCCAGCATCATGACCTCGATGCATTGCTCCGGCGTCACCAGACCACCGCAGGATATGATGGACATCTGCGGAAAATACTTGCCGATCATTGCTGCGTTCCTGTAAGTGGCAAAGCGATTCCAGGGCCCGTTAGCACCCCACCAGGTAGTAGTATTCATGCCAGGGAAGGTAGTTTTGCCGTGGTTATATATATCCGGGGGAACGACTGTCATGAAAGTGTGGTTAGCGGTGACGGCATCAGCTCCGGCTTCCAGATATAAAGGCAGGGCCTGCATCAAATTGAAAAATGACATCTCAGGCGTTAACTTGATGCTCAGCGGAAGCTTTGTCATTTTCTTCATGCCCTTTATGATTGATGAGGCTATCTCTGGAACCATCCCCATAGTGATACCAGGGGGCAATTTCTCTTTGAGCTTAATCCCCTGGGAGGCGAGGGCATATTCATCCACAAACATCTCGCATGCGCAATTCACTTCCACCATGTCTGCACCGGCGCGCTCACAGTCCAGTGCAAGACCTCCCCATACTTTGGGGTCTATACCGTCTGCAATGACGCTGGCCACAATTCTCGTGTCGGTGAATTCCTTTTTTGCCCTTCTTATCAGTTCCAGGCCGTTCGTGCGCGACCACAGAGCATCAGGAATCGTAGCCGCAGACACAAGGCCTTCGCGTTTGCCGAAACCTTTTGTCTGCGATGCCCAGAATCGTCCACCGCCACGGGCACCTTTTACATCTATCGGCAATAAAGTTCCAGTAACCAAGGCACCTATTTCGCCTTCGTAAAGTTTTCGCCAAATCCTCATCTGTAGCTCAGGCGCATCCTTCTCCGACGGCCAGTGGGACCACGGAGCGCAAGGCGCAATTGAAGCCATCATTACAGGATTTCTAAATTTTACCCCAGCGATTTCAACACTAAGGTCAACCATTTCTTCTCCTTACTGAATTAATTAATACGTACGCTGGAAGATGTTTCTGTTTTCAGTACGAACCTCACACCACTTATCTAATTGTACAAATTCATGCAGCACCTCACCAACAATTGACTTCCGAGTATTCTTTGTCGACATAACCTGGCACTATATTAAAGCATGCTACTGCTTCTGGACTTGGTTCTACCCTTTTCTCCTTCTCATTCATCTTGCTACACTTCTTTAGAATCTAGTCAATATCGCTTGGATGATCGCTTGGATGTCCCGTCACTTCTCCGGGACTAATCATAGATTGTTACCTGCTGGCACTTGACAGGTCAACATTGTTTACGTACAATTGGTTTTGCTCTTTATGCCAATGGGTCTTGCTCGTTCTGATGGTCTCCAAAATCATGGTAAACAGTGTTATGCAAGATGTTAGCAGTCCTCGTCTCCAGTTGTCAAGCGCTTTATTCGACAATAGCAACGCGGTGGCCTTGTGTGGGAGACGAGCTGGTCTAAACGGAACCTGTGGAACGAAGAATTTTTTGGCAAACTGACGTGGGTGCCACGAGGAAACATGACTAAACGTAGCGGTGAGATGACCAGAGAGCGCATTGTTCGCGCAGCGATAAACGTGTTTTCGCACTCTGACTTTGACAAAGCCTGGCATGCGCGAGATAGCGAAGCAAGCCGGTGTATCCCCTCGCAGCCTCTATAAATACTTCCCGAACAAAGAGCAGCTCCTTGTCTCCGTTGCAAATGAGAGACTGGGACAGATGATAGTTGGGCTGAACCAACATATCTCCGGTGTGAGGGGCTCGTTGAGCAAGCTGAGCAAGATGACGGCTTATTATCTAAGTACGTTAGAAGATGATAAACAAACTGCATGGGTATTGTATGTGACCACGAATCTCACGAGTTGGCGGAGATCTTCCAAGGCTTGGAGAAATCTCAAGAGTACGGCCGGGCTCTTAAGAAACATAATCGAAGAAGGACAGGCTACCGGCGAGGTAAGACAAGACATAGATATTCATGCAGTCACCGATCTATATTTTGGCGGCTTGAGGCATTTAGTCGCCTGGTGGTTGGTAAACCGACAGACTTGGAGTCTTGCCAGTAAAGCCGATGCTCTAACCGAAACGATCTTCAATGCTATCAAGACCGCTCCCCAGCCGGCTACTCCATTCATATGTCCTTTCGCCAAGGATATAGGAATTGCGACAGTTTCCTCTGTTAAAGCACAGTCTAGGCGGATAAATCGAACAGTTAGAAATGGTCTCCGAAGTTCTGGTAAAGGCACAGGGCATAAATGAAGAACTACACGTGAGGATAATGGAATGGCACAAAAATATTGGGATGATTTCAAAATAGGCGACAGGGTCAAGACTGCCGGTGTGACAATTACTGAGACGCATCTGGTGAACTGGGCTTGTCTTACCGGTGATTGGTACCCTCTACATATGGATGCTGAATATGCCAAAAAGACTAGCTTTGGCGAGAGGTTAGTGCATGGGCCGTTCATTTTTGGCTTGGCCGTTGGCTTATTCGAAAGGTCAGGATTGGCCGGTGATTCCATTACCGCCTGGCTAGGCACAGAAAAGATGCGAATGCCATTGCCGGTTAAAATAGGAGATACTGTCTATGCTGAAATCGTGGTAGCAGATAAGCGAGAGACTAGTAAACGAGAGAGGGGAATTACTACCCTTAAGATAGATGTTAAGAACCAACGTAATGAAACGGTAATGGAATTTGAGCATGTCTTGTTGATGCGTAGAAAGCATCAATGATGCCGATGCCATTGGTCCACAGTTGAGAAACCAGCATGTTAAAGGGCCCTATTACAAGAAGTTCGGGACAGGTATGCCCACCAACACTCTGGCTGGAAGTTGTCCGGTTTTAGGAGGCTAAGCAATGGATTTTGGCCTTAATGAGCAGCAGAAGATGATTCGCACTCAATTGCGTGCTTTTCTTCGTGATGCATGTCCCTCCACTCTAGTTAGGGAAGTTGAAGACAATAATTTGGATTATTCGCCGGAACTTTACCAGAAATTAGCCGATCTTGGCTGGCTTGGGTTAAAGATTCCACCGGAGCACGGCGGTATAGGCGGCACGTGGGTTGATATGGCTATCTTTTACGAAGAAGCAGGAAGGGCTATGTTGCCTTGTCCCCACTATACCACGGCCCTCGTGGGACAGATAATTCTGGCCTTCGCTGATGACCTGCACAAACGGGATCTTTTACCCAAGATAGTCAGTGGAAGCCTCATTCTATCCCTGGGTTTGGCTGAAGCCGAAGCTGGCACTGAACCTTCATTGCTAACTACAACGGCTGTCATAAAGGACAAGAGCCATGTTATCAAAGGGGACAAGTTGTTTGTTACCCACCTTGGTATTACGGATCATATCATGGTGATATCTCGAGAAAAACATGGGGGTTTGCTTTTGTACTTAGTGGATAAGAATGCACCAGGGCTAAGTTACGCTCCTCTGGAAACTCTTAGTGGTGAACGGAAGTATGAAGTGGTTTTAGATGATGTCGCAGTTAGCGAAAATCAATTATTGGGTAAGTGTGCTCCAGATGGTCTTAGTGATGAGTTGAATAAGATGAGAATAATGCGCTGCGCGGAGATGTTGGGTGCTGCCGAAATGGCCCTTGAGATGGACACAGATTATTCTAAGCAGCGACTGTCCTTGGATCGCCCAATAGGTACATTTCAGAGCCTGCAGCATAAGATGGCGGATATGGCAATAGCTATTGACGCCAGCAAATGGATAACATACAAGGTTGCGTGGATGAACGATAAAGGAATTCCCGCTGTAAGAGAATCAGCCATGGCTCAGCTACAGGTTGGCCAAGCATGTAATTGGGTCATTACTGAGTCGGCGCACATTCACGGCGCTGTCAGCTTCTTTCGAGATCACGACCTTAGCTTATACTTCAGGCGAGTGAAAGCTGCTCAACTCGACCTTGGCCTGCTCGATCTTCTGAAAGAGGCCGTCTTACAGGAAATCGGCTTGTAGGTACCCTATCGGAGAGAGTAATGGATTTCGACTTTAATGAAGACCAAGAACGTATGAGGCAAGAACTTCGGCGGTTTCTAGACGAGGAGAAACGTGAAGCCAAAACGCAAGGGGTGCCCACGTCAGAGTTTGGCCCTCATTTGTGGGGAAAGATGGCACAGCGAGGCTGGTTAGGGATATTTGCGCCGCAGGACTATGGGGGTTTAGGGCACTCACCTATAGATTTTGGGGTATTCCTTGAAGCATTGCACAATTTCGGCGCCCCTGAAATAGTCCGAACTTGGTTTGATATTAATTCCTACATAATGGCTACCCTTCTTATTCATGGCAGTCACGAGGTTAAGCAAGCATTCGTCCTTCCAATGTGCCAAGGTAACTTAAGAAGTTCTATAGCCTGGACCGAGCCCGATGGCGGCTCTGATGGTGGCATGCACACATCCCGAGCCGAGGACAAGGGAAGTTATTTCTTGGTAAACGGTACCAAGATTTACAATGAGTCTCACCGATGTAACTATACTTGTCTTGTAGTAAAAACAAATTCTCAAGCTCCCAGAGGACGGGGGCATAGTATGTTTATGGTGGATTTGAATAGCCCGGGCATTACCATAAACCCCCTATGGACTATGTGGGGACTTAGGCGAGATGAAGTAGTATTTGAAGATGTCAAGGTACCTAAGGCTAATTTAATCGGAAAAGAAGGTGAAGGTTGGGATTACTGGTACAAAACCGCACAAACCTATGAATGGTCCATTTTGGGAAATACAGGATTGCTTCAACGCGATTTTGACGCCTTTGTCAAAGAGGTAAAAGAAGTACATTACTGCGGGAAGTCGATCGTCAAATTGCCTACGACTCGCCACCTGCTTACCGAAATTGCTTTGGAGCTCGAGATCGGACGTTTGCTTTACTATAGAGCATGGGAGAGCAGTAAGGGCTTATTGCCCGACCTTGTAGCAGCAGCAATAACCAAGGTTTACACTACCGAATGTTTATGGCAGCGGATGTATGCCAGGTTGCTCGATATTGTAGGAGCGTACGGTGAACTTATGCCGTCACCAACCACCAGAAAGTGGCCTGTCGCCAGATTGGGGTTGCCGTTGAGTTATGAATTTGGCCCGGCGTTGGCTGTCGGAGGAATGCCGACCGAAATTCAAAGAAATACGATTGCGTCGATTGGACTAGGACTGCCTAGTTACCTCTGAAATGCTACTGAAGAATGGAGGTGTCAGAAGAAAATGAATAGTTTCAAAGGTAAAGTTGCCATCATTGGTATAGGTGAAGTTCCCTCCGGCAAGTTCCCCGATAGGCCTTTGCTCCAAAGTTGTGTTGAAGCTGCGCGTGAAGCGATACTGGATGCCGGGATAGAAAAGGATGAAATCGATGTCGTGATGCCTACCGGAGTTTTCTCTGACAGAAGATTTAATACTGACTTAATATTTTCAAAGCTAGTTGAAGAACTTGGCCTTCTTGGCAAAGCCAAGAACAACTTCCAAGTTTTTGCGGGCGGATCAAGCAGCAGCACCATGCTCAAATCTGCTTCCGGACTAATAACCGCGGGACTTGCCAAAGTGGTGCTTTGTGTGCAATGTGATAAGGTAGGTTCGGCACCGACTCAAGAGATGATAAACCTCTTTGCCACCTTTGGCATTCCTGACCAATGGGAAACCCCCTATGGTTTCTTTATGGCAGCTACGGGGAGCTTAGTAGCGACCAGGTATATGCACGAAACTGGCGCTACTCCAGAACAACTCGCATCTGTGGTAGTTTCAATGCGTAAGTGGGCCATGCTTAATCCAAATGCAATGCTCCGAAGAGAGCTGACTGTCAAGGAGATCCTTGACTCGAACATGGTCGCTACTCCTGCCACAACTAGAGAAGGAAACGTCCTCGCTGATGGTGCAGCAGCTTTCATCGTGGCTGACATCGACACTGCAAAGAGAGTCTGCAGTGCCCCGGTCTATCCCCTGGGATTTGGCTCCCGCGTTCTTCACTATTCACAATCACAGAATCTAGACCTGGTTGGAATGGGCTTTGCTGAGGCGGGCAGGGAAGCGTTTGCGATGGCAAGGATGACCCCAAGTGATGTCGATATAGCAGAGTTTTATGACGGCTACCCGATTTATCCGTTGCTTGCATTGGAAGGATTGGGGTTTTGCCGAAGAGGTGAAGGAGGAGCATTTGTGCAGGCCGGCAATACCTGGCCTGGTGGTAGACTACCCATGACCACGAACGGCGGCATGTTAGGAGCGGGGCATACTGCTGCTGGCGGAGGCATAGCCATACTGGTGGAGGCAGTGCGCCAATTGATGGGTAAGGCTGGCGCAAGACAGGTGAAGAATGCCAAGATAGCAGTGGAGACATCGCATGGAGGCACATTCATGGATACGCATGTCTGTATTCTTGGCAATGTACTGCCATAAAACGTTTTAATCTGGCGCAAGTTGGTGCTATGCATACTAAACTGCATCGTAGATTGGCAATGGTCAGGTAACTAATCCGAAACTGAAGGAGGACGAAAACAATGAACACTTATACGAAACCGTTACCTTCTCCTTTACCTTGGACTCGACCATTTTGGGAGGGATGCAAAAAACACGAACTTCTAATTCAACATTGCAAAGACTGTAGCGCTAACATATTCTATCCCAAATTGTATTGTCCTAACTGCTTGTCTTCGAACATCGAGTGGGTAAAATCGTCAGGTCGAGGCAAAATCTATACCTTTTCCACAATTTACAGTTACGCACCCGCAGAATTCATGGGGGATGTTCCTTATACTGTAGCCGTAGTCAGATTGGATGAGGGGGTACAGTTGATGACTAACATTGTCGGATGCACTCCCGAACAAATTAAGTGCGATATGGATGTGGAAGTTGTTTTTGATGACGTAACGGAGGATGTTACCCTGCCGAAGTTCAAGCCCTCATCATCTGGCTGAGCTTTATGTGTGATGAGTTCTTTTCAAGCAATGCGCTGAAGATCAATGGGCAACCTAGCGAGGATGCACATAGAAAGCATATTGAAATATGAAGGAGGTTAAAGTGTTAAAACTTGAGGGAAAAGTTGCACTTGTCACCGGAGTCGGACGCTCAGGGACGGTAAAGGGACGACGAAGGGGATTCGGTCCCGAAATATGCAAAAATCTGGCATTGCAGGGAGCCGACATCGTGATGAACGATTTCACGGGTCCCTTTTCTGAGACCCTGAAATATGACCTTGCCACCAGGGAGGAGATGGCTGCCGTAGTCGATGAAATGAAGGGCCTGGGGAGGCGAGTAATTGGAGTGGATGCCGATGTAGGCGATGCCAAGGCAGTAGATGGTATGGTCAAGAAAGTCCTCGAACGAGTTTGGCCGGATAGATATTCTGGTCAATAATGCTGGAGTTGGAATTGGGTTTGCGCCGTTTGTGGATATAGATGAGCGCTTCTGGGACCTTAGTATGCGTGTTATGCCCAAGGGTACCTTCCTCTGCTGCAAAGCGGTTGCCAAGCAAATGATTAAGCAAGGCACGGGTGGCAGGATTGTCAACATAAGCTCTATAGACCGGCAAGGCGGGCTTACCTCTAGCCGGCGCATATTGCGCTGCCAAGCACGCCATAATAGGCATTACCAGAGTACTCGCGTTGGAAGTGATGAAGCACGGAATCACAGTAAACGCTGTATGCCCGGGAACATGCGACACTCATTTCTTTCAATTAGTACTCGATACCCAGCCTCAACAGATGGGGATTACTAAGGAAGAAATGTATAGAATGACGGAACAAGGAACCGCGGCGGGCAGAGTAGGGACGATAGGGGAAATTGCTTCCGTAGTTGAGTTTCTCTGTTTGCCCGAAGCTAGCTACATAAATGGGCAATCAATAGTTGTCGATGGTGGAGGTATCATGCTCTAGTAGGAATGGAAAAGACGTTGTCTGTGATATTGCCAAACAAGATCACAGATAAACTGATTGAGTAGATACCTCAAGAATCGTAGGGAAGCCGCGGAGTCACCTTGCAACGATGTCTACGCCAGAACTGGCAATTCCAACGGCACCGCGCCCGATTTTTCTAGTTAAAGCCCTACAATAAAAGTGCTGATCACGCAGCGCGAAGGAAAACCGCCAAGGTTATGGGTCATCCCGAGCTTTGGGTTTTTCACTTGCCTTGGGCCGCACTTTCCTTGAAGTTGCTTGTACTCCTCATACATCATCCTTAATCCAGACGCACCGATAGGATGCCCAAAGCACTTCAAGCCACCATCGGTTTGGATAGGTTGCTCGCCATCCAGATTGAAGCGGCCGGCATCAATATCTTCCTTGACTTTTCCTCTGGGACTAAATTGTAGATCTTCCATGGTTACCGCTTCCGTGATGGAGAAGCAATCATGAACTTCAGCCATGCTTATTTCCTCACGTGGATTCTTTACACCTGCCTCCTTATAAGCTCTCGCCGCAGCGCGTACGGTTGACTCAACGTGTGTATAATCGTAATCCGTGTACATCGCCTCCTCGCCCGAGCTGCCTGCGATTTGAAGTGCCTTAACAAACACAGGATCCTTCCTGAATTTCTTAGCCATATCAGCTCGAACCACAATAGCCACTGCGGAGCCATCACTGACCCCGCAACAATCGAACAATCCCAGCGGCCAGGCAATTATTGGAGCATTCATTATTTGCTCCACGGTTACCTCTCGGCGCAAGTGTGCTTTCTCGCACATGGCACCGTTATGATGGCTCTTTGCAGATACTTTGGCCAGCATCTCTTTGCCTTGTTCAGGCTTGAGATTATATCTGGCAAAATATCTGGTAGCCATCATGGCAAACGGTCCCGGAGCGGTCAAATTTGGCCCAAAAAGCGAGTCCTTCTTGCCGATTGCACTTACACTCGTATCAGGCAGACCACCATAGCCTATGTCCTTGAGCTTCTCTACACCCAATGCCATTGCAATGTCGCAAGCCCCTGAGGCAACTGCATAGCAAGCCCCCCTGAGAGATTCAGATCCGCTAGCACACATATTTTCTACATGTGTTACTGGGATGAACGGCAATTTCAGAGCTTCAGCCATGGGCAAACCGCTGACTCCTTGATGGACCTCAGTAAACTGGGTGCCCAACCAAGCTGCCTCAATATCTTTTGGCTCTATCCCAGCATCCTCGATGGCTTCAGTGAATGCTTCAAGCATTAAGTCTTCGGGACCAAGTCCCAGCGTTCACCAAATTTGGTGCAACCCATTCCGATAATCGCGACTTTATCTTTAATACTACCCATTTTTTGTTCTCTCCAATCTAGAATCTAATCTGAGCTTATACCGGCACCGCTTTCCAGAAATAAGAGTAAGTCCCCCTGGCAGGATCAGCGAATTTCCTTCTAAAACTCATTTCAACGGGCATATCTACTTTGAGACTACCTGACTCACAATCTGTAAGGTCAAACATATTGGAGCCTCCGCCTTCGAAGCGCACCGTGCCATACATTGCCGGAGGACTAATGCTGAAAGCCAGCCTGTCTTCAGTATACGTGAAAAGGCGCCCATTTTTGTCCGCAAACCTGTAGTCTTCCATCTTATCGATGGCTTTACAATCGGGATTCACGCACACCCTCTGAGCAGGGAATTGCGGAGTGCCGCACTGCTTGCATTTCGAACCCACTAGTGCCAAAAGTCCCCGGCGATATCTCCAGGCCAATGTCTTCTGTTCCCAAAGCACCGAATCAGCCCTAGTACCTTTTTCCACGGAAATAGATCCCTGAAGGCGGCATATTTTTCATAACTGGCAAGGTTGTTCTTCGACGCCAAATAGTCCTTAATTCCTTTCTTCCCAACCTTAACCCCAACTGCCTTTTCTGTGACTTGAAAAAGCAAGGCATCGCTCCCGTCTCCAAAGCTAGCAACAACAATGTTGTCTCCCGAATTGGCATCTTCAAGCGCCGCTACCAGCAGGATCAGGGAATATGCGTTCCCGCTATCACCCAACGTATCAAGCATATGTGCCTGAACTTGATTTGGTTTGATTCCCAGCCCTTTCCCTATCTCGGCGTGGTCTCTCAGATATAAGCAAGGGTAACAAACTTTAGCGACATCCTGGAGATTGAGTTTGCATTTCTTCGCCAGCCCCGTAATTGATTCGGGGATAAACTTATTATATGCTTCGTCTCTAATCCACCTATCTTCCCACGTATGCTCAAATCTATCAGTATCGGCCGCCCATTTATCTACGAAGTCATAGGAGATAGAATACGCTCCCTGGAGGTTCGCGGCTACATCGGTTTCGCCCACAAGGACTGCGACGGCGGCGTCCCCGTATGCTTGTTCTTGTGCGCTGCCCGGTTTCGCTATGCGGGAGTCAGAAGCACATACCAGAATATTATTTGCCGCGCCTGCTTTGATCGCGTTGAAGGCAGCGATTAACGCAGTAGTCCCTGACTTGGTAGATCCTGTGAAGTCGGCAGTAGTAACATCAGATCTCAGGTCAAGTGCAGTAGCTATGATGCCCGCATTCTGTCTTAACTTGTAGGGCAAACTGACACTGCTGAAATATACCCCATCAATTCTGTTCTTATCAATGCCCTTCAGGCAATTCATGCCAGCATTCACTGCCATGCTAACGCTATCCTCATCGTAGTTGGCTGTTGCCTTCTCTCCGGCCATATAAGTTCCTGAATTTAGCCATCCCATCGCTGAATAGATAATCTTGCGGTCTATCCGGTACCGCGGTATATATGCTCCGTATGATCTGATGCCTACCACTATATGCGACCTCCTTATGGTTCTCTTTTTCGCCGCGGGAAGCATATCACAGATTTGCTTCTTATGACAAACTTGTGCCGTGCGGCGGCCTCCCTTATCCACTTGCCAATCCCTGAACAAAACACGGAATTATTTACGTAGTCTGTCGCCCTGGGCCTGAAATCCAAGCCTGCTCTTTCCCTCTGTCTTCTTTTCGGCAAATACGCGACGGCACCACCGTTGCACATAGGATCAAGATCAGATATTTTGCAGGAAATTCTATCATAATTGATCATTCGAATACGGGATGTCTTAGTTTAAGGTAGTTGACAAACCGTGGGGTGCCCCGACAGGGTTCCGAATGCTAAACAAGAGGTGGAAGCCTGAATTCATAATTTGTTGACTTGCCACTTGAATCTGGCCAACCATGGAATGTGGGTTGAGATCTGCGGCAGGTCCCTGGCTTATCTACATTGACCGCAATCGGAGAAGCTTCAATCCCCTCTGCACATCTTCTGAGTCAGGGCAGCAGTGAAGTGATAGGCAGAGGGCCAAGGTCCAACTCAAGTATCCTCTAACTTATTCTCAAATTATGCTCAAGGAGTTCATGTATTGCTTGAGAGCTGTTTCGCAACAAGCTATATTAGATTTGGCGATTATCCCTTAAAGACAAGGATAAATATGAACCTATTTTGAAGGAGCCTTCGGCATCAAACCAAGCTGTTGCATGAGGTCGACTAGGTTCCAATAGAAGGTCGCCCGGCTCATTTTGCCCTTGCGCAGTTCAATTATCGATACACCTCTAACCGAAAACTGCTTTCCCGTTGCTGGTATAGCAGGGTTGCTACTATGTTTATGAGTACCCGTCATGACCCATTCACTGGCTGCGTGATTACCCGTAGCGAACCAGGATTTCGGCTCAAAATGGAGGTCGGGATAATCAGCAAAAATTGTTTAGCCAAAGCTTTCGATTCATTCTTGCCATGGCAAGCTACCCCCATAGGCAAACTCTCATAAACACAATCATCCGTATAGCCTGACACGACCCTGTCTAGGTCGTGGGAATTCCAGGCTTCATAGCCATCTTTGATAATCATTTCAACGTCATTTGCCATCTTTACTCCTCCTATCCTTCATAATAAGCCCGCTGAATAGTCAATTTCAAGGAAAATGATACAGCATATTATTTACCTATTGTCAAGGGATAATCGCCTTAGATTCTTAACGATTTCAGTGTACTTATGTAGCAACTTTAATCTGAAAAGTGGTACACTCATTATAGGAAAGTCACAGAAGCACTCATGAAGACCAGAATAACCGAACTGCTCGGAATAAGACACCCCATCATCCAAGCCGGTATGAGCTTTGGAGCCTATCCTCCCCTGGTAGCTGCCGTTTCTAATGCAGGAGGGCTGGGTATACTTGGAGCAGGGGCCATGAATATCGATGAACTAAAGAGCAACATTAAAGCTATTAGAGAACTAACTGATAAGCCCTTCGGGGTAAATCTTCTGGCGACCAGCCCGGTATTGGACGAGCTAATTGAGGTGATGATCGAAGAAAAGGTCCTCGTTGCCAGTTATGGTCGAGGTGACCCAAAGAAGATTGTTGAGCGCACCAAACCCCATGGCATCATCAATATGCCAACAGTAGGTGCAATAAAACATGCCCTGAGGGTGGAGAGCTACGGAGCTGATGCCGTGATAATTCAGGGGATGGAGGGAGGAGGACACACCAGTTACATTAGCTCCCTGGTGTCGCTGCCAGAGGCAACAGCGGCGACAAGAATACCAGTAGTAGCTAGCGGTGGCTTTTGTGATGGCAAAGGCCTAGTTGCTGCCCTTGCATTGGGGGCGGAAGGGATTTCCATGGGTACCCGTTTTTCATTGACTAAGGAGAGCACGCTACCCGAAAAAATCAAGCAATATTATCTGCGTGCCAGTGGAGACGAAGCAGTCATTAGCGAGCGGGTAACTGGGACTCGTTGTCGCGGGCTGATAAACAATCTAGTAAAAACAGTTGAGCAGAACGGACAAGGCTTATCCCTGAAGGAAGCTACATTTTCTATTATGAAGATGAGGAATGAGCTCCAGGTGCCGCTCTGGAAAATCCTACTCAGCGGTTTAAGGATGAAGAAGGCTTACCAAATACCAGCAACCCAGTTGGGCAATATGGCAGCAGGCCTGCGTCGAATCGAAAAGGCTCTGGTCTCAGGAGATTTAGAGTGGGGTTTCATGCCTTGCGGACAAGTATGTGGTCGTATTCACGATATTCCCAGTTGCCAAGAACTTATTGAGCGTATTATGCGTGAAGCGGATGAAATCATACTGCAACTTGGTACCATAGGTACCAGGCTGGAATAGATGATGGTTCTCAGGGCTATACATTCTGTCTTAGCTCTTTGGTATGATTCAGATTCATTCTAATTGTAAATTGAGTCTTGGGGCTATTTAATACCCGTTTTTTGGAATTTGGTAAAATAATCCTACGCCAACATATTCACGCTGATGATGACATAGCTTATACAGCTTTGATATTCTACCTCCACAACCTATCCACCGGACTAGCCATCACATGGCCTCTTAAACACATCGTCAAACCCAAGTGCCTGAGTAATATACTGCATCTCCAGTTCGGCAAAACACATGCGTAAAAGGTGGTACACTTATTGGGGGCATGTCAAAGGCTTACCACAGGAGCCAACCTCTAAGTGCCGGTTAACCATAAGCTCAAAAACTTGATCTACCATCAATATTTCAGTGGTTAGAAGTGGTTTTACAATCAAGCATACTGGAGCTTATAGACACACTGCAGTATAAGCAACTTAATAAAGAGTCGTTTATTAAATGGGCAAACAAAAAACGTTGATATTTTTCGGAGCACACCCGGATGATGAAACTTTCGGTATGGGTACTACATTAGCACAATATGCAATTTCTGGAGTCAGAGTTTACTATGTTTGTGCTACAGGTGGTGAGTTGGGTACGGTCGCCCCGAAGTATATGGAGGGATATGCCACTATTGCAGACCTGCGCTCGGCGGAAATGAAATGCGCGGCGCAAGCTCTAGGGCTGGCTGGTGTTATTTACCTTGGTTATCGCGATTCGGGTATGCCGGGATCCCCGGAGAATAAGCACCCGAATGCATTAGCCACAGCCCCTGTTGAAGAGGTTGCCGGAAAAATAGTTAAAATTATCCGCGAGCTTAAACCGGACGTAGTAATTACCCACGATGCCGGAGGAGGCTACGGACACCCTGACCATATCGCTACCCACAACGCCACGGTTAAAGCGTTCTATGCTGCCAATGACCCAAAACAATATCCCGAAGCCGGTCCGCCATTTCAACCTCATAAGCTATACTTCGGAATCCGTCCTCACGGGTATATGAAGTTCATGGTCCGATTGATGCCACTCTTCGGCCAAGACCCGCACCGTTTCGGCCGTAACAAAGATATTGATCTCACCAAAATGATTGGTGTGGAGTATCCTGTAAATGCTGTTATACGTCCTACCAAGCAAGCCGTAAAAATTCGTAATGAGGCGGTGGCCTGTCATGCCAGTCAGGGCGGCAGCCGGACCTAGACCAGGCCTGTTCCGTATTTTACGGGTTATTGAAAATTTCCGGGGCCAACGGGACTATTTCATGCGGGATTATCCACCACCAACCCGCCACCGGGAAAAAGACCTGTTTGAAGGAGTGAGTTAAGACCTTCACCTTAGCAAATGAACATAAGCGTATGCATCCTAGCCAACCCTCTGCCGAGAAGGACACAGTCTGGTGCCGCTCGACGCCGTCAGACAGACCTATGGCCAAGAGCACGATGTAACAAAATAGCGTTATGTGCAGCGAGGAACAAAACACGGTACAGTTGAACTAAATCTGGTATAAGCAGTAGCTTGCGATGATGAGGCATGGTTCATATGCTTGTAATAAAATGCCTAGAAACTGGATATCGAAGTCGCCATCGGTGCAACGTTGAAGCCGGCGAGGGCCAAAGGCTAAAGTCTAGTTAGATTTCCGCTATTTCTGGTGCTGAGTTCAAAATTTATATCGCGCCTTCCTCAAATCTTAACACGAGTTTAATGTTTGTGTACTAGACTATATATAGTACGAAAGTCCTAAATGAACTCAACGTTGAGACTAGGGAAGGTGGATTGGGATGAAAAAATTACGATTGTTTTTCGGCTTAGTCATGGTTCTGGTTTTGGCGAGCATTATAGGTTGTGCGCCAGCCGTGGATAACAACCAACTTGCCGGACTACAAGATCAAGTCACGACACTCACGAATTCCCTTTATTCTACGCAACAAGATCTAGCGTCGGCTAAGCAGGCTCTTGCCGAAGCACAATCCCAATTAAGCGAGGCGCAAGCACAGGCGCAGAATACACCTAGCGAGACCTGTGCTTCCTGTGAGTCTGCAATTGCGCAAACTGCACCTGTCATAGAACCATATCCTGTCATACAGCCCTACGTTGCGCCTTATCCGTATTATATAGCTCCACCCTCTCCTGAACCTACTCCACCCCAGTATAGACCTCATCAAACGTGGCCTGGAACTAATCAACCTTCGTCTGGATCTCCCAATCAGACATGGCCTAGGCATCATCAACCTTGGCCTGGAACTGATCAATCTTCGTCTTGATCTCCCAATCTACCATGGTCTGGACATCAGCAACCCTGACCTGGACATCATTCACGTTGATCTATGTCTGCGCCAGCTTTTGTACCTGCTCCTATGCCCCGACTCATGCCCACAAATGTGACGGCCCAATAGCAGATCCTCCTGCAATGCCTCAAGTTCCATGTGTGCCAGCACCATCTACATCAGGGTAACGGGGGCTACAAATTAGGAACCATCTGGCCATGCTGTGTAGCCGAGGCCAAGGCCAAAACTACAGCTGGGTATGCTTGGTGCCGTTTTGGGATTTGTTGTTGGCAGCTCAGAAGCAGTTTGGCGACTCTGCCGCTAGCTAATGGTCGCCGATTTAGCTACCCGGAAGAGCTAGGTCATTCGACATGTCTCACCAATAGATTTCCACTTTACTGACAATGCCAAGCGGCTCCCAGAAGGCACCGAGACTGTCACCGAGCGTAGACAATTCTCTTTCTTTAGCTTCAAGGCTTTGCCCCCATTGGACAGCGTTGTTGGCTTCTGCACTGCCACTGTAAAAGACTTTCCCAGATACGGATTGGGTGTACTGTGCCACTTCATTGTTGTAGCTGTCTAACTCATTAAAGAATTCATCTCGTTTCTCACAGTATTGAAGGTAGAAAGAATAATCAGGCGATGATGCAACGCTTGCGCTAATGAGGCCGTACTCTTTGCCTATCACCACATAAGCTATTTTGTCCCAGCTAGTAGGTATGCCAAAAGTCTTTACTTGCGATATCGAAGCACTTTTGATGTTTTGCTGGTCCCAGCCTGGACCGGTACAATCGACAAAGACCAGGCCTTTATCGGTAGTATTGAATGCATTCAGCGCATGACCTTCCGTGGAATCCGTAAAGTCGATTGCCACCCATGCTGCCTTAATGCCAGCAGCTTCCGCATTGTTCTGTACCTCCTCTGCAAACGCTCCGCATGGGAACGAAACCGGATCGTACTTTTCGCTGTCCGTGGTATCTTTGGCTAAGAATGCCATAAGCTGCTGCCATGTCGGGTCTGACGCTTTTTCGTTGCTAATAAGGTTTATCCTTGGCCCGCCAACAGTCTTAGCGTATGGGGGTTGTTTATCATAAAAGACAGAAAAGCCACTAGCGGCCGGTGGGGTCGGGCTCTCAGATACGGATGCAGGCGGTATTGGCGATGAAGATAGGAGTGCAGTAGTCGGGGTGTGAGCTGCCTGAGGATAGGCGGGTGTCGACGTCGGCAATGCGTTGAAGGTAATAACCGCTATGGCAATCAATGCTATGATTCCGGCTAAAATTCCACCACCCATAAACCATGGGTTCCTTTTCCTCCTCGGTGATTCCAATCCGTACTGATAAGTGCGTTGCAGTTGCTGATGAGAGGTATTGTAATGAGTGGAATTCTGCATCTGTTGCTCTGTTTGCCAATTTAGTGGTGTTCGACAGTAGCCACAAAATGCCGTTCCATATTGAACTGATTGCCGACATATGGGACATGAATAGACTTTCTGATTCCCAAGGGGCTGTTGTTGACTGCCACCGAATAACCTTTGACCACAGCTGCTACAAAACTGTTCCCCTGCGTAATTCGGTGAACCACATCTATGACATTGGAAGGATTGCTTCATATATCTACAAGTCTCGCACTTAAATATACACCGGTTCCCTGAAATTTGGGCAACAACATCTCCACATCATGGGTGTTATGCCCCATTTGAAGGCAAGCTGACTCTGTCAGTCTTAATAAGCATAACGCAATCCTGTAGTCAAAGTTTACTTCCAAGGTATTAATAAAGTACGCGGTACTCAAATCCTATTGCACCCAATGGTATTTTTGTCTAGATTGTTTGTCGCTGCACAAATGCCTGTAAAGCGCACTAGCACCGTCACGTTGCCTATTCTATTTGCTCTGCTTCTCAAGACTCCTGAGATAGTCCAGTAGCATGCAGTCTAACAGATAGTCACGCAGTGCTGGTGTCAGTCGACCTTGATTCTTGAACATTGCGAGGGCCTTGATATACACATCATCCCGATATGTGTCTTCGAGTGTCTCTTCAACCGGATCACTCTCTTCTCTCTTGTTGCTAGGGTGGCGGAAGCGTATATGACCAAAAATACCCTGCCTAGTGTACCAACCATGGCAGTGTGGGCACTGGGCCCTTGTTTTGCTCCATTTAAGGTCTTTGGCGCGCATCAAACCCTCCTAAACATCTTTTACGAATTTACCACCACTCTCTGACAAATACACTGTAAGAGCAGGCCTACGGGTCAGGGCATGACAAGCTATGATATTAGTGTGATCGACCAAAGCTTTCGGCGACATCATGTTGATCTAAGGATTAGAGCTTGTGTGCGAGTGCTCTGTTGAATTATTACCTCTGTTTAACATTCTTGATACTGGCCTGCCTGTCACGGAATCAAGCGCGATAATAATCTGATATCGCCAGCCGGAAGCCTCGTGCACTGAATTGATCCGGAACCCGCGCCTTCTCAATTCATTGAGAAGGCGAAAGACAGTCGAGCGGGAAACACCTAGTTGCTTGGTTAGCGTGCCCGCGCTAGGTCTTTCATGTATCAACAAATCGAGTGCTCTTTCAAGACGCTGTTCAATTTCATTTACTCTTTGGTAGTGCATACTAGTATTTCTTGCCTTCTTCTAGTGAGTTACAAATCTCAGATCCAGATACATCAGTATCATTAAATGATTCATGTGAATCGTTGTCTGACACATATCTATCCGCAGTTGACCCATTGGGGTCAGTTTGTGACTTGGTAGAGAAACCAGTGAATACGAACATGAAGTAGATGCCTCTACCATTTTGAAGGGAAGTCGAAGGCTAGGCTAAAAGTTCTGTCTATTGTACACTTAGGCCCACCACTACACTAGATTCAAAATGTTCACAAATGAACTGTTAGAGCAATTCATAAACTCTCGCCCTGATGGTTGTAGCAAGAGGACAAGTGAATGTTACCGATATACCCTCACTCACTTTGTTGGTTACCCCTTAAGTCCAGATGGTGTTAATGCCTATCTGAAATCCCTCACCTGTGGTAATGGCAAGGCAAGATTCTATCAGGCACTTAAGTCTGTCCTCCTGTGGCTATACCACAATAGCTACTCAAGATAAGATTATTGATAAAGTACCTGTACCAAAGGTGCAAAAGAAGCTATTGCCTGCTGTATTAAAGGAGCAACTGGAAGCCCTGCTAAATCATTGTCATTGTGAACGGGATAGAGCTTTTCCCCGGGTTACCTCCTTCAAGATAGCATTGTCCAGGGAAAGATCGGCCACCAGCTTTTTCAGCCGGGTGTTCTCCTTCTCGAGTTCCTTAAGACGCGTTGCCTGCTCGATTCTCATCCCACCATATTCCTTACGCCAGCGATAGTCTGTCTCCTCTGTTACTCCTATCTTTCTGCTGGCCGCACCGATAGTGGAACCCTGGCTCAGAGAATTTCTACTTCCCTGAGTTTGTTGATGGTTTGCTCTGCCGCGTAACCTTTTCTGGCCATTTACTCCCCCTTTTCTTTACTTAAGTCTAATATTACATCTGGATCAGTTTTTGGGGGGCAGGTCGAATAGTCATAAAATCCGGGAGAAAAAATTGCAAAAGTATAAAAAATAACCTGTTTTTGCAGTTCACAGCCAGCAAGCATGAAGATTTCACAACTATTTAACTTTTCTGGCTGCTAATTTTATGATTTTTTAATCTTTGCTCTGCTAGACTGAATGAGGAGGAATAAGCTATGGCGAGCGAACTCTTTATCGGACTACACGGCAGCGAAGATCCGACCAAGGCGACCTTCCCATTTCTCATGGCGAACGGGGCGTTGGAAGCCGGGCACCAGACGGCTATCATCCTGATAGGTGATGCGGTGGTGCTCATGAACAGCACGGTTGCGGACAACGTCCAGGGCGTCGGCTTCCCACCGCTCAAGGAGTTGATGGCTAAGGTATTTGCGGCCAAGGTTCCTATCTACATATGAGGGCTCTGTGCCCGCGGTCGCGGGATAACAGAGAAGGATTTGGCCGATAAGAACGCGAAGTTTGCCATGCCGGCAGACGGAGTCAAATTGATGGCTCAATATGAGAAGGTCGTCAGCTTCTAGCGGGTAGGACCTCAAGGATTAATCGTCAATCGTTGCAAACGCGTACCGATGGCTAACTTGCTCTATGCACGTGCCGAGATCGCCTGGCCTTATTGGCGGGTAATTAGCATATCTAAACCATGGTATCAACTATATAATCCAGAATTTATTTATATTTTGGGATACAATTAAATGACTATTTTACGAACAACATGCTGAAAAGAGGATGCTCCCCTTTTTACGGGGATCGGAGGCGAGAAACATGAATAGCAGAGCAAACATTCTCCATGTAATTTTCATGAGCCTGGCGATTATGTTAGTGGCATTGGCTGGTTTCGAGTGTTCTGGGGGCTCGAATCCAACCGAAAGCCCTTCATTCTCTCCTCGTGGCACCGTGGCCGCACAGACCGACAGCATCGTTTATGGAAGGATAATGGATATTCGTGAGAAGACAACTGGCTACCCATGGGAGGTAGATGTGCTTATTGAAAGTTCGCAGAACGTCGATAACCTTACAAACCCAACCAAAGATAAGTTGGGAGAGGTTGTCACAGTAAAGGCTGACCAGGACCTCAGTCTGTACAAGAATAGCCAGGAAATAGATGCGAGGATAAAATATGCCGAAGACGCTGGCCAACCAGGCGCTTCCTTCTACATGTACGACATAAAAACACACTAGAATGAGCAGGCCGGTTGCGCTTTCTAGGCAGACTCCGTGGTGAAGCTTAGGCCTGCAGAGCAGCCCGGGTAGCTAATACCTTGTCGTCAGAGTGTCACTGCCCTATTTTAGTCAGGCAAGATTCAGAGGCACTGTTTCATTTTCGCCTAAGTTGGCGAGACTCTTTTATTTCTGATTCTTTTCATTTCTATAATATAATACAGTGACTTTGAACGTCCCGGTGCCAACACCTCCGTAATTATTCTCAAAAACCGTGACTGTGACGGTGTACTGTTTCCGCCTCAAGTATCTGTGGGTCGCTCTTACGGCAATACAGTAACTTTGAACGTCCCGGTGCCAACACCTCCGTAAGCATTCTCAAAAACCGTGACTGTGACGGTGTACTGTTTCCGCCTCAAGTATTTGTGGGTCGCTGTCACGGTGCCAGAACTGCCGGACCCAGTGATCATCACTTCGCTGCCAGTGCTGGTAGTGCCGTCTCCCCAATCGATAGTGGCCTGGTGGCTATCTACGAAAACGAAGGAGCTGTCGACGAAGCTGGCGGTGAATTTTTTGCTCACTCCGATGAAGGCAAATTGGTTTGAGGCCGTCACGCTGGTCTTAATAGTTAACTGATAAGGCCGCATCATCTCATTGTCTTCGTGGTCGACGATATGGCAATGCCATACGTAGCCATATCTGGCGCCCGATTTACCGGGGATGGGTTCGTCAGGCGTGAACGGGTAGACTGGGTTGAGCGAGGAGACGGGAGTAATGGGCAAATCTGTTGTAGCAAAGCGAACGACAAGGCGGGTTATTGTTGATGGTGGGCAATAGATGGTGTCTTTCCAACCCGCTTCGTTGCCATCAGGCGGCGCTGCGGGCCCTGTCAGAAATGGTGTGACGTCAGGATTGCCGCCGTACTTCGCTCCCGGTGAACTGGGAGTGTAGGTTAGCGGCGGCCCGTAGGCCGGCATGTACACGTGAGGCGGAAACGGCATGCCGTTGTTCATGTCGTTGCTGCCGCCGCCGTGGAAGGCCATCTCATAGGCATGCAGGAATCCAGTGCCGACGATCTTTAGCATGGGATCCGTATAGTTCCCCACCGTGTAAGGCTGGCGGTTCAACAACTGAAATTGAACCAGGTGTAGGTGGATGGGATGAGCGTCTGCCGTCGCATTAACGATCTCCCAAATTTCGGTCATTCCCACCACGGGCAGTTCGCTTAGATAATCGCCGATCCCATTGGGAACAAAAGAGGGCGCCGATTGGTCGGGTTGCGTATTCATGCTGTTCATGTTGATGGAAGGCGCCGGGTTCTTGCCATCCCAGTGGGTGTTGTTCAGCAAAATAAGGGTCGGCCCCCCACTGTAGTTTATGGGCGTGCCCTGATAGTTAAGGGTGTAAGGGGTGTCTTTGGCTATTTCATTAAGAGTAAGCTCGCGGGTCAAGATCGGGTGCACGCCGGTCGCTAATTTACCCGTAACCGGGTTAACCAGGCGGACGATGGCATTCTTGCCCGTCCTGATGGGTGTCCCGGATGCAGGATTGTAGCTGGAATCTGCTTGCGGCCCGCCAGCTACCACTCTGAATTGCATTACCGTGCCGGTGGTGGCGGGGTCAGCCGGGAGCTGGTTGGCCAGTATGTTCAGCGGCTCGTCGGGCCCGAAATTGTTCAGTACGAGATTGGCGCCCGCATCTATACCGCCGAAGTCGATGATGAATTCAGCCCTCTCCCCTGGCATGATGCGCAGCACCTGGTTGAGCGCGGGGTCGAGTGGTACTGGCTTATCGAGATAGCCGCCATCGGTACCGATCTGATAGATCTTGGGATGAACCGGATTGGTATTTGCCGCAGTATCGGCAAAGCTCAGTGCGTAGCTGCGGGCATTGGAGCCGTTGATCAGGCAGAAGCGGTATCGTTGTGCTTTCACCTCAAGGTAAGGCCAGACCTTACCATTGACGCAGATAGTAGCAGTGACATTCGGCAGCTCGCCGAAGAACTCCGGCACCCAGTAGGCATGATCAGAAGTAGGGCTCGGGCTGATGCTGTCACCGGGGCCAGCGGGGAAGTATAGCTGTCCGTTGGTATCAAACATGCGGTCCTGGATAATCAGCGGTGTGACGGCGTCGTCTCTCGGATTAGTGCCGGTAGCCCCTCCTCTGAGGCCGGTGGCGCTCAAGCCATCGGGTAAAGGCAAGTTGGGGTCGGTGAGTTCGTAGGCGCCGGCTAGGCCCATGTATACATTGAGGCGGGTGGCACCCAAGGTATGGTCGTGGAACCACAAAGGTGCGGCTTCCTGGACGTTCGGATAGCGGTAGATGGCATAGTTCTGAGGTGTATGGCCATTCCAGCCCTGGGAAAAGAAACCCGGCCCCACCATGGAACCGTCGCTTAGGAACCAGGAATCCGGATCACCGTCAACAGAGGCCGGATCTTCGGCGCCGTGCAAGTGCGCAGTGGCCGGGATCGCCACGGCGTAGTGGTCCGGGTTGCCTACCCAAACCGGGGCACTCGCAGTACCGATATTGAGAGACATGTCAGCCTCGGTGGGATTTGCCCAATGTATACTTTGGTCTATGGCGTTTAAGTAGGCCAGTACGTTAGTGGTATTAGGTTGCCCTAATTGGGCGGTACCCAGACTGTTGACGTACTTTACCTCCGTGGGTACGTTCCTGGTAGCGATTATTACTGGCCCTGAGTAAGTGTCACGGGTAACAGTAGTGTCTGTTCCAGCCTTGACATATCCCCACACCCAGGTGCCGCTATAGGTTCCTGCTACCGGTGTGCCGGGGGGCAGCATGTTAGCCTTGAATTCCTTCATGTCGAGTTCTATCTGGCTCTGCCCTGCAATTATCGTCTGGATAGTACCGTTAGGTGCTCCCGTGACGTCCAGTATCGGCAGAGCCTGGGCGAACTTGGGTATCAAAGTCGCTGGTGTTAGTGGCGTTTGATTTGGTGGTGCCATTGGGGGCGGCGCCGCCAAGGCGCTGGCCGCCGGAATCGCTATGCTTAGCAGCCCCAACGCTACTATGAGACTGAACAGAAATCTCTTTTTCATAAAACACACCTCCCAAGCTTCGTAGTAGTTGCTTCACTACTGTTAGTTCTTTAGCTCACAATATCACATATCGAACTTCTCCGTTACAGCTTTGTTCAATACCCCGACTTTTCCCCATGTGGAGTTTCAATGGTTGCTTGATATATGCAGCTATCAGGAACAATAATGCCAGACGATATCCCAACATGCAAGGCGCGGTATCATATTCATACAGGCCTCATAACAAAATTATGAATTTTGCAGCGAAAACATTAAATATTTATTAAAATTCCCGCGCAAAAAATATGGCCTGCCTTCCATAAAGCCCACAGCTGTTCCCCGATACTCTTGTGTCATGTGACGGTTATCGCTTCCTGATCATCTGATTTGCAGTTCAGAATACGCTTCAGAAGCCCTCGAAGACGTTTATGCTACGATCAGGCGAGGTCGAAGCGGTCAAGGTTCATTACCTTGTTCCACGCCGCTACAAAGTCGTGGACGAACTTCTCCAGGGAGTCCTCACATGCGTAGACTTCCGCCAAGGCCCGGAGTTGGGAGTTTGAACCGAAGATGAGGTCGACACGGGTGCCGGTCCACTTGAGTTCGCCCGTTGCGCGATCGCGGCCCTCGAACACGTCAGCGTCTTCCGAGACCGCCTTCCACTCCGTGCCCATGTCGAGCAGGTTCACGAAGAAGTCGTTGGTGAGCGTCTCTGGCCGCTTGGTGAAGACGCCGTGCTGGGTCTGGCCGAAGTTGGTATTCAGGACGCGCATGCCGCCAATGAGCACCGTCATTTCAGGTGCGGTCAGGGTCAGCAATTGCGCCTTGTCGACCAGCAACTCCTCGGCCGATACGGCATAGCTGGTCTTCAGGTAGTTGCGGAAGCCGTCCGCGACCGGCTCGAGCACGGCGAAGGAGGCCGCATCGGTTTGCTCCTGCGAGGCGTCCATGCGTCCCGGCGTGAAGGGAACCGTCACCTCGTGACCAGCATTCTTCGCAGCCTGCTCGACGCCCGCGCAACCGGCCAGAACGATCAGGTCAGCCAGTGATACCTTCTTGCCGCCGGACTGCGCGCTGTTGAACGCGCTCTGGATGCCCTCCAGGGTCTTGAGCACCTTCGCCAGCTGGGCAGGCTGGTTGACTTCCCAATCCTTCTGCGGCGCCAGACGAATGCGGGCACCGTTGGCACCGCCGCGCTTGTCGGAGCCACGGAAGGTGGACGCCGACGCCCAGGCGGTCGAAACCAGCTCCGACACTGACAGGCCAGAAGCCAGGATCTTGCCCTTGAGGGAGGCGATGTCCTGTGCATCAATCAGTTTGTGATTGACGGCAGGGATGGGGTCTTGCCAGATGAGCTCTTCTGCCGGAACCTCCGGGCCGAGATAGCGTGCGCGCGGGCCCATATCGCGGTGCGTCAGCTTGAACCACGCCCGGGCGAACGCGTCTGCAAGCTGGTCCGGATTTTCCATGAAGCGCCGTGAAATCTTCTCGTAAACCGGGTCGAACCGCAGGGCGAGGTCAGTGGTCAGCATGGATGGCGCGCGACGCTTGGACGGGTCGTGGGGATCCGGCACGGTGCCGGCGCCTGCGCCGCCCTTCGGCTTCCACTGGTACGCACCGGCCGGGCTCTTCGTCAGTTCCCATTCGTAGCCGAACAGGTTCCGGAAGAAGTTGTTGCTCCACTTAGTTGGCGTCTGGGTCCAGATGACTTCCGGGCCGCCGCCAATCGTGTCATCGCCTTTGCCCGTGCCAAATTTGCTCTTCCAGCCGAGGCCCTGTTCCTCGATGGGGGCGGCTTCAGGCTCGGGGCCCACCAGTGACGGATCGCCAGCGCCGTGGGTCTTGCCGAACGCGTGGCCGCCTGCGATGAGGGCCACCGTCTCCTCGTCGTTCATCGCCATGCGAGCGAAGACCTCACGGATATCCCTGGCAGCAGCGATCGGGTCCGGGTTGCCGTTCGGGCCTTCCGGGTTGACGTAAATCAGGCCCATCTGCACGGCAGCGAGGGGATTTTCGAGTTCCCGGTCACCGGAGTAGCGCTTGTCGCCCAGCCACTCGCTCTCGGAGCCCCAGTAGATGTCCTTTTCCGGTTCCCAGATGTCCTCACGCCCGCCGCCGAAACCGAAGGTCTTGAAACCCATCGATTCCAGGGCGACGTTGCCGGCGAGGATCATCAGGTCGGCCCAGGAAATCTTCCGGCCGTATTTCTGCTTGATCGGCCAGAGCAGCCGGCGCGCCTTGTCGAGGTTCACATTGTCGGGCCAGCTGTTGAGGGGCGCAAAGCGCTGGCTGCCGTGGCCTGCGCCGCCGCGGCCGTCGCCCATGCGGTAGGTGCCGGCGCTGTGCCACGCCATACGGATGAACAAAGGTCCGTAGTGGCCGAAGTCCGCCGGCCACCAGTCCTGCGACTTCGTCATCAGTTCACGGAGGTCCTTCTTCACGGCCTCCAGGTCGAGACTCTTGAACTCTTTAGCGTAGTTGAAACCCTCGCCCATCGGATTGGACTTGGAGGAATGCTGGTGCAGGATATCGAGCTTCAACTGGTTCGGCCACCAGTCCCGGTTCGTCGTGCCGCCGCCGGCAGTGTGTTTGTGAGCCCTGCCCGTTACCGGGCGCTTGCTATCTTCATTCATAATGTTTCCTCCTTTCGTTGTCTGAACTTATGCACCGTGCTGCTATGAATATAATGCTTCGGTATCTATTTGTCTAATTAACTTTAGCGGACTTATCGATTGATTTTGGTAACAATGGGAGACTGCTCATACTTCCCGGATAACTTTTCATACAATCATCCCTTTCTCACCTTCCCCAACGCATTACTTAATCAGAAATACCAACCACGCCAAACGATTTCTTTCCTTTGAGATTCACATAGGTAACCTTAGCAACAAAGAGAAAGACAAGTGCTGACATATACGCCCACATCATAAGCCCCACAGCACCGCTTATTGACCTGCCCATAGAATTGAACGGATTGAAGAACCTCAGCCAGAGCATAAATACTATCTTGGTCGCCTCAAAGAGTACCGCAGCAATGAGCGCACCGAGCCATATATCCTTCCATGACGGCCTCACAGTCGGCATGAACTTGTAGAATATCAAGAACATCAGAAAGGCAAAACCAGTGGTCATTACGTTGGCAGCCCCAAATATTACTGGATTGCTAAGGCAAACAATATCGCAGGCAGCGTTGCCGTTCAGTACAACGGTAAGCATGATTGAGATAAATACCAGTACACCAGCCGCGATAAGCAGTATGAAATTCACCATCTGATTTTTTATCATGGACTTCTTAATGCCCCAGGTAACATTCAATGATAGCGTAACAGCGTTGAAGAATGATAATCCGCCCCAGACAGCCCCAGCTAAAACTACGATACCTACGCCACCCTGCAAAGAAGCTAAGTTGCTCATCAGATCCGAAATCAATGTGCCGAAACCTGGCAGTACATAATCAATGCCTTGCATCATCTGCACCTGGATATTCTGCCACTGCGGAACGAGACGGGTAATGTATATGCCCAGCATAGCCAGCGGGAACAGCGAGAAAAACAGGTTGTAGGAAACTGAGGCAGCGAGATGGTCGCCGTGCTCGGCACCAAACTCTTTGAAGGATTCTCTCAGCAGGACGACGGCTCTGTTCTGGAGTAACTTGTTTTGAAAAGTCATGCTCTTTTACTTTCACTAATGGGGTGGTCGTACTTGTGGGCTTCGGCTGGGACGCAGAAGAACCACGGCCGCAACAAGAACCATAGCTAACGTCCGTATGCGTATCAAGTGTTTGGGAGATAGATACATTACCGCTGATCGAGAAAACTACACCATAAGGATAAGTGCAAGCGGTGCGCTTAATACTCTCAGCCGCTCCTATACAGAAGAGCCTCGATTCTTTTTGTAAGTTCATCGGCCATAAAAGGTTTAGCCAGGAAGTCATTTGCTCCCATCTGCAAGGCTTCGTGGGCCGCAGAGGCGTGAGCGCTAAGGGCTATAACTGGTAACCCTGAGGCAGCACGTAGTTTCCTTAATACTTCAAAGCCATTCATATTGGGCATGAATATGTCCAGAAGCATAATATCTGGCCTCTCCGATCCCTGCAGTCGCAGAGCCTCTTCACCGCTCGTGGTAACGACAACCTTATAACCAGCCAATCTGAGACCTATCTGAAGAAATCTGAGTATCTTCACATCATCGTCCACCGCTAGAACACAAGCTTTGCAGCTTACTTCCGAGTTTGAATTTTGGACAGCCATTTTATGGCTCGTAATCCCCCGTTTCTATTATAGGCCTCTTATGTATAGTAGTAGATAGGTCATTGAAAAGTCATAAAATTTAGGGGAAAATTATAAAAAAACCGTGTCATTTTCTGAAGATTAATGCTTGGTGGCATGTTTATTCTTTGAAGAATTGCAGCAACCAACGTGGCCACAAGTCATGCTGATATTTGCTAATACCTTTTTCAACTATTATTGAAAAATAACGAATAATTAATATATTCACTGTCCCTATCATCATGCCTGTCGGCATAGAGGATTAATTTACCCAACCGCAATTCCTTTATATGCTCCAATTTTTCAGGGTTTAACGTTTTTGCCCTTATATATATAGCTTAGAAGGATAAAAGCACAATAAAGTCAGGTTTTTCGGACTTTCTGATGCTTGGTGGAGACGGCACAGACTTATGAACCCACAATCGTAGAGTTGCCCTTACCATTGAGCGCCGCTAAATCCGTGTATTTGATTGTGGGGTGCGTATATCTCTTTCTATTTTGGGTCTTGCCCTTATAATTGATCGCTTTTTTCGGACAAAACTGGATACAGGCCAAGCACTGTTCGCAGTGGTGTTTGAAATAAGGCCTCCCAGCCTTATCCAAACCGATGTTGTCGACCGGACAAACTTTCTCACAAATTCCACATTGGATGCAATCATCTGAAACGGTGTAGTTCTTGTCCATTTTGGGCAGGAATTGAATCCAAACCCTGTAGCCAATTTCCGACAGAGGCTCAAAGCGTGATATTTTATTGCTTTCTCTATGCCTTATAGCCATCAGTATCGGTTCAAAATCGATTTCCGATTTTTTTGTCTCCTCCTGTACTGTATCGCGCATGTCGTACGCAATGACATAATTTGAGAACATATCAAGTGCCTTCGCATAATGAAGGGCCGTTCCTTTTCTTTTCAGCAGTTTTTTTATATGTCTCAACGTGTTACCTTCATACCTCCCTACCGTTGTCACAGCGTAGTAATAAGCATTTTTATTGCGCTGCAAATTGAGCCGGGTAATGAATTCCCTTACCTTTCTCGGTTCTCCCCTATAATATGTGGGGAAAACGAAACCGATGGTCTCGTAGCCTCCGATTAAGTCATACCCGGTTTCTCTTCCCATTGAGATAATATCGCAACCTCCCAACGCCGCTGCAATATCTTTTGCGACCTTTAAACTATTTCCGGTTCCAGTGAAGACAAAAATAATGTTTTTATTTACTTTATGACTCCCTTTATAAAGTGTTTGTGTGCATATATGCATATAATAAGTTAAAAAAATGACCTATCTTAATGGGCGCACATCGGACATCTGTAGCATTTTTTTTAAGTTGGCCGTTGTCTTTTCAAATTGCTCGACAACAAAGCTGCTATTGGCTTCGTAATATATTCGCCGATCCCGCTTTTCTTTTAAGACGATACTATATCGGTGCATTAAATCAAGATGTTTTGAGATAACCGAGCGGTCCTGCGAAAAATTTTCTGATATTTCCTTGATGTTTTTCTTGCCATGGCTCACCAGATAGACCAAGATATCGCTTCTGACAGGATCGAATAACGTTTTGTAAAAACTAAAATCAATACTGTCATAAAGAGACTTTCCGCATGCCAAGGCTTTTTTATCATTGCCAATCACTAGTCATATTATATATGCACACACATGCACATGTCAAGAGTTTTATCACCATGATGCCATTCCCTTTGTTCTTGACCGGCGCTTTAGCTACGACATCATCGCACTTATTCTCGCAGTTCGGGTACCTGGTAACATCTGGTGGCACAGTGCATCCACATTCAGAACATTTCAGGTCTGTCATTTTATACTCTTGTGAGTAATTGCTGCAGCGCTGGAATAAGCCCTTTACTCTCAAACAGGAGTTCGGGAACTGTCCAGAATGGCCCACCATAGTGTCCAACATGAGGGACTAGAGATTCTCTTCTGACGACTGTTTCTGGATATACGCAGGCCCAACGACGTATTCAGGTCTCAGGATCTTAGCTCTGCCAACCTAAGGATACGCCCAGCACTAACTTTGCCCGCGCCTGTCTGTGTTAAGGCGAAGGTCTGCCAACAGGTAGAATGCCGCCAGGCCTCGATATGGTCGGAACGGCTCCAATTTCTTGGCGACCTCCTGTGAAGTGGCACGCTGACCACCTCCCAGGTACTTGCCAATCACATGCTGTATGCCGATATCGTCCACGGGAACGCAATCAGGTCTCGCCAGACCACGCACTAGAATATAGTCAGCCGACCAGCGACCGAAGCCTCGTAAATTTATTATGGCTTCCCTGGCCTTTTCGGTGTCCATGGACTTAAGGGTGTTCAGGTCGAAATTCCCGGTAACTATCTTGTCGGCAAGTCCCTGGATATATTCGGATTTCTGGCGTGACAGCCCGCATGAGCGTAAGTCTTCAACTGATGCGCCGGCCAGGGCTTGCGGTTCAGGAAAAATCCATTGGTCTTCGATGGGTTCCCCGAATCGCTGTACGATTCTATCCCTGATCTTATAGGCGGACGCTAGTGAAAGTTGCTGCTCGGTTATGGCGGTGACGGCCATTTCGAACAGAGACACGGGCCGCGAGGGCTTGAGTCCATATAGTCTTTGTGTAATGAACGCCAGTTTTGGGTTTTCTGCAATCAAACGATAAAACGGCTTAAGGTCGAGTTCGGCAAACAATACCCACTCGATAATTCGGCGAACTTGGTTGCTATCGCCTTTCGGTCTAGAAGATGCTTTGAGACGATCCCCCTCATCAAGGCTTACTTCAATGAGGGTTGGCTTACCTGCCTACTCTGGCTGCCATTCGTAATCTGGAGTCATGCCTGGATGCAGGCCCGAAAGACCTCATGGCACGCAGTGACAGCGCGAAATCATACGGCTCAACGACTTCTATTGAAATGTCGCTATCTATCAAAGTTCGATGCCTTGCGAATTGGTGGCTAAAGATCTCCGGCTGTCTTTGACTTTTTTCGGAACAAAAGTCCGGAAGTCTTGCCCATGAAGAAAACCTGCAGGAAGTACGCGGCATAGGCACCGACAAAGCTATCGGCCATCTGCCCCAGGCTCAAACGGTCACGAAATCCCGATGTAAAAAAAAGGAACCCACCTATTACCGCTGAAACAGTCAATAAGAAGCCGAGGACGGCAAAAATGCGCACGTATATGCTGGACCGGTGCATAAAAGCAAATATAAGGATCAAAATGGAAATGCCACCTGTGGCAAACCCCGCCATTTTGTGATAAACACGTAACTTCGCTATCGCATCAAGAAAACCATGGCTCAATTGGGCGGGTGCCCCAGGCAAGAAAGTAATCCAATTTCCGCTCCAGGCCTGGACACTTAAAACCACGAGAATGGCGATTGTGGAGATCCACAAAGCCCTCAAGAAAATGCGCTGCAGTTTTTCACTCATCTACTTTCAAACTCCAAACCGACGTTCTAAGACACATTATAGCCTGCCTATTATTTCCCGGGAAAAGCTGAGTTAGTGATGCTCATTCCCAGCAAAGCCAATATGGCACTGAAGGCCACGGCTCCGGCGGCGAGAATGATTAACGCCAGCGTGTATAGGATTTCGCTGAATCCTTTGAGCCAGACATCGATTACCAGACCCAGGGAAAAGACAAATAGAATGGAACCGTAGACTATCTTTGTTTTGAGAATTTCCGAGTTCTTGATCTTGCGGAAACGTGTTCTGCCGTCCACGACGCCCATCAACATAGCTATGACCGTGACTATGGGAAGGAATAGTGCCAGAATCTTTACCGTGGAAATCAACATCGCCTGAGCTTGTCCGGAGAAGAAGGGGGTCGCCACTGCAAACACGAGTATGGCCACCGCTAAAACGGTCGGAAAATGAACGGCAATGGGATGAAGGTGCATATTCAGCACCTTTTGCCGCGGCTCGGCAACTGGATTGACATAAGGCTCGAAGACCGTTCTGAGGGCGCCGCAGGCAGGGCATTTATCTCCGAGTTTTGCCTCCGGCATGACGTAACCGCAAGCTTTGCATCGGACCATGGTCTGCACTAGAATGCTCCTCTCTATACCCTGCATAACGAGTGATGCGTTAGGCGAAATAGCTCTCCCTTCATTACTTCACAAAACGATTCCGTTGTCAACTGCAACCCGAGTTACCAGCTATGGCGGGAAGTGAAAATACGACCGCGCACAGCGCCGATAAGGTAGTGGAAATTGTTTGCCACCAGCGCTGGCCAGAACGAAGGCGCGTAATTCCAGAAACGGCTTTTTGCCAGGTACCTTGGATGAAAGAAAAGACGGAGTCCGTTCCAGAGCATGGCGTTGTTAAGCTGTCTATTACTTAGGTGTTTGGTGCGCACGTTACAGGTGAATCCGTTGTAAAGGCTGAAATCTTCCAGGTTTGTTATCAGGCCGTCGGCCAGCAGCTCCTGACGAAGCTGAGTCTTCGGATAAGGCGTCAGGCATTGCATAACCGGGTGGTCGACACCGAGGTCCAGGGCAAATCGGTACGTGGACCGTATGTCCTGGCCCGTATCCTGTGAATGGCCGATGATGAAGCCGCCAAACACGCATATTCCCTGTCCTTGAAGCAGCGAGACGGCGCGTCGGGTGTTCTGCAAGACCCCGGGTTTGCCCATGGATTCCAGGTTCCTTGAAATACCGCTTTCTATGCCGAGGAACACCCATTTGAAACCAGCTCTTCTCAGCATCCCGGCTAACTCCGGGTCGGAGGCTATGCCGGGGACGCTGGCCTGGATGGCGTATGACATAGTGTCGAGCTTTTCATCGATGATCAACGTGCATAATTTCTTGAGGCGGGGGACATTCAGAGTGATGTTATCATCCACGAAGAAAACGCCTTCTTTACCGCGCTCCTTGAGACGTTTCAGCTCTTCGATTACTCGTTCGAGGGAAAACATACGGATGGAATGTCCGTACATCTCGGTGATGCTGCAGAAACGGCAGCCCATAGTGCAACCACGGGAAGTTTCCACACAATCAAAACGCTGGCCCAGAAATTGGGCCTGGTCTAGCAAGCGGCAGTCCCGGTTTGGGGGCTTCAGCGTGTCGAGGTCTATCAAAGGTGCGCTGGCGTTATGGTGAAACTGGGCATTTTCGCGGAATGATAACCCCGGGATACTGCCAAAATCTTGCCGGCCGGAGGCCAGTTCCTGTATCAGTCGCTGGAAGGAAATCTCTCCTTCGCCCCGAACCAGAAAATCGAAGAGCTCCGCATCGGCCGCCGAGCCGATCTCGCGGTGCATAAGAGAAGCATGATATCCACCCAGCACAACCGGCACCTCGGGTTTCACCCGGCGGCATATCCCGGCCACACGGCAGGCGCTGGCATACTGGAAACTCATGGCGCTGAGGCCTACGATTTCAGGTTGAAACTCGTTAAGCAGGTCTTCGATGAAGCGGGTGATGTGTTGATTATGGAAGGGCAGGTCAACTACCCTGACATCGCAGCCCTCAAGGCTGCCTGCGATGGAACACAGTCCTAGATTTGGTACTTTCATCACTGCGTCAAGCGCACTGATGGTATCAGGCATAGCTATGAGAAGAACTCGCATGCTTTAAGCCATGTGTCACTGAAAACGCCGGACGACAGGTTAAATCGGCGCTAAATTTGATTATATTTGAAAGGTACTCATGAAATCAATGGAATTGCATGCTTTTGTTCTTAGGGGCAATCGCTTAGAATACATAGACTTGTTTATCATCGGAGGTGATAAGAAATGCCGGAGACAAAGCACACCATACTGGCCTCCTGGCCGATGCTAAAAGAAGATCTAGTCGATTTCCTGTCTGATACTGACGCCTGGACGATAGCTGAATTAAGAAAGGCACGCAAGGCCAGAGACTGGGGAGCCATACAAAAACTCATCGAAGTGATGGAATCGGTACACAATCTATCACACGCCCATTAATCCGGCGCTTGGTTCGGCTCCGTTATACACGATGCCGTTTCGCTGTGCTACAATCAACTTGTAGCCCAAAGATCGGATGGGAGGTGGATAAAAACCAAGATGCCAGAGAAAATCCCGTGGCCGTTTACCAGGCTTTACGACAGGTATCCTAATCGGATCTTCGTTAAATGGTTCGGACAAATAGTCACGGACATCAATAAGAGAGGGATATCAGGTAAGATTCTTGATGTCGGCACCGGGCCAGGCCGGCTGCCCATAGAGATAGCTAAACGGCTGAAAAACGTTAAAGTGTTTGGCATCGACCTGTCCGAGGACATGATAAAGCTGGCAAAGACGAATGCCGAGAAAGAGGATGTCGGTAATAAAGTCGAATTCAGAGTGGGAAGCGCGTACGATACCGGCTTTAAAACGGGTTCTATGGACCTGGTTCTCAGCACAGGCATGATTCATCACCTGAAGGAGCCGCCTCTCTTTTTCAATGAAATTCATAGAATACTTAAGTACGGCGGGGAAGCCTGGCTATTTGATGGACGCAAGGATGCCACGCGAGCGGAGTTTTACCAAACAGTTCGTAGCTTGGGCGTAGAGGGCGATCTCCCGTTGCCTTTGCAGATGATGGGGACGATATGGCCCCGAATACATGTGGGCTATAGGACAGAGATTTACCGCTCAGGAAAGGTTGCCGTAGCTATCAAAGAAAGCCTTTTCAGGAGTGCTGACGTCACAGAAGAGGGCGCTTACATGCGAATTGAACTGAGAAAAACCTGAAAGTCGCCCGGATGACTGTTTTCAGTTTCTGGCTTCCACTATTTTGTATGTTTTGGTCCCGCATTCTCGACAAACGCCTTGTTTAATCGGCTTACCGTTTTCCGTCTTAACAGTTTTTGGATTTTTCATTTCTGTCTTGGTGTGACACGCCACGCAATAACCTTGCATTCTCCTACCCCCTTTTGACTCAAAAACGATGAACTATCCTCAAAAGTTTACAGTCCAACCTTTTGCCATAATTTTTATGCTAGTGTATGCTAGACGATAGACCCTAAAAAAGTCATAACATTTACGTAGAAAAAAGGTACAAATTTGTGACGTATCAACTCGGGCCGCTTGGGGGCAGACGTGATTGTCCCTAGTTGACCTTCTCCTTGGCAGGCCATAAAATGATGGTAGCCCGAGTGCCTGCGAAGCTCTTTGTATTAGCTCTAGCAATGATTAACCAGGAGTATTGGCATGAAGAAGGTTACCAGTTCGAGGAAGCGCGTACTTATTGTTGACGACGAACCCCAGATCGGGAAGATTTTTGGCATAAAACTCACACTGTCGGGCTACGACGTACTGTCCACGACCAGCGGGGCAGAGGCGATAGAGCTTGTCCGAACTCAGAAGTTTGATGTTATGTTGCTCGATATATTAATGCCCGATGTGACCGGTTTAGATGTGCTGGATGAAGTGCGAACTTTCTCGCAGATACCAATAGTGGTGTTTACCGCCAGGCCGGACATCGCTGAGGTGGCGAAACGCTTTGGTGCTAATGATTTTATCGCCAAACCCTTGCTTCCTGAGGCGTTGGTAGAAAAAATAAGGATCGTTCTGGGCGACACGAACGGTCGGTAGCTCCTGGCTGCAGCGATAGTGTAACGTGTAGGACGTTCCCCCATCTGGATCAAATAACACTCAGATTTTTCCACTGCTGTCTTCAGCTACAGGACATTTTCAGCCAGAAGGGATTATAATAGAGCGCCCGTGAACGGTGGGCTGGCTGATTCCAGGAACCGGGTGATGCCATTTTTGTGTTTGAACACGGAGATTGCACTTTGATTGAGATGGGACTTGAAAACCAGAGACATGGCAGGGCAATGAGTCGTTTTGGACGCGCCACAACTGTGTTTGTCTTACTCATGCTGTTATACCCGGTTCTCTCCGGTGTAGTCTATGCCGCCCCTGCTCAGGGGATTGCCAGCGGCACTGTCCGGGTCTTCTATATCGACCCGGGAACCGCCAGCCTTATTATTCAGGTACTCGTTGGTGCAGTAGTTGCTGGGCTTGTCTCCGTCAGGGTGTTCTGGAAAAGAATTAACGCCTCAATTAGAAGTTTTTTCTCGAGGCGACGGCGTGAATCGGAAAAAGATTAGCGCGAGTATATCCCCAAGCTCATTCCGCGACCCCAGTGGCTTCCTCTTCTGGCGAGATGGCGTACTTTATCGCCAGATCAATGTTGCCTATCAGGCCGATTATGACCACTTGATGGGTTCCGGTCTTTACCAGGCTCTTGTCGACGCTAATCTATTAATTCCCCACCAAGAAGCCGACATGGAAGCACCGAATACCGATCTGGCTTACAAGATCATCCGACCAGAGGTCATACCTTTTGTCTCGTACCCGTACGAATGGTGCTTCAGCCAGCTGAAGGATGCCGCCCTGACCACTCTCAGAATTCAGATAGAAGCCCTCAAATTCGGGATGTCGCTTAAAGATGCCAGTGCCTACAATATACAATTCAGAAACTGCAGTCCGGTATTCATCGATACACTCTCGTTTGAAAGATACCGTGAAGGACAACCCTGGATTGCCTACCGGCAGTTCTGCCAGCATTTCTTGGCTCCCCTGGCCTTGATGAGTTTTACAGACGTACGGCTCGGCCATTTGTCCCGCATCTATTTGGATGGGATACCGCTGGATCTGGCGAGTTCCCTGCTGCCATGGCGCACCTGGTTCAACCCGTCGTTGCTTGCCCACCTTCATATTCATGCCAGGACTGAGAGGCGTGTTGCCAAGAAACCTCCGGCCAAACGCGAATACAAAGTGAGCCGTGTCGGCCTCATAGGTATTCTGGGTAGCCTGGGAGGCCTTGTCACCAAGCTGAGATGGGAACATGTCGGTACTGAGTGGGCAGACTACTACAGTGATACAAATTACTCCGGGGAAGCCTTTAAGCATAAGAAAGAGGCTGTAGCCCAGTTCCTGAACAAGCTAAAACCCAGGACCGTTTGGGATCTCGGCGCTAATATAGGCACATTCAGCCGTTTGGCCGGTGATAGAGGCGTGCCGACCATGTCTTTCGACGCCGATGCTGCCGCGGTAGAAAAGAACTATCTGAAATGTATAGCCAGGGGCGATACTAATATCCTGCCTTTGCTGATTGACCTGACGAATCCCAGTTCCGGCACTGGCTGGCAGAATAGGGAGAGAATGTCGTTTGAGGAGCGCGGGCCAGCGGATACTGTACTGGCTCTGGCTTTAATCCATCATCTAGCCATCGTAAACAACCTGCCCTTGGTCAAAATCGCAGAATTCTTCAGGGATATCTGCACCTCGCTTATTATAGAATTCGTTCCCAAAACCGACACACAGGTGCAAAGGCTTCTGTCAACTCGTGAGGATATTTTCTCTCATTATACTCAGGCAGATTTCGAGCTCGAGTTTGAACGCCTCTTCGTCATAGAGAGTCGCGTCAATATCAAGGATTCCGAAAGAACTCTGTATCTCATGCGGAAACGTCAGCCATGAGCAACCCCTCCGCGCACAAATCTTTCTAAGTAAGTCCATCGTCGTCTACCCATTCCTGTTGGCAGTGTTCCCGGTTCTATTTCTTTATGCTCACAACATAAAAGAAACGTCGGTTGGTCAGATTTGGATACCGCTGGCGGCCTCCGTGATTTTGGCGCTCGTGCTGCTGGTGGTCTTGCGCTTTGCACTAAAGGATATGCTAAAGGCCGGCCTGTCGTCTCTTATGTTTCTCTTCCTGTTCTTCTCCTATGGTCGCTTCTACGAGCTTTTTGAGAAGTGGGGTGTCTTCGTTCCGGCCCACTGGTATTTAATTCCGGTGTTGCTACTCGTGTGGGCATATTGCACGTACCTGATAAAGAAGAGCCAATGGGATTTCAGAAATGCCACCAACCTGCTTAATGTAGTGGCTGTTGTTTTGATCCTCATAAACGTATTCAACATCGTCTCATATGAAATCCGTAGGCCGGGATTGACCCCAACTGGCCCGCAGAAGCCAGAAAACAGCCCGGCCACGGTGGTGAAATCAGCCAACTTGCCCGATATCTACTATATTATTCTGAACGAATATGCACGCTCTGACATTATGCAACAGCACTACAATTATGATAGCAGCCAGTTCCTGGATAATTTGAAACAGATGGGCTTTTTTATCGCCGATAAGAGCGAAACTCCAACGCCGGAGACCTATGAATCGATAGCGAGTTCGCTTAATATGAACTACGACTATATTACCAAACCTCAGGAGGTCGTTTACCAGAAGATAGTCGATAGTGATGTGGCCAGCTTTCTCAAATCTAAAGGATACAAGTACATTTATTTTGGCAACTGGTATGAGATCGGAAGGTGGAAAGTCGTAGCTGGTTCGTACTACAACTTTTATGCTGACGCGGACCGTAGTTCATTGACTACCGAGTTTAATGACGTCTTCTGGCAAACAACCATGTTGAGACCCTTTGCCAGGTCTATCATGGAGTCGGTATATGATACCTATTACAGGCAAGGCCTACTGAATGTGCTGCAGCGCCTAAGGGAAATGCCTCAGATAGAGGGCCCGAAGTTCATTTTCTGCCACTTGATGTGTCCGCATCCGCCTTTTGTCTTCGGACCTGACGGCGAACATATCAACAGCGACGACTGGTACAATTTCGATGACAAAAAGTTCTACCTGGGACAATATATCTTCACCGATAATGGAATCGAAAATACGGTGCGGTCTATTTTGAAGGAGTCCCGGGTTGAGCCGGTCATAATATTGCAGTCGGATCATGGTATAAGGTTGCGGTGGGGACAGAAACACCCCGAAATCGGAGTGGGCGACTGGAGAAAAATACTAAACGCCTATTACTTACCCGGGGCGGAAAAGAGAAACTGTGGGAATCGATATCACCGGTGAACTCATTTCGCGTAATATTCAACTACTATTTTAATGCCGATTACCCCATGTTGGAAGATTACAAGAATATATATCCTGATACGCTCCAGAGCTCAGCAGATTGACTTCGGTTCGTCTTTTCCAACTGGCCGTAGTCCATATTCTGTTCTACGGCGGCTGATATCGGTTGACAACAAGGTATAGCGTCTCTAATATAACATTGGAGTGTATATTCTGTGAGGATCAAGGTGGACAGCCGATAGGAAGGTCAACCATGTTTGAGATTTATGAGGAAATAGTCCGAATTCACGCTGAAGGCGGCCAAGCAGCGCTGGTCACCGTAATCTCAACTAAGGGCTCCACCCCTAGAAAGGTCGGAGCCAAGATGTTGATAAGGAGTAATGGCAATAATATTGGTACCATAGGTGGCGGGAGTGTAGAGGAAGAGGTCTGCAGGCAAGCTAAAGAGGTGATAATTGAAGGCAAGCCCAGAGTCATACACCTTGATCTAACACCCAACGGTCCAATCGACATGATTTGCGGCGGAATCATGGATGTGTTTATCGAGCCTATTCAGTCTGGCTCAACTCTGTATATTTTGGGCGGCGGGCATATTGCCCTGCCCTTGGCTAAAGTAAGCAAGATGGTTGGCTTTAAGGTGGTGCTGATTGAAGACAGACAGGAGTTCGGCAGTGCTGAAAGATTTCCGGAGGCCGATCTGGTGCTGTGCGAGGAGTTGGAGGCAGCCTTTGCCAAATTGGAAGTAAGTGAATCGAGCTATATCGTTATCGCCACTCGAGCCCATCAGAGCGACGAGCAGGCGCTGGAGCTGGCCCTGAAGACGCCCGCGCGATACGTTGGAATGCTGGCCAGCCGGAAGAAGAGGGATACTATCTTCTCGCACCTGGTGGCCAAGGGGATACCGAAGAAGAAGTTAGACAAAGTACATTCTCCAGTGGGTTTGGATATCAAGGCTGAGACGCCCGAAGAGATAGCCATCAGCATCGTGGCCGAGATGATAAAAGCCAGAAGGACCACAAACTAGAAGCTATTTCGGCTTTTGGCCAGACTGGCTGATCTTCGATTATGTAGGACTGTTTGCAGTCCGCATAAGAAACAAAACGGAGAAGCAGGGGATTTGGCCAATTCCTGCCTCTCCGTTAATTTTGATCTCCGCGTTGATTACTGTGCGACAAAAAGCTCGTACGGAATGGGGGCTTCCCATTTAGTGTCCAACTTGCCGTTAGTCCATTCGGAAACCCAGAAATTCCTTAGAAGAAGTCGATCTATTCCGAAAATCGGTTTTCCCACCCAGTAGCCTTCGTGCCCGAATAAGCCCTGCCAGTGATATTTCTCAAAGCCCTGCATCCAGGCGGTGGTGTCCATAGTATTCTGGGTGTTAAGAAACTCGAAGAAGGGCTTGACACCATTATAAAACTCCCAGGCAATGTCGATAGGGGGCGAACCGAATTTCTTCATATAGCCTTTATACATTTCTCGGCAGGCATCGCTGACTATGGGGCTATCGACGACTATATCACCGGTGACGATACCGGTCCGATATTTCTCGGGTACCACCTCTTCCATAGAGCCTGGGGGAGGAACAGTGGGTGACCAAACAAGGCCGGTAAAACCGGCTTCGCGCAACTGCTTTATCAGCTGGCAGCATAGTCCTCCCATGGCGCCGCCTACGGTGCTGGTGTCTATGATATCAGGCTTCTTCTCGAGGACCCTTGCCACCATTGGGGCAAAGTCCTTCGTCGTGGTAGCTACCTTCTCGTAACCCAGCCAAGTTAGCCCATATCGATCGCAGGTGGATTTGGCTACATCCAACCATTGCTGCGCATCCGGAATGTCGACCACCATGGTAACGACCGTCTTGGCCTGGGGATAAAATTTCTGTATATACGCAGCACCACTGACCTGACACATGGTGGGATAACCGCCGGGGAAGAAGCTGAAAGGTTTATTTGGACCGCATAGCCCTGGAACAGCGCCGGCGTCCATGGCGAACATTATGGCCTTGTTTTTTTCCGTAACCGTCTGAACGCCAATCGAATCGGCGATGCAAGGCCCGGCGATAACCTTAACGCCTTTGTCAAAGACCATTTCCTCGGCAATGTTCTTAGCTACAACTACATCCATCTTGGTATCACGGACGATGCCGTTCAACATGTATTTTTGCCCGCCGATGGTTACTCCGCCCTCTTGATTCTGGTTATCTATAGCTAGCATGATGGAGTTTGAGATGTTTGTCCCGAGAAACGCCGTGGCGCCCGTTAGTGGGCTGGCCACGCAGATATCCAAGGTCTTTGGCGGTTCTGCAGTAGGGGTAGGTGTCGGTGTCGGGGATGTTGCTGGTTGAGCACAGCCAGCCAAAGCTATGCCAACCACCAGTACGATCACGATGAGGCTTAGCCAGTATTTCTTCATCGACAGTCCTCCTTTCATCGTCGAGACGATTTTACTTGCCTTTTCTCTGCAGGGCTGGGTGCAAGAAGGCTGCGCCGGTGAACCCCTCCCTTATTTGATACTTGGGATTATATTTTTCCCGACCCACCTCAGGATTGTGCGGGCATCTCAAGCCGACTTCTAGCAGGCCAGTACAGCTCCCGCAATCAGTGCACTTAATAATATCCTTGACTCTGTTCTCTTTTACTTTATTGACGTAGTTGCAGTCGGCTACCATACATCTGGCCGTGGATACCAGATCCGTCTGTCCTTCGGCGACTGCCTTTTCTGCCAGCTTCGGATCATGTATGCTGGAAGTCATGACTGGAATTTTCAAAATCTTCTTCAGCTCGCGGCCGAATTGGAGAAGTATGCCATCCTGAAAAGGCACGCTGTGAGGAGCTGGCCCGCCCTCGGCGTAGGTTACATGGAAATATTCTACGCCTAGTTCCTGCATCCGCAAGGCTAATCTCTTGGTCTCTTCAAAGTCATAGCCTCCCGGGCCACATTGGCAGCCTAATCGCAGTCCGATGACGATAGTGGGGTTTTCCTCTTTGGCGGCACGGATGCCATGCTCTGCCAGTTCAAGCAACAGACGGTTTCTGTTTTCCTCATTGCCGCCATACATATCTGATCTCTTATTCATACGCGGATCACGGAACTCGTCAACCAGGTAACCATGGCACATGTGAAGTTCAATGCCGTCAAAACCGGCGATTGCAGCCAGCCTGCAGGCCAGAGTGTTTTCCTTGATTACGGTTTGGATCTCATCAAAGGTTATTTCTCTTGGTATCGAGTTGGATGCTCCCTGCCCCATGGTGCGGAGAACAACTGAATTTGGCATACGTTGTTGGATTAGTTTGTCCAGAGTTGGCCGTAGCCAGCCCTTGGGACGTATATGTTCCACGGCCGAAGGTGCTACTGGCTGTATGCCGGCCCAGTTTTGCCCCAGGCTACTGGGAACTGGTAACAGTTGACAGATCGCAGCCGCACCGGCGAGGCGGATGTTCTGTGCCAGCGGGACCAACCCGGTCAAGTGTGTTATATCGAAGCAGTACATCCATGGATGCTGGCAATATGGTACGCCGAATCTTGATGACAGGTAGGCGCCCACGATAACCATCCCCGTACCGCCCATTGCTCTCGCCGTATAGTACGCAATTTCCTGCTCCGTAATAATTCCCTGCCAGCTTTCAAAGGTGTTAGCAGGCGCGTAAGCATATCTGTTTTTAACTTCCAGGGAACCGACCTGGATCGGCTCAAAAAGCTTTTCAAATGCCATTGTCTTAGTCTCCTTCGATTTATTATTGTACGAGATGGAAAAAGTTGGTTTCTGTGCTGGTTGAGGAAGCCGCTGTACAATTTTGTGCTTCAGTTGTGTTGGGAATTCGACCGTCTTGCCACAATATGTCTCAACCTTGATAGTCGATTTTTGATTGTTTAGTCTGTTCACCCTCCTTTCGGCCGGCGGCGTTACTATTTTGGGCCCGTTGCGTTTCTGCCCAGCCGGCAACGCGACCTAAACTTTATGCCAAATTGGCTAGTACGTCAAATCAATGCATGCTAGATTATCCCAGAGGTGTACAACTCGACAAATTCAGTGTCCGACATACCCAATATTTGCGTAAACACGTACTCATTATCCTGTCCGAGGCAGGGGCTCGGGCCTACTTGAGGCGGTGTTTTTGACAGCGTAAATGCGGGAGCCTGTGAGTAGTGTGTTCCCAGCTCTTGGTGACCTTCGGTTATCTGGAAGTGGTGACGATGAGTCAGTTGGGCGTCCGCTACAAGGTCCTTGCCATTTTGTACCACCGCCGCGGCAACGCCGTGGGCTTGCAGCAGGCCCATGACTTCCTCAGCGGTGTGGTTTATTGTCCATGACTCTATGTTTTTATCCAGCTCGTCTTCGTTTTCTTTGCGGCTTATCATGGTGGCGAATTTAATATCCGAAGTCCATTTCGGGCCGCCGATAGCCTTAGTGAAGCTATTCCATTCTTCGCCGCTAAATACGCTTATGGCACACCATCTATCATCACCCTGGCACCGGTATACGCCGTGTGGCGCAGCGTAGGACAACCGGTTGCCCTTTAGTGTCACTTCCCGACCGTTCACAATATAGTCCAAAAATATCTGGCCGAAAAGAGGGACCGAGACTTCCAGCATGGAGAGATCTATGTGCTGGCCCTTGCCCGTCCGCTTCCGATATAGAAGACTCCCGATGGTAGCTATCACACCTATATGAGCTCCGATATAATCGGGTGTTGGCACGCCACATTCGATCGGGTGCTCCTTGCCTGGCGCGCCAATCAAGCTGCTCATTCCGGACCAGGCTTGAATAAAATTACCCAGTGCCGGCATTGTACGGTAATGCCCGGTTTGCCCCAGGGCGCTCAGACTGATCATTATGATTTTGGGATTCACCTTTTTCAGTTCCTCATAAGTCAGTCCTAATCTCTTCATGCTTCCCGGGGTGAAGTTTTCAGCCACTATGTCACACAAACTGACCAATTTCTTGGCTATCTCTTTTCCTTTGGCTGTCTTAAGGTTAAGTGAGATAGAACGTTTGCTGGTGTGGAACCAGGCATACGAACAGCTCCGGTTGATGCCGGACACAGCGTCTCTGTAGGGGAGCATACCTCTGGCCACGTCGGGAGCATCGGTTGACTCTACCTTTAGGACTTCCGCGCCGAAGTCTGCCAGATATTTGGTGCAAACTGGCCCCAGGGCCGCGCGGGTGAAATCAAGTACTCTTATTCCTTGAAGAAGCGGCTTCATCTTATTCAAATCTCCGGTATCTTTTCAGATAACGTGGCTCTCCTTCAGGGCCATAAGTTGCTCCTCAGAGAAACCAAGCTCCTTAACATAAACTTCTTCATTGTGTTCGCCGACCAGGGGCGCGCGACGCTCTAGTGTGCTGGCCGTTTCAGTTGCTTTGAAAAAAGCTCCCGGATAAGTTATTTTGCTGCCCAGTTCGGGATGAGCAATTTCGACAAAGTAGTCCCTGGACAGAAGTTGAGGGTTCGTCAGTATGTCGGCCATATTGCTCACGGGATAGAGCATGATCCTCCGCTTTAAGGCTCCATCGAGCAATTCCATTTTGGTCTTAGTCAGAAAGAACTTGGCAATTAATGGTTCCCAGCGTTCAATTTGTTCCTGCTTGACCTCTATAAGGCCAAATTGCGAGAAATCGCCGGCTTCCTCCTTTATGTTGCCTCCCATTCCCTCCTCATCCATCCAATCCACAAGGGCGTTGGTGCTGAATCCCATGACACCCATGTGTATGGTACAAACGACATATCCGTCCTTACAGGGGAAGAATGCCCGCGTCACGATATTTGAAGCCGGGTTAGCCAAGCTGCTGCCTTTTCTTTGCTTGATTACCTGGGCCTCTAACCAGTTCGGCACGGGGGCGGCTGTTGTTGTCAGAACGATCATGGCTTCGCGAATTGAAACATCAACGTGCTGTCCCTCTCCCACCATTTCCCGGTGGTAGAGTGCCATCACCGTACCCGCAGCAGCCTGCAGCCCACCGTGGGCATATGCCTGATAACCTGCCCAGCTAATAGGAGGTTCACCGGGAAAGCCACATATGAACAGCGTACCGCCCATAGCTTGAATTTGAAGATCATATGCTCTGAAGTCTCTGAATGGTCCTCTCTGGCCGAACGGTGTGATAGATGTCATTATGATACGCCGGTTTATCCCGGCGCACTGCGCGTAGTCTAAGCCGATTGAGTCTAAGTACCCCGGTGCGAAAGATTCGACTATTATGTCAGCAGTTTTGACCAGCCTCATGAAAATTTCTTTGCCATCCCCAGTTTCAATGTCCAGCGTTATCCCTCGCTTGCCTGTGTTATGGGCAAACCAGTAGAGACTCTTCTCCGGATGGGGGATATCGTGGTAAAAAGGTCCAATACTGCGAGCAGGCTCTCCTCCGGGCTTTTCTATTTTGATCACGTCGGCCCCTAGTTCAGCCAGTATTTTCCCGCAGAGAAAACCCTTTTCGTCGGACAGGTCCAAAACTCGGTACGGGCTTAACATCAAGCTTGCTTTGCCATCTATGACCTTTTCGTTACTCATTTCCAGCCAATCGGCTTGAACTTAAGACTTGGTTCGGGACAAAAGCCGTACTGTGGCTTTTCCCGGTACCAGCATTAGGCCATCTTGGTTTTCACAATGTACATCAAGGTCTACAAGATGCTCGCCGCCCTCACTGGATTTGTTTGTTACCTTGCTCTTCAAGTGCAGGGCGTCACCGAGAATTGCCGGTACACGAAACTGGCAGTCCAGCTTCTTCACAAAGCCATCGTCTCCCATCCAGTTGCACAGCAGACGGCACAAAAGCCCTTCTATTTGGGCACCGTAACCGAAGGCATAGCCTCCTGTAATCCTATCTGCGTGGCCTCCATGGTCGCGTAGGTGCCCTTCCTCCCCGGGTTTCCAAGCGTTGGTTTCAGGATCTAAAAGCTCAGGCGCCAGGCTCCGTTTTACCCTGTCCCACTGTATGTCGAAGGCCACGGCCTGGCCTGGGGTTGCGCCCAAGAAAGCGCCAGAGTCCCAGCTCGTGAGTGGGCCAACGACTAGCGGCTTGAGGTCCGTTCCTACGATGACATCCTCCCAAAACAAAGTATCGGCTCCGCGTCTCGTTTCCTCGTCATAGCCACGGTAAATGGCATCTCGCTCTTCATCCGTGAAGCGATGCCTTTTCCTGGCGGGTGGACCGAGCGGACGCTCTCCGCTTGTAGTAGGCTTTGGATAGTTGGCCATTATCATAAAACGATTATCTACTATGGCCACCGTCTCGTCTTTCTGATTTATATAAGACCTCTGGTGCGTATCAATGAACAGCCGGAATCGCCTCGGTTCTTGCTTTACTGGTCTTTCTTCGAAACCGAGCCATTTATCAACACACCTGAATTTATCACCGGGGCGAACGACCTGCAACCACTCGCGCTTACATCCGCCAACTATTCTGGCAATCTGACCTCTAACCTTTAATGAGGACTCCCTCCAGGCCGAAGAAGGTGTGCCGATAAAATCCGTGATGGTTGGCGGTGCAATGATACCGCCCCATCTCGTCTTCTTGGAATAATCCTCATTCCACCAAAGGGGATTCCTGTCTCCTAGGGCCGCCGCGTAGTTTCTTATTGAATCCGAAGTGACCCACTCGTTCATCTGTTGGCCGTAAAAACCCTGCGGGTCCGTAGGATACGGTCCCCGCTTTGGCGTAGTTAACTCTCCTTTGTTCTGGTTTTCCTTGGCAATCCAGTCGTCGATTATTTTGTCAAATTCAGCCTGAGACATGGGGATAATCCTTTCATCTCTACATTACGTGATATTATGATTAATCACTTTTGTGGGCTTGTCCGGCAAATTTCGATATCTCGCCAATCTTCTTAATTAAGGTGGTTCCTTCGCAAAGTCGAGCGTGTTTTTACAGATTCTGTCAGAAAGCTGGCTATCTTGAGGCCGAGATTGGAAAATTATATCACTATATCACTGCCTCGTGTCAAAGGAATAGATCGTTGGGTAGTGGGTGAATTGATGAATTGATTACGCTTCCGACGGTTCAGCGAATGCAGGGCCTGAGAAATTTTCGGGTCGGGCTACACTGTATTCTGAATCTTTGCTCGAATGCCTATTTCCCTTCTTTATAGACCCCAGTCTTTTCTAGGTCGTCTGCCACATATTTTAGGCCCAATGCTTCTAGGGTTGTCGTCTTAGGCGCGCCTGTTCTTCTGTCTTGGCCTCTCAAATCGTACCAGGCATCTTTTAATTCCTCGAATTTCTCTCTGTCCAAGGTCTTTCCCGCTGAGAACCCGCTTGGTAAAGGTGTTTCATAGAAGTGGCGTGGGGCAACGTCATCTTCACGCCTAATCCCATTCTTGACCAGATAGGCTCTCTCAACATTATATATTCTGTCACAGGCTTGGTGTAACCGCTCTTCGCTGAAGTCGACGCCAGTGAGCACTGACAAGACTTCGGCCATTGAGGGGACGTCTCCCAAACCCTCGTGCATCATCCCGTATGCAGTAAAGAACTTACATATCTCTAGCGAATCAGCTGCAGTACAAACGTGTTCTCTTTCTCTAACATCCACAGCGGCACCGGCGTCATAGTCCAAAAGCTTCGGCAGACCACCACCACCCGTTGTCATGGGGAATACCACCCCTCTCAAGTGGTCCCAGCCTCGAGTAGCCACGGCAAAGCCTAGCGCAGTGGGTATATAATCCGTGATGCGGTCAGGATGCGACTTTCCTTTTACGTGGTAAGCGTATTTTTCAGCTCCCCTACCTATTTTCTTGGCAGCGTTTAGACATCCGTCAGCCAGAACATCACCAAAACCTTCCCGATAAGCTACCTTTCTAACTAGGTCAAGAATTACCTCTTTGTTTCCCCACTCGAGTTTTATCCCGTCGGTGTCTCTTCTTGGTCAAGATACCTCGCTGGTAGCATTCGAACGCCATAGCCATAGTTGGCCCTAGTTCCTGAGCATCTAAGCCGTACTGATTAAGCATATTTACCACTTTAAGACCGAATGGAAAATCAAAAACGCCGAGGTGGCTGCACATCGAGATCAGGGACCAAACTCTGGTCTCCGTCCCCTTCTCTCCGGCATAAGGTCCATCGTGAATTTTGACAAACTTTTGGCAGGCATGGCGACAAGCAAAACAGGCAAAATTCCTAACTAGGTACTTAGGCACAAAATTTTCTGCAAAAAATTGGCTAATTTCTGCGTCGGGCCGGTTCAGCTCTTGGGCATTGTTAATTGGAAGAGCATGGATTAGGTTAAACAATTTTAGCAACCACGGGGTACCTAGATTTTTGTGAATGGTACTCGTGCGCTGCTTGGGAATACCCTCGTACCACCTTCTGATGACCTCCTCATATCTTTCTGGGTTCGCTACCTTAATTGATTGCGAGCCCCTGACCGCTACTGCCTTTAGCTTTTTTGAACCCATTATGGCGCCCATACCCGTTTCTGCCGGCGCACCTTCATCATCAGCAATCGGACATGCATATTTGACCAGATTTTCTCCAGCCTGCCCGATGCACAAGGTTTTCACGTCCTTATCACCTAACTCTTCCTTTATCAGTTCTTCCGCTTCCCAGACACTTTTGCCCCATAGGTGGTCGGCATCTTTTATTACTACATCATCATCGTTAACCCAGATATAGACAGGTTTTCTTGATCGTCCTTGTACAATAATATGATCGTATCCGGCGAACTTTACCTCGGCCCCGAAATGCCCACCGCCATTAGAATCGCCTAGAATCCCCGTCAGGGGAGACTTGCCAGTGACAGTAAAGCGTCCGCACCCTAGCCCAAGAGTACCGCTTGCAGGCCCGGTCCCGATTATGAGCCGGTTATCCGGTCCTAACGGGTCAGTGTCAGCCCCTGTTTCGTCATATAGTATCTTGGAATTAATACCCCTCCCTCCTATGAAGTTGTAGGCCAGATCTTTGGTGAGTGGCTCCTTGGTTATCTTCCCGGTGGAAAGGTCTACCCTGAGAATAGTTCCCATCCAGCCATACCATTCAGTCATGTTAATGCCTCCTAGTTTCTTGTTTCGTTATGTTCAATGCGGTGGACCTGCTTGAGATGCTGAAGCTGCTACAGGTTCTGGAACTTCCTCGAACTTAAGTGCCTGTTCCGAACACCATTTCACGCATTGAGGGTTTCCATCGCAGAGATCGCAGATATTCACTATGCCTGAGATCGGGTCCACGAATATAGCTGCTTGCGGGCAGGCATCGACACAGAGTCCACATGCGTTACACTTTTGTTCGTCTACCTGTACGACACCTACCTTTTCGTCCCAGGAGAGTGCGCCCCGTTTGCAGACGGTGAGACAAGTCTTACACTGATTGCAGAGCAAGGGAGCGTTGATACCCTCCTTCTCCCTCATTAGAATCCTAATTTTGGCTCTTCTGGGGTTAAATTCACGATGGTGGGAGAAGGTGCAAATCTGCTCGCACATTCGACAACCGGTGCAAATTTTGTGGTTAATCATGATTTTCTTGGGCCGCTCGCTAACCGCCATTTCGGAACCTCCTCATCAAGTCTTTATGTTCGTGAGGGAAGCCGCACCCTGGCAGTCCCTCGTACAAGCAGTAGTCCATCCAGATTTTCACAATTAACCTCGAGGTCCACCAAATGCTCATTTCCCTCAGTAGCCTTGCTTGTCACCTTACCCTTGATAACAAAGACATCGCCCAGAAAGGGAAGATTGCGGTATTGGGTATCCAGCATTTTCAAAAAACCATGATCACCCATCCAGTTACATATATTGCGGCACATCAGCCCATCTATCTGAGGGCCAGGAGCAACTCCAGGGCCACCAGTATAGGCTGCAGCCAGACCAGTATAGTCACAGAAGTGTCCTTCGCCGGGACATTTCCAGGCGTTAACTTCTTCATCCATGAAGACGGTATCAATATTTACCTTGAGTTCATCCCACAATATGTCGAAAGCAGCAGTTTCGCCCCCCACCGCGGCAAAAAAGGCGGCTACATCCCAAGTTGAAACTGGCCCAAGGATAAGCGGCTTGATTTCATCATCCAGAGCGACATCCTCCCAGTAAAGGGGCTGGTTGCCCCGTATTTGCAGCTGCTCATATGCTCGGTAAATAGCTTCTCGTTCTTGATTAGTAAGCTTACGCCTTTTTCTATTGGCACCAGGAAATAGGGCTGTGGGCTTTAAGCCCAGAGGGACCGTGAATGTCATGTTGCGGCAGTCGACGGCAGCAACGATCTCTTCTCTCTGGTTTATAAACGACCTTTGGATGACATTAACGAAGATTCGGTATGGCAATGGTTGCTTCGGTTTTATTTCCTTGAGGCCAAGGTACTTATCGGCAATCCTGAATTTATCGCCGGGACGTAGCACATCAAACCATTGACGCTTAGGCCCGCTGGGCTCACCTTCTATTCTAAATTGGTCCTCCTTCATCATGCTTCTGCCTGCCCAACTGGCTCCGATGCAGTCTGTGAATGTCGGCGGTGCTATAATGCTGCCCCAAACCGTTTTACTGGCGTAGTCGTTATTGCGCCAGAGCGGATTTTTGTCACCCATGGCCGCGGCATAGTGCCTGATGGTATCTGTATTGACGAACTCATGGAATATATTGCCGAAGAGGCCGACATGTACCTGTGTAGACCATGATTCAACTCCCGGCGTGGTTATCTTTCCTATCTGTTCGCTTTTCTTCTCTATCCACTGGTCAACAGCTTTATTGAAATCAGCTTCTGACATTTCAACATCCCTTCCTTCAAAATTTCACTAAGGTATCCTGTCATTGTGCAATGAGAAGATCATACGGAAGAGGGGCTACCCACTTAGTTTCCAGCTTGCCGTCCGTCCACTCAGAGACCCAGGGAGACCTGAAAAGAGCCCGATCAATTCCAAAGATCGGTTTTCCTACCCAGTAAGATTCAAATCCAAAGAGCCCCTGCCAGCGATATTTGGCAAAACCCTCCATCCATGCGGTGGTGTCCATAGTATCCTGTCCGTTTAAGAACTCGAAGAAGGCCTTTACGCCGTTATAGTACTCCCCAGCGATGTCAATGGGGGGAACTCCGAACTTGGCTATATATCGCTGGTTCATGTCCCTGTAGGCCTGACTTACAATGGGACTTTCCGGAACTATGTCCAGGGTAACGATCCGTGTCCGCTGTTTGTCAGGGACCACTTCCATCATCACATCTGGGGGAGGCAGAGTGGGGGACCAGATTATTCCATCAAAGCCTGCTTCACGCAGTTGCTTTATCAGAGAGCAACACATACCTCCCATGGTGCCTCCGGTGCTACTTGTATTTATGATATCCGGCTTCTTAGCCAGCATCCGTGAAATCACCGGCATAAAGTCCGTTGTTGTGATGGGGAACTTTTCATAACCTATAAAATCCAGGCCATATCTCGGACATATTATTTTGGCTGCATCCGTCCACATCTCCAAACCAGGCAGATCGGCTTCCATAGAGATAACGGTTCTAACTTTGGATTCGGGGTAGAATTTCTGTATATACGCGGCCCCAAGGGCCTGCCCGGTATACGCATCAGTGCCTAAGAAGAAAGTGTATGGCTTGGCTGGAGACAATATATTGGGGTTTGTTGCCAGCATTATGACCTTGTTCTTTTCGGTAACCAGTTGCATACCTATAGCATCTGCGATGAACGACCCACAAATAACCTTTACCCCTTTGTCAAGTATCAGCTCGTCCGCAATAGACTTGGCAACAACAACGTCGTGCTTAGTGTCACGGATGATGGCATTTAGCATATACTTTTGCCCGGCGATAGTAACTCCGCCCTGCTTGTTTTGGTCATCTATTGCCAGTAGTATTCCGTTTTGTATATTGGTACCAAGATTTGCCATCGGTCCGGTTAACGGCGTGGCGATGCCGATATCAAGTGTCTTAACTGGCGTCGGGGTAGCCTGTGGGTTTGGTGTTAGCGCTGGTTTAACACATCCGCCTCCCAGCACGACCGCTAAGATTGCCGCGGTTACTATTAGGGTTACTAGTTTTCCCATCTGCCTCCTCCCAATCTCTTCGATTAATCGAAGAACTCTCTATTTGTTCTTAGGTGTCACCCGCCTTCTTCTTTGCTGAGTAGTGCTTTTATACATTGCACCGGACGAATTCCGTTGCTACTTCTTCCGTAAAACGTGTGGGAGCATGCCAGCTTTTTTAAACCCTTGCCTTATCTGATATTTGGGGTTAAATCTTTCGAAACCCATTTCCGGATTTACCGCACACCTGCCAGGCAGAGCAAGATTAAATGGTACTTGGCAAAAATCACACATAATGCACTTATTGATATCCTTAATCCTATTGTCTTTTACCTTGCCGACAAATTCCGGATCAGCCATATGGGGCATGGCGGCAGATACAATGTCTGTCCATCCCTCAGCGACCGCCTGCTCTGCCAGCTCCGGGTCATGTACCGTAGGCGTTATTACCGGAATCTTCAGAATTCTCTTCAATTCCTTGGCGTGATTTAGAAGTGGTCCGTCTGCTTTCGGATCAGATATCTGCTGGCCTTTGCCGAACGTTATATTAAGATATTCAATGCCCAGTTCTTGAAGTTGAAGAGCTAATCTCTTTGTCTCCTCAAAAGCATAACCGCCTTCGCCACATTCACAGCTCAAGCGCACCCCCACCACCATGTTGCGATTCTCCTCTTTGGCAGCTCGAATAGATGCCTCGATAATTTCAACTGGAAAGCGATTTCTATTTTCCTCGCTGCCTCCATATCTATCTTTTCTCTTGTTCATACGTGGGTCACGGAACGAGTCCACCAGATAGCTGTGGCAGGCGTGGACCTCTATGCCATCAAAGCCAGCATACGTTGCCAATCGGCAGGCTTTAGCATGTTGCTTTATAACAAGTTGTATTTCGTCCAGAGTTATTTGCCTGCTGTCTGAAGGCTGAGATGAAATCCCAATATTGGACGCCGTCCATGAACCTGGTATCCGTTCCTCGGACAGGCGCCTATACAATCCAAAGAATACATCATGATAAGCGGTACTCCCTTTCAATGCCGACGGTGCCACTGGCTGTACGCCTTTCCAATTTTGTCCATTGCAGCTTGGCACCGGTAATAATTGAATGAATGGTACGCCGCCAGCGAGCCGAATATGCTCAGCCAACATGGACAGGCCGGGTACGTGTGCTATATCGAAGCAGAATACCCACGGGTGTTGCATATACGGCACACCAAACTCGCTGGACAGGATGGCTCCGTAGATAATAAGGCCGGTACCACCCATTGCCCTGGCGGTATAATAGGCTATCTCTTGGTCATTCACCATGCCATCCCAGCTGTTGAAGACGAGGTTTGTGGGTGAATACGCATATCTGTTCTTGATCTGCACGGAGCCAATCTTGATCGGTTCGAATAGTTTCTTAAACGCCATTTTTCGCTCTCCTCTAGTTTAAAGTGAAATAGCTGTAGCTAATACGTGGAATACGTGGTATGTGCACACAACGGAGGATTACAGAAGTCCCCACCTCTTCGCCTCAGTTCATCCCAGATGTAAGCTGTAAGTGAGTAAGTAACTAGCGCGGAAGCATATAGTAAATATACATGCCTGTCAAGTGACCGCGGCTACCGCTGTTGCAACGTGATTTGTGCGTAATCGCTGAGTGCATGAGACGTTTTTGAACAAAATTGTCTAAAAAGTGAGCAAATAGTGAGTGCTATGGCTAAAAAGTCTGCATTGCACGGCCGTTTTTGGAGAATCTGGTTACACATCAACAAGATTTTTGGAATTGATGGCGTGAGCTCTATTTACAAAACGAGGATTTCATAATATCATTAGGTAAGTATTTACTTACTAACCATTGGAGATATATGAAAAGAGGACGAATCAAGAAAAAGCGCTTCAGCCATGAACAAAGACGGAAACATATTATAAGTGTTGCCTCAAATCTCTTCGCCGAAAAGGGCTTTAACGGCGTCAGGACCAAGGAAATCGCCGAACTGGCGGGAGTAAGCGAAGCCCTTGTTTTCAAGCATTTCAGAAACAAAGAGGAACTCTATAAAGCAGCACTACACAATTTATTTGTTTCTCTGGCGTTTCCATATACCATTGACGACCTACTAGAGATGGATGATGATTTTGTTGCCTTCCGCACTTTGGCTTTCGATTTAATAAAACACAAAACGGAGGATCCAAAGGCGGTACGATTGGCCATTTTCGATGCTCTGGATGATGGACAAAACCCATACGGGATGATCCATCGTCCTGAAGCAGTGAAAGCGCCGCATGATTTGATTGCCAGGTACATACAGAGAAGGATGGACGACGGCAAGTTTAAGAAGATCAACCCTCAGATTGCCGCACAATTGTTTATTATCCAGGTTGTATTTATGTATGTCCTGAGCAAGAAGCTATCTATAAGTGGACCGGCGTTGCTTGTTCCGGATGAGGAAGTGGTGGATACTCTGGTGAGCATCTTCTTGAATGGCATAAAAGCCTGAGATGCTATATTCGGCGCAATAGACGAGGTGTAGTACTTCTTTTAGCTTCCTGAGGAGGTGATGTTTTATGCCTTAACCGTAAAACAAGGAATTGGTGACTGATTCAAGCCTGAAACAATAACAAAGGAGAGAAAGCAATGGCAAAAGAAAGCGGAAAAGTGGCATATAAGAAGCTGTTTGAGCCAATCCAGATTGGCTCTGTGAAAATCAAGAACAGATTTGCCTACGCGCCAACCAACCAAGTCTTTCACAATTGGGATGGGAATACCATGAATGAGGAGGAACTTGCCTATTATACCGCCAGGGCAATGGGTGGCATCGGCCTTATGGTCTACGGTGCCATCCTGTCCAGCGAGTTTGCGCTTTGGCGCAGGCCGCCGACCCCGGCAACATTGTCTATCTCGACACCAAGGACGGCCGCGTCACGATCTGCCGCGCCCCGATCTCGCGCCGAACCCGGTCGCTCAGATCAAGACCCTGGTGAGGCGAGGCTTTTATTACGGCCTCATCTTTCATCGGGTGATCGCCGGCTTCATGGCGCAGACGGCGATCCGAAAGGTACCGCACCGGCGGCTCGACCTGCCGAACCTGCAGGCCGAATTCACGCCGACGCCGTTCCACCGCGGCACCCTCGGGATGGCCCGCACCAGTGACCCCAACTCCGCCAATTCGCAGTTTTTCATCTGTTTCGGCGATGCGTCCTTTCTCGACGGCAAATATACGGTCGTCGGCGAAGTCACCACCGGCATGAATGTCGTCGACAAGATCAAGAAAGGCGATCCGCAGAGCGGCGCCGTGACCAATCCGGACAAGATCGTCCGCATGCAGCTCGCGACCGACGCGAAATAGGGAGAATGCGATGGCCGTCGCGGTTCGCGCTTCGATCCTGGCCGCAGCCGCCCTGGCGGCTGTCGCGCCGGCTCGGGCGCAGAGCCATGACGGCCATAGCCATCTCATTCCGTTGCCGCATCCCGAAATTCTCCAGCCCAACGAACCGGCTCTGCCGCCCAGCACCCTGCATCCACGGGTCTTCCACGCGCGCCCTCCCCCGTCTTCTCCGGCATCAGCACCTGATTCCGCTGCCACATCCGGAGCTGCTCCATCCCCAGCCTCAGGCGTCCTTCGGTTCCGGCTTCATCATGACCGCAACCTTACGGACGGACGGGAGCGAACCGGCACCGGCCCCCCCCAGCGGATCGCGGCACCGTTGTCGATGCACCGCGCGATGTGCCCGGGCGTCTCCTCGCCTGTTGGCATCCACCGCCGCTCGATGATGACGCGACGCATCAGGTCACCGTCCGGATGCCAATTCGCGCGCGACGGATCGATCATCGGCAAGCCGTTCGTGACCTATGTGAAGACCGGGCCGGGCACCGATGCACGCCAGGCCATGGTGGATTCGATCCAGGCGGCACTCCAGCAATGCACGCCCCTCGACTTCGCCCCAGGGCTCGGCGCCGCCATAGCCGGCTATCCATTTGCCATCCGCTTCATTCTGGCGCATGGCGACGATACGACCAGACAACGATAGGAGACCCTCGATGCCCGACCAAGGCAATACGCTCACGCTCGAAACGACCAAAGGCCCGGTTGTCATAAGGATGCGGCCCGATCTCGCGCCGGGCCATGTCGCTCACATCAAGCGGCTGGTCGACGAGAAATTCTATGACGGAATCGCTTTCCATCGCGTCATCGAAGGGTTCATGGCGCAGACCGGCTGTCCGCAGCGGCACCGGGACGGGCGGCTCGAATTATCCGAACCTCAAGGCCGAGTTCAGTGCCGCGCCGCATAAGCGCTGTACCTGCTCGATGGCACGTGCGCAGGATCCGGAATTCCGCCAATTCGCAGTTCTTCATCTGCTTTGCAACACGCCCGCTTTCTCGACCGCCAATATACGGTCTGGGGCGAAGTGGTGTCGGGGATGGAACATGTCGACGAGATCAAGCGCGGCGAGCCGGTGAGGCATCCTGAGCAAGATCGTTTCGGCACGGCTGCGCAAATAATCGATCGTTTCTAAATGCTCCACCCACATCTGGTCAATGGACCGGATGAGAATTCCCTTCTCCACTTCCGGGAACAATAAGTTAGCGCCTGGCAAACTTGGTTTCCAGACCCAAATATTTAGCCTGACTTTCCGCCAAGAGATAGGCGATGATTTCTTCCCGAATTTTATCTTTCGTCTGGGTGCCTTTTATCAATTCCTGTAATTTATTCCTGGTTTCCTCGCCGGCCGTCCAGATTGTCCGGACCGTTTCATAAATTTCTTGGACATTCCACTCGGCCGCATTATCGCCGGCGGTATGGAAATTAACGACGGCCGTAATTTCGTCCGCCACCATGTCTAAGATAATCGTACTTAAATTCCTGAGCTCGGCTTGGCTCTCCGGCTCGGTCGCGATGACGCCTTCAGCCATCTCTAAAATTTCCCGGCGCCGATTATAAATCGCCTGGCGATGCTTATTGATCACGTCATCATATTCCACCAAATGTTTGCGGATATCAAAATTATTCCCTTCCACTTTTTTCTGCGCCGTCTCAATGGAGCGGGAAATCATTTTATTTTCAATCGGCATATCGGCCGGCACGTTCAAAGTCTTCATCAGATTTTTCATCCGGTCGCCGCCGAAAATCCGCATCAAGTCGTCTTCCGTGGAAACATAAAACTGCGACGAGCCCGGATCGCCTTGGCGTCCGGCGCGGCCGCGCAACTGATTATCAATGCGCCGCGATTCGTGGCGTTCGGTGCCGATGACGTGCAAACCGCCGAGCCGGACGCACCTCTTCCTGTTCGGCCTCTACTGGCGGGTTGCCGCCTAAAATTATATCCACGCCGCGTCCGGCCATATTAGTCGCTAAAGTAATCGCGCCTTTTCGGCCGGCTTGAGCGATGATTTCCGCTTCTTTCTGATGGTTCTTGGCGTTCAACATGCTCGGTCGCAAACCTTCGCGCGCCATCAGCTCCGCCAAAATTTCATTTTTTTCAATGGAAATCGTGCCGACTAAAACCGGCTGGCCGATTTTTCCTGCTTCCTTGATATCGCGGATGACCGCCTGAAATTTATCCATTTCCAGCGCGATAAATCAGATCGTTCTGGTCTTGCCGGATATTCGGCTTATTGGTCGGAATGACAATCGTATCTAAATTATAAATTTTATGAAATTCTTCCGCTTCGGTCGCGGCCGTACCGGTCATACCGGCTAATTTTTTATACATGCGGAAATAATTCTGAAAAGTGATCGTCGCCAGGGTCTGCGATTCTTTCTGGACTTCACGCCTTCTTTGGCTTCAATCGCCTGATGCAAGCCCTCGCTATAGCGCCGGCCCGGCATCAAGCGGCCGGTAAATTCATCCACGATGATTATTTCCCCGTCTTTGACGACATAATCTCTGTCGCGCTTGAATAAGACACGCGCTTTTAAGGCCTGTTCCAAATGATGCACTTCACGCACGCCGCCTTCCACATAAATATTACCCAAGCCGAGCAATTTCTCCACTTTGGCGATGCCACCTTCGGTCAAAGTCGCGGCCCGCATTTTTTCATCAACGTTATAATCCTCGTTTTCATCCAAACGATTGACCAACTGGGCGAACTTGATAATATTTATCGGTTGATTCTTCGGCCGGCGCGCTGATAATGAGCGGCGTCCGGGCTTCATCAATCAAGAATAGAATCGATTTCATCCACGATGGCGTAATGCAATTCGCGTTGAACGGCTTGTTCCAAAGTATAAACCATATTATCGCGCAGATAATCAAAGCCGAACTCATTATTCGTGCCATAAGTGATATCGCATTCATAAGCGTCGCGGCGCGGGATTTTCCGGAAATGCTCTAAGCGTTCATCATATTGCGACTCATCAATATATTCCGGATCGTAAATATAAGCGTTTTCATGGACGATCACGCCGATCGTCAAACCGAGCACATGATAAACCGGCGCCATCCAGCCGGCACCCAAACGCGACAAATAATCATTAACCGTTATCAGATGGACGCCTTTTCCGGTTAAGGCATTTAAGATATAAAGGCAAGGTCGCCACTAAAGTTTTTCCTTCACCGGTTTTCATTTCCGAAATCTGTCCGCGGTGCAGGACGATGCCGCCGATCAGCTGCACGTCAAAATGTCGCTGGTTTAAAATCCGGCGCGCCGCTTCGCGAACCGCGGCATATGCTTCGGGCAAAAGATCGTCTAAAGTTTCGCCTTTAGCTAAACGCCCCTTAAATTCCGTTGTTTTCGCTTTTAATCCTTCGGCGTAATTTTTGAAAGTCCGGCTCAAAACTATCGATTTTTTCCATAATCGGCTGCATGGCTTGCACAATTTTTTCATTAGCATCCCCGAAAACCCGATCAAAAAAATTCATATATAATTTAGCTAACTTTTAATAAATTAAAAACTAAAAGTTTTCGCAACTTTTCACTAGTTTTAGTATAATATAATTTATTGATTAAATAAATGTTGACAAAAATAATTTATAATGACATAAAGGAATATTAAAAGCCGCCCCCTCAAGGACGGCTTTTTTATTTTTCTAATTTTATTTTCTGCTCAGACCTCCCTACTTCCTTCTTTTCTTATCAATCATCTTCTCCTTGTATTTCGTGATCATCATTTCGATGTGATCCTTAAGTTTATCAATCGCTTTATATAAAATCTTTTTCGTCTTCTCCACGCGCAGGATTTCCCGCGGCACTTCCAGGTTCACTTCCGCCCGGAAGATCTCGCCTTTATGCTGGCCGCCGACGGCTTTCTCGACTTCCACGTCGCAATTGATGACCGGGATATGTTCGCCTAAATATTTTTCCAACATGTCCATTTTATTTTGGCAGTAATTACGGATGGCGTCGGTGAATTCGATTTTAGTGGCTTTGATTCTGATTTGCATAAATTTATAGACTCCTCTGGGGAGCGCGTTAGAATAATTTAATAATGTCGCGGTAAGTGATAAAAATCACCAGGGCAATCAGGAGAACAAAAACTGATATTATGAATAGCGTTCTCCACCTCCCTTTTCACTGGTTTGCCTTTGACCTTTTCAATGGCCAAAAACAGGATGCGGCCGCCATCCAAGGCCGGAAAAGGCAAGATATTGACGATGGCCAGATTCAAGGATAAAAGGGCGACAAATTGCAAAAGATAAGTGAAGCCCAGGCGAGCGGCTTGGCCGGTAATCGTGGCGATGCCCACCGGACCGGCGAATTGGCCGCTGACGTTCTGGCCGATGAATAAATCATGGAACAGGCCGACTAGCGCCAAGACGATTTGCGCCAACAAAAGGCCGGTGGTCCGGAGCCCCTCCCAGATGGCCACGAAAAAAGGATAAGTGACCAGACCGGCGGAGAAAATCGCGACGCCGATGGTCGCCCGGCCGCCGCCCGGAACCGTCGGCACGGCCGACACGGTCATTGGTTGGTCCGCCGCGCTTAATTAAATGCGTCGCCTGACGGTTGGCATCGGCGGCAATTAAGTCTTGCAAATTTTTTTCCGAACTGACGCGACGCCGTCCACCCGCTAAATAAAACCATCGACTTTAGTCCCGCTTGGCGCGGCCGGCGTATTGGGCATGACTTCGGCCACGACCACCTCCGGCGTACGGTTGTGCGCCTATTTTCCCCAGGTATCCGTGGACTGCGGCATACCGATCAAATAACCGACCGTAAATAAAACCCAGGCTAAAATAACGTTGATTATTACGCCGGCGACCAGAATTATCGTCCGCTGCCAAATTTTCCGGCCGGCAAAACTGTCGCGATCTTTCTGGCCTTCTCCGTTTTCGCCTTTAATTTTCACCAAACCGCCCAGGAGCAACCAATTAAGGAATAAATCGTGGCATGCGCGGGATGCAGATTGTCTTCTACTGATCACTCTCCAGGCTTTCCATGCTGCGGTTGCCGAAGATTTTCCGCCAATGGCCGAAGCGATTTTTATACCAGCCGATGGCCCGCGGCGGAAAACCGAAACCGATTTCCTCGGCCTTGACGCCAAAACTCCGGGCCGTAAAAAAATGGCCCAGCTCGTGCGCGAAATACCAAAACCGACAACACTAAAATGAATATGATAATGGTTAAAAGCATAAAATAAAGGAAAATCCAACTTTTTTGAGCCGCCGCTACTTAAAATTTAAATCTCCACTTGATATCCTTTTCCTTCCGCTCTCTGAATCTCTTTTAATTCCTCGTTTTTCTTGCGGAAAATTCGTCCAGCTCTTTGATGAAACGGAATTTGTCGTCTTCGCTGAACGCTTTGTCGCCAAACGCTTTTTCCATGGCGTTTTTACGCTGATCGCGCGCCGGCGTAAATTAATACGCGTTTTTTCCATTTTTTCGTTCAATTTTTTCACCAGTTCCTTGCGGTTCTCTTCGGTTAAGGGCGGCACGGTCAAACGGATCTTGTCGCCTTCGTTGGCCACGCCAAAACCTAAACCGGCGTCCACGATCGCCTTTTCAAGCCTTAATGACGCTCTTATCCCAGGGGACGATATGATGCTCGCGCGTCGGCGATGGCGATATTGGCCACGGCGTTGAGCGGATTCATGACGCCGTAGCTTCCACTTGCACGTTTTCCAAAACCGCCGGATTGGCCCGGCCGGTGCGTAAGGCGCCGATCTCTTTCTTAAAAATCCAGGGCGTTGATGAATTCCGTTTGTTTGTTTTCTAAATATTGATTCATATATTTATTTTATTTTCATGGTCCTGAAATATAAAGCGCTCGGATTGATCAAGTTCACCAGAATGGCGCGGCCGGAACGAGAGCAAGACCTGACGGTACCAGTATAGGACATAACA
>CAVVVB010000007.1:0-17710 GCA_963751585.1 uncultured Chloroflexia bacterium | reverse complement strand
CTCTTGCGTGTGAAGCAAGCGCTCTAACCGCTGAGCTAACCGCCCGAACCGCTCTATTTTAGCCACAAACGTAAGCTTTGTAAACATATTCTGCTTACCAGTTCTGCCCTTGACAAAGTGCTAGCTCCCCCTTTCTTACTGTGTCAAGTATATTGTTGCCTTTGTAAAGGGAGATATAGAGGGATTTTAGATCCCCCTTAATCCCCTTTTCTAAGGGGAAGAGGCATAGACAGTTCTTCGCGAATAGGTTTCTTCAATGGGGTATTATGCGAGAGATTCCTACAGGAGAAGGCGATTACGGAGAGCCATTTTTGCAGTCATCAACATTAACAGAATACGATTTACCCTGGGAACAGACTTTCAAAAAGCAAGCGCTCTCCCAGGCCCGTCTGAGCAGCGAAGGGTCTTCGGCCTCAGATTGGGCTTCGATGACTATCTCGCCCTGAAAGTTTACGCTGGCAAGCATATCCAGAAATTGGGGCCAGTCGATTTTACCTTCACCCGGAGGAAGATGATCGTCATAAACACCGGAATTATCATGGGCGTGAGCCAGAACAAGGTAAGGCGCAAACGTCCTGATATTCTTCAGCAAATTACCAGCCAGGAAACTGTGGCCGGTATCAAGACACATGCCGAGATGTTGCTTCGGCAGCCGGGCCAGAACCCACTGAAGCTCTTCATCTCGACCACCAACAAGGTGCGCCAGCATATTCTCAACGACAAGCTTGACATTGTTTTTCTGGCAGTAGTCGTAGATCTCTGTCAGGCTGCGGAGGCTCTGGTCTAGACGCTCGGGTATTTGTTTATTCGCTTCATCGACGATGCTGCCAGCATGTACCACCAGCTTGGTCCCACCGAGTATTCTAAGCGCATCAGCTGCCGCTTCTACCGCTACTACAGAACGCTTACGGTCGCTCTCATCCAGCATAGTAAGGTCTATCGATTCGCTATAAGGCGCATGCACAGAGACCGTGTGCAAACCCAACCTATCCATCTCAGCACGTATTCTGGTGACCAGGTCGAGGTTCTGGTAGTCAAAGTGGCCGGCGTGAGCACTTACTTCAACAAATTTAAATCCCGCTTCTCTGATAGGCGCCAGAACCTGAAGCAGAGGCTGGCTCAGAAAAATACCACTGGACAAGGCCACATTCCAGTTCATCAACGAAGTGCCTCCAATAGCGGCTCCTGATAGTCCGCCAAATTGAATCCGCACCAGGGACGCGGACAAAAACCCTGCTCCTGATGTGACACGCAATTAAAGTCACGCAAGTCGTCAACTCCCGTGGCTACCAGGCCACAAAAGAGGCGCACGTAGAAATCGGCCCGGGTACCCGCATCATAGTTAAGCCAGGCGCTTCCCCAGCCGAAATCTCTCTCGAACTTGGAACAAATCAGGCCGGCGACGCTTCTCGGTGCCAGCCCTGGCTAACCAGAACCCGGCCTATATTCTGGATATTATTGGGTTTAGGCAAAGCATCGTTAGGACTGGAAAGGGGCAACGAGACGCATGGAGGCAAACGATTTAGATCGAGACGATCGTATCCCGTAGGCCAGCCTTTGGGATCGTCATGCCATCCGGATTCGAAACAGGTGTGAAAACGGCGAAGGTCAGATTCCAGATACTCATCTATCAATCGAGTTACCCCCTGGCTTGCCTCAGGTATTGATGCTTTGATCTTTCCAGCGTAATCAGCAGCCAATTTCAGATCACCGCGCACCGTGATCAGCTCTTGCCAGGACTGAGCCGCTCTGGGTAAACAAACTAAACATAAGTCGGGATGTCGCGCTCTATGATACACACTGAAGGCGCAGTGAGAATACCTCATGTGCAACGGGTCCCCGTAAGCCGAGAGGTCCAGTGATACAGACGCACGCTTCCCCGCAGGTGAACCTACAACCAGCCCCGTTACCACAGTCGGTAAGATAATTTGGCTTGACGCACGCAGTATCCGATGCACGAGATATTCCAGCAGTAATGCCAGGGCGGAGTTGTTGCCTGCTTTGTGTAAGGGAACAGCCTCTTCAGTGAAAGGATGGTCGTGCGTGTATTTTGCTTCTAGTGTGGGCAGCATATTGCCAAAGGCTTGCAGCTTCTTGGCTGCAGTCGTCGAGTCATCGATGCGCCAGGCAAAGTGATATCCCTGGCCAGTCATCACGGCTATATGGTCTATTCCGAAGGACATAAGTTCATGCCGTACGATTTGAAACAACGGCTCCATCTGTCTGAAGGCATTCACGGGGTCGGAGAAAGCCTCGTCGGGGGAATCTGCATTCTGATAATCCAGGTCCAGGATTGCCAGAACGGATTCACGATCCCAAAGAGAGCGGAAAACATCAACCCCCCTTCTCAAGAACATAATGCAACCATGAACAAGAGACAATGTCATCTTTCTTGGGTATGCCCAGACCGGCGGTCACGTGACCGTCGGTTACCAGAAACCGCGCCGTGCACGTGTCTGTTTTACTTGACGAGCCACCGCAGTATTCAACAATTCTCTCGGCCACATGGGAGGCACTATAGTAGGATTTTTCTGCTTCGTACATAGTCTAAAATTGGCGCTCAAAACTACCCGCGGTCTGGACTTACGTTGGTGCCCTTGAATATATATTAGATAAGCTGGGGAAGTGCGTCAATCCGAGTCGATGAATGGAGAGATATTCGCGACTCAGGGACTTGGGGCGGTTTACGGCGAGGGCAACAAGCGCAGGGCTCTTCTACTCTTTCTTTGCTGGCAAGCGGCGTACGCTGTTAGACTTGCACCTGGGGCATACCCTTTCTTGAAGGCCCTTCCGGGTATCCTGACTCATTCTATATTCGAAGCCACAGCGAAGGCATCTGAGTTGTTCTTCCACTTATTTCACACCTTTGCCACGTCGCTCAGCTCGTCCTCTACGCTGGATTCCGTTGTGGCTGCGGCTCTACGCTGAGACAGCACCTTACGGGCATAGGCTATCTCTTCAGGAGTAACCTTCCGTCGCATCTCTTCGAGCTGACGCATTATTTGTGCGAACCGCGGTCCCTCGGCAGCACTAATCCACTCTAGCTGTAAACGTTCAGGACGAATACCCAGTTTTTCCAGTTTATCCCACAGCCTGTCAGCCCGCCGCATTGTCCAATGATTGGCACTTATATAGTGGCAGTCACTCAAATGACAACCGGATAGCAGCACCGTAGGCGCGCCTTTCTCAAAGGCATGAAGAATAAAACTCTCGTCTACACGCCCGCTACACATGGTGCGGATAAAGCGGTTATTTGGCGGAAACTGCAATCTTGATACGCCAGCCAGGTCACTGGCGGCATAACTGCACCAGTTGCACAGGAAGGTTATGATCTTCTGCTCCGGGTTGACTTCCAAGGCAGCGTCTATTTGCGCCAGAATCTGGGCATCATCGAAGTGTTGCATAGTTATAGCTTTAAAATGACATTCCGCGGCACAGGTGCCACAGCCAGCACAGGCAGCAGCTATCAATTGGGCTCCAGATTTGGCTTTCACATCAACCTTTATGGCGCCATAGGGACAAACACGGGCACAGACTCCGCAGGAAGTGCACTTGCCCAGGTCTACCATCGCCTTAATAGCCTCGCCCTTAATAAAGTCTGCATTCAGGATTATGGAACTGCGTGCAGCGGCGGCTCCGGCCTGAGTGACACTATCCTTGATATCCTTAGGCGCCTCCACGCAGCCGGCAAAGAAGATGCCCGGCGTCGGCGCATCTACCGGCTTGAGCTTGGGATGGGCTTCCATTAGAAAACCGTCGCTAGTCTGCGACAGATTCAAAATTCCTGTCAGCCGCTTCAGGTCATCTCTAGGTTCAAGACCCACGGAGAGTATGACCATATCCAATTCGTATTGTTCCACCCGCGCCGTTGTCGTATTCTCCACCTTGAGGATGAGATTCCTAGTAGCTGGGTTTTCCGTGATCTCACCGGGAAGACCTCGGATATAGCGGACGCCGACTTCTCTAGAACGGCGGACAAGATCCTCAAATCCCTTACCGAAGGCACGAATATCCATGTAGAAGACGAATATTTCGGTATCAGGGTCATGTTCCTTAATAAGCAGACTGTCCTTCACTGTGTTCATACAACACACGTTGGAGCAGTAAGGATAGCCACGATTCTCTGTCCGTGAGCCAACGCATTGTATGAAGCCGATGCGTTTGGGGGCTTTGCGGTCGGAAGGCCGCACCAAGTGCCCCTCGGTAGGTCCGCCTCCACATATCAACCTTTCAAATTCCATGCTGGTAATGACATTTTCAAAACGGGTATAGCCATACTCGGTCAAGTTGCGTGGGATCATAGACGCCCATACCGGTAGCTACAATGATAGTGCCCACTTCAAGGTCTATTAGCTTGTCCTGCATGTGCAAATCTACGCACTTCTTTTCACAGGCATCAACACATTTATCACAGGCCACTGGATTGTTCCCCAGACAGTGTTCCATATCAATCAGGAAAGCTGACGGCACCGCTTGGGGGAAAGGAATATAGGCCGCCTTGCGCGAGGAAAATCCTTGCTGGAATTCGTCAGGCAATACCACCGGGCATACCTCGGCACACTTGCCGCAGGTGTTGCACAAGCCCTCATCCACATAGCGGGCCTTCTTACGAATACGGACCCTAAAATTGCCCACGTATCCCGTTACTTCCTCTACGGTACTGTAGGTGAGAAGTTTGATTCTGGGGTGGCGCCCCACGTCCATCATTTTCGGTCCGAGCACACATATAGAGCAATCCATTGTAGGGAAGGTCTTGTCGAGTTCGGCCATGATGCCACCAATGGACGGCTTCTCTTCCACCAGGTACACCTGATGCCCGGCATCGGCGAGATCCAATGCCGCTTGAATCCCGGCGACGCCACCACCAATCACCAAGGCAGCATCAGTCACCGGAATTTCGGCTTCTTGCTGAGGCTGAAGAAGTCTGGCCCGCGCCACGGCTATCTTCACAATATCCTTAGCCTTTCGAGTAGCCGAATCACGATCGTAGAGGTGCACCCAACTGCAATGTTCCCTGATACTGGCCATTTCCAGCAAATAAGGATTAAATCCGACCTCAGCGACACACTTACGAAAAGTGGACTCATGGAGTCGGGGGGTGCATGAAGCCACCACGACACGGTTCAGTTTGTATTCAGTTATGTGCCGCTTTATTTCGGCCTGGCCCGGGTCAGCACAGGTGTACCGATTTCTCACCGCCACTACTACGCCGGGAAGCTCTTCGGCGGACTGTCGAACCTCCTCGGTATCTACCGACCCTGCAATATTAAGGCCGCAGTCGCAGACAAAAACACCTATTCTAACTTCCTGTTCAGCCAATCAGCTTACCTCCTGGCCTAGCGACCGGGCTGCCAAACTAGCCAGGTCTTGTATATCGATTCTCGGTCTCTTACCGTTTCGGCTATGCTGAGCACATTTCAGATGAATCTGGCACTTTGGGCACGAAGTCACCAACACACTAGCCCCCGTAGCTTCTGCCTGGGCCAGGCGCTCATCCTGTATCTGCCTGTTGGCGGCTCCACAGTATACCCACGAACTTGCCCCACAACACAGCGCCTTATCACGATTGTTCTCCATCTCGATCAAGGTCAGCCCCTCTACCGCGCGTAATATCTGGCGAGGCGAATCCAAAATCCTCAAGCCTCTTCCCAACGTACAGGGGTCCTGATAAGTAACCTTCTCTCTCAGTTTACCTAGACCCAGCTTGCCAGCCGGCAACAAAGTGGCTATGGCTTCCGTCCAATATACTACCTCGATTAACGGGCTGCCCAGCATTTTCGGATAATCGACCTTCAAAGAGTAGTAACATTCCGGGCAGCTGGTGATGATCTTTTTGACACTGAGACGGTTAAACTCATCTATATTCGCCTGTGCCAACGCCATAAACCCTTCCTTATCCCCCTGTAAAAGCAGGTCGCGTCCACAACAACGCTCGTTGACCGACAGATTGAAAGGTATTTCGGCACGGTTCAACAGCCTCAATGCTCCAGTAACTCCTTCTAACGTGTGAACTCCCAGGTCTGCGAACATGATGTCATAATAGGGGGCACAACCAACGAAAAATAACGTGTCATATTGCTTAGACAGCTTTATATCCGGCGGTAACCAGCCGAGCCGCTCCTGGTTCACCTCTTTCTTGGTCATGAGATGCATCGTTGACTGCAGCGCTCCGCCATGGCTACACTGAGCCTGCGTTCCTTCATCGAGTGCCTCGGTTCTCAAAATACGAATAAACTCAGGAAATTCTACTCGGTAGTTGCAGCGCTCCAGGCACATATAGCAGTTAAGACATGACCATATTGTCTCATCACGAACGCTCCGGCCTGCCCGCTCCATGTTTCTCTGCACAATAAGCCGCGGATTGAATCCCGGGTTGTACCTGGCAACAGGACAGACCACGGTGCATTTACCGCAGTCAAGGCAAAGATGTATCCGGGTATCCTTTATTTCCTGCTTACCATTAAGCATTAGATTGGTGTCCTGCCCTCTAACCAGCAGGTTCCACCTCGGCGATGAAATCCGTGACTTTTTTCACAAAGCCGGTTCCATCACCTCGAGGCAAACGGGCAAGTTTCAGCCTATTCAACCCCAAGCCCAGTAGACCCAGCACTCCGCGCGCCTTTTCATATTCCTTGACCGTGTATCCATCATCTTTATCATAAGAGCAGCTGTCTGACTCGCATCCCAAGAGCATCACCCCATCTGCACCCAACTCAAAAGCCTTAAGGATCAGTCCTGAATGGATCCGCGAAAGACAGCTCACCCTGACCACCTTCACGGATGGTGAGTAGTTTAGGCGGTCATGCCCTGCTGCCTCAACGCAGCTAAGACCATCCCAATTGCAGGCAAAAACTACAATATCAGCAGACGTTCGGCTCATGCGTTTACCACAACCATGCCTGATTTTCCCAGCATGGCTTCCAGCGTACTTATTATACTTAATTCGTTTGGAACAAGCTGATTTATGGCGCCGCTAGGGCAGGAGGCAATACAGGCTCCACAGCCAATACAAAGCACGGGGTCGATATCAGCATAGGCCGGGCCTGCTTCATCAATTTTCATTTCTATGTACGGACATACTACAGCGCAATCGCCACAGCCCCGGCACAGTCGCCTATCGATATTAATCGCGGTAACCCGTGGCTTTAACATGCGCTGACCCAAATAAATTGCCACTCTGGCCGCTATAGCTCGTCCTCTGTTTGCTTGTTTAGCAGGCGAGTTCGATTTGCTTGACGGTGCGATAAATATACCCGTAGTGTCTCCGATAGCAAATTCTCGCAAAGTAAAGTCCAGGATTGCTTCATCGTCCGGGTGATCATTCCAGGCAAGAATCCGGCCGACAAGACTTGTCTTGAAAGCCGTATCGGCCTGGGCCAGCATTTTATCTAAGGCTCCTGAGTCAATGACTACTGCACCGGCTTTGAAATTAGTCTTCTCCGACCGGTACCTCAGCTCAGCTTCATAGTCTCCCGGCACACCGTTAAGCCTCAATAATTTAGGCCATGCCATTACAGATGCGCCAAGTTTTTCAAGTTGCTTCAACAGATCATCTTCTCTGTCAAGCTGCCCCATGCGCTGCTGCTTCGTCTTTATCACTCCGGACTCGTGAATGACGGTAACGGGATAAGACAACGATGCTAGCCCGACTGCAGTTGCCAAACCAGAAAGCCCGGTGCTTATTACAAATGCGGTTTGGGTAATAGGACGCCGCTCCGGCATTAACGGCAATACGTACCGCGTCCGAATAACCCCTGACCTGATAATATCTATAGCCTTAACAGTTGCTTCTGCTGGATCGTCACCATGCACCCAGGCGCACTGTTCACGGACATTAACAAATTCAATAAATACGTCGCTGTCCTCCCCCAACTGCCGGTTAAGATGCTCCTGACACCTAACTCGCTGCTCGGTACAACTGAAGCAGATCTGTTCCAGATTGCAGCACCGACACGCGGCTATGACCAGCCTGTTGAGCTTCTCCTCTTCAACCAGTGATTTAATCTCTTGTGCCCCGGGTTCAGTGCAAACTTGTGATAGCTCCCGAACTATGGAAACGCCGGGAAAACGCTCCATTTCACTGGCCACCCCAGGGAGGTCAATTATAGAACTGATGCTGCCGCCACATTGGCACAGCACCACACCTGTCCGCTCCTCACCAGTACCGAGTATACCCTTAGCTTCGTGCTGGATATCAAAACAATAATCGCTGTTAGTCACATTATGTGCGCCAATCAAGATTGCCTTTTTTCGCAGATTTAGCTGTCGTGCTACCTCCAGTGCTGCAGCTGAAGCGCTACTGAGCTCACCCCATAGATCGTCGTTGCCCTCGGTTTTCACGACAAAAACACCCGGCCTGGAAACTTGAACAGCCCTGCCTTGACCGGACTCGGTAGCGGGTAATCCAGCCGAAGTGCCTCTGGCAACAAAACTGACTATGGCTCCGGCTTTTATTTCCACAGACTCGATAGTATCCTTATGGAAAACGGCACCTACTTGGCAGGCTCGCTCACATTCAAGACAACTGCTACAAAAAGCACAGCTGATACAGCGTTCAGCTTCCAGTTTTGCTGTTTCCCCAGGTAAGCCCATCTTAGTTTCCTCAAAACTACCCATTCTATCGGCATAGGGTAGCGCGGAAACCTTGGCTCGCTTGTGAGGTGAGATGTGCCTTTCCTTAATGTCGACTACCACAGGTGTAGGTGCCTCAAGACTGCGGCCTTTCCGCAGGTCATATCCGCTGAGATATCTGTCTATTGATTCTGCAGCCCGTAGCCCGTCAGCCATGGCTTGGACTACGGTGTTTGGTCCAGTAACGCAATCGCCGCCGGCAAAGATATCTGGTATATTGGTTTGAAGTGTTAGCGGGTCCACATTTATGGTCGCATCGGTATTGACTTTGATATCTTTCAACCTGAGCAGCGCCGTACTTGGCCGCTGGCCTACAGAAACCACCACGTGATCGGCATCTATGGTAAATTCTGAGCCCTCAATTGGCACAGGCTGTGGCCTGCCAGTAGCATCAACCTCACCCAATTTCATTCGCTGACAGCGAATGCCAGTTACCTTAGTCCCGTCACCGATGATTTCAACGGGTGCAGTGAGGTATTCAATCAACACACCTTCTTCCAGCGCCTCATCCACATGCTCTTTTATGGCCGTCATTTCTTCTGCCGTACGCCGGTAAACTATCCGCACGGTCCCTTTGCTTCGCCTCTTAACTGCCCTCGCTGAATCGACAGCACTATTGCCGCCACCGATAACCACTACATTGGAACCGACGGAGGCACCCACTTTCAAGTTAAGGGCAAAAAGCATTGAGATTACATCGACAACACCCTCCAGGTCTTCGCCGGGAATGTTCAGCTTATTATTCAATCCAGCACCTATTGCCAGATAGAAAGCTTTGTAACCTTGCTCCCTGAGGTCGGAAAGCGTTATGTCTCGGCCTACTATCACGCCTGTTTTCATATCGACGCCCATAGCCCTGATGGCGTCAACCTCCGTCTCCCTTACCTCCCGTGGCAGGCGGAATCGAGGGATACCCGTAGCCAGCATGCCGCCGACCACCGCGTGGGACTCGAATATGGTGGCAGCATATCCCCGCCTGGCCAGGTCCCAAGCTGCTGTTAGTCCGGAAGGGCCGCTGCCTACGATAGATACTTTTTCCTCTTTAGATTTCGTCTGACGTCGGCGCTGGTAATCGATGCCGCCAGTAGCATTATCCGCAGCGTAGCGATGCAGAGCTTGAATGAACACAGGGGCATCCACTTTAGCCCTCTGGCAACTCTCTTCACACGGATGAGTACACACGCGCCCAAGTACGCCAGCCAAGGGTGCAGTTTCATTAATAAGACTCAGAGCTTCGTCTGTCTTACCTTTGGCCAGAAGGCAGGTAAAACCGGGTACATTTATTCCCAGAGGGCACGCCGCACGGCAAGGCGCAATATCGTTCTTGTCTATAGAGTAGGCGGCAGGCATCGACCTAATACCGGTCAGCGATGCGTGAATAGCGCCGTGCGTACGCGTTGAGCCATCGCTAGAAAACGGAATTCTTACCGGGCATTCCGCCTCGCATAAGCCACAGCTGGTACACAGCTCCTCATTCACATAACGCGGCAGCATCTTTACGTTTAAGGTAAACTCCCCAACTTTTCCAGCCAGAGTTTGCACACGAGCGTTAGTGTAAAGTTTAATTCTAGGATGAGCTGCTACCCTGAGCAGCAACGGCCAGACGCGTAATCGTCCATCACCACGCGCGTCTTGCGAGCGGTTGCTTTCATTGCTATCCAGAACTAATGCGTCTGTGGAGACAATCAAGCTAACTTCAGCACCCGTTCGGGCCAGAGTTAAGGCGCATTGAGCTGAACCAACCCCATCCCCAATTACTACAACACTCTTCTGCATCTTTATGTCCTGCTTCGTTTTGTTTGCTTCAGCCCGTATTCATATCCCAGCTCGAAGGCTTTGATATTGAATTCCGCCATACCCTCCGGCACAACAGACAGAATAGACTTCTTGAGTGCCGTAGGAGAAACTACATCGCTGACCGCGGCCAGAAATCCCAGAATTATGATATTGGCAACGACCACCCGACCCATATCACGAGCCAGCCTGGTAGCGGGAATAGACAGAATCTTCAACTTGTGAGAGGCGCTCGAGTTTACTAGGTCGCTGTCTGTAATGACCAGAACTTCCGTATCAAGGCCAGGCGTATACTTATCGTAGGCCTCCTGGGACATGATAACCAGCACCTGAGGATGAATTACGTAAGGGTAACCCACAGGCTCATCAGAAACTACGACTTCGGCAGCACACGAGCCGCCACGTGCCTCGGGGCCGTAGCTTTGAGTAAACGTGGCATATTTCTCTTTTTCGTACAAAGAGACCGCCTGACCCAGAATCTGCCCGGCAAGTATGATTCCCTGTCCACCGGTCCCACTTAATCTAACTTCTTTTCGACTCAAGTCGCTTCTCCAATTACTTGCCTTTTAAATTATCGAAGCCTGCCCACTATTGCTTTTTCGGCTTGTTTGCTCTGCTGAGCATCTGCTGGTAGCAATCCCACAATGTGGGCCGCTCGGTATCAACAAACTTACCTACCACAATTGGACCATTTAACGATATATCGACGTCCTTCGGGTCAGCTCCATCACGAATAATGCTTCTTTCCCTATAGCCCTTCATTTCATCCAGACCACGAGGCAATTTATTGTGGCGCCCGTATACAGCTGGGCAGGGGGAAAGTACTTCTATAAACTGAACCCAGGTTTGATTAAAGCTTCAGCTATCGACCTATCCAGTTCTCGCAAATGCAACACGGTCCATCGGGCCACATAAGTGGCACCGCTAGCAGAAACCAGGTACGGCAAATTAAAGGGACGCTCGCAGTTGCCATAGGGGGAGGTCGCGCTCCAGGCACCCATCGGTGTCGTCGGTCCCATCTGCCCACCGGTCATACCGTAGTTAAAATTGTTTACACAAATGACGGTCATATCAATATTACGGCGGGCAGCATGAATTAGATGGTTTCCACCGATCGCGGCGATGTCACCGTCTCCCGAAAAGACCACTACGTTTAATTCGGGATTGGCCAATTTCAGGCCAGTAGCGAACGGCAAAGCCCGCCCGTGTGTAGTATGAAAGGAGTCCAGCCTAATATATCCGGCCGCACGACCGGTGCAGCCTATTCCGGAGACCACGGAGACTTTGTCCGGATTGAGTTCGGCACGGTCGATAGCTCTGAGAAGACCTCCGGTTGCCGTTCCCACGCCACACCCGGGACACCAAATGTGGGGCATCCTCTCAGTCCTGAGGTACCGATCTGATTGCATTTCCTTTACCGTTGACGTTTTCGCCATCCCGCTTCCTCTCTTATGGCTTTCAGAATTGTCTCAGGGGTATGCACACCACCGCCCATGTGCGGAACCAGTCTGGCTTTAGCTTTGCCGGCAGCGCAACGCTCAACCTCCCTGACTATCTGCCCATAGTTTATCTCGGGGACTACGAAGGCTTTCACCGTCTCTGCCAGTTCTCTGAATACGATCCTCCGCAAAAGGCCACACGGTTATCAGACGCAATAGCCCGGCCTTTATCCCCTCGTCCCTCGCCATTTGCACCGCGTAACGCGCAATACGGGCGGATATGCCGTAACTGACCACTATGACCTCAGCATCGTCGGTGTTAACCTCTTCATATCTTATGATGTCCTTGGTGTTAAGCCGTATCTTATCCACGAGCCGCCGCACCAGCTTGTCTTGAGCCTCAGCCGTCATCGCCGGGTAGCCTCGCTCATCATGGGTTAGGCCGGTGACATGGAAATGGTAACCTTCGCCGGCTATAGCCATCGGAGTCACCAGTCCTTGGCTTGAATCGTAGGGAATGTACTTCTCCGGGGCCACCTTCGGACGCGGTCTGTCCACCAGGTCTTTCGGATTTACACGGGGTATGATCACTTTCTCACTCATATGGCCCACGGCTTCATCGGCCATGAGCAGCACCGGGACCCTATACTTTTCCGACAAATTAAACGCGGTGATGGTGAGGTCAAACATCTCCTGGGGAGAGCTGGGAACGAGCGCAATGATTTCGTAGTGCCCGTGTGCGCCCCATCTAGCCTGCATCATATCTCCCTGTGCCACGAGGGTGGGCAATCCCGTAGAAGGACCTGCCCTCTGGACATTTACCACGACGCAGGGCGTTTCCAGCATCATACCGAGACCCAGGTTCTCCATCATCAGGCTGAAGCCGGGACCTGAGGTAGCAGTCATGGCCTTGGCTCCCGCCCATGACGCGCCAAGCACGGCATTCATTGAAGCGATCTCGTCTTCCATCTGGATGAAAACACCACCCACGTGAGGAAGTCGTTCGCTCATCCTTTCAGCTATCTCGGTTGCAGGAGTGATAGGATAGCCGGCAAAGAAACGACAACCCGCGCTGATAGCTCCTTCGGCGCAAGCTACATCGCCGGTTGACGAAGAACTGGCCGTGGGGCAGATTCTCATTGTGCATGTGCTACCGACTCTTCTTCTTCCTTCTTTGTCTGCTGCGGATCTAGGCGAATTGCAAACTCAGGGCACATTGCCTCGCAAATACCGCAACCGAGACATTTATCCTCGTCGATTACTTTGACCATGTCATAGCCCTTCGGGCTACGCTGATCAGACATCTTCAACGCTTCCCGAGGGCAAAACTCCGCACAATAGCCACAGCCCTTGCATTATCTATATCAATGTGTATGCTTGGCTGGCTTCGAGCCTTATCAGTTGCATCAAGAGGCTGAGTCTCCGGATTTCATTTCAACGTCCCATTTACTAGGCACGATCCGCAGTAGGAAACTGGCCATAAATAATAACAGCCAGCACCGCCGGCCATCCCCGCTAGAGACAAAAGTATAACAAATTCGAATGTGCTTAACAAATTGTTGAGGTTCGGCGGAAATAGGGCTAAAATTTGCAGATGCGCAATCTTTGGCTGCTGGTCATAATTCTGCTTCGCTTACTGTTTGGCTGTGTTCTACCAGTTGCAGCATGCCGCTTACATCACCTCCCACTGCAGACTTCGCGGCCAACCCGAAAGAGGGACTGCTTCCCCTGGCTGTTACTTTTTCGGATTTGTCTACGGGCGATATTAGCTAACTGGCACTGGGACTTTGGTGATGGGCAGTTCAGCGATAAACCTGCACCGGAACATACGTATAATGCAGCCGGAGAATACACCGTCTCGCTGGCCGTAATGGGTCCAGGCGGCAGTGATGTGGAAACGAAGGTCGACTTATATTAAGCTTGTTCAGGAAGCAATCACCTGGGATGAAGCAGACAGTTATATCGGTCAGCAAAGAGTGGTAGAGGGAACTATTGTTGGCACTCACTACGTGCAGGACACTAAGAGCCAGCCCACCTTTCTCAATTTTCATAATCCTTATAAGAACTACTTGACATGCGTAATCTGGGGTAGTGACAGGGGCAAATTCGTAAAAGAGTTCCCACCAAATCCTGGAAACCTATTTCCTAAATAAGCGAGTCCAAGTCAGCGGTCTTATCGAGGAATATCCTGAAGGCTCGGGGGCACCGGAGATAGTACTGGAAGAGCCGACACAGATTAAGGTCATACCAGAATAGGTTCTATTGACGGCGGCTGAATGTATAATCACCTGAGCAATAGTGCTTCATTTCAAGAAACCGGTGGCTTTGTTTACAAAATTTGCCTAGATAGCGCTTGACTGTTGCTTTATTTAAATCGGCAGATGTATAATCATCGCAATATTTGGCCGGTAAAAATAGACAAGCGGCTGAAGTTTGGAGTAGGATAAGAGGAAAGGTAGTCAGGGGACATGCAACAAAGATGCACTAATTGTGGCTCACCAACTGTGCCGGGGCAGAGATTTTGCGGTGGTTGTGGAGCACAGCAAAGTCTATCTTGCCCAGTTTGCAGAATCACCGTAAGCCCCGGAACCAGGTTCTGCCCAAGCTGCGGTAGTGCGTTGGGCGGGCAGCCAGGCGGTGTGCCACCACAACAACAGCCAGGTTGGGGCAGCAGCCGCCAATGCCACCACAGCAACCGGGTTGGGGACAGCAGCCCCAAATGCCACCACAGCAACCGGGTTGGGGGCAACAGCCAGCATGGGCGCCACAGGCAGAAAGACGACAATCGTCATCGTCAAGACCCTTTTTGGTGATCCTGCTGATTATCCTTATTGCCGGCCTCGGGTTTCTGATGTACAAGTACACGCCTATCGGAGATACGGTAAAGGGCCTCTTCGGCTCATCCGGCGAAAGCGGTGCAACCACGAGTACGGAAGCTCCAAAAATCTCGAATGTGAAGGCCATTGTATGACCCCGCTATCGAAATTACCTGGACGACCGATAAGATGTCGAGCAGCCAAGTGGAATATAGCAAGACCAAGAAACGTGCCTGTACTTAGCGCCGGCTGCGCCAGATACCGATCCGAGCGGCGGCACCAATGCGGGAGTTGTCACGCATTCGGTCACTCTAACGGGGCTTGAACCCCAGACTACCTATTATTACAGAGTGAAGTCGAAAGACAAAGACGGAAACGAGGCCGTCTCGGACGATAAAAGCTTTAACTGCTGCCAAGCCCGGAGCATAGGCTCAGCTTCACTATGCGACCTATCCGATGTCGTGGTATTCCTCGCCCACTTCCAGATCGCTGCTCATGCGAATGAGTCTCCGAAATCACCATATTGCCACATGGCCACTTTTTATTTTGGCACCGCAAGTTGTATAATCAAATGGCGTGGTACGTAATCTACGAATTTGGGAGGCCATAATGAGATATATATTTCTGCTGGCAATTATTGCTGCTCTCTTGGTTACATTCGGGGGCTGTACCCTGACCAAAGATGTGCCTCGTCATTCAGCCGATGAGGTAACAACCATAGCCCAGAATTTCACTCCAAGGTGCGGCGTAATTCCTGGCGGGGTGTGGCTGACACGCTTCAACTCCTCAGTCGGAGGAGTCCAAGCCAGAGGTTAAAACCGAGTATCTTGGTAAGGGTACGTGGAGCGTAACGGAGACATGTTCAGTAAACACTGATTATAATCGTGGCTGGTATTTCAACGATGCTACCAACGAATTGATGGCAATACCCATGACGAATAGCTCGGACACAAAACTGAGGCTCAAAGTGAGTGACATTCTGGACGAGGCTCAGGCGCTAGTTGAATGTAAGGCTTGTCCGTGGTATAAGAGCTGCGTCTTACCGATGCGGTTTACCGAGGAAGATTTGAGGAAACAGCTGGAGTCTTCCTTACCCGGGGTGGCCTCTCCCGGGAGCAACCCAGTACGGTATACAGCAGTTGCTATCAGGCATGGCCGCCGCCGCGGAGAATTCTATCTTAGAGGGTTGCCCGGTGTTCATCAGCAGGCTTCGGGCCAGCTCCAGGCTCGCCGAACAGATAAAGAAGCTAATGCAAGCATGGTCAGGAGATAGCGAGGAGCGATCCTCCTACATACCCATTAACTGCCGCTTTCCTGTTTTGCCCTCAAATTCACAACACTAGATACGCGTTAAGGAAGTGTCATCGTGGCCAAAAACTCAATTGCCTATCCTGTGAGCTTTTCCGTCGATTACCCCGAAGGGAAACGAAACAGGTTAACCAGTTTCTTCCGCCTGTTTATGGTAATTCCCATATACATCATCGTAGCCTTACTGGCCGGCGTTGTCTTCGGCCGGAAACCAGGCAGGGAACTTCACACTGTCTACGGCTGGACTGGTAGTTTTACCGACTGTGCTGATGATCCTTTTCCGGCACAAATATCCCAAATGGTGGTTCGATTGGAACCTGGCTTTAACCACTTATTCAGCACCGGGTTTCTGCCTACCTGCTCTATTGAGAGATGAATATCCCTCAACAGATGAAGAGCAAGCAGTCCATATCGAAATAAGATATCCGAACGCAAAGGAGGAGCTTAAGCGCTGGCTGCCATTAGTAAAATGGATCATGGTCATTCCACACTATATTGTTCTTTCCTTCTTGTACGTGGCTACAATTGTAGTAGGAATAATAGCCTGGTTTGCGATTCTCTTTCTTGGTCGTTATCCGAGATCGCTGTTCGATTTCGTCGTTCGAGTATTTCGATGGACATTGAGAGTCGATGCCTACGCTTTCCTGCTGACCACCGACCGCTATCCGCCTTTTAGACTTAGCGACTGAATTCATACAGTGTCGTAAGAGAGGCTCCTTGAGACTGAGACGCAATCCGGAAAGAGGGACCTTTTTGCTGTGCAATGTCTAATCATCGCTATAAGCGTGTGAAACTTGAAGTTTCACAACAGTTACCCCACCACCACCCTCAGCCGTAACCGCCTGCCCAAAAGACTTGACCAGTGGATGCCCCCTGAGAAAGTCGCGAACCATCTGTCGCACGGTGCCGGTGCCAAAGCCGTGTATGATGCGCACCTGGCTCAATCCTGAGAGAAAGGCATCATTTAGATACAGGTCCAATTTGGGTTCTATCTCATCAGCGCGTTTACCCCGGAGGTCTAATTCAGATGAGATCCTTTTAATTTCGCGGCTTGTCTTTACTGCATGCGGTGAAGATGCCACTTCAACATCCACCGACGTCACCTTCTCTACATTTTCCGCCCTCATCCTAAGCCGTATGTCTCCGACTTGTATCTCAACCTCGCGGCCGTCCTCAGAGAGCGAAAGCAGCGTCCCTTCAAGTCCAGTCTCAATGAGACGCACCCTATCGCCTACGGCCATGGCGGAGGCCGTTTCCGAGACATCGTGAATTTGCGGAACCTGCCACTTCTGGGCTTCCAGATTCTGATGCAGCTTGTCCCTTACCTTTTTGGCCCGCTGAATGTTAGTTTCCGCTTTCGCCTGCTTAAGGTCTTTGACGGCCTGACGTATCTCCCTTTCCAGCGCGGCAGCCTCTCCAAGGAGATCATCTTTGACCTGCCGCAGCAGAGCCCTCTCCTCCTGCTTAATCCTTTGAAGCTCGCTGTCGAGGTCCTTGCTTAACTGATCGACTTTGCTTTTGTCGATTTCCAATCTGCGGCGCAAATCCTCAGTTTTTCTCTTTTCATCGGCAAGTTCGGCCAGAAGTACCTCCATCTCCAAGTGTCCTTGAGGCATAAACTCCTTGGCCTTAGCAATAATTTCCGGCTTGATACCCAATTGAGACGCGATGGATAGGGCGTTACTCCCGCCGGGTATCCCTAGGAATGGACCACAATACGTC
>CAVVVB010000006.1:0-16011 GCA_963751585.1 uncultured Chloroflexia bacterium | reverse complement strand
GGGGACGATACCTAGAACTACCCGAGACCATGGGCTACGTTTATCGGGTAGGGTCTTTTCAATAACATTTTCATGGCCTTCCCAACAGTAACAATGTCGCAGGGCACTTCTTTGATAGAAGAGATGCCGCAATGGTTGAAGAGTAGTCGGTCGACATTTAACTCCATGGCAACAATAGGCACTAGGTCACAAGTTTCTTCATATATGCCCTTGAATTAACTCGTGAATCGGCCTTCCCGACGCAGGTAGCACACTGGCCGCGCAGCAAAATATCATGCTCCTCCAAAGTGTAGCCCTCGGGTAGCAGATGCTGCAGATCTTCCGGACAAGCGTGTATCTCATATAGTTTGTCACAGGTATTACAAAGAAAATGATGGTGGTGACTTTCAGGAGTTACTTCCCATCGTGGTGGCTGGCCAGGCAAATCGACTGCAACAATCCCTCCTTCCTCCATGAGAGATTTCAAGTTGCGATAAACGGTGGCGATACCCAAACCGGAAATCTCTCGCTGCGCCAGGGCGAAGATTTCTTGAGTCGATAATGGCCTCCCGGCTTTGAACATGACCTGGCGAATGGCATCCCGCTGCTGCGTAACCCTTATCATATCGATTCCTATTTTTTAGAAATGATAATTATTTTCATTATTGTAACATCATCATTATCTGCTTACTATTTCAAATCCGCATTATCGTATAGTCTCTTGACTTGATAATGATAATGCATTATCATTATAATACTTGATGTACCAATTAATCAAGAGTAGTAACCGACTTGAAAGGAGTCCGAAGATGGCAAAACGTTTTCTCATAGCGTCTATCATCAGCCTCATTCTTGTTAGTGCTGTAGCCTGTCAGACTACCGCCAGGTACATCTAGTAGTCCAGTTTCCGGTGGTATTGTCCAGGTGGTGGCCGCAGAGAACTTCTGGGGCAGCATTGCGGCGCAGGTCGGCGGGAGCCACGTGCACGTCACCAGCATTATCAATGACCCGAATGCCGACCCCCATTCCTACGAACCGGTATCACAGGATGCCAGGACCATTGCGGACGCGCAGTACGTTATCTACAACGGCGCCGGGTATGATGCCTGGATGGACAAGCTGCTCGCCGCCAATCCGGCGCCAGGCCGGAAAGTGCTCAACGTGGGCGATTTCTTCGGCAAGAAAGAGGGCGATAATCCCCACATGTGGTACAACCCGGACTATGTGAAGAGCATTGTCGGCAAGATCCGCGATGATTTGAAGGCGATTGACCCGGCCGATGCGGCCGCATTCGACCAGTCCGCCCAACAATACCTGGACACCGGGCTTAAACAGTACAACAGCCTGATAGCCGACATCAAGGCAAAATACAGCGGGACGCCGGTCGGAGCCACCGAGAGCATTTTCGCCTATATGTCCCCGTCACTGGGGTTAAACCTTATCACGCCGCCCTCATATATGAATGCGGTCTCCGAGGGAACGGATATCTCCGCTGCCGATGAGGCGACGGTTGAGCAACAAATCAATCAAAAGCAGATCAAGGTTCTGGTGTACAACAGCCAGAACACGCCGCCGAATATCCAGATACTGCTCGATAAGGCCAAGGCTCAGGGCATACCGACGGCGACCGTCACCGAGACCCTGGTACCGGCAACGGCGACCTTCCAGGACTGGCAATCAGCCGAACTGCAAGGGATAGAAAATGCGCTTAAGCAAGCGACGGGGAAATAACAGCTCACACAAAGGTATCGGATGTATAGTCTCGCTCCTTGTGTTAGAGACAGGAGAACAGTATGAGTGCTTCGAGTTCTTTGTTAGCGCAAGATATGGAGCGTAAGCCTGCCGAGCCGGTTGTCCGCGTTGTCGGTGGCGCCGTTCGGCTTGGCGGACAGACGGTTTGGGAGGACGTCAATCTTGATGTGCAGCCGGGGGAATTCATTGCCATTCTCGGGCCTAACGGCTCGGGCAAGTCGACCCTGGTGAAAACAATCCTGGGACTCATCCCGTTGAGCGCGGGAACGGTCACGGTCTTTGGTCAGCCGGCGCGGCGGGGCCACCCGGACATCGGTTATGTCCCGCAGCGGCGGTCCTTTGACGCGGACGTCCGTATCCGCGGGCGAGATATTGTGCGGCTGGGACTGGATGGAGGGCGCTGGGGCCCGCCTTTGCCGTTCTTGCATCCCCGGGAGGCAAAGATTCTCAGCCAGCGGGTCGAGCATGTCATCGAAAGCGTCGGTGCGGCCGCCTATGCCGACCGTCCCATCGGCGAGATGTCCGGCGGCCAGCAGCAGAGGCTTCTGGTTGCCCAGGCGCTGGTGACCAATCCCCGGATGCTCGTCCTTGACGAGCCGCTGGATAGTCTGGACCTGGCAAATCAGCAGGCCATCGCCGGCATTATTCGCCGCATTGCACAGGAAACCGGGGCAGCGGTCTTACTGGTGGCCCATGATGTTAACCCGATCCTGTCATCGATAGACCGGGTGGTGTATATCGCCCGCGGCCATGTGGCCGTAGGGACGCCCGCCGAGGTTATCACCTCGGAAACGCTCTCCAAACTTTATGACTCGCCGGTGGAGGTCCTGCGAGCGTGTGATGGCGGCCTTGTCGTGGTCGGGTACACCGGGGAGTGTATAAGCTACCATGAGCACCATTAACCTGGATGGCCTCTGGAGTTCATTCGCATGGCTGGTCTGTTTCACTATCATTTCATGCAGAACGCCTTCATCGCGGGCACGATAGTTGCCATCCTGGCCGGGATGGTGGGTTATTTCATGGTGCTGCGGAGCCAGAGCTTTGCCGGGCACAGCCTGGCGAACGTGGGCTTCGCCGGGGCGACGGGAGCGGCATTGTTTGGCGTATCTCCTCTGCTGGGCCTGTTCGTATCGGGCGTGCTGGCGGCGTTCGGTATCCACTGGCTCGGACTGGGCGTGCGGCATTCGCGGCGCAGCGACGTGGCAACCGGCGCCGTTTTCACCGCCTCGCTGGCGTTGGGCTTCTTGTTCGTCCACCTGTCTACCGCCCAAGCGAACAATATCTATAATGTGCTGTTCGGGAATGTGCTTGGCATATCGGATACTGATGTGCTGATTACGGGTATCACGGCACTGCCTGTGCTGGCCCTGGTGCTGCTGGCCGCCCGCCCGCTGCTGTTTGCCTCGGTGGACCCTGTGGTGGCTGAGGCGCGCGGCGTGCCGGTAGGATGGCTGGGGTTGGGCTTCCTGCTGGTGCTGGCCCTGGTGGTCGCCGTCGCGGTCCAGGTGGTGGGAGTTCTACTTATCTTTGCCCTGCTGGTCACGCCGGCGGCGACCGCGAGGCGGCTGTCCACGCGCCCGATGGTTGAGATTATCCTCTCTGTGATACTGGCGGTCGTCTTCACCTGGTCGGGCCTGGTCGCCGGTTACTTCACTCCGTTTCCGGTAAGCTTCTTCATTACGACCTTCGCCTTTGGTTTCTATGTCCTGGTACGCCTTGGTAAACTTGTTCGGACGAACAGGTCAGGCTCTTATCATGACGGCCGGATTTTGGGAGGAGCAACATTGGTAGTCCTCGATATTAGCTTTCCGCACTTGACCTGGAACCTGTGGCTCGACGTGCTGCAAATGTTTCAATACGAGTTCATGCGCAACGCTTTTCTGGCGGGCACGGCCCTGAGTATTGTTTCCGGCCTTGTGGGATATTTTGTGATTGTCCGGCGCCAGGCGTTCGCCGGAGAAGCGCTCTCTGACGTCGCCTTCACCGGAGCGATGGGTGGAGCGGTGCTGGGAATCAACCCGCTGGCGGGGATGATTGTGTTGACGATTGTGGGAGCGCTGGCAATGGGGTCGTTTGCCCAGCGGATAGGCGAGCGCGACATCGCCGTCGGTACCGTTCTGGCCTGGGTGCTGGGCCTGGGGGTGCTCTTTCTCAGCCTCTTCACCACACCATGTGAGCGGCAGTTCGGGTTTTTCCGGAGTAACCGTGTTGTTTGGCTCCATCCTCAGCATTTCGGCCTCACAAATGAGGGTGATTGTCGCCGTCGCCGCCGGCATCGGGCTGGCGCTGCTGGTCGTCGCGAGGCCGTTGCTCTTCGCCTCGCTGGACCCTGACGTGGCGTCAGCGCGCGGCGTTCCGGTGCGGTTGCTGGGCCTGGTCTTCATGGTGCTCCTGGCGGTGACCGTGGCCGAAGCGGTGCAGGCGGTGGGAGCGTTGTTGGTGTTTGCCCTCCTGTTGCTGCCGGCGGCCATCGCGCAAAGACTGACCACTGCGTCCTTATGCCGCGCTTGGTTTGGCGGTTGTGCTGGCGGTCGCCTCGACCTGGCTTGGCCTCACCATCGGGTTCTATTCCGGATTGCCCAGCAGTGTTTGCATCAGTCTTGCTGGCCTTTGTCGGGTACGTTGGCATCGTTGGGTCTCGGGGCCTATATCACAACGGCTCGCCGCCATGCGATCTCGTGATAACCCGAGTCTCTCAAATGGCAGGGAATGACACGCAGGAAAAAACACAATAACTTTACATAGATTCAAATAAGGTTACAACTGAGAAGCTATTGGAATCACAGCGGAAGGCAACTTTATGACACATTTTGTATACATTACTCCACCTTGCGGGACTCGAACCGACCACTAGTAGACAATATAAAAAGAGGTAGAAAATGTTCTAGATATCGTACACTGAGCTCCAGCCGTGGGGATTCGAACTACATAGTGCTACCTGCTTCGACAAGCAATTGCTGCAACGCTGGAACGAGAGATTCCTTTTCAAACACCAGTTCGGAATGCTTCCAATGTGGGCTACCAGGATTCGACCAAACTCAGCTGACAAACCAAGTCTTTGGCATCGGTATAGTTAACCCGCACTCTCAGTACCAGAGCGTTTTGCTTAACGTGGCACAATCACTATTTGACAAACTGTGCAATATTAGAGTCAGCAAAACAGGCGATTCCATATAATAAATTTAAGCTAGTTTAACTATTTCTTAAGCTTTAGGAATTTGGGGATCTGAAAAATGATAACCCACGCGAGTAATATAGCAGCACAGCCCAAGATCCCCACAAAACTCCCAAGAAGATCGTTCTTGCCTATGACGATGAAGCTAAAGATACCAGAGGCGTTGATCATACCGTGAACACTCGAAGGTGCATAAACGCTGTGAGTCTCATCCCGCAGGTACGTTAGAGGGAATGTAAGTGAGATTGTAAAAAATATCATGAAGAGAATGCCCAGAAAAGGGTGTTGAGGGAAATTGTATCCTAATAGTATGATTGGCGCGTGCCATAAGCCCCAGATGACACCTAGAATGATTTTTCCCAGTGCTCCATAGGGACGAAGCCGGTCCCATAAGAAGCCGCGCCAGCCGAGCTCTTCTCCAAGAGCAAACAAGGCATTAATTGAAAACCCAGCGATAATAGCAGCAAAAAAGGTAATGGTGAGAAGCACGGCAGGCGGTGGCAGGTTAGCTGAAGCTGCAGCAGAAGCTCCGTAGGTGTTAGCCAATTCTTGTCTTATAGCTTCCGACGAAAACGTTAGGCTTCCAATGCCAGGGACATGTAGCACATTGCCCAGTATAACTACGAGTAGCAAATATATGAGGAAAAACGCTGTGAAAAATGATACCGAAGAGAGTGCAAGCAATCTTAAGTTGATATTCTTAAATGAAAGCCCGTACTTATTTGAAATCTCGCTCCAATGGAATCAGTTCAAAATAATTGTGGCTATCGCGGGGGATGGCATATACAGAAGTGCTATCAAAATAATGCCAATGGGTGAACCGACACTGATGTGAGAAAAATAAAACATAAGGCCAATCAGAATACTCCATCCGAAAATGATGCCAATAAACGGCAACATCTTAGACCTTATGATCAACATTCTCAGTTGTCCCTCAAAAGCAGCCGATTTGCCAAGAAAACCGGATTAAATTTACGAAGGTATCTAGTTGACATTATATTTGTCGAGGTTATTTTTGTAAAAAATTGCGCACACTTCGGCGTCATTTTAGTAATAAAAAGAGGACATCCTCCGCCTAAGAGGATTCCATGCCTTCAGTATGGCTGAAAGGGAAGCTAAAAGCTCTTTCTTAAAGCACAGACTGCTCTGGTAATTGAAAAAGCCGATAACTTCAGGCATCAAAGGGACAGCAAGGGTCAGATGCCAGCGGGTCTCCCGAGAGTATTGTAGTCCGGGCTAAGCAGCCACGGCACGATTCAAACCGTCGGCAATCGGCACAAGTTCCTTTCCTTGACTTTCGCTCACCCCAGCTGGTGAGCACATCACTTTGCCTCATTCTCTTCCAGATATCTGGCAGAGATTCTTTGGCTGCATTTCCGAAGGTCAATCGGGGCGGCGAAAACATGCAGGGCCTAACGCTGCCATCAGTCTGAATATACAACGAATAAGCAGCAGCGCATCCTTTGACCTCAGGTATGGTGATGCCGCTATCAGAAGTGCTGAGGGTAAGGTCATGCTTTGCGGCAAGGCTCCAGAGAAATGGCTCATCGTAGAAGATATCCATATTGCTTGGTAAGCTGTATATTTCTCTTATGACTTCCTCATGGTCTTTGGGTGCAAGCGCATATTGCCCGTAATATGAATGGGGAGTAGAGTCGTTGCCAAATGGCTTTAAGGGCAGAAATATTACTCTTTTGCCCCCGAGGCTTTCAGTAAGACGGATTAAGTCCTTGACTTGTCCCTTATTGAGCTTAGTCAAGACCGCAGTTATTCCATGAAAAATGCCAAGGTCAGCACAACGCACTGCCCATTTCTTGGCAGTTTCAAATTTCGCTCCTCTTTTTACGTATTCGTATGTCTTGGCATCAGCGCCATCAAAGCTGAAAAGGACCTTTGGGGAAAAGGATGCAAGCTCCTGTAATCTCCTCTCATCAAAGGCATTGCCGTTGGTTATCACAAAGACGTCAATGCCTGCCTGATGGATTATTCCGCCAATCTGGGACAGGTCTTCCCGCAACAAGGGTTCTCCCCCCTCAAGTATCACCCACCGTGGCGACAAGCTGATAATATCTCCAGCAGTCCTGACTGCTTCATTGTGTGTTAGTTCACCATTCTCCATCCCAACGCAATGGCGACACTTAAGGTTGCAGGCACGAGCGATTGCCCAATCTACATATATGGGAGAGGTCATATTCTTTCCTTCCAATAAACATGATCGAGGACAGAGCCCTTAGCTTTATCTATCATCATATGCGCTACCAGCGGCCGGTAACGTCCACCGTACAGGCCGTTACCTACTACTGCGTAACCCTGGGCCGCTGCTTTGCTCCTATTCGAAAGTAAAGGCAGCGAATTTACTGCGTAGCCAAGCTCCTCCAGCCGGGACCTTACCAGATGGTAAATGTTATCATACTTGGTTAATCGTCCAGAAAGATAAACTTCACGGCTGTTCAGTAGCGCTTTCTGGCTGCACACAGCAAAAAGGATGCCTTCCACGAAAGCACTAAACGCCTCAGGGTACGATTTCATGGTAAATTCCTCTATGGGAAGACCATGCTTAACAGCTAGATTGCTGGCACCCCCTTGAAAAGCAAGGTCTTCTCAAACCCTCCCAGGAGATAGGCAGACTTCGCCGTCCATAGCTCCCGCATTAACGAAGCCAGGACCTGGAAATAGCGTGCCACCAATGCCATTTATTATTCTGCCTTTTTCTATGGCGATAAGGGCATTGTACCCTCCACCCATTTCTACCACAATGTGATTTACCTCAGAATAGCTCACCCCTTTTTTCCGGGATACCGTTTCTACCGAGAGGGCTCCGATACACATCTTGTCCGCCGTGCCCATATCTATCTTGTTTAGTTTCCGCCATCGGGGGACGGTGGGCAGCTGGATTATCCCGGGCACGAAAACAATATCCACAGCGCCCTCGTCTACTATGCTGAAGAACTTCTTCATTCCTTCGAGGACAGGCACCTTCTCACCTTCTCGAACCAGAGTGAGCTCAAACATCTCTCTCGGGTGAGTTCGCTGAAATGGCGGTTGGGAAGCCCGTAGCCGGAAGGGGCAATGATAACTTCTGGTTTCAGGCTGAGGCATTTCAGTGCCAACTCTTCGGGTTTTTCGGCAACGACACTGGACGGTATGCTGTCCTCAAATGTCACTCTATCATCATCAAGGAGGCAAAGGTCAAAAGAGACTGTCCCTGGGTCAATGCCTAAGATTCTCATATCTTTCAACATTTGAGTATACTTTACAGCAATACCAAAATTCAAGGTAGAGTGAGCCGACCCATCCAAAAATCCCAAAATTTTTCCTCAAAACCTATTGACAAATGGGAATAATGTTGTAAAATGGTAGAAAGTGGGGAAAAGTGGTAAACTGCCCCAGGGGGGCAAAATGTTTTTCGGCGAGTTTGAGTACAAACTGGATGAAAAGGGTCGGGTACCAGTCCCTCCTCGATTCAGACAGGAATTGAAGGATGGGGTGGTATTAACGCCGGGGGTAGAAAAGTGCATTACCGCCTACGCCGTATCTGAGTGGAAAAAACTGGCTGATACCCTCACCAGTGGCTCGCTCACCCACAGTAAACTGAGAAAGCTAAATCGAGCCATTTTTGCTACCGCTTTTTATCTCAATTTAGATGGGCAGGGAAGAATAACCCTGCCCATTCCATTACGACAGTATTCCGGCATAGAAGTTGACATAGTTATTGCCGGAGCCAATACCTACTTCGAGTTATGGAATAAGGAACAATGGCAGTCCGAGAAAGTCTCCAGTCAGGAACAAGCCTGGCAGATTATAGAGAGCCTGGAGCGGCGCTAATGGGTCCCGACATGGCAGCACACTTTCATATCCCGGTGCTGCTACAAGAGACTGTACAAGCGCTTGCTGTCCAGCCGGGCGGTCGCTATATTGATTGCACCGTCGGCACCGGAGGACATGCTGCCGCTATCCTGGAGCATAGCTCCCCCGGGGGGCAACTCCTCGGCATTGATACCGACCCGCAAGCTATAAAAATAGCACGCGATAGGCTCGCTGCTTACGGCAACTCATCCCTTTTGATTAACGACAACTTCGCCAATCTAGAGGCTATCTGCGTTAAGTATGATTTCTTACCAGTTCATGGCATCGTGTTCGACCTCGGATTGTCTTCTCTGCAACTTGAGGATAGTGAACGCGGCTTCAGTTTCAGCCACGATGGACCACTGGACATGCGATTCAGCCCAAAGCAGAAACTGACTGCCGCTGATATCGTTAATACCTACTCAAAGGAAGAGTTGGCTAATCTCATATGGAGATATGGGGAAGAGAGCTACAGCCGCCGTATCGCCGACTACATCGTACAGAAACGGCCTATAAAGACCACTCTTGAACTGGCCCAGATAGTGTTGCAAGCCGTCGGGGGGAGATATGGTAAAATCCATCCCGCTACCAAAACTTTCCAGGCATTACGCATCGCCGTCAACGCTGAACTTGAAAACCTGCGAATAGCGCTAAAACAGGCACTAAATATCCTTGGACCTAAAGGCAGACTGGTAGTCATCAGCTATCACTCTCTTGAAGACCGTATAGTGAAACAGTTCATGCAGCAGGAATCGAGAGATTGCATTTGTCCCCCAGAAACGCCGACTTGTGTGTGCGGACACACCGCTAGCCTCAGGCTAATTACCAGAAAAGTCATCACTCCCTCTTTTGAAGAGATTGAGGCGAATCCCCGCAGCCGCAGCGCTAAATTGCGGGCTGCCGAGCGCTTAACCAATAGTCCCGATGAATATTCCTCAGCTATGGAGAAAGATGCCTTCCCTGACAATCTTAACAGCAATGGATGGAGGAGACCAGTGTTGTTACGGAGACTACGAGCGGTGTTTGCCGCCGTTGAGTGAAGCTCCCCGGATGGAAAAAGGAGGCTGATAATGTGAAACGAAACGGTGCCAGAATAAAATCACGTTTAGAAGGAGGGTAGATGAAGAATAGGATATTAACTGCAATTGATGTTGGCACCACCAAGACATGCACCATTATAGGTGAGGCAACAGATGAAGGTGGCATTCACGTTATTGGGACAGGAATTACCCCATCTAAAGGAATGCATAAAGGGCTGGTGGTCAACATCAATGAAGCCAAAGAAACCATCCGTGAGTCCGTAAGAAAAGCTGAACAAACCTCCGGCTTCAAAATCGAATCAGCCTACGTAGGAGTAACCGGCAGGCATGTTACCTCAACGAATAACAGGGATGTGGTGTCAATCAGCCGCAGTGACCGGCTGGTACGCCCTGACGACCTCAAGAGGGTGCTTCAGAGTGCCAGAGCTATAAAGCTCCCCGTTGACCGGAAGCTTCTCCATGTTATTCCACGAAGCTATGCGTTAGATGGACAGGAGGGCGTCAAGAACCCGGTCGGAATGCATGCCTCCCGACTCGACGTTGAGACTCACGTAATCACCGCTGTCACAACTTCCCTCCAGAACCTGGCAAAATGCGTTCGAGGCGCTGGTATTGATATTGAAGACCTTATTCTTGAGCCCTTAGCCAGCAGTGAGGCAGTTCTGACCGAGAACGAGAAACAGGTCGGTGCTGTGCTTGCGGATATAGGCGGTGGCACTACTGATGTCGCCGTCTTCAGAGAGGGTAGCATCTGGCATACCGCCATCTTGCCGGTTGCCGGCTACCAACTCACCAGAGATGTCGCTATTGGACTGGGGCTTCCTTTTGATGTCGCCGAGCAGATGAAAAAGCGATATGGCAGCGTAATGACGGTTTATGAGAGTAAAAGCAGGTCCGAAGCGCCCGCCATTTCGATGGATGGTCACGGTGTCTCCTATCAAGACCTGTGTGATATCATCCGGGCGAGGGTTGAGGAAATTCTAAAGCTCATCCTGCTTGAGCTGCCTCAATCTGAATACAAAGCATTAGTCCCGGCTGGTCTGATACTTACCGGCGGAAGCTCTAACCTTTCCGGGCTGGAAGCTCTTGCCCGCAATATGATGCATATTCCGGTCAGGATAGGGGTTCCCACTGGCATCCACGGCATCGCCGATAACCTGCATGACCCGGCATATGCCACCAGTGTTGGGCTCTTGCTCTGGGGAGTCAGGCACGGACGTACTGAGAATTGGCAATCCGGTGGGCTCGGCAACAGATTCGCCCGTTTAGCCTCACGACTCAGAAGTATATTTCGCTAAATATAAATAGAAGAAAGGAGGAGAAAATGGCAAAAACAAGCTTTGTACCCAACCCAGCAAAAATCAAGGTTATAGGTTTGGGTGGGGGCGGTTCCAACGCAATAACTCGAATGGTAAGACAAGGAATTAAGGGTGTAGATTTCATCGCTATGAACACCGATGCCCAGGCGCTCGCTATCACTGAAGCTCCGCTGCGCATCCAGCTAGGAGAGAAGGTCACTAGAGGGCTTGGCGCTGGCGGCGATAATAACATCGGGCGGAAGGCAGCCGAAGAAAGCCGCGATGATATTAAGGATTGCATTGATAGCGCCGATATGGTGTTCCTCACCTGTGGTATGGGCGGCGGCACTGGCACCGGGTCTATCCCCGTTGCTGCAGAAGCAGCCAAGCAAAGTGGAGCTCTCACCATAGCCATAGTCACCAAGCCCTTCACCTTCGAGGGAAACCATCGCGCGCGGACTGCTGAAGAAGGCCTTAAGCAGCTGGTTACCAAGGTTGATACTCTTGTCATTATCCCGAATGACCGCCTGCTCGACCTTTGCGACCATAAGACTACAGTGGATGCCGCCTTCAAGATGGCTGACGATGTGCTGATGCATGGCGTACAGGCTATATCTGAGGTTATCACTGTCCCCGGGCTGATAAACCTCGACTTTGCTGATATCAAGGCGATAATGCAAAATGCTGGTCCTGCCTGGATGTCCATAGGTACCGGCTCAGGGAAAGACCGAGCTGTACTCGCTGCTCAGGAAGCACTTGCCAGCCCATTACTAGATGTAAAAATTGAAGGGGCGACTGGAGTCTTATATAACGTAGTCGGTGGCGATACCCTCACCCTGTTCGAAGTCAACCAGGCGGCTGAGGTAATTAAGAAAGCGGTAGACCCCACCGCCAACATCATCTTTGGTGTGGCTCATGACCCGGCGATGGATAATGATGTAAGGATTACCTTGATTGCCACTGGCTTCACCACAAAATTCGGTGGGGCAAGACGTGACGAAGAACTGGCTCGCTTACTCCGAGGTGAAGAAGCGGAACTGGATATGCCCTCCTTCCTGCGCAAACCTCAGTTCTTCCAGCGGCGTCCGGCAATGGGGCAGCCAGCTCCAGCTAAAACACCACAAACTACCAAGCCCAGCCAGAGGCTAGGGTAATAAGCTAAGTTCGAGACCGGCCAAGAGCCATAGGTTCTAGCCTCGGAGATTCGAGATTTCCGGAGGCACTAAATCTATGGCTTTTTGTTTATACCACATTGTCATTGCGAGGAGCCCTTCGCAGTCGCTCAGGGTAAACTCCGCGACGAAGCAATCTCCCCAGCCGATTAAAAAAGCGAATCCCTAGTAGCAGAGAAATACTATCCTGGCTCTATAGAAGCTTATACGTCAGATGTTTCAGGTGGCTTCACTGCAGTTGTTAGCATCACTCTAACTGAGGCCAACCCTTGTCTTTTTCCCCGACATGAAGCAGCCCAAAAAGAATAAGTGGACCGACAAGACCAAGAATAGTTACGCCGACTGCCTCCCCTATTGAGATGTTTACAATAAATTCAATAATGGCTGATACGCATATTCCCCAGAATCCCCACTTTTTCCATCGGAATAGAGCGATAACGCAAATAACGTTAAACAAACTTAATACAATGGCCACTGCAATAAACCACCCGGGCATGGGCCCTAGCACCTGACTAGCTACACCCGATAAGTAAATAAGTAAGGTTATTGCATTTGCAATGATAATCAGAATCAACCATGCTGTAAGCCAGCCATTTCGCTTTTTAGTATCTGTCATTTGCATTATTTCCCGATAGCTTTTGGGTTGGTGGTCTGGCATTTTTCTCGCACCGCTATATTTATAGCATAAAATACGGCAATCTGCCAGATGCGGTCATTTTGTACACTGCTGCTCTTGGCAAATAGCCTTGCCCTGAGAAAAAGTACTATGTTATGCCATTCTGAGCACATTCGCTTCGCTCACTTCGTGGCTAACTACCGTTTCTCGCCACAGGTGGTGACTCAGTGGAACCAGTGTAAACTCCAGCGAAGAATCGGCCATACTAGACAACAGCACCACAAAAGTGTGAAACCACAACAAGAATACCATTCCCAGAATCCAAGGCTTGGTGGGGAGGTATGATTTTCTGGATTCCGACTTCCGTCGGAATGGAATCTTGACACGGTTCGGCTATTTTCGAAGTAATGACATTTTACAAGGCTATTGACAAATACTATATATTGTGGTATTGTATTTTCGCTATACTATAGGATGTGGTATAAAGCTATGAATTGCCCTTACTGTGGTTTTCGTGACTCAAAGGTTCTGGACTCCCGTGACGTAAATGATGGCATACGCCGGCGGCGGCAGTGTCTGAAGTGCAAAGCGCGCTTTACCACCTACGAACGATATCAGCCTGCCAGCCTCTTTGTTATCAAGAAAGACCAGAGACGGGAGGAATTTAATAAGAACAAGCTTCTGGCGGGACTTCACAAGGCTTGCGAAAAAAGACCTCTGCCCACCGGCACTGTGGATAAGCTCGCCGATGATATAGAAGCTGAGCTTTACCAGATGGGCAAGACGGAAATACCAAGCAGGGTCATCGGCGATATGGTCATGGAGAAGCTGAAAGGATTGGATTACATCGCCTATATCCGTTTCGCCAGTGTCTACCGTGATTTTGCGGACATCACTGCCCTTAAGCAGGCGGTAGACAACCTGATAAGTAATAGAACAGAAGTATCTCATCCCAGCGCTCAGCTACCGCTGCTCCCGGCGGAAAAATGGAGGCGGTAGCGGGAAAGCAGAAGAGGAAGCAATTATAGGAGGTCGGAAATGAAGAAAATGCAAATACCTGACTGGCTCGTTTGCCAAGCAATCAATGGGTGGTTAGATGAAAAAGATATGACACTTGATGAACTTGCTAGAAAAGCAGGCTACTCAAATGTCGCTTTAATCAAAAAGCGGATGGAAAATCGAGAGGCGCTACCAACTGATTTCCTACGTGAGTGCGTCGATATCTTCGGACTGAAGACTGCTAGCAGAGCAAAGTTCGAAGATACAGGTCCATCCCCTAACGGATGACGAATGCCGTGAACTTCTAACAGACACATTTAGGCAAAAGCCATTAAGGCACACATACCCTCAGGGCAAGCTTTGGGAATGGCGCGTTTCAGGAAGCACGCGATGGACGAGAAACGTCTAAACAGTCAGATAACAGCCAGCCAGTACCGGAATTTTTAAGTCTAGAGCAAGCTACCGAGCTTATTGTTGAGCGCGCCAAGCAGCTTGTAATCCGACTTATTGAGGACAGGGGTCACGATAAACCACCGTTTCTATCTGCAGAAATTTGCTCGCCTGCAAGACATTAAGAAGATTGTCAAGGCAGATCTTGGTAAAGTAAGCGCTGAACTACTGAGATTTCCCGATGGTTATGTGATTAAGGTAAATCAAAACCACAATCTGGCTAGGCAAAACTTTTCCTGTGCTCACGAGGTAGGACACACTTTATTTAATGAACTAAAACTGGAACGTTACATAAAGACTATTGAATATCGAACCTTCCGATCCCCAAGGTGAACAGAAAGCTCGTGCAACAGTTAGAGAGGGCCTGTGCGATGCTGCAGCTACGGAACTCCTCATGCCCGAGCCGGTCTTCAGAAAATATTTATCGACCTTTGGTGTATCCGTGCAGTCAATAGAACGGCTAGCTACCATATTTAAGGTCTCTATCCAGACAACGGCTATCCGCATGGCTGAACTTAGTAAAGACCCCCCCTGCGTTGCCCTCTTATGGAAACCCTGGCCACAGGATAATCCGAGGGGTCTCCGTTTAAAGCGCCCAAGAAAAAACTCACAAGGTAAAATACTATGTACCCCGCTAAACACGTACGTGCGACCCCCTTCTACATTACACAAAGCTTACAGCATGATAACCCAGTTAAATCCTATAATCTTTTTAGGGTTGGTAACACTACTCAGCGTTACCTATGGAATCCAAAGGTTTTGGTCATGACGAAACAAGATACGTGATTTCCCTAGTCTACCCGAATAGATGAAGAAGCTCGCAAAAGATAATCGCAAATAGGAACTGGAGATGACTACGACCAATCAACCAGAACATAAGAAATCGACGCCAAGTCGCACCCAGATAGCCCGGGCTATCTTCGCCGCCGCCGAGTCTATGGGCATATCGGATAGACTTCAGATTGAGCAACTTACCGGGCGGGTAATTGAGCGGCTGGAGAGGCAAAATCCCCTGCCCGGAATGGAAGATTTGGTGGTGGGTAAGCCACGCGGGCATAAAAACCTGCCCTCTGATTCCGAAGTCCGTGCTATGGTGAGGGAAATCCTGGCTGCTGAAGAACCACTGAAGAGAGAGGAAGCTAAAACTATGGAAACAACTGCTAAAATCAAGCCAAAGTCACAGTCGCCCACCGGCGGCATCCATCTTACTGAAAACGCACTTCAGGTACTGCAAAAGAGGTACCTTAAGAAGGATAAACAGGGAAAGGTCATTGAGACGCCGGAAGAGATGTTACGCCGGGTGGCACAAGCTATTGCCTCGGCTGAGCTAATCTATGACCCCAAGGCTGATGTCAAAGCCTGGGAAGAGGAATTCTACCAGTCGATGGCAAATCTGGAGTTCCTGCCCAACTCACCCACCCTGATGAATGCCGGCAGGGAGCTGGGGCAGCTATCCGCCTGCTTTGTACTGCCAGTTGACGATTCGATGGAGTCCATTTTTGATGCGGTTAAGTACACTGCCCTCATCCACAAGAGCGGCGGTGGCACCGGCTTTTCCTTCTCCAGACTAAGGCCGGAAAAGGATAGAGTCGGCTCTACTGGCGGCGTCGCCAGCGGGCCGGTTTCGTTCATGCGTGCCTTCGATACGGCGACTGACGTCATCAAACAGGGCGGGATGCGGCGT
>CAVVVB010000005.1:0-42006 GCA_963751585.1 uncultured Chloroflexia bacterium | reverse complement strand
TCGTATCGCTGACTGGATTGAGATTGAAGGCGTCACGCCGGCTATTATCAGTCAAGAGGTATTTGACGCGGCCCAAAAGCAGCTACAGGTAAACAGGAGATAAGACAGTACCTACGACCAAGCATGAATACCTGTTACGCGGGCATATACGTTGCCGTCAATGTGGGCGGGCTTACGTGGGTGGTATTGCCAGTAGGTAGGTTAAAGATAAGCGGTATGATTAACGACGTTATCGTTGTATGGGTAAGGTAAGGCAAGTATGCACCTCTTGAACGTTGCCACAATAAAAGCTGGAGCGCCAAGAAGCTAGAGGGCTATGGTATGGGCTGAGCTTGAACGCTATCTAAGTGACCGTGACCTTATAATCAGTGAGCTTGAAAAGCAACGCCAGGACGCGGGCCAGTTAGGCGTATTTGAGGCTGAACTAGAGCGCGTAGAGCGCCAGCTTAAGGCGGCTGACCGTGAGCAGCACCAGCTTTTACAGTGGGCCTTAAAGGACTTCCCGGCGGACCAGGTAGAGGCAGAAAACAGACGGCTGAATAAGGCAAAGGAAACGCTGAAGGCACAAAAGACCGAGCTAGAGGCACAGCTTAAGGCCAGCCAGGATGCCGTTATCAACGTGCCGAAGCTAGAGAGCTTTATTGAGGATATGCAGAAGCGATTTCCTGAACTGGACTTTGAGGGCAAGCGCCTTGCCTTAGATATGCTCGGTATCACGGTATGGCTTGACGGCGAGAATGTAGAAGTTACCGGCGTAATTGAGCCTGAAATTTCAGAGGTACGTTGTTCAAATCATCGGGATGTATGTTAACCCATAGTAAAAACCGTAAGGCTTAGGCAGCATAGCATCCTAAATCATAGCCACTTCGCCTTCGGCCTACCCATTGCTGTTCTAATGACCGGTCTGGGAGTTCTTATTACCTCAGGCTGTCTAGCTGTATCCCTTGGGCCAGCGCGCGGTCATTGATTATTACGGGCAGTCCCACCACGCGAAAGGCTAGCATCGGAGTGAAAAGCGTAAGGACATTCCGCCTGGCATCTGTCGATAAAACGACTAAAAGTTACATGGTGCCTTCTCGTGCTTGTCTTCTGCGAAAAATATGGCGACGTACATTCCTGTTACTAACAAACGGAAGTCCGACCAACTGCAGAATAGGAGGTGTAGCCAGGTCTGTTACCACTCTTGGACAACACTTCCCAATCCTACGACAATGTCATTCAGGTCAACTTTGAAATCGGCTAATGATAGCTCTAATATAATCTGTCAAAGGCTGCTCCCCAGCTTAAATCCGCGCCGACTATGACCCGTGAACCCGCCATGTGTTCCCCAGTTATACCACGGGCTACTTGGATTGGTATTGTCGGCGCTAGGTTTACCGCTGCTATTAGCCACGTAGCTCACGGTAAAGCTACTACCTGCTGTATTTAGTCCACTTGTTTGGGCAATCATTCCGCCTCTCAAGTTACCCATGTTGATAGCAGTATGCGTCCAATTTTAAGACCACCAGTTGTACATCCGATGGTAGCTTGAACGCCACTGAAAGTCGACGCTGCCAAAGTCAGCCAGCGGCAGAATGCCTCGCACCAGTCGAGGGGGCCTCAACAATCCATTCGGCTGAGTTCCGTTGGGGCACATATGTGGGGGTTTCAGTTGTAGTGAAGGCCGTCGGCCAATTACTATCCTGTAAAGTGAATACAAAACCGCTACCAGTGTATTGGACCGAAGCCGTAATGGTATCGCCAGGGTTGACCGGCTGGTTGATCTTAGAGAGGCCATACGGGTACATTTCAAACCAGGCGTAATATTGCGTCTTGCCGTTGATAATGTCCTGCTCGGTCCCGACCTGCTCCACGCTGCTGCTGTTGTAGCCATCCATGCCTACCCAGATAACGCTATAGCCACTCCCGGTCACTGTCGGTACTGTCCAACTCCCGCTGACAGCAGTCACTGCCCCACCGGTCACAGTAGTTGGCACTACATAGCCTGCCCAGTTGGCTGAAATGCCATTCCCAATGCGCTGATGAGGAGCCGCGACCTCCGCCAATGCTGGAATCGACGGTATAATAATCGTCATTAAAGCCACGACTAACACCATTGTAATAAGCCAGCGCTTCAAGTTGTCACCTCCTCAAAGTATTCTATTGCTTGCCATAAATGCGACCTTGGTCTATTCACACATCGAAAACGTAAAATGTTTCCAAAAGGTTTATGCGGATTCCTTTGGCTGCGTATTTTAAGAAAGATACGCTTAATCAGGAGACTAGTGACTTACCCCGCCAACCTCTCATAACCACCTTTCTGTCCAATCATAGTTGTTCGCGCTTTTTTTAGTATTAGTAACTTCTTAATAATGCTTTGCTATGTAGCTAGCGAAAGTGGGATAGTTAGGCTCTCGAAAATAGTGGACACCTTAAACGCGATGCCCCCGCTCTCTAGCGGTTCTATTATAATTCCTTCTTGCTTCTCCAAAGCACCAGGGCCGAGCACTAATCACTCGGCCCATATTTGGGTGGGAGGTTCTGAAAGCGCAAGGCTGGTTCCGTAACCCTGTGCTTATGAGTGATTTTATCAGACAAATATGAAGCAATTGTTAAGATAAGCGCAAAATCGGCAAAAGTAAAGGTCGCCAGGACCGATATCACCACCGTATTCGATGCCAGCGATACTAACTTTATAATTCAATAAGAGGCGATTACTGGGGGACTGGAACATTAGAGCAAGCTGCTATTCTACAAGGGCACAGTTGCGGCCAAATCAAACGTGCCTGTTTTGTTCAGTGTGAACATTTCGCTAAAAAGGTGCAACAAACAAATAGTGAATAATTGTTTAGGATTACGGGTGGCCCCTAAGTTTTCTTTTTGCTGAAGGATTTTCTATCGCTTCGGCGGTGGTGTTTCAACCAAAGTAGCAGTGGTGGTGTTCTTTGACTCTCCACGCCAGTAGATAATCGATACTGTTTGCCCCACTTGACAGTTAATCAGAGCATCAAGAAAATCAGTATCGCTCGTAATGTTCTTACCATTGAAGCTAACGATAACGTCTCCTATGCTTAAACCGGCTTTAGCCGCAGGACTGTTAGCCGCCACTCGCGTCAGGAAAGCTCCACTGGTTACGGATAGATCTTGAGTAAGAATCAACCATTGGTTTACGGCGGTTGTGCCAACTCCAAGCCAGGGACGAACAATGTAGCCCTTCTGAATCAGTCCTTCGATAATGGGACCAGCAGCATGGATACTTATGGCGTAGCCCATGCCTTCTACGCCCACTGCGGATAACTTGGCACTAGTAATACCAATAACTTCACCCGCCATGTTAACCAAGGGACCACCACTATTGCCCGGATTGATGGCAGCGTTTGTCTGAACAAGTTCGTGCAGCGTCTCACCTGTGTCAGTAGTTATTGTGGCTCCTAGTCTGCTAATAATGCCACTAGTAGCACTTATTCCTTCACCAAGCGCATTGCCAATAGCTACAACCCAATCGCCAACTCGCATCTTGGTAGAATCTCCTAATGTTAGAGCTGGTAAACCGCTGGAATCAATCTTCAATACAGCCAAGTCACTGAGCGAATCGGTGCTGACCTTACTTATATCTACTGAAAATGTGCGTCCATCGTCGAGTGTTACCGTGATTTTCGTGGCTCCTTCAACCACATGGTTGTTCGTAACAATTATGCCGTTCTTGTCCAGAATCCATCCGGAGCCAGCGCCTTGTTCGGGTATAGGGCGGTTGAAGATATCATAAGTAGTCACCTCAGTATTGATTGCGACTACTGACGGTTTCACTTTGGCCACTACATCGGCAATACTTGGTAAAAGTTGGCTGCTGGATACATCGGGCAGATTATAGTGTGGGCTAATTGGATTAGATACAGTTGGTGTTGAGACAGGAGGAATGGCCGTGGGTTGCGGTGTGCCTGTTGTGAATTCAATGCTACATCCATAGCACAATATAGTAAGCGTGATTAGGGCGGCAGTAACATATTTTAAACTGGTCTTTTTCATTAATCTATTTTAGCAGAAAAATTTGTGTGACCCGCAACAAAATTTATCCCTTCAAATTCGCTGCACAATCTGAGTTTCTGTTAACTGCGGTGAAATTGCACATTTGTCAGATATGTGCAATTCAAGATTACCCAGAGTCTTGTCATAGCATTTGGTTGTATTCCTCTGGCTAGGCAACTAGGTTTGCATTAGCTCTAGCGACCAGCAAAAAACAAGTCGTGGTCTAAGTCTCTTGTTTTTAAGACCTTGCCTTGCTTGGCATGCTGAAGCAATTGTCGCAGTGCACTCCTAACAATGTCTGCAAGCTTATCGGCATTATTTTCTTTAGTCCGCCAGGAAGGCCTCGACCCTGTGCCGTGAACAACATTACTCCTCTCACGATAGGCTTGCCTAAGGAATGTGAAGAGCGCCTTCCTCTTCTCAGGGTCTGTCTCCAGTAGATACGCGGCTCGCAAAGCTATTTTGTAACCGATAGCCTCTCGGTCTTCTGAGAAGAGGCACTCAAGAGCAACACATAAGTCAATCGCCTGGTCCTCTGGCAGGTCTCTATCAAATGATTGGTGAAACCTGCGTAAGGCGACTTCAACGAACTCTCGCGGAGCATTCTCCATTTCATTTGTAAATGCTATCAGAGGCGCGACTTCATCTTCCTTAATACTATAATATGACCAAAGCCCCAGTCCAAGCCCATTGAAGGTGCCCTTGTGTGCCGTCTCTGCAACGAAGCCTTGACGTCCTCCAGCCCTTCTGTGATGCCTGGGTTTTCGGCATGAAAAACGGTATAAAGCGAGCCCCATAGTCGTCCTTTTTTGAACAATCGTAATCGATTGAGAGCCCATATGAGTCTATCTTCACCTTCTTGCCACCTTTTTGAGCTCTGTGGTGTGAACGGTATTTCAAGGTAATAATCACAAACTGGGAATCTGGTGTTAGGCGCTGTGGGATATTGCCAGTCAACATCTATAGGCCTGCCACCTTTGTCCCTAACCTGAATGGGTTCGGCATGGTTTGGGCATAGTCGTATGACAAAATCGGAAAAATATATCTCGTCACGTCCATCAGGTAATTCTACGTTGCCAAGAGCAGCTCTGGCTATATACATTGCCTTGTCCCCTGTTGATTTTGCCATATCCTAGGAGGTTCGCATAAACGTCAATTCACCGTACCTGAATCCGCTGGCTGGCCTATATGTTGCTTTCAAAGAGCGTCTCTCAGCGGTTATTATAGCATCGCAACCGAGGGCGCTGTGAGCCCGTAGTGGTAACAAAGCGTCAGAATGTTACGTTATGAACTTCTGGACGTGCAAAATGCCGTTACGAAGCGGAAGTGGTTGTGCAAAGGCAGCAAAAGTGTCTATAATATCAAGGCGCATGTCAGGAATTCACCACGGCAAACGGCTAGAACCGAGGATTACCGCGATGCCTTTTCCGGGTGACGATATTTGTGTTGAGGTCCCGGCAGAACCGCGTACATATCATCGCAATGACACGCGCTGGTTAGGCGGCTAAATACACAGGAGGCCTCGTAGGCTGTCTCCACCGAAAGTTACCGCTGATAGGTCACTCAGCTTAACAACAGGGGAACCCACTGTAGTCTAGTGCCAAGAGCGCTGTTCCAAATTGTTGCCGGTCGTAGACTCTTGGCTGAAGATTCCAATCGTACCATTTATGGATGGCTTTGGACATGCAGGTGCTTGGTTTATCCTGCCCACAGCCAGATAAACCTGCATAAGGTCGTATAAAGAAGGTTCGTCACCCTCAATCTGCCACTTGGTAGTGAAATTCAGGGTGCTGCTTCCTGCAACAAGTATGGGCGGGCTTACCAGTGCCCCCCAATTCGCGGTATCGGAACAGGAGTTATGTATTGGATTTCCCTGATAATTATTCGTGGAAGGATTAGCGTAGTGCCAGATACCGCCCTCAGGATGCCACACGGGTCCATTCCCGCTGCCACAAACGTTCCAGAGCCTGGTTTGCTGTAGGAAGTAATTGATAAGTGCATTGTTGCCGAAGTTCACATCTCTTACAAACCATCCCTGGTATTTATTAACCCCACCGTCCAAGGTATCGAAGAAGAAGGCAATGTAAACGGTCTTGCCCATATATGCAGACAAAGGTATTGAAATTCTGTACCATGCCGGAGCGCCATTGAGTGTTCCTGGTGGTGGAGAGGAGGTGAAATCGGGGCAACCTCCGCCCCTACTAATTATGCTATCGTTAAATGTAGTCAAAAGGGTCCAAGGTTCCTGGACGAGGGAAACATGTTTGATTAGCGGTAGTGCCTGCGCCTTAGGTGTGGGGAAGAAGGAAGCCATACCTGTAAACAGAACAATAGCTAAAACAATAATGATTGCGCGTTTCAGCATAGTCGCTCCTCCTTCGAACTGTATGTGACGATAATATATGTCTCTACCCTATTTGTCAATACCTGGTAGTAGGGCAGTTCAAATTGCCCCACTACCCAATAGGGGTTGTGTCCGGCAGCCAAAAGCCTTTACAATATGATGGGCAGGCGACACAAGCGCCACTGGTGGTCAGATGGAAATAGACAACCTACACATCCACGAGCCAAGAAGTTTCGTTGAGTTGGCCACAGAACCGCGTACATATCATCGCAGAGGTCACCGGTTCAAGTCCAGTACCGCCCACCATGTAATCAGTTAACAGAATCTTGCGGTAGTAGATCTGGCCAAAAGCTGCGTAGGCTGCCCTTTGTGCATCTTTAGAATTGGGGTCAGGCACCCGGGTTCATAACACGGCCTACAAAGAGTATGGTGCCCGTCTGGTTGTCACGAATCAGGAAGATGAACGGGCGGTTGATGGTTAGTTCAATAGGTCCCACTGGCATTGCCGTTGCCGCTATTATCACTGCGGTGGCGGCTGCCGCCTCGGTGCCTGATTCATCAACGGACACAAATGCCTTATGAAGCACGTCCGATATGAACAAGTCGCGCTTTCCGTCCATGCCCGAAAAGTCGGCATTATCGGTGAAAGCCACTGGCATGCCCATGGTGCTGAGCGCATTCTTCAAGCTAAAGCTGGAAGTGAATTCAAATTTAGGCATGGTCAGCGCGATTCGCTTGGAGCCTAGGCTTTGAATGATTGCGTCGGCCTTCTTCGCATCGAGAGACTCTTCAAACGCCGTGAATTGGCCGGACTGAGGAAGCAGAATCAGCATGGAAAGCTCGCGTCCGTCATAAGGCAATTCAACCGCTTGATAATCATTGCCTGCTGCATATCCAAACGATTCCGTCTCTCGCATCATGGGTACCGTAATCTCATTTCCCTGGAGCAAGTGAAATATGCCATCACTGGTGGCATCCTTTTGGAAGGGGTATTGCCAGGCGGCATTGAAATATATTGCGTTGGTCAGGACCAGGCGCGTCATGGCGTCGATAGCGCCCTGTGGAATTAGATCCTTAATCCGGCCTTCCGTCTGGTCATTTACCCAGTTGTTGATAATGAGGCGCGAAGGCTCTGGTGCATTCATGAAATCAAGTATCCTGATGCCGGCACCGTAGTTCTCAGCCAATATATCCAGGAACTTTTGGAGAAAGGTATAGCCCTTTTGTCCCCAGATAGCATTCACGATATTAAGCCTGAAGCCCTTAGTGTCTTTACCTTGAGCACCCTGGCCGCGTTGGCTCAGTTCCGTTTCGAGGCTATTGAATGCCGGGTGTAGCTGTTCCTGCGGAAGAGTAAAGTGGAGCGTCGTTGCCATTTGCTGTGCGGTATCGCCGTTGGCGCCGGCATATGTCATAGCCAGGGCCAGTGAGATGCTGTAAGGTGAATAGAAAAGGTTCCCATCGTCTTTGAGAGTCTGATATGCGTCAAAGGCAAAGGCGTTGTTGCCATCGACCAACGCTGTCAGGTCGGTCTGATCCACAATTGGAGAAAGCACCCTTTGTTTCTCCGATTTCAACGTTTGGCTCGCTGGTTGTGGAGCACAGGCTGCAGAGCCGATCAGCGCCGCAGTAACCAAAATAACCGCAATCTGCAAATGAAATCTCATGTGTTTGCTCTTTCCCTTTATTCTCTCACCCTGAATAACGAAGCGGCTTGGCAAAGGTTTAGCCGCACCACGCGCCAGTTTTGTTGACGCTCACCACATCCGTCGAGGGCAGGGTGAATTACCTATAGGTAAAGTTTAACCTAGTTGAAAATGATCTTCACCATTTAGGCGGCCTTAGACACCTTACAGAGATAACCTTTCAGTGTGGTGGAGCCAATCTCTCCATATGGCGGAATATTATCTGTAAGGACATTTAAATTTGATTCCGCCCAACCATGCAAGCTTTTGGCGTCCTTTTCCGGGAACCACCAGCCGTGCTCGGATATTACTACTCGAGGGTCTATGTTCTTAGACAAGGTAGCCTTCTGCTTGATCTTGCCTCTTTGAGTTTCAATGTGGACCCATTCTCCTTCTGTCACTCCCAGTTTCCTGGCTGTGCTGGTGTTAATAATGAGCAGTGGGTCCGGATGGCTGTTCCTCAACGATGGCATCTGGCGTCCGGCTGCGTGCAGGTAGGGGGCCACTTTCCGGTTGGTAATTAATAGCGGATAATCCTTCATTAATTCCGGGGCGCTGATGGGTGATTCCGGCGGTTCCTTGTAAATGGGCATGGGGTCGAAGCCCCATTTAGCCAGCTGCTCCGAATATAGTTCAACTTTGCTAGAGGGGGTATTGAAACCTCCTGTCTGGTATTTACGATACTGCCTGGCAGCTGGCAAAATGCCGATCTTGCGGAACTCGTCGAAGGTCAGGCCGGCCGGTTTCATAAGAAAATCAAGGGCATCTCTTTCATCGGCCCAAAATGAACCGCCCAGTCCCATCTTTTTTGCCAGTTCGTTATATATTTTAAGGTCGGACCAGCATTCACCCACCTGGGCTACCTTCTGGACGATACTGACTGTAGGAACCACTTTGCATTCATGTAGGCTATCCATTTCCAGGTAAGTGGTCACTGGTAGCACGATATCTGCTAGCTCGGCTGTTGGTATCATGAAGTATTCGGCAACTGCGAGGAAGTCCAGGCTCTTTAAAGCCCGGTAGACCTCCTGTGAATTGTTGTAAGAGTGAAGCACAGCCGCACCCGGCGCATAGGCTGCGCGTACGGGATACGGTTTGGAGGTTAACATAGCCTTTACTAGCTTTTGTGGCAAGGCCGAGTAATAGTTGGGCAAGATATGCTCTTCCCCGCCTATTCTTCTGGCTCGGAGTTCCTTTGGGATAGCATTTTGCTGTGTTAGCTCCGGGGTTAGTTCCGGCACAATAGGTGTGCCCGACCATTCCAGTTCGCCACCCGGTCGCCCTATATTACCTGAGATACTTCTCAAAATGGCTACGGCTCTCGCAGTCTGAAAGCTATTGATATTGGTATCTATACCATTGCCCAATTCGATACAAGCCGATTTGCCGGCGGCGTATAACCTCGCTATCTGGCGAATAGTGTCGGCAGGCACCCACGTTATCTCCGCCACCTTTTCCGGTGTATATTGCTTTACGTGTTCTTTCAACTTATCGTAGCCCTCTGTCCATTTGGCTACAAAATCTTTGTCGTATAACCCTTCCTCTAACATAACGTGAATTAAGCCGAGGGCTAAGGCCAGATCGGTAGAAGGACGAGGTTTCGCCCAGATATCCGCCTTGCGGGCGTATCCAGTCTCTGCCGGGTCTACGACGATAAGCCGTGCACCTTTCTTAAGTGCCGCCATAATGCGATTGTGCTTGCTGACATTAGTGGCTTCTCCATTAAAACCCCAAAGAACAATACAAGCTGGTGGATAATCATAGTCCTGATCAGGCATGAAGCCGTAAGTGATACGTGAACCATACAGCCTGGGCATAAAGCATATATTGGATGTAGACACGACATTGGGAGAACCGAAGGCATTGGCAAATCGTGCCAGATAACTATCGGGGTATCCTTTAGCTCCGCCACGAATAAAAGCTACGGCCTCGGCCCCATATTTCTGCTTCACCTTGTTCAACTCAGTCGAGATATTGGTCAATGCCTCATCCCAGCTAATTCTCTGCCATTTTCCTTCACCTCTTGCTCCTACCCTTTTTAAAGGATGCAATAAACGATACGGGCTATTAAGATACTCCAAAGAAGCGGTACCTTTAACACATAGTGCTCCACGGTTTGCAGGATGTTCAGGGTCTCCCTGCACCTTTACTGGTTTACCATCCTTCATTTGTATTAATACGCCACAACCGGTTAAGCAAAGAGTACACGTACTTCTTATCGTTTGCTCGTTGGTTATGCTCATGTTACACTCCTCCTGATTTCATTGGGCACTGTTTTTCTGTTTGCTTCATCAAATACTACCATTCAGGTATCCATACTGCAAAATGCTCGAAGATAATGCTAGCCTCCTAGTCATCTCTCAATTTTTTACCGCAGACACCTGACACGCGAGGCGAATAATCATATAATACTTTAACCGACGGAGGTACAAAATTATGGGTAATAAGATACATAGTCTGGAGCAATTAAGTCAAGGTGAGCTAGCTCGGTTTCTGGTCAATGCGTTCCGTCTAACAATGCTGCATTACGGTATCTGGTTTAATGAGGTTCAGCATCAATTAGGCTTGGAAGAGGCTATACGAACTGAGGAGGAAGTAGCTGCTAGTATTTTCCCTATTGCCATTAAGCGCCTGTCTAAGGCAGCAGGCTTTGGGATCGCGGATGGATTGCCACCTTCTCTTATTAACATGCCAAGGGAAAAGCTCATAAGTCTCATAGATGCTATGTCCATAAACTGGTTGGCCGATGACGGCGTATGGTTCCAGACCGTTGAAACCAGGCAAGATATGTATACAAGTAAGAGGTGTAATGACACCTGCTGGACAAGATTTTCCCCGTTAGAAGCAAGCATGATAAAGTCTTTACTGAACATTCCTGAGCGGGGTGGGATTGAAGGTCTAGAGGAAGCTCTACGTTTCCGGCTTTATGCGCGTATAAATAAGCAAACTGCAGAGAGAGAAGGCAAGAGCCTGGTCTTCAGGATGGTGACGTGTAGAGTTCAAGATGCCAGAAAGAGCAGAGGTCTAGGAGATTATCCCTGTAAATCAGCCGGACTTGTAGAATATAGGACATTTGCAAGGACAATAGATTCTAGGATAAAAACTGAATGCGTAGCCTGTCCTCCTGATGAGCATCCCGAAGAATGGGCGTGCACGTGGCGATTTCAACTCTCTTAACTGTTTTCATGGCGCACCGGCGATCATTCTGCTATTTTGGAGCAACTGACGGGCTCCACCATAGCAGCGCCGAACGCATTCCGTCCGGCCATAGGTATGAGTTGTCTGTAAAGGTTAGACGGTTGGCGAGCATATTCTTGATGAGCTCATCGTATGAATCGGTTGACTCAAGATGAAGATGCCGCTTGGCCCTGGCGAAAGCCTGCTCGAAAGTAGAATCTACCCAATGCAGAATGTTATCTTCCGTTAGGACGTTGGCGTAGATCCCCATAGAATAAAGGGCATTGTAAGCTATGATCGCATTACCGCTATCGTGGCGGCTACTGTGAATTTTGAGGGAAAGGTCACCTATTATGCCGTCGTGTGGAGGCAAACGCAAGGCGAGGTAACATTTTCTTCTAGCAGATTTCTCCATCTTCTGGACAAAGGCAGCAAAATCTGGACTGAAATATATGCTATGGGCGCAAATCACTATGTCATGTGCCTCCACGACGGCATTTTCCCACGTGGCCTGAACGATTTGGATGTTGTTCCGTTTTCTCGTGTTTACATTTTTCCGCAGCATCTTGACCATGGTGTCCGATGGCTCAACCGCTGTGACGCTCTTGGCCACTTTGGTAATGGCAGTACTCCAACGTCCGTTGCCAGCACCTATGTCCAAGACTGTATCTTGATTCCTGATATCTTGCAAAACGAAGTCAAGGAGCGGATCGTGTCTTTCTTGGGTCTTTTGAAGGAAGCGAGACTGATAGTTGCACACCTTTTCGGGAGTTTCAGAACGAGCATTGCTGGTCACAAGCTCCCGCCATAATTTAAGCCAGTCAATATCAGCAGGATACAATTATTTCTCCTTGAGTGGTATGCATTGTAGAGTCATACTCTTGCATTCTATTTGATTATAGTCCATTTATCGAATTACCACTACGTTTGCTAGACTAAACCCGAGTGGAATGGTTATAGCTGCTGATTTGACTTGATATGTTCTGGCTGTTGACATGCCAAACCGACCGTGTTATCATCCCGACCGAGTAAAGAACCGCAAGTAAGTGGGGATAAGGGTGGCAATAGAATATGAAACTGTCTATTAGGGAATGTCTAAGAACTTAGACATTCCTTTTGTGTTTTATACTAAATAGTGTAGCAGAAATTGACATATAAAGGGCAGGAACATAGACAAATAGTTAACGAGACAGATAAGGAGATAGCATGAGAAAAGCTGTGATCACGACTTTAGCGCTAGTAGTGCTGGTATCTGTGCTGGTATGCGGCTGTGCTAAGCCAGCCCCATCTCTAACAGCTACGCCTGTACCTGAAGCACCAAAGACACTGGACATCGGCATAATCACTCCGTTAACCGGGCCGTCAGCGTTTCTTGGCAGCGAAATGCAGCATGGTATAGAGCTGGCGATAGATGTCCAGAATGAACAAGGTGGCGTAACGATTGGTGGTCAAAAGTACGTTCTGAATCCGGTTATTCGGGACAGTAAGGGGGATATTCTAGTCAGCAAAACCATCGCCGAGGAGCTCGTACTTGATAAAGGGATAAAGGTTATTGGCGGGCCTTTCATTGGCGACGCCGTCGGAGTTCAGAGTGTTACAGAACCCAACAAGGTGATTCTGTTTCCCTTGGTTCCTGCAGTGGCGTCTCTGACCGGCCCGAACCGGCCCTATACGTTCTTCTTGTCTCCGCCGTTTGAGCTTATATACACCAACATATGCGCTTACCTGCAAAAATTCTATCCGGAGGCAAAGACCATCCATGGCGTCGGGCCTGACCTGGCAGACCTGCCCATGTTTGAGACGGCAGTTCAAGCCGTGCTACCGCGTTACGGACAGGAATGGACGGGTGTGGAGAAGTTCCCGGCCAGCACCAGGGACTTCGCGCCCGTAATCCAGCGGCTGCTGGCTACGAAACCGGACATTGTAGATACGATGTCCACGCCCGGGTCTATGGGGGCTATCTACGCCCTGCTGGTAAAGCAGCTTCGCGAGGCAGGATTTGACGGCATCATTATTGCCCCTGGTGTTCCTCCACCGGGTGTTATGGAGGAGGTTGTACCCAAGCAATTTCGTACGAAGATTGTTACTGTCGAGGTAGACCCCGATAGTCCTATAGTGACTCAAGCCTACCGTGACATACATTACAGGGCTCTAAAGAAATACGGTGAAATCCCGGCTCCTTTAATTCATCAATGCTATCACGTCATGAAGGGTTTCTTTGAGTTCCTCAACACCCAGGACACCTTGGATACAACTGCCTGGATGGAGGGATTCGCGAAGTACCACTGGCAGGGAATATATGGATTTGACAGTTACTGGATGGGGAAGAAGAGATTCGGGATTGATCGTTTCACATTTCGTGGTCCTTGGGCGTCTGAGTACAAAGAAGGCAAGCTGGATACTAACTTTACAGCCCCTATTCCGTATGACATGTTTGTAGGGGAGTAAGCCTTTCTTGCTTGGCTGTAGGCAGAAAGACGGGCCACAGTGGGACCTATCGAAAATGCCCTGCACTTGGTCATGGGCAGATCTGGCGAAATTTGACCCGTAATATTCAGCAACAGGGCATTTCCGATGAAGTTTATCTATACAGTTTTAGTGTTTTCGCTTGTTAGACATGTAGTGCCGGCATTAGGCTCAGCGTGGTAGCCACTCGGGCATCTTACCTGCCACTTTTACGGGCACTAACGTCCTAGCTTCACTGGGGCAGCGTGGAACGCAGATGTTGCACGAGCCGCACAGCCTTGGGTCTACCTTTGGTTTCCCATCTTCCCAATAAGTGGCGAAGCACACGTTATCCAAACATGTCCCGCACTTAGTGCACTTGAGATAGTCAATCTTCGCTACTACCGGATGGGTGTTCCACCATTCCATGAATTCCCGGAAATCGACAAAATACTTTAACCCCATACCTATGAAGTCATCCACCTTTTTGAATCCTGGTCATCCATGTATTTGTTCATAAATTCAAGAACCTGAGAAATGAAGCTAAGGCCACCATATCTTAGGCCAGATGAAAGCTGAACTGCTTTGGCGCCTAGCATCATGGCCTCAATAATATGCTCCGGGATGACCAAGCCGCCGCAGGCAGCTACGTCTAACCCTGCCGGGGTGAAATACTTGGCCACAGCTGCTACATTTCTATAGCATGCGGTTTGTCGGATAGTAGGCCCGCAAACACCAAAAAAGCTGACCTTGTCCATGAAAGGGATAGCGGGTCGACCACGATTATAAATATCGGGTGGCGGAACAGTTAAGAAAAGGTGAGAACAAGTAACCCCTCTTGCACCTGCGTGCAGGTACATCCCCGCACCGGGAACCAGGCGCAGTACCGGCAGTTCAGGGGGTATCTTAACGATTATGGGGATGTCAGTAACCGCCTTGATGCCTGCTACGATCCTCGCTGTTACCTCAGGCACCAACCCTGCCATGATCCCTGCGGGATATTCCTCGCGCTTGACAATATCTCCAACCGCTTCGGCTATGCTATCAAACACCATAAAGGTGCACACGTTCAGCTCTACCAGGTCGGCACCCGCCTGTTTCGTGTCCGCAGCTAGAGCGCCCCAGCCCTTCGGATCGACTCCAGGCCCGCAGATATTGGCGATTAGGCGCATTTCGGGACATTCCTTCTTGATTTTCCTCAGGAGTTCTAGGCCGATCGTTCGTGGATAGGAAGCATCGGGCATCACCGACATGCCCACATCCCCCTCTCGCTCGGCAAAACCTCTCGTCCTCATTATCATATTTCTGGCTTTACCATGCCACTCGTATTTTGGCTCCTCATACATTATGCTGCCAGTAGTATAAGCACCTAATCCCAGGTTGTAGCACTTCTTGACTATCTTAAGTACGATATCGGCGGCGTCTTTGAAAGTCGTGAAAGGCGCAGCCGGCGACAGAGATGCAGTCCAAACTGGGTTTTTGAATTCCACGCCTCCAAACTTGACACTGAGATCTGCCATGATCATACCTCCATTTCTAGTTCATATTAATCTCGACTTTGTTCTTCTAAAGCATAATTTTCTGAAAGCCGCGGTTTCTTTTGCCCGCGCAAACTCATGAGAACACGAGTAATCATTGCTGCTTAGCTCAGCGTTTCCTGATTCCAATTCCTGTCATCGGTTATGTCCGTTTCTGGTAGAATAAAGATTATCGCGCAAGCACCTCGGGCATTCCGAGTTACTCATGTCATCGTAGTCGCCTCCTTTCACAAATCTGAGGCCTCTAATTTGAAGAACCTAGTTTTCGTTATCACTGCGAAGCTGATATTGGCCCGCAACTTAGTGTCTCTTACAAAACAAAAAAGGAATGCTCAATCTCTTAGCATTCCTTTTCATCATCGCAAATACGTCTTCCTCCCAACGCCCGAAAATATAGGTCGCATACTAGCATGGGCACTTTGACTTGTCAATGGGGTTGTTGAGACTACCAGGAAAAGGCTGCGAGATGTCGGCTAGACAGCCCCACGCGTATTTGACGACCAAGTAGCATGCGAGTAATTATTACTTCTTACTCGAGTATAGATGATATAGTCGAGTTATTATCATCTTGTTTAGCTGGTCGGCATTCAAGTACGATATGCCTGATTGCATCGGGTAGGGATCAGGCACAGATATTCCAGCGATAGCCTCCTCCTGGCTAAGCCCTTTTTTAATGGCGGATTTAACTACCTCTATCCATTGTCTAATGATTCCGGCTTGTTCTTTCAGATAGTCTTTCTTACAGGGCGTGCCGTGGCCGGGAACTATGATATCTGCATCAAGATCACCGATCCTCTTGAGAGATTCAAGCCAGCTTTCTGGGTCAGCTTCTTGAAGCCAGGTCTTCACTTGATGGAAAACGCAATCAGTCGTGAATACAACGTGCTCTTGGGGAATATAGATACCTATTCCTCCGGTTGTATGCCCCGGCAGCGGGAACAGCCTGAAGGTGTGATCACCCAGATATATGTCTAGATTCTCTGTGAAGCTAATGTCTGCAAGCCGAAGCTGATATGATTCCACAAATGACAACGAATCTGGGGCTGTATGCTTGATCCTTTCCTTAACCTCCATTACTGAGACTTTAGACAGTTTGTCTCTGGTCTCTTGTGAGCTGATCAGTGTTCCCCGGAGGTAACAGCTCGTTTGACAATGGTCGGGATGTTCTTCAGTATTGATGAGATATTGCGGTTTTCCATGTTTGCTGACTTCATCCCCCCATTTAATTGCAGCTGCAGGGCTCCAGGGGGTGTCAATCATGACGGTTCCTTCTTTTGTGGTGATGAGTCCCAAATTGCAGGGGCCCAAACCGCTCTCCACATAGACATTTGGCGTTACTTGTTGCATGTGATTTACCTCCTTCCAGCTTATGTCATGGCCGTGCAATGACCTGCGATTTCCTCTGCGATGCTATTCTTTTGACTCTGCCGAAGAAACGATCGCCTTGTTCTCAGCACTGTAAAATAGTATTGCCCAAACAATAATCCTGAAAGTTGCCCCAGGAATCATTGCTTGGGCAAATCTTATCTAACCGCCGGCTAGCATAAGGGCAATGTCAATTGAGTCCCCATCTTTTGCTGGTTTGGCCAGTGGGTCGGGGGAGTACGTCAGCACGCTATCGCCGTTGACAAGGATGTTGATGAAATTAAGTAACTTGCCTGGCTCAACGAATATGAATTTCTGGATTTCGGGGAACTGCCTGACTAAATCGTCAAGGCATTGACCGACAGTACTACCGCTGACTTCAACCTCCTTTTGATTATTGGTGATCTGCAACAGATGGGGATAGAAGATGTTGACCTTTATACTCATTTGTACCCTAATTGCCTCCGAAAATAATCCGAATTAGACCTTACCCAGTACCTTTAGAACCGACCCACTAAGCACCTTGGCTTCATCTGAGCAGATATAAGATAGAAATTCGGCTACATCCGATGGTTTAACCCAGTTGTCCGGTGCGGCATTGGGCATCTGTCTGGTTCTAAACGTATCCATGACGCTGGGCATAACCGCATTCACTGTTATTTGGGTATCCTTGAGTTCTTCGCGGAGTTGCTGAACGAGTGTTACCAGTCCCGTCTTCGACAGAGCGTACGCGCCAAAATGTGGATGCGGCTCACTGACGACGGTGGGAGGAAATACCACTATCCGGCCGGTTTTCTTTTCCAACATATATTTGAGTGCGTGCTTTGTGCAGAGAAAAGCACTCATGGTATTTACATTGAACAGCCTCTCAACGATGGCAGCATCCGTCTCCCAAAGCATGGGGCCGACGAAAACCATTCCCACCGCATGTATTAAGATGTCGATAGAACCGAAGGTGCTCTTAACCTTTTCCATAAGGCTTTTGACCTGGTCTTCTTTGGTGGCGTCAAAACGCATGTCGGTCAATTGTCCCTTAAATTCAGCCGGAACCAGCTTCTTGGCATCTTCCCACTCATTCTCGGCAAACCAGCCAATAGCGACTTTTGCACCCTCGGCCAAGAACTTCTTAGTGACCTCTCTGCCCAGCGGGCCTTCACCGCCGGTAATGACAGCTACTTTCCCTTTTAGTCTCATTAGTCAACCTCCTTTATTTCATAAAACGCCTTATTTGATTTTACACATCGCCGACGCCAGTTATTCTAACACAAGTGATCGGTAAATACATATGCTCAGAAGCCGTGCTATAGATTCTTAACCTCAATTGGACGGACTGCCATCTTCTGTAATGACAAAGGCTCTCGTACCTTTTATCTTGCCCACAAACTCTGTGCCTTTCTTGCGACCTAATACATATAAACAAGTTGCCAGTATGTCAGCATCCATTGCTGTCTCGGCGATAACGGTTGAGCTGATAATTCCTTGTGCAGGTTTTCCGGACCTCGGATCAATGATGTCGTTGAAACGTCTCTGATAACTGCCACTTGTGGCCATGGCTTGGTCATAAAGCTGAAAAGTGGTCGCTATGTGGTCTCTATTTCGAGGGTCCCTAACGGCAATCTTCCAAGGTATGGATCTGGTCTTGCCTCCTATAACCCTCAGGTCACCCCCTGCATTCACTAGCGCGTGCTCAATTCCGTGCCGCTGCAAAGCTTCAATGGCCTTATCGACGGCATATCCTTTGCCAATTCCGGCTGTGGTAATGCCCATGCCGCTCTTCTTGAACTGCACCCGCGTGTCTTTGATTAATATATCTTCGTGGTTGACAAGATTCGTCCGATCGGCGATCTCCATATCAGTGGGAAGTTTGCCCACGTGGGCGCTCTCCTCCCATAATTCAAGAACGGGTAGGATGGTTATGTCAAAGGCCCCATCGCTCAGTTTTGAAAAGTAGCCTGCTCTTTCGATAACCTGCTTGGTGTCGCTACTTATACTTTCACAGAAACCATTCTTGTTTAGTTGACTTACTTCGCTGGTCTCGTTGTGGACACTCATCAAGCCATTGATCCTATGAATCTCATCGAAGGCCGCGAGTAATGCGCTTCGTCCTTCATCTGGATTCTCAAGCAGAATGGCTATGGTTACAAATGTTCCCAATAAGATGCGGGTGCCTTTGATGATATAGGCCATGTGAATCTTCGCCTGACTATGCATTTGTTAATGTGCAGACTTTGTTCGCTTAATGATTTCCTCTACTTTGTCCCGAATTGCAGTTGTGATCCAGGTTGACGAAAGAGTAGCTTCTGAAATCGCGTCGATCTTACCATCGGGAGACAAATCGATTTCCTTGACGGTCAACCCGATGTATTGCTTTTTGAATTTAGGTTCTGTGATTTCGGTAGTCCATGGCTGGTCGGGACCTTCGGGGTGTAAGGATATGTCGATGCCCGTTATCTTATGCTCTTTGGGGTCGACGATGCCTCTTACCTGATACTTATCCATATCCTCAGCACCGGGAAAATCTGAGCCCAATTCAGGGACGTCCTTAGCGAAAGCATATCCCAACAACGTCCCTGATTGGTCGAACGCCTCCCAACAGATTATCTCATTATCTGCGGAAAGTGGCTTGAGTTTGGCTATTTGTGGCAGAAGCTGCTTAAAAGAAGTTTCCATAACACTTATAATGAGCGTTCTTTGACGGCATTCTTGGCAGCTATACGGCCGTAGGTCATGCTGGCTGATACCATGGTGTTTGGCAGGTAGGTACCGTCATGACCCCAGAGGCCGCCGGTCATCTCACCGGCAGCGTAAAGGTGGGGTATGACCTCGCCGTATTGAGTTAATACCTGACCTTTGCCGTTGATCTTTACTCCACCTTTGAAGGAAGACGTGGAGCCTGTACACCTGTATCCATAGAAGGGCGGTGTTTTCAACGGCAGCGGTTTTCCCTCGATGCCAGATAGAGTCTGCCTGTCGAATACTGAATCAACGCCCTTGGTCTCGATGTCTTTATTGTATTTATCCACGGTCTGCTTTAGCCCAGCCGGGTCTATCCCCAACTGTTTGGCTAATTCTTCAAGTGTGTTAGCTTGAACCGGCTTCGCCTTGTGCAGCATGTTGTGGCGCAGAGTCGTCTTATTGATGTTCTCGTCTATTATGCCGAACCAGATGTGGTCGGGCTGCTTCATACCCTCTTCGCTTTGCTGACCGTAAAATTTAGTTCTACATGATTCATCCCAGAATCTCTTGCCGTTCTTGTTTACGAACAGACCTCCGGAATAGCCGACGAAGTCCATAATGCCGGATTTTGACTCTATGTCAACGGCGAAAGAACCTGAGACGGCACGGCCGAGGTCTCTGGTGGCTGCGCCCACATCCAGTGACATCTTGAGTCCGTCTCCAAGGTGTCCATGACACATGGTGGGAAGCCAGTCAATGAAATAGGGACCATACTCTTCAACCATGTCACGGTTCCGGCCAAAGCTGCCTGTAGCCAGAATGACCGCCTTCTTGGCTTTAAAATTCTGCTCTTCCTTGTCCTTTACTTTTACTTTGACTCCGATGACTCTGCCGGTCGTAGGGTCGGTAATTAGCCTGGTGGCTCTATGTGAAAACCTGAGATCGACGCCTTTTTCCTTGCACGTCTTTTCCAGGACGCGGACCATTTCGGCGCCTTTCTTCCATATGCCTCTTATTCTTCTGTGAGCTGGAGGAGCCAAAAGTTCCTTTCCGAGGCCCATACCCATTTTCTGGCACCAGTAATATGTTTCCAGTTGATTGTCGGCGAAGGCTCTCCATATCTCCGGGTCGCCTTTTCCAACCTCGACGCCGTCCTTGTAGTACTGTTCGGGTGAGTCCTCGATGCCCAATTCTTTCTGCACGTCGGTGCCGGCGAAGGCCGGGCCTACATTGATAAGCCCCAGGCTGGGCGCACAAAGTGGTAATATCTCCAAAAGGACCACTTTGGCTCCTGCGTCTGCAGCTTCAATGGCTGCCGGCATGCCAGCCGTTCCCGCACCCACCACAACTATGTCCGCTTCGCAATCCCACTTCTTTGGTACTTCTACTGGATTCATGATAAGACCTCCTTTGTTAATTTTTAGCTAGTCAGATTTCATAATCTAATGTCATTGTTATGCACTTTTTGTTCGCTTAATGATTTCCTCTACTTTGTCCCGAATTGCAGTTGTGATCCAGGTTGACGAAAGAGTAGCTTCTGAAATCGCGTCGATCTTACCATCGGGAGACAAATCGATTTCCTTGACGGTCAACCCGATGTATTGCTTTTTGAATTTAGGTTCTGTGATTTCGGTAGTCCATGGCTGGTCGGTACCTTCGGGGTGTAAGGATATGTCGATGCCCGTTATCTTATGCTCTTTGGGGTCGACGATGCCTCTTACCTGATACTTATCCATATCCTCAGCACCGGGAAAATCTGAGCCCAATTCAGGGACGTCCTTAGCGAAAGCATATCCCAACAACGTCCCTGATTGGTCGAACGCCTCCCAACAGATTATCTCATTATCTGCGGAAAGTGGCTTGAGTTTGGCTATTTGTGGCAGAAGCTGCTTAAAAGAAGTTTCCATAACACTTATAATGAGCGTTCTTTGACGGCATTCTTGGCAGCTATACGGCCGTAGGTCATGCTGGCTGATACCATGGTGCAAGGCAGGTAGGTACCGTCATGACCCCAGAGGCCGCCGGTCATCTCACCGGCAGCGTAAAGGTGGGGTATGACCTCGCCGTATTGAGTTAATACCTGACCTTTGCCGTTGATCTTTACTCCACCTTTGAAGGAAGACGTGGAGCCTGTGCACCTGTATCCATAGAAGGGTGGTGTATCCAGCTTCATTACCTTTCCCTCGATGCTCTGCCTCGTTCGTCTGCCGAATACGGTATCGTAACCTTCCGTATCTATGTCTTTGTTGTATTTATCCACGGTCTGCTTTAGCCCGGCCGGGTCTATACCCAATTGTTTGGCTAATTCTTCAAGTGTTTTACCGACGACCGGCTTCGCCTTGTGCATCATATTATGGAGCAAAGATGTTTTATTGATGTTCTCGTCTATTATGCCGAACCAGATATGGTCGGGCTGCTTCATACCCTCTTCGCTTTGCTGACCGTAGAATTTAGTTCTACATGATTCATCCCAGAATCTCTTGCCGTTCTTATTTACGAATATGCCTCCGGAATAGCCGACGAAGTCCATAATGCCGGACTTTGACTCGATATCAACGGCGAAAGAACCTGAGACGGCACGGCCGAGGTCTCTGGTGGCTGCTCCCACATCCAGTGACATCTTGAGTCCGTCTCCAAGGTGTCCATGACACATGGTGGGAAGCCAGTCAATGAAATAGGGACCATACTCTTCGACCATGTCACGGTTCCGGCCAAAGCTGCCTGTAGCCAGAATGACCGCCTTCTTGGCTTTGAAATTCTGCTCTTCCTTGTCCTTTACTTTTACTTTGACTCCGATGACTCTGCCGGTCGTAGGGTCAGTGATCAACCTGGTGGCTCTATGTGAAAACCTGAGATCGACGCCTTTTTCCTTGCACGTCTTTTCCAGGACGCGGACCATTTCGGCACCCTTCCTCCAGATACCTCTTATCTTTGTATGAGCCGGAGGAGCCATAAGGTCCTTTCCGAAATTCATGCCTATTTTCTGGCACCAGTAATATGTTTCCAGTTGATTGTCGGCGAAGGCTCTCCATATTTCCGGATCGCCTTTGCCGTGTTCTACGCCGTCCTTATAGTACTGCTCGGGTGAGTCTTCGATGCCCAATTCTTTCTGCACGTCGGTGCCGGCGAAGGCCGGGCCTACATTGATAAGCCCCAGACTGGGCGCACAATGCGGCAATATCTCCAGGAGGATCACCTTAGCTCCTGCGTCTTTAGCTTCAATGGCTGCCGGCATGCCAGCCGTTCCCGCACCCACCACAACTATATCTGCCTCGCAATCCCAGTTCTTTGGTACTTCCACTGGATTCATGATAAGACCTCCTTTGTTAGTTCTTATTAAACGATGCCCTCTATTGCGAGATTGTCTATGCGTTCCAAGCACGTTTTTTTCAATTTATGGCGTGTAGCATTGTCAGTTGGCCTCAAAAAATGGGCGGCTGAAATAATACAAAAAACCAGCTATTATTGTCAAGGAAACGTTGAACTCAACCCCATCGTTCAGGTAACAAACCCGCCTTCCCCCGATACCTCTGTGGTATAAGCCACGCTAGAACTGCTCTGCTATTCAGCCGCTAATTCAGCTTGACTCACCGTATCGCCGTTGATAAAATGGCAGGCATCGGTAGCATTAGCTTTGTAAACGGGAAGAAATCTGGCGATTCTGTTGTTAATTCTGTTGGCTTGTTAAAAGGTAGACCTAGGTCGGCCTCTCGCTTGTAACAGCGCGAGGTTTTTATTTGGGCTGGTATCAGAGATTGAAAATGAATTCACAAGAACATGAGACAAGATTAGAACGGATGAGGCATTCGGCCGCCCATGTGATGGCAGAGGCAGTAGCTTCTATTTTCCCCGAGGCCAAGTTTGGCATTGGTCCGGCTATCGAAGATGGTTTTTATTATGACTTTGAGTTGTCTCGAACGCTCACTATGGATGACTTGGCATCGATCGAAGCTAAAATGAAGGAGTTGATCGATAGTGATTATCCTTTCGTACGGGATGAGGTTAGCAAGAACAGAGCATTGAAGTTGTTCTCCGAGCAGCCGTATAAGTTAGAACTCATTAAAGAACTGCCTGATCAGACGGTGACGATTTATCGCCAGGGCAATTTTCTTGATCTGTGCCGGGGCCCTCATGTTGCTTCGACTGGCGAGATTAAGGCTTTCAAACTTACCAGTGTTGCTGGCGCTTACTGGCGGGGTGACGAAAGTCGGCCTATGCTGCAGAGGATATACGGAGTCGCTTTTGATACCGCGGTACAGCTAGTAGACTATTTGTATCGATTGTCAGAGGCTGCCAAGCGGGACCACAGAAAACTAGGCAAGGAACTAGATCTCTTTAGCCTTCACGAGGAAGCCGGCCCGGGGTTGGTACACTGGCATCCGAAAGGTGCGCTGATACGCCAGCTTATTGAGGGTTTCTGGATGTCAGAGCACAGGAAACGAGGTTACGAGATTGTTTATACTCCACATATAGCAAAAGTCAACCTGTGGAAAACCAGCGGACACTGGGATTTTTATCGCGAAAATCTATATTCGCCCATGGATGTTGAGGGGCAGGAATATATTGTTAAGCCGATGAACTGCCTGGGGCACATTCTAATTTACAAGACCCAGTTGCGTAGCTACCGCAGTTTGCCTTTGCGCTTTGCAGAGATGGGCACAGTCTATCGCTACGAAAGATCAGGAGTGCTCCATGGGCTAGCACGTGTACGTGGTTTCACACAAGACGATGCTCATATTTTCTGCCGTCCTGATCAGCTAGAAGGTGAGGTGACGGGAGTAGTAGAGTTGGCTCGCTTTATGATGAGGACTTTCGGATTTGAACATTATGAACTTCTTTTGTCTACGCGACCCGAGAAATATGCTGGAACCGTTGAGATATGGGAACATGCTACGGAGACACTGAGGAAGGTTCTGGAGCATCTTGGGCTTGATTACGCCATAGACCCCGGAGAAGGCGTTTTCTATGGCCCGAAAATTGATGTCAAGCTAAGGGATGCTTTGGGGCGATTGTGGCAAGGGCCGACGATTCAGGTTGATTTTAACCTGCCTCAGCGCTTCGACGTTAAGTACGTTGGCGAGGATGGTTTGGAGCATCAGGTGGTGATGGTACATCGGACAGTGTTAGGAAGTCATGGAACGCTTTATGGCCTGCCTTATCGAGCATTATGCCGGCGCCTTTCCACTGTGGCTGTCTCCTATTCAAGTGCTTGTCATTCCAATAGCTGACCGCCATCTACCTTATGCTAATCAGGTGGCCAATGAACTGAGGGACCATGATATTCGTGCTCAGGTAGATGATCGTTCCGAAAGAATGAATTTGAAAATTAGAGAAGCCCAGATGGCGAAAGTTCCTTACATGTTCATTGTCGGTGATAAAGAGATAGATAGTTCAAAAGTCTCGTGTCGGTTGAGGAATGGTGAAGAGTTGGGTTCGATATCGATTTCTCAGTTTGTGGAACGGACAACTCCAATCATCGAGATGAAAGTCGTCGATAGACTTTGATTTCCGTTTGACGATATGATATATTCTTGTTCAATGGTCTATCTAGTATAAGGGGGTGACGAAGAACATAGTTAAGGAGTTACGCGTCAACAGACAAATTAGGGCTAAGGAGGTTCGGCTTGTAGGGGAAACAGGGGCACAATTGGGAGTATTCCCGGTAGAGAAAGCGCTGCAAATGGCTATTGAACGCGGACTTGATTTGGTGGAAGTGGCGCCTAATTCAGTGCCTCCAGTCTGTCGACTCCTGGACTATGGACGCTATAGATATGAGCAGACCAAAAAGGAGCGTAAAGCACGAAAAGGCCAGCGAGGCGGTGTGCTCAAGGAGATTCGTCTTAGACCTAGAGTGAAGGAACATGACCTTGAGACGAAGATTAAGATTGCAAGGAAACTGTTGGAGGAAGGCGATAAGGTTAAGGTTTTCATAGTTTTTAGAGGTAGAGAAATAACCCATCCGGAAATCGGTTTGAAGTTATTGCGAAAGGCAGCAGATGATCTGAAAGACATAGCCGCGTTGGATGGGAATCCTTCTTCCGACAACCGTTTTATGAGCATTGTGCTTTCGCCTATTTCCACAAGACAAATTAAGAAAGTAGCTGTTGAGGAGAAAGTCTAAATGCCTAAGCTTAAGACTCATAAAGGAGCCCAAAGCCGTTTCCATATCACTGGTAGCGGCAAGATTATGCGTGTTAAAGGTGGTAAGAGCCATCTAAGGCGCAAAAAACCAGCGCGAACTAGGCGTCTTTACGATGAAATGATTCAAGTTCAACCTGCAGATAAAGTCAGAATAAATAGGTTGTTGCCTTACGGTTTGAAATAAACTAGGAGGAAGTGATTGCCACGAGTTAAAGGGGGAGTGGTCTCCCGCCGACGACATAAAAAAGTACTTAAACTGACTAAGGGGCACAGGGCCGCCAGGCACTCGCTATTTCGACATGCTCATGAATCGATGTTGCATGGTTTATTCTATGCTTATCGCCATCGCCGCGAGAGGAAGGGTGACATGCGGCGGTTGTGGATTGTTCGCATAAATGCCGCTACGCGTGCAGAAGGACTTTCGTATAGTCAATTTATGGATGGTCTGCGGAGAGCTAACGTAGAGATCGACCGCAAGTCATTGGCAGAAATGGCGGTAAATGACCCATCCAACTTCTCCAAATTATTGACGGTAGCTTCAGCAAGACTCAAAAGCTAATTCTCCCTCGCGCACATCAGAATGATGCTGGATCAAGTTGAAGAACTTGCCTCTAAAGCTTTTGCTGAGTTAGGCAAAATTACCGATGTCGAAGAACTCGAAGCTTGGCGAATTCGTTATTTAGGCAGGAAAAGCAGCCTAACACAGACTCTACGTTCGTTGGCAGACTTGCCATTAGAACAAAGACGTATTGTAGGGGCGCGAGCTAACGAGCTTAGGACGGCTCTTGAAACCTCCCTCGCAGACAAAAAAAATAACCTAGAGCGTAATCGAACTCTATCTCTGCGAAGTGAAGGTTTGGATGTTACTTTGCCTGGAGAGCCGGTTCGTCTCGGCCGTCTGCATTTAACCACCCAGGTACTTGAGGAGATTTGTAGTATTTTTACAAGTATGGGTTTCCAGATAGCTGAAGGGCCAGAGGTGGAATGGGAATATTACAATTTTGAAGCTCTCAATATGCCAGCGGACCATCCAGCCAGAGACATGTTTGACACGTTATGGGTAGATTTCAAGACTAAAAACAGCGATAAGCCTATGCTTTTACGAACTCATACCTCCCCTGTCCAGATAAGGGTCATGGAGAAGTCCCGCCCACCCATAAGGGTGATAGCACCAGGCAGAGTTTACAGGTATGAAGCCACAGATGCCACACATGAGTGGATGTTCTATCAAGTGGAGGGTTTAGCGGTTGATAAGAATATCACGCTAGCTGATCTGAAGGGTACTCTTTTTGAATTCGCTCGCCGGCTTTTTGGTGCCGACCGGAAATGTCGCTTTCGCTGTGATTATTTCCCCTTTGTAGAGCCGGGTGTGGAAGTAGCTATTGATTGCTGGGTGTGCCGAGGAGCCGGCTGTAGGTTGTGTGGAAACAGCGGCTGGATCGAGATTTTAGGTGCGGGGATGGTGCATCCTGAAGTTCTCCGTCGAGTAAATATTGACCCAGACATTTATTCCGGTTTTGCCTTTGGAATGGGAGTAGAGCGCATTCCAATTCTTCGCTATGGAATAGATGATATTCGTCTATTCTACAGTAATGATCTCAGATTTCTCAGGCAGTTCTGAACCTAGTCTTCTTTTTCTGGAGCTCAGGGATGAAAGTTTCACTTCAATGGCTAAGAGAATATGTTGATATCTCCATATCACTGGAAGAGCTGTGTGAAAAGTTGACTATGGCTGGATTGGAGGTTGGAGGGGTTGCGAGCACAGGTGGGGAATGGGATAACATAGTAGTCGGTAAGATCGTTAGTGTTAATCCGCATCCCAATGCTGACCGTCTAAAACTGGTGACTATAGATTTGGGGATGGAACAGTCTACCGTCGTCTGTGGCGCACCGAATGTCGAAGTTGGCGACAAGGTAGCTTTTGCCAAAGTTGGAGCCCTGCTTATAGACGGACATTCTAGCGGTGAAAGGATACGTCTTAAGCCAGCTAAGATTCGTGGTGTTGTTTCCGAAGGAATGATTTGTTCTGAGAGGGAGTTAGGGATTTCTGACGAGCATGAGGGAATTATGATCCTATCCTCCGAAGCACCTGTCGGCACTACACTGTCTGAGAATCTCGGAGATACGGTTCTCGACCTAGAGATAACGCCAAACAGGCCTGACTGTCTCTCCATAATTGGCATTGCTAGGGAGATATCAGCTCTTACGGCCAGCAAATTGCATGTGCCCGAAATTGACTATCAGGAATCAGAACCGACGATAGATTCCCTTTTCTCTGTGGAAATTGCTGAACCCGATTTGTGCCCTCGGTATTGTGCCAGCTTGCTCAACGGAGTAAGAGTAGCCTCTTCTCCGAAATGGATGCAACGGCGATTGTTGGCTTGTGGCATGAGACCTATAAATAATATAGTTGACATAACAAATTATGTTATGCTTGAGTATGGACAGCCACTTCATGCCTTCAATTACAATGAAATACGCGGCAGTCGGATTGTCGTACGTTTAGCCAAAGATGACGAGTCTGTGACGACCTTGGATGGAGTCGTACGCAATCTCAAGCGGAATATATTGGTGATATCTGACAGCGAACGGACTGTCGCCATCGCTGGCATAATGGGGGGAGCGGGTTCGGAAGTTGTGACTAACACCACCACGGTTCTGATTGAATCTGCAAATTTTGACCGGGCAGTTGTTCATCGGGGTAGTATCGATCTTCGGTTGCGTAGCGAAGCCTCACTACGTTTTGAAAAGGGGCTTAGCCGGGACTTGCCGGCCGTTGCGTTAAAGAGGGCTACCCAATTGATGGCGGAGCTAGCCGGTGCTAGGGTGGCGAGGGGAACTATAGACGTCTATCCAGGCAAACAGCAGATGGAAGTCATACCGCTGCGAGTGGCTGATGTTAAGCGGCTTCTTGGTCTCGAGGTTAAGGTTAACGACATAAGGAATACTCTGGAGTTATTAGGATTTGACTGCGGACGAGTTGAGTCAAGTTCACGAATGAATGTGGAGGTACCGTGGTGGCGCACGGATGTCAGTTGCACCGCTGATTTAGCCGAAGAGGTGGCTCGTATTATTGGCTATGATAAAATCCCTATGACCATGTTGAGTTCCACATTACCAAATCACGTGCCTGTGCCAATAGTGACTTTGAGGCGGAAAATGCGGGATATCCTTGTAAGCTGTGGTTTCCAGGAGGCGCTTACATATTCTTTGACCAGTCTGGAGTTGCTGCTCAAGCTTTCTCCTAACCTGCGGCTGATAGGTCCAACTCCTATGAAATTGGCTAACCCGATGTCAGGAGAACAAGAATATCTTCGAACAAGCTTGAGGGCGGGTCTCTTATCGGTCTTGGCTCGGAATCAACGATTTCAAGAGGATGACGCCAGGCTTTTCGAGAGTGGCAAAGTCTTTCTGCCTCAGGCAGGGGAGTTGCCACAGGAGAAGGAGATGCTTTGCGCCGTGCTTTGTGGTTCACGGAGCAGATTGCACTGGCGAAGCAAAGGTGAACCGGACGATTTCTTTGTGGCCAAGGGGGTGGTGGAAACAATTTTGTCGCGGATGGCATTGATGACGCGCTTTGAGGTGGGAGAGGATGAGAGCTTATGGCCTGGCAAAATGGCCAACATAATTGGTCAAAATGAAAAGCTGGGAGTTGTAGGTGAACTACATCCAAAGGTATTAGAAGCTTTAGGGATCTCTGAGACTGCCTACCTAATTGAAATTGATTTAGATAGATTATCATCTCTTACAGGTTCTGTTAAAGAGTATAAGCCTTTGCCACGATATCCGAGTACAAGCAGGGATATCGCATTGTTGGTTGACGATAACATAACCTATCAGCAGATTTGCGATATCATTCAGGATTTTCCTTTAGTCTCTTCGGTAAAACTCTTCGATTTTTATGTTGGAGGACAAGTGCCGGCGGGTAAGAAATCACTTGCTTTTAATATTGTTTATCAATCATCGACGTCTACGTTGACTGATGAGGAAGTCGATAAGGTTCAAGCACAAATCACTGATAAATTAGAGAAAAAGCTTGGAGCCAGTCTACGAGTTTGATCTTTCTTTAAGTAAGCTCTTTATTTTTTTGGCTATTCCTTCTAAGGGCAGAAGGTGGGTCTGGTCTTCACCGCGCCATTTTATCTCTATTTTCTTGTCCCTCAAAGTGCGTGGGCTCAGAGTGAGCCGAATAGGTATGCCTAGAAGGTCGGCATCGTTGAATTTGATGCCAGGAGATTCGTCTCGGTCATCGTATAGAACCTCCAGATTTTCATTGTTTAAGTCAAGGTAAAGATTCTCTGCGGCTTCGGCTATCTCTGAGTTCTCCAACCGAAGTGGACAGAAATAGATATGGTAGGGGGCGATTGCTGAGGGCCAGATGATACCTTTATCATCATGATTCTGTTCCAGCGCTGCTGCCAAGAGTCTACCTAATCCTATACCATAGCAGCCCATCACTATTGGTTTTGATGCACCAGTTTGGTCTAAAAAGAAAGCCCCCAGTTTCTCGCTCATAAAGGTACCCAGCTTGAAGACGTGTCCTACCTCGATCCCATGACTGGCGAGTAATTTACCACTGCACTTAGGGCAGTTATCTCCAGCCCGAGCCATGGCTATATCGGCGGTCAAATCAACCTTAAAATCACGAGGAAAATTCACATTCTTGAGATGCTTATTCGGTTTATTGGCGCCAGCGATGAAGTTGGCTCCCAGCAGTATAGAGTCATCGGCCACAATCTTGATCTCTTTCACACCTATTGGAGAAGCTGAGCCAGCTACTAGCCCAGCGCTTGTAACCTCGGTTTCTGCAGCCAATCGCAGTTCTGTGCACTTCAGCAGGTTCTTAAGTTTTGTTTCGTTAACACCGAGGTCCCCCCTAATAATGACAAAAACAATCTCATCGTCGGCAGTATAGAACACAGCCTTCAAAGTGCGGCTTGTCGGTACACGCACGAACCCGGCTACCTCTTCTATGGTCTTGATATTCGGGGTCGATATTTCTTCCAAAATATGAGGAGTTTCCATATCCAGCTTTGGTTTAATGCTCTTAGCCTTTTCTACATTTGCGGCATAATCACAGTTTGAACAATAGATGATTTCGTCCTCTCCGGTCTCAGCAATTAGCATGAATTCATGAGATTCTTTGCCCCCGATCGCGCCACTGTCAGCTTCTACTACTACTGCTGGTAGGCCACAGCGGGCGAAGACATTCTTGTAAGCTTCGATCATTTTCTGATAGGCGAGGTCAAGGTCTGCCTCGTCAGTATGGAAGCTGTAAAGGTCTTTCATTATGAATTCGCGAACACGTAACAAACCGCCTCGGGACCGAGGTTCATCACGAAACTTGTTTTGTATTTGGTAGAGAAGGAGCGGCAAGTCGCGGTAGCTCTGGACATAGCGTCGAACAAGCAAGGTGATTACCTCTTCATGGGTTGGCCCCAAAACTAATCTACGTTCTTTACGGTCAGTAACGGTGAAAAGTGTCTTGCCAAAAGACGAATATCTGCCTGATTCCTCCCATATTTCAGATGGTTGCAGTGCAGGTAACATTAGTTCCTGCCCGCCTGCATGATCCATCTCCTCTCGGATTATTTGCTCGATTTTTTCCAAGACACGCCAGCCTAGAGGAAGGTAGGCATAAACACCAGTGGCCACCTGTTGAATCATTCCAGACCTGAGCAAGAGCTGGTGGCTCAAGGTATCAGCTTCTGACGGAATTTCTTTTAGCGTTTTGGCGAATAGTTTCGAAACTCGCATGTCTTTTATTATGTGTTACACATTGAGTCTCTATTGGTATCGTTTTGCTAGACAGCTATTCTATACTAAAAGCAAGATGTTTGTCAGGCGGAAGCAGAAAAATATCCGTCTAACCTCAACTTTTTAGTCAAGGAAGCCAGTGATTAGATCAGCAACCTAGTCAAAAGGATTTAAATGCAATGAACATGGTCTGAAAGGACGCTACGCGAATTCTTGATGGCCCAAGCTCAAGCTTTTGGATTACCACGCTTCGCGCTTTTAGCTTAGAGACTTTTTACCTCAGATATAATTGCGTCGAGGAAGTCTTTTTCGAGGACGGTTCTTACCACGTGGCCTTTTCTAAAGATGACGCCTTTGCCTTTGCCGCAAGCTATTCCTACATCGGCGTCTTTTGCTTCGCCGGGCCCGTTGACAATACAGCCCATTATGGCGATCTTCACTGATTTATCTATTTTTGTTAGGCTCTTGTCCACTGATTCTGCCAGACTAACGATGTCGACCTCAGCCCGGCCGCAGGACGGGCAGCTGATTAAAGTTGGACCGTGATGGCGCTGGTTGAGACTTTTTAGAATCTCGTAAGCGGTATCTACTTCCTCGCGTGGGTGGGCACTGAGGGATACGCGGATGGTATCGCCGATACCTTGGTGCAGGAGTATGCCTATGCCTAAAGCGCTGCGTATGGCGCCACTTTTTGGCAGTCCTGCTTCGGTAATACCTATGTGCAGAGGGTAGGGTATTTTCTTGGCTATCGCTGTGTAGGCCTCAATAGTTGTTGGCACATCAAAAGCTTTAAGCGATACCTTAATGAGATCGAAGTCTAGATTTTCAAGTAAAGATATTTGTTGCAGCACCGCAGCGACCATACGGGCGGATAAAGATCCAGATTGATTTGGAGTTGGTGGCAAGCTTCCGGCATTTACACCTATACGTACGGGTATGTCTCTTTGTTTGGCAGATTGAACTACTTTGGTAATATGTTCTGGGTTTCGGATGTTGCCGGGATTCAAGCGAAGCCCATCGGCGCCACATTTCAATGCTTCCAGCGCGAGCCTGTAATCGAAATGGATATCGGCGATGATTGGAATGGAGACGCTTTTCTTGATGTTTGAAATGGCTTGCGCAGCTTGAAGATCTGGCACAGCAACTCGAACTATCTCACAACCATGGTCGGTAAGCTCCCTAATCTGAGTTACCGTGGCTTCTACGTTTTTAGTATCGGTTTTTGTCATAGACTGAACTACAATAGGTGCATTTCCACCTATGGTGACTGTTCCCACACTTATGGGTTTGGATCGTCTACGGATTGTCAAGGTAGGGCGCTCTTTCCTTGAATTATGTTTGCTATATCGTGGTAACTTACCATAATGATAAGAAGCATCAAAATTGCGAAACCGATCAGGTGAACAAGCCCTTCCCTCTTTGGGGAAATCCTCTTTCCTCTTCGAATCCATTCTAGGAGCACAAAAATTACCCTGCCTCCGTCCAGCCCCGGGAAAGGAAACAGATTAATTATGGCCAAATTTATGCTGATCAAGGCGGCGAATTCAAGTAGTGGAGAAAGGCCGGCTCTGGCCATTTGACCGGTCAGTTGGGCAATACCTATCGGTCCCGTCAGTTGAGGTGGTGTGGCTTTCAGAAACCAGCCCAGTACTTCATTCTTGAATATGACAAGTATTTCCCAGCAGTGAACTAAACTTGACGGAACTGCTTGCCAAACTGGGTAGGATTCACGAACTACGGTGCTGTCAATTCCGGCTATAGTTATACCAGTAGCACCTTGACCTTGAGGGGGATTCCACCTCGGCTTCAAGCTGACTTCACGTGTGGCACCGGCATTGTTCTGAAGCAAAACATTCACTTCTGAGCCAAGATTGAGTTGGATGAAGAAGCCGACATCGCCACGATTTTTTATTGGCCGATTATTTATTTTCAGGATCGTGTCATTCGGCTGGATCCCAGCGGTTGCAGCCGGTGAGCCTGAGGCCACTTGCTGCACCTGCACTTTCTCCAGAACCATATCGTGGGGGATCATGAAGCTCATTGAGAGTAATATAGCTGGTAATATTATGTTCATCAACGAGCCTGCGCAAAGTACCAAGAATCGAACTGGGATGCTCTTGCTGGCCAGGCTGCCCGGAAGTGTTGGGTCTTCTTCCCCGAGCATTTTAGTGAAGCCGCCGAGGAGGATGAGGTTCAAGGAATACGTTGTTTCTCCTCGTTTGAAACTTGCAATCCGAGGTGGGAAGCCGATGCCAAATTCCTCCACTTTAACTCGGGGAGTTTAGCCGTGATGAAATGTCCGAACTCGTGGGCGAAAACAAGCACTACCAGTATCGCCACAAAACTAATGACCGTAATCGCTATTGTTTCTATCATGAACGCTTCTCGCCGGTCATTTTAAGAGCAGTTTCCCTTGCCCAGATGTCGGCGGCCAGTATGTCGTCTATAGTGGGGTTGGTTATAACTTGGTGTAAGTCCAGGGTCTTAGCCACTATTTCCGGTATGACAGGGAAATTTATGCGGCGGTTGAGAAATAGCTCGACAGCTATGTCATTGGCACCGCAAAGTACCGCGGGGCAGGTTCCACCTTTTTTGCCAGCGTCCAGTGCCAATTTCAGGCAGGGGAACATGGAATGGTCTATCGCTTCGAAGCTGAGCAAATTTAGTTGAGGCAGGTCAAGGCGCGGTAGTTTGGGGTTGGACAATCGCTTCGGATACGACAAGGCATACTGAATGGGGAAACGCATATCTGGAACATTTAGCTGGGCTTTCAGTGACCCGTCTATGAACTCTACCAAGGAATGAACGATACTCTGGGGATGAATTACGATTTCGATTTCAGCGAGCGGTATCGAAAATAGCCAGTGAGCTTCGATCATTTCAAGCCCTTTGTTCAAGAGTGTCGCCGAATCAATAGTTATCTTTCTCCCCATTTTCCATGTTGGATGTCGCAGAGCGTCTTCAACTGTGACATTGGCTAGTTGCCTAAGGGGATAACGATAGAAAGGTCCCCCGGAAGCTGTCAGGATAAGCCGAGCCACTCTAGTTCTCTCACCACGAAGACACTGCCATATAGCACTATGTTCGCTGTCTATAGGGAAGATTTTCACTTTGTTGCGTTTGGCCTCTGCCATAATAATAGAACCTGCCATGACTAACACTTCCTTATTGGCCAGAGCTATTCGTTTTCTAGATCTGATGGCGGATAAGGTTGGCGATAGTCCTATCTTGCTTGAAGTGGCTACGACAACGATGTCTATTTCAGGGTGGCTGGCTATCTCGTCCATTGTGGAGGGCTTTGTGCTACCAAGTAGATTCAATTTGAGTGGCGAATAAGCCAGCTTTGGTTGGAATTCCTCTATTTGCTCAGCAAGCAATCTTGTGTTTTTGCCACCAGCCAATCCTACTATCTTGAATTTAGCAGGAAAGCTTCTTACTACATCGAGAACTTGTTGCCCTACTGAGCCTGTCGAGCCAAGGACGGCAATTCCTTTTGCATTATTGCTCATAGTCTGGTCAATATCACACAATAGTATACTATAACTCCAGTAAATATGAGACTGTCGATGCGGTCAAGAATGCCGCCGTGCCCAGGCACCAGCTTGCCTGCGTCCTTTACGCCCGTATTTCGCTTCAGCAATGATTCGACCAAGTCCCCAGTTGGGCAAATATGGCTATGACCAAACCCAAAAGGGCTATCTGCCAATAATTGAAAGGTAAATGAAAGATCACGCTGAGGATTAGAGAGGCCACGATACTGGCTAATATACCACCTATGGCTCCTTCCCAAGTTTTGCCGGGACTTATACTTGGCGCCAAACGATGTCTGCCTAAAGCTCTACCGATAAAGAAAGCAGAAGTATCGTTGGCAAACGTAGTGAACATAGCCCAAAATACGAGTTCTTTGCCGGCTTCTATGTCTCTCAGTGCCACCCAATAACTTAGCATCCAGCCAACATAGAGGATCCCGGCCATTGTCCAAGCCCAATTTGAGAAGCCTTGCTCTTTAGAGGATCGAAACAATAACCAGATTAACGAGATAACTATGGCTGAGGAGATAAGGACAGGGATTGCATAACGAGATGGACAATGAGGGCTGAGAACTAGGAGGAGTGCCCAGACCATGCCGAAGTAAATGATTGGTTGCACTTTTGATAGGTTTGCCAGTTTGTAGAATTCCCAGATTCCAAAAACAGCCATAACGGCAATTAACAAAGTAAACCACGGTTCACCGAACCAGATTATGGCAATTAGAAACGGTATGCCGACAACACCAGTGAGAATTCTACGCCTGAGCATGGTCGATCTTGGGTTGTCAGCGCTCTAAGCAGCGCCGGCGGTGGCAAAGAAGGTGAATGTTATCACGGCTTTCGGTTTTGACGTGGCGTTCTGCATTGTCCATCAGCAACAGGTGCATAGGGATCGGAGTTCTTAGACCTCCATTATCTCTTTTTCTTTGGTTTTTCCTACGCCGTCAACTTTTTCTATGAAATTATCGGTGAGTTTTTGAAGCTGATCTGAAGTACGCGCGTAATTATCTTGAGATATTTCCTTGTTTTTTTCCGACTGCCTCAGCCTTTCGATACCTTCTCGCCTTGCATTTCGAAGAGCCACTTTTGCCTCTTCTAGTCTCTTGTGTACTACTCTTATTAGCTCTTTACGTCGTTCTTCGGTGAGTGGGGGGATTGGTATTCTTATTATGTTGCCGTCACTTGTCGGGTTTAGGCCAAGGGCCGATGTTAGTATAGCCTTCTCTATATTGCGAATTGTACTGCGATCCCATGGTTGAATCAGTATCAGTTTGGCTTCGGGGACTGTAATAGAAGCCATTTGGTTTATGGGCGTAGGTACGCCGTGATAGTCAGCTTTGATATGCTCGACCAGAGCCGGTGATGCTCGCCCTGTGCGGATTGCGGCAAGGTCTCGACTCAAAGCGTCGACGGCCTTTTGCATTTTGGAATTAGTTTCGGAGAGGATTTGTTCGATCATCTCACTTCTTCAGTCGTAACTAGGGTGCCGACATGTTCGCCGCAGATGGCACGCTCTATGCTGCGTTCCCCTTGAAGATCAAAGACTATAATCGGAAGCCTGTTGTCCTTGCAGAGTGAGAAAGCAGTGCTGTCCATTGCCTGAAGATGCAAATTTAAGGCATCTTTGTGAGATATTTGATCGAATTTTTTTGCCTGTGGATTTTTAAGAGGATCAGAATCGTAAACGCCGTCCACTCTGTTCTTGGCCACAAGAAGGACTTCGGCTCCGATTTCAATAGCTCGCAACGCTGCAGCTGTATCAGTGGTCATGTAAGGATTTCCTGTGCCCCCGACAAAGATAACCGCTCTGCCTTTTTCCAGGTGTCGGATAGCTCGACGGCGTATATATGGCTCGGCAATGGCATGCATTGTAATAGCGGATTGAGTCCTAGTGGTAATTCCTCCATTTTCCAGGGAATCTTGAAGAACCAGGCCGTTAATTACTGTAGCTAACATCCCCGCATAATCGGCTGTTGCCCGATCCATTCCCTGAGCTTCGCTACCGGTGCCGCGCCAAAAGTTGCCTCCTCCAACAACTATGGCTATCTCTACGCCTAGATCAATTACGTTCTTTATTTGCTGGGTTATATTGGTCAGTACGGTGCGGTCAATGCCAAAATTCCTTTGGCCCATGAGTGCTTCGCCACTCAATTTAAGCAAAACGTGCTTGTACTTAGGTTTTTCCACTGCTAGTCAGTAACCTAACTCAAATCTGACGAACCTGCTTACTTTGATGTTCTCACCGGTCTTAGCTATGGTTTCAGTCACAATGTCTTGGATAGTTTTGCTGGGATCTTTGATAAAGGGCTGCTGTAGAAGACAAGAGGTTGTAACATCAATATCTGCTTCTTTCGGCAAGTCTTCGGGAGAGACGCATTGGGGAGACATCGCCGCAATTTGCATAGCCAAATCATGGGCCAGTTCTCTGAATTCACTTGTGCGGGCAACAAAATCGCTCTCACAGTTTACTTCAACCAATGCTGCAATCCTCCCGCCCGGGTGGACGTAAGCTTCAATTATGCCCTGATCGGCAGCCCGTTGAGCTTTCTTGCGGGCCAGCGCGACACCCAGTTCGTTAAGAATCCGGGTCGCCCTTTCAAGGTCTCCCTCTGCTTCAAGAAGAGCCTTCTTGCAGGCTATTACGCCGGCACCGGTCTTCTCTCTAAGTTCCTTTATTGCTGCGGTTGTAACTTGCAATCATGCCTCCTTCAGTGTGTAGAGCAACCTCCCAGTCCTTGGCTACTTGCCTTCATCAGGTGTGAAGATGTGGGATTCTGGAGGTTTAGCGACTTCTCTCTCTGGTGAAGTCGCCTCAGCCGGGGCTATTTCTCCGGTATCCTTGATCATCTTGCCTTCTAGAACAGCATCAGCCATTTTACTGCATACGAGCTTGATTGCTTTTATAGCATCATCATTAGCCGGAATGGGATAGTTGATGCCAGTCGGATCGCAATTGGTGTCCACAACGGCCACTATAGGTATGCCAACCTTTTTTGCTTCAGATAAAGCAATCTTTTCCTTGGTTGGGTCAACAATGAATATGGCGCCAGGCAGAGTAGTCATTTCCTTAAAGCCACCAAGTAGCTTGTTAAGTCGTGCTACTTGCTTTTCTAACTTCATCTTCTCTTTTTTGGGCAGGTAATCGAGCTCACCTTTGTCTTTTCTATCCTCGAGGCGAACCAGATAATCTATCCTGGCTTGAATAGTCGCGAAATTGGTCAGCATTCCACCTAGCCACCTTTGGTTGACATAATACATGCCGCATCGTTTTGCTTCTTCTTCTACTATTTCTTGAGCTTGCTTCTTAGTACCGACGAAGAGGAGACTTTGTCCGTTGCTGACCAGGTCTCTAACGTAAGCGCAAGCTCTATCAAGCATCGTTACAGTCTGTTCTAAGTCAATTATATGTATACCGTTACGTTGCGTGAAAATATAAGTTTTCATGCGCGGATGCCAGTGACCAGTTAAATGGCCAAAGTGCGCTCCTGTTTCCAGAAGCTGTTTAACTGAAGTAGACTCGGGAAAATATAACCTCCTGAGCATATTCGCCCCTCGAAAATGTAGCTTTTCAGGGGGCGCTATTATTAACATTCTTTGATAAGAGTCGCGTATCAGTATAGCACAAGGTGGCTACATAGGCAATCTACCGGAAGGTGGGTGCGAATGTCTCGGGTAACTTGAGTCAACGGTGTTGGACGTCTTGAATTTGATAATGTAGTATGCCGGCTGGTGCCTTTACTTGAATTGTCTGACCCTTCGTTTGTCCCAGCAATGCTTGCCCCATAGGTGACACGACAGAAATCTTGCCTTCTGCAGGATTAGCTTCACTGGCATCAACCAATGTATAACGCATCTGTTCGCCCAGGGATAGGTCACAGAGTGTTACTGTATCGCCAAAAGTTATTTCTACACTCTCCTTTGGTTTTTCGTCGACCACTGCCGCCATTTTTAAAGTTGATTCCAGTTCTCTAATGCGTCCCTCCAAGTGGCCCTGATGTTCTCTGGCTGCCTCAAGAGGTGCATTTTCCCGAAAATCCTTGTCGGATGCCGCCTTCTGAAGCTCTTCGGCTACGTTAGGCCTCTCGTTTTTCAGGGCGGCGAGCTGGGCTTGTAAGTCTGCATAACCTTCATCAGTGAGTAGCACCTTACGGCGCGTATGTCTCTTGGATGAACCAGTGGTTTTTAGTGGCGTCTTCTTGCTCTTGAGATGAACCGACAAGTTGTTTCGTGTCAGGCCTTGCTTATGCGCGTAAGCGAGAAAAGTCTTGATGATGCGCAGTTTCTCGGCTACCTCAGTGGTTGATGAGGTGATCCGTTCCGCATAATTGGCTACCTCGGGGTTAGTGAGTGCTCCAATTGACCGCTTTTCTCCATACCAACGTACAAATTTGTATACTTCTTGCTGGGCTTTTGGCCTGTTCTCTGTAGGCAGTGTCAGGAGAAACTGAGTCGCAGCCTGCCCCAGACTATAGTTGTCCGGATCTGACCTAGATGCATTTTGCAAGGTTGTATCTTTGCTCTGAATCGGTTTAATGATAGAACACAGAGGCAGACTCTGTCAAATACTACTATGAGTGTAGTCTCTAACTTGCTCTAACGAATTTATGAGACGGCATAACCGATGAGCTTATAGGCCAGTTTGGCTGCAAGGAAAGCACATGATGCAGGTCCCTCATTGGGACATAGTTCTACTAAATCGAAACCGACAACATGCTTGCGAAGTGTTATTAATCTCAGTAAATTCATGATTTCATGCCATTGCATGCCACCCGGTTCAGGAGTGCCTACAGCCGGCATGATGGATGGATCGAAGACGTCGAGATCAATCGACACATAAACCTCGCTGCTTAGTGAGGCTGCAATTTGTTCTGCTGAAGACAAATTTGCCCCTGGCGTTGAGGTATAAGGACGCATGCCGTTTTGTGTCATGAATTGTTGCTCTTCCAGACTGAGGCTCCGAATGCCGACTTGCACGATGGGGCAGAACTCAAGTATACGTCGCATTATGCAGGCGTGACCGTACTTGGTTCCCAGATATTGATCGCGAAGGTCTGCGTGCGCATCTAGCTGTAAGACGCAAATATCCTGAAACTTTTCGCTCAGAGCTTGCACCATCGCTAGACTGAGCGAATGTTCGCCACCGAGCATGACCAGAAATTTCGATTGTTTAGTTAATTCTTTGGCTATACGGTAAACTTTACGAATCATCTTCTGAGGGCTATCAAATGAAGGTTGGACCTCGGCTAGGGTGTGAATCCCCACTTTATATGTTTCTTTTCGAAGCTCCATGTCATACAGTTCCAAATATCGTGAGGCATCTATAACAGCATGTGGCCCTTCGCGAGTTCCACCATGCCACTCCGTAGTACTGTCATAAGGGACGGGCAGAACTACAACTTTAGCTGTTTCTAGATTGCTGTGAGGAGGTGTTAGTCCAGCGAAGTTATGTGGCGGTGAGAGCAGCTCTCCTATGTTCTTCATCGGTCAGATTGGACCTGCAATGAAATATCGGACTCTTCAGCTATATCTGCTGTGCTGAGATCACGGTTTATTAAGCGACTGGAAATTCTATTCAGTTGCAATCTATCTCGGAAGTCATTAACAACTTGTCTAGCATTGAAATCTTTGCAAGAGAATACATCGATATTAACATAGCATCGTTCCACGAAAGTATGGAGACTGATATGGCTCTCTGCGATGAAGACGAATCCGGAAATTCCCCAGTCTTCAGGCTTAGATCCGATGTATCTTATCACTAACGGCGCTGAGATTTTAGTCATCCCAATTCGGGCGGGATACGAGTCAAGCATTTCATAGATGAATTGCTCATCCTCCATCAGTTTTGGATTCTCTCCGTAACCGTCGATAATCAGGTGCATGGTTCCCCCTAAAGCAGAAATTTCTTCAATTCAAAAAGTGCTGATATGACCGCTCTTTGCTTCAATTGTTGATGATTACCGGGATAATATCTAGCGTAACTCTGTTTACGACGTCCGTTATCGAGGCCGATAAAGATTGTGCCGACCTCTTTGTCCTCCGCTTCCTCCGTTCCCGCAGCTCCGGAGAGACCGATACCGATAGTGGCCTTCAGCTTTTCTCTTGCTAGTGCTGCCATAGCCTCAGCTGCTTCGGCGCTAACGGCACCATATCTAGATATGACCTGCAAATCGAGGCCGAAAGTTGATATTGCCGCATCAGAGTTGGCAATAAGGCCTCCCTTGAAGTATTTTGAGCTCCCGGGTATGTTTGTAATGACATTGGCGAGCAAACCACCGGAAAAAGATTCCATCGTAGATAAACTTAGTTCCTTTGTTGTAAGTAACGCTCCAACAACGCTTTCAAGCGTATCATAATCCGTTCCCCAAATATAGTCATTAAGAATTGTCCTGAGATCAGCCTCTCGTTGAACTAGGAGTTCTTGAGCTTTGTCCTTGGCAAAAGCCTTGGCAGTTATGCGCAGGTAAACACCGTCGCTCTTAGCGTACGTGGCCAGCGTAGGATTCTTGGCCGAAAGGAAGGGACTTACCCGCTCGTCTACGTCAGATTCTGCCAGACCAAAGGTCTTAAGCGTTTTGGAAATGATTACAGCGGCATCTATCCTCCGCTGCAAAAGCGGGAATATTTCATTTGCCCACATGTATTCCATCTCGTGCGGTGGGCCAGGCATTGTTATGATTATCCGGTTATCGCGTTCTACCCACCAACCTGGTGCCGTCCCGCGCGGGTTTTGAACAATTTTGGCCGAGGGAATTATTGAGGCCTGTTTGATGTTGCTTTGAGGCATCTTCGTTTTGAAGTGTTGGAACAGTTCTTCGAATTTGTTAACTAGTGTCTTGTCGATAGTAAGTTCCTCTCCGAGGAACTCTGAAATAGCCTCACGGGTGATATCGTCTTGGGTTGGCCCCAAACCACCGGTAGTAATAATTATCTCTGACCTTTGCCAGGCTTGCTTTAATGCATCGATCAATCTCTGCTGGTTATCGCCTATCGTGGAGATGAAGTGAAGATCCAGGCCGAGAAGAGGCAGTTGGCTGGCAAGATAGGCGGAGTTTGTATCAATTATCTCCCCCAAGAGAAGTTCAGTACCAACAGAGATTATTTCTGCGTTCATGCTTAACCATGCCTATGCATTCAGCATCTAATCGTTGAGATTCCTAAGTATTTTTCTACCAAAGCCATAGCGCAATATTTACCGCACATACTGCAAGCTGGTCCGGCAATAGCATATTTGTCGTGGAGTAGACGGCCCCTTTCAGGGTCCAATGATAATGCCGCTTGTGACTGCCAGTCGAGGTTTTTTCTAGCGATAGACATTTCTCTGTCCCATTCGATTGCCTTTCCTC
>CAVVVB010000004.1:0-37559 GCA_963751585.1 uncultured Chloroflexia bacterium | reverse complement strand
ATATTCTGGCCAAGGTATTCTAAGATCAAAGGTCAAATATCATAGGTCAAAATGACAAATCAAACGGCAAAAGATTTTAAAAATCCCTCTCTTTCTCCCTTTACCCCGATACATCGGGGTCCTCACGAGGACGGGAAGAACAATGATAGTATGCCCATGGGAAAGGGAGAGGCATGCGTGCGACCATCAAAATAGTCCCCCATAACTGTCCCCCTTAGGAAAAGGGGGATCAAGGGGGATTTCCCCGGTCATACGGGTGAACTTTTTTATTGTTACTCTTTAAATTTCCTGCGGCGGCAGGGTAAAGGTAAAGGAATACATAAAAAATGCAGAGCTTCAGCCAACACTTTCGAGATGATAAGTAAACAGTGAATCTTTGACTTTTGATCTGTATTTTTGATATTTGATTTTTTATTTTTGATCTGAAATGTCAATCGATCTGATTCTGCTCCACGCTCCCAGCGTTTACGATTTCCGCCGGAAAACCATACTTTACGGACCGGTCAGCGATCTGATCCCGCCCTCATACGTCTTCGAGATGTACCCCATCGGCCTCACCAGCATTGCCGAGTATCTGGAGCGCGCCGGCTATCGTGTTCGCATCGTCAACCTTGCCGTTCGCATGCTGAGGGATAAGAGGTTTGACGCCGAGAAGTTCATCAAGCACCTGAAGGCGCCGATGTTCGGCATCGACCTGCACTGGATGCTGCACTGCCACGGCGCTATCGAGGTAGCGAAAATCGTGAAGAAGTACCACGCCGAGTCCAAGGTCATCTTCGGCGGCTTTTCCTCCTCCTATTTCTACAAAGAGCTGATGCAATATCCGGAGATTGACTATGTGCTCAGGGGCGATTCTACGGAAGAGCCCTTCCGCCAGCTAATGGATTGCCTGAGGAGAAAACCGACCACCGGAAGCTGTGCCCAACCTGGCCTGGAAAGATAGCCAGGGCAAGATACGGGAAAACCCCTTCACGCACGTCCCCGATGAGCTCGACAACGTCATGCTCAACCACTACGGCCACGTGGTGCGCTCCGTAATCAGGTACCGCGACCTCATCAGCTACACGCCGGTTAAGGACTGGACCCGTTATCCCATAACCGCAGTTATCACCTGTCGCGGCTGCACCGAGAACTGCGTCATCTGCGGAGGCTCGGCTGCGGCCTTCAAAAGCTTCTACAACCGGCGAAAGCCCGCCTTCCGTTCTCCCGAGGCGGTGATTCGAGACATCAAGCAGATCGCGCGTTTCAGCAACGGGCCTATTTTCATACTGGGCGACCTGCGGCAGGCAGGAGATGATTATGCCCATCGGGTATTGGACCTGATCCGGAAGAACAAGGTGAAGAACCAGTTCATCCTTGAGCTGTTCTATCCCGCCTCGAAGGAATTCCTGCGGCGCATGAGCCGGGCTTGTCCCAGCTTCAACCTGGAGATATCGCCCGAATCCCACGACCCCGAAATCAGGAAGACCATCGGCAGACCCTATGCCACCGAGGCGCTGGAGCAGACGCTCGGCGATGCCCTCGACGTCGGCTGCCGCCGCCTGGACGTCTTCTTCATGATCGGCTTGCCCGGGCAAACGGCGCAGTCGGCCATGGATACTATCGACTATTGCGACCGCCTGCTGGACAAATTCAAAGGCGATAAGCGCCTGTCCATGTTCACCTCCCCGCTGGCGCCCTTCCTCGACCCGGGCAGCCTGGGTTTCGAGCATCCTGAACGGTTCGGCTACCGCATACTGTTCCGGAAACTGGAAGAATACCGGCAGGCGCTGGTATCGCCAACCTGGAAATATTCCTTGAACTACGAGACGAAATGGATGACCCGCCAGCAGATTGTGGATACCGCCTACGAAGCCATACTGCACCTTAACCAGGTAAAATTGAAACACGGAGTTATCACCGAACGGATGGCCAGAATAAGCGAGCGGCGACTGACAGCAGCCTGGAAAATGTCACAACGCATCGATGAGCTGCTGGCAAAAGGCCAGCATGATGAGATATTAAGTTTGAAATCAGAGGTTGACCGTATAAATGAATTCCCGGTGGCGAGAAAATACAGCTGGAGGTGCCGCCGCCGTTCATCAAACTCAAGCCCTTCCGGGCGCTGTGGTACTCGTTGACCGGGAAGATAATCATCTGTTCTATGAACAGTGGTTCCCTCCGAACTGTCTTAGTTGCCAGCCAGAGCTTGCCCATATATGATAGTCCTTAACAGCAGGAAAGGAGATTTCGATGGCAGAAATAGACCTAAGTAAGGCACTAGAATTAAGTTCACCGTATCCTTACACGTTGCTGACGAGCGTGGACAAGCAAGGTAAGCCAAATGTCATGGGCGTGGCCTGGTGGACATTCACTTGCCTGCAGCCGCCGATGATCGCGGTCGCCGTAGGACACCCACGATATACGCATGAGTGCATACAGAGTTGCCGAGAGTTCGTACTTTGTTTTCCGTCGGAGGCGCAAGCCAAGGCTGCCTGGCTATGTGGGATAAAATCAGGGCGCAACACGGACAAATTCGCCGCCGCGGGGTTAAAAGCAGCTCCTGCCAAAGTGGTCAAACCGCCGCTTATTGAAGGAGTGACAGTAGCCTACGAGTGCAAGGTTGTCGCCGAAATGCCATGCGGTGACCATACTCTGTTTAGCGGTGAGGTCGTCGCCATCCATGGCGACCCTAAAACGCCCAAACACCTCTACTCCGTTCATTACAGAAAATTGGTGAGCATCGATTGGCAGGGCGCCACTAATTTCGGCCTGGAATATAAGTAGGTTCCGGTACTGGTATATGTCAAAGCAAAGACTGGACCGCACGCTGGTGATAAGAGGCCTAGCAGAGAATACGAGGCAAGCGCAGGCGCTTATCATGGCGGGCAAAGTTACCGTGGCCGGCAGGGCTATTGTCAAGCCGGGCAGCCTGGTTGAGGAAGACGCCAGCCTTGCGCTGGCCGAGAAGCTGCCCTATGTCAGCCGCGGCGGCATAAAGCTGGCTCATGCCTTAGACGAGTTCAAGTTAGATGTCACTTCAATGACGGCGATGGACATCGGGGCCTCGACTGGTGGCTTCACTGATTGTCTGCTACAGCGTGGTGCCGGGCGTGTCTATGCCATCGATGTCGCCTACGGACAGCTCGATTACAAACTGAGACAGAACCCCAGAGTGGTGGTCATGGAACGAGTGAATGCCCGTTACACATTCACTCTGCCAGAAAAGGTAAATATAGCCACCATGGACTTATCGTTCATATCCGTGGCCAAAGTTCTGCCCGCTATTATGGGTCATCTCAAAGAGCCCGGCCATATAATAGTCCTGTTCAAACCTCAATTCGAAGCACAAAGAAAAGAGGTGGGCAAAGGCGGTATAATTGCAGACCCGCAGATTCACGCCAGAGTGCTTGGCCGCTTCATCAATTGGATAACCGAGCATGATTTGAGATTACGCGGACTGGTGGCCTCACCTATACTGGGCGCCGAAGGTAATAAAGAATTTCTGATACTGCTGAAACCGAGCCAAATTAAATAAAACGAGAGCATTTACCTATCTGTCATTGCGAGGAGCCCCGATGCAATCGGGGCGACGCGGCAATCTAGTACAGAGACAAATATGTATAAGCAGTGCTATGTCTACATAATGACGAATAAGAACAATAGAGTGTTATACACGGGTGTTACCAACGACTTAAGAAAGAGGGTTCATGAGCATGAGGAGAAACTAGTGGAGGGTTTCACCAAACGATACAATGTAGTTAAACTTGTATACTATGAGGCATGTGATGACATACAGAGTGCGATTGCCAGGGAGAAGCAAATCAAAGGCGGGTCAAGACATAACAAAGTTGACCTTATTAATATCATGAATGATGAGTGGCGGGATCTTTACGATGAACTATGAGATTGCCACGCCCTATGCGATCGGGGCTCGCAATGACAGAAGAGAAAAAGGGTTCCCCAATCACAGGCGGGAAAATGGTTTGCAACGACAGGAGGGAGAAAAGCTCCGCAATGACAGCCCACATCACACCGCTTAAATGGAGAACGTAATTGCCAAGGGCTTCGCTCTTTTATGTCATCGCAAGGAGCCGCGAAATGATCGGGGGTATCATCATTTGTCATCGCGAGGAGCGTAGCGACGTGGCGATCTCAGCAAAGCAGACGTGGTCACCAAGCAGAGATTGCCACGCTCAGCTCGCAATGACAGGATGGAAAACGGTTCGCAACAACCCAGAGGAGTTACTCTAAATTCATGAAACGCGACTTCACACTTACAGTTGATGGGCTTCGCCTTCCCGGTGAGGTACGCCTGCCGGAAATAAAAGGGCCCTGTCCCGGACTGATCCTGTGTCATGGCATTCCGTCCGGACAACAGCCCAGCACCGGCGATAGCGGATATCCCGGATTAGCTCAACGCTTCTGCAATGCCGGCTTCATAACTTTGATTTTCAACTTTAGAGGCTGCGGCCCCGCCCAGGGCAACCTGGATATGCTGGGCTGGACACGTGATTTGAAGGCGGCTATTGATTACCTGGCCAGCCTGGCTGAGGTTGACCGGTCGCATATCTGCGTCCTCGGCTCCAGCGCCGGCGCTGCGGCAAGTGTTTACGTAACCGCTAAAGACCCGAGGATATCAGCCCTGGTAACCTTCGCCTCTCCGGCCACTTTCAGTTTCCTGTCGAACAGGGAGCAAGCTATCAATACCATTGCCCATTTCCGGAACATAGAACTGATAAGGGATAAGGACTTTCCGCCGTCGATAGACGAATGGCTTGATGGTTTCAACACGGTCTCGCCTATTCGCTGGGTAGACAAGATTTCGCCTCGCCCCCTCCTTTTGATTCACGGCGAGAAAGACGACCTGGTACCGGTAGAACACGCCCGCCAACTTTACGAGCGCGCCGGCCAGCCTAAGGAAATCGTCTTAATTCCCGATGCCGGCCACAGATTGCGCCTGGAGGAAAAAGCCGTTACCACGGCGCTCAAGTGGCTCAAAGAGAAATCGCGCTAAGTCTTCTTTACGACCAGGTGTGATGAATCACAGCCGGCTGGCAACGGTTACGGCGTTTCTTGTCTTCAACAGCTGGTATAGCATGACGGCCACCGATACGATCAGTATAGCTATGGCCAGAACCTGTGCCTGCTGTAGCCCCCAGAGAACGGCATTTTCCTGCCGTACGAAGGTAAGCATCAGACGCCCGATGGCGTAAAGCGAAAGATAACCGGTGAACAGAAGGCCATCCTTCTTCACCAGGTGGCGGAATCTCCAAACTAGTATTAAGACCAAGCCATTCCACAGCATCTCATAAACCGGATAAGGATGAGTGGGCACGCCAACCAGATTTTCCGGAATCATAGCGTTGGGGTGGACATAAACAAAGCCCCAGGGAAGGCTGGTAACGCCGCCGTAGGCGTCGCCGTTGATTATGCAGCCGAACCTGCCGATTATCTGGGCTACAAGCAACGCCGGGACCAGTGTGTCCAAAAGGACACCCAACTTTATGTGTCTCAGCTTGGTATATACGATGGTGGCTATGCTTCCACCGATTAAGGCTCCCCATATCGCCAGGCCGCCTTGTTGAAACTGGATTATTTGCAGCGGATGGCTTGAATAGTACTGCCAGTAATCAATGACGTGGAACAGCCGAGCGCCTACTATACCCGATATAAGTAGCCAGGGCAAGAGGCCGTAGATGCTTTCAACCTGAAGTCCCCTTTTCCTGGCCTCACGGGCAGCTATCACGGTAGCCACAAGCACAGCTGCCACGATCGCCAGGCTATACCATCGCAGCTGAAAGCTCCCTAACTGCACTATGACAGGGTCAATGTTGATAACGATACCCGACATCAAAAAATATTATATGGTCTATGCAAATCATAATATGTGATTTTTGTCCCAACTCCGTGACGAGAGCAGAAGCTGATACGGGCATTGACAAGGTAATCAGATGGGCTTATATTTCAACCAGATAGCAAAATTTTTGCCAGCAATTTATGTTCTTTCTGTCATCGCGAGGACCCCGATGTATCGGGGGACGCGGCGATCTCAGCAAAGGCAGACATGATCACCAGGCGAGATTGCCACGCCCGACTGCATCGGACTCGCAATGACGGAATGGAAAATAGTTCGCAATGACGGCCCACTTACACCTTCTTAAATGCAGAACGTCATTTCCAGCAATTTATATATAGATTTCGCAACAGGAGGAGGTTTTAGATGTATTGCAGAAACTGCGGCAAGGAGATAGCACAGCAAGCCGTCGTTTGTCTGTCATGCGGCTGCAGGCCGACTACCGGCAGAGTTTTTTGCCAGAACTGCGCTCAGCCAACTGACCCGAACGCGGAAGTCTGCGTCAAATGCGGTGTTCAGCTACGTGGAGTGGGCGAAAAGTCCAAAATAGTTGCCGGAGTATTGGGGATCGTTGTCGGCTGGCTGGGAGTTCATCGCTTTTATCTCGGCTACATTGGCATAGGTGTAGCCCAAATCGTAGTTACTTTGGTAACCGCAGGACTCGGCGGCCTCTGGGGATTTATCGAAGGTATCTTGATTCTAACTGGCTCGTATTTACAAAAGGATGCTAAGGGTAGACCGCTGAGAGAAATATAAGCAACGTGGGGCTGGCGTGGATATTCAGCGTTGTCGCTCAGCAATATGAATTTTCTGACGCATGTCAACTGCTTTTGTATCCACATACTTTAAACCTGAGGTCGTGAATAGTTCTTGAAATTCTCTGGTACTATAGAATTTCATACGTTCGGGCTCGAAAAATTTTGAGAGTTTATCTGCCAGCTTCATAAACCACCTGTCCGCAGTAGGATCAAGTATATAGGTTTTCCCGCCGGGTTTGAGCAGGCGCCGCATCTCTTTCAAGGCCTTAACGGGATCGAAATAGTGATGGAAAGAGTTGGTGCAAACAATAAAATCGAAGAAATTACTTTCGAGCGGGATTGATTCCGCATTTGCAGTGATAAAATGAAAATTGCCCCTGCCTCTGAAATTCTCCTTGGCTTTAGCGATCATCTTGGAAGACAAATCAACGCCATAAAATTGGCCCTTCTCGTCCACCAATTTGGCAATCTGCCTTAATGCCCACCCGGTCCCACAGCCAACATCAAGAAAAGACGCGTTTTCTTTTAAGTCTAATAAAGAGATTACAGCACTTTGCGCTCTTCTTAAATAGCTATTTCTCCAGCTGTTATTATCGAGTGATGGCGCCCATTTATCCCATTTGGCTATATTTTGTTGTGTATGCTTTGATTCGTTTTCCATTTCGTGACCTATAGTTACAAATACTTATTTTTAGATTTCCCGCATGAGCGTGCTGTTCTCTTGCCTAGTAATTTTACAACTAATCTTTCTTTCTAACAAAAAAGTGAGAGCATCGACGTAATCTTATGAGCAGCCCCATGAAATTATGCTCTCACAAGAGCGCCAAGTCGGCCTACCGTAAAGTACTACGTCCCAGCCGGATAAGAACCAACTCAAAAATTGACCCACGCATACGAAATAACGTATAATCTTATGGTAACTCAGCTATGCATGAAAGCTGTGGTATATTCGGCATCTACGCCCATGGAGTAGATGTCGCGCGGATTACCTTCTTTGGTCTTTATGCCCTCCAACATCGCGGTCAGGAAAGCGCGGGCATAGCCACTTCAGACGGAAAGAATATCTGCGTTCACACTTCCATGGGGCTCGTTTCTCAGGCATTCACCGAGGAGGAGCTGGCTGGACTTAAAGGCTACATCGCCATCGGCCACACCAGATATTCCACGACCGGCTCCAGCCGGGCATGCAACGCCCAACCTGTACTACTAGAATCGAATTCCTCAACTATAGCCCTGGGACATAACGGCAACATAATAAATGCCAAATTTCTCCACGATGAGCTCTGCCAGCTCGGACGCAGCTTCACTACCACCACCGATTCGGAGGTCATCGCCAATCTCATCATGGCCTCCACGGAAAGAAACATCGTGGACAAGATAAAGTATGCCATGCGCCGACTGCAAGGCGCTTACTCGCTGGTTATTTTGACCAAAGACAAGCTGATCGGAGTGCGCGACCCTATGGGAGTGCGACCGCTTTGCCTCGGCACGATTGATGGCGGCTGGGTAATTGCCTCGGAGAACTGCGCTTTCGACCATATCGGAGCGCAATTTATCCGGGAAATCGAACCTGGCGAAATAGTGGTCATAAATAAGAACGGCGTCAGGAGCTTCATGGAAGAGAGCACTCAAAAAGCCTTATGCATCTTCGAGTATATCTACTTCGCCCGGCCTGACAGTATTATCCAGGGCAAGCTGCTCTATCCGGTACGTGAAGCCATGGGTAGAATACTGGCTCGAGAACATCCTGTCGAAGCTGATGTGGTAATGGGGGTCCCCGACTCCGCCACTGCCGCCGGCATCGGTTATGCCAAAGCCTCCGGCATTCCCTACTGCGAGGGCCTAATCAAGAATCGTTACGTCGGACGCACCTTCATCGAGCCTGACCAGAGGCTAAGAGACCTCGGCGTTAAGGTGAAATTCAACCCCCTATCCGAAACCATCGGCGGAAAAAGACTTGTAGTCGTAGATGATAGCATTGTCCGCGGCACCACAACTCCTAAGGTGGTCGCCATGCTCAAACGAGCCGGCGCCAGAGAGGTGCATCTGCGCATCTGCTCACCACCCATCCGTCACCCCTGTTTCTTCGGGGTGGACATGGCCACCAGGTGGGAGCTTATCGCTGCCCAGAAGACTATACCGGAGATAAGAGACGCCATAGGAGCCGACTCTCTCGGTTACATAAGCATCGACGGCCTCATAGAGGCAGTGGGCTTACCCAAGGAGATCTTCTGTCTGGCTTGTTTTACCGGAGAATACCCCATCCCGGTGCAGCTGGAGATGGACAAATTAGCTCTAGAAGCCATACCTTCAGGGAGCTTAAGTGAACTCGGCGGATCGTGAGGCTTATGCCCAGGCCGGCGTCGATATCCAATCTGCCGATAAAGCCAAAGATCTGATTAAACGGCTGGCTAAATCTACTTCCAGACCTGAGGTCTTGACCGATATCGGCTTGTTCGGCGGCATGTTCCAACTGAAGGGCTACGCCGATGCGGTTTTGGTTTCCAGCGTTGACGGAGTGGGAACCAAACTCAAAATCGCTGCATCTTTAGACAAGCACAACACCGTAGGCATGGATCTAGTCAACCACTGCGTCAATGACATCCTCACCTGTGGGGCCAGTCCACTTTTCTTTCTTGACTATATAGCCATGGGCAAACTGCTGCCGAAAAAAGTGGAGAGCATCGTCAGCGGCATGGCTCAAGCTTGTAAGAACGTTGGCTGTGCCCTCATCGGCGGCGAAACCGCTGAGATGCCTGGCGTGTACCATGATGATGACTATGACCTCGTCGGCTTTATCGTGGGGGCGGTAGAAAAGGCAAACATACTCCACGGCAAGGACATCGCTTTAGGCGATATCGTACTGGGCCTGCCTTCCAGCGGGCTTCATACCAACGGCTATTCGTTGGTGCGCCAGGTGTTCGACGTAGACCGAGATCCGGCGTCGTTACAGGTCTTCTACCCCGAACTGAAGCGGACTCTCGGCGAAGAACTTCTCGAACCTCACCGCTGCTACTATTCAGAGCTGAAGCCGGTTTTACCGATGGTCAAAGGGCTGGCCCACATCACCGGAGGCGGATTTGCAGGAAACATCCCCAGAATCCTTCCCAAAGGCCTGACCGCCCAAATCAACAAGGATACCTGGCAAGTTCCCCCAATCTTCAGGCTGATCCAGGAGCGAGGCAAAATCAAAGAAGCGGAAATATACCAGGTATTCAACATGGGCATAGGCATGGTCATTATTTGCTCGCCCCAGCGTGTCGCTGAGCTTACCAGGGTCTTGCCCGATGTAAGAAAAATTGGTAAAGTTATGCCATCCACCCGAAGCAAGCAAATAATCATTACTTAAGGAGGCTAACGTGCGCGCCATAGTCAGCGTTTCCGACAAGACAGGACTCGTCAATTTCGTCAGTAAACTGAAAGATTCGAACATCGAAATCTTCAGCACTGGCGGCACCAAGAAGTCGATCGAGGCCGAGGGAATAAAAGTCCACAGCATATCTGATCTGACCGGTTTCCCCGAGATCCTCAACGGTCGGGTAAAGACGCTTCATCCGGCAGTCCATGGTGGCATACTCGCCAGGCGCGAAGTTCCCCAGCACATGGACGAGCTGGCCAAGAACAAGATTCAGACCATAGATATGGTGGTAGTAAACCTCTATCCCTTTGTCCAGACTGTAACCAAGCCAAATGTTTCCCTCGATGATGCGCTGGAGAATATCGACATCGGCGGGCCGACCATGATACGCGCCGCCGCTAAGAACTTCCCCTCCGTCCTTGTCGTCGTGGATCCCGCTGACTACGATACGGTGGCCGAGAAGTTGCGCCAGAATAGGGTGGAATTCAAGGACCGAATGAGGCTGGCTCAAAAAGCGTTCCAGCATGTAGCCATGTACGATACGGCCATCGCACAGTACCTGAAAGACGATGATAGCTTCTCGGAAAACATGACCATAGCCATGAAGAAGCTATACGATTTGCGCTATGGAGAAAACCCTCACCAGAAAGCGGCGCTCTACGCCGAACAGTCCATAAAACCAAAACCCGCCGGTATGACGTCGGTCAAGCTGATCAGCGGGCCCGAGCTCTCTTTCAATAACTTCCTTGACCTTCAATCCGCCTGGAACGCGGCCTGCGACTTCAGCGAACCAACCGTTGCCATCGTCAAACACACTAACACCTGTGGCCTGTGCAGCAATAGCGACCTGATCGAAGCCTATAAGCGAGCGCTGGCCGGCGATCCCGTGTCCGCATTTGGCGGCATCGTTGCCTGCAACCGGCCGATTGACCTAGCCCTGGCCACCGAAATCGGCAAAACCCACTACGACTGCATTATTGCCCCAAGCTACGACGACAAGGCCCTCGATATTTTCAAAAACAAGAAGAACCTGCGCCTGCTGTCGCTGCCCGTGCAATCATATCAAGGCAAAACCGGAAACATCGATTTGCGCCCCATCAGCGGCGGCTTTCTGGTGCAGGAGCAGGACTACTACACCAAGGAAGAGTTTGAGCCAAAGGTCGTCTCTAAGCGCAAGCCTAACAAGTCTGAAACGCGCGATATGTTATTCGCCTGGAAAGCAGTGAAACACATCAAGTCTAATGGCATCGTTCTGGCTAAGGACAACACGCTGCTCGGCATGGGCACCGGTCAACCCAACAGAGTGGTCAGCGTAGAGCTATCTCTAAGGCTGGCCGGTGATGCTGCTAAGGGCAGCGTAATGGCTTCGGATGCTATGATCCCATTCCCGGACACCGTCGAGGTGGGGGCTAAGGGCGGAGTAACTGCTGTAATCCAGACCGGCGGCTCGATAAGAGATAAAGAGGTAATCGAAACCGCCAATAAGTACAATATCGCCATGGTCTTCACCGGCATCCGCCACTTTAGACATTAGATTAATTCGAGAGCAAAGAGCAAAGATTAGATATCAAAAATACAAATTAAAAGTCAAAAAGGGGGACGTTAATTTCCATATTGTGCGGCTAGTACCAAGGATACCTTTGAATTTTGATCTGTCATTTTGCTCTTTGATTTTTCATATTTGATTTCACGCTACGGGGATCAAGGGGGATTTGCAGTGGGGAAAAGCCAATGATGATAATTGATACGGCTACCGTCAGCGCCGTCAAGGATGAGATAGCCGACCCCAGAAAAACAAAACAGGTCATAAAAGATGTAAAGAAGATGCTGGAGATCAAGGAGGCTCTCCTGTGGCGAGCCGATGGGATGACTCCCTGCTGCGGCTCTCTGGCCGATATATCCGCCCAACTGACTCACGAAGTCGACATCTTGGAAAAAACCCTTTCCGCACTCGAAAATGGTAGCCGGGCCCAGGCAGCCGACCTGCTGCAAGAGTATATCAAAGTACTAGAAGCCAGCTGTGAACTCAGCTAGCCGAACTGTCGCTGATCTCGACATCCTCCATATCCACCCCGTCCCGTGCTTGCGTACACGCCAATTTGAAGATAGACTGAGAGTTAACAGCCAAGCGATAACTCAGAGGAGGTTTTTACAGCGAAGAGCAAGGAGGAGACGAATGGCCAGAGCGATAGTAGTCGCTGATATGCTACGTGGCTTTATGGAAGAAGGCTATCCCCTTTATTGCGGCCCGAGTGCACGCCGCATTATCCCTAACATGCAGAAACTTTTCGAACAGGAGCTGGCCAAAGGCTCCAAGATATTTTATGTTTGCGACCACCATGACAAGGATGATCCCGAGTTTGCTATGTTTCCGCCTCACGCTATCGAAGGCACCATAGAATCTGAAGTCATACCGGAATTCAAGAAATATCCGGGCAAGATAATACCCAAGAAGAGTTACAGCCTGTTCCATAACACCACGCTGGATGACGAGCTCAAAAAACTAAGACCGGAAACGGTAGTCGTCTGCGGCGTCCTGACCCATATCTGCGTATTGATAGGCGCCATGGAGGCCAGAGTCCGCCATTACCCGGTTGAAGTGCCGGTTGATTGCGTGGCGGATATCGATGAAAAAGAGCATGCCTGGGCACTTGATTACATAAAAAAAGTACTGGGCTGTAAGCTGACCAGAGTCACCACCACCGAGTTACCAAAGCCCCGCTTTGAGATACCGGATTTCATTCTGAAGGGGGATACCACCGATATTTACTTCACCCGTACCGTGGAAATACTCAAGAACGAAGGAATAAATCCTATAGCCACCATGGAGGTCTTCCCCACCCGCGCCGGCCTGCTCTGCGGCATCGAGGAAGTCAAAACCTTATTGGAAAAAGTCCTGCCCGAAGGAAACCGCGAGGTCTGGGCCTTGCCCGAAGGCTCGCCCATGCAGCGTAAAGAAGTGGCCTTACGCATAACCGCTCCGTACCAGAGCTACGGCATCTATGAGACAGTTTATCTGGGCATGCTAGCCCATTGCAGTGGCTGGACGACGGCAGCCAGGGAATGCGTTGATGCCGCCCGCGGTATCCCGGTAATCAGTTTCGGCGCCCGCCACATACACCCGTTGGTTGCAGGCGTAATGGAATATGCCGCCGTGGTGGGTGGTTGTGTCGGCTGCGCCAGCATCTCTGGCGCCAGGCTGGCCGGTGTTCAGCCAGCCGGCACCATGCCCCATGCCCTGATTATAATAATGGGAGATACCGTCACCGCCATGAAGACATTCGATAAACAAATGCCGCCGGAAGTGCCGCGCATCGCCCTGGTGGACACCTTCAAAGATGAGCCCGAGGAAAGCATACTCGTCGCCCAGGAACTCAAAGGAAAGCTACAGGGAGTCCGGCTCGATACCCCCGGTGAACGAGGCAGAGTCACTGCCGACCTGGTCAAGGAAACCAGGGCCAGGCTAGACCTGGCTGGCTTTAAAGAGGTTAAGATCTTCGTCAGCGGCGGCCTTAACCCAGAGCGTATCAGGTATTTTCTGGAGGAAGGCGCACCAGTAGACTTCTTCGGCGTCGGCAACTACATAAGCGGCGCCCCACCCATCGACTTCACCGCCGACCTCCACGATGTTGCCGGCAAAGCAATCGCCAAACGTGGCCGAATCCCCGGCATCACCCCTAACCCCAGACTAAAACGAGTGTTATAGGACAGGTCTTACAGGGACGCACATAAGATGGACACCCGTGTCATCTGAATGGCGCGTAGATATATGCAAATCCTGTACTTAAACTGGCCTCGACTCTCACTCGAGCTTAAAGTCCCTCTCGTAAAAGAGCCGCGTGCAAGCATCTACTACCGCAGAGTCGTATAGTGTCCCACTTTTCTGTGAGATCTCATCTAACGCTAATCCCAGCCCGATAGCTGGCCGATAGGGCCGGTGAGACGCCATTGCCTCAACCACATCAGCTACAGCCAAGATTCTTGCTTCTAAGATGATCTGGTCACCTGACAGACCCAGGGGATAGCCCGAGCCGTCCATTCTCTCGTGATGTTGATAGACAATTTGTGCGATGGGCCACGGCAAATCCATCTTCCGTAGTATCTCGTAGCCGGTAAGCGGATGCGTCTTAATCATGCTAAATTCAGCCTCGGTTAGTCCATCAGGATGGGTAAGAATTTCAGCCGGTACTCGTACCTTGCCGATGTCATGAACGAGCCCGGCCAGGCGCAGCGCATTGATCTGATCGGTCGAAAGTCCCATTTCCTGGGCTATGGCGCAAGCCAGTTGAGTCACCCGCCGCTGATGACCAGCAGTATACGGGTCTCTCATCTCGACTATCGTGGCCATGGCCCGGATCGTTTTTTCCATGGCTTCCAGCAAATTTTTGGTGCTGCGTCTATCTTTCTCCTCCACTTGCTTTCGATTGCTGATATCGCGGGCTACCGCCAAAATCTCGAGAGGCTGCGCATCGGCATCCCGCAGAAAAGTGAAATTTACTTCGACAGGTACGATGGAACCGTCTTTACGACACAGCTCTAATTCCATCATCCGCGATCTGGTTATATCCTTATCTTTCATATCCTCTTTCTTGAACTCTTCGGCAAGAGCTTTCATGGCCGCCTTGAATGAGGCGGCCGTAAAGGCATCTTCCATCCTCGTCGCCCTGGCTTCTTCTGCGCTGTAGCCTAACAGGCGGGAAATCGAGGGACTGATATATGTCGGCCGCATGTTCATGTCCACGGTCCAAATGACATCCGTGGCATTCTCGGCCACCAAGCGAAAACGCCTCTCACTCTCTACCAGTGCACCTTTTGCCTTCTTACGCTCGGTAATGTCCATGGATAGTATCATGAGACCTTCCGGCACGGGTTCAATACGAAGCTCAAACCAGCCCTTTGTGCCGTCAGGAAAAATAAAATCATTTTCCATGCGGGCTGAAATACGTTTTTCCATGCAGTTGCGCAGTCTGGCAAACATCTCGGTATTTTCAATGCCCGGATAGCATTCCATCATAGTGCGGCCCAGTAGCTGTTTCTTGGTCCCGTGGCCATGTGTGGCAGCGGCCTCATTCAGATACACATAGCGCCAATCAGAGTCAATGATCTGGCATCCCTCAAACAGAGAATCCAGGAAATGCCTGTACCGTATCCTGAGTTTTCGTTCACTGGCAACTTTGATATTTGTCCTACTCATTACCCAGCCCCCAGAGACCAACTAACTTTTCTCGTAGTAAGGTTTATTGCGCCATGTTGACTACAACACTACTATTCATTTCAATGATTGTCAATAGCTATATCGATCTTCTTTGTCAAAAGTTGTACTGACCTGGTGAATTAGCCCTCACGCTATCGCCTATTGTATCATATGCGTATATGAGTCATACTGTCGCCTGAATTCAAAGAGGAAACCATCTATGGTTACTGAGGAGAAAAAGAAAGTCATAAACCGGCTGAAGTCGATGTACCCCCTTCGGGCTAAGGTCAATGAGACCTATCTCAAGGGAGTGGAAGCTATGCAGGCGGGCAAACCGGCTGTTTGGGCTATGCTTAACTGGTATTACGGCGATCCCATCCTCAAAGCTATGGATGTTGAGGTCGTCTACCCGGAAAATTATGGCGCCATCGCCGCAGCACTTGGAGTGGCACAGCAATATCTCGACCGGTGTGATGCCGATGGCTTCCCCACACATCTCTGCGGCTATAGCCGAACCAGCCTGGGCTATACCTCACGGATGATGAGAGACCTTAAAGGCCAGATACCACCGGAGGCCCCCCTTGGAGGCATGCCTAAACCCCTATTCCTGATGGCTTCAGCAGCTATTTGCGATGCCAGGTACAAGTGGTTCCAAGCGCTTGGCCGCTATATGGACGTTCCAATATGGACATTGGAGGCGCCGACGCCAGGAAACAAGGAATTCTTCATCGAAGGCAGCTACGAGAGAATGGTCGATCTGGGAGTAAAGCATCTCAGGGGCTTCGTCGCATTCGTCGAAAGCATGCTGGGCCGTAAGATGGATTGGGCCAAGCTGGATGAAACGGTAAACCTCATGATAGAAGTGAATCGCGTATGGCATGAGGTCAATGAGTTACGCAAGGCGGAACCGTGCCCCATGCACAGCCGGGACTTCTGGAGCGCTATGCCGGCAGCCCTTTTCCTGGCTGGCGACCTCAAAGATTCATTGCAGCTATATCAAAATATGTACCAAGAAGTGAAAGATAGGGTGGATAACCGCATAGGCGCCATTCCCGATGAGAAATACCGGCTGGTATTCGCCGAGTTACCACCCTGGCACAGCCTGGGATTTTTTGACAAATTAGCTGAGCGGGGCTGGAACTTTGTCGTTGAAAGCTTCGGCTACCGTCCCCCCATACCCATCGACCTCAGCCACGTCAACGACCCATTGGAACGGATCACTAGATTTAGCCTGCAGGTTTTTACCGCTTACTATGAAGACGCCAGGAAGCAGAACATGCTCGGTGGTTCTTTTGCCTATCCATACCTTAAATATGCCAGAGAGTGGAAATGCGATGGCGCTATGCTTCATCCACTTATCAGTTGCCGCAGCGCCTCCACGCATCTGCCTTATGTGGCGAACGTATTAATGGAAACCTTAAAGGTGCCTTCCCTGAGCATCGAAGGGGATATCGTAGACCTCAGATTGTTCAATCCTGAAGATGCTTTAGCCAGAGCCGAACCATTTGAGGAAACTATGGAGCACTATAAGAACGTAAGAAAGCAGGAGGGATTTGATTGGTGAGATCAGCAAATTCAGCTTATCAAACTATCGGCGATGTCAGATAAGAGTCAGGGTCTGGGCAGAGTTCAGGAGATTTATCTGAACCGGTCGCACAGAGCTAAAGAACTCAAAGCAACCGGCAGGAAGATAATAGGTTATCCCTGCGTCTATGTTCCACTTGAAATGCTCATTGCACTCGACCTTGTCCCATATCGGACAGGCAGCGACACCAGAGAGCCCGTCACCGAAGCTGATAGAGCTTTGCCCAGCTCTTTTTGCCCCGTTATGCGCACGTGTCTCGATTGCGCACTAAAAGCCAAAAATGATTTCCTCGACGGCATGGTTACCGCCCATTCCTGTGATCCTCAAGAAAAAACTGCCCGCGTTTGGGAATCCTACACCGGTGATGCCTATTTTCACTTCATAGACATGCCCGTTACTATACGTCCAGAGTCCATGGAATATTTCAGGTCACAACTGAATGGCTTCAGAAAAACCCTCGAGGAATTTACCGGGCAGAAAATGTCGGCCAACAGGATTGAATCGGCTATTAAAGAGCACAACCGACAACGGGACATGGTAAAGCAATTATATGAGCTGACGAAGCCGGCTCCGCCCCTGGTGTCGGGTGCCGAGCTAATCCAGATAGTTAAGGCGCTGATGAGCCTGCCCATTACTGAAGGAAACGACCTCATAAGTCAGGTCCTGGAAGAGGTCAAAAACCGTAGCAACGGCCCCAAAAAGCAACCATCACGCCTGCTTATCTGGAGCAGCACGTTGGATGATATTGATATTATGCGGGTTTTTGAAGCTAAGGCAAACGTAGTCATGGATGAGACTTGCGGCGGCATGAGAGCCTATAGATGCAATGTAAAGCTGACGCCCGACCCGCTTGATGGACTGGCCGATTATTATATGAAAGAAATCACCTGTGCCCGCACCTTCAGACAGGCCGGGATCGGCGAGACTAAAAAAGATTACGCCAAAGACCTGCAGAGCCGCTTCGGATATCTGAATGGCATCATCAAAGACTGGAAAATAGATGGTACCATCTTATTGCTCGTCAGATATTGTGACCCGTTTGCTTTCGAAATGCCGGCGCTCAAAGACTACCTGGACAGCCTCGGTGCTCCCAGCACCTACATAGAATATGACTATTCTTTAGCCGCTATAGCTCAAATACGAACCAGGGTCGAGGCCTTCCTCGAAACCATCGGCTAGCAAGAACCGCTGGAGTAGCTTGATTTGTACTTCGCCGGTGTTGATATAGGCTCCACCATGACCAAGGTCGTACTGACGGACGCGGCCGACGGGATATTGTCCGCCATCAAAGGCCCCACTGGCCCGGAGCACCGACAGCTGGCCAATGACGTCATGAGAGCGGCACTCGAGCAAGCCAATTTGCAGCTAGAGAACATTTCCTGCATTGTAGCTACGGGCTACGGACGCGTAAACGTCCCATTTGCTGACCGCCAGATTACCGAGCTTTCCTGTCATGCCAGAGGCGTATACAGTCTATTTCCCAATGTCAGAACCGCCATCGACATTGGCGGCCAGGATGCCAAGTGTATGAAGATTCAAAATGGTAAGCTGGTTGACTTCGTTATGAACGACAAATGCGCCGCCGGAACCGGCAGGTTCCTGGAAGTCACCGCCAACACACTTGGCATCAAGTTGGAAGACCTGGGCCATATTTCGTTGAAATCAACCAGAAAGATCCCTATCAGCAACCTGTGCACGGTCTTCGCCCAGCAAGAAGTCGTAGCCTTGTTATCGCAGGGAGAAAAGCTTGAAGACATCATCGCTGGACTTCATGATGCCCTGGCCAGCAGGGTGGCAGCATTGGCACGCAGATTAAAACTGGAACCTGACGTGGTACTTACCGGAGGCGTAGCCAAGAATATCGGCATAGTTAAAGCAATGAGGGAAAATCTGGGCAGCGAGCTTCTCGTCCCGGAGGAGCCCCTGCTCACCGGGGCGATCGGTGCCGCTATACTGGCAAGGGAGGTATTCACCAAGTCAAAGACCCAAGGCGAGACTATTTCGACAAGGCCACGCCGTCTGGAAAAGGCTACCTTCTTTGATTGAAGAAACAACTTGACGGAGGTATTTATTGTACATTGCGAGGCGCTTGCCTTTCGTCATTGCGAGGACCCCGATAGAGATCGGGGCGACGTGGCAATCTCAACTAGACTTTTCCCGCTCCCTCGCCGGGAGAGGGTTAGGGTTAGGATAAAAACTTAAATGTTGTGGTTCATGGGTATCGACATCGGCTCGGCGTACAGTAAGGGCGTCATAACTCGTGATTCCGAGCTTGTCGCCTATCATGTGATCATTTCCGGGGCGAACTACCGGACAGCAGCCGAAACTATAGTACGGGAGCTTATGAAGCAAACTAGACTGGCCGAAGGCGACATAGCCAATGTTACGGCGACAGGCACCGGCGCCGCCAATGTAGCTTTCGCCAGCCAGAAAGCCAGTGACATCGTCTGTACCGCCAGAGGTATAAACAGCATCTTTCCCCAGGCCAGGACAGCTATCGAGGTGTCCGCACAATCGACCAAGGCAATACGGATAAATGACCAGGGGATGGTGACCAACTTCGCTGTTGGTGAAAAATGCGCCGCTGGCAGCGGCCGCTTTATCGAAGTCATTGCCAACGTGCTCCGCCTGGAACTAAAAGATTTCGGCCCGCTTTCGCTTAAGTCTAAGAATCCAATTACATTCGGCACCGGTTGCGCCGTTTTCGGCGAATCAGAGGCCATTAGCAGAGTCAGCGAAGGCGCACCTAGAGAAGACATTGCCGCCGGTGTCAACCGCGCCTTAGCCAACCAGATTTCCTCTCTGGCCAGGAAGATTAAGCTGGAAGAGCCATGCGCTATCTGCGGCGGTGGCGCTCTGAACGTCGGGCTTATCAAGGCTGTAGAACATGAACTAAACATACGGCTCTTGATGCCTCCCCAACCTCAAATCATCTCCGCTCTCGGTGCCGCAGCCATCGCCAGGACATCAAACTCCAATATGCAGCCTCGAGATTAATGCTTCGTGGTCTTGCAAGCCGTTTCCCCTCCCGTAATTGCGAGCCCCAGGTCAAATCGGGGCGTGGCAATCTCTACTTGGTGATGCCGCCTGCCTTTGCTGAGATCGCCACGTCCCCACGATTGCATCGGGGCTCCTCGCGATGACAAATGAATAATCCCAATCCTGTCGGGATCCTCAAGATGACAGAAAGCCGCAACAGATATGTAATTGATAATGTGCTAGAATAGCCTTGAGCCACGCAGAAGGAGGTGAACGATGAGATCCATTTCATGGATTTGGGCCGCCGTTCTTATACTGGGCATATTAACAATTGGTTCCGCTATTTCTCCGTTCCAGGCATTTGCCTCAAACCGGCCCCCAAACCCATCCGTTCCCACCGTCGCGAATGCCACATTGTCTGAGGAAAAGACCGCCCCGAGCACAGACCCTTCCCAATTAGGATACACTATCGCATTGTCACTCAGCACCGACAAGCCGGCGTATCTGACAGGTGATACTATAGCTATCACCGTGATTACAAACTTACCTAATACGGACGTTAATCTGGTGGCTAATCTTCCGGGTGGAGGCCAACAACAAATCAGTAGGTTCACCACAAGCTCACAAAAAACGGTACTGTGGACAGCACCAGAAACAACCGGGCAAATACAGCTCACATGCCTGGGCCAAGCCGAACTAGAGGAATGGACTACCTGCGTCAGGTACGTATGTTTGGGCGACGGCAGCGATTGCCATCTGGGGTCTTACCTTTGTCTACGGCCTACCGTTGTGCAAGGTAACGCTTCCAACAGTATCCGTGTTTTCAGCCGGGTGACCTCCATCTCCGGTCGCGTTCTGGATACAAATCAACTACCGGTAGCCGGGGCTACGGTCAGTCTTGCCAGTGTCAGCCAGGCCACCAGCACAAATGCCGAAGGGTCTTTCGTGTTCAGCTCCTACCAGATCGGTAGTAATTACACTCTGGTCAACCAGATTCCTACGGTCACAGATACTATTTCTGTCAATGCCATAGCTTGTGCACCACAGCCAGGCAAAGCCGTCCAGGTCCAGGCTGAAATTGGAGCTTCGAATGTTGACTTCACCATTACGCGCGCCTTCTACCCCCCAGGCATCGATTTGTCTGACTTCACCTTCGCGGCCTTCTCCGGTTGGCCAGACGCCAGTAATTACACCACATGGCAAAACATCCTGGGGATCACCATTAGCGGGCCCGTAGAATTGACGAAGCTGTCGTTTGGATCAACGGAAACACCGACTGCCTCGGTGAATATCGGCAACAAAAAGCTGTACCTGATAACCAACCCGAGACTCGGTGACTATCTTGTAGACCTTCAAGCCCCCCAAAATGCCCAGTATGCCGTTGCCGCCGCTGCAACTCTGAATAACAAGTATTTCCTGCCAGTCAGCGTTAGTGGGGTAACCGAAAGCAAGAACGGCCAGCAAATTAAACTCACACTCAAAGAGAACGGTGTGCAGCTGACGCCTATCACACCGTTCTCTTTACTTTGGGTGATCATCCCGGTGATCGTCGTTGTCATTGGTTGCCTTGTGGCCGCTGACTTCCTCACGGGAAAAAGAGTTATCGGCCGGATACAGCAAGCTTTCACCCGCACTAGATCCCCACGGACGGGAAGACAAGCCGCGGGAAAGACAAAAATAAGGGAGGCAAAAACGAAAATAGCAAAAAGGAGGCATAGACGAAAATGAGTAGGAGGGTGCTATTTATTTCGCTTGCTATCATGGTTCTGATTCTGGTGGCAGCTTTTCTTCCCGGCTGCACCCCACCAGGGACCATGCCGACAGTATGCCAGCAGTGGTACAATCAGGGCAGGCAAGACGGTTACAACGAGGGCTACGTCAAAGGCACGCAGGACGGCAGGGGAATGGGCTATAGCGACGGTTATTCCAAGGGCCTGGCGGACGGTAAGCAGTCGTGCCCGGCGTGTCCTCAGTGCCCGCAATGCCCTCAATACCAAAACCCCTATTATTATCAGTATCAGTATCCGTATCCATACTACTCCCCCTACAGGTATTATCCTTACACGATGCCGTAGACACAGCTGTTTTGACCTCACACACTGCAGCGCTCGCCAAATTTCTACAAGCCTCAGCCAGTGTCGCAACCGGAAGTGTCGGGCAAGTGCCTTTTTCGTCTAAACGGATTGGGGACAGACTGGGTTATACCTCTTGTTTGTTCATACCATATGTTATACCACGCAAGAGACAATAAATCCTTCTGATCAAAATTGGAATGTCTATCGGAGTGGGTAAACATACATCTCATGAGTAAACCGTTCAGAGGAGGAGAAAAATGCTCGAGGTGTTCTTAACTGAAGCTCAAAAAAAGCTCAAGCGCGAGGTTCAGGATTTCGTCAAAAGCATACCGAGACAACTCATCATCGACATGGACGCTGATAAAATTAAGTTTCCCTACGATTTCGTCAGAGAGGCAGGAAAAAGAAATCTGCTCGGCATCAGATTTCCGAGTCAATACGGGGGCAGGCATCTTGGATGGGTAGACGAAATACTGATCGTAAGTGAAATAAATAAGCTGGGCTTGCCTTTTGCCTGTCTGGTTTCGGTAGTCTCCATCGTCGGCGAGGCCATAAATCTCTTCGGCACGGAAGTCCAAAAGGAGAAATACCTCAAACCTTTAATAGCAGGCAAACAATGGGCCGGGGAAGCGCTGACCGAGCCCAGAGGCGGCTCGGATTTCTTCGGCGCCACTACTGTGGCTCGAAAGGAAGGTAACTACTATTACCTTACCGGCCAGAAGCGCTTTGTGGTCGGTTCCGAAGGCGCCGATTTCTTTCTGGTGTTTGCTGTTACCAACCCCGGAGCCAGCCGTGATTCCATCAGCACATTTATCGTTGAGAGAGACATGGGAGTGGAAGTGAGACATGTCTACGGCTTGATGGGCAGCCGGGGTACGGGGACGGGCAGGTTGGTCTTTCGCGATGTTCGTGTGCCGAAGGAAAATCTGGTCGGGAAGGAGAACGAGGGCGCCAAGATATTTTATAAGTTGATGGTTCCGGAAAGGCTGCTCTCCGGCGGTGTCGGTGGCTCACGGGCCATATTGGAAATAGCGGCCAGATACGCTAATAAAAGGAAGGCTTTCGACCAGACTATAAGAAATTTCGAGGGAGTCAGCTTCAAGATCGCGGATAGCATAACCAAGCTCGATGCTGTCAGCGCTTTGTCCTACGCCGTAGCCAGGACAATAGATGACGGCATAGGTAATCCGGGTTATCAAAGGCGGTTGGTGTCTGAAGTTAAGAAACTGGCCACGCAGACATATTGGGAAGTGGTGAACGATGCGATGCAGATTCTCGGCGGCATCGGCTATACCAATGTCTTCCCAGGTGGAAAGGGCGCTGAGAGAAGCCAGATTGGCCATGATATGGACAGGTACCAACGAAATAATGAACTTAATCATCCAGCACGAATATTACAAAGATATCCTGGCCAAGGGCGTTGAGGGCAGAGACATTGAAGCCGATGTCGGACTTACGGAGGAACTGCTGGCGGAGGAGAAGATTTACGAGCCAGAGCGGTTACCAGCTGGCCCATAATGCCAAGGCGTTTGTAAAAGCTCGGCTTGGATCTTAACTCAGGCGCGACTCTGCGGTTATCCCGCACTGCTCCTGGATGTTCGCAGCTTCCGCAGCCGGCCAAAGGCAAAGCTTAAGGCGTAAAGCACAGTAATGCCAGCCAGGGAATATAGAATCATCTGAAACGGTTTCAGTGTCACATTGACACCGACGATGGCACCCAAGAAGATGTATATGCCATCCCAGATAAGGCTGGATATCATGACACCGAGCATGAGCTTGTCCCACCTCTTCTTGACACCGAGAGTCAACGTTATCAAAATACGGAGATGGAACAATCGGCCTAGGGCCACAGAGAATGGCGACAGGTAATTCACTCGGCGAATGAAGCCAAACGCGTTCGAACCGTTCCCGCTTAGCTTTTCGGAAAAGCTCGCTCGGAAAAACCTGTCATAGAACCTCAAAAGAGGCCCGCGACTAACCCGGCCAAGATAATAAAGCCCCGTGGCTCCTATTTGTCTGCCGACCTGTGCTGCCAGCCACAGAAGCAATAGGTCAACAACAGAAAGTGTACCATTCCCCAGGCTGAATCCTGATACCAGCCATATCGTTTCGAGCAAATACGGCACGGCGGCGCCAAATTCTCCAATAGCACAGATCAGAAATAGAAAAATTACCAGCGTGGGGGTAAAAGTCCCAGCTAAAGTGAACACCTGTTGAAGAATCGCTTCGAGGTTCATAAGGTCATCTAATTATTGTATGCGGGTACGTGAAGAAGCTCGGGGACGGTCACAAACTCGTATCCTTCGGCCTGCAGTTTCTCGATAATCAAAGGCAATGCCTCTACCGTCAAGCTTTTATCGGCTCGGCCGCCACCATGAGATGTGCCATATCCGTCATGCAAAAGAATTATGCTACCATCACGAGTCTTCTTGACGATTTGCTCGGCCACCGACGTCGGCGATGTGGTGTGCAACTCTCCGGTCGAGACGCTCCATGTCACCTCAATCAAATCCTGTTTCTTAACTTCTTCCAGTTCCCACGGACTCTTTTTACCGTGTGGCGGTCGATAAAGATCGAGGGCTAACGCCTACCGTGTTCGTTATGACCTTTTCTCCTGTCGCCAGGTCTCTAGCACCATATTCAGTGAGAGCATGATTGGCGTGGTGAGAATATGAATGGTTTCCCAGGACTTGCCCTTCGGCTATCATGCGTTTAGCCGTATCTGGATAGAGCTCAACGTTTTTCCCGATGACAAAAAAGGTTGCCTTAACGTCATAACGATTAAGAATGTCGAGGATTTCTGAAGTATACGGCTCATTGGGACCGTCATCGAAAGTTAAAGCAATGATCTTATCATGACGATTTCCTCTATAGTAGACCTTCCCAAAACCGGCGATGTCGGGATGGCATAACCATACGCCAGCAGCATAATGACCACGGCCACAGGCGATAGCCTGATCACAGCCCGTCTCAAAGACGTCTTGTTGGCAAATTCCTGCCAGCCGATAGCGTAACTCTTACAGGTGTACCCAATCCAACGAGCCACATGTACCGAAGCGTCCAGCACGCACACTAAGAATGGTTTTCTCACTGTTCGCGACGACGTCGAGGCAAACAAATCTGCGTCATAAAAGACCTTGCCCATTTTGCTTAATCGCTTGGCGATACCATGCTGGTAGCCGAATAAGATATGTCAGCATAGCCATTTAATCTCGTAAAGGCGCTTTTACGGAAGGCAAAAGTTGCACCCGAGACAAGTATCGGCACGCCGAAAATCGTTCTGCTCAACTTATTAATGGAATCTCGCAGGAAATATTCGAACCATGCCCAGGAAGGCGGTTCTCTGTAGACGAACTTGCCGGCAAGGGCCACACTATCTGGATGTGAAGAAAAAGTGATTCGCTATCTTTGCCAGCCAATCTCTGGGATAAACGGTATCAGCATCGGCCTGGGCGATAATATCGCCTCGGGCGGCGTTAGCACCCGCTTGTCTGGCGGAAAATACACTCTTCTTGTCACGGCAAAATACAACCTCGGCTCCGAAGCCTTTGGCAATACCGGCCGTGTTATCCGTACTGCCATTGTCGGCTACAATGATTTCATACTCGCCTTTGTAATCTTGATTCTTCAAGGACTCAAGGCAATCCGGCAGTGAACTCTCTTCATTTAAAGCTGGGATAACTACGCTTATCATGTCCGCTCTACATTCCGTGTATCATAAAGCATCACAGGATGTCACTACAAATTCTATTAGCACTTGAAAGGTTTTGCAAGCAAAACAAGTTTGAACAAGTGAGTCTCGCTAAGCTAGGAAATTGACAAAAGGCTTGTGCATAAAGTATTATATGCATATATGCGCAGTCACGCATATATGCATTGAGGGAATTGCCATGCGGGAACTAATTAAAGTATTCAAAGCCCTATCGGATGAGACCAGGCTACGGATTCTGAATCTGCTTCTGGAGCGAGAGTGCTGTGTCTGCGAGGTTATGCAGGCTCTAGATATTTCTCAGTCACGTGCTTCACGCAACCTGAGCGCTCTATACGATGCCGGGTTTCTTGAGCTAAACCGGGATGGACTCTGGGCACTATATTCGATTGACAGGGAGAGCTTAAAGAACCATTACACCGATTTGATTGATGCCGTCACCAAGGCCATGGAAGGAAACGAAACGGCTTTGCTTGACAGGGAACGGCTGCAAAAGGCCGAGAGAGTAGGACCCGCCTGTGCACGAAATAAGGTGTGCATGGGCTGATATCTTTCCCTCCATCAAATCATATATTGAAACACCGGTATAGGAGACAGCCGAGTTTACGCCAGACGATGAAAAGAAACGATACATGCGATTGTGGCACGATCCCCGCCAAGGCACTGACCGGGACTAGGCCAGCCAGAAACAGATTTCGTCTATCTATCATACTGGGTGTTAGCCTAGTGCTATGGGGATTGCTTTATTATTGGCTTAAACCAGCCGCTGACTTCCTGACATACGATATTCTTAAATTTCCAGCGGCAAGTCACCTCGGTAGCAGCATTGCGTTCTTTGTCTATGATGTTCCCAAAGTGATGTTGCTCCTGATTCTTATCATTTTTGTTGTGGGAATCATCAGGTCTTTCTTTACGCCTGAGCGAACCCGTCACTTACTGTCTGGAAAACGAAAATTTGTGGGGAACGTCATGTCCAGCGCGCTGGGCGTGGTTACCCCCTTCTGCTCCTGCTCAGCCTGCCCGCTTTTCATTGGATTCGTGAAAGCAGGAGTCCCGCTCGGCATCACCTTCTCGTTTCTTATTGCTTCACCCATGATCAACGAGGTGGCTCTTGTTCTTCTTTACGGTATGTTCGGCTGGCGCGTCGCCTTGATTTACGTGGTCACCGGACTCATCATAGCTATTATTGCGGGATGGGTTATCGGCAAACTGAAGATGGAGAAGTTTGTACAACGTTGGGTATACGAGGCTAACTCTTCTGAGGAAACTTCGATAACTTCGAATATGCAATTTGAAGACCGCATCCAATTTGGGCTGAGTGCCGTGCGTGATATAGTTGGTAAGGTCTGGCCGTACATACTGGCGGGCATCGCAGTTGGCGCTGGCATTCATGGTTACGTTCCCGAAGGGGTCCTTGCCTCATTCATGGGCAAAGGTGCCTGGTGGAGCGTGCCAGCGGCGGTATTGATCGGCGTACCCATGTACTCAAATGCAGCTGGCATCATCCCCGTGGTGCAAGCACTCATGGAAAAGGGCGCAGCACTGGGAACGGTACTGGCATTCATGATGGCCGTCGTAGGTCTTTCACTGCCTGAGACGATGATACTGAGCCGCGTACTTAAATGGCAGTTGATCGGTGTTTTTATCGGGGTGGTCGCGGTAGGCATCATTATCGTTGGTTATCTCTTTAATACACTTCTGTAGGGGGCGAAAAACGTTATTATTAACTAGCCGCAAAGCAGGCAAGTCTCGTCAAGTGAGTCAATAGAAATGAAACGGAGGCAACTATTATGAACATAAAGATCTTAGGAACAGGATGTGCCAAGTGTCAGCAATTGGAAAAGACCACCAGAGAAGTGGTCAAGGAACTCGGCATCGACGCCACTGTAGAAGAGATCAAGGATATCAAAAAGATTATAGATTACAATGTTATGATGACCCCCGGGCTAGTAATCGATGAGCATGTGGTGAGCAGCGGCAAGGCATGTACCAAAGCAGAAATCACACAAATGATCGTGGACGCCCTGGTCAAAGAAAAGTAGAGGAGGGCCGTTGAGTAAGCCTGATCTAATAATGGTCGAGGCAGGCTGCTTGAATAGGCCTGGTTTTTTGGGTTAACATTTCCCAGATTCACTATGAATACCGGAATCAACATAGAGGACATCAGTAAGGCACTGAAAAACGGCGGCGACGTGTCGTCGTGCGTACCTGCTTTGCGCCAGGCATTGGCGGATCCCCCCGTACCAAGCATGGCTTCTCTGGGCATTCCAATAACAGTGCCCGAGACATCGGCGCTCGTCAGGGACGTTGGCACAGACCTGGCGCCTCTTCTTGAGCGGTGGTCACGGGGCCAGGAATACCACCTGACTCCTAGGCAGGAGAACTGGCTAATCTTTGCGGGAGTAGCTCCCGATGGCCGCAATGTTAGCATCTATCTGGAAGGCATTTTGGACGAGGTGGCGCCTGACGTTGTCGCCATCGACATCTCTCTGCTGAAACTAAAAACAAACATGCTCTATGCGTTCAGCATGCCTTGTGCGGTTGGCCTGCCCATCTACGGTGAAATCTCAACTTCAGACGGCGGGCAGTTCTACACCGATGACAGCTTTTGCCCCGGCAATAGCATTCAAACGGTGATCGTCAAATGCTGGCTGGCCAGGATTCCATTGATACCGGTAGGCATGCCGTCAATATCAATGAGCCGCAGGGACACGGGGAAGAAGAACAAGCCTGCCCCCGACAACGAAATGCTGCACGGTTATCTAACGACAGCCTATCAGGCCCTTGACGAGAGACTGCAGAACGTCACCGATTTAAACAGCGGAATGAAGATAGTCCAAGACATTTCTTCCGATCTAAGCAAAGCTATCCGCGGGCGGGTGAGCCGGGCCCAAATAGACGAGGCCAGGTACATCGCCAGCCGACTTACGGAAACTGTCTCCTTTGTCCGCAGCCTCCACGAGGGAGCTAAGCTTCTGGCAATAATAGATCTCAACCACTATTCAGACACGCAGTATTTCATGGATTTGTTGCTCAAAGGCCTAACCGGTGAAATATACATGCCGCCCTTTTCCGATTCTCCTGCACCTGCGCTGGTTATGATCGGCAAATATGATCAGAAATTGGCCGACCAGGTCGCAGAACGGCCTCAGAATACAACCCGGACACAGCGGCTCTTCAGTCAGGAACTTGAAAAGTTCTCCCTGGCCAGGTGTAACGAAGAGTTAACCGAAGGAGAAATCGACGGCATCGTTGCGGACATCGTGGGCAGAACGAGAACACACCCGGAAGTGGCACGAGGTGTCAGTCCGAGAGGAGCCATTGCTCTCAGAGAAGTGCTACAGGGTTTCGGTGAGATACAAGGCGGCCTCACACGAAGCAGTATGGAAAGGGCGGCGCTAGCCACTCTGCCACCCAGAATAACCACCAGGCAAACAGGGGACAATCCGGTCAACATTGTCAGCGATATTGTTAAGGAAGTCCTGTACGGCATTCGTTTTTCCCCCGGCCAGGACGGAATTATTTCTCCAGCGAATAAAAGCCAGCCATCCCCAGAGGATATTCTGAAGGCTCTGGAGAATTTAAGCCCGGAACAACTTAAGGATGCCACGGGGCAGCGGCCACAGGAAAAAACAGCGGGTATGCCTCTTGATGACGATGGTCAACAACCCTCCGTATATGTGACGTCCAGCGGCCTATCACCAGATGGCATGAAGAAACAATCTGTCTCCTCAAAGCGGACCATAACGCAATTGATGGAGGAGCTCGAACAGAAATTCAAGCGTGGCGAAATGTCCGAAACCGAGTACCGCCGGGAGAAAAGCAATCTTGAGGAGATGCTCAGCGCTGCCTCCCAGCTGGAACCCAATATGTCCGACAAGGAGCTGGCGGAGACTGTCATGGAAATGATGGATGCCAAGGATAAGCAATGGGGGAAAGAGGTAACCCAGGAGCAGATGTTTATCTACTATCACATAAAGGCGACTCAGGAAGAAAAACAAGTAAGCACCGCCAAACAAAGCTGGCACGGTTTACGGGTGGTCCTCGATTATCTCGAGAATCGAGGGATATCAAAGGTATCAGGCCCCCAAAGATCTCTTTCTCTCACCGCTAACGCTCTGAATACACTGTTGGACTACGTTACAACCAAGAGTCGCCAGGGTAAAGAGATCAGAAGTGTAATGGGCTCCCGGAAACTACAGTTCAGTCAGCGAGACGATGACGTACGAAGATACTGTGCCGGCGACGTATTCAGAGACATTTCGATTCGACGCACGTTGCGAGAGATAGCCAAGAGAAAGAAGAGCCTGCGAGAAGTCGATAGGCGCGACTTGAGGGTGTTCATAAAGAGGCCACGCAAGGTACAGTCGGACATCGTACTTTGCGTTGACTCCAGCGGCTCCATGGGATTCCACCACAAACTGGTATATGCCAGGCTAGCCGCCGCAGGATTAGCCAGAGCCGCTGTACATAATGGGGACAGGGTCGGTCTCGTTACCTTCGATGACTTCGGCAGGAGCACCATGCCGCTGACTGACAAGAGAGACGACCTTCTCAACTACATTGCCAATATAAATGCCGGCGGCAACACAAACATTGGCGACGGGATAAGACATGCCAGTGAGCTGCTGCTTCGTGACCGCAGTCAGAACAGGAAATATATCGTGCTGATTACAGACGCTCAACCCACCGCTTTGACACATGAAGCTTTCGAGACATTCAAACCGACGAAGGAGAAGGACCTTACCGAGGAATATACCATCCTTGAAACCAGAAGGGCATCAGCCAGCCGAATTGAGACATCGGTAATTCACGTCGCCAATGATACAGAACCTAGCGAAGCATTCGCCAGGAATATTGCCAGAGCAGGCTCAGGGCAGGTGCGCCGGGTTGGCTGTCTGGAAGATCTTAAGACCCTCATGCGATAAAGCAAAGAGCTGGAAGATTTTGGATTAGTTCGCCAAGGAGAGTAAACATGGAATTACGGGAAGAATTGCGCCGGTCGATATTAGCCAAGCTGAAGGAAAAATTGGACCCGCTCGACGGCTTCTACGCCGCCGAGGACGTCAAAGAGGCCGTCCTGGCAGTCATGATCTCGGGTCGCCATTTATTGTTGGAAGGCCCTCCCGGCACCGGGCAAAACAACATTGGCCAAGATACTGGCCAATCACCTGCGCACCATGAAAATCGTGGAAGGTTGCCGTTACAATTGTGACCCGGAGTCTCCCCAATGCCCGGATTGCCGGAGCGGCAGAACCGGCCCCGGAACCATCACAGTTCCAGGTAATAAGCGCTTTGTCCGCGTCCAGGGCTCCCTGAGCTTATGCCAGAGGATTTACTGGGAGACATTGACCCGGTAATAGCCATGCAATGCGGAATTCATGATCCTCGTGCTTTTACCCCCGGCAAGATACAAAGGGCGAATCGAAAAATCCTTTTTATCGACGAGCTGAATAGAGTCCCGGAAAGAACTCAAAATACTCTCATAGAAGTGCTGGAGGAGAAGACTACTACCATCGCCGGTTTCGACATCAATATCCCGGTTGACACCGTTGTCATCGCCACGCAGAACCCTGAAGAGTATGCCGGCGCCGACAGGATTTCAGAGACGCTGGGCGACCGCTTCGAGCGTATCTGGATCGGCTATCCGACCACGGAACACGAGATAGCCATCCTTAGGCGATACGCCAAGAAGGTTAAAACCGTAGGCTTTGATGACGAGCTACTGCCCAAAGTGGTGAGTATATCCCAGTCCACACGTAACACCGAAGATTTCAGCCGACCCGCCAGCGTTCGGGCCAGCATTGCCACCTTCGAGCAAGCACAGGCCATTGCCCAGCTTGAAGGTAGAAAGTCAGTCTGCCAGCAGGACGTTGAGAAAGCTGCCAGAATCAGCCTGCAGGGAAGGACTGAAATTTCGTCAGGCAGCCAATATTTTGGGAACCCGGATGCCCTTTTCGGCCAGATAATAAACCCGAGCTAGCTAAGCCGTTAGCCAGATCACCATTACGCGGCAAACCTGCAATACATAGGAGGTCCAAAAAATAGAATGAAAATGACGTTCAGGGCAAAGATATATCTGTCTTCGTTTCTTATCTTAGCAATTGGACTACTGGGCGCGTGCGCAGTCCCGCCGGCTCCGCCCGCAACCACACCATCACAGGAATCTCCGCAGCTATCGCAAGCAACGCCATCGGTGAATGAGCCCTCAGCTGCGCCCGCACCTTCTTCAACTCCGGATGATGTACTGACATCACCAGATAGAGTAGACGTAGTATATTTTCACCGCTCCCAACGTTGCCCGACTTGCCTCTGTTTCGAAGAACGTATTCGCTATGTCATGAGCACGTACTTTCAGACAGAGTTAGATAGCGGCAAGGTGACTTTCGGAGTATATAACATCGAGGACAGCCAGAACGCCGATATCGTCAAAAAGTACGCCCCTATCAGCTCCCAGCTCTTCATCAACGCGGTTAGGGGCGAAACCGAAGATATTAGAGACATCCAGGAAATCTGGGATTGGAATTGCCGAGGCGATAAACAGGGCTTTGACCAAAAAGTTAAGAGTGTTATCGAACAAACCCTTAATGGCGAACACTAATGGACTTGGGTAGTATTACGGGAAACGTCAACATCCCCGTACTCGCGGCATTGCTTCTGGGTCTGATAACCGCTATCGCCCCATGTCCCATGGCGACCAACATCGCCGCGGTGGCCTACATCAGCCGTAGAGTAACAGACCGGAAATATGCTGTCATAACCGGCTCGCCTCTACACCCTGGGACGCATGTTTTCTTACTCTGTTCTCGGCGTCCTCCTCATAGTGGTTGGGCTCGATATCCCCGGAGTAGCCTCATTTCTCCAGGAGGCCGGCGAGCGGTTTTTAGGACCACTCTTGATCGTGGTGGGCCTGCTGCTATTATTTGTGGACAGGCTATCTTTCGGTCGGGGCAGCGGAACATTAAGCTCACTCGGAGGCAAAGTTGCCAGCTGGGGAATGGCGGGTGGGTTCCTTCTGGGTGTTATTTTCGCACTGGCCTTTTGCCCTTACAGTGCTATTCTGTTCTTTGGAGCGTTGATACCCGTAGCTCTCAAGTCCAGTGGCGGTGTGGCGCTGCCTGCGGTGTTTGCCATCGGTACGGGGTTACCAGTGTTGATATTCGGCACGCTGCTCTCCCTTGGCATAGCCGGAGTCGCTACCTGGCTAAATGCCATCACCCGCGTTGAGAAGATTATCCGTATAGTGATGGCTGCCGTGTTCATAGTCGTAGGCATATATTATGTGGTGCTGTGGATACAATCCTAGAAAGTTCCACGACCTCAGCCCCACCTTTCTGTGAGGAAAAAAGAGAAAAAACTGAAGGGGGTTTAAAGAGATGAATACTGTACCACAATGGGCGTTCGAATTTCACGGGCATCACTGTCCATTCATGCCGCTTGGCTATCGAATGGGCAAATTGGCCATGAAAGAACTGGGTGTAGAGCACGAAAAAGACCATGGATTTTACGTCATACCAGAATTGGGCATTGGGCACCCGCAGACTTGCCTTATGGACGGTATGCAAATAGCGACCGGCGCTACCTACGGCAAATCATTGATGGAGAAGACTTTCTGGGGCAAGTTAGCCGCGGTTTTCTATCATCCCAAGAAAGGCGCAGTCCGCTTGGCGCTAACATCTGATTTTTTAGATGAATTTGGTAAGCTGGAATTCTTTGCCTATAGGAAGAGAAGGGTTGAACCATCGGAGATTCCGGCTGAGGTGACCAAGGAAGCTATAGCTTGGATGTACGCCCAGCCGGATGAGAAGGTATTCAAATATGAGAGATTGACTGACTACAAATTTACCATCCCCAGGGGGTCATTTAATAAATTAAAATGTGTCAAATGCGGTGAGTACGTTTTCGAGCGGTATGTGCGACTGGTAGATAATGAGCCACACTGCATACCCTGCTCCGGTTACAAGGGATAATCTGGCATTTTGGGAGCAAGTTACATATCCCGCCTCCAAGGATTAATAGCGTGTCCGTGACAGTTTTAGTTATAGCCTGTGCCGCAGTACTGGCACTTGCCATACCATTTTCAATGGTGGGCCAGGGAGGAGGGTCTACCTATGTGCCTGTACTGCTAATGGTAGGAATGGGCATGCACGAGGCATCTACCACCAGCCTTTTCATGATTATGTTGGCCAGCATCGCGTCTACCATAGTCTTTGGCCGTAAAAAAACAGTTGACTGGAAGCTACTTTTTACTATTATACCCTTTGCCATCTTAGGCTCTTTCGCCGGCGGGTATATTGCTCAATGGGTAAGCGAACTGATGTTAAAGAGCATCTTTGCCGTTGTACTCGGTGTTGCCGCTTTCTTCATGCTTCGCCCGGCTAAAGAGGGACAGCGTCCAAATTTTATGCCACAGTGGTACTGCTGGGATAGAACCTGCGGAGAACACCAATACCAGATATCTATGGGGATATTGGTTCCATCCACTGTTTTAGTTGGTTTTGTAGCAGGAATGATCGGAGTTGGCGGAGGCTTATTCCTCCTGCCGATGCTGGTGCTGCTGTTCGGATGCCCAACACGAGTTGCTATTGGAATTTCCTCAACCTACGTCGGTATAACCGCCTTGCCAGGGTTTTTGGGGCATATTCTTGGTGGTAACCTCTTTAATGTGTGGGCCGCATTGCCTTTAGCAGCGGCTGCATTTATTGGAGCAAGTCTTGGGCCTGTCATATCGCTCAGGACTAGCGTGCCGAAGCTAAGGATTGTATTAGCCATTGTGCTCATCGCACTTGCGGTTTGGATGGTGGTCAATATGTTCGTTTAGCAAAATAGCCTGATAACACAATGCCCCGAATTGAGAGTCGATGCAACTGAAAAATGTGCTGTTCGTTTGTGTGGGCAACTCCGGACGCAGCCAGATGGCAGAGGCTTTCTTTAACCACATGGCCGGAGGTAAGGCAAAAGCGGTTTCCGCAGGAACCAAGCCTGCCAGTGAGGTCTCCCCACTGGTGGTACAGGCGATGAAAGAAGTAGGCATAAATATCAGCGGTAACCGCCCCAAGAAGTTGACCGTGGATATATTAGACCAGGCGGACAGGGTGGTCACTATGGGCTGCGGCGCCGAAAACGTATGCCCTGCCACCTTTGTGGAAACCGAAGACTGGAAACTGGAAGATCCTGAAGGGAAACCCATGGAAGAAATCAGAGAGATCAGAGACAAAATAAAAGAGAGGGTAGTCGGTCTCCTCAGGGAGGTGTAAGCATACGATGAATGCAATGTCTTTGAAAAACTCGGCAAAGATATTAAGAGATATACTGGGATTACAACACGAGTCGATAGCGGTAAAATTCTTTGAAGATATTATCGCTTTTGACGGCTTTGAAATGCCCAGCGAGCGTCGCTATTGTCAATTGCTGATGGGCTCCAGAGAAGGCAGTGGGCTTATCCTCACTGTAGATAATATATCCTGCCCAGCGGCAGCTTGGGCTTTGGGCTTTAGGATGCCACCCCCAAAGCTCTCATCCGGCGAGATGCCCTCCAGCATGGGTATTTTCGGGAGTCCTGATGCCGCCAAAAATACTCTGGCTACTATGTCTCGCTTGGAAATGGGCAAGTACAAGATGGTGGCCAGTTGCCCTCTGGCTGAGGCACCCTTCAATCCGGATGTCATCGTTGTGGAATCAGTCCCAGAACACTTGATGTGGATAGCACTGGCTCAGGTATTTAGCACCGGGGGAAGACTCAATTTCAATACAGCTATCCTTCAAGCCACCTGTGTTGATATAACGATAATTCCCTTCTTGACCCAAAAACTGAACGCATCGTTCGGTTGCTACGGCTGCCGTGAGGCAACAAATCTGACCGATAGCGAATGTGTGCTCGGATTTCCCGCTAAAGACCTTAACTCAATTGTGGACTCGCTGCAAAAATTAAATGAAAAGGCAATTCCCCGCGTGAGGAGCAAGGTCGTGTACAAAGCGCTACTAATGAGGGAGTAAAAACACCATGTTAAAGGTAAAACCACCAGACGGTTATCCACCTGAAGAAGGTCGTTATGTGAGAGGCAACGACTATTCTCCCGTCGCCGTCTGCGTAATTCTGGATACCTTCGACTTTGCTGTACCGCAGGACCTGAACGAACTCGTCATGGCAGGTGCGGATTCCGGCGCCGCCCTTTCTGGAATGGTGCAAACTGAAAATATAGGTTTAGAGAAGATGGTCTGCAATATCGTGGCTAATCCGAACATCCGCTACATCGTGCTTTGCGGCCGGGAATCCTCCGGCCACTTGCCTGGCGAGACCCTGCTGGCCCTTAAGCAAAACGGCGTCGATGAAGCGAAACGGATTATCGGGTCAACGGCCCTCACTCCGCATCTTTACAATATCCCAATTGAATTGATACGAAGGTTCAACGATCAAATCGTCACCGTCATCAACCTGCTTTGCAGACCGGGAGAAAGAGATGCCAGTATGCCCGGCCTTGACCCGAAGGTGATAGAGAAAGCAGTATGGAGCTGCTTACAGGAAGCACCGGTAACAGTTCATGGACTACACGCTCTATGACGTAGGAGCTTATCCTGAGCCGGCCATCTACCACAAAATCGTGGCTAAGTTGAATCAACCACAACAAGTGGTTGAACCTGGCAAATCCAAGATGGCCGTAGGGCTGGTGCTGCATAAGCTGCTGCCCAGGACCGACTGCCAGAAGTGCGGCAAGAAAACTTGCCTGGCTTTTGCTATTGACCTGGCCAAGGGCAAGTGCCGCCTCGAGGATTGCCCCTTTTTGGAGCAGCCCGAGTTTACTGAAAACCGAAAGGCTTTGGCCAAACTTTTAGAGTGAGGAATGAAAACCATTCCAGACCGCTCGGAACCCATGATTGGTAAGCTCCCAACGCTGGACCGTTTCCTGACGCTCTGGATATTCCTGGCCATGGGCTTAGGAGTTGGCCTTGGCTACTTCATACCTGCCGTGTCCGGTTTTATTTCATTCTTCCAGGTTGGTACCACTTCCATACCCATAGCCATTGGACTCATCCTCATGATGTACCCGCCGCTGGCCAAAGTTAGATATGAAGAGCTGCTACATGTCTTCCGCAATTGGAGAATACTTGGCCTGTCCTTGATTCAGAACTGGCTTATCGGCCCGATACTTGATGTTCTTGCTGGCTATTGCCTTTCTGGGCTTCCTGTGGCCGTATCCTGATTACATGATGGGACTGATTTTGATCGGCCTGGCGCGCTGTATTGCCATGGTCATAGTCTGGAATGAGCTGGCCAAGGGAGATACCGAGTATGCCGCCGGACTGGTAGCCTTCAACTCCGTTTTCCAGATACTCTTTTACTCAGTTTACGCCTACGTCTTCATAACCATCCTGCCGCCGTTATTTGGCCTGAAAAGCGCCGCCGTAAACATTACTATCGGGCAGATAGCCCAAAGCGTCTTCATTTACCTCGGCATACCGTTCTTTGCTGGCATGGCTACGCGCTTTGGTCTAATAAAGACGAAAGGGCGCCAGTGGTATGAGGGCTCATTCATACCTAAGATCAGCCCGATAACTTTTGCCGCCTTGCTTTTTACCATCATAGTGATGTTCTCACTGAAGGGTAGCATCATCGTCCAGCTGCCGCTGGATGTTGTCCGCATCGCTATTCCCCTTCTCATATACTTCGTGATAATGTTCATGGTATCCTTTTACATGGGTAAGAAGATTGGGGCCGATTATTCCAAGACGGCGACAATCGCCTTTACTGCTGCCAGCAATAACTTTGAACTGGCCATCGCCGTGGCGGTAGCCGTATTCGGTATAGGCTCGGGGCAGGCATTCGCCGCCGTGATTGGCCCGCTGGTGGAAGTGCCGGTACTGATAGGCTTGGTCAATGTATCCTTGTACTTCAGACGCAGGTTGTTTGATTCTGAGCGCAGTAAGTCCGCAATTTAGCTTGTCGCAGAATGCAGTACCAAGCAGAGAAGGCTCTCGCGTCTTCGTTATTATAAAATAGCACTCCAATGGTACTTACCAACCCCATACCCAGATTTTTCACCTATTAGTCCTGTTTACCACGGAGC
>CAVVVB010000003.1:0-176518 GCA_963751585.1 uncultured Chloroflexia bacterium | reverse complement strand
TTTATGATCATCAGGAACAGCACGATCCCCATAGACAGCATTGTTCCTGCTGCGGGCGAGTCCTTCAATATCGGAAAGAAGTAGCCCAAATACGGGGAAATAGTATAAGCGGATATGGCAATAGTCGCGATATACGTCAAAATTAGGGCCCAGCCAGAGACAAAACCGACCAGGTCGTTGAATGCATGACGTGAAAAGCTGGCAGAACCACCTGCTTCAGGAAACATGGAGGCGCCTTCCGCGTAGGTAAGTGCCACGAAAACAAAAGCTATCCCGGCTATAGCCAGGGCTATTGGAGTGGCACCCAAGGCTATAGCACCCACAATACCGAGAGCGTAGTAGATGGAAGAGCCTACATCACCATAGCCAGCAGCAAATAGTGCTGGTACTGTTAGCGAACGCCTGAGGTGAAATATCCTTATCTGGGGACGCCGGACAATCCTGTCACCGAGCTTGGGATGCCAATTATTACGCACAGCTGCTTTTATATGCCGACTGCCGACGAATTGTAGCCGCGCATTTGTCCTTTGTCAACAGGGATATGAACGTCCTCGCGAACGTTGATACAAGGCAACGCAAGCCTGTTTTTCCTTATGTAATACCAGCCGAGAGACCTTACCGTGCCATCGCTCCAATAATGTTGACGAACATAAAGCTACCTGCATCTTCCCTTGCCTTTTCGTAGATCTGCTTGGCTACGGCCACATCCTCAATAGCCACGCCCGTGGAATCGAAAACGGTGATGCTATTTCTATCCGACCTGCCTTTCTTCTTGCCTGCGATAACTTCCCCTAGAGTCGCATAGACTTGACTGACTGAGAAGATCCCCTTTGATACAGGGACATTTATTTCACCAGCTACACTTGCCTGCTTCAAGTCATCAACAAATACGATTGCTTCATCCAATATTGCCGGCTCCAATTCCTCTTTGCCCTCGGCATCTGCACCGATAGCATTGATATGTGTTCCCGGCAAGAGCCACTTTTTCTTCAAGTATGGCTGACGAGCCGGAGTCAACGTACAGACTATGTCTGAAGCCACTGCTTCTTCTAGCGAAGACCTTTTGATAGGATATCCTGGAAACGATCCAATCAATGTATCAATGGCCTCTCGAGACGGATCGAATACCTTGATCAGCCTGAGGTCAAACGCGTGCGCATGAGCCATTATTTGCGTATGTGCCTGCCGCCCGGCGCCGATGATTCCCAGAGTGCTTGAATCCCCTCGCGCAAGCCGGATCGAGGCGATGGCGGCCGTAGCGCCCGTCCGATATGCGGTGATATGTGTAGCATCCATGATCACCAAAGGATATCCCGTATCTGGATCGTTATAGATCATCACAGCCATCACCGTGGGCAAATTCAGATATCGATTCTGCGGGTGCACATTTACCCACTTCACGCCTACGGCCCCAGGCAACATAGCTGGCATGGCTCGAAAATCTCCCCGGTCAACGGTGACATACGCTTTAGGCGGCATTTGCGCGCGACCAAGCTCTAAATCCTTGAAGGCTTGCTCAATGGCCCCTATAGCGGCCTTCATATCAAGCAGCTTCAGTACGTCATTCGCGCATAACACAAGAGTGGGCATATCTGTCTCCCTCCAGCAATGCACATTGGTCTTCGTTTAACAGGTTATCACAGCCGACTGACGTTTCATAGCCCGACAGCAGGCCAGAGACTCCAGTCTAGTTTATGACGGTATCAGCAAGTCTTCAGGTTTTTAGGAGGACGACTGCTTAATGGGAAAAGGCGTGTCCGGATCAAAACTGTTTGTTACTGAATTGGCTGAGAAAGGCTTTTTAGGCCTTCGTACGCAAGTGTTGTCCGAGAATCATCCGGCCATGATATCCGGGGCCTGGCCTTCAATCTAGCCTCGACGTGCCTGCTTGCCTACAATCTCGAGGAGCTTACTGTTGGCTTTCGACGACAATCCAAAAGAGGCTAATTGATCCTGCAATTTCCCCAATGTACCGTAGACAGCAACGAACGCGTTCACGCGAGTGGCGGCAGTAGAATCCGCGAAATCACGCATATTCGGATACATCATCTTGAACTCCTTCATGAGTTCAGGCACCTGTTGCAGATAGTACTTCTGGTGATAATCTTCGGCTAATTAAAATTCTGAAAACGAAACATTTTTGCTTAAAACCGCTACCCCTAACCTGGCCTTCTCGCGTTCTTTGCTTGCTAGAGCTAGTCCCTCTTGTTCTTGGTTGTGATAAAAGATTAGGGACATGTATTGCACAATCCTGGACTGCACCGTTGGATCGTGGCTATCCCAGAAGACCTCCATCAACTCGTCATACGATATTCTTATTGGATCATAATCAACCTGAATGCTCTCTGAATGACCATCCAAATTGAAGTACGTGGGATTATTGCTAGTTCCTCCGGCATACCCCACCCGAGTACGCACCACTCCACCTAGATTCCCGAACCGGGCTTCAGATCCCCAGAATCAACCCAAGCCAAAAGTGGCCGTCTTGAGGCTTTTCGGTCTCAACGCATCTATCGGCGCCATAGCTCTGCGGGGCATGACCTCATCACGTAGTCTCATTTCTCTCTTTCAAGCTATCCGACTATTTCCCTTGCGAATAAGGCAAACGACAAAAATATTGACTATTTCCCCTTCTTCTTCTGCTCGGCATAGAAGCTTCTTAATTGTTCCGCCATACCTTTGAGACGTTCGTCAACCAGGAAACTCAGAGTACCCGCCGGAAAAGTACCGTCTTTTTGTCGCTCTCCTGCCTGGAGACCCGTCAATACTTCAATACCTTCGCCAATGGTCTTAGCCGCGTATATGTGAAATTGACCACTGCGAACCGCTTCAACTACTTCTTCTCGAAGCATCAAATTCCTCAGATTTTGATATGGTATCAAGACCCCCTGCAGGTTATTGAGTCCTTTGGCCTGACACACATGGAAAAAGCCTTCTATTTTTTGATTGACGCCGCCTATTGGCTGGATTTCACCCCTCTGGTTAACAGAGCCGGTTACGGCAATATTCTGTCTTATCGGTACCTCGGCCAAACTGGACAAGATAGCATACAATTCTGTCGAGGAGGCACTATCTCCCTCGACTCCTTCGTAAGATTGCTCAAAACACAAACTCGCAGACAATGATAGAGGTCTTTTCTGAGCATATTTCCAGCCCAAGTAGCCGCTGAGAATCATGACCCCTTTATTGTGGATAGGGCCACTCAATTCAGATTCCCTTTCGATATTAATTACGCCGTCTCGCCCCAGAAAAGTCTTGGCTGTTATCCGCGATGGCTTGCCGAAAGTAACATCACCTAAGCTGTAGACGCTCAATCCGTTCACCTGCCCCACCACTTCACCGTCAGTATCTATCATAATAGTGCCCCGACTGATCATGTCGCGGATACGCTCATCCACAAGATTATGCCTGAAAAACTTTTCATCGATGGCTTTTTGCACATGGTTAGCTGAAATCAGCTTGGCATTCTCTTTAGATGCCCAATAATTGGCCTCCTCGATCCACTCTTTGATCTGAGCAAAACGTGATGACAATCGTTCCTGGTCTGCCACCATCCTCGCAGAATATTCGAGAATCTTAGCTATACCTGTGGGATCAAGATGCTTGGCTTCACATTCTTCGCAGCAACCAGCCACGAATGCTGCATAGTCAAGCATGTTTGTCTCAGTATTCTCAATTTCAAAGTCAAAGTCGGCCTTTACCTTAAAGATTTCCCAGAAGTCCTCATCGTACATCGAAAGCATTTGATACAGAACACCATCACCGATCAGTACAATCTTGACGTTTATCAGGCATTGGTTCTGGTCTCATACCTTGGGGAGCAGTTAATCCGAACTGCTCAAAAGGATCCTCGATTCGAACCTCTTTGTTCTTTATTACTCGCTTCAACGCCTCCCATACTCCCACGTACATGAATATGTCGCGAGCGCCTAGCAGAAGATAACCACCATCAGCCATATTCAGCGCGCCTGCCTTAAGCATAGTGTGGTCGCTGAAATAACCGCCGAAGAGAAAACGCCTTTCGATCTTGCCGTACATGTTGCCGAAATTGGGGTTGGGCTCGACAACCACCGGCGGTCCTTTGGCCTCACTGTTGTCCACAAAGACGTTGACCTGGAATGGAAGAAAGGGGTCTTTGCCTGCCAGTGCTTGGCTGACCTGGACACCGAATAAGGGGTGTGCCGGCTCTTCGCTCTCCTTAAAGAAGTCCAGATTGTCCATGGTGTACGTCTTCAAACCAGAAAGGAACCCTGCAACCTTGGGCCAGCCGGAATATTCGTCAACGATGGGAGCAAACAACCTCGAGACGGTCAATTCTCCGATATCTTTGTCAGCCTTCTGCAGACGCTCGGTCGTCTGACGTTGCACCGCCACAGCCTTTTCAAAGGCTGCCTGAACCTTCTTAGAAAGCTGAGAGCGCTTCTCGTCAAGTTGCTTCCGTGTTATCTCGTCCAGCGCCAGGTATTCTTTCTCCTCCATCGGGCGACCATCGACAATTGGAATCAAGACCGGGCCGACGGGGCTGGGCTGAAGTACAAAACCCTGCTGGCGAGCCTCTTCCGCTATCTCCTCAAACGCCTTTTGCTGCTCATTTCTGCCTTCTTCAACCAGTTGCTTTCTGTGCGTCTGATATTCGTCGCTGGAAAATGCTCTCCCGAGCTCGTCTTTTAGTCCTGACAGCAGTGCCGTCATGCGGTCTCTAAAAAGCTTGCCTTTCCCCTGCGGAAGGCTGACTATCTGAGGGCGATCTGGCTCCTTGAAGTTGTAGATATAGCACCAGTCATTTAATACAATGGTCTCACCACGGCTTTCCTTGCCTCTAATCAACTTCTGAATGTAGGTTTTGACCATTGATGTCTTCCCGGTGCCGGTCAGACCAGCGACATAGATGTTGTAGCCGGCATTAGCCATATTTAGGCCGAATTCCACGGCGCGCGCCGCTCGATCCTGACCGATAAACTCACGAAGCGGAGCCAAGTCTTTGGTACATTCAAACTGAAACAGACTTGGGTCGCACCGCCATCGCAGCTTATCGACCGGCACCTCGTATGTTTTTAAGTCCATGGCTAACCTCCCTGATTCGATTTACATATTGCTACCATTTGTCTCTAGCAACAACGAACATAATGAATCAGCACGCACATTGTAGTCGGCACGAAATATAGAAGTCATAACATCAAGACAAAAAAAGTTGCATAATTATAACATTTCATAATCCTCGCATGCGGGTTTTGATTGTCTTGAGACCGTAGATTCATATTCCGAAAAGATCTGCATATACGATCAGGGTCTCCCGCTAAAAGAGTTGTATTTGAATCCAAGCAACGCAATAGATGCGTGAACTCACGGCTCTGTAAGCTCACCCATCGTCCTCGATATCAGTTCAAACAGCGCTGGGTGAATGTGTATACCCTGGCCTATCTCACCTACATGACCTCCGTAGGCCATCGCATTAACCACCTCTTGAATTAGCTCCGGCGCATATGGCCCAACAATATGAAAGCCTAAGATTTTACCGCTCTCCTTTTCTACTATGGCTTTAGCAAAGCCCTCCTTCTCTGCCATCGCTTCGCCTTTAGCCACGTCCAGATACCGGGCGCGTCCCACCAATATTTTGTGGGCCTTTCTTGCCTTCTCTTCGGTGAGCCCAACAGAGGCGATCTGAGGATGAGAATACACGGCATGTGGTGCCACACCGTAGTCAATCTTGTCTTCGGCTCCATGGAGGACGTTATTAATCGCAATTGCTGCCTCCCTATTGGCGACGTGCGTGAACATCTGTTGACCATTAGCGTCGCCCACGGCAAAGATGTTCTTCTGACTAGATTCAAGATGTTCGTTTACCTTGATGAAACCTTTCTCATCCAAAGCAACGCCGGTATTTTCAACTCTCAGCAAGTCTGAATTGGACCGTCTTCCTACCGCTACCAGGACGCTCCCAGCGGAATATTCTGCCTGCTTTTTAATCTTCGTGTCCTGCACAACAACTGTGGCGCGACCATCTTCGTTCCGCCTCACTTCTTGAACACGAGCATCGGTATGCACCTCCATTCGCCTGCTCAATTCTTTCTTCAGCAAATCAGATATCTCCGGCTCTTCAGCGAGCACAAGTCGGTCAGCCATCTCAAGAATAGTGACCTTGGTGCCCAAGGCGGCAAAAAAATGCCCGTATTCGACAGCAATATATCCACCGCCAATAATAATCAGGCTGTCGGGTCTCTCTTCTAGCTTCAACAAGGTTTCGTTAGTCAGATACCCAATGCTATCCAGACCATTTACGGGAGGAATGAAAGGGCGGGAGCCCGAGGCCAGAAAGATCTTTTCGCCCCTTTAGCTTCTCCCCATTGATCTCAAGCACGCGATCTTCAACAAAATGCCCTTCACCCTCGTAGAAATCGACGTCGTCAGATTCTTTGATGCTGTCCCTTATCTGATTTCGATTTTCGTCTATCATTTTGTGCATTCGTTCCATAATGAACCTAAAATCTACATCTTCTATCTTTGTCTTGATCCCTAGCTTCTTAGTCTCCTGCATTTCAACTACTCTGTCCGCGACGAATATCAGTATCTTTGAAGGTATGCAACCCAAGTTTAGACATGTTCCTCCCAGTGGTCCTTTATCTACGAGGGCAACCTTAAGCCCATGTGATACCGCTTCCTCAACAATGAGCATTCCACAGCCGGAACCAACCACGATGGCATCATATTCTCTCATGTTGAACCCCCTTTAATAGCTCACAGCTCTCAGTAACTTCACACCGTGTAGACGCAGCGGCGGCACAACCACATTAATTCTCCCCGTAGAACGTATCATCGTAGTACAGCTCCAGTTTCAGCTTATGGCTTAACTCCTCGGTCGCCAATTTTTGACAGAGACGTTTGACGGATTTATTTCTGATTGCGCTCATCATCTTAGCGTAAAATTCCATAGCTTGCTGCTCACGCTTCAACGCAAAGACAAGAGTGCCTTGCAGATCGGCGTCTTCTAGCGTATCAGCTCCGGTTAGATACTCGCTGATTTTCAAATCAGGCATCGTCTCTCGATGCCACTTGACTCTTTGCACTCCCTTATCCTTGAGTTTTCTTAACCATTGGGAATGCCGCAGCTCTTCTGCGGCCAATGCTTTCATCAGCGCTATCGCACCAGGGTCCTGAGTTTTGCTCTGCGCCGCCACATATATGGCCTGAGATGCGATTTCCTTGTATATGGCGATCTCTAATAGCTCATCTAATTCGTCTGGCATCTGTAACCCCAACTAATTCGCAATGAACGGAAAGCCCACGGCAAACCAGATCTTTAACCTTTTCCCGCCAAGTTGTACACCGTTCCCAAATTGGTACCGGTGAGTTGCTGGCATCATTAACCAAGCACGTTAGCGCAAGTTTCGCAAAAATTCCCGAGCTTGATACTCCCACTCCCGAGCTTCAATATCTACGTTGGTCCGCTTTCCCTGAATACAAGCCGTAATCAGTATATCGCCGCCACCACCTTCAAAATAGGCGCATGTAGTGCCCCTCTGGGTCACTTTGAGTCCGTAGCCTCTAGGCCCAAAGAATTCCATCGCCTTTATTATTGTTTTCTCTGGTGTAACTTTTGTTTGTCCCGCAATCTTTAGCACACTTTTACCGTATATCTGCGCCAGTTATCGTATTGATGATTACATCAAGCCTGACTCAATTCCCAATCCTGAAATTCCTCTTGCAGAATCCTCAACATTTCTTCGTCTTCAACGGGATCAAAATGACTATAGAACTGCCCGACCGCGGCAAAAAATGGTGGGGTACGCAGGCATATCGTTTCATCCGCATCTCGAGCCAATATCATCACCGTATCCTCCGGCCCTACTGGCAGAGCAAGGATTAGCCTTTCAGGTTGCTCAAGCCGCACTGACCACAAGGCAGCCTGAGTGGTAGCTCCCGTAGCCACGCCGTCATCAGTTACTATCACTACCTTGCCTTTCAGGGGAACTTTAGGTCGAACCCGCCGAATTAATTTGGCACGCTTAGCTATTTCAGCCAGCTGATATATCTTTTCTCTTTCGATGTAAGCACTAGATACGCCCAGCTCCCGTATGACCTCATCATTAAGGAACAGTGTGCCATCCTCCGCTACTGAGCCCATAGCTAGCTCTTCATGTCCCGGGGTGCGCAATTTCCGAGACAAGATAACATCTAACTCGGCCTTCAATTCTCTGGCAAGTTCTCGTGCTATGACGAGACCTCCGCGCGGTATCCCAAGCATAACCAAGCTTTGTTCACGAAACTTGGCAAGCTCATAAGCGAGCAACTTTCCCGCCTCTTCTCGATCTCGAAATAGCTCCTGGCTGTGTGAAAGGATACGAAGTTTCCCAGCCTGTCGATCCTCATCGAGAATCTTGGCGCACATTTCTATTTGGCCTTCTTACCATGGAACAACTCGCTGCCAGCTCCGGCAAACACTATCCGCTCTGATACCGGAGTAGGCTTGACGACCTTTGGCCACGCTCTTGGTTTGGGCTCAGCCCCTTCAATCGTGACATCGGACGGTTCTTCGTCTCGCATCTGTGGGTTTCTTCTGATATCAACACCCTCTACGTTATGTGAAAACTCAATAGGAATGCCGTTCGGATCGTAAGCGTAAATCGAATGGATAAAGCCATGGTCAATGACGTCGGAGACAGCAAATCCCGCTGCTTGCAGCTTATCTTTCAGCTCCCAAATGTCATCTTCAGTTTCAACACCAAAAGAGACATGGTCAAAGATGAAAGGGCCCGTTACTGGCCTACCATGCTCTTTATCAGGAACAGGTCTTATACCTGGCCATTCGAAGAAAGCGATAAGATCTTGGTCAGATATCTGGAAGAAATAATGCCTATATCCCGGACGGCCAAGCCCTGCCACGAGCCTCATGCCCAGCAGGTCTCGCCAGAAACGAATGGTTCTGTCCATGTCACCGGTGGCCATAGCTAGATGGTTAACTCCTACAAACTTTATCATTTATATTTCTCATAGTTTACTGATGCTCATTCAATAGGTACCGGGGATAGGTTCCTTGCCAGGATGTAACCGGCGCCACTTCTCCAAAAGTTGTTGCTTGGACTCCGGGATGCTTAAGGTCGGGGTGGCAGGCATCCACCGGGCATACCTCAGCGCATCGTGAAGATTCATAAGCCCCTACACATTCCGTACATCGGTCAGGGTTAATGATAAATATTGTCTCCCCTTCTCTGATTGCCTGGTTGGGACATTCGGGCTCACAAGCGGCGCAACTAATACAGTCATCGGTGATATAGTATGCCATCTTTATTTCCTCCTTCGATGGATTCTGATTACAACAAAGTATGCTCGTGCATCGCCTTTAATCGTCTCCACCTACGTTCAACCTCTCGCTCAAAAGATTGCAGAGTATCCGCATACTCCGGTTTTAGTAGATGCTTCGTTGATACGATTGTAACTTCGTTGGTTTCTGCCCCTTAGAAACATCCGTAAGACCCGTGCTGATGCGTTACGGTAACATTCTAGACAGCATGTAGTGGAAAAGTCATAAAATACGTGATGAAAAAGTTACAAATTTGTGAAATTTTGCAGTGCTGCAGGGGCATTTTTTGCTTTCTAGATGAAGCGACGGTGATAAGCCTTCAGCTTCTCACGGATTGGGCTGGGCCATGATATAGCCCACCTTTGGTATGGTTCGAATCAATTGCGGATCATGTGGGTCTTTCTCCACCTTGTACCTGATCCGACTCATCCATGTTCTCAGTAATTGAACATCATCGCGGTACTCAGGCCCCCACACACGACTCAGCAGCTCTTCATATTGCATAAGTCGGCCCGCGTTCCGGGCAAGCTCACTAAGCAGTAACCATTCGATTCGAGTGAGTTGTATTTCCTTACCCTTAACGACAACCGACCGTTTGGCGAAGTCTATGCTAAGGTCCTCCGCCAAGAACGGAACGGCGACTCGCTTTCCCTCAGGTTCGAGGCGACGCCTCAACGACTCAATCCTGGCTAGAAGCTCATCAGGATTAAACGGCTTGGCAAGGTAATCGTCGGCGCCCAGCGTCAGTCCCTTGATCTTATCGGTATCTTCCCTTCTGGCGCTGAGTATAATGACGGGCATGGTGGAGAACCGGCGCAATTCCTTCAGTGTATCAAAACCATTCATTCCTGGCATAAGTACATCGAGTACCATGAGATCGGGTTCTTGCGCCCGGGCCAGTTCCAAGGCGTCAAGCCCATTGTTTGCCGTCATAACGTCATAGCCCGAGGCTTTTAGCTTATATCGAAGAAAATTCAGAACTCTTTCCTCATCATCAACCAGCAACACCCGAAATTGCTTAGTCGCCATTTTCACACACCGTTCAACGCTGACAATGATATCGATAAATTCCTAACAATGTCAACGTGTGTATATACAGACGCAAGAATAGCCGCTGATTACGCGCAGATTAGAATTGCAGGGATTCCGCAAAGTGAGAAGGGTTATGGCAACCGCGCCGAAAGCTGGTGTGAAAAACTATTTAAGAGTGCTGGAGATCTTAGGAATATTGATACATTCGAGGAATAGACTCGCAGGGCGTTCAACCAATATTAGTCGCGCCTAGATGCCCGTCGTACAGCCGGGCGCCCTAACCATTAGAATTGGCACGCAACTAGCTCTGAAAACCTTGTCAGCCACGCTGCCATAAGCCCAACGACTAGGGCCAGAACGACCATGGCTTGACATCACTATCAGGTCGACCTTGCGATTTTGGGCAAAGAAGGCGATTTCCTCAGCTGGGTTTCCAACGAGCACCTCCGTCTGCACCTTAACACCTTTGGCCGCCAGTGTTTTCGCCATCCTTCCAAGATAGTTTTGGGCCTGCTTATCTTTCTTGCCGACTGTCTCCGGTATCAGACGTTGCTCAAGAGGCTGGCTGGGGTCGTGAAATGGCCTATAGCCTTGGATGGGCTCGGTAACACTCACCAGGATAACTTCCTCTGCACTGCAGCCCTTCGCAATCTCCTCCGCATAAGGTAGAGCACACTCCGCCAGCTTGGAGCCATCTAATGGAACCAAGATCCTTTGTAACATTTCTGTCCTTTAGAGTTGCTCTGGTTTATCCTGTTCACATACGATACACGCGACAGGCTTTTCGAGAGCCGCAGTCATGGTACACTTCACTGTTTACCTGGCTGAACTTTCGGCCTGAACTGAGCGATCCATTAGAAAACCAAAGAGTCTCAAGTGTTTTGCACTGCGGACAGTATACCAGAAATTCATCTCGAGGTGACAGAACCCCTCCCAAAGCCTCTGAATCTTCCGATTTAACATGTCCCAGTAACGATACATTCATCGTGATACCCCCAAGAGCTTGATGAACATATATTAGCGAGAAAACAATGGAAAAGTTATAAAATCATGGCCAAAAAAGTTACAAAGTTATTACATTTTGCCCCGGCATGGCTAATCCTCGCCCCTACAGTGACTTCGCACTTACAAATCGGCTATCAAACGGTTAGAATAATCGAGAGATGAAACTCGTCATCTTCGACCTAGACCAGACCCTGGTAGACTTCATACCGATACATGATAGGGCGATACACGAACTGTTCAAGAGATACTTTGATGTTGATGCTAAGCTTACGGATATCGATTTTGCCGGCAGAAGCCTGGCGGAGAATTTTCTTGAGTTATCTAGGCTCAAAAACATACCTGAAAACCAGATTGCGCACAACAGCAAAGCGTTGCTAAACGCTTATGAAACGATCTTCAGCAAAATTATTCCACCCAGAGCATCCAAATACATCTTGCCTGGAGTGAAGCAACTGCTGGACGAACTTTCGAGGACGGAGCATTTAGTTGTATTGTATACGGGAGATTCTGCGGCAATAGTTAGTCAGGTCTTCAAAGCCACGGGGTTAGGCAAATATTTTAAGTTCGCAGTCTACGGGACTGAATCTAAAACACGAGTCGATATGGCTAAACTAGCCGTAAGAAAGGCCGAAAGTCTTACCGGCAGAAGCTTCAGGGGCAAGGATGTCGTAATTATCGGTGATTCACTGCGGGATATAGAGTGCGGTAAGGAGATAAATGCGCTGACAATTGCAGTAGCTACCGGGTTTCGCTCAAAAGAAGACCTTCGCAGGAGTCAACCCGATTACCTTTTTGATAATCTTAGGAGCTACAAAAAAGTATTGTCGGCCATCGGCTGAACCTGTGGCTTTTATATTCAGAATCACCTCACCTTCCACTCAACCGGCTTGCCCCAATCTTCTGCTTTCCATGGCATAACTTTGGGGTCAATCATGGGAAAGACCTTGCGAAACAATTCCAATCGCTCGGTATCGCTAAGCGGCTTATAATTCTCAGCTACGGCGATATTTTTCTCAAGCTGCTCCATGGTCTCCATCCCAACGATAACAGTGCTTAACGGCAAGCCGATGGAGTAGCGTAAAGCCTTATCGTAAATGGAGGCCAGGGCACCTAAGCCCATAACTTTCATTCCCACGACAGCCACACCCTTAGAATTGGCGACTGGTAAGAATTCCTCAGCGAAGCTCAATATGAAATGATCCAGTACTGAGACAGCACAAAGCACTGAGTCGAATGGGAACCTCGCCAGAGCTTCAATCTGGACCTTCGGATTGCTATGACCGCTAATACTGATAAAACGCACCATTCCTTCTTCCTTAGCCTTTACCGCCGCCTCCAAGGCTCCACCGTTGCCGGTGATTTTATCTAGTTCCTCGATTGACCAGATATTATGTATACGCCACTCATCTACATGGTCAGTTTCCAGCCTCTTCAGACTTTCCTGGAGCTGTCTTCTTGCCCCGTCTTTATCTCTCGCCCACGTCTTGGTGGCAATCCACATCTCCTTACGACGGTATTTGGCTACCTTGCCAATCCGTTGCTCCGACTGTCCGTTTGAATATATCCAGGCTGTATCAAAATATCGAATGCCGTGGTCGAGTGCATAATTAATCATTTCCATAGCTTGTACCTCGGAACAGCCATGGTCATCTACTATACGCTGTGCGCCAAAGCTCAATATTCCAAATTTTTCACCTGTTTTTCCAAAGCTTCTTTTTTCCATATCATCTCACCCCCATAGGCAATAGTAACAGATGACTCACTGAAAAGAAATGCGAAATTTAAGCGCTTACCGAGGCTGATTTCGGAGGTAGTCCCTGAAGGCTGCCATAAATATCAGTAACTGACTAGAATTATAACTATGCCAAATGCTGCCCACCGGTTGGTAAGAGATGTTAAACCTGGATGACTATTTCGTAGGAGCAGGCTATGGCATCATAGGCGCAGACGGCCTCACAATCCGTACACCAATCACATTGATCGGCTTCGACAACCGTGGCGATACGATCAACCAGCGTCAGTACCGCGTGGGCGCACACGTCAATGCAAAGTCCACACCCATTGCACTTATTGTGGTCTATCTGCGGCGTTTCAATTATCATTACTGAAATCGAACTTCGTTTACTTTAGCGCAAAAATCGACCCAATGCTGTGACCTTTGTCTCAAAGTCGCCCCTCTATCATTTGTCCCAGTGCTTCCTTGTCGGTAACAACTATGCGGTGATGTTCCAACCTGATAACTCCCTTCTCTTCCAAGGCTTTCAACGACCTGCCGACCACTTCACGCGCCGTACCGGCTATCGCTGCCATCTCCTGTTGTGTCAGCCGCGCCCCCGATTTTCCACCGTCTCCGGCATGCTCCAGAATTATTTTAGCCACTCGGCCAATAACATGCCTGAATGACAGGTCTTCTACCAGAGACACAAGGCGGCGTATCCGACCCGCTAACACCTTGATAACATTGAAGGCTATCTTGGGGTGGTCCTTGATCACAGATTCCAGATCATCTTTCCTTATCCCGTACAGCAGGACAGGTCCCATAGCCTGAGCGCTCTCCGGATTCGGACCGCCATCGAAAACGGGAACATCATTGATAGACTCACCGGGGCGCAAAAACCCCAGCGTTTGCTCCTTGCCTTCGGATGAGGTTCTGAAAAGCTTGACTACGCCTCGGGCAACAAACAATAGCCTGTCTGTAAGCTCGTCCTCGAGCCAGATAATCTCCCCCCTCTCAGCCCGTTTCTCGAAGAAAAATTGCCTTATGGAATCCAGCTCGACGGCGCTGAGCCCGGAAAAATAAGAAATTTCGCCCAAAAATCTAGCCTCGACAGCCATCAGCAACCCTCATAACCAATAATACATGGATTCCGCTAGAGTGGCAATAAGCCTAGAGACCAGGCTATTCCATGTTCACCTGGTGCGTCCCACGCACATAGGTATCGCGCTCCCACTATCACTCAGTCTTTTAATGATAATTATTATCAGTATAGCCAGCTATTTTGAGACCGAAGTCACATACGTAGATTCTCCCATGAACTAGAATACTTGTGTCAAAAATTGAATCCACAATTATCTGTGAAAGGAGTTAGGAGGCAAAAATGCGTGAAAAGATTGAAGCTGCGCTAAAGAAAATAAGGCCACTGTTAGCCGCAGATGGCGGCGATGTAGAGCTTATCGACGTCACCGGGGATGTTGTCAAATTGAGACTAAGCGGGGCCTGCGGCTCCTGTCCTATGGCAACCATAACCTTAAGCAATCTTGTCGAGCGCCAGCTCAAGGAACAGGTGCCTGGCGTTCGAGAGGTGGTGGCCGTATAGCGGTTCCAACGTTTATAGGCGGGGACACGGTGGGGATGAAAGGATACATAAATGACGATAGATTTACGAAACATTCAAAACGATCAATTTTCCGATGCGGAAGAAGAGGAATTATCGACCGTTGCTGAGGTTGAATCATCAGCGGTGGAGCGTGACCTTTTCAAAGAGCTCGATTCGATAGATGTTTATCTTGCCGAGTGTGCTAGAACAGGCCTCCTTAACGCCGAACAGGAAAGGCTGTTGGGCCGTCAAATTGAGGAGGGCAAACATCTGCGGCAAATTGAAGAGAAATGGATTGACGAACACGGCGTCCGGCCAACGCCAGCCGATATCTTACTGGCACTGGTAAAAGGCTTTGCCGGGGCCGGCCACCGCTTTGATGCTATAGTAAAACGTTACCATATACCATCCTCGTGCAACATCAGCGAAAAGGCTTTGCATCCCAAGATGCGCAGTGCCATAGACGGACAAATCGACGAGGAGTTGTGCGCCAGCCTGAAGCGGACCAACGGCTTTACCAACGACGATATCAAGCTACAACTGGTTCAGCTATCCCTGGACACCGGGCTGATACCCTGGCAACTCATGACGCCGGCCAGTCAGGCCAACTCTGTAGCCGATTTCCATCATGCCGTACTCTCACACGAGTTTCACGATTCGCTGGACAGAACCCAGTCACAGCTGGCCTCTCATTTCGCCCAAATACGAAACAGGGCCAGCAAAGCAGCCGACCATCTGATTCGAGCCAACTTGCGTTTGGTGATCAGCGTGGCTCAGAAACACAAGGGTTTTGGTGTGCCTTTTGCCGACCTCATCCAGGAGGGAAACATCGGGCTGATGCGAGCTGTCGAGAAGTTCGATTACCGTATGGGATACAAATTCAGCACCTACGCACATTGGTGGATACGGCAGGCAGTAGGCAGGGCCATCACAGACCAGTCGCGCACCGTGCGTGTGCCGACACATATGTATGAAAACATGAGAAAATTGAACAAGGCCAGCGACAGTCTCTGGCAGAAACACGGGCGCAAGCCCACCCCCAAGGAGCTGGCTTCCGAGATGGGAGTGGATTCTGAATCGATAGACAGACTTAGAGCTGTGAAAAACAGCCAATCGATTTCTCTTGAAACCCCCATCGGTCAGGAAGGAAGTCAACTGGCCGATTTCGTTGAAGACGTGACCACACCTCAGCCGGCTGAGGAGGCAGTCCGCGGCTTGCTGCGATCACAATTATTCAAAGTATTAGATTCGCTCTCCCCACGGGAACGCCGCGTTATTGAACTGAGATACGGTTTGGACGATGGGGACAGTCAAACATTGACGGAGATTGGCGAGGAGCTGGGTCTCACCCGCGAACGGATAAGACAAATCCAAAAAGAAGCTCTGGCAAAACTGCGGCACCGCAGCCTCAGTCGGCATCTTATAGAATATCTCGACTGACGGTGCGATTTCCGTCGTTTGGTCTTTGTCGCCGCACAGTCACGCTTCGTCTAAAGATATACCTATCCCTTACGATTGATATCAGCCTTCTCACTTTGGCAAGCTCATCACTTTTTCTCTCCCCCGATTGCATCGGGGGAGAAAGAGAGGGATTTTCCCCTAACCTTCGCGTCATTGCGAGCGAAGCGCGGCAATCTCCAGGAAGCCAAAATCCACTTGATCCCTTCTCTAAGAGCAAAATCTCCCTTTAGTAAAGGGAGATTTAGAGGGATTTTTCCTTTCAACCGAATTGAACGAGAGATACCCGTTAGGCTATAATGCAAGCCTAAGTCATGGTGAGCGTAGCCCAGCGGTTAAGGCGCCAGGTTGTGGCCCTGGAGAACGAGGGTTCAAATCCCTCCGCTCACCCCAGTATTGACAGATCAATAGCGCCTTTGTCGGATTATCTGCGCCTATAGCTCAGCGGACAAGAGCACCGGTCTTCGGAACCGGGGGTCGTGGGTTCGAATCCCTCTAGGCGCGCCACTTTTTGAAGCTAAATCTATCCATTTTGGACCTCGAACCAGCGGGCTTTAAACAAAAAAGCTAACGGATAGCTAACCAACTTTTCCAGCCACTACGCTTTTGCGATCGAGCGTCAAAATCTCGTCGAAATGTCTGGCGGCTGCCTCCTGAAGTCCTAGAGTCACATGGCTGTAAATGTTTGTGAGAGTATCTGAAGCTACAAAAAAGCTGACATTCAACTATCCTTCCAAGTATCCAAATGTAGTGCTATACTTAATAGTTGCAACCTAACAAATGGCACGTTTTGCAGTCGTATTACTATTTCTAGGATGGGATTAAGATGAGTAAAGTGGAGAAGCGCGAACTCTGGGAAGAAGCTCGGGCTTACTTTCAAGCCAACACCGTTAAGGGGGGGCGCTATCTCAACGATGCTGGCAAGATCATAAATGATTGTGGAGATGCATACTACGACTCTACGGTCGGGTTGGATGGCCTACGCTTTAGCAAGCCCAAGAAGGTGGATGTGCCAGACGAGATCACAGTGGATATAAATCGTGTTTGGATAGCCTGCTACGGACCAAACTGCGTCAAAAGAACGAAGGAAACTGCAGAAGCGATCACGAAGACCGTGTCGCGGCATATCGGTGTTGATTCATACAGTCGGCTAGGATTTCGCGTCCATTACTATAAGCACACAAAAAACGTGAAAACTTACACTCAGGGTCTTTATGCTGCGATTATAGCCTCAGAAATGAAAACTCTGGTTGGTTCGCCAGACCGGGTGCTAGAAATGGTATCGCGGGTCAGATTTTTGAATCCGCCATTTTCCATATGGCTGGGAGTTCAACCGATAACGATTTCGCGTCCTCCCGACAAGATAAGCGATTTTGCTGATGATGGCGTAATCATTGACATTGACGTCGCTGAAAGCAAGGATTCTAGTACAAGGCCTCTCAATCTAAATCTTCTGGCCACTTTTCTACGTGAGGCCAGCGACCGCGTAGTAGAAAAAGCGGCCGAGACTATCGGATTTCTGGAGGAGGTGGAGACCAGTGCAAGAGGAGCTTGAGTTCTGGCCATATCCTAACACGAGGAGAGAAACGGCTACACGTCATGAGGTCGTGGAGAAAGAACGTTTCGAGCGGAAATCCCATCAATATGTCCTTCAGAAACGCCACGAACTTGCCACGGAGGCCACAGAGATACCGACCTCTAACGTGACGTCCGATTTCTTTGAGTATGACATCACGGGCGCTCGAGTCAAAGCTTATGGTCAGGCAACGGGAGGTTATTTGAGGGAGGTTGCCGAAAACGAGGAGGCATTCTCGTATTGTCTCCAGGATGCTGCCAGCCTGTATCTGCTTCACAGGATCGCAACGACCGACAAGCCGGCAGATGTCCAAAATCTCGCGGAGCTTATCCAAAACAGCGCTGGTTGGCTACGTGTAGCTTTATTAGTCCGCGGAGGTTTGCTGGACATAGTTGGCTCAGAACTAGTGGCAACAGAAAGAGGAATGAGAGAGTTGGGGGCAATATCTGCTTACAACAAGCTACATGACTAATGACATGACTGAGTTTGAGAGAAATACCGGCCTGAAAGATTCCGAAAAGGGCCAGTTTGAAGCATTTATTAAAGGTCTTGCCCCTTATTTTGCACAGTTAGAAAGCATCGGATTGAAGATTCTCATATGGGGTCCGGGCGAGGGCACAAAGTATTATCCGAAAAGAGACGAAATAAAGGGGGCCCTCAGGCAAGCCAATAGAAATGATGAAGTTGCAACTAGCGAAGACTTATTTCGTAAGATGCAGCACCCCGCAGGAGTGGACCAAGTGCAACTGGAAATGTTGCATGCCGATGTGGCTGACATTATATTTGGACTGGTGACATCGGACCCAAGCCAATCGGGCATTTACATGGAGATAGATAATCTTCTTCGCTATGAGACTTTAGTAAACAAGACTTGGTTGATAGTTCCCGACCGCCGTGACTGGAAGAAAGTCGATGCCTTCATTCAACAACCTCTGCTCAAAAGCTTTCCTGACTACAGGATGATACCATTCCGCATTAAAGAATTAGATAAATGTGAAAAGACACGAAAGTTCTGCTTGGACAAGGTGGGTGCAGAAAGAGGCCGCAAGATGCGAAACTACATTCAGGAACAATTGGGTAGCCACTGAGGGCGACAGTCTCCCTCAGGCAAATGTTTTTGAGCATAGCGAGAGTTGGGAAAAAGCTAATGGATAGCTAACCAAACAAACAAAACCGTTTATCACTGGATGGTATTCTACGAACAAAAACGGATTTTCCTCACTGACACAAAAATGTTAGTTTGAACGTAAAACTACTCCTCGTTACACAGGGCAACAGACTTGATATCCGAAGCTCTGCTCCCTCTCTATATCCGATTCTATTCTGTTAGTAGATTAGCTATTTCGGTATGAAGAATAGGCTATCCCCGAGAGGAGCGGTAAAATCGGTGACCGGTTTGCCATTGACATAGTGAGTGACCCAGTTGTTCTGGAACACACGTCGGTTAATACCATCTCCAGCCAGCCCAATCCATTGCGACTGGAACCCCATCACGCCATCCCATTTGTAGGCTGAGAATCCCTCCATCCAGGCGGTCGAGTCGAGCGAGTTCTGAGAGCCCAGGAATTGGAAGAGAGCCGTCATAACGTTATAGAAGCCGGAGACGACATCGACCGGTTCCTGCTTGTACTTTGTCCTGTATTCCTGCATTACGGCACGATACTTCGGGCCGACAACCGGCCCATCAATATTGATGTACTGGGTGATGACGTCCTTGAGGGCATCCGCCGGTACGGTCTCCTGGAGCGCCTCTTCGGGTGGTGCGGCGGGGATAATTATGGGACCGTTGAACCCGGCTTGTCTTATTTGCTTCAGCATCATGGCACCTAATCCGCCAAAGACGCCACCCACGTTGCCGGTATCAATAACATCCGGGTTGTGGGTCATCACGCGGGCAATGATGGGCGTGAAGTCCTTGGCGTCAAGCGGTATCTGTTCGTAGCCGCCGTAGTTGAGGCCTAGCAGCTTACAGGCATCCGCCGTTGCTTGCGCGAACGTAGCTGTACCGGGAGTAGCGCCCTCCAGCGACCAGACATTCTTCGCATTCGGGTAGTTCTTGGTTACGTAGTAAAGCGTTTTATAGGTCATCTGAGGAGTAGGGTAAGAAACAGCATAACTGTAAGGCTTGCCCGGACCGGTCATATCCGCTCTGAGGAATTGGATAAAGAACCCTAATACTTTGTTCGGCTCGGTAACCGCCTGCGCACCTACGGCATCAACGAGGAAGGGTCCGGCAATTACTTTACACTTTTCAGTGAATACCAGCTCCTCGGCAACAGACTTGGCGACAACGATATCCATCTTAGTATCACGTAGGATTGGATTTAGCATATACTTTTGCCCGGCAATGGTAATCCCTCCCTGACTATTTTGGTCGTCTATCGCCATCGCGATGGCGTTAGTTGTTTCCGTCCCAAGGAAGGCCGTTGGCCCCGTCAGCGGGCTGGCAAGGCCAATCGGGAGTTTCTGCGGTGTGGCGGTAGTTGTGGGTGGGGTTGTGGTCGGCGATGTAGAGCACCCGATAAAGACCAGGGAGCTCAGCAGGACGACCATTAATACGACAAAAAATATCTTCTTCATATGGTTAAATATCCTCCTTTCTCCTAGCTGCCATTTTCCTACAAAAAGCCCTAATTTCGAACTGAAATCGTTAATTACATCTCTACGGCAAGGTCCTTAATAACCCGATGCCCTGTGAGCGGCTCTATGAGCATCTTCTTCTGGGCGAGGTCATTGCAGGCTAAAACAGGTTTCTTATTAACCATTATAGTACAAGACCCGCATACACGATGACAGCATGGCTCCCGGAAAGCAAGCCCGGGGGCAAAATTCTCATAGATATACCTGATTACGTCTATAATCTTACGGCCATTCCAGGCATCAGTTGGCACTTTATAGGTTTCACGTCGTGGCCTGGCATCCACCGAGGGATCAAACCTGAGTAGCGTCACTGTGGCTTCACCTGCAGTATTCATTCTGTAATCCCCTCCGTTACCGACGGTTTCATCCTGGTGATGACAGGAGGAACAGTAGTAAATTTCATTCTCCCCCTCTCCTTCTTTATAACGATATTTTTAAACCACTGTCCATTGTCAAGGTTCGGGAAATCAGTTCTATAATGAGATTTTCGGCTCTCCTCACGCATTAAAGCGGCCCTAACTATCGTCTGAGATAATTCAGTCATATTTTCTGCTGCCAGCGCGTCCACCAACCCCTTATTAAATATCTTGGACGAATCCGGAACGCAGAGTCTGGGCAGGTCATCACTCTTAATCTTCTGGATTAAGTCCAGCCCCTCCCTCAGACCTTTGCCATCCCGCAACACGGCGCAGAACTTCCACATTATATCTCTAATCTTGTCTTTGACCTGAAAGCCCCTAATCCCTTCCTTCCTGTCATATAACGAATTTACCCTCTTCAACTCCTTATCGACTTGTTCCGAATCGACATCCGGCCAGTCCAGCTCCTTTGCCCTTCTGGCGGCTTCCTTGCCCGCGATATAACCCATAGTCAGGCACCAGGTAATGGCCGGACCGCCGTCTATCCTCTCGGCTCCGTCCATTCCAGCAGCCACCTCCCCGATTGCATAAAGGCGCGATAAGGAAGTTTCACAGTTTTCATTAATCCTGACCCCCCCCATGCTGTAATGGGCCCCTGGCCCGCATTCCACAGCATCCTTACGAATATCTATTCCGGCTTTCTCAAACATGTGGGTAAGCTTAACCTGTGCGTTTTTCTTTTTCCAATCATTTATAAGGTTTTCCGGGAGGTGAGTCACCGAGAGGTAGGCTCCCCCATGAGGGCTGCCCCGCCCATACATGTTCTCTAAGTAGATAGCTCGGGACGTCGGGTCTCTCAGTCCCCACTCTTTAGCTAACGGTAGATATCTTTCCATGAAGGCTTCACCCTGAGAATTGTAAAACTTGCCGCGCAAGGAATAACGTAACCCGGCCGGGTAATCCTCCATGTCGAAGGGAGGAGCATAAGAACAAAAGGGGAAAAATTGCTGAAACTCCATGTCCATCAACTCAGCGCCGGCATTATAAGCCATGCTCATGCCGTCGCCGGTAGCATCACGAGAGGCATCGGTCATGCGATATATGTATGGACAGCCACCAGTAGCCAGGATGGTGTTTTTAGATCTTAACACCATAAATTGGCCATCACGAAGTGATATTCCCATCGCCCCCGCCACCTCGCCATTTACTACCAGTAAGTTAGTGGCATAAAAGTCTTCCAGGATTTTGGTCCCGAGGCGTTTGAATTGAGATGAAAAAGCCCCCCTGTACTGGTGCCCGGCATGACCTATCGGATGTAGACTTCTGGGATAAGATGCGCCTGGCGTGGCATATTGAAAGAATTTATCGCCCACCTTCTGGAACTTGACTCCCCATTTCTCCATTTTTGGAATCTCATTGACTGCCAGCTTCACCAATCTTTCCACAAGCTTTTGATTATTTAAATAAGCCCCACCCTTAATCACATCTTCGAAAAAGACGTCCGGGTTGTCCCTAGGGTCCATGTGACCTATAGGTGCTTGAATCCCGTATCCAGCCACCACCGTATCGCCGCTCCGACCAACCAGGCCCTTGGTCACTACCAGCACATCAGCCCCATCCTCCTGTGCTTCAATTGCGGCCTTGGCCCCGGATGCCTCAGAGCCTATTATCAGTATCTCAGTCTTTATTTCCTTAAAACCCTTTTTCGCTGACCGCATACCTGTTTTCTCCTTTCCTTAGCCAGTTACTGCCATAAGTAACAACAACTCCGGTTCTTAAGGAATTCTTTTTACATGCCGTCAGGCTGCTCCACAGCGTTGATTGTGTTCAAAAGTTGGTTACTTTTCGGCAACCCCCCGCACCCAAATTGTACTGTGTAGTTGATCAGCGAGGATACTAACACTGGTGGTCTTGAGATGTCAATAGGAGATCTACACTGAGATAATTCGCAAGAGGCTAAGGTTGACTCTGTTTAGCCGCCAGAAAGCAGCCAACAAATAGCTAACGGCCTAAACGAAACCGGTTATCACTGGATGACATTTTACGAACAAAACCATTTTTTGGGCCTGGACATAAAAGTTCTAATTTGAACGTAAAATGACCTAGTGGAACCCCACGTAGACTTCGGAACCGGGGGTCGTGGGTTCGAATCCCTCTAGGCGCGCCACCTCTTTTTTGCCACCTTAATCAAATCCCTTCAGTACTTGCTTTAGTATTATGGTGATTTGCTGCCAAGCTGAATCCAACGCCACAATTTTTGGGACGGCCGAGCCATGTGCTAAACTAAATCAGGAGAGGAGAGTAATCATGGCAGAAGAGCTGGGCAAAATAGAAAAGCCGTTAGCCAGCAGTTTTAGACGAACTCGAAAGATTTTCCTTGTCCCGCTTATATACTCACACTCGGATGCACATGCCGACTACGTGGAAAGGTTCGACCTGTTCTGGAAACAAGTGGCTGAACAAGTAGACAACCTGGAGGCCAAGTTGGGCAAGATCAAGCGGGTGTTCCATGAATCAGTTAGCATAGCCGGCGCTGACGGCCTGCAGATTTTGGAGAAGCTAAACCCGAAAAGCTACCAGATAGTCATGGAAAAATGCCAGAACGGCGCCGAGCTCCAGGTAATGGAGGATAGAGAATTGGCCGAGGAGTGCATGGACTGGGAGAGATGCCTGTTCATAGGATTTCTGAGCGACAAGGTTGCCAGAAAGGTATCCGAGTCTTATATGGAAGCTTCGAAAAAGAGATACGAAGGCATCGCCAAGAACTTAGATAAGATGCTCAAAGCCGATGAAATCGCCATACTGTTCATCAGGGAAGGACATAGGGTGCAATTTCCGAAAGACATTGAGGTATTCAGCGTGTCACCGCCGGCTCTGGATGAAATTCACCGCTGGCTCCGTGACCGCGAGTCAGCCAAAGGACTCGAAGATAATAGCCAGCCGACAACTTGATTATTCTAGAATCCAATTCGTATCAGACCGCCAAGCGTAGAGCGAAAGCGAGAGTCGGGAGAAGATACTCCATGGCCAAAGATTATTACAAGGTTCTCGAAATACCGAAAAATGCCACAGCCGAACAGATTAAAAAGGCCTATAGAAAGCTAGCCATGCAATACCATCCCGATCGCAACCTGGGGAAAGAAAAATGGGCCAACGAGAAATTCAAGGAGATAAACGAAGCCTACGCAGTCCTCGGTGACTCCAAGAAGAGGAGGCAATATGACCAGTTCGGTACGGTCGGCAATGTAGGCGATATTTTTGGCAGTTCGGCCACACGGTCCACATTCGAAGACTTAATGAAGGAGTACGGTGGTGCCGGCCTTAGATTCGATTTTCTTGACAGTATATTCGGTGAAATACTGAAAGGAAGAGGGTTTTCATTCAGAGCATACAGTGCTGGCGCCCCCGGAGGAGGTGGCTTCGGAGCGGCAGGAATTGATCTGGATGAGATACTTCGTCAGGCGTCGAGACACCAACGTCGTGAGGCCCGATATAACATAACCATTAGCCAAGCTCAGGCAGCGCGTGGCCTGGAAAAAGACCTGGTACGAAAAGGGAAAAAATTGAAGGTAAAGATTCCAGCAGGCATTAAAAGTGGCATGATGGTGAGATTGCGAAACGCCCGTCAGATAACGGATGGCCAGCCGGGTGATATCATCATTCACATTAATGTAAAATGACAGCCGGCAGCCTCAAGTAGCTCCTCAGCATTATCCGTCATATCAACGATTTTAGATATACGTTCGCTCCGTGCTATAATGTTTCATATTCGAAGAGAATAGGTTAGGAGTTGAATATGGACGATGTTGAGAAACTAGTTAAGACAACGCTGGGAGAGATTGAGAAGGTTCTCGACGGCAAGACAGTCGTCGGCGAACCCATCACCATAGGGGAAACAACCCTTATTCCTTTGCTGAGCGTCGGCTTTGGTTTCGCCGCCGGCGGCGGCGCAGGTAAAGCAGATACCAAGGAAACAGCGGAAGGCGGTGGCAGCGGCACGGGCGGTGGCGCGGGTATGAGACCCATTGCCATTATAGTTATTGACAAGGCTGGCGTTAGAATAGAGCCGATCAAAGGCGGAATGGCAGCGGCCATAGAGAAGTTAAGCGAAACCATACCCGACATTGCTACAAAAATCACCGACAGATGGGGACAGCGGAAAACGGAGAGGGAAAAATAGTTGTGGGTGATCATCGCTCTCGTTAGCCTGATCGTACTCATTATTCTTATCCTCTGTGTACCGCTTGAGCTGGCATTCCATACCAATATAGATGGAATGCCCAGGTTCAACATGAAGCTGGTGTGGCTTTTCGGCGTGGTCCGTCACGAATCAAGGCCACGAAAAAAGAAGCCAATTGAACATAAAACCGAGGCAGCACACTGGATAAATCAAGCAGAAATCACATTTGATGTGCTGCGAATCCGGGGATTTCTAAAACAGTTTGTCAATCTGATACGGAGAATTGTAGGGCGCACCAAGATCAGAGAGTTAGCCGTAAATCTCAAGCTGGCGCTCGATAACCCCGCTGACACCGGCCTGCTCTTTGCCGTTCTAGGACCACTTAATGTGCTTATTAGCTATTTCTCTCCTTATCAAATAAGGATCGAGCCTTCATTCGCCGGCGACGCTATATTACAGGGTTATATCCACGGCGCAATGAAGCTCTGGCCTATACAATTGGCCCTGCCCATCATTGCATTTGCCTTCTCATCGCCTGCCCTCAGAGCTGCGAGAAAGTTGGTGGCATACAAATGGAAAAGAAAAGAGTCATCATCGGTGGCCCTATCGCCATCGCCGGTATGACCTTAATCCTGGTAACCAGATTATCGTTTAGCTGTCAGCCCAGTGGCGGCGGTATCTTCTTTTCTGGCACCAAACAGCCGGTCAAGGTCGTGGTGGCTTCACCATCGGCAAAGCAAGCTTTCAAGGTAGGCGGCGGCGAAATCCCACTCGATAAGCTGCTACAAGAAGTCCCCGGTCTGGCCGAGGTATTGGAGAAAACTTAGCCCGGCAGTCTCAGACAGGCCAGTAATTATCTGATGGCTACAGTCAATCGCTGAGCGACGATGGGATAACAACTTTCAGTGCTGCCGGCATTATGCTAAAACGTGCCGGCGCTTCGCCTAATAGTTCTCCGTCAGCCTGGACTGCCATTCGCACCGCGGGCTTTATCTCCACTTTCCGGGCTCTCATCAAGGTCACTTTAGGATGGGTAAGATGCGTGCCTCTGTAGATTCTCGGCAGCGAAACGATAAGGTCCGGCTTACTCATGTCGTCTATGATAACCACATCAAAAAACCCGTCTGCCGGGTCCGCATTAGGCGCTGAGAGCATGCCCCCACCTACATACCTGCCGTTGTTCAGCAAAACCGTGCAGATTTTTCTTTCTCCGAGTTCTCCATCCACTTCAATCGACACATCCCGGTTTTGATAGGAGAAGAAGTGTGGAAAAAAGCCCCATCAGATAGGACGGCACGTCACCCATTGCCTTGAACTTCTCTGTAGTTGCCCTGACGACCTCAGCATCAAAACCGAGTCCAGCAAAGTTCACAAATAACCGCTTTTGCGCTTGGCCGCCATTGGTATATTCAATCACGCCAAGGTCTACAGTCCGCCGGTTGGCGCTCAGAAGGCACTCGCAAGCCTCTTTATAGCGGCGCGGCACACCGATTGTACGGATATAATCGGCACCCGTCCCGGTGTTTATGATGCCAACAGCCACATCAGCCGTGTCTCCAGTCTCATAAAGCCCATTGACAACCTCATGTATGGTCCCGTCTCCACCTACGGCAACCACCAGTTCGTAACCTTTCTGCACAGCCGATTTGGTCAGCTCTATGGCATGGCCCGGGGCTTCGGTGACATCATGCTCGAACTCGAGTCCCAGGCTTTTCAGCAAGCTCATGATCATTGGCCATTTCTTAGCCGTTTTGCCGGCGCCGGCAGCTGGATTGACTATAACTCTGGTACGTATCATGTTCCCTCGATTTCTTCGCCTTTAAACCAAGAATTGCGTTGTTTGGGCCAAAGTATAGCATGTCGGTCAATATCTCGGCGAACCGATGAAGACCACGCTGCATTTCTCAGTAGCTGTTACTTATGCTAGACTAAAAAGAGCATAATCCAACCGCCTCTAAGCCAGGACTACGAATGGAAAACAAAGGAAAAACTGTTCGCGAATTGCCCGAACTTCGCCACCCTGACTTGATATTTTCTCTTGCCGGCTGGTCTGACGCCGCTGAAATTGCCACTGAAACCGTTCTCTATTTGGTCCGAAGTCTGAGCGCGGTAAAGTTTGCCCATATCGGAGGAGACGAGTTCTACAATTTCTCGATCGTTCGTCCTGAGGTGACTATCGACAGGGGGCTGATCACCTCTCTAGACCCGCCTCACAACGACCTCTTTTACTGGAAAAACAACTAGGCTGACCATGACTTAGTCCTATTTCACGGCATCGAACCTCATTTCCACTGGCAGAAATTCGTTGACGCCATTACGGATTTGGCCAGCGCGCTGAAGGTTCGGAGGATATACGCCCTGGGCGGATTATACGACAGCACACCCCACACCAGAGAAGCCCGAACATCCGGCGTGGTAAACATGTCCAGCCTTTTGCCCACGCTGCGTGAGCATAACATCGAACCAATAATCTATCAGGGACCAAGTAGTTTTCATAGTCTGTTGTTGACTGACTGCGCGGGGAAAAACATAGAGGCTATCAGCCTTTGGGGCCACGCACCGTTCTACGTCAGGGTAGAAACCAACCCTATGGTCTGCCTCGGTCTCGCCAAGAAACTGGCTGAACTGCTAGATATTGAATTTGATCTGGAGGAGTTGAGAGAATCTGGCGAGCATCTCGGTAACATGCTTGACCGACTCCTGGCTGATAACGCTGAGCTACAGGTCTACGTTAAGAAACTAGAGGAGCAATACGAAATCGAAGGAGTCATGCCGGCGGAGCAAGTGGAAGGCGCCGATAGAATTATTAGAGAAGTGGAAGACTTCCTCAGAAATCAGCGCCGCAGAGAGGAAACTAAATAAACAGCTCAATTCAACTCGCGCCAGAAAACGGCGACTCGAATACTGAGAGCCCCCGAATACGCCTATAGATGGAATAGAGGAAATAAGAATGGACGAGAGATGGATAATAGGAGCGGTATTGATTGCTGTCGGATTACCCTTGTTTTTTGTTGGAAGATATCTTTCAGCACCAGAGGATAAAAAGAAACAAAAAGCACGCGATATAAAAATTATTGGCATAATTTGGATGGCAGTGGGAGTACTGATTTATATTGTGGCTCTCCTCGTGCGATCTATTGTTAAATCTTAAATTACTTGTCTCTAAGGGATAATCGCCATCAACAATATCTCATGGCTGGGCGGAAATCTCGATGACTTTGTTCCGGCTGCTATAGCCGGATAAAATGAGCACCTGCCTTTGGGAAACGCCGAAATAGTCAGCCAGTAGCTTTACCACCGCCCTGTTGGCCTTGCCTTCTTTGGGGGGCTCCTTGACTCTCACCACAAACAAGTCGCCTTCCTTCGAAACGCTTTCAGTTTTGGAGTTGGGAGTCACTTTGACCCTAATTTTCATCTGACAATCTCTCCCCATAACCCATCGTTATGCAACCGAATCAACCGCACCGGCAAAAACTTGTTAGTCAACGGCTCTCCAGCCTCGGAAAAGACTCGGATATAGTTGTCACTGAGCCCGGAATATAGCCCGCTACCCGGAGTAACCTCATTCTCCCATAAGACAGTCGCGTTCTGCCCCAAGAACCTCTGACGGAATTTGCGCGCGCTCTCTCGAGCCAGTTTCAGCATTCGCCAGCTACGCTCCTTCTTCTCCTTCGCATTGACCTGATTCGGCAAATCGGCCGCCAAAGTTACAGGTCGACGGGAATATGCAAAAACGTGGACATTGGCAAAATCAATATCCTGGCAAAAGCGAAAACTTTCCTCAAATTCACTCGATCTCTCGCCCGGAAAGCCCACCATAACGTCAGTGGTAATAGACACATCAGACACGTTCTTTCGAATCAGAGACACCGCCTGTCTATAATCCTCCACAGAATAGCTTCGCCCCATCCGTTTAAGTACCGCATCGCTGCCACTCTGTAGCGCCAGATGAAAATGACGACATAGACGAGGGTCCTCCCACAGCCTGATAAACTCCTCTGAAATATCCTGTGGCTGTACAGAAGACACATGCAGGCGCTCAACGCCTGTAGCGGCCAGAATTTGTCTAATCAACTGCCCGAGATTTGTTCCGTTGTCTTCATAATCGCCAATCTTAGTTCCGGTAAGTACCACCTCCCTATACCCCGCAGCAACCCTCGCCTTCACCTCATCGATAATATCCGCCGCACGCAGGCAACGGCCACCTCCCCGCACACTGGGCACGATGCAATAAGCACAGTCACCATTGCAGCCATCCTGAATCTTTATGAAACTACGCACCCGACCAACTCCATCAGCCGCAGAGCCTTCGGAGGCGCAGGAAATCTTCAAACTACGCTTGCCCTCCGTCAGGTCCAACAATTGCCCTTTCTGCTCATTGCCCACAACGAGGTCGGCGCCGACTCGGGCCAGTTCTTGGAGAGCTCTTTCCGCATAGCAGCCGGTGGCAACTATCAAAGCCTCAGGGCTCATTTTCCGGCACAGCCTCAACAGATGTCGTGACTTGCGATCAGCAATGTGCGTAACCGTGCAGGTGTTTACCACGCAAACATCGGCACCATCATTCACAATGGTGTATCCGGCTTTAATAAACTGCCGGGCCATAAGTTCAGTTTCGGCCTGGTTTAGCTTACAGCCCAGAGTGTGAAAGGCTACCTTTGGTCTTTTCATCATTATCTACGTCCTGCTGACAATTATATTTGCCCCACATTCGTTCGGTCAAACCAATCCCCTCCCCGGTTTTGTCTTGCAGGCGGTGTCCACTTATGGTATAAATCAGAAAATGTGATGTCAGAGGCGAAGGCTTGAGCCACACCTATTGGAGACTGTTACCCCCGGCCGAGAGACCGCTTGAAATACGTGGTATTCACCCGCTGCTAGCCCAATTGCTCTACAACCGCGGCATTTCAGAGCCCTCGCAGATCGATGTCTTTCTGAATGCTGACTGCCGACTGGAAGCCGAGCCGTTCCTTCTACCTGACATACCTCAAGCGGTAAGCCGGACCTACCGGGCTCTGCTTGCCGGTGAGCAAATCGCCATATATGGCGACTTTGATGCCGATGGCATTACGGCGACGGCGCTACTGGTCCAGGGGCTTTCAGCGCTCGGCGGCAAAGTCATACCATACATACCACACCGATACCGCGAAGGTTATGGCGTGCAGGTGGCCGCCCTGGAAAAGCTACGCAAACAAGGCGTCAGTCTGATCATTACGGTTGACACCGGCATTACTGCTATCGAAGAGATTCAAAAAGCCAAGAAGATAGGGATAGACATAATCGTTACCGACCACCATCTACCCCTACTTTCTCTGCCGCCGGCCCTGGCAGTGGTTAACCACAAACGAAGCGATTCCGCCTGCCAATCCGCCGAACTGGCGGGCGTCGGCGTCGCTTTCAAATTTCTTCAGGCTCTGCTTAAAGGCAGTGGTCGCGATGAAACAGTGAGCAAGTTACTGGATCTGGTAGCCTTGGGCACGGTGACCGACATGGTACCGCTGACCGGCGACAATCGCTATTGGGTGAAGTGCGGGCTCGAACTGCTCAATAACACCGAGCGCGTTGGCCTTCAAGAGATGATGCGCTGCGCCAACCTGATGCCTGGCAGTCTCGATACTGAGAGCATATCCTGGATTTTGGGCCCCCGACTGAATGCTGCTGGCAGAGTCGATGATGCTGCCGCCAGCTACCGGTTGCTGATTACCCGGGATAAGCGGGAAGCCGCCTTTTTAGCTTCCGACCTCGAGCAAAAGAATGCTAAACGGCAGCGGCTAACTGCCGAGCTACAGAATAGAGCCAGAGAAGGAGTAATGGCTGCCGGAACTGATCGTCCACTGCTGATGGCAGGCGATGAAGCCTATCCCGCAGGTGTTATGGGACTGGTCGCCGGCAGACTGTCAGAAGAGTTCTACCGCCCGGTAATTCTTTTCAAATTCGGCGATGAGATATGCCGGGGCAGCGGGCGCAGCATCCCGGATTTCAATCTGATGAATGCCCTTGGAGATTGTCGTGATCTGTTATCTAACTTTGGTGGTCATCCCAAAGCTGCCGGCTTTACTGTGCCCACATCGAATCTGCCAAAACTGCAAGAACGGCTCTCCGCTCTGGCTGAAGCGCAACTCGCCGGCCTGGACCTCCGCCCTCACATAGATATCGACGCCGAAGTACCGTTATCCATCTTCGCCGGAGACACCTTCAAAGAAATACAAAGGCTGGCTCCGTTCGGTGCTGGCAATCCGATGCCGGCCTTTGTCAGCCGGCGCGTTGAAGTCGTGGACCAGCGCTATATCGGCACCGGGAGCGAGCACCTGGGGCTGAAACTGAAGCAAGAGGATACAGTCTGGGACGCCATCGGCTTCAGACTGGGAAACCACGCTCACCGGCCCACCACTTACCTGGACATCGCCTACAATTTGGAAATAGATCGATGGAACGGTGGAGAAAAGCTTCGACTCAAGCTCCTCGATTTTGCCCCGGCCGAATAACCTAGCTGGCCCTCGCCGCGCGTTGTTGCTCGGCGCGATATCGCACCGTTCTGACGATGAGCCAGGGCACTGTTATCAATAATACTGCTATGCCTATCAATTGGGCCTCTTGCAAATTAAAAAGGAAACCGGAACGGAAAGGTTCACCTACACGCACAAACCTAATAGCCAGGTCGCCCGCAGAGTATATAGCCAGATAAAGTAAGAACAGCGAGCCCGTCGGCTTGACCCTGCGGCGCAACGACCAGATTATGCCAAAACCTACCAGGTCCCAGAGCAGATGATAAATCTGCGTCGGCTGGAGTGGCTCATTAAGAATGGAGCAATAACTGTTGGGGTTGCTATATGCTACGCTCCACGGCAAAGAAGAAGGTAAGCCATTGCAGCACCCATTGATCAAGCAGCCGATCCTGCCTATACCCTGTCCCAAAATCGCGCCCGGAGCCAAAATATCAACTACTTGCGAGAATGAAATCTTCTTCACCCAGCAATAAATCAGTACCGCCAACAAGGCACCCACCACCGCCCCATAGATTGCCAAACCTGCAAAACCTATAATCTGTTCAGGATGAGCCATGTAATAGCCCCACTGGTCGATGACATGAAACAATCGTGATACGATTATCCCGCTGATGATCGCCCATAGGCCGATATTGTAAATGTGGTCCTGTGGCAAGCCAACTCTCTTAGCCTCTCGCAGGGCGATAATGATGACCGCCACGACGGCCAGCACTATCATTATCCCGTACCATCTAATTTCAATAGGTCCGAGGCTGAAAGCAACTGGATTTATGTTGATATTGATCATTCTGTTCCCCTATTTTGAAAAGACCGCATCGACAAAGGTATTGGCGTCAAAAGGAGCCATATCGCCAAGCTGTTCACCGGTTCCAATGTAGATGATAGGAATCTTCAACTCATCGCAGATGGCCAGGACTATCCCACCCTTGGCGGTGCCATCGAGCTTAGCCAGGAAAATCCCGCTCACTCCCACCGCTTCGGTAAAATGCTTAGCCTGAGCCAGGCCGTTCTGACCGGTAGTAGCATCGATTACCAGCAGCACTTCTTGAGGAAAATCATACTTGCTGGCAACACGCCTTACTTTCTTGAGCTCCTCCATGAGGTTAAATTTGGTATGGAGCCGGCCGGCGGTGTCAATTATGACCACATCAGCCTGCCGGTTTTGAGCCGCCTGAAGAGCATCGTAGACAACAGCTCCCGGGTCGCCACCGGGTTGATGAGCCACGACCTCCACACCTATCTTTTCTCCCCAGCTTCTAAGCTGGTCTATAGCCGCAGCCCTGAAGGTATCCGCAGCTGCCAAAATGACTTTCTTGCCCTCATCACTAAAGCCATGAGCCAGTTTGGCGATGCTCGTTGTCTTGCCCGAGCCATTCACGCCCACCACGAGGACTATTCGCGGACTGATTGACTTCGGAGTACTTCCACCTTCTGAGCCGACCTTCAGCATACCCACCATCTCCTCTTTCAAGGCTGTTCGTACTTGTTTCCCATCGCTCAGCTTTTCGGCTCTAACTCGCTGCTTCACCCTTTCAATCAGTTTCTGCGAAGTAGCCATACCGACATCCGCGCCGATAAGCAACTCCTCAAGCTCACTCCAGACGTCATCTTCGATCCTGTTCCGATCAAAAAGCCGTCCTATCTGGCTAAACCAGGTCTCCCGGCTTCGCTTCACACCCTCCTCGGTCTTGGTTACTAAATTAGACATATTGACCACACGCAAACTAATAATGTTAACATATCGTTTTAGCTACGGCAAAACGATTAACATAGGCGTCCTGCACTAAGTGACCGCCGCACGTACGGCGTAAAAGTGCGCGGAACCCAAAGGTCTCATACTAGCACCCATGGCAAAACAATAACTTTTTCGGCAGGTCATAAACAATTCTTGAACGTATGACACTTCCATTTCAACATTAAAAATTGTAGACAATACTAGTGGTGAGGTATCTGAATTCCGAATGTCTTTAGCAGGAGGTCAGGTGTTAGGACTTCTTGAGCAGAACCGCTGGCGACTACTTGGCGCGCCAGGAGCATCACAACATCACAGGCAGCTGCTTCTTTGATATCATGAGTAGCTGCGATCAATGTCGCGCCGCGTGACAACTCTCTTTTTATGGCTTGTGAGAAGAGTTCTTGGCCCGCAGCATCGAGGCCAGCAGTTGGTTCATCTAGAACAAGGAGGTCTGCCCCACGCGCTAGTACCTGTGCGATATACGTCCGTTGCTGCTGCCCTCCCGATAGGTACCAGAGGGGAGAATTCGCCAGATGGTCAATGCCCATCGTATGCATTGCTTCCCTGACCAACTCTTCATCCTGTTTCGTCGCCCGCCTCAAAAGTCCAATGCTGGAGAAACGTCCCATACGAACCACGTCAATTGCACGCAGTGGTAAGACAAATCCAGAAACGTGGAACTGACTGAGATATGCGATGCGATTCGGCAGGCTTCCGGGACTTCTTCCGAAGCTGGAAATCCGACCGCTCAGCGGCCGTTGCAAGCCAACAATAGTCTTAAGAAACGTCGTTTTGCCCGAGCCGTTGGTTCCTACCAGGGCAAGCGACTGCCCTGCTTTCAACACTACGTTGATATCTGCTACGACAGTATCGTGATTGTAACCTATGTTGAGATGTTGAGCATTCAGACAGACTGTTTCCTCTGAGCTGACTTGTCTGGTATTAGTCTCGTGCATCAGTTTTTTCATTTCTACGTTCTACTCGTGCGGAGGGCGAAGTTCTACACGACGCACTTGCTGACCACGAAGTGTTTGCATTATGAACACAATGAAAAAGATAAACACAGCTACCAATACTACCGCTGCGCCAGCCGCGATATTAAAATGATAACTTGCCAGCAGCCCAAAATAAATTGATAATGCGCCGAACAAGGTGGCCCAAATCATCATAGCTTCGATCCGGCGGGCAATCAATGCTCCTGCGCCTGCGGGTGCTAAAAGCATGCCGAACACAAGTAACGTCCCTACCGTTTGGAAGGAGACCACGATAGTTAGGGAAATTAGTGCCAGCATAATGTAATGGTACAGACGAGCCGAGAAGCCGGCCACTTGTGCCTGTTCAGGGTCAAAACAAAGTAATAAGAAAGGACGAGCACAGACTATCGTGACGGCTCCAACAACAATAACCGCAATTGCTTGCACAATTATTGCTTGAATACTGACCCCTAAAATCTCGCCGAAAAGTATTGTTACAAGGTCACCAGTGAAAGATGTCGAACGAGATACAATGATTACTCCCAGGGCTAGCATGCCAACAAATGAAAGACCAATGGCCGTATCGGACGATAACCGTGACTTCTGTGTAATGAGGCTGATACCACCAACCATAACTACTGATCCCACAGCTGCCCCTATAATACCGGGGATACCCAATAGAATCGCTATAGCAATTCCCGGAAGAACTCCGTGGGATATAGCATCACCAATAAATGCCAGACCGCGTAAAACAACAAAAGTACCAACGATAGCGCAGGTGATTGACACCAGCACTCCGGCTAGAAGAGCATGGAGCATAAATCCGTTAGTCAGAAATGGTGTAATAAACCAATCCACAAAAATCAACCCGATTTAATACATTAAGTCACTTTAATCCATCAACTATTACTCTGACCATATTACGCTCAAAAGTGAAATAGGAGCCGTCCGCAGGCAGACTATGCGTTGTAAGTTCGATTACTTTCACGCCGGTTTCGGCACCTATAGCTTTAGCTACGGCGGGCGACGTGCCGAGTTCGGTAAAGATGGCTTTGACGTTATTCTCTTGAATCAGTTCCTTCAGTGCTGCCAGGTCGGAGGCTGACACCTGTGCCTGAGTTGTAATGCTCGGGATGATCGCCCCAACTAACTTGAAACCATAACGCTGAGCAAAGTAGCCCATTGATTCGTGACCTGTAACGAGCTTACGGTTCGTTTGCGGCAACTCCGCAATCGTACTGGATAGTTCATTATTTAAACTATCGAGTCGAGCCTGAAGGTCACTGGAGCGATTATCTACATCCACACCCAGGTCCGACTTTAGCTGTTGACCAAGGGCAGCAACGACGCTTTTCATTGTAAGCGGATCGGTCCATAAGTGAGGGTCTTCTGCTCCTAAAGCCTGGTCAGGGTCTCCGGTAGGTATGCCTTCTCCTTCTCCCACCCTGCGGATAGTGATGTGTTCCGAGGCTATAAAGGTTCTGACTCCATTACGTTTGGCCTCGTCAAGAGCCTTTTGCATGCCACCCTCTAATCCAAGACCATTCTGTACAATCAGGTCTGCCTTATTGAGTATCTCAATATCCTTAGCCGATGGCTCCCACTGATGAGGGTCAGCGCCGTTGGGCATTAAAACAACCACATTAGCGCTGTCTCCGATAAGGTCTTTTACTACGGAGCCAAGAATTGAATACGTGACAACGATGGATTTCTTACCATGCTCAGCCGATTGTGGATTTGACTGGCATGCGGCTAGACAGACCATGACTAATAGCGCCAATCCGATGCAAATAAATAATTTCCTTTTCATTTCTGCCTCCTGTAGATTCTCTATTTATATGAATTCACTTCGATGTAGTTATCAGCCAGTCGTCTTTGTCGCAAGCCAAAACAATACGGTATCATACCTATGATGTCTAATTGATCTACTCCTGGCACTTCGCGCAAACACCGGATACCTCGGAGAAATGTTCTTCGGTGCGAAAACCTGATTCCTGGGCGATCTCGCTTTCTTCCTCACAAAGCGCTTTGTCGGCAAATTCCTTAAGCGCACCGCACTCACGGCACACCATAAACCGATGGCAACCCTCTTTTTCACCCAGATTGCACTTCACAAACCCGTTGGATAACAGCACCTTGTGTGCCAAATGAAGACTACAGAACAAATCGAGTATCCTGTAGATGGTGACATGGTTAAGGTGCTCGCCTTCCTCCTTCAATATTTCCTGTATGTCATAAGGCGAGACCGGCCTCTCTGCCTGCTCTAAAACCCTGAGCACCAATTTCCGGGGTTGGGTTATTTTGAACCCCGATTTTCTCAGAGTTTGCAGCAAGCCGTGAGGATTTGACACTATGAAGTAGTTTAGCACATCCTACGTGCTAAATGCAACAATGTTGCATTATCGAAGGGGAAATATTCCAGGAAAGCCTTGAACAGCGCGCGGAGTCAGTACCAGCCTCTCCCCTCTCATCGCGAGGACCTCAATGCAATCATGGGGATGGCATATGCCACAAGAGGTCAATCCCGGTCTCCGTCATCGCGAGGACCCCCCCCGATTCTATCGGGGCAATCGGGGGACATGGCGACCTCTGCGTCTTCTGCTGAGATTCTCCGCTTCGCTCGGAATGACAGGTGCTCGCGTAGAGTCAGCTCCAACCGAGGAGCAGCCCTTGCAGCAAGACCATGGCGGCCTTTTTGTCCAGCGGCTCGTTGTTGTTGCCGCACTTCGGAGACTGAATACAGCTGGGGCAGCCTTCCTGGCAGGGGCATTCCTTAATCGCTTCCAGAGTCGCTGACCACAGATCCTTTATGATCTCGAAGCCTTTCTCCGCAATGCCTATGCCTCCGGGATAGGCGTCATATATGAATATCTGCGCCTTTCCCGTATCGGCATGCAGAGGCGTAGACACGCCGCCGATGTCATTACGGTCACACAAGGCGAAAAGAGGCAGCATGGCAATAGCTGCATGTTCGGCGGCATGCAGGCCACCAGCGAAATCAAGTCCCGCCTCGGCAATCTGCTCTATCGAAGATTCCGGCAGCTCAAACCACAGCGCCTGGGTAAGAAAACGTATCGGCGGCAGATCAAGAGGCTCTTCACCGATAAGCTCTTCGGTAAACTGGGCCTTCTTCTTGAAGCCAACAACGTTATTCGTAACTTCCACGCTGCCAAAACAGACCTTCATGCCCAGTCGCGTCTTCTCGCGGTCGGTCGTTAGAATCTTTATGTCAATTATCTCCTTGGTTTGTGTGTAATAGGGCAGGTCGGTTGGCTTCACTATAGCTATATGATTTTGGATATCTAGCTTCTCTACCAGATACGAGTCGCCCTGGTGAAGATAAATAGCACCCGGATGTATTTGGAAAAAGGCCACACTGGATTCTACCGTCTCCATCAGCTCGTATCCGCTGGAAGCATCAATAACGGCGTAGTTTTCCCCTGAAGTGGACCTTATGCTGATGTCTCTGGCCGGATGGGCGATCCGGGGAGAAAGGTACAGCTTTCCACCGCCTCTTCTTAGCTTGCCCTCGGCTTCCAGCTCGGTAATGGCTTTACCGAAATCGACACCAAAGAACGTGCCATCATCGTCGGAAAGAGGCTGCTCCCAGGCAGCGCAAAGAAGATGAGGCTTCAAGATATTGACGTTGTCGGGGTTGATGAGGGCGTGCTCAAATTTTTTTTGGAAAAACAATCCGGGGTGGTTCATGAAATACTGATCGAGTGGATTATTTTGCGCGATGAGGAAGCTCAAAGACGCACCACTGCCTCTGCCACTCCGGCCTGCCTGCTGCCAGGCGCTGGAAATGCTACCCGGATATCCCACCAGCACGGTAGCTTCAAGATCGCCGATATCTATTCCCAGCTCCAGAGCCGTGGTCGCCACCACGCCGATAAGACTGCCATTGAACAGCTCCTGCTCTATCTGTCGCCTGTCCTCCGGAAGATAACCCGCCCGATAGGGCTTAATCAGCCGCCCCAGAGAGGAGCCCAGCTGCTCCCGACTATAAACATATAGCAGCTCGGTCAGCTTCCGGGTCCGGGTAAAGACCAGGCTGCGGATATTATTCTTGACCAGCTCGGTAAAAAGAAAAGTGGCTTCGCTATTGGAGCTGTGCCGGGTTGTCCCGGTCTCATCTATAAGCGGGGGATTCCAGAAAACGAAGGACTTGCTGCCGTGAGGCGAACCATCCTCATCTATTACTTCGAAGGGCCGCCCGACGAGCTTCTCGACATGCTCTTTAGGGTTGGCTATGGTCGCCGAGCAACAAATGAACTGGGGAGTAGAGCCGTATGAGGCACAGATACGGTGCAGGCGGCGCAAAATATTAGCCAGGTGGGAGCCGAAAACCCCGCGATATATGTGGGCTTCGTCTATCACCACATACTTCAGATTACGAAATAATCTCGACCATGCCTTATGGTTGGGCAAAATGCCTATATGAAGCATGTCAGGATTGGTTATGATAATCTTGGCCTTCCTTCTTACCGCGGCCCGCTCTGATTGCGGCGTATCGCCGTCGAAGGTGGCGCAAGCCACCGGCGAGATGATGTCGGGACAAGCCAGTTCTTTCAAGCTGCGTATCTGATCCTGTGCCAGAGCCTTTGTCGGGAAGATATACAATGCCTGGCTGCTGTGGTCATGTAGTATCACCTCCAAAACCGCCACGTTGTAGCATAACGTCTTGCCGCTGGCGCTGGCTGTAGCTACCATCACATTCTTGCCCCGGCGGACGGCGTTAACCGCCCTGGCTTGATGGCTGTACAGGGATGAAAGGTTTAATGATTCGAGACGGGCTTGAAGTGCAGGATAGACAGGCTCATCCAGCTTGTTAAAGATAGCGTCACGCGCCGGAATGGACTGGATGTGTACAACCTGCTGCTTATAATCAGGTGAGGTCAGAAGGTGGTGAAGGAAGGCGTCAACGTACATTCAAATCTGTCAGATAACAACTATAGCCCGGATAGGATTTCGGTTTGACGGTCCACGATTTCCAATTCCGGATAGTTGTTGGTAACGAAACCAACCACCTTTGACAGGATCTCATCGGCGTGCTGGTCGTGATTGGTAACGCAGGCCACACCCAGCGTCGCCAGTTGCCACAAATCCTGGTCGTCAACCTCGGCAACGGAGACATTATACTGATTCCGGAGGCGTGAGGTGATAGACTTTACGATTCGCCTCTTATCCTTCAGGGATCGACAATCTGAAAGATGAAGCTTTATCCTGCAAAAACCGGCGTTCATTCGCTGGGGTACAGTTTACAGGATTGGCCGAATCCAGGCAAAAAGAAACCCCTCTCTGGGGAGATTACCGAGAGGGGTGTTGGGCCAATTTAGCTGCTTTGCTTCATTTCAGCGTAACAGGTGCTACAATAAATGGGCCGGTCGTCCCTGGGCTCGAAGGGCACCTCGCAGTCGGCGCCACATTTGGCGCATACGGCTTGATGCATCGTCCTGGGTTGACCGAAACCACGATAGCGACTCTGTCGCCTGGATGATCGACACTCCGGGCACCTTCCAGGCTCATTCTGTAGCCCTCGCGACTTGTAAAACTCTTGCTCACCCACGGTAAACGTGAAGGTGGTTCCGCAGTCTTTACAAGTCAATGTCTTGTCCGCTAGAGCCATCTATGCCTCCTTGTGAATGTTATGCCCTGTTTCTGTTGCAGTCTCTAACGGCTCAAGACCTCGTATACACATCCAGGGATGGATATCCCTGGCGAGCTGTTCTCCCCATATAAGAGGAAGCCGAGCTAGGAAAGCACCAGCCAGGTTTTTGCATACAGAACTAGTGTAGTTTATAATTATCGCCCAAGTCAAGTATCTGACTATTTGGAGGCTAGAATCATGCCAGATAGCGCTGAAGAGAAGAGGCGCACAAGATGGATAGTGAGCCTGGTAGCCAGCATCCTGGTAGGGCTAACCTTGCTGATGGCCGGCACCGGCAAGGCCTCAGGTTTCGGCGAGATGCCGGGACAGACCATGCAGTTTATCGGCGCCATTATGCCGGACGCCATACTCACGCCCGGCGTCGCCTTTTTCATGGGGGAGATATTCTTCCCCTATATTATTCCGTGGGTGGAAATAATACTGGCCGTCTTTCTCCTGGCGAGACTATGGCCGCGCATAACTGCGGCTATCTGCCTGCCACTAACTGCGGCCTTCATGGCCAATAACTCCTGGCTGATCAGCCAGGGAACGACCAAGTTCACTTCCTGCGAATGCTTCGGCATCTGGGAGCAAATGCTGGGGACGCTGACGCCAGCTCAATCGCTACGCATTGACATTGTGCTTTTTGCCCTGTCTTTGACTATAATGCTAGTACACCCTGGCGGTTTCCTGGCCCGGCCGCCATGGTTAGCTAGATTCCGAAAAATGAAAGAGCAGACCGGATAAGGAATGCACTATGAAATCTATGTTGAGCACATCGTTAATACGCCATCAGTCTAAGTTCTTCGTTGTGCCCGTCATCGCGGCGCTCCTCCTTGTCAGCGCCTGCGCCGTGTTGCCCGCGAAACCGGCTCCCCCACCTCCATCACCCGTCAACCAGCCGCCGGTCGTTACTTCAATAACCGTGGAAAAGCCGCAGGTCCCCACTCTGGCACAAACTCAGCTGACCTGCAATGCCACCGATCCTGACACAGACACTCTGACTTATCAATGGTCGGCCGATGCCGGCACAATCACCGGACAGGGCGCCAGCGTTACCTGGACGGCCCCGGATACTGCCGGCAACTATGCCGTTCATGTCACGGCCAGTGACGGCAAGGGCGGCATGGCCACCCAGTCAACAACCATAGCCGTGATATACAAGCCGAACCAACCGCCGGTGATAACCAGCCTGACCAAGGACGGAAACCCCGTAAAAACAGATACACCGACCGGAGTCAGGCAGTGGACGACCGTGACCCTCCAGTGCAACGCCGAAGACCCCGATGGTGACACTCTAACCTACACGTGGAAGGCCCTGGGCGGTAAGATCAGCGGAGAGGGAAATACCGTTGGCTGGACATCCCCGGGTGTGCCCGGCGTGTTCAATGTCGTCCTCACGGTAACCGATGGCAGGGGCGGTAAGGCCGAGATGACCATACCGTTCAAGGTGCTTTGCTGCGGCCGCACCAGCTAGTCACAGCTAGCGTTAGCTAGCATCCACGTCGCCCGCCGTTCTCCGGCTCACAGGGCACCAGGTGCACGTTGCCCCACGCGCCTATCTTGTCGTCCTTTACTATGACCACGCCAGCCAGGCCCTCTATAGTCTGGGCGTGCTGAATGGCGGCATCGATATCTGCGACAGTTTTAACCTTATTACCGATAGCTGTAGCCGCGGCATCCGCCAGCGCCGCAGACTGCGAGAGGACAATCACGGCATCGGCTGCGCCCAGGCTGAGTGAAGGCCCCACCGTCCCCGAAGAGGTGCATATTCCCAGAGGTGTCTCCTGGGGCTTGATCCCCAGGCCAATTTGGCCGCTCAGTGGAGATTCACCGGCATAAATGCCAACTACCCGGGGTCTAACGACCTGGATAAAGATATCGCCGCCATTCTCCACAATCACCTGCGTTGTATAAGCCAGCAAGTCTTTACCTACGGCTTCGGCGATAGCTCCGGCCACGGCTGCCATTGGGCCGACGCCGGCGATACGGGCGGCTTGTGCCATGTCCTTGACGATAGGCGGGGCATCGTCATCGACGGTGATTGGTTCCAGGCTGTGGAGGAAAAGCGGATGGCTCTTGATATACTTCTCGAGCGGCATGCGGTGGCTTATGATTGAATCCAGACCCTCGGCTTCCAGGTTGCTCTCCGCCCGGATGTAAAGGTCGGTCTCCCTTACCACGACATTGAAAGGGACCAGGTCATCGGCTTTGATCCAGTTACGATAAGTCCTGGGCTGGTACATTCAGAAATACAGCTCCATGGCTCGAGGCGGACAGGCTTTGATGCACAGCTCGCAGACGACGCACTTTGTGTGATCGAAACTTACTTTTCGGGTCAAGCGGTTAAGAGTAAAGGCCCCGGTGGGACAAAGCGTAATGCAGGCGCCGCAATGCGTACACCTGGCTTCATTCCAGACCACGTCCTGGCTCAGTGATTGGATCTTCACGCCGGCTTCCGTCAGATACTTCACCCCTTTATCATAGTTCCGCTGCTCCCCTGCCAGCTCCATCACCATAAGCCCCTCCTCGCCGGGAGTAACGGAGGCCTTCAAAATGTTAAACTCCAGGTCGAAGTCTTTCACCAGCTTATAGACTATAGGCTGGTTGGTTACGCGCTGGGGAAAATGCAGCACCAGTCTCTTTGAAACCTTAGCCATCTGTTTTCTCCTTCGTCATAGGATGGGCCGCTCTTCGAGTGGCTTGAATACAATGCCCGCCTCCACGCCGGGCAGAGGCAGTACCGGTTCGGTCAGCAAGAACTCGCCCTTCTTTATCCACTCCTTCAAAATGCCGGCGATCTCCACCGCGCCGGGATAGCTGGACAAAGAAGCGGTAGGCACTTCCTGGCCCTGGATTTTAGCCGTTCCGCTCCTCAATTCAGCATAGCTGACCTCGCCCAGTATATCCGGCTTTCTCTGCGGATAGGCATCGGAATAGTCGACCACGGGCGCAAAAATATCGCTGTCGGTCACCAGTGTATAGCGGAGTATCTCTTCCGACAGAACGGGTATGGGCACGCCGATGCCTACGGTCAGGGTGCAGCCATAGCCGACAAAGCTGGTACCTACCAGCCATTTGGATTTCATCTGCTTCAATTCGCCGATAACCGCCAGCGTCCCGGCGCCCCGCTTGGGCACGCCGTTGTCGCCTCTCAACACGCTGGGGTTATGCTGTGTCCCGTGCCAGGCGACGTAGCCGACGCCGCCGCCGAGGAATATCCTGGTGCCGACGCCTATGGTCTTGTAATACGGGTCGTTTAGAAGGGGCGAAAGCTGGCCGGCGGAGAATAGTTGGCATTGCCCAGCTTCGGCTTCAGCACTCCCAGGTACGTGTAGATGGTCCGGTCGGACAAATTCGCCGCCACATTGTAGTTCTGATATGCGTTCCGTATGTTAAATAGGACTGCCTCATTCATATCCTTAAGGTTAATCAGCGTTTCCAGTTTCTTCCTGGGATAGCAATCGGTGCCGTAAGCGCTGGCCACCAGCTTGATATCTTTTCCGGCCACCAGTTCTTCTATTACGTGTCCGCCGCCATACCTGAACTCACCGGGATAAACTCTATTCTTCGGGTCGTCGTCGGGCAGCGCCGTCGCCCCCAGCAAGACGTCAACTGCCGCCAGCCCCGTATATGCCGGGACATCGTTGAAATAGACCTTACCGCCGCCAAGCTTGATCCTCGGCTTGGTATGTCCCAGGTTGAAATAGGCGCTGGAAGAGCACATCGGCCCGAAGGTGCCGGTGGTAACCACGTCGACTTCCTTGGCCGCCTGGCAGACGCCCTTTTTCTTGGCGATATCGATTATCTCCTCGGCGGTAACCACCACCACCTGCCCCTTTTTGATTTTTTCATTTATTTCCGCAATCGTCTTAGCCATATTTCCTTACCTCCAAGGGTCTAATCCATTGTAAGCATCTCCCTTTTGTAAAGGGAGAAAGAGAGGGATTTTCCCTGGTACTCACCTCTTATCCTCTCCCTTTCGCAAAGGGAGTCTGAGAGGGATTTTCCCTGGTATCCTTCGTCATTGCGAATCACTTTTCCTTTTGTCATTGCGAGTCCCCGATATCGGGGTAATCGGGACGTGGCAATCTCAACATATCTAAATCCCCCTTTTTCTAAGGGGGAAACAATCTTCTCCTTTTCGGCAAGCCTCGCTATTTATCCCTTCCCTTTACTAGATAAACCTAATAAGATACACTTCGCATTTTCTCCCCCGATAGAATCGGTGGAGAAAGAGAGGGATTTTTTCGTAATCCCATCGGTCATTGCGAGTCCCAATAAGATCGTCCCTAATTCGTCATTGCGAGTCCCTACGGAGTCAGACTGGCATCTAATGCCGTACTAATCATGGTCTTTGTCTTCCTTATCCACCATCCCAGCGCCGCCGGTGTCACCGTCTTCTGCTCTCCAGGTCTTCATATTACGTAAAGTCACCGTACCGCTTTTCACCTCATCCTCGCCGATAATAGCTGCATAGTTGCTGCCCAGGCTGTCAGCCTGCCTCAGCTGTGCCTTCAGACTCCTGTCGCCTGTAGCCATTAAGCCGCAGTACCATCATTACATAGACAGAAGCCAGCTTCGCCGCCTCCAGCATAGCTTCATTACCAACGTGAGCAATAAAAACCTGCGGTCCGGTCAGATCGGGCGCTGAGATTTTCTGCCTCTTCAAGTTAAGCACTACTCTTTCTATGCCAGCGGCGAAGCCTATTTCACCGGAGTGGGTTTACCGCCCAGCTCCCTGAATAAGATCATCGTACCATCCACCGCCTCCGAGAGCGCTTTGAGCGCCTTCTCCAGGTGGCTGAATTTCAAAAACGGTCTTGGTATAGTAGTCCAGGCCGCGGACCAGCCAGTAATCTATTTGTAAGGAATTTTTAAGGCGTCCAGATATTTCTTTAGCTTCAAAATGTCAGCGCATTCCGGGCAGAGATGATCGACGCCCTTAGGCGCCGAAGCCGCTACTCGTGGCAGGTGGTATTTTTGCAGTCCAGCAACCGCAGCGGGTTTTTTTCCAACCTGGTCTGGCAGTCGGGGCAAAGCCGGTCTGGCAGTAGGGATAATATTCTTTCAGCTTTTCGAGATACCCCGGGCGGCAGTCCCTGCAGCCTATGCTCTTCAGGTGAACAGAAAAAGGATACCCAGGCCCAAGGAATTGAAAAACCGCCACGCCATATCGATGACCTCGGCATCCAGGGCGGGGTCGGCTTCGCCGAAGCCTCGAAGCCGAACTGGTGGTACTCCCGGTAACGTCCGGCCTGGGGATGTTCGTCTCTGAGTCGCTGCCAGATAGTAAAGCTTTACCGGCTGGGGCAGGTTCTGCATCCCGTGTTCCAGATAGGCACGGCAAACGGGCGCGGTACCCTCTGGTCTGAGGGCCAGCCTGTTGTCGCTCCTGTCCATTGAAGGTATACATTTCCTTGTAACGATATCGGTCCCCTCCCCTATTCTCCGGGTAAAAAGCCGGAGTCCTCAAAAGCGGGCGTATCGATCCGCTGATACCCGTAAAGCTGGCACCTTTGGCCTTTTTCTTCTACGTATCTCCAGTAGCGCTGCTCCTCCGGCAAAATATCCGCAGTCCCGCGTGGCGCTTTATACAATGAAATTGCTCCTCACCTGTCCTGGAAGCTACATTATAACAGATAGGTTCCCCAAAGACATTCTATCTACAAAAATCGCTTCGGACATTAACGGGATGGAGTGTGAAACGCACAAACACTCTAGGGCAGGCGCCCGAATTACGATTGCACATCACTGACGATTGTTTGGTTTAGTTGCTAGGGTATATAATTCGAGGTTGGAGAAATTATGAAGGTAAGTGAACTTCAAAAACAACTAAGCAAGTTCCAACAATCCTAGGTTCTGTTAACAAGAACCCACTAAGTGAGATTGAAAGACTCAATAGAGTATGGCCGAACCAACAAACTAGACCAAATGAAACCGGTATGCTAATTTATTTGGAGTATTACTCCATCAGGGGCCCTTCGAGACAAAACCGATGATAATTAATCTAGACCCTCTAGCGTTCCATATCGGACCGGTGGCAGTACATTGGTACGGCTTAATGTACGTCGTGGGCATTACAGTCGGCTTATTCGTAGCCTGGCCTTATGCCAGGTCCAAAGGGTTCACGCGAGAATCAACTTGAGAAAGTTGTTTATTGGGCCATCCCAGCCGGTCTCGTCGGTGCCAGGCTATACTATGTCATCCAACAGCCTTTGGGACCTTACCTCTCTGAGCCATGGCGTATCCTGGCGTTTTGGGAAGGTGGGCATGGCCTTTTATGGAGCCATCTTCGCCGTAGTCGTTGCGCTGTTGATAGCAGGCTGGCGTTTGAAGATCTCAATTTTGAAACTTCTGGATTTCGCAGCACTCTTCGCCGTTCGTAGGCCAGTTCTTCGGCCGTATTGGCAACATTATCAACGGAGACGTTATCGGTTATCCTACTAATCTGCCGTGGGGAGTGGTATACTGCCAATCCCCGACTCATTCGCGCCCCGGCACGATATAGCCTATCAGCCTGCGGCTGTGTATGAGGCTCTGATAGACGTAATGCTGTTCGTGTCTCTCTTTGGTGGCTTCGGAATAGGCTTAAACCAGGCATGTTGTTTTTCGTCTACATCCTTGGCTACTCTCTGAGTCAAATAATAGTGTTCTTCTGGCGAGATAACGAGGTCATATTACTGGGTCTGAAACAGGCGCAGTTGACGGCAATAGCAGTCATAATATTGGCCGCGATTATTTTCCTGGTGGTGTACAGAAGGCAACATAGACTGAGAGCGAGGACATGAGATTTCAGGTTGCTGTCCACCTGATAGCAATATAGTACCTGTTGAATACAAAGACGAAAGCAAACTCACATCTTAGTAATTACCGGTGGATGTGTCTCTCACTTGAAACATGCGGTTTGCGCTCATACTAGGGTTCTGGTGATTGAAATAGTTTGATCACAGCATATCGCACCATCAATATCCCGGCCATTGTCGAACGTGTGTCGTTGAATTTTCACACAATTTTGCCATTTTCTTCGCAATATCTTCACATTTGTCTGCTATTTTTAGTTATTAAAAGCTAAATTCAACAAGAAGGGGGTCGCTATGTTAAGAGCGATGAAGTGCCTCCTAACATAGTCATTATTGTAAGTATGAGAAACAAGGTTGACATATACTCCGAAGACATCCTCCATACAAGGTCTGAGGTTGACTCAAATACACTGCCCAAGACAGTATGGACTACTTTTCACGGGGAGTCGACAGAAACAGAAGAAGATATTTCGGAATTTGCCTATTTCTGGGAGGATGAAGAAGCTGGTGACCTCGAAGAAGAATGGGGAGGTAACACAGAAGTGGAAGCCAGGGCTATGCTGGGGCCTGAAGCACAGCCCCTGGGAAATAGATGACCCCATTAAAATGTATCTCCGCGAAATCGGCAGAGTCCCGCTTTTGACTGCAGCTAATGAGAAGGCATTAGCCAGTGAACTGGAAAAGGCAAGATATCTGGAAAGAATCGAGAGCCTTCGTTTTCAGGTCCATGGTAGATATCTCACATCTGTGGGTACGACAATCTATTTGCTTCGTCACCTGCTGGCAGCATTCCCCATGGTGCAAGTCCTGGCCAGGCGCCTAGACATCGCCACTAAGAATGGCTTTGTTAGGACGATCCCGCGATCCCAAGTTGCTGGCGGCTATAGATGGCGTAACCGATCAGGAACTGGTGAAGGCTATCGCGGGAGACAATGGCCAGAGCGCGTCAGAGGTCGAGCGCAGCTTGATAGACCTCTCTATTGCCAGCCGGGTCTTTGCCGACGGAGTTACTGAAAGGCATTTTAGACGGCACCTCCTGGAACCAGCTGGAATCTTTGGTAGCGGAGCCGCTCAATATTGAATTCGTTTCTCAGCTTCATGCTAAGGGGCAGCAGTTCAAGGCCCATTTTGGCAAGGTTAGAAGAGTCGCCTGCCAATCCAGAAAACGCCTTATCGAAGCCAACTTAAGACTGGTCGTCAGTGTTGCCAAGAAATATGCGCTGGTATGGCATACCGTTTCTGGACCTTATTCAAGAAGGCAATATGGGCTTATTCTGGGCTGTGGACAAATTTCAGTACAGGAAAGGCTATAAATTCAGTACTTACGCTCACTGGTGGATCAGGCAAGCTATTAGCCGGTCTTTAGCTGATCAATCCAGGACTATCCGTATCCCCGTGCACATGGTAGAAGTTATCAATAAGTTACATAAGACCAATCATTCTCTGGCGCAGGAGTACGGACGTGAACCAAGCTACGAGGAAATCGGCAGAGTCATGGACATGCCTTCAGACAAGGTCAAGGAGATCGAGAAATTATCCAGAGTACCACTGTCTCTGGAGACGCCTGTCGGCGACGAAGGAAACAGCGCCCTCGGTGATTTTGTTGAAGATCAAACATCTATACCACCTGTCGAGGCTGCTTCACGAGAACTGCTTAAGGAACAGCTTATTAAGGTACTTTCCGAACTCAGTGACCTGGGAGAAAGGAGTCTTATTGCTGAGGTTTGGTTTAGAGGATGATAGTCCCCGAACTTTAGTAGAGGTGGGGAAACAGTTTGATTTGACGCGGCGAGCGAATCCGCCAGATCGAGGCCAAGGCATTGCGCAAACTGCGTCACCCTAGCCGCAGTCGAAAACTCATAGGCTATCTGGAATAGGCTTGTGTTGTTAATACACTGGGGGATGAGAACAAGTCGAAAGAAGTCACGCGAAAGCGATTTCTATATCTGACGAAACAACTAAAGGACACCCGAGAGAAAACATTTAGCTATGAGGAGGTCGCCAACGAAAGAAAGAATCCTCATATTATTGTCGATGGCGGCTTTGCTAATGCTTTTTAGTCAGAGTATATCTTGTAGCACCGGTTCACCCGTAGAAGTAGCAGCGATGCCTGGTAACGGAGGAGCGCCTCCCGCCGTTGGTAACCAGGCACCCAATATCGCTGTCAATAATCTGTCCGGTAGAACTGTAGCCTTGAGCGATTTCAAGGGCAAGAAGGTTTTGGTTAGTTTCTGGTCAGTGTGGTGTGACCAGTGTGACAAAGACATGTGGCTTTTCCAGGCGGTGCACAAGAAATATCCCGAAATTCAAATAATGGCGATAAACCCAAAAGAGGATGTAACCGAGATTAAGCCGTTTATTAGTAAGCGCAACTTCACTTTTCCTGTATACATTTATTGAACAGGATTGGCAGCCCAGGTACATATAACGTCCATATAATGCCCAAGACTTTCATAATAGATGGCAACGGCACCATAAAGTATATTCAGGCCGGCCCTTTCAGTAACCAGGCACAGTTGGAAAACGTTTCTTATTTTTTCTCAGCAATGTAAACAGTCATATTTGCCTGTTTCGTAACCTGGCTACACAGAATATCAGTTACAATCCACTATCCATAAAGCGAGCACAGGGCTTTGGCTCTGTCTTCGATATATCTCCAGTAGCCCTGCTCTTCGGCAGAATATCCGCAGTACCCCGTGGCGCTTTATACAATGAATTGCTCCTCACCTGTCCTGGAAGCTACATTATAACGGATAGGTTCACCAAAGGCATTCTACCCGCGAAAATCGCTTTCAGACGCGAGCCGGATGATTAAAAGACACACTTTCAGCCGTGGTTCAACTATGCATATCACCGACATACGGCGCACTTTCTGTGAATGACTTTTCCTAAAATCGTATTTGACTATTGTTATAATATTAATTCATCTCAACTAGTTTCCTTTGGTGGGCTCATACTTAGATAAAATTGTGATGGCGAGGATCCCACCCTAAGTGACGCCTGAATTGACAACCTATATTAGTGTGAATAGAATTCTATCAAAGCAAAGGAATCAGGTATGAGTAATTACAACACTTTAATTCGGATACTGGATCAAATAAGGAAAGAAGCTCCCGCTCAATATAAGAGCTACTACCCACTAGAAATCGAAACCGAAAAACTGAGCCAAGCACGATCCAAAGCATTCGTTCATCTCTACTTGAAAGTTCGGTTTGGTTTACTTGATTTTGAAGAAAGACAAAAGTACATAACTGACGATATTGATGACGGGGGGATTGATGGTTACTACCTTGATAAGGAAAACAAGACAATCTATTTAATACAGTCCAAATTTAGAACTCATGAGGTTGCTTTTCAAGAGCGAGAGATACAATTACAGGAACTACTGAAGATGGATTGCGATCGAGTGATTCGCGGTGAAACGTGCTATGAAGATGGAAAGCCATACAATGGGAAGGTACAATCCCTTATAAGAAGCATTCAGTCTGTTCCAGGATATAGCACTGTTTAATTATCAGGTAGTACTGTTGGCGAACCTAAAAGGTATAACAGAGTCTCAGCTCAAAAAGCTGTCAGGCGGTTTACCCGTCGAGGTAGTAAACTTTGAGAAGTGCTACAAAGAACTAGTATTCCCAGTGGTTACAGGTACCTACTTCTGTGCCAGTGATGTATTCGTATACCTTAATCTGACAAATAAAAGCTTAGGGTCAAGAATTCGCTATATTGTCACAACCGAATTCAGAGAATGCGAGATCACTGTCGATTCGTCCCCACTTTAGAAATAGCAAAACTCATGTACAAGTTCAAGAACTCTATTTTGAAATATAATCCCAGAAGTTACCTTGATTTGTCCAACAATCCTGTTAATTTCCAAATTGCTCAATCTGTACGTAACAGGGTTTCAAAAATGAATTTGCTTTGTTTAACAATGGAATTACCATACGATCTGATGAAAACGAAACTTACAGAGGAAACCTGCCAGAAAAATCGAGCGCAATTAAAACTGACTAATCCTCAAGTAATAAACGGTGGACAAACCGCATATACTTTAAGCAAGATCTATGAGGATGAGCTTAGTGGCGGTAATCCAGATAGGTGTTTTCAAGGCAAGGAAGTCTTAGTAAAAGTGATTACGTTTCTGAATGATGACGATTCAGAATGTGATCCTTCAAATACACTTCAGCTAATAGAAGCGATATCCAAAGCTACTAATCTTCAGACTGGTGTGACAGATGCTGATAGAAGATCAAATGACAGCATACAAATCCAAATTCAAGATAGAATCTTCAGTGAATTTGGCAATTTTTATGAGAGAAAAAGAGGAGAATACTGGAATGGAACAAAAGATGGTTATATCGAACATAGTCAAATCGTAGGTCGGGAGGTATTTCTCAGGGTATCCTTAGCTTCAGCAATGGCTTAGCAGCACAAGCTAGAAGGAATAGCGAACGCGTTCTATTTGGCTCAGATGAAAGTATTACAGTAAATTGAATGACTTGGGTAGACTAGAAGAATATTATTTCGGGTATATCTGTTTGGACATTTTGAACCAAATACAAAAGAAATTTGACAGGGTTCCGAACAATAGATTTGGTGTTATTAACTACGGCAACGCATTACGCTACGGCAAGATGGCAGTAGTGACAGTTGCAAGTAGAGACTACAAAGGTGAAACGGGGAATGAGAACTTTCTACAAGAAGCAAGCAATGCGGTGGACAAATGTCTGAAGAAATGGCTAAAGTTCGAAGATCACATTTCGAAGTTGAAACACAACAAGGACTATTTTAGGGCTTATTCTGATTCAGAAACTGGCGAAATTAGATATGAAGTGAGCTACGACAATTATTATAAGGGAAGAACTCTCAACGGAACACCAAGAAATTATTTTAATTTGAGTGATGATTGTCTGAAATGGACAATCACTTGAGATGGAAGGCGCTGGGAACCCTCGCAGCTTGAGGGTTGAAAATTAGGAATGAGAGACTATTTCCGTTTTCGCTTTAGCCAGGAGAATCTGACTCTCTTGCCGTTATGCTTCTTGCTTTTCTTGTTTATATTCTCGGCGAAGGTGTTTGGATCGGTACGCATTCTTTCGTTCATTATTAACTCACCTGTCTTATTCTTAAGTATTAATGCCCCGAAGCTCATATGATACCATGTATTGGAACCTCAGACAATCTTCCCTACGCGTGGCGGCAGCAGGAAAGGATTCCCCTCCCGCTCAAAGTCCGGAACATAGATCTTCCTGAGCCCCCATTTCCTGCACCCAGCCGTTCTCCATGTCCAGATCGGACAGTACTCCAACAGCCGTCTCATACTCGGCCATCGAGATGTGCCTGGAAAGTAAGGGCATACCGACGGCGCGGTGTGTCGGCGAGTACTGGGACATCAGGCTAACCGCTACCTCGGGCGAAAGCTCCCGGGCCAGCCAGCGTAACGATTCCTCGCTGCCTGCCAGCCCATTGGGCAGGATAAGATGACGTACGATTAATCCCTTACGGGCCATTCCGGAATCATCCAGCACCAGGTTTCCCACCTGCCGGTACATCTCTTTAATAGCCTGGCGGGCCCGTGCCACATAATCCGGAGCCTGCGACAACTTTTTAGCCCAGCGATCGGAAGCATACTTTAAATCAGGCAGGTAAATATCTATTACGCCGTCAAGCTCTTTCAGAGAGGCCGTAGAATCATAGGCGTTGGTGTTGTAGACCAGCGGTATCTTCAGCCCCATCGACACCGCTTCCAGAACTGCCCGAACGAGCTGGGGAACGAAGTGAGAGGGGGAAACAAAATTGATATTGTGGCAGCCGAGGTCATCCTGGAGATAGAGCAGGCTCTCAGCCAGGGCCTTACAATCCGTCTCCTTTGATCTTTGCCTCTTCCAGTCCTGGCTTATCTGGTAGTTCTGGCAAAAAACACATCTCATATTGCAGTTGCCGAAGAAGATGGTGCCGGAGCCACGGCTCCCCGATAGGACAGGTTCTTCTCCGCGATGAGCACAGACCGTAGAGACTATGGGCAGACGACCGGAATGGCAGAACCCTAGCTCGTTTTCCAGCCGGTTGACATGGCATTCCCGGGGACAGATATCGCAGGAAGTTAACCGGGCTTCAAGCGCCCGGGCACGCCGCTCCAACTCACCGGAGTTATACAGGGCAATATAGCCTGGTTCCATTGATACCACTCGCTGGCAATATGAGTACGCAGTGATAAAAACTTTAAATTTATCACGGGCGGTTGTCAAACCGGCTCTGCGCACGAATTGCGTTTTGTTACCTGGCTACAGAGAATGTCTTCCGGCTGCTAACCCGCTCATTAGGTAACGTACGCCGGCGTAATGGAACCCTGGAGCGGATATTTTTACTGTCCGGCGCGGCGGGCACCATGTAATCAAAGCCTTGCAGCCTCCGGCGCTCCAGCGGCGTGTTGAGAATACGCTCCAGAGCCTGTACCATGGCTTTATCTTCACCGGTGACAAATGTCAGCGCATCACCGCTTTTGTCCACACGTCCGGTGCGGCCTATTCGATGAGTGTAGGCGTCTGTGTTCTCGGGCATGTCGTAATTAATGACATGGGAAATACTCAAGACATCGATGCCCCGGGCGGCGATATCGGTGGCTACCAGGATTTTAATTGAGCCATCGCGAAAGCCGTCAAGCGCCGCCTGACGCCGGCTCTGAGTCAGGTCGCCCTGCAGCGAGGCTGCTTTAAAACCGGCCCTTTTCAGCTGCAGCATGATGCGCTCGGCCCGGTGCTTGGTGCGAGTAAAGACGAGTACCGACTCCGTTTCCAGGCGGCGTAAGACTTCGATAAGCAGCGCAGTTTTCAGATGTTGATTAACCGGATACAAGGCGTGTGACACCGTGATCGCCGGTACCGTCCGGCCGATTTGAACTGTGATCGGATCATGCAGGACTTCTCTAACCAGGTGCCTGATATCATCAGGCATGGTTGCCGAGAAGAGGAGCGTCTGACGCAGCGTTAGCAGGCACTTCAAAATTCTCCGGACATCCGGCAGAAAGCCCATGTCAAACATGCGGTCCGCCTCATCGATTACCAGGACTTCGACGTGTGATAAATCGATCGTACCCTTCCAGATATGGTCCAGCAGGCGGCCCGGGCAGGCGACAATTATTTCCACCCCACGACGTAGCCCGCTTACTTGCTGCTCCATGCTCACCCCGCCATAAACGGCAAGGCTGCGCAGACCGGTCTTCTGCCCCAGTTCACTAATAGCCTCGCATGTTTGCACAGCCAGTTCGCGCGTCGGCGAGATTATGACGACACGGACATGGCCCCTCGGACCCGGCAGCAGACGCTGCAAGATTGGCAGCACGAAAGCGGCAGTTTTGCCGGTCCCGGTCTGCGCCAGGCCCAGAACATCACGGCCCTGCATAATCGGAGGGATTGATTTAAGCTGGATGGGCGTGGGCGCAGTATAACCAAGCGCCCGTACCCCAGCCATGATGCTCGGATGAAAATTAAATGTTTCGAAATTCATTAAAACTTAAACTCCTTAGTAAGATATTGTAAAGTAATATGTCTGTAACTTACGGCAAGAGATACAACCTATTTCTGTTACTTCGTTGCCGGCTTAGTCTATTAAAACGATTGCCTCTTCTGCTATCGGTGGGCTTCCCGTCCGTGCGACCCGTGAAACCAAGAGACTCAATGACTTCTATCACCCGACCCTTTATCGTTTTACCTATGAGACTGATAATTGCAGTTTTGCCTTCAGCCTCTAACGACATTTCAACAAAGCCATATCCACACGGTTGTCCGCTGCCAATATCCCTGTCATCCATGATATTTACAGATTTCACTTGCCCGAAAACCGAGAATTCTTGCCGAAGTTCATCTTCGGTCAGCTCAAGCGGTAAGTTCCCCACATAGATATTCATATTAGGACCCCCCTCGTTAAAACACTCGCTCCAACTGCCTGTCTGCCACCAGCATGAGCAGTTGGCACATCACGTGCTTTCTAGCGCGCTCCAGCAGCGCCTTGCCGTCTTCTCCGCCTGGCGCTGTTTTTCGCTTTAATTCGGGCGGCGTCTCTCTTGGACACAAAGTGCATCTTGGCTCTTGCCTCACGAATTATGCCACTCGTCTGCACCATCTTCTGAAAGCGACGCAGCAGAGCGTCCTGGGATTCACCTTGACGTATCTGTACTTCTATCGACATAAGATATCACCAAATTCTAGCCATAACATAGCGAAGTAGGCATCGGGCCTGTATGAGTTCCAAAGATCTGAGATGGACCATCAGCTCAGTCTGACTTTGCGGTAGCAATCGCTGCAATATACCGGCCTACCAGTGCGGGGCTCGAAAGGCACTTCGGTATTTTTGCCGCAGTCGGCGCACGTTACCCGAAACATTCGACGGTGAGTACTGCGGCCGTAGCTGCTACCTCTGTCCCGTCCTGACTTCCCTGCCCGCCGACATGAGGGGCAGCGTTTAGTCTCACTATCATAGCCCCAGGCCTGTAAAAGCCCTTGTTTCTCAGCGCTGACGGTGAAGACGGCTCCACAATCGGAGCAGCGGATAGACTTATCCTGAAAATTCATCGGATGACCTCCTATCATCAGAATATTAGTTGGAGTTCGGTCATCCAATACTTAAGAGAACCCGGAAGGATTTCGAGAAGCTTGTAATAACCTAAACTAGAACTATTACCATTATAACCTAAATTATGCCTTATGTAAAATTTCTGTGCGTCTTAGCCACATTTGTCCCATAATGTGCCACCAGGGCTGCTCCTGCGGCAAGTGCACGCTTCCGGCACAAAACGATGGATTTCAAATCGAGCAACTCCGCACATCCACAAATCACCCGGCGTTGCCCACTGTGACCAGTCCGAGGCTTGACACCTCATGGTAAAATATTAGCGAGCTTTCCTCGACTATGATGTCTTATAAGATATCCAGCATGCTCACCCGATTTTCAAGCGCACCAATAGAGATATCACCCACGTGGCATATTGCACATCTTCGTGACTTGTGTGATAATCCGTTAGCCCTGTTAGCAAGGATTAACATTCAGGGATTATTTCGGTAGAACCGAAGCAAAATTAATCCAAAATTTTATTCGGAGGTAGACACAATGGGTAAAGCTCTAATTATCAATGTTAACCTGTGCAACGGGTGCTACAACTGCCAGATCTCCTGTAAGGACGAACACGTCGGTAATGACTGGACACCCATAGCTAAGCCCCAACCGGACACAGGGCAGTTCTGGACCAAAGTTGAGGAGAAGATTAGAGGTACCGTCCCCAAGGTTAAGATGGCCTACATGCACCATATCTGCCAGCATTGTGATGAGGCTCCTTGCATAACCGCCTGCCCGGTAAAGGCAATATACAAGAGAGATGACGGCATAGTCATCATAGACCCTGAGAAATGTACCGGCAGCCGGCTGTGCATAGATGCCTGTCCCTATAAAGTCATCTATTTCAACTGGGACTTAAACATCGCCCAGAAATGCACCTTCTGTGCTCACCTCTTGGACAAAGGCTGGAAGGAACCAAGGTGTGTCGATTCCTGTCCCACGGGAGCCTTCACCTTCGGTGAAGAAGAAGACCTTAAAGAACAAATCGCCAAGGCTGACATATTACTACCGGAAAAGAAGACCAAGCCCAGGGTATATTACATCGGCATACCGAAGAGGTTTATCGCCGGGGCTGTCTATGACCCTGAAGAAGACGAATGTTTGCAAGACGTAACGGTTACCCTGAAAGGTCCCAAGGCAGCCAAGAAGCTCACCACCAAGACGGACAATTTCGGTGACTTCTGGTTTGAAGGATTAGATGTAGGTGAGTATGCCGTAAGCGTAGAGAAGGACGGATACTACAGCCGGCAGATAACCTCGGTCAGCACCGAAAAAGATGTGAACCTGGGTGATATAGAATTATCTAAGAAGAAAAGCGCCAGGTTAGAACCCGCGAAAAAATAGAGGGAGCAGAACTATGAAAGATAATAAACAAGAAAAAACATTCATAAAAGGTCTTTCGCTGCTGCAGGAAGGCGGCGTAGCCGGTAATGTCGTGGCCGTCGATGTTAAGGACGGCAAGATAATCAGGATCAGGCCGTTCCACTATGACTGGAAATACAAGCTCGAGGAACTCGGCCCCCGCAATATGGAGGCTCGCGGCAAGGTCTACAAAGCGAAGATGAAGACCCTTGTACCACCTCATAGCCTGGGTTTCAAAAAGCGTGTTTTCTCCCCCAACCGTATCCTCTATCCGTTAAAGAGAGTCGATTGGGACCCCAATGGCAATAGAAATCCACAGAATAGAGGCACCAGCAAATACGTCAGAATCTCCTGGGATGAAGCCCTGGAGCTGATAGCCGGCGAGATAACGAGGATAAAGAAGAAATGGGGTACCACCGCCATATTGGCGCAGGCGGACGGGCACGGATCGTCGAAACTGGTTCACGCCGTCCACGGATTAAACACCGTACTTCTCAGGCTCCTGGGAGGGTACACCCTACAGACCAGAAACCCCGATAGCTGGGAAGGATGGTTCTGGGGCGCCAAGCACGCCTGGGGAATGGACCCCGTCGGTATGGAATCCCCGCATAATGTGCTTAATGATGTTGCCCGGAATGCTGAGCTTATACTGTTCTGGGGACATGACCCGGAGACCACAGCCTGGGGGTTCCAGGGACAGAGCCAGAGCCGGTATTGCTACTGGTTCACCGAAATGGGGATAAAAAGCATATATATCTGCCCCGACCTGAACTACGCCGCGGCAATCCATGCCGATAAGTGGATACCTATATTGCCCAATACCGATGCCGCCATGCAGCTGGCCATAGCTTATGTCTGGATGACCGAAGGGAGCTACGATAAAAAATACGTAGCCACCCATACCGTAGGCTTCGATAAGTTTGCCGACTATGTACTGGGCAAGGAAGACGGCATCGCCAAGACGCCGAAATGGGCCGAGCCTCTATGCGGTGTCCCCTCCAGGACAATCAAGGCTCTGGCCAGACTGTGGGCGACTAAGAGGACATCGATATCACACCAATGTGCCGGCGCCATGGTCAGGGGGCAATACTCAACCGAACCCGCCAGGCTGGAAGCGCTGCTGCTGGCCATGCAGGGACTGGGAAAACCGGGCGCTCACCAGCTTTCGTTGCTGAATATAGAGAATCCACCTAAGAGCAAGTTGTTGCTAATGCCGATGTATGCCTCCCGCGGCAATACCAGCCCCAACCAAACGGCTGAGGTTCACGGCATATCCATGGACAAACTCAGGTCGCAGTGGGAGCCGGCGGGATGGGTGCCCATTCCGATCCATAGGCCGACAGATGATAGGCCAGAGAAAGATAGGATCCCCCAAATCATTCCCAAAACGCTGATCCCGGATGCTATCCTGAACCCGCCCATAAGCTGGTACAGCACCACCCTGTGGGGGGAGCCCGTTGAAGATCAGTTCGTCAAATACACTTACCCCGCCAAGGGTTGTCCGGAAATACGCATGATCTGGACCGATACGCCGTGCTGGATAACCTGCTGGAACCATGGGAACAGCTTCGTTGACGCCGCCAGAAGCCCAAAGATAGAGTTCATGCTGGCCCAACACCCGTGGCTGGAAAACGATTGTTTGCTCGCCGACATAATTCTTCCCGTCAGCACCAAGATGGAGGAAGAGGACATAAATGTGGATGGGATGGGTGAGAGATGTGACATTATTTACTACGAAGAAAAGTGCATGGAGAATGTCGGCGAATCCAGGTCCGACTACGAGATCGTCGCCATGATAGCGGAGAAACTGGGTATGCTGAAAGAGTTCACGGAGGATAGAAGCATTCAGGAATGGATAAAATTTGCCTTCGACAATTCCGGCGCGGCACCGTTCATTAGCTGGGAAGAATTTAAGAAAAAGGGATACTGGGTCGTACCAACCAATCCGGAATTCAAGGCTCCTGAAGCCAAGCCGAGGACTTACATGCTAGGTTTCTACGAGAACCCCGAGAAATATCCTGTGAAAACCCCATCCGGCAAGATAGAGTTCTATTCCCAGAGGCTAGCCAAGTCCTTCCCTGACGATGATGAAAGACCACCCGTGCCCCACTGGATACCATACGGCAAGTCTCACCAGGAAAGCCGGCAGCATGCACGAGCTGAGAAGTTTCCCCTGCTCGTCATATCCAACCACCCGCGGTGGAGAGTGCACGCCAATCTCGATGACATCTCCTGGTTCAAAGAAACTCCAACGGGCAAAGTCAGAGGTTCGGATGGATACCTTTACGAGCCGCTGTGGATGAATCCGGCAGACGCCGCCGCCAGGGGCATCAAGAACGGAGATGTAGTCAAGATATACAACGAACGCGGGGCCGTCCTGGCGGGCGCCTATGTGGTTGAGAGGGTCATTCCGGGAGCCGTTTCTATTGACCACGGCGCAGTTTATGACCCCATAGTCCCCGGCGAGATCGATAGAGGCGGCGCTATCAACACCATAACACCGCACAAAATAACTTCTCCGAATGCCGCCGGTATGGTGGTCAGTGGCTTCCTGGTTGAGGTGGAACGGGCTAATCTGGATGAACTGATGAAGCAACACCCTGAAGCATTCAACAGGCCCTATAACAAGAGCTACGGACTTTGCGTGGAACGAGTCCTCGCTGAAAATCAATAGCCTGTGAGGCCAAGCCATCCTGAAATGCAGCTGAAAACTGAAATGGAAGGAATCGCAAAATGAGCAAAGAACACAAATACGACGTAGTAGTTGTGGGTGGTGGACCGGCCGGTTCTTCAGCAGCAAAGGTAACCGCAAAGGCAGGTGCCAGGACTATCGTCCTCGAAGAGCACCCCCAGATCGGCTTGCCTGAGCACTGTATGGGAGTACTGGCTACGCCCGGCGGTTCCTTTCTTGACGAACTCATAAAAGAAATGGATCCGCGTGTAGTGTTCTCAACGATAAAGTCCCGGCGCATGATTGCACCTGATGACAAGACCGTAGATTTCTCATTTGGGGATATGTCTGTCTACGTATTGGAAAGAAATGCGTTTGACCTTGAATTGGCCAAACAATCGGCTGAAGCAGGCGCGGAAGTTGTGGTAAACACGCGCGTAACTGGCCTGCTACACGATGATGGTGTTATCACGGGCGTGACGACCAACTCAAAGACCATGCCGGAAATCCATGGCAAAATCGTCATAGCCGCTGACGGCATACGAGCCCTGGTCAAAGGCATTCCAGAATGGGAAGGACTGGCCAAGGAAAGTCTGAAGGTCGTATCGGGTATTAAATGGCACTTAAGTGGGTGCAAACTTCAGCCGGGCGTCCTGGAAGTTCATCTCGGTTCCTTCTGCGGACGCGGCTTTATCACTATCGCCCCTATCGACAGTTCAACGTGCTTGACAGATATTCCTTACCTGGAAGACCTCGAAACGATCAAGGCGGGAAAGTGGGTTGTTTCCGAAGAGCTCAGGAACTGCACCGTACTGAGGATGACAGGCTGGTCACATCCCATGCCTATGGCAGGTATACATACTAAAAAGAAAGTGAAGGCCGGACTGCTCCTGGTTGGCGACGCGGCCAGAGGTCTTGGCGGAATAGATTATGCTGTTGCTTCGGGAGTAAAGGCCGGCGAAGTAGCTACCAGAGCTGTAAAAGAGCGTGACGTTTCCGAAAAGAATCTAAGCGAGTATGCAGAGTTTTGCCGCGAAATCGAGTCAATGAAAGGCGGGTACGCCTGGCAATTTGAAAGGCTCGACCTGTTCCATGGCCTTTCAGAAGAGGCTATACAAAAGGAATTTGACGAGAAAGAAGGCAAGAGATTCGCAGACAGTAGCGGCAAGTTTTGATACAATACGCAGCAGTCAATAATTTGCTCGCCAGGTGCCCCGTATCTTTGCTCATATAGCGCTCTCCAGTTAGGTCAGCAGAAGATGGGAGCTGAGAAAGGAGAATGAAATGACTCCATTCGAAGAAATGCAAAAGTATTATCGCCAGCGTGACCTAGCTGCCAGAGAATGGAAGAAAAAGGGAGGCAGGGTAGTAGGTTATTTCTGCACCAAAGTCCCCGAGGAAATGATATCGGCCGCCGGATTCTTCCCTCTCAGAATCAGTGGCGACCCGTGGGGCGGTACAGAAGCGGCAGACAAATACACCGAACCCTTCTATGAGGGTTACGTCCGTTCTATGCTAAACATGCTCCTTACCGGACGGTATGATTTCCTGGACTTCCTGATCATCCCCCATTCGAGAGACACGATCGTATCGCTATACGGCATATTGCTTGAAATACGAGAGCTGAATCCCGACTTGAAGCTGCCTGAATTCTATCTTTTTGAGACACTTCACACCAAGTTTTACTTAACCGAACTTTACAATCGCGAAAGGACACGCGATTTGAAGACGAAACTGGAGGAATGGTCAGGTAAAGCAATCTCAGACGCATCACTGCGGCGAGCCATAGCCATCGGAAACGAGAACAAGATGCTTTTGAAAAAAGTGGCTGCTTTGAGAGCGGCTGAGCCGCCAGATATCTCAGGAACGGAAGCCCTTCAGATTATAGGAGCCTCCATGTTTATGTCAAAGGAAGAACACAATAAATTGCTCGCCCGGTTTGTGCAAGGTGCAGGCGGTCTTCCCGACAAAGATGGCGTGAGGCTGTTCGTCACCGGCAGCCCGCTGGATAATCTACAGTTCTACGAAGTTGTCGAGTCTTGCCAGGCTACAATCGTCGCCGAAGATAATTGCTGGGGCAACAGGTATTCTGAAAATCTCATAAGTACGTCGCTTGATCCCATGGAGGCAATTGAGGATAGCTATCAGCACGGGGCACCTTGTACCTGGACATATCCCATGAGTGCCAGAATGGACTATTGCCTGCAGAAGGCTACGGAGGCAAAAGCGCAGGGTGTGGTCTTCTATATAAGTGAGTTTGATTATGCGCAGACCTGGGACTTCCCCGGTCAGAGAAAAGCACTCGAGAAAAGAGGCATCCCGACCATATGCTTCAAGGACCAGAAATACCTTCTTTCCGAATCTGACAGCAAGCAATTAAGAGCTAGCCTCCAGGAATTCGTCAAGAGCATAAAATCGAAGGCAAGGTAGATGATGGGAGAACCAAGAACTTCTAAGGCGCGACCCGGCGCCAGTGAGTGGCAGGCACAGAAGAGCGTAAAACAGCTAAATGTCACCGGGGTGGTGGGTGCCTACATGAAAGAATGGTTCATGACCATGAGGGACAGAGTGACTCGAGGTGAGCCTTTCGCCATCGGCGGTGAGGCTGCCGAGATATTCACTGTCATGGATATACCGCTCATCAATTTGAACTGGTGGTCAGGAAACATTGCGGCCAAGCAACTGGCGCCGTATTACTTCGATTTGCTGGACGAGAAGGGTTATGACGCCTGCCGTTACTGCGCCTTAGGGCTGGGGTGTACCATGGACAACAACCCTGAGCGCGCACCCTGGGGAGGCTTGCCTAAACCAACTGTCATACTAGGGCATACACTGCCGCTTGCGGACTGTGATGCGGGACAAAGAATAACAGAGCTATGGGCCCGTGAATACGATACATTCCACTTCCCGCTAGAGGTTACCTATCCCACCCGGCTGAATCCGCGCTGGTGGGAACGGATGAGGGATCACTGGGATGAGATAATCGAGCCATACAGGATCGATTTGAGGGTTGAAGAGCTGAAGGCGCTGATAAGGTTCCTGGAAATCAAAACGGGAAAGGTATTCAGCGTGGCTAAACTGAGGGAAGTCATGAAGCTAGCAGACGAACAGGATGAATACATGACGAAGGTGCGGGACTTGATAGCCCTGACAGTGCCCAGCCCGGTAGGTTTAGCTGAAGTGCTTTCTGCATATCGAATACAGTGGCACCGGGGCACGAAGGCCGGCCGCGATCTCGCCAGGATGTTTTATGAGGAAGTAAAAGAAAGGGCAGACAAGGGTGAAGCCGCCTGCCCGAATGAAAAGCTCAGGATGATGTGGAGAGGGGTAGGACTATGGCATAACCCGGCTTTCTATCAGTACTTTGAGGAAAAATACGGTGCGGTTTTTATTACCTCATTGTATCTCGCCTTTACGGCAGACCTTCTTGGTCCGCGGAAAGTCTTTGATGACCCGCTGAGGGCTTTAGCCAGCCGTTCTATACCATTCCTGGGTGTCGGCAGCAGCGCGTGGCAAGTGAAAGAGGCAAAGCTGAACCAGGTCAACGGCGTGATTCAGTTGGTAAGTCAGGACTGCCGGGAAAACATTGCCACACCGATAGCCAGGATGGCTTTCGAAAAAGCTGGTATACCGATACTTCCGGTTTATACAGATAACGTTGATGCCAGACAATGGGATGACGCCAAGATAAGGTCTCAAGTCTCTAACTTCATCGAAACCCGTCTGTTAAAAAGGAGGGTATTAAATTAGGTTTCCAATTTGCGGAAACAGGGAGCAGCCATGAGATAGCTGCTGCGCCAGTATGTTGACAAGGGGGTGATGTATAGTACGCATATGTTGAGACAGCATTACACATATCAATCGGCATATATCGGTATATATCGGCATATAGAATCTTTAAGGAGGAGGTGCATTGAAATGAAGAGAATCTTATTGAGCTTGGCGCTGGCGGTGCTGGTGGTCGGTATGGTGGTGGCGGGATGTGCCCAACCAGCCCCCGCGGCAACACCAACGCCCGCCACGACACCACCAAAGACGTTGGATATCGGGATCCTTACCCCGCTAACAGGGGGCGGGGCAGATCTTGGCACCAACGTACAAAACGCCATACTTCTGGCCATCGATGACCAGAATGCCGGAATAATGCTGGCGGGTGGCCCAAACAAAGCGGGTGGTGTTACCATCGCCGGTGAAAAGTATACGCTAAATCCGGTCATACGTGACACTAAAATGGACATCGTTGTTGCCAAGAATCTCGCCGAGGAGATGGTATTTCAGGATGGGATAAAGGTTATTGCCGGGCCTTTCCTGGGCGATGCGGTGGGTGCACAAACAGTCACCGAAAAGAACAAAGTCATACTGTTCGCCTGCGTCGCCGATATAGCTGGGTTGTGCGGGCCGACCAAGCCGTATACTTTCTTCTGCGTCTCCGGTGCCCAGGCCTGTACCGTTGCTTTATCGGCATATGTACAGCATTTTTATCCGGACCTGAAGACCGTTATCACTCTATCGCCCGATTCGCCCGCCTTGCCAACGTGGCTGAAGTCGTCCCAAGATTTAATGCCGCGGTATGGGCTGGAGTGGCAGAGCGTGGAGAAGTTCCCTCTCGACACCAAGGACTTCGCGCCTTTCATTTCCCGCGTGCTACCTAAGAAACCGGATATCATAGACACGGGCAGCACCGGAGGCGACATGGGGGCACTGTCTGCCCTCCTCATAAAGCAGATACGCGAAGCCGGCTTCACTGGCGTTATCATGGCGCGCACGGTTCCTCCCCCAGAGGTCACCATGGAGGTGGTCCCCGCGAAATATTTATATAAGGTTGTCACTGCCGACATAACTGTAGATAGTCCCGTAGTGAGTAAAGAATACAAGGACTTTGATCAGCGCTACGTGAAAAAGTTCCAGCAGGCATCCAAACCGCTCAATGGCATGACGTATAATGCACTGAAGTCTTTCTTCGAGCTTCTCGACGGCCAGAGCACCATGGACACTACTGCCTGGATGGAGAACTTGGCCAAAAATCGCTGGCAGGGCATATGGGGAAGAGAAGCCTTTTGGGTAGGAAAACCAATATATGGAATTGACCGGTGCCTTATATTCGGTTTCTGGGGAGCTGAGTATACAGATGGCAAGGTAGAAACCAAGTGGGCAGCACCCGTTCCCTGGGATGTTTTCACCGACCAAAAAATAGCGGATTAATAATAGCAAGCCAATACATTTCACGAGTTCCAGGCTCGGCTAAGTCTGGAATATGGCAGCCATGTTGTCATGTTTGAGGTTGCCGATGGCGTGAAAGGAGGAGAAATAAAGAATCTATTAGTCTTGATAGCCACAGCAGCGATAACCATCGCCATAATGGCGGGTGGTTGTGCTGCACCAACCCCGGCACCGGCATCAACGCCAGCACCAACACCGCCAAAGGCGTTAGATATCGGGGTTGCCAGTTCATTAACGGGACCGGCAGCACATATAGGCACTCACATCAAAAATGCCATATTAATGGCGATAGACGACAAGAATGCTCAAGGTGGCGTCACCATTGGCGGACAAAAATATACGCTCAATCCCATCGTCCGCGATACTAAATTCGACATCGTTGTGGGCAAGTCTGTCGCCGAGGAGTTGGTATTTGACAAGGGTGTGAAGGTTATTTCCGGGCCTTTCGTGGCTGACGCCGTAGGCGTGCAAACGATTACCGAACCTAACAAGATCATGATGTTTGGCATAACACCCGTCATACCGCAGATGACCGGGCCTAATAAGCCGTATACTTTCTTTACCGGTCGTCCCATGCTTCAAATGCTCAATAACCCATGCGCCTACATAGGGAAATTCTACCCTCAGGCAAAAACGGTCGTCTCCACAATACCTGACTTACCCGATTTACCCGTTTTTACAGATGCGGCGGAGAAGATGTGCCAGCGCTATAGCTTGAACTGGTTGGGCTACGAGAAGATCCCCTTCGACGCACAGGACTTTACGCCCGTGATTACACGGGCCCTGGCCAAGAACCCGGACATTGTAGACACCAGCTCCACCGGAGGCAGCATGGGCGGTATGTGTGCCCAGCTAGTGAAGCAGATACGCCAGGCAGGTTTTAAGGGTATTATCATGATTCCCGCCGTGCCACCTCCAGGTTTAATCGAAGAGGTTGTACCGAAAGAATATCTGACGAGGATCGTGACCAATGACCTGAATCCGGATGGTAGTGTCGTGACACAGGACTACCGCGACATTGCCAATCGATATGAGAAAAAGTTCGGAGAAGTACCCGTTGACATCGTTGGCTGGGTATACAACGTTCAGACCGCCTTCCTGAAGTTCCTCGATAGCCAGTCGGCCATTGACACCACGGCGTGGATCACCGGTTTTGAGAAATACCGCTGGCAGGGACCATTTGGATTTGAATCCTTCTGGCTGGGAAAGAAGATATGGGGAATAAATCGATTTACTGTAGGGTCTCCCTGGGTTTCCGAGTATAAAGACGGCAAGCTGGTAACCGACTGGTCGGCTCCGATCCCTTATGACCTGTTTGTGGAAGAGTAGAGAAAATATTCAGGAGCTTAAGATGAATGCATATGATTACGATGTAGTAGTTGTAGGTGGCGGACCATGTGGCGCTTCGGCAGCCAAAACAGCAGCCGAGAAAGGCTTGAAAACTGTCCTGTTTGAGGAACACCCCCAGATTGGCCTTCCAGAGCACTGCGAGGGAGTAATGCCCGGAACCGAAAGAGGCTTTCTCGAAGAATTGCTGACAAAAATGGATAAACGTGTAGTCATAGCCAAGGTAAAAGGACGCCGTATTTACGCTCCGAACGGCAAGGTAGTTGAAGAAAGGCCACTTCCCGAGCCAGGCCCCACCATAATCGAGAGGAATTTGTTTGACGTCGAGCTAGCCAAGCTGGCGGCAAATGCGGGTGCGGAAATTGTGGTGAACACCCGCGTGACCAGTCTCATTAAGAAAGGTGGGACCATTAAGGGAGTAAATACGACCTCAAGCAAGATGCCCAAAATCCATAGCAAAATCGTCATAGCTGCAGATGGCCTGCGAGCCTTGTTTAAAGGTATTGCTACATGGGAAGGTATGTCAAGACCGGACCAGCAGGTGCTTTCGGGCCTTACATTTCATTTGACGGGGGTTAAAGACATTGAGCCCGGTATCATCGAATTCCACCTCGGTTCTTTTGCTGGACTCAGTTGCTGCACTGTCGTTCCCCGCGACAATATGTCTTGCGAAACAGATGCTGATAGCATTAGTAGCTTCGAGAGCATTAAAGCCGGAAAATATGTTCTTTCTAAAAAGCTGCGGGATACTAAGTTGCTAAGGGTGACAGGATGGTCTTTTCCAGTACCTATGGGGTTAATGCTAGCAAAGAAGGTGAGGAGCGGACTACTCTTAGCCGGAGACGCGGCAGGATTTCTGGGAATAGACCTTGCAGTCGATTCAGGACGGATGGCTGCCGAGGTAGCGGCAAAAGCTATTAAGCAGGGCGACACTACCGAAGCTGGACTAGCCGAATATGAAAAACTCTGTCAAAAGCTGGACGCCGAGGAGGCGTGGTTTACCAGGCAATTCCACAATATACAGCAGTTTTCCGGCCTTTCCGACGAGCAGATTCAAAAGCTGTTCGAGGAACGAGCCCCCAATATTTTGTAGCTTATTATTTAGCAAAATAAATAAATTAAAAGGAGACATTAAATGGAAAAGTACGACGTAGTAGTGGTGGGTGGTGGACCCTGCGGCACTGCAGCAGCGAAGCTGGCTGCGGAGAAGGGCCTGAGAGTTATCCTGTTTGAAGAGCATCCGCAGATCGGTATTCCCGAACACTGCGTAGGTATGCTGTCGGCGACTAAGACAGGCTATCTCGAAAAGCTTGTCGAACAGATGGAGCCGCGTGTGGTTCGGCATAAGATAACGGCGCGGCGTATTTACGCCCCCAGCGGCAAAGTGGCTGAAGTTTCGCTGGAACACACCGGTGCCCGTATGATCGAACGGAATATATTTGACCTGGAGTTGGCCAGACTCGCGGCAGAAGCGGGGGCCAAGATCGTCATCAATACCCGTGTTACCGGTCTGATCAAAGAAAACGGGGCCATCAAGGGAGTGAAAACAAGTTCGAAGGAACTGAGTGAAGTCCAGGCGAAAATCGTAATAGCTGCCGACGGTATCCGGGCGCTGTTCAAAGGCATAGCCGTATGGGAGGGCATGAACAGACAGAATCAGATGATAATTTCAGGCCTTAAATGGCACCTGGCGGGAGTTAAAGATGTCAAACCCGGGGTCCTGGAGTTTCACATCGGGTCTCTTTGTGAACGTGGCTTTGTCACTGTCTGCGGGCTGGATAATGGAACCTGCCTGACAGACATTTCCAGCGAAAGTGACTTTGATAAGATTAAGTCCGGAAACTGGGCTCTCTCCAAGAAGCTCAAGGACTGTGCTGTGTTGAGGGTTGTCGGTTTCTCTCACCCTATACCTATGGGGCTTATGCTGGAGAAGAAGGTGAAGGATGGACTAATCCTGGCTGGAGACGCGTCGGGATTTAATTCGATAGACCAGGCCGTGGCTTCAGGGCAGTATGCCGCCGAGGTGGCCGCGGAGGCGATAAAGGCAGGCGATGTTTCAGAGGCAAAGTTAGGCAGATATGAGAAACTATGCAGCAAGCTAAACGACGAGGACAAAGAGTGGTACACGCTGCAATTCCACGCCCTCCAGCGATACTTTGGCCTTCCAGATGAGGAAATCGAAAAGAAGTTTAAGGAGACCTGGCCTAACGTTATATAGTGAGGCGGTAGAATGAGGAAATCAATAATCTCGATACTGGCGGCGGTGGTCTTAACCACAATAATTCTGGCAGGATGTGCCCAACCGGCGGCATTTCCGGCACCAGCTCCTGCCCCCACAGCACCGCCGGTGACGCTGGATATCGGCGTCGCCACCGTTTTAACCGGCGTAACTGCCCACATAGGCACCAATATACAAAATGCCATATTACTGGCGATAGACGACAAGAATGCTCAAGGCGGAGTTACCATCGGCGGACAGAAGTATATGCTGAATCCCATCATCCGCGACACTAAACAGGACATTATTGTGGCTAAGTCTGTTGCCGAGGAGCTGGTATTTGATAAGGGTGTTAAGGTTATTGCCGGGCCTTTTATTGCTGACTCTGTCGGTGTACAGTCAGTTGCCGAACCTAACAAGGTCCTGATGTTTGGCATAAGCGTGGTGACACCGACGATGATCGGACCCACCAAGCCGTATACTTTCTTTTCAGGTCGTCCTAAGCGTCAGATGCTAAACAATCCCTGTGCCTACATACAGAAATTCTACCCACAGGCTAAAACGGTTATCTCTCTGATACCCGACATATCTGACTTACCGACATTTACAGATGCAGCGCAGACGATGTGTAAGCAGTATGGCCTGGATTGGCAAGGTTATGAGAAGATGCCGATTGACACTCAGGACTTCATGCCGGTAATCTCACGGGTGCTGCCCAAGAAGCCTGACATCATAGATACCAGCGGCACCGGAGGCTCCATGGGAGCCATGTGTGCCCTTCTGGTGAAACAGCTACGCCAGGCAGGCTTTAACGGTATTATCATGATTCCCGCTGTGCCACCGCCGGGCCTAATAGAGGAAGTTGTACCGAAAGAATATCTGACAAAGGTTGTGACTAACGACCTGGATCCTGATGGACCTATTGTTACCCAGGAGTATCGTGACATTTGCAGCCGCTATCAGAAGAAGTTCGGTGCCGTCCCCGTTGACATCGTCGGCTGGGTGTACAACTGTCAGAGTGCTTTCTATAAATTCCTTGATACCCAGTCGAGCATAGACACTACCGCCTGGATGGAAGGCTTTGCCAAATACCGCTGGCAGGGGCCATTTGGATTTGAGTCTTTCTGGCTGGGCAAACCGATATGGGGAATAGATCGATGCCTCTTGGGCCCTGCCTGGACATCTGAGTATAAGGATGGCAAGCTGGTAACCGAGTGGGCAGCCCCGCTTCCTTATGACATGTTTGTAGAAAAATAGGCATATCCGCGGACTTTGATTCAGATACTAATTTTGAAACCACGCGTTTGGCGGAGGATACATGATGGCTAAACAATTAGAGGTGAGAAAAGGTTGGTGCGGTCCCTGCCATACGCGGTGCGGGCTATTGGTCTCTTTTGAAGGCGACCGGGCGGTGAAGGTGAAAGGTGACCCCGATAATCCTAAAAACAGGGGCGCAGTCTGTCAGCGGGGCCGGTTGATCTTGGAAAACCTGTATCATCCTGACCGCCTGAATTATCCTTTGAAGAGGACCGGCGGCCGGGGCGAGGGAAAATGGCAGCGCGTAAGCTGGGATCAGGCGCTTGACGAAGTGGCCGAGAGACTGGCCAGGATTAAGGTCAAAAATGGCCCCGAAGCTCTGGCCATTTCTACCGGCACCTACCGGACCTACGACTGGCCGCGCCGGCGATTTCTAAACGCTTTTGGCTCTCCCAACCTCGTTGGCTCGGGCATCATTTGCATGTGTCCTTCATACATGGTGGACTGGGCTACCTACGGTTTTTATGCCCAGGGAGACATCGCTAACGCCAATTGTGTGATGGTCTGGGGATATCAGCCATCGCAATCTCTGGTGATACCACGCTGGAGGGATATCCTCGCAGCGAAGAAGAGAGGCGCCAGGATCATAGTTATTGATCCGTGTCAGACGAAAGAGGCAGAAATAGCGGACCTGTGGCTGCAGGTGAGGCCGGGCACCGACCTGGCGCTACTGCTAGCCTGGCTCAAAGTCATCATAGACGAAGAGCTCTTCGATAAAGAATTCGTGGAGAAATGGACGACCGGCTTTGATCGACTAAAAGACGCGGTGCGGGACTATTCGGCCGAAAAGGTGTCGGAAATGACGTGGATACCGTCAGAGAAGATCATCGCCGCCGCCAGGATGTATGCCGCGAATAAGCCGGCGGTGATAACCCAGGGCCTGGCCCTTGAGTGCCAGGGGGTAAACTCCATTCAGGCTATCCGGGCGAGGAGCATACTCCGTTCTGTAACCGGTAACCTCGATATAAAAGGTGGCGAGCTACTAGGTGCTCCGGGGACGTTTTTGGGCGTGATCGGAGAGGGTAACAAGGTTATCCACGACGTTGAAATGGAGCTTAACGAGCTCTTGCCAGCAGCCCAGAGACAGAAACAGCTGGGCGGACAGGAATACCGGCTTTTTAGCTTTGCCGGCTGGGAACTGCTACATGAAGCCTCAAAAAGAATGGGCATCTATTCCAGGTCGCCTACCACCAGCATGACCGTCATGTCACATCCTCGGCATGTATGGCAGGCCATCATCACCGGAAAACCATATCCGGTAAAAGCGGTGATAGCTCAGGCTAACAACACACTTGCCCAGGCGGCGGACACCAGGACAGTGTATAAAGCGCTGACCAGCCAAAACCTCGATCTCCTGGTCGTCATGGACTACTACATGACGCCTACGGCTCAATTAGCTGATTACGTGTTTCCGGCCGCGTGCACGCTGGAAAGAAGCGATTTCCCGGCCTCTCCTAAAGCAATGGAGCCTCTTTATGAACGGCGCGACGACTATCAATTCTTCCGGGAACTGGGGATCAGGCTGGGTCAGGAGAAATACTGGCCCTGGGAAACCATTGAGCAGGTATGCGACTACAGGCTCGAGCCTCTGGGTATAACTTTTGAGCAAAGCCTGAAGAGGGGTGGCCTACGGCCTGAGATGGAGTATCGTAAGCACGAAAAACGTGGCTTCGGCACTCCGTCCGGCAAGGCTGAAATATCTTCCGGCATTTTTGAGCAGCTGGGATATGACCCCCTGCCCCACTACAAAGAGCCTCCGGAGACGCCGGTCAGCGCGCCGCAACTGGCCAGAGATTATCCCCTCATCCTGATTACCAACGCCACTTTCATGCCTATGTATCATTCCGAATTGCGCCAGATCCCCGGCGCTATCAAGTCACACCCTGATCCCATTACTGATATTCATCCCGATACGGCCAAGAAATTACGCATAGCCGATGGTGACTGGGTGTGGATTGAAACATTGAGGGGCCGAATAAAGCAGCGCGCCCGGGTCAGTCACAAGATGCATCCGTCGGTCGTGCGCGTTCAACACGGCTGGTGGTTCCCCAACATGCCGGGAGAGGAACCCAGCCTCCATGGAATATGGGAATCAAATGCCAATGTCCTCTGTCCTATAGAGCCGGAGTTCTGCAACGTCGAGATCGGTGGCTGGCCTCACACCGCCCTTTTGTGCAAGGTATATAGGACCGATTAGTAAGACGTGCGGCCCATATCTGGCTGTTAGACGGTAGCCGACCCATCAGGCGACCCTCCAATTCAATTTGTCTCAGTCCGTTTTCAGTATATTGACATGCAAGTGCAATGGTGTTAGTATGCCCTCGAGCAGTCAAGGACGGGGAATTCGGGTGTGAGAGTGGGAACAAAACAGGGCTCTGCGGATTGAAGGAATGCCGGCGAACTTGGGCATTCCTTTTGTATTTCACAACCCAGTAAAGCTCGGGAGGGGAAAATGGCTAAGCTTAACAAATCGATAGCAATAGCGGTTATACTTGCCTTAGTTTTGTCTCTGGGAACTCTGTTCCTACCGGCACATAGAGCATTAGCTCTTTCTCCTGTCTACGTCGATGTCACCAATGGCAGCGATAGCTACGACGGCTCATCGCCAACCGATGAGGGCGGCGGCGTCGGTCCTGTAGCCACCATCGCACATGGCTTTACACTCGTAAACAGCGGCGGCACCATCTCCGTGGCCGCCGGAACATATCCCGAACATCTCACATTTGATAAGTCATTTACTCTGGCGGGCCACAGCGCGACTGATACCTTCATCACCGGTAGTGACACAAGTCCAAGTGTCATACAGGTAGATGACAACAGCGAGGGCTCAGTGTCGGTAACCATATCGGAAGTGAGAATCAGGCAAGGAAATTACGGCGGCGGCACCGGCGGTCTGGGTATAATCGCCTCTAATGGGCATACCACGACTGTGACCGTAAACGACTGCAACATCGATGGCAACACCGGCCGCAACGGCGGCGGCGTCGGCGTCGGTTACCACTGCACGCTGTATATGGACCGGTGCGCCATCTTCGACAACACTGTGGGTAGCAGCGGCTACGGCGGCGGCGGTATAAATAATGCAGGTGGCGTTGTAAACCTGACAAACTGCACCATCGGGCCAAACAATACCGTTAACAGCGATGGATCACCAACACAATATGGCTATGGTGGTGGCATTGCCAATTATCCCTACGATGTGTATGGTGGCAACGTGACCGTGATGAATTGCACTATCGCCAATAATATCGCCGGGGATACTCCCGGCTATGGCGGCGGTTTCTACAACGGAGAGTACGGTACCATGACCTTCGAGAACACCATTGTGGCCTACAATGTCGGCAGTGGCGGCCTGAACAATGGTTATAACGAAAGTGGCAGCCACCCCGGCACCGTAGTCTCCAATGGCTACAATATAGACAGTCTGGATGACTGCGGCTTCCATAACACGTTAAATGGCGACCAGGTTAATACCGACCCGTTGCTGCAAACGTTGAATGACAACGGCGGTCCCACCTATACCTTCGCCATCCCCGCCACCAGCCCGGCCAAGGATACCGGCTACTGTATACAGGGGATGGACCAGCGAGCCGTACCCCGGCCGCAGGGTCCACAGTGCGACATCGGCGCCTTCGAATATGAGAGTTCACCTTTTATTAGCTCGGTAAGCCCGCGCTGGGGCTACCTGGGCCAGACGGCGGACTTCGTTATCAATGGCAGTGATTTAAACGGCAACGGCGCTTATACATCGGTCAGCTTCGGTGACGGCATCACCGTCAACAGCCTTAACATTAACAGCAATGTCCAGATAACGGTCAACCTGACTATCGCCGCCGATGCTTCTCTCGGCACCAGGACCGTCCAGGTGACTAATCTTGGCGGTACCGGTAACCGCCCCGACGCTTTCACCGTCTACGTGACACCGTTGCTCTCCACCGCCTACGTCAATTCTGTCACCGGCAGCGATACCTGGACCGGCACCAGTCCCACGCACACCACCGGCAACATCGGGCCCAAGCAGACCATTAGCTCGGCTTATGATGTCCTGGATGACGGCGGCACCATCAACCTGGCCGCCTGCACCTTTCCAGAGCATAATTTAACATTCACCAAATCGCTGACGCTGGCCGGCACCTATGCGCCGGGCACCATTATCGACGGTAGCAATACCGATGGTGTAATTAAAGTGGATGAACTGCCTGCCACCACAGTGAGCGTGACCATTTCCGATTTGACCATGGAGAATGGCAACGAAGACACCTTTGCCGGCGGTCTGACCGTAACCGGCGGCGCCACGGTGACCGTGAACGATTGCGTCATCAAGGACAACACCGGCGTCCGCGGTGGTGGCGTCGGCGTCAACCAGGACTGCACGCTGAACATGAACCGGTGCACCGTCAGCGGCAATACTACGCAAAGCAGCGGCTCTGGCGGCAGCGGTATCTATAATTTTGATGGTGGTGCAGTAAACCTGACGAACTGCACTATCAGCGGCAATACCATCACCAATGCCCTGATTGGCTGGAGCCAGGGCGCCGGCATTGAAAATTACTCCGGCGGCCAGGTCACACTGGAAAATTGCACGCTGGCCGATAATCACATTAACAGCGCCGTCGGCCCCGCACAGGGCGGAGGTTTCTACAACGGGTCCGGTTCAACCATGGTCTTTCAGAACACCATCGTGGCCGGCAATACCGCCAACGGCGGCGGCAACAACGGCTCTAACGGCGGTACCGTAACATCGAATGGTTACAACATAGACAGCCTGAATGAATGCGGCTTCACCGGTACCGGTGACCTGGTTAATACCAACCCGAATCTTGGCCCGCTGCAGGACAACGGCGGTCCCACGCTCACCATGGCGCTGCCCGCCGGCAGCCCTGCCATAGATACTGGCACCAGCGTCAGCGGTGTCACCACCGACCAGTGCGGCGTCGCCCGGCCACAGGGTTCTGGCTGCGACAGAGGCGCCTACGAGTTAGCTACAGCACCGGCGGTGCCGACGCTGAAGTCTCCGGCGACCGGCGCCACCGTATCCACCATAACGCCGAGGCTGGAATGGAATCCCCCGCTCAGGGGTGCGACCTACAACATTCAGATCGCCACCGCCTCCACTTTTGCCCCGGCTTCACTGGTGGTGAGCGACAGCAGAACCCATCTTTACTACGATGTCGCCGGCGGGCTTACCTGGGCCAAGACCTACTACTGGCGGGTAAACGCCCGTAACGGCGGCGGCACATCGGCGTGGTCAGCCTACCGTACCTTCAAAACATCGGTAGTCCCGCCGCCCAATCCAAGGTCCGACCTGACGGCGACGGCATCGCCTCCAACAAAGTGCGGCTCAACTGGCACGACAACTCCAGCGACGAGAAGGGCTTCAAGATAGAGAGGAAGACGGGAGCCGGCGGCACCTATGCCCAGGTGGGGACGGTCGGTATCGGCATCACCACCTATACCAACACCGGGCCGGTTCCCGGTACGCTGTACTACTACCGGGTGAAGGCTTACAACCTGGGCGGCAACTCAGCTCCTACCAGCGAGGTATCGGCCACGACGTTGAAGGCGCCGACGTTAGCCTCTCCGTCCAGTGGAGCCACGGGTCAAAGCCTGACGCCGACGCTGAGATGGAACGCGGTGACGGGGACAATAACGGGCTACCGGTTCCAGTTAGCCACCGGTTCCACTTTTGCCACGGTAATCTACCAGGTAGATACCGACAGCGCCACCACGCAGTGCGTAATACCGGGCAGTACGCTGGCGTATAACACCACTTACTACTGGCACGTGATGGCATTAAACGGTAGCGACGTATCTAGCTGGTCGGCCTACCGCACCTTCAAGACGCTGGTGATGGCGCTGCCTGATCCGCCGTCCGGCCTGACGGCGACGGCCATTGCCTCCAACAAGGTACAGCTCAGCTGGGTAGACAACTCCAGCAATGAGGCGGGTTTCAAGATAGAGAGGAAGACGGGAGCCGGGGCTTATTCACAGGTAGGGACGGTACTTGCCGGCATCCAGACCTATACCAACACCAGCGTATCGGGTGGTTACACGTATACCTACCGGGTGAGGGCATACAACCTGGGCGGCAACTCGGGCTATACCGATGAGGTTCCGGTGACGACGTTGAAGGCGCCGACCTTGAGTTCTCCGGCGAGCGGGGCCATGCTGCCCGGCCTGACGGCAACTCTGGGGTGGAATGCCGTAACCAATGCCACCAGCTACAGCGTGCAGGTAGCCACCGCCTCGACATTTGCGCCCGCCACTATAGTGGTGGACGTCAACAGCATAGGCGGGCTTAGCTATATGACCAGCCCGCTCAATCCGGTCACCACCTACTACTGGCACGTCAGCGCCCAGAACACTGACGGCACATCGAGCTGGTCGGCCTATCGCAGCTTTAAGACTTCGCCTTAGACCAGGCTGGTTGTTAACTAATAAGCGGCTGGCATTACCGGCAACGTCAATATCTACATATCCAGAAACGGCGGCCGGTCATGGACGGCCATCAGCCCCAAGGGCGGCGCCCCCAACACCGGCACTTACCCCTGGCTGGTAAAGACGCCAGTCTCCACGGCAAACATGGCCAAAGTAAAGATCGCCAGGGCCGATATCACTACCGTCTACGGCACCGGTGCTAACTTTACCATCTCGGGCGGTACCATTACAGTCACTAGCCCGAATGGCTACGAAACCTGGCACATCGGCGAGAGCGACAACATAACCTGGACTTCCGATCACGTTCCCAGCAACGTCAATGTCAATATCTATGTCTCCAGAAACGGCGGCAGGTCACCGACCGTCATAAGCCCCCGCGGCGGTGTACCGGCCAGCTCCGGCACCTACTCCTGGTTGGTAAAGAAGCCAGTCTCCACCACGGCCAAAGTCAAGGTCGCCAGGACGGATATCAGCACCGTCTATGATGCCAGCGACGCTAACTTTACCATTCAATAGGAAGGCGAACTTGGGGCGGATGGGAACATTACAGAATATCGTGCGCTGACTACTGGATGAAGCACGGAAGGGCTAAAGCTCGTCAAGGCGAATGCCTGTGAATCACAGCGAGTAGATTTCTTTGCCGAAGGTGTGGACCCAGTTCTTCTTCAGTGCCTCTACTGCCTCCTTGGTCTTGTCCACACCGACGATTACGACGGGTTGCCCGCTTTCACCCCTCCCCAGATAGGGGTAGAAATAGAGAACGTTGATATGGGCGTCACGCAGAGGCTTGAGAACGGCCTGTAAGCCCGCCGGGATGATCCGGCACTTCGACAGCTAAGACATCAGTCTCTTTCAGGTATAGCCGTTACTTTTCAGAACATTGACGGTCTTCTCCGGGTTATCGGTCACAAATCTAACGGTGCTGGTGCCGGCGGTGTCGGCCACTGAAATTGCCCTGATATTGATCCCTTCTTTACCCAGGCATTCGCTCACCGCCAGAAACATGCCCGGCACGTTGCTCAGGTCGATGGAAATCTGCTTTACAGCCATAGTCTTTTCCTAGGCAAATAAGTCGTATCCTGCCCTCAGGGCTTTCTCATTGACTGCCAGCAGGTTGCGTTTAGTGCCCAGGGTGAACTTCAGTCCCTCGATCAGACTGGGCAGGGAAACCAGACCGCTCTTCCTGGTGAATGCGCCCAGCATCACCATGTTGGCGGCTTTGGGATTGCCCAATTTCTCGGCAACGCTGTTGGCGGCCACACCGACTATGTTTATATCACCCCTCGAAATTTCAGCCTCCACCAGCGAGGAGTTTATGAAGAACAGACCGCCGGACTGAATCTGGTTTTGAAACCTGATAGCGAAGGCCCGTTCATAGCGACAACGAATTCCGGCTCCGAAGCCACCGGCGAGGCAATTTCATCATCCGATATGGCCACGGTGCAATTTGCCGTGCCGCCGCGAACCTCGGCGCCATACGCCGGCAAATAGGTAACATTCTTGCCCTCAAGCATGGCCGCCTGAGCCAAATTGAGGCCCATGGACATGACTCCCTGGCCGCCAAAACCGGCGATAATCGTCTTAATCAGCATCTGTTGTCCCGGTCGTATCCTTAATCACACCCAGAGGATATTCCTTTGTCATCACTTTATCAACCCAGTGCCACGATTCCACGGGGCTCATTTTCCAGTTCGTAGGGCAGGGAGATAATATTTCCACCATGGAAAAACCGAGCTTGTCGATTTGTGTCTGGAAGGCCTTGCGGATGGCTTTCTTGGCTTTGGTGATGTTTGCCGGAGAATTTACGGCGACTCGCTCAATATAAACCACGCCCTTGACCAGCGCTAACATCTCACTCATCTTTATGGGATATCCTTCCAGATATCTTGTCCCGCCCGTAAGGGGTGGTGGTGGTCTTCTGTCCGCTGAGCGTAGTAGGAGCCATCTGCCCGCCGGTCATTCCATAGACAGCGTTGTTGACGAAAATCGTAGTTATGTTTTCGCCTCTGTTGGCGGCATGTATGGTCTCGGCCGTACCGATGCCGGCAAGATCGCCATCCCCCTGGTAGGTAAAAACAATCGCCTCAGGGAAGGCGCGCTTCATGCCTGTAGCCACGGCAGCACCTCTGCCGTGCGCCGACTCCGCCATATCCACATCAAAATAGTTGTAGGCGAAAACCGAGCAGCCGGGCGGCGGTATGCCGATAATTTTATCCCGCAGATTCAGCTCGTCGATGACTTCGGCCACCAGCCGGTGCACCACCGAGTGTCCGCACCCGGGACAATAGTGGAAGGGGTTGGTCTTCAGTGACTTCGGGCGGCCAAACACTTTCTTCATTCGCCTACTTTAACCCCTTCTGGTGATAAAGGCGTGAGATCACGCGGACAACCTCGCTCGGTGTGGGAATCACGCCTCCGGGCCTCCCGTAGAAGGAGACTTCCCCCCGACCTTCTATTGCCAGTTGCACATCTTCTACCATCTGCCCCATATTCATCTCGAAGACCAGGAATTGCTTTACCGCCTTGGCCAATTCCTGCACTTTTTCAGCAGGAAACGGCCAGAGGGTAATCGGCCTTAGCAAGCCCACCTGTAAACCTGCGGCACGCGCCGTTTTGATAGCGCCTTTGGCAATCCGCGCGGCTATGCCGAAGGCGACGACTATCAGCTCGGCATCTTCCGTCATGAACGTTTCCCAGGCTGTCTCCCGCTTTTTGATCAACGGATACCGCCTGAACAGGCTCCAGTTGATCTCTTCCAGCTCAGCCGGATTCGAGGTAAAGGTCTTCACAATCCGGCTGGGGCCTCCCCGGGCTCCCCGCAAAGCATCGCTTCTGACCGGCAATTCAGCAGGAGCCTCATGTTTGAACTCCACCGGCTCCATCATCTGGCCCAGAACGCCATCACCGAGGATGATCACCGGTATCTTGTATTCATCGGCCAGGTCGAAAGCCCTCTGAGTCAGGTCCGCCAGTTCCTGCACCGATGAAGGCGCCAGCACTATGGTGCGGTAATCTCCGTGACCGCCGCCCCTGGTAGCCTGGAAATAATCCGACTGGGCGGCGACGATGCTGCCCAAACCCGGCCCACCCCTCGACATATTGACGATAACCGCCGGAAGCTCGCAGGCGGCAAGGTAGGAAATGCCTTCCTGCTTCAGACTGATACCGGGGCTGGATGAAGAGGTCATGGCCCTGACACCGACCAGGCTAGCCCCGTAGACCATATTTATGGCGGCGATCTCGCTTTCCGCCTGGATGAAAGCAGCAACCCTGCTTTCGGCTCAGATGAGTAGCCATATATTCCGTCAGCTCATTTTGCGGCGTGATGGGATATCCAAAATAGCATTGGCAGCCAGCCCTGATAGCTGCCTCTCCGATGGCGCTGTTACCGTTCATCAGTACCCTAGCCACGGTACACCTCTATGGCTACCTCGGGGCAGACCAGCGCGCAGACGGAGCATCCGGTACACTCGCCGCTGTCTTCAAAGGTAGCCGGTAAATAGCCGCTAGCGTTCATCTTATCCGAAAGACGGATCAGACTCTTGGGGCAAAAGGAGACGCATAACTCGCATCCCTTACAAACATCTCGAGAGATTTTGATGGACCCTTTCATATTGGTTTCCGCATCCAAAAGATAGATAGAGTTTACTTAAAATAGGGTGGATAAGCAAGGATTTCCTCAGCCCTCCACGAACGTCCCAACAGCCACGATATATTAGCCTCAAATACTGGCCCAGGCAAGTTCACTCACCGTTCGTTATCAGGCAATGTTTACCGATAGCTGTGCAAGCCAGAGAAAATGTAATTACCAAAAAAGGTGAATAGCACCGCGGCAAAGCCTACAATCAGTAGCAGGGCGGTCCGGCGCCCACGCCAGCTACGCATGACGCGGGCATGAAGATAGCTGGCGAACAGCAGCCACGTGACCAGGCTCGCGGTTTCCTTAGGATCCCAACTCCAATAGCTGCCCCAGGCGATATCGGCCCAAAGCGCTCCAAGCACTATCAGTAGGGTCATGAAAGGGAAACCGATTTTGACGGCCAGGAAGCTCATGTCGTCCAGTGTTTCCAAGTTGGGCATCCAGGATAAATCTTGGCTTTTCCGGACCAGATACAGTATTGATGCACCGAAGCCCATGGTAAAAGACCCGTAGGCAATGATGGCCGCGGCCACGTGGGCGCTGAGCAGAAAGCTTTGCTGAAGCGCCGGCACCAGCGGCACAGGTTTAGACGGCAGGGTATTGGCAAAAAGAAGCAGAGCCAGGGCTATTACACTACCGATATTCTTGACGGTCTGGGTCCGGTAACGCCACTGGAATATCAGGCTCATGGCCATAATCCCCCAGGCAAAGGCTACCGAGAATTCATACATGTTTGAAAAAGGGCCATGGCCAGTCGTTATTGCCCGGCTGATAATGGTCAAAGTCAGGAACAGCAGGCCGAGAAACGCCAGCCCCACCTCTACATAGTTCCATCTGTGGAAGGCCGGAATCACAGCAGACCCCGAATTATCCGCAGGTACTGGCCGCAGCCTCCTGAAATAAACATTGCCAGCGCAAAAACAATGGACAATCCGATGCAAGCATAGCCGCTATAAAAGAAAAGGGCTCCAATCCATTCACGACCGATACCTCCCTTTAAGTATCCTGCTTATTGTTTAACTCAGCTTCTATCGATTTCACCAGGCGGCCAAGCTCCGCGTTGCCACCGATGTTTCGGGCAGACCTCGACCGCAGTAATATTTGGCTGCCCCCGCCCGGCGAGGAATCACCAGTGCCCATGCCTGACGATGGGGGAAATACAATACCATGACCACACCAAAGATGAACAATCCCGAGGCAATCCATATCAAAGGATTGCCCGGGTCACGGCTCACCTGGAACCCAGCGTACTTGAGTTTCTCCAAATAAGCGAACTCAAAGCTACCCAGTTGCTTTGGCGCTCCTATGTCCAGCTTGCCGAAAGCCACCGGTTTCATCAGTCCTGGCGAGTCAGGCTGTTTTATCTCGATAGCCAGTTCGTCGTTACCTATAATTGGGTCTATGGCATTGACGGCAGGACCAACCGAGATACACTTCGTAATTTTCGGGCAGGTCCAGGCTGCCAGCAGGGCGCTGCAAATTCATGCTATCGATATCTTCCGACAGCGCGACGCTGTCCCCATAGATCACCTCTCCTGAAGCGCTCTTGACTTGTATTTTGGCAGCCGGCCCGAAGAAAGACTGGTAAAAACGAATGCCCGCATAGCTCATGGGGTGATTCACCTGGATAGTATCCTGTTTTACCTCACGTCCACCCTCATAGAGCACCACTTGGCTGCGGTAGTCTTTCGGAACACCGTCCGGGTAATACTCGTCAACAAAAGAATTTAAGCGTAAAGATAGATTTGTCCCATAGCCTACTTCTCGCACAGAGCCTTCGGGAACAATGAAAGAAGTTATTACGAAACCCGGCATAACTGCCAACGAAAAAACCGGCGACCAACAATATCAGGCTCAAGTGACCCAGATACGTACCAAAGGCATAGTACCGATTCTTATCCGCCGCCAGGTAGTACTTTGCCCTGGTCAGCCTCACTCGCACCCGGTAATGATTTTTTTAGTGCGCTAGATATCGTGGATGCTGTCAAAGATGAAGGTTTGTTGCTGGATAGCTCCAGACGGTCTGCACCTGATAAATAGAACCCGTCGGGCTGCCTTCTGAAGCCTCCGACTAGGGCGCTACACATAGCTTTCCACCGGTTAAGGGCGCAAACTACAATATTGGCTATCAGGAGCACGCCGGCGCCGAGGAACCATGGCGAATGGAAAACATCAAAAAGTCGCAGGACTGAAAGCACGTTCGCCCAGACCCCCAACCTGGGTTTGGCTACATTTTCTAACCAAAGTCCGTACAAACCCGGGTCAGCGGTTACGCCGGCGGGCGCCTGAATAATGAGCACGCCGATCAAGCTAAGCCCGGCAATTATAAGCATCAGAAAAAGTGCCAGCCTGATTGAACGGAAGAGTTGCCACAACCATCGGGCAAGCCTGCGGGCAGGTGCGGTCGTCATCTTTTCTCTGACCTCTGCATCCATTAGCTCATCTTCGAGCTACGACCAAAATCAATGAGGTTTGCTATCAGGTAGCATCAAGCAGGATTATTCTGCCAGCCGATTGCAGGTAGCGTTTATACCAGCATATATCCGAAGGCTTTCTTGCTGATTATACGCGAGGGCCTGGTAGGTTCGGGTTCCACTTTTTCACGCAGCCTATGAATAAGCTGGTCAATTGTAGCATCTGATATAGCCGAAGGGTCCTGGCTTTCGGGCCACACGGCTTCAATTATCTCGTCCCGCGAGCATATATTTCCGGCATTCCGGTAAAGGAACCGTATCAACTCATACTCTTTCTTGGATAGCCTCGTCGGCTTGCCATCCACCAATGCTTCCTTCTTGCCCTGGTCGATCTTCAGCCATTCCACGGCCAGCGCTTTGTCGCATTTACCCGCTGGAGATTCTTTGCCGCGAATTATATTGGTGTCTTCCGATTCCTTAAACACCAGTAAGGTGTGCGCGGCACCTCCTTCTACCCCAAGGCCGATCCTGCTGTTGTGCTTGAGCTCGTACAAATTGTCGGCAATTATCCGGTCATCATTTAGCGTCGTGCCATTGGTGCTGCCAAGGTCTTTGACCCAGTATTTGTCATCCTTCAGCAGAATCTCCATGTGCCGTCTGGAAACAACCTCGTCATTTAGCTCGATATCAGGCTCACTCTGCAAAGTGCGGCGCCCCACCACCACAACCGGCTTATTTAAAGAAAAGACCTTGCCGACGTCCTCGGCATTACCTGTCTTCACAATTATGAACGCCAATCATAGCCTCCAGTCATTTGGGGTCACGCTTGCCCAATCAATATAGTATAATTATGTAGAAATTGAACCAAGAGTTTATCAGATTCATATTAGGTATTTGTCAGATACCTGTCAAGCAACCCGCCTCAGAGTCAATTAGACTTCCATAAGAGCCACGGACTAGTGAAGGTAATGGTAAAACGATCGAAAGTACGATGTCGGGCATGCGATACCGAGAATATCCCGGGTGAAGCAGTCTGTCAGGGATGTGGACTGCCGCTCGCCGAGTTAGAACCAGGCAGGTCTGAAAACAAGATCACCTGCCCCAGATGCCAGAGCGAAAACAATGTCGGCAGCTTCTTCTGCTACACCTGCGGGAAATATTTCGCCGATACCGAGGAAACAAAGGCAGGCAAGCCGAAGAAGCGGGCAGCCACGCCGCGCTCTGCACCGAAAGCCAAGGTCATAATGCCTGGAGGTGCCGAAATCATGCTCACCGGTGTCCCTGTGTTCATAGAACGTAGCGATTTTGACAGCAAATTGCCCCATGACGTCCTGATGGCAATCTCGAGGCAACATGTGCTGATTACCTATAGCAGAGGCAAATACTACCTGAAGGACTACGGACGTGAAGGCAAGGGCAGCACCAACCACACAAGGCTTAACGGCGTTGATATTTATCATAAAACAAAGAGGGCGCTAAAAGACGGCGATAAAATCGAGCTGGCAGGTCAGCCGGAACTTACCTTAACTTTCAGGTCGCCGCAAACATAGGAATAAAATGCAGGAGAATCGATTAGAAACAGGGTATAGCTGCGACACAGGGCTGTTGAGAGGACTCAATGAAGACACCGTCCTGTGCACCAGCTTCGATCTGAGGACGCACCTGGGGATAATCTCCGCCGGCCTCTTTGCCGTCGCTGATGGTATGGGAGGGCACAATGCCGGTGAAGTCGCCAGTGACCTTGCCACCAGGACCTTTCACGTTGAGTGTATGTCTCGCCTCCTAGACCGGCCTTCCGCACCACCTCTTTCTATCCTGACCGCTGCTTTCCATAGGGCAAATAGCAGCGTCCTGGACGCCGCCAGCGACAGAGACCTTCAGGGTATGGGAACCACCCTTACCGCCGCACTCGTGATCGGGTGTGATATGTATGTGGTGCATATAGGTGATTCCAGATGCTACATCATCAACGAGCGGGAGATTATTCAGGTGACAAAAGACCATTCGGTGGTCCAGCAGCTCGTTGATGCCGGAAAAATCACAGCAGAAGAGGCGAGAAGCCACCCGCGCCGGAATGAGATAACGCGTGTTCTCGGCTATTCTGAAGAGGCGGTCCCTGACCTGCATCATATAAAGCTATACGCGGGCGATAACATCCTCCTGTGTACGGACGGACTATGCGGTGTATCACCACAGGAAAGCATATCGGAGATCGTCAGGAGTTCTAAAGATTTAAACGAGGCTTGCATTGACCTCACAGCACAGGCCAATCTGGCGGGCGGGCCGGATAATATATCGGTAATAATAGTGAAGCCAAGTAATCTTCCGTCCTGGCAGGCCTTGATTAAAGCGGAGACAACTCTAAGGACAGCATGATGCGGGTTTTCAATGATCCGACAATACTAATGGTCCTGATCTACGGTATATTGGGGATCGCTGTGGCGGCGCTGCTGAGTATCCTGAGCATACGGAAACGTAGAAGCAGCAACCCCTACCCTGAACACCGAAGGAGGCAGGCACAGACCACCATAGGCCAAAGCACCCACATGGTTCACGGGCGTTATGAAGTGAAATTGCCACCTTACAAACAAGGCGGCATGGCAGCTATATGGCTGGCTGTCGAGCGTAAAACAGGAAAGGCATGCGTCATCAAGACACCACGCAGAGGTACTACGTTGGATAACGTGTACCTGGACAAGCTTATGCTGGAAGCCCGCTATCTGAAGAAGCTGAAACATCCGGGTATCGTAAAATACCTTGATGATTTCTACCAAGATGGGGAATTTCACCTTGTCATTGAATACGTCAATGGGGAAACCGTTCTGGCTTCATCGCCTAGAACACCGTTGAAAGAGCCACAGGTCATCACCTTGGCGGCCAGCTGCTGGACGCACTTGCCTATTTGCACGCTGCCGGCATAGTTCACCGGGACGTCAACCCCAAAAACATCATGCTGTGCTACGACGGCACGGTCAAGCTGATTGACTTTGGCACGGCAAAAAGCCTGAATGGAACTGACGAGGAAAAGGCCCAGCGCGATCCGTTTACACAGATCGCGAACCGCGGGTTCGATATCCCGGAACTATTTATGGGTGGAGAAAGCGACCAGCGTTCCGACCTTTGCGGGCTGGCGCAGACTTGCATATATCTCCTGACGCTCAAACATCCGAATGAGATTTGCTCGGGCCTGTTCAAATCTAACTGGCCACGCTCGTACAGCGAAGCTATAGCTGTGGCTGATTATCTTGTTTCCCAGGGCGTGTCTATGCGTACGGCAAAATGCCTGGCGCAGGGAATCATGTTCTCTCCCGGGAACAGATTCGCTGATGCTCACGCCATGGGTGCTGCGCTGTCATCGGCAAACGGTTATTCGGTGGACGCGGCGGAGGTCTTGTCACGGAAATGAGGGGCAGGTTATCCTTACTCATTGTTGCCCTGATTTTCAGTGCACTGGCCGCTCTGCTTGCCCAAGCGGCGGGCGTGACGGCAATAGGTGCACCAACAGACAATTCCACAGTACTGAATATCCCGGCAAATGACCAATCGCAGAATGAGGTCAAACCTGCGGTAGACTACGTCCTGGAGGGCCCTACATCGCAGTCTGCAAGCAGCCCACCCAACTTTATTCTTGGTTTCATGGGGACGGCGGGACAGGATAAATTCCAGATCACTGCGAACGAAAACTGGTACCTGGATGTGGATATCAACATGCCAGGCTGGCTTTACATCTATGAGTACTTTCCAGGAGGCCAGGATTTCGCTGGAAAATGGATAGCCTATAAGTGGCAGCTATCTCAAAGCGGCCTGTGGAGGCTGGGCCCGTTCACGCCTGAGGACAACGAACTGGAAGGACAGCATATATACAGGGTGTGGTTTTACGGCGATGGCGAGTGGGCCATGCCAGACCCGAATACCCCACACAGCAATCTGGTTTACTGGACATATTCGAGAGTACAGCCAGCCGGGCAAGTGCCACAACCACCCGCAAAAGAAACCACATTCCTTGAACGGCTGCAGACGTTTATCACCAAACCGGTGGTGCTGGTGACAGCCCCCCCGCTGCTGGTCATTATTGTCATGCTCAGCCTCTATCTGACCGGGACTTATCCCAGGCGGCGCAGAGGCCAGAATGCCCTGCCCCCGACAATGGAGGATGAAGCCGAAGCACCATCCGCCGCATTAACGTCGACCGTCGCCAGGGCGAAAATAGCGCTGCCCAATGGCGTAGAGATCCAGTTCACGGGCGACAAGTTGGTCATAGGTCGCGGTGACCTCGCCAGAGCGCTGGGCCTGGATGAGCTCGGGCTAATATCGAGACGGCATTTCGAAGTTAAGTCGGAGGAAGAACAGTTCTACATTGAGGACTTGGGCACGGCCAACGGCACCAAACTCAACGGGACAGATATCTCCAGCCAGGGGCCCGTCATTCTAAACGACAATGATGTCATTGAGCCGGCGGATGCAATACGCCTAAAGTTTTACGTTCTTTGACCCCGTAGAGCCCCGACCCTCGACAAACCCATCCGAGCATTTTGTCCCCTCCCCATTTTGTCAGACAACTGTCAGTGACCTGTAAGCCTACGGTCAAGCAGTCCACTCTCGGCGGGCGTATATTTAACCTAGAAAGAAATCATGTTCGGGAGTGATCACACATGAAAAAGATATTGACCGCGACATTGATTTTCATCCTGGCCATATCCTCAGCGGTTGGTGCAATATCACCTGTGATGGCACAGGATGACCCGTTGCCACCACCCAGCCCCGACGAATCATGGCAACCGCCGTACGAAGAGGGAAAGCTCATTGAACCGCCGGTGGACGTAGAAACCTATGGCCAGACCTGGTCCAACCTGCAAATTGCTCCACCCCACGCTGTGTCACCGGGTGCACCAGGCTCTATAGTTAGCGGTTATCTGGTGAATAGTTACGGACAGGTCGTGACAAACCTGTACCGAAACGAAGCCTGCTATCTCGTTGTTTCATTCAACGGCCCAGGTTACTTCTATTTGTGGGAATACTATCCATCGGGCGCTGCTCCTTACGGGCACTGGCTAACATACAGATGGTACCGGCCGTACGCCGGTGTCTGGAGGATCGGACCATTCGTTGCTGAGCCGTCGGACCCCCCAGGGCGATATTTTTGGAGAATGTGGTTCCTTTCCGCGTTCTCTTGGTCAACACGATCACTGAGCTTCAATTATGCAAGAGGCTATTATCCGCCGGACATACCAGGCCAAATACCCGGGCCAATCTATTCACCACCGGTAATCAACTCTTTCAATGCCAGCAAGTCTTCCATCCAGGCTGGCGAGACGGTGGTCTTAACCTGGACTACCGCAAACACCAGTAGCGTGACTATGTCGCCGGGGATCGGAACAGTTGCCGTCTCCGGCTCCACCACGGTGACTCCAGCGACTACGACCACCTATTCACTGGTGGCCAGCGGCAGGTCAGGCAACCCGGTATCGTCGAGCGTGACCGTTACCGTCATGCCCAAGACAGTGCCGACCATCAGCACGGGCGGCGGTACGATTCAGCGGGGCCAATCAACCACCCTCTCATGGAACGCCCCGGGGGCGACGCAGGTATACATCAACAATATTGGCAACGTAAGCACAACCGGTACCGTACAAGTGTCGCCGGTCGAAACCAGCACCTATAACCTTACTGCTGCTTATGTCGACGGCACCAACCAGTCTGCCTCAATAACAGTGTACGTGGAACAGCCACCACCGTACTTGCTCTGGGGCATCATAGCACTGCTGGCGATAATAATCATTGTAACAGTCGTTTTGCTTACAAGGAGACGTGCGCAGAAGTCCCGGGCTCCGGCGGCCGCAGATACCCAACCGGCCCGCACGACTCCCGCTGAAGAGACACTGGCCGCAGATACATCGCCGGTCACTACGCCCGTACTAGAGGCCACAGCAGCTAAACTGGCCATGCCGGACGGAAATGAGATATTGCTGGCGGGCAATGCCAGAGCGTTCGGCCGGCACGACTTCGAAAAATTCCTGCCGCCTAACAGTGTCTCATACATATCCAGACAGCATATCAACATCTGGTACGAAAACGGCCAGTATTACATCGAGGATCGTAGCAGCACCAATGGCACCAGGATCAATGGCACGGATATTAAGGGAACCGGCCGGCATGAGCTCGTCGATGGCGATACGATTGAGCTCGCAGGCAAACTCAGCATCACCTTTAAAAAATAGAAAACCAAAAAGGGAGGGTACTATGAAACTTAGAAAAACAATCCTTATCTTGGCAGCAGCATTATTAGTATGCTCTGCGCTGGTATTCCAGGTCGCACCCACATTCGCTGCGGACGACGGGACAGGCGATCAGGCCACCACAGTGCAGGATCCGCCACCGCCTCCACCGCCTCCGCCGACTGGCGACGTGACGGGCGAACAAGGCTCATCTCTACAAGATGAACTGCCAACACCTCCGCCACCGGCGTCTCCTACAAGCGACGTGACAGGCGGACAAGGCACATCAGTGCAAGATCAACTACCTACACCTCCACCACCATCGGAATCACCTACTGGTGACGTGACAGGTGACCGGGGCACTTCTGTACAGGATCAACTGCCTCTACCCCAACCACCTGCACCCACCACAGGCCACATGACAGGCGAACAGGGCGCATCACTGGACGGCCCGCTATTTCCGCCTCCGCCTCCGCCGCCACCACCTCCACAGGAGGACATACTCCATCACCACTTTCCCCCTTCTCCACCTCCACCTCCACCTGGGCCCCCGCCTCCATCACCCCCGCCACCGGGACACCCACATCCACCATTTCCTCCGCGACCGCCGGTACCTCCACATCATTTCTCATTCCCGCCGTTCTATTGGGGATATCCCAGCTATCCGGCTCTAACATGGCCTTTCGTTCTGAGATGGCCCTGGTCGGACGTGGCAGTAGCTGGAGAACCGGCACCACAGTATCTTCAGCCACCGGTAATCAACTCGTTCACGGCCAATCCAAATTATATTCAGCTAGGGCAGGCCGTTGTACTGACTTGGCAGGTGAGCAATGCCAGCACTGTCACCTTATCCCCTGGGATTGGCTCGGTTCCCAATTCCGGTTCATACAATGTAACCCCCAGTTACACAACTACATATACGCTTTCGGCAACGAACAGCTACGGCAGCGTGGGTGCCAGCACTACAGTAACCGTTGCTCCGTATGTTTCCGCTTTGCCTTCGGGAAGCGGCTATGAGTACTCCAGCAGTTCAAACGTGGTCGATAGCGGTACCAGCAGCATCTTGACCAGTGGGGTCAGCGGACTATCAGCCAATTCATGGCCGCTCTACATTCTGCTGATAGGCCTACTGGCCGTAGCCGCCGTAGTGGCCATCGTACTCTTTGTCAGAAAGCCCGCGGCAGCCTATGCAGGACACCAGTCGGGCACGCGGGCGCGATATCTACCATCGACGGGTGCTACGCGGACTGCAACTACGACCCCACACACCACACCAATTGGGGCGGACATTGGGGCCAAATTATTGGCATCAGACGGTGGATACCTGCCAATCGCGGGAAACATCGGCTCTCTGGGAAGGAGTGACTTTAGCTCTCTGGTGAAGGCAGACAAAGCCGACCTGATCTCCAGACGCCATATACAGGTGGACAGCGAAAATGGCGAGTATTACATCGAGGACCGCAGCAGCACAAACGGAACCAAGCTGAACGGGGCAAGCATTACCGGCAAAGGCAGATATTTGCTGAGAGACGGTGATGAGATCAAGCTTGCCGACGCCCTTACCTTAACATTTAAACCCTAGTAGCACTAAAGCCGGCACCTATCTAGACAGCAGGTGCCGGCTTTATCTTTTATATCGGTGTACGTTTCAGGCGCAGGCGGCGATAGCAAACGTCAGGTTGGGTTGAATGGTTGCAGAGCTACCGTCGCCTATGATAGCATACCGCACTGGTTGTTACCGTGAGGGTCTTTGGAAAGGCACGAGTGGGATGTCTACTTCAATGACACTCGCCTGTTTCAATGAAAGCTGAATCGAATGCCGCCAATCGTCTCAATTGTAGGTACCTCAAAGACAGGCAAGACCACTCTAATAGTGGCCCTGATTTCAGAACTCAAGTCAAGGGGCTACCATGTAGCCAGTATCAAGCATTGCCACCATACGCTCAGCTTTGACGAACCAAGCAAGGACAGCTACCGACACATGCAGGCTGGCAGTGAGGCTGTAGGCATCGTGTCGCTGGACCAGATATTCTTGATTAAGTCAAAACCAATTAATGAATATCCGGACCTGAACAAGATAGCCAGTATGTTTGGGGAGGACTATGATGTCATCCTCGCCGAAGGATTCAAGCAGGGCAATACACCCAAGATAGAGGTACATCGCAAGTCAGCCGGTCCGCCTCTGGCCCATGCTGACAACCTAATAGCAATAGCCACCGATGAGCCGCTGGAAACCAAGGCCAGACAGTTTGCCTTGTCTGACATAAAAGGTCTGGTCGACCTTTTGGAAAACGACTTTATAACGCCAGCTAAGAAGAGCAAATAGAGCTCTGTCACGTCTGTAGCTGGCGAGAGTTACCAGTATCCGATCACAATCCATATCTGTCAGAACCGTGCTTTTGACCCCGCTTCTTCGCCAATATCTCATGACTAATTTTTCACCAAATTTTCGGACTTTTTTCATCATGCTTTCACAAAATCTTCACAGTTGCATGGTATGCTTTTGTTATTGGTCGAAAATAGCCTAGCAAGAAAGGAGGAGACAATGTTAATACGCGACATTATGACAACTAGCGTAGTTTCCATCCCTAGCAACACGTCGTTAGCAGATGCCAGAAACATAATGGAGGTTCACCGGATAAGACGCCTGCCGGTAATAGATAAAGGAAGACTAGTAGGGATAGTCACTAAAACTGCTCTGGACAAGGCAGGCCCTTCCCAACTGACTACTTTCAGTAAGCAAGAGCTCACCTACCTACTGGAAAAGTTAACGGTCAAGGAAGTAATGAACCGAGACGCAGTGATGATATCTCCAGATACATCGGTGGACGAAGCGATCACTTTGGCCCTGGCACGTAAGTCAAGGTCATTCTTGGTCATAGAGCAGGATCATCTGGTAGGCATCGTTACCACTTACGACTTCCTGTATAAGGTGCTAAATCCCATCTTGTCCACGCAAAGACCACTTAAACCTGTTTTCGTACACTAGGAGTGGCACGCATATCTGCTGACGACAATTCTTCAAATCTCCAAGAAGGTGGCCGAAGCCGTCGCTAGCGCCAGTCAAACAAGCACCACACCAAACATTGCGCGGATGAGCATGGATCGGCCACCCCCTCCCCTACATCTCATTGAGATCTTCCATACTACTCAAAAGTCTTTCTAATCCTGCGTCCCAGTAAAAACTGGGAAATCGCCCGGCCAATTACTTCCTTTTTAGCCGGAGGCATTACTTTGGACGGAGCAGTTTTTCTATGCTATACTACTTCCCAGTCTAATCCAGATAGCAACGATCCATAATTTCCTACGATGCGGCTGAAACAACAACTGCAGTTATAACTGCTGGTTCCATCTGGATGAGAAGCCTAATCCTGAAGCACATCAACAAACGATGAAATAAGGAGAGTGAAATGGCAGACAAAGGCAAAACTCGAAGGAAACCGGAAGGAGAACAAACAGTATATAAAAGTCTCGGTTTTTGCTCTTTTGGCAACGGCGGACCGCCACGGAGGTCGACGTTAAGGATGGCAAGATAATCAGGATCAGACCGTTTCGCTTTGATGCCAAGTACAAGCCCGAGGAATTCAGGCCGTGGAAGATCGAGGCACGGGGAAAGAGCTTTGAGCCCACTATGAAAACATTGCCGCCGCCTCTGGCTCTCGCCTACAAAAAACGTACCTACTCCGCCAACCGCATTCTCTACCCTTTGAAACGGGTGGACTGGGACCCCAATGGTGACAGAAATCCCCAAAACCGCGGAGTTAGCGGTTACGTCAGAATCTCCTGGGATGAGGCTCTCGATCTCATTACAAGTGAACTGAAAAGGATAACCAAAAAATACGGCCCTACGGCCGTATTCGCCCAGGCTGACGGGCACGGGGAAGCAAAAGTGGTACATGGGCCGCATGGCTGTCAACTCCCGCTTTTGAGACTCCTGGGAGGTTTCACGCTGCAGGCCAGGAATCCAGATAGCTGGGAAGGATGGTACTGGGGCAGCAAGCATGTGTGGGGAATGGAGCCCGTTGGTCAGATGCTGCCGCAAACTAATATTGTCCCCGATATCGCCCAGAACGGCAAACTTTTGCTGTACCAGGGCTGTGATGCCGAAACCACCACGTGGGGGTGGGGAGGACAGACGCCAAGCCGATTGATGTACTGGTTCACGGAGCTGGGAATAAAGCAAATATACATCTGCCCCGATCTGAACTATGCCGCCGCTGTTCATGCCGATAAGTGGATACCAGTGCTACCGAATACTGATGCCGCGCTGCAGCTCGCCATAGCTCATGTCTGGATCACCGAAGGGACTTATGATAAAGAGTATGTAGCCACCCATACAGTCGGGTTCGACAAGGTTAAGGACTATGTTTTGGGGAAAGAGGATGGTATTCCCAAGACGCCTAAATGGGCGGCACCGTTGTGTGGTGTACCCTCAAGAACCATCAAGGCACTGGCGAGGCAATGGGCAGCCGAGGCGACTTCAACAGTGCATTGTAATGGCGGGCCCTATATCAGAGGGCCGTACTCGACGGAGCCAGCCAGGCTGGAGGCTATACTGCTGGGCATGCAGGGACTGGGCAAGCCTGGACGGCATCAATTTAAGATAATGGAATGGGGCCTTCTCGGCGATATCAGAACGTGGCCCATGCCCCGAAGTGAGATCCTTCCAAACGTTCATGATGCTTACAGAGGGTACTTCACCATGAAGGTAAACAATCCAACGCAAATCATCCCCGAAAGATCTCCTTCACGACGCTATCCTCAACCCACCTATCACCTGGTATGGCGATACTACACTGGATGCGGGCTACGAAAACCAGTTCATAAAATATACATATCCTGCCAAGGGCTGCTCTGAAATACACATGATATGGACTGATACTCCCTGCTGGTTAACCTGCTGGAACGACGGCGGTACTCAGGTAAACGCGTTCAGGAGCCCGAAAATCGAATTCATGCTGGCTCAACATCCCTGGTTTGAGAACGACTGTCTCTTTTCTGACATTGTACTGCCAGCAAACACGAAGCTAGAAGAAGAGGATTTGGGCGTGGACCACTTTGAAGGGAGTTTCAGGTCTCTTTTCCTCGAAGATAAGGCAGTTGAACCACTTGGTGAGTCCAAAAGCGATTACGAGATTGTCTGTGCAATAGCAGAGCGAATGGGCTTGCTGAAGGAATACACAGAGGGTAAAAGCGTTCAGGAATGGATAAAATTTGGTTTTGACACTTCAGGTATACAAAATTACATGGACTGGGAGAAATTCAAGGAAAACAAATACTTTGTCATACCTACCGACAAGGACTGGAAAAAATATCCTGTTGGCTTGAGCGAGTTCTGTCAGGACCCCAAGAAACATCCCTTAACCACAGACACGGGGAAATTGGAATTTTATTCTGAAAGATTGGCCAAGGCATTCCCTGATGATGAGGAGAGACCACCGTCTCCAAAATGGATACCCTATGGCAAGACTCACCAGGAAAGCCGGTTGTGTGATAGAGCCAAGAAGTATCCTTTGCTCGTCGTCTCCAACCACCCCAAATGGGGAGTACACGCCAACCACGATGATGTCACATGGTTCAGGGAAATAGAGACCTGCAAAGTCAGGGGCCCGGATGGATACCAGTATCAGCCGGTCTGGATTCACCCATCGGATGCAGCTAAGCGTGGCATACAAAATGGGGACATAGTCAAGATCTATAACGAGAGGGGAGCCGTTCTATGCGGCGCTTACGTGGCGGAGAGGATGATACCCGGGGCAATATCCATTGACCATGGAGCTAAGTACGATCCAATAGTGCCCGGTGAGCTTGATCGAGGCGGCGCCATAAATATGATAACCCCGCATAATCTAACTTCTCCCAATGCCACCGGCATGGTGGTAAGCGGATTCCTGGCTGAGGTTGAACGGGCCAACCTGGACGAATTGATGCAGCAATACCCTGAAGCATTCAAAAGGCCATTTCATGCCGCTGCGGGACCAGTTGTTGATTCTTTTCTTTATGCAGGAGATTAGGATAATAACGAGTTCACGGTGATACCAAATACAGCCAAGAAGGGACCAATTCATGTCTGAAAAGATATACGGCCAAAACAACAATGGCGGCATAACTTCCGTACATGTTAAGGACGGTAAGATAGTCAGGATCCGTCCGAGACAAATTGCTCCCGAAGACTTCAAGCCATGGAAGATAACCGCTTCCAACGGCAAAATATATTCACCTCCGAGAAAGGTTACGGTTAATTCCTATGCCCTGACCGAGAAGCAAAGAGTCTACTCTGAGGACAGGATTCTGTACCCTATGAAAAGAGTGGATTTTGATCCCAAGGGAAACAGGCACCCGGAGACAAGAGGCAAGTCCAGATATGTGAGGATAAGCTGGGATGAGGCGCTGGACATCGTGGGTGGCGAAATAAAGCGGATGTGGGAAACTTACGGTCGGGAAGCTGTCTGCTCCATCAGAGGAGAACACTGCAACTGGGGCAACGTAAACTACCGGTTAAGCGCCTTTCAGAGATTCATCAATATGATCGGGACGACACACGTCATGGAGAACCCGGATAGCTGGGATGGCTGGCACTGGGGTGCCACGCACACGTACGGGTTTTACTGGAGATTGGGAGCGCCAGAGTACTGTGACCTTCTTGAGGATTCTTTGAAACATAGCGATATGGTTGCATATTGGGCGGCCGATCCCACCGCTAATTGCGGCACTTATTCGGGGCAGGACAACATAATCTGGCGGCAGTGGCTCAAGGATGCTGGTAAGAAGCAAATTATTATTGACCCGTATTTCAATTTCACAGCGGCTCATGTTGGCGACAAATGGATATCTCCCAGGCCTGGCACCGATGCCGCCATGATTTTGGCAATGATGTATGTCTGGATCAAGGAGGATACCTACGACAAAGACTACATAGCCAAACGCACCATCGGATTTGAAGAGTTCAAGAAATATGTTTTGGGCGAAAGCGACGGTGTTCCCAAGACCCCGGATTGGGCTGCTGAGACTACGGATGTCTCAGCCAGGGTCATAAGGGCATTGGCCAGGGAGTGGGCGGCAAAGAAAGTGCAGTTTTGGGGAGCTGGCTTTGGTGGGCCATGCCGGCAGGCATATGGTACCGAATGGGCCAGGCTATCGGTATTGTTGCAAGCTATGCAAGGACTGGGCAAACCTGGAGTTAGCATGAACGGAATTCCCGGGTCAGCTCCCAAACGATGGTAAAGTGAAGGTCCCAGGGTATGCCGACCCTGATGGCATGATATGGCTATCCCGAGCCGCCAAGAAACCAATATTTCCACATGGTGAGCAGTTTATCTACCGGCTGCTTCTTCCTGAGGCCATTTTGAATCCACCGATTCACTGGATAGGTGAGGGATACTGTCCGAATTCACTGGAGCAACAGTTCACGCAAGTTCACATACCCGGCTCCGGGCAAATCTGAAATCCACATGTTCTACATGTACGGTAGCTCTTTCATGAGCACTTTTTGCCAGGGGAACGACTGGATAAGGGCTTTCCAGAGCCCCAAGATTGAATTCGTAACCTGCCAGGAGGTCTTCTGGACTAACAATACCCGGCTAGCCGACGTAATTCTGCCAGCATGCACCAACTTCGAACGGAACGATTTTTCCGGATTCTGCCAGGCCGGCGGCTATGTCGGGCTTTCTGACAGCTCCAACAATTACCGTGTCGCCGTCATTCAAAACAAGTGTATAGAGCCGCTAGGGGAATCCAAGGCAGACTACGACATCCTGGCACTGGTCAGCGAAAGGTTGGGGCTAAAAGAAGAGTTCACCGAAGGCAAATCGATAGAAGACTGGATGAAGGGCATGTTTGACATTAGCGATTTGCCGAAGCACCATATCGTGGGAGGAGTTCAACAAGAAGGGCCATTATGTAATCAACATGCCTGATGATTACAAGTCCACGCCGGCTCTACGCTGGTTCTATGAAGGTAGACCGTGCGATACTCCGGATCCGGGCAACCCCAAGAAAGGCACCGACAAAGCACACGAGCTGGGGACGTACAGCGGCAAGATAGAGTTCGTTTCTCAGAGTCTGCTTAAGCATCTGCCCGATGATGAAGAACGCCCACCGATGCCGCGATATATTCCGAGTTGGGAAGGGCATGAGTCGAAGCTAGCCGAAGAAATATCCGCTGCAACTTCTGACTCCTCATCCAAGGTATTCCTTCCACACCAACTATGATTCTCACAGCCCCTGGTTGAATGAAATCCCCGGGCACCGAGTGATCAAGGATGGCTACGCTTACCTGGTAGTATTTATACATCCTTCTGATGCCGAAAAACGAGGCATAAAACAGGGCGATATAGTCAAACTTTACAATGACCGGGGAGCCGTTCTGGGCGCAGCTAAACTCACCGAGAGGATGAAACCGGGAGTCGTCCGTTCATGGTCATCCGTAGGTAAGATATGATCCGGTGGAACCGGGCAAGCCTGGTAGCGTAGACAGAGGTGGCTGCATGAATTTACTCACCCCTTCCCGGCTGATCTCGAAAAATGTAGCAGGATTTGCACCAAATTCCTGCCTGATAGAGGTAAAGAAGTGGGAGGTCTAGAAAAATGGCTAAATACGGCATGGTTATCGACGTCAGCAAGTGCACCGGCTGCTACGGTTGTTTCATCGCCTGCAAGGACGAACATTGCGGGAACGATTTCCCTCCATATCGCCGCAGCACAGCCTAATATGGGCCACTTCTGGATGCGCATAATCGAAAAGGAAAGAGGAAAATACCCTAAGGTTAAGGCAGACTACATCCCGGTGCCGTGTATGCACTGCGAGAAAGCGCCCTGCGTTGAAGCCGCAGACAATAACGCCGTCTACAGACGGCCCGATGGCATCGTCATCATAGACCCCGAAAAAGCCAAAGGAAATAAGGATATAGTTAAGTCATGCCCGTACCGGGTAATTTACTGGAACGAGGAAAAGAGCATTCCGCAGAAGTGTACTTTCTGCGCTCATCTGCTCGATCAGGGTTGGAAGGAACCGAGGTGTGTTGAGGCCTGCCCCACAGGCGCCCTGACATTCGGCAACCTGGATGACCCCAAGAGCGAAGTGGCCAAGCTGCTATCTTCGTTGACGACCGAGGTACTTCACCCCGAATATGGGATAAAAGAGAAAGTGGTCTATAGCGCCTTGCCCAAGAAGTTTATCGCCGGCTCGGTGATATTTGGAGATACAGATGAATGTGGCAAGGATGCAGTCGTAACCTTAACTGCTAATGGTCAGAAAAAGACAACCAAGGCCGATATCTTTGGCGACTTTGAGTTTGATGGCCTCGACGAAGATAAGAAATTCTCACTGCAAATTGAACATCCGGGATACAAACCACGTAAGTTTAGTGTGGAAACTAAAAACGACGTGTACCTGGGAGAAATAATACTAAAGCCCCAATAGTTCTGAGTAAGAAGAATCAGAGGAGGGCAGAGAAACTCGTATGCGACCTGCTATAAGGAAGCCAAGAGTACTCTGCCCTCCTGAGTATTATCCTCTTAAACGCAGCTTTTATGTTATTCATCGCTGTTATTTCCTAAGTAGCAGCAGACCAGCTAAACTGCCACCGGGAGAAAATTTAGAGAAAGGAGGTCTGACTTATGGCAGAGAGAATTTTTAGCCAAAACAGCTGTGGGGGAGCCATTTCGGTACACGTTAAGGACGGAAAGATAGTGAAAATAAGGCCAATGGCAATCGACAAAGAATGACCTCAAGCCCTGGACGATAATCGATGCCAACGGCAAGAAATTCTCGCCTCCCAGGAAAGTTACCATTCAGTCCTATATCATGACCGAAAGGACAAGGGTCTATTCCGATGAAAGGATCAAGTACCCCATGAAGAGGGTAGGCTTTGATCCGAAAGGTGACAGACATACTGAGACAAGGGGAAAGGCCAAATACGAGAGGATAAGCTGGGATGAGGCACTGGATATAGTCGCCGGCGAAATGAAGAGAATCAGAGCCACATATGGCCCGGAGGGAATCGGAGCCATGAAACCAGAGCATCACAACTTCGGTAATGTGGGCTACAGGTTAGGTGCTTTTACGAGATTCGTCAATTTGCTCGGCATGACACAAGTTGAAGAAAACCCGGACAGCTGGGAAGGCTGGCACTGGGGCGCGTCGCACACCTACGGCTTCTACTGGCGATTGGGCACGATTGAGGGATATGACCTGCTTGAGGATGCCCTGAAATACAGTGACATGATCGTCTACTGGTCAACTGACCCTGATGCCAGCTGCAATGCATATTCCGGTCAGGAATCTGTGATCTGGCGTGACTGGCTCAGAGAATCTGGGAAGAAGCAGATTTTCATTGACCCGTACTTCAATTACACCTGTGCCCATGTGGCTGATAAGTGGATAGCTCCGCGACCAGGCACCGATGCCGCCATGATCCTGGCTATGATGTATGTCTGGATCAAAGAAGACACCTACGATAAGGACTATATCGCCAAGCGCACCATCGGTTTCGAAGAGTTCAAGAAATATGTTTTGGGCGAAGAGTGATGGTGTGCCCAAGACCCCGGAATGGGCTGAGGAGATAACGGATGTTCCGGCCAGAATCATAAGGGCCCTGGCCAGGGAATGGGCAGCGAAGAAAGTGCAATATTACGGCGCCGGCTTCGGCGGGTGCCTGCCGGGCGGCCTATGCCACTGAATGGCCCAGACTGTCGGTATTGCTGCAGGCCATGCAGGGACTGGGTAAACCCGGCGTTAGCATGATGACAAATGCCGGCGGAGCACCGTACAATGCTGACGTACTGTTTCCCGGATATGCCGACCCTGATGGCATGATATGGCTATCTCGGGCAGCCAAGAAACAGGTCTTTAACCCTGTCGAACAACACCTCTACAGGTTGCTTTTTGCCGAAGGCATCCTGAATCCGCCGATTCACTGGACGGGCGAGGGATACTGTCCTCAGTCATTGGAGCAGCAGTTTAAGAAATATACTTATCCCGATGCCGGGTAACTCTGAAGTACACATGATCTACCGGTACGGCGGCTCCTTCATGGGCACCTTCTGCGAAGGCGAACAAGCTGGATAAAGGCTTACCAGAGCCCCAAGCTGGAATTCGTCGTCAATCAGGACTGCTGGTGGTGTGGCGAGACAAGATTTGCTGATATTGTTCTGCCGGCTTGCACCAACCTGGAGCGAAATGACATATCAGAATTCTGCTGGTGCCGGGGGCTATGTCGGGCATAGCGACAGCGGCAACAATTACCGGGTCGTCGTTCTTCAAAAGAAATGCATTGAGCCGCTATGGGAATCAAAATCCGACTACCAGATCTTTTCGCTACTCGCCGAGAGGCTGGGCTTAAAGAGGAGTTCACTGAAGGCAAAACCGAAGAAGACTGGGCTAAAGCCATGTTTGAAGTTAGCGATTTGCCCAAGTATATATCCTGGGAGGAGTTTGAGAAAAAGGGCTATTACGTCATCAACGTACCGGATAACTATAAGCCAACGCCGTCCATGCGCTGGTTCTATGAAGGCCGGCCGTGCGATACTCCGGATCCAGGCAACCCCAAAAAAGGCACCGACAAAGCCACACGAGCTGGGGACATACAGCGGCAAGATAGAGTTTGTCTCCCAGAGTCTGCTTAAGCATTTGCCCGATGATGAAGAAAGCCCACCGATGCCGCAATATATCCCGAGCTGGGAAGGGCATGAGTCGGAGCTGGCCAAGAAATATCCGCTGCAACTTATTACGCCGCATCCGAGGTATTCCTTCCATACCCACCATGACAAGAATGATCCCTGGCTGGACGAGATTCCCGGACACCGGGTGATGAAAGATGGCTATGCTTATCTGGTGGTACATATCCATACTTCGGATGCCGAGAACGAGGCATTAAGCACGGCGATATCGTCAAACTTTACAATGACCGGGGCAGCCGTTCTGGGCGCAGCCCATGTCACCGAGAGGATGAAGCCGGGAGTAGTTCATTCCTGGTGTTCCTCCGGCAAATATGACCCGATGGAACCGGGCAAGCCCGGCAGCGTGGACAGAGGTGGCTGCATGAACTTACTGACTCCTGAACGTCTTAATGTCAAAGAATGTTCCAGGTATGGCACCGAACTCCTGCCTGATAGAAGTACAGAAGTGGGAGGTCTAGAAAATGGCTAAATATGGCATGGTTATCGACGTCAGCAAGTGCACCGGCTGCTACGGTTGTTTCATCGCCTGCAAGGACGAACATTGCGGTAACGATTTCCCTCCATATCGCCGCAGCACAGCCGAATATGGGCCACTTCTGGATGCGCATAATCGAAAAGGAAAGAGGAAAATACCCTAAGGTTAAGGCAGACTACATCCCGGTGCCATGTATGCACTGCGAGAAAGCCCCCTGCGTCGATGCCGCAGACAATAACGCCGTCTACAGAAGGCCCGACGGCATCGTCATCATAGACCCCGAAAAAGCCAAAGGGAATAAGGATATAGTCAAGTCATGCCCCTACCGGGTAATTTACTGGAACGAGGAAAAGAGCCTTCCGCAGAAGTGTACTTTCTGCGCTCATCTGCTCGATCAGGGTTGGAAGGAACCGAGATGCGTTGAGGCCTGTCCCACAGGCGCCCTGACATTCGGCAATCTGGATGACCCCAAGAGCGAAGTGGCCAAGCTGCTATCTTCGTTGACAACTGAGGTACTTCATCCCGAATATGGGATAAAAGAGAAAGTGGTCTATAGCGCCTTGCCCAAGAAGTTTATCGCCGGCTCGGTGATATTTGGAGATACAGATGAATGCGGCAAGGATGCAATCGTCACCTTAACCGCTAATGGTCAGAAGAAAACAACCAAGACCGATATTTTTGGCGACTTTGAGTTTGATGGCCTCGACGAAGATAAGAAATTCTCCCTGCAAATTCAACATCCGGGATACAAACCACGTAAGTTTAGTGTAGAAACTAAAAACGACGTCTACCTGGGAGAAATAATACTGAAGCCCGAGCGATAACTCGGAACTTTTAATTGCCTCTTAGAATATTCTAGCTGATGGGATGGCACCTAAATGCCGGACCTGCCGTAGAAATTATCTCGGCCAGTACCTTATGCTACCCACTTTGCCATTTCTACCAGGCAGGAGTTTGGCACCATCCCCGGAGCATTCTTCGATAACATCCGGGAAGGGGTCAGCAGATTTATGCAGCCACCTTTATCAATACTGCCCGCTTTGCCCGGCTCCAGCGGATCATATTTGCCGGATGATGCCCATGAGTGGAGCGTCCCGGGTCTCACCCTCTCAGTGACTTGCGCTACGCACAGCACCGCGCCGCGGTCATTGTAAAGCTTGACGATGTCTCCATGTTTGATTCTTCGCTCTTTGGCGTCTGACGGATGAATGCGCACCGTTTGACCAGTATAGCCATCTTTAATAACACGGTGCCCCGGGATCTCATCCAGCCACGGAGCATGTTTGTCATAATGGGTATGGAAAGAATACCTGGGATGCGGGGAGATAAGCTGCAGGGGATATTTCTTGGCCAACTCTCGACTCAGGTCCTTCCCAGCTCGGGATATAGTGCGGCATCGGCGGTCTTTCCTTATCGTCCGGGAAATGCTTCATGCAGGCTCTGGGAAACAAACTCTATCTTGCCGCTGTACGTCCCCAGCTCCTGAGCTTTGTCCGTGCCTTTCTTGGGATTGCCGGGATCAGGTGTATCGCACTCCCGGCCTTCATAGAACCAGCGCATAGCCGGGGTCGGTTTATAATCTTCGGGAACAGGGACTACATAATAGCCCTTCTTTTTAAACTCCTCCCAGGATATGTATTTTGGCACGTCGCTTATTTCAAATATGGCCTTAACCCAATCTTCTTCTGTTTTGCCTCGGTGAACTCTTCTCTTAGCCCCAGCCTTTCGGCAAGCAGTGAAAAATTTCGTAATCCGATTTGGACTCGTACAGCGGCTCGATGCATTTCTTCTGAAGAACTACCACCCGGTAATTGACACAGTTGATTGTGTCCGCCGTAGCCCCCGGCAGCAGCAAATTCCGAAATTCATTTCGCTCCAGGTTGGTGCAGGCCGGCAGAATAATATCAGCGAATCCTGTTTCGCTACCCCACCAGCAGTCCTGGTTAACCACGAACTCCAGCTTCGGGCTCTGGTACATCCTGATCCATTTGTTGGTTTCAGTCATAGTGCCCATGAAAGAGCCGCCGTAGCGGTAGAACATCTTTACTTCGGAGCTACCAGGCATAGGATAAGTGTATGTCTTAAACTGCTGGTCCAATGAACGCGCGCAGAATCCTTCTCCCAGCCAGTGAACCGGCGGGTTCAAGATGGCATCAGGAAGAAGCAACCGGTAAAGACGCTGTTCGACAGGATTGAAAACCGGTTTCTTGGCTGCCCGCGATCAGCCATATCATTCCATCCGGGTCACCGTATCCGGGGAAAAACACGCTGGAATTATATGGTGCGCCTCCACCACGCGCGCCAGATGCTGACCCCGGGTTTGCCCAGCCCCTGCATTGCCTGGAGCAGCACCATCAGTCTGGCCCATTCGGTGCGCATAAGCTGTCCGGCAGGCGCCGCCCTGTCCAGCCCCAATACAGCATTGTCCTCTTTGACGCCCATTCCCTGGCCAGAGCCGTGATAGTCTAGGCAGGGACATCGGTTATCTCTGCCGCCCATCCGGCGTCTTGGGCACCCCGTCTTCTTCGCCCAAGACATATTTCTGAAACTCTTCAAAACCGATAGTATGGGTATCTATATAGTCCTTATCATAGGTGCCTTCTTTTATCCAGACATAGGCAATTGCCAGTGCCAGAGCGGCATCGGTGCCCGGCCTGGGAGCAATCCATTTATCGGCCACGGAGGCGGCGGTGTAATTGTAGAATGGGTCGATGAAAATCTGCTTCTTCCCTGACTCCCTGAGCCATTGACGCCAGATTGCCGATTCCTGCCCGCCATAACAGCCACGCGTGGAATCCGGGTCAGTACCCCAGTAGACTATCAATTCGCTGTTTTCAGGGCATCTTCAAGCAGGTCATACGGCTCCGGCATTCCCAGTCTCCAGTAGAAACCGTAAGCATGTGTGGCTCCCCAGTGCCAGCCTTCCCAGCTATCCGGATTATCAAAGATCTCGGTAAATCCGAGCATATTGAAAAACCTGATGAACGGCCCCAATTTGTAACCCACCAGTCCCCAGTTGTGATGTGAAGATGTCGATTGCCGTGATAGCTTCCGGTCCGTAGGTCGACCGGATTCTCTTCATTTCACCGGCGACTATATCCAGTGCCTCATCCCAGCTTATCCTCTCGTATCCGGACTTGCCCCTGGTTTCCGGATGCCTGTCGCCTTTGGGATCAAAGTCCACCCTTTTCATAGGATACTTGATCCTGTCTTCGGCATAAACTTTTGTCCTTTCCGTCAAGGTAAAAGGCTGAACAGTTAGTTTTTTGGGAGGGGAGAATCTTTTGCCGTTGGCATCTATAAGCGTCCAGGGTTTCAGGTCATTTACCGATTACCAGCGGCCGGATCCTGACGATTTTTCCGTCTTTGACGTATACCGAAATTGGACCACCAACGGTACAATTTGTGAAAACTTGCTCAGCCATATGTCGCCTCCTTTTCTTGAGTTTAAGCTCCGACCTAAGGATAAGTCGGGGCAACCTATATCTACGGTCTTGGTGAAGAATTACTTCTTCTTAGATAATTCTATATCGCCCAGATTTACATCTTTTTCCGTGCTGACCGAGGCTATCTGTCCGGCTGTAGTATCCGTCTTTCTCTACGCTTACGGCATACTCACCTACATCCAATCCTTCAAACCAGAAGTCACCGAAATTGTCCGTCTTGGTGGTGAGCTTCTTGGCTGCCTTGGGACCTTTCAGGGTAACCGTTACGTCTTGCAAACATTCGTCTTCTTCAGGGTCATAAACAGCCCCGGCGATAAACCTCTTGGGTATGCCGATGTAATATACCCTGGGCTTGGTCTTCTTTTCCGGTATAATATGTCAGCCTTGGCGATTTGTTCTTTGAGGTCTTCTTCCTCACCGAAGGTGAAGGCTCCCGTGGGACAGGAATCGACACACCTTGGTTCCTTCCAGCCTTTGTCCAGGAGGTGGGCACAGAAGGTGCATTTCTGGGCGATGTTTAAGTCCCAGTTGAAGTAGATGACTTTATAGGGACAGGCGTCCATGCACAGCCGGCTGCCGGTACATTTCTCGGGGTCTATGATGACTATGCCGTCATCTCTCTTGTATATTGCCTTTACCGGGCAGGCGGTAATGCAGGGAGCCTCATCACAATGCTGGCATATATGGTGCATATAGGCCATCTTAACCTTGGGAACGGTACCTCTGATCTTCTCCTCAACTTTTGTCCAGAACTGCCCTGTGTCCGGTTGGGGCTTAGCGATGGGCGTCCAGTCATTACCGACATGTTCGTCCTTACAGGAGATCTGGCAGTTGTAGCAGCCGTTGCACAGGTTAACATTGATAATTAGAGCTTTACCCATTGTGTTTACCTCCGAATAGATTGTTTACGCCGTGACGATGTGTTTGTGAAAGACGTCGAATGCTACCATTTTGTGCTTCGCACTGTCAAACGTGATCTGGCTATAAACCAGTCGCTACAAACCGTGCTCAAGACCGAGTCTCCTAAATTTTGCACGAGCCTACTGATATCGAATACGTTTGGCTAAAAGCGGATTGACGACCATCGGGTGGCATGATAAAATGCTAACTATCTTCTAAGCTGACACATCTAAAGAGATATTCCATGGTGTGCAGCCGGTAGGCCGAAGGCCTCGACGGCATTGTCGGAAACAACAATGCTTCCCGTCATAGGAAAGGAGGACTCGATGGTATCATTGCGAATATGGCGCTTTCCCCGCGGAAGCGCTATTCTTTTTCTATAATCACCTTTCTACTTTCCATATTGCCATTTGGGCGGGACAGCAAAAGGTCTGGGATCGAAGTTCCCATCATAACTAATAACAAAAATAGAAAGGGGATTATTGTGACAGCAACTTCAAAAAAAAATATTATGATATCAGGTAGTTTAAAGGTCTCTAAAAGGACAAACTTTTTTGCATTTGGTCTGATATTCTTACTCTTATTCCTAGTGGTCATGGGCGGCTGCGCCAGCACATCTACACCAACGCGGGCGCCCGGAAACTACACCTGCCTCAGCGGCCAAGCTCGTGGAATTGAACGTGTCTGCCGCCGCCAGCTCTGACCGATGTATTGAAAGAAATTAATAATCTTTATACCCAGGGGAAACCCAATGTGACCATCACCCCGAACTTCGCCTCATCCGGCACACTGCAAACACAGATTGAGAACGGCGCCCCGGCAGATGTTTTCATTTCGGCAGCCGCCACTCAAATGGATAATCTGCAAAAGGAAGAATTATTTTAAATGACACCCGCAAGAACCTTCTTAATAACAAAGTTGTCATGATTGTTCCCATCTGACAGCACTCTTGGCCTTACCAGTTTCAACGACCTGGCCTCCGATAAAGTGAAAAAAGTGGCCATTGGCGATCCGAAATCCGTCCCCGCCGGAACTTATGCCCATCAAGCTTTTGACGAACTCGGCATTACCGCCCAAGTACAACCCAAGGAAGTCCTGGGCAGCTGATGTGCGCCAGGTCTTGACCTATGTTGAAAGCGGCAATGTGGATGCCGGTATTGTCTATTCAACCGATGCCTTAACCTCCAATAAGGTCAAAGTAGTGGCCAGCGCCCCGGCGGATATTAATGCTAAAATTGTGTATCCGGTAGCCGTTATCAAAGCCAGTAAAAATCCGGATGCGGCCAAAGATTACCTTAATTTCCTGTTCAGCGCTCAAGCTAAAGCAGTGTTTGAAAAATATGGTTTCACAATGGTCAGCAAATAATGCTCTTGTCAGAAATCCATGAGGCAAGTCTTATGACAGAAACGTATCTGTCGCCATTATGGATTTCCCTGAGGACGGTCCTAGTAGCGACGGCAATCACCTTTTTTCTGGGGATTGCCGCCGCTCGCTGGATGGCGCGCTACTCGGGGAAATTCAAAAACTTGATCGACGGCCTCTTTATTTTGCCTCTGGTCCTGCCGCCTACCGTAGTAGGACTGGGATTATTGTTGACTATTCGGCAAACACGGTCCCATCGGAGAATTCCTTTCCCTTTTTGATACCACTGTTGTTTTTTCCTGGCCGGCCACCGTGATTTCGGCGGCGGTGATGTCCTTTCCCCTGATGTATATGACCTCCCGCGGGGCATTTGAACAGGTGGATAGCCATATTGAAGATGCCGCCCGGACACTGGGAGCCTCCGAATGGCGAGTCTTCTGGTCGGTTACTCTGCCTCTGGCCTGGCCGGGAGTAGCCGCGGCGACCGTGCTGTCCCTGGCCCGTTGCCCTGGGAGAGTTCGGGGCTACCTTGATGCTAGCCGGTAATATTCCGGGTAAAACCGCCACCATTCCTGTAGCGATTTATTTTTCCATTCAGGCCGGGGATATGAATCAAGCTTTGGTCCTGGTGGGGATAGTGCTGGTGATTGCCTTCGCCGCTCTGGCAGCGATTGCTTACTGGAAAGGAAAGACCTACAAAGCCAGAACACAGGTGGTGAACCGGGAAAGTGTGGAGTAAAGTGAAGTTCTCAATTTTTAAAATGAAGATACGCCGGTCTATCTCCAACTCGGAGGTAGACTGATGCTGGAAGTCCGGGTAAAAAGGAAACTGCCGGGATTTACCCTGGATGTGGCTTTCTCGGTAAACCAGGAAATCCTGGCGATCCTGGGGCCCTCCGGCTCCGGAAAAACGATGACCCTGCAATGTATTGCCGGGCTGATCCGGCCGGATGAAGGCTACATCAAGCTTAATGATAAAGTGCTGTTGGATTCAGCCAGCGGAATTCAGCCTGCCGGCCCAGATGCGCAAGGTAGGATTCGTCTTCCAGAACTATGCTCTTTTCCCCCATCTTACCGTAAATCAGAATATCGGCTATGGTATCCGCCATCTCACTGCGAAGGAGATAAAAGACAGAGTCTCCGAGTTGCTGGAGAAAATGAATATCCAGAGGCTGGGAGACAGATATCCCAGACAGCTATCGGCGGGGCAGCAGCAGCGGGTGGCTGTGGCCCGGGCTCTGGCGCCCGAACCTGAAGTCTTATTGCTGGATGAACCCTTTTCTGCCCTGGATTCCCTGGTGAAAGAACGCTTGCAGCTTGAGCTTCAGGCTTTGCAGCGCTTTTACAAAGGCAATATGCTGTTTGTCACTCATGATTTAACCGAGGGTTATAAGCTCAGTTCAAGAATCGCCGTATTTGAGTCGGGACGTATCGTCCAGCATGATCACAAGGAGAAAGTAATTACCTGCCCCTCGAATCATACCGTCGCCAGGCTGGTAGGATTTAAGAATTTGATGGAAGGCTCTGTCACCGAAATCGAAGGAATCGAGCGCCTTGATAAAAGTCCCTGAATTAGGTGGTTCCGTCAGAGCCATTATTCCAAAAAACCATGAATCTGGCGACCAATCAGCATGTCACTGTGGTATCCGGCCGGAATATATTCAATTGAGGGATCAACCGGGTGAAAATACATTTTTAAGTACGGTAGACCGGGTAGTCGAAGGGGTTACTGCCACTAATTACTATTTCCATGTGAATACCGTCGGGACGACCCGGCATTATATCATGGTGATATTATCCAGGCCGGATTCAGATGTAATCCGTGAAGGCCAATCAAGCTACTTATATCTGCCGGCGGAACATGTGGTAGTTATTACAGAATTAGATTTTTTCATAGAGACTATCTGTAATTTCTCTTTTTGTTACAACAGTCTTTTAGAACTTGTGGAGGGAATTATGCCGGACGCAATTATCTATAAACCCATCGGAGTTATTCACACCCCTTACACCAGGAAAGAAGATACTCCTATTCAGGGTTGTTTCTCCCCTGACAATCAGGGCTATATTGAATTATTTCCGGAATATGCGGCAGGGCTTAAAGATATCGAAGGCTTTTCTCACTTGATCTTGCTTTACCACTTCCATAAGGCGGAAGGTTTTCAACTGCTGACTAAACCTTTTCTGGATAAGGAAAAGAAAGGTATCTTCGCTATCCGTTATTTTGCCCGGCCGAATCCGATCGGACTCTCAATGGTAAAACTCTTGAAAGTCAAGGACAATATTCTGGAGATTGGTGAAGTGGATATGCTGGATGAGACTCCGTTATTGGATATTAAACCCTATGTACCTCAATTTGATATTAAAGAGCATGTTAAAGATGGCTGGTATCCAAATGCCAGTGAGAGGTCAAAATATCCGGTTAAAGAATGAGTGGTTCTGTACCGAAGCTGGCAAGAGCTCAGGCAAGTGAACCTCAACCTAAGATAGCTAGCACGGCTTCCCAGTTATGGGCAATTTTAACCCCGCCTGATCTTATGAGGTCGCGAATTGGGTTAACATCCGAGTTCCAAGGCTGCGAGAACAGAATTGCTTGTCTGATCCTGTGTCCATTACTCATGAAACTTCGTATGTTCTCAATGTGATCGTCAATTAAGATATCCGCTCCGCTAAGCGTCTTCCCTTTAGAGCTCGTGTTGATGAACCTCCCATAGGGAACACTATGATCATCTAACCATCCACGACTCCAAGAGTCTGTACAAGACTCGCGGCTGGTAGCGATAACTATATTAAACTTAGCGTATAATTTTTGAACCCCTTCGACAGCGCCTCTTATTGATGGCATTGTCTTAGCAAATTGTTCATCTCTTTCGGCTTTTGCTATTTCGATTTTTATGTAAGTGCCTCCAATGGGAAATTGTGAATCACTTATGTCGTATTTGCAGAGATTAACATTCAATTCCCGCTTAAGTTTATCAAGCACAGGTGCTATATGCTCTACTAGAACCCCATCCAGGTCTACTGCGATTGTCGTTCTAACCTCTGTCCGCGGCAAAATCTGTGCCATTCTCTAAATCACCCGAGGCTTGCTATAGTATCTCTTAATCAATCATAGCTGGTGAAATCAGAAGGGTCAACTCACGTCTTTAAGAAAGCAAATTGTCTCTTTGGTTAAAATCCTAATGGTCTTAAGTTTCGCTTGACATAGAATTCGTCCTACGTAGAGGACCAGGAAATACCCCGGCCGGGCTTGATCTAGCTGGAGCTTCTCGGACTCGCCAAGAACATAGCTACAGAACCTGTGCGGCTGCCTTTATAGAGTTTCGCACATCCCTAGACGATAATTCCATGTTGACAAATTTCCAACAAAGGTACTAAACTGAAGCCCGCTGATACGGCAGCGAGTTAAGCTGCTTACCGTTTTTGGCCCCAGAGGCTAAGTTATTATATCATTGCGCAAATCTCAGAATATGAGCGCAGACCCATATCAACTGAACTCGGTACGTTATGACCATTTAGCAGAAAGGAGCGAGCAATGAGGAACAAATTGTTTCTAATCTCAGTAATGGCCGCGCTGGTCAGCATGTTGATTCTTGGTGGTTGTGCCGGGCAGACGCCATCCTCAACACCAACACCAGCTCCAGCGGCAGTTCAGACGCTGGACATCGGCATCGCCAGCCCATTGACCGGTCCATCGGCATTCCTTGGTGGCCAAATCAGCAACTCAATTCTGATGGCAATGGAGGACCGGAATGCCCAGGGCGGCGTCACCATTGGCGGGCAAAAGTACACGCTGAACCCCATTGTCCGTGACACCAAGCACAACATCGTGGATGCCAAGAACATCGCCGAGGAACTGATTTTCGACAAAAAAGTTAAGGTAATTGCAGGGGTATTCATTGCTGACGGCGCAGGCGTGCAGACAGTCAGTGAGCCTAATAAGGTCCTATTGTTTGGCACAAATCCGGCATTAGCCGGCATGACTGGCCCCAACAAGCCGTACAGTTTCTTTTGCGCTCCCACCGTATCACAGATGACCTGGAGCCCTCTAGCTTACATTCACCAGTTCTACCCTCAAGCTGAAACGGTCTTCTGCATCGAAGCTGATATACCCACCGGTCCGACGTTTGCTGCGGATACAGAAGCTGCCTGCAAGCGACTGGGTATGAATTACCTGGGCTTCGAAAAAGTCCCGACTACCACAAAGGACTTTACGCCCATAATCTCCCGTGTTCTAACCCATAACGCCGATATCATAGACACCGGCGGCGTGGGAGGTTCGATGGGAGGATTGGGCGCCCTTCTGGTAAAACAGCTAAGAGAAGAGGGCTTCACCGGCCTTGTTTCGATACCGGCGGCTCCCCCCGAAGATATCGTAGAGGAACTCGTACCTCCGGCATCTCTTGACAAGGTGGTTACTTACTACGCGAACATAGATTATCCGATAGTTGACCCGAAATATCGCGACGTGATGACCCGGTTCAATACTAAGTACAACGCCGCGCCCGTCGACATTGTGGCTTACTACTACAACGTCATGAAGGCTTTCTTTGAATTTCTGAATACACAGAACAGCATGGACACCGTCGCCTGGATGCAAGGCTTTGCCCAATACCAATGGCAGAACCTGTTCGGGGTCGAGTCTCGTTGGGTTGGAGAACCTGCCGACGGAATCAACCGACGCGTGATAGTTGGTACCTGGGTCTCTGAATACAAGAAGGGTAAGCCCGTGACCGAGTTCTCAGCTCAAGTTCCCGACGATATGTTTGTCACAAAATAATTCAGCCAACGGAATCCGAGTAAGCCGAACGCACCGAACAAGTCGATGCGCCCGGCTTCTCTAAACTGGTAATAATCGATTTTAAGGAAGGTGTCTTATGAAAATAGCCATCGAGGAGCATTGTTTTACCCAGGTCTTCATGGATCATATGCAAGCGAGGAAGAAATATCCGAAGCTGGACAGCGTCATAGAAAACGGCCAGAAGGTCTGGCGCTGGTGGGACTCGCCGAAGGTATACAACGGATACTTGCCGGATATGATCCTTAGCAAGCTATGTGACATCGGAGAAGGCAGACTAAAAGAAATGGATAAGGCCGGTATCGACATGCAGGTGCTGTCGTTTAATCCGGAGGTAAACCTGCTCGATGTTGACGAAGCCACGGCTCTAACCAGAAAGGTTAACGACCTTCTGCATGACGCCGTTAAGAAGCATCCCGATAGGTTCGCCAGCTTTGCCGCCATCGCCCTTAACGACCCGCAGGCGGCGGCCAATGAGCTGGAAAGGGCGGTAAAGCAGCTTGGCTTCAAGGGGACCATGGTATTGTCCCATGTCCAGGGCGAGTTCATTGATGCCAAGAAATACTGGCCCGTCTATGAAAGGGCAGCCCAGCTAGGAGTGCCCATATATATACACCCCATACACCCGTCGCCCGACAGGCTCAAACAGTATTCAGGCTACCCACAACTAACGGGCTCTATGTGGGGATTTGCCGTAGAGGGGGGACTAACGGCCATACGCCTCATTTGCAGCGGCGTATTTGACGCCTACCCCAACCTGAAGATTATCCTTGGCCATTTGGGCGAAGCGTTGCCGTTCTGGATGGCGCGAATCGACGACCGCGTACAAAGCTCAGCGGATAGAAACCTGACGACAAATGTGGAGAAGGAAACCGGGGCCGATGCCAGTCCGCTCACCAAGCGACTCAAGAAACTCCCCAGCCAGTATTTCAAAGATAATTTCTACGTCACCACCAGCGGCATGCTGTGGTACCCGGCGTTGCTGTGCACACAAATGTCCATAGGCATGGACAGGATAATGTTTGCCGCCGACTATCCCTTCGAGCCGGGCAAGGAGGCAGTGGAATTCATGGAGAACCTGCCGATAAGCAGCGGCGACAAAGAGAAACTGTTTCATTCGAATGCCGCAAACCTTCTCGGGTTGTAGCAGTTAGGTAACAACAAGAGAGGGCAGAGATCTTCCGATCCAGATCTACGACATCGGAGATCCCTGCCCTATTGCACCACTAGTTGGCGGATTTCTTCGTTTTATTGTTTACTGGGACGGTGGTTTTACAAACAAATCCCAGGGAAACGGGGCGGTAAAGTCGGTTACCGGCTTGCCGTTCTCATAGTGGGTCACCCAGTTATTTTGAGCTACCCGCCGATTGATTCCATCCCCAACTTGCTCAATCCAGCAAGATTTTGCATCCATGGTGCCATCCCAGCAGTATTTGGAAAACCCGTCCATCCAGGCAGTCGAGTCCATGGTATTTTGGGTATTTAGAAAATCGAACAAAGCCGCCATAACATTGTAGTAGCCCGGAACAATGTCGACGGCCTCCTCATTGTACTTCGCCTGATACCGCTTGGCCACATCGGCGTATTTCGGGTTCACTACGGGATCATTCACGTTGATATACTGACTTACCACCTTGTTAAGAGATTGCGCAGACACGGTCTGCTCCAGGACGGCTTCTGGAGGGGCTGCCGGTATAAGTATCGGGCCAGTAAAGCCGGCATCCCTCAACTGCTTGAGCATAACGCATTGCACCCCTCCCATTACACCCCCTGAGTTGCCGGTATCTATGATATCCGCCTTGTGCGGTAGCACCCGCGCAACGAATGGCCCAAAGTCCCTCGTATCAATCGAGAATTTCTCGTAACCAAGATAGTTATAGCCGAGGAGTTTGCAAGCCGACTCCTCCGCATTCACAAAGGACGGGTTATCGGGTGTATCGGCCTCTACAGAAAGCACATTTTTCCCTGCCGCTAACTGTTTCTTATCCGTATAATCTAGCAGCTTATAAGTCATCTGCGGTATAGGGAAAGAAACAAAGAAACTGTATGGCTTATTTGGTCCAGTCATTGACGGTAAAAGGACTTGGATGAAGAATGCCAGAACTTTGTTCGGCTCGCTAACTGCCTGAATACCGACGGCATCGGCTTGAAAAGGCCCGGAGATAACTTTAACCTTCTTGTCAAATACCAGTTCCTCGGCGACAGACTTGGCAACAACGAGATCCGCTTTGGTGTCACGCTGGATGGGATTTATCAAATACTTTTGCCCGCCAATAGTCACACCACCCTTTGCATTCTGATCCTCAATGGCCAGCAAGATCGCATTGACTGTCTGGTTGCCCAGGAATGCCATGGTCCCGGTTAGCGGGCTACAAACGCCTACGTCAAGTTGTTTTGCCGTAGGTCCCGGCGTTTGCGTTGTTGGCGCTTGTGCTGGCGCCGCGCAGCCAACGAGAATCAAGCCACTAACGAGTACAGCCAATATTGCCGCTAGAATCACCTTCTTCATTGTCGATTACTCCCTCCTATACGATTTCTTATATGTTAAATTACTACTGATCTCAAATGGCGTTAGAACGAGGTGAATTGTAGGCCAAGATTTGGAGTTTGTCAACAACCGCAGGCGTACACATGTCTCTACTTGACATTCTAATTCTTCCCACTTAATATTTAGGCGCTCAAAAAGGACTATCCGGAAACATGACGTTGATCCTCTTGGCCACAGTTCCAGCCGGATAGTTAGCCCGCCTGGTATCATTTAGCTTTTTGATGCGTACCGGAATAACAGACAAAAACAGCGAAGAAGGAGGTAACGAGTCGTGAAGCCTATCAACACTAAGCCAGACAAGACGGTGCGGAAATCACTGGGACAGTGTTCCTTCACCTTGAATAGCGACATGTCGGCCGTAGATGTTAAAGATGGCAGAATAGTCAGGATCAGGCCCTATCACTACGATGAGAAATACACCAAGAAAGAGATTAATCCCTGGAAGATTGAGAAGAATGGGAAGGTCTTCGAGCCGCTCTTAAAGGACTGACTAGCTCCCTATCAGCTTGCCTACAAAAAGCGTGTTTATTCTCCCAACCGGATACTATATCCCCTGAAGAGGGTGGACTGGGACCCCAACGGCGAGAGAAATCCGCAGAACCGGGGCAAGAGCAAATATAAGAGGATTTCCTGGGATGAAGCCACCACCATTATCGCCAATGAGATTAAGCGGGTACAGAAAAAATACGGGCCCTATGCCGTGCTCTGCCACGGCGATGGACATGGGGAAACCAAGACTATTCATGGCCCGCATGGCTGCCAGATGTTGCTTATGGAGAAAGCTGGGAGGCTATACCCTAGCCGTCAGAAATGCGGATAGCTGGGAGGGATGGTATCTGGGGAGCCAAGCATGTGTGGGGAAGCGGACAGATGGGCCATGATGAGCCCGGCCGATAATTTGCTCAATGATGTTACCCAGCACACTGAAATGCTGGTGCATATCGGGGCTGACCTGGAGACCACGCCCTGGGGTTTTGCCGGCCAGTTCCCCAGCCGGGTGCTGCTATTTCTGGACCGAAATCGGCAATAAAACAGGTCTTCATCTGCCCGGACCTAACTATGCCGCGGCCGTTCATGCCGATAAATGGATTCCCATACTGCCCAATACCGATGCCGCCCTGCAGCTGGCTATCGCTTATATCTGGATTACCGAAGGAACCTATGATAAGGATTATGTAGCTACACACGTGGTGGGCTTTGATAAATTCTCGGATTATGTCATGGGAAAAGAAGACGGGAGTGCCCAAGACACCGGAGTGGGCTTCCGGTAAATGCGGTGTCCCGGAATGGACCATAAAGGCCTGGCCAGAGAATGGGCCTCCAAGATAACCTCGATGATACATTTCTACGGAGGTTCCTATATCAGGGGGCCGTATTCGCATGAGCCAGCCAGGCTGGAGTGCTGCTTGCTGGGTATGCAGGGACTGGGTAAACCGGGAGTCCACCAGTATGCAAAATGGGCGGCGGCATACCCGGACGATAGATACGCCTCGCCCGGTAAACATTCAAGACCATACGGCCTGTCATGGATATAGTCTGGACCGGGCACGTTTGATGCTGACACTACACGCCGCAGATTATTCCCAAGACCCTCGTCCATCAGGCTATCCTCAATCCGCCGGTTACATTCCTGGGGTAGCACTGCATTTTCATGGCGCCGGTCGAAGACCAGTTTATAAAATATACCTATCCCATACCCAAAGAAGAAGGGCGGCACCGAGATTCACATGATCTGGATGGATAATCCCTGCCGGACCACCTGCTGGAATGACGGTACCTTTCGATTGAAGCCTTCCGAAGTCCCGAAGATAGAATGTTTTGTCGTCCAGCATCCCTGGCTGGAAAACGATACTGTCTTTGCCGATATTATCCTGCCGATCAATACCAAGCTCGAAGAAGAGGACATAGCTGAAGTCGACATGGTAACGCCATTGAAAGGCAGTGATCTATTGAAGAGCAAGCTATAGAGCCGCTGGGAGAGTCCATGAGCGATTATGAGGCAGTCGGTGAGGTAGCCAAGAAGCTGGGTCTATATGAGGAATATACAGAGGGTATGACCGTCAAGGAGAAAATTAAGTATGGTTACGAGATCTCAGGCTATGCAAGAACTGATTAGCTGGGAGAAGTTTAAGGAAAAGGGATACTATATTATCCCGACGGCCCCAGATTGGGAGAAAGACCCGGCCGGCTTGAGACTTTTCTATGAAGACCCGGTGAAAAACCCTCTGGAGACTCCTTCCGGCAAGCTGGAGTTCTACTCGCAGAGACTGGCCGAGCACTTCCCTGATGACAAGGAGAGGCCGCCGATTCCCAAATGGATTGAGAAAGGTCCGAGCCATGATGAGAGGCTATCCAGCGACAGGGCCAAGAAATATCCTCTGCTGCTGGTGTCCAATCACCGAGGTGGAGAACACATGCCCAGAATGATGATATCACCTGGCTCAGGGAAATCCCGACCTGCAAAGTCAAAGGGCTTCGATGGCTATATGTACGAGCCTGTCTGGATTAACCCGACAGACGCCACCAAGAGAGGCATTAAGAACGGCGACATCGTTAAGATGTTCAACGAGAGGGGTATTGTCCTGGGCGGGGCCATCGTATGGGAGAGAATCATGCCCGGGGTGGTATACCAGGACCATGGAGCCAGGATCGATATGATCGCCGCCGGCCCTGAAGAATACATCGATAGAGGCGGCGCCAATAACCTCATCTCCCCGGCCAACGGGACTTCAAAGAACTGCTGGGGCATGGCTACCAGCGGTTTCCTGGTTGAGGTGGAAAAGGTCACCATGGAAGAGATGGAGAATGGCGAAAGAAATATCCGGAAGCCTTTGAAAGAGATTACAACCCGGCTTCCGGACTGCGCTTCAATGCCTGGATTGAAGGGGGTATATAACAATGAAAGCCTTTGTTATAGATGTGTCGATCTGCAATGGCTGCTACGGCTGCCAGATTGCCTGCAAGGACGAACATGTCGGCAACGACTGGACTCCCATAGCCAAACCCCAGCCTGACACCGGCCAGTTCTGGCTGAAAATGAATGAATACGTCAGAGGCAGCGTGCCCAAGGTTAAGATGCACTATGTCCCCACCCTGTGCATGCACTGCGATAATGCGCCCTGTATCCCGGCATGCCCGATAAAGGGCGCCATATACAAGAGAGAAGATGGGCTGGTTATCATAGACCCGGAAAAATGCACGGGTTGCCGGAGCTGCGTTGACGCTTGCCCCTACCACGCCATTTACTTCAACGAAGATCTCAACATAGCTCAGAAATGCACCGGCTGCGCTCATTTGCTGGACAACGGCTGGAAAGTACCCAGATGTGCTGATGCCTGCCCCACCGAAGCCATCAAATTTGCCGATGAGTCCAAGCTCAAAGAGCTAATAAACAGGGCGGAGGTGCTCAATCCCGAGTTTAAGACCAAGCCTAGGGTACATTATTTGAACATACCCAGAAAATTCATCGGCGGCACCCTCTACGACCCGGTAGCCAAAGAAGTCATCATTGGAGCCACCTGCACGCTTACCGATTCGAAGAACGGCAAGAAGCTGACAGCGACCACAGATGACTTCGGCGACTTCTGGTTCGAAGGCCTGCCGGTAGCTACCTTTTCACTTAAGATCGAATCCGGCGGAAAGTCCAAGGCGATAGACTCGATAAGCACGGAGAAAGATGTCAACATGGGAGATATACCGCTATCTTAGTGCCACGATTGCCCGGACGCCAATTAGATTCCGGCATGCTGGGCGTCAGGAACTGGCTTTAAATCATGAAAGACGATAAATCTATCGTTAAAGGCTTCGGCCTGTGCGCTGTAGGCAACGGGGGTAGCCCCGGTGTTGTCGATGTCAGTAACGGCAAGATAATCAGGATCCGGCCGTTACACTATGACTCGAAGTACAGCGTAAAGGAATTGCAGCCCTGGACTATAGAAGCGCGCGGCAAAGTGTTCAAGCAGTCCATGAAGTCGTTGCCGCCGCCTTTCAGTCTGGTCTACAAGAAGCGCGTATACTCTCCCAACAGGATCCTTTATCCCCTGAAGAGGGTTGACTGGAACCCCAAGGGCGAAAGAAACCCGCAAAATCGAGGTAAGAGCAAATTTGTCCGCATCTCGTGGGATGAAGCGCTGGACATAGTCGTTAATGAGATTAAGCGAGTCCACCGGAAATACGGGCCGTATGCCGTATTCAGCCAGGCAGACGGGCATGGCGAGACAAAAGTAGTCCACGGCACCCACGGGTGCATGCACCGGCTTCTCGAGCTCCTCGGAGGCTACACGCTGCAGGCCAGAAATCCCGATAGCTGGGAAGGGTGGTACTGGGGCGCCAAACATGCCTGGGGGATGGAACCCTGGGTAGGCATGATGTGGCCCCAGACAAATTGCGTCAACGACGTTGCCGATAATACCGACACGATCCTGTTCTGGGGGTGTGACCCGGAAACTACGCCGTTCGGCTTCAGCCAGCAAATGCCCGAGCCGCGTTTGCTACTGGTTCACCGAACTGGGAATAAAGAGCATCTATATCTGTCCCGACTTAAACTACGGCGCCGCCATCCACGCTGATAAATGGATCCCCATAAGACCAAACACAGATGCGGCCATGCAACTGGCCATAGCCTACGTCTGGATGAGCGAAGGAACTTACGATAAGGACTATGTGGCCACGCATACCTTCGGTTTCGACAAATTCGAGAAATATGTGATGGGGCAGGAGGATGGCATTATCAAGACACCGAAGTGGGCCGAGCCGCTGTGCGGCGTGCCGTCAAGGATAATCAAAGCCCTGGCACGAGAGTGGGCAGCTAAGACAACATCTATAGCCCACCTTGCCGGAGGCAGCTATATCAGGTCAGCCTACTCAACCGAGCCCGCCAGACTAGAGGTCCTGCTTCTGGCGATGCAGGGACTGGGGAAACCGGGAGCTCACCAGCTTCACATGTCCAGCTTCGAGCTCACCGGCGCCAAGTTCAGGCCACATCTGAGAGCAGCGTACCGTGGATCAGATGTCCGGACAAACGTACCCAGACAGATCATCCCCAAGACCCTGGTCCCGGAGGCTATTCTCAATCCGCCCATCAGCTGGTACGGCACCACGATAGCCTGGGAGCCGGTGGAAAACCAATTCGTCAAATATACTTACCCGGCCGAAGGCTGCCCGGAAATACACATGATATGGACGGACACGCCTTGCTGGATAGCCTGCTGGAATGGCGGCAACCAGTATAATAGAGGCCATCAGGAGCCCGAAGATTGAATTCGTATTGGCCCAGCATCCGTGGCTGGAAAACGATTGTCTATTTGCCGACGTAATCCTGCCCGTCAATACTAAACTGGAGGAGGAAGACATCGGGTCGGATATGCTGGCCGAGGAACGTTATTCCATCTACCCGGAGAAAAAGTGCATCGAACCGCTGGGAGAATCGAAGAGCGACTACGAAATTGTCTGCCTCATAGCCGAGAAGTTTGGTTTACTTAAGGAGTATACAGAAGGCAAGACCGTCGAGGAATGGATAAGACACGGTTTTGAAAACTCGGGTGCTCAAAAAGATATCAGTTTCGCCGAGTTCAACGAAAAGGGATATTACGTTGTCCCCACCGACCCGAACTGGAAGAAACGTCCGGCCGGTATGCTGGGCTTCTATAAGGATCCGGAGGCAAATCCCCTCACCACACCATCCGGCAAAATAGAGTTTTACTCCCAGAATTTAGCCAAACATTTCCCCGATGATGACGAGCGGCCACCGGTGCCGCACTGGATACCATACGGCGAGACACATCAGGAAAGCCTGCTGCATCCCAGAGCCGAAAAATATCCCCTGCTTATTGTGTCGAACCATCCGCGATGGAGGCTGCACGCTCAACTCGATGATGTCAGCTGGCTAAGGGAAATCCCCACCTGCAAAATCAAAGGCCCGGATGGTTACATGTATGAACCCGTCTGGATTAATCCAACTGACGCCGCCGCCAGAGGCATAAAGCCTGGTGATATCGTTAACGTATTTAACGAAAGGGGTGGCGTACTCGGTGGCGCCTACGTGACGGAGAGGATAATGCCCGGGGTAGTCTACCAGGACCACGGCGCACGATACGACCCCATAGTTCCGGGAAAGCTCGATCGGGGTGGATCCAATAACACCATATGTCCGCACAACGTAGTCTCCAGGAATGCCGCCGGAGAGGTTACCAGCGGCTTTCTGGTTGAGGTCGAGCCGGTAGACTTAGGAGAATTGAAGAAGGCTTACCCCGAGGCATTTGACAGGCCGTACGACGCCAACGCCGGCCCCATACTCGATTCCTGGATTGCCGGAGACAAAATCACTTAAGAGACAGCCTAGAAGACATAGAGTTATCCAAGAAAGAAAACGCGTAAGACAGGGAGTAAACATGAAAGAAGAGAAAACGTTTATAAAGGGCCTGGGGATGGTGGGGGAAGGTGGCCTGGCCAGCAACGTCGTGGCTGTCGATGTTAAGGACGGCAAAATAATCAGGATCAGGCCATTCCACTATGATTGGAAGTACAAGCCCGAGGAGCTCGGCCCCTGGACATAGAGGCGCGCGGCAAGGTCTACCAGGCACGCAATGAAGACGTTACTGCCTCCGTTCAGCCTGGGTTACAAAAAGCGCGTTTTATTCCCCCAACAGGATTCTCTACCCGTTAAAGAGAGTCGATTGGGACCCCAGTGGCGACAGAAATCCACAGAACAGAGGCGAAGAGCAAATACGTCAGAATCTCCTGGGATGAGGCTCTGGAAATAATAGCCAGCGAGATAAAGAGGTAAAGAAAAAATACGGGCCACATGCCATACTTTGCCAGGCGGATGGACACGGGGAGACAAAAGTGGTGCATACGGCCCACGGGTGTAAACGCCATGCTTCTCAGCTTACTGGGAGGTTACACGCTGCAGACCAGAAATCCGGACAGCTGGGAAGGATGGTACTGGGGAGCCAAACATGTCTGGGGGATGGAACCCGTAGGGCGATGGAGCCGCAACTCAATGTGATGCCTGATATCGTCCGAGAACACCGAGCTTCTCTGTTCTGGGGATGCGACCCGGAAACCACACCCTGGGGATTCGAGGGGCAGATGGCCAGCCGGCTGTGCTACTGGTTCACCGAACTGGGCATAAAATCTATATATATCTGCCCTGACCTGAACTACGGGGCGGCCGTCCATGCCGATAAGTGGATTCCGATAATGCCCAACACCGATGCCGCCCTGCAGCTGGCCATAGCCTATGTCTGGATTACCGAAGGCACCTACGATAAGGAATATGTGGCCACTCACACCTTCGGCTTCGACAAGTTCGAGGAATATGTCCTGGGGAAAGAAGACGGGATCGCCAAGACGCCGGAATGGGCCGCGGAGAAATGCGGTGTCCCGGTCGAGGACAATCAAAGCGCTGGCCAGGGAGTGGGCCACCAAGAGGACGTCGATAGTCGCACGGCAATGGCGGGCCCGGCATCAGGGGGCCATACTCGACCGAACCTGCCAGGCTGGAGGTGCTGCTGCTGGCGATGCAGGGACTGGGAAAACCGGGAGTTCACCAGGCACAGATGTGAATGGGTATTCTGGACATGGCCTAAGAGCGCGTTCTATGCCCATGCGCATGTATGCTTCCACGAGGACAGGCAAGTGCCTATCAGGCCGTGGCGTTCCACGGGATATCGATCGACAAGTTCAGGAATACGACCGGCTGGGTGGTCCCATTCCGGTGGCGAGGCTGACAGATAATACGCTAACGGCAGATAAGACCAAGCAATTTATCCCCAAGACCTCATCCACGATGCCATTCTCAACCCGCCCATCAGCTGGTATGGCACCACGTCTCTGGCGTGAACCCGTTGAAGACCAGTTCGTGAAATACACCTATCCGGCGAAGGGCTGCTCCGGAAGTACACATGATATGGACCGATTCGCCCTGCTGGATAACCTGCTGGAATGACAGCAACAGCTATATCAAGGCGCTGAGAAGCCCGAAGATAGAGTTCATCCTAGCCCAGCACCCCTGGCTGGAAAACGATTGCCTGTTTGCCGATATCATCCTGCCGGTCAACACCAAATTCGAGGAGCAGGACATAGATATGGATATCATGAGCGAGAGGTGCGACCTTATTTACCACGAGGGAAAATGCATCGAACCTATCGGCGAATCCAGGAGCGACTACGAGATAGTCTGCCTGATTGCCGAGAAACTGGGCTTGCTGAAAGAATACACGGAAGGCAGAAGCGTTGAGGACTGGATTAAGTTTGGCTTCGATAATTCCGGTGCGGCACCGATTCATCAGCTGGGAAGAATTGAAAAAACAGGGATATTTCGTCATCCCGACAGATCCCGGGTTAATGGAATCGAAAGTCAACCCCAGGTCATATATGCTGGAGTTCTACGAGAACCCCGAGAAATATCCGGTGAAGACCCCATCCGGCAAGATAGAGTTCTACTCCCAGAAGCTGGCCAAGTACTTCCCGGATGATAATGAAAGGCCGCCCGTACCCGCACTGGATCTAAGGGAGAGATCCACGATGAAAGGCTCTCCAGTCGAAAGGGCTAAGAAATATCCCCTGCTGATCAGTCTCCAACCACGCCGAGGTGGAGAGTACATGCCAATCTCGATGATATCTCCTGGTTCAAAGAAGTCCCGACCTGCAAAGTCAGAGGGCCGGATGGCTACATTTACGAGCCGCTCTGGATTAATCCAGCGGATGCCGCCGCCAGGGGCATAAAGAATGGCGACGTGGTCAAGATATACAACGAGAGGGGTGCCGTCCTGGGCGGCGCCTATGTGACTGAGAGAATGATGCCGGGTGCCGTCTCCATGGATCACGGCGCCAGATATGACCCGATAGTCCCCGGAGAACTCGATAGAGGCGGCGCTATCAACACTATAACGCCGCACAAGGTGACTTCGCCAAACGCCACCGGGATGGTGGTCAGCGGCTTCCTGGTCGAAGTGGAGAAGGCCAATCTTGACGAGCTGATGAAGCAGCACCCCGAGGCGTTCCAGAGGCCTTATAACAAGGGCTACGGTTTATGTTTGGATCGAGTCCTGGCCGGGGACCAATAAAGCTTAAGCGTCCGGTTCGTAAGCCGCGACCGGTTCCCCGGTAATGTAGGGATGGACCTTTATGTCCGTCCGCTGGTGCTTGAGTAATACGGGCCGACCTAAAGGTCGGCCCCTACAATGTAATTGCGAGTCTCCCCGATTGCATCGGGGCCTTTTTTCTAAGGGGGAGATCAGGGTGGGCCTTTTCTAAGGTGAGACATGGCTACGTCTTCGCAGCTTAAGCGTCCGGTTCGTAAGCCGCGGCCGGTTCCGCGGTGAGGGTTATTGCAGCCATCAATTTCTGTCATCCCGAGGAGCCCCGACAAGTCGGGCGACGAAGGGATCTCTACTGGGGAATACACGTCGAGATTGCCACGTCCCGATAAAATCGGGCCTCGCAATGACACGGTATTTAGATTGCACTTTTGATTTTTGATATTTAATCTTTGATTGTCCTTCGCAGCTTCAAGCTTTGCCCCACAGGTCGTTAGCCACGCCTGCCAGGCCCAGGCTCTCCAGTCGCTCGCGGGACGGCTTCCCCGTGGCCGGGTCCCAGCCGCGCAGCGCGTAGTACTCCGGGAGCATTTTTTCTAAATTGGGCACGTGCCCCTGGGTCTCTCCCTCGGCCAGCGGCCGCATCAACATATCAGGCAGCCTGTCATCTTTGGCGGTGGTGCCCAGGCGGCAGGCCAATGACCGTTGCAGCTGGTAGACTCGCTCACCCGTATTCAGGATGCCATCCACATCGAAGGTGCGTCCCGTTGACGCCTTTATCATATCGATCGTTTCCTGTACTGGCATCACAGCGAAGTGACATAGCCCTATGGAATCGGTGAAGGCTCTCCAGTTCTGCGTCTTGATGACCCAGACCGCCTTGCCCTCGTCACTGAAACGGTCACTGGGCACCAGCCCCAGGTCGGGATTGCCCATACCGAACTCCACCTCCCAACAATCGCCTTTGTTATGACAGGCGCCACGTGGCCCCGTAGCGTATACCAGCGCCATAGAGGCAAAGGCACGCGGGTCGTGCATAGGAATTTCCAGCCCCTTCACATGCGCTGCGTCACCGGCCCGTCCATACCGCTCACCCATCCGCCGCACACCTTCAGACACTTTTGCGCCGAAGCCTTTCCTCTGTCCCATCTGGTGCACCAGCTCAATGACAGCATCGACGTTACCCCACCTCAACTCCAGTCCATCGGTATCTTTTTTAGTAATGACTCCCAGGTCATAGAGACAAACAGCAAAGGCAACGGACACTCCAGCGCTGATAGAGTCCAGCCCGTAGGCATTGACCAGGTGGTTAATGTAGTTGATGGCGGCCAGGTCATTGATCAACAACATACTGCCCCAGGCGGCCACGGTCTCATATTCCGGCCCGCCGCCATCGGGCAGAGCGTACTTGCCCTCTTTCACATGGACCACCCGCCCGCAGCGAATAGGACAGCCGAAGCAAGTGCTCTTGCCGGTCAAAATCGTCTCCGCCATGGTCATCCCACTCAGGGCCGTGGACTCGGGAAAGGCGCCCAGAGTGAAATACTTATTGGGCATGCTGCCAAAGGCGATGCCCGCGTCCACCCAGCTCGAGGTGCCGAAATCACGGTAGACCTGGCTGACCAGAGCATCCTTCAAACCTTCTGCCGACTGCCGGGTCACCGTCTTAAAGCGCTGAGCTTCAGCCATGGGCCATCTGGACTTGCCGCGGACGGCGATTGCCTTGAGCTTCTTCGATCCCATTACCGCGCCCATGCCGGTCGCCCGGCGGCGCGTCCCCGCTCAGTCATAATAGCGGCACAAGGTGCCAGCTTCTCGCCGGCCTGGCCTATGCACTCCACACGCGTCAACGGGTCGCCGCATTCACTCTTCAATGCGGCCACAGTCGCATACGTATCCTGTCCCCACAGATGCGCGGCGTCGCGGAGTTCCGCTTTTACGTCTGTGATATAAAGATAGACAGGAGATGCCGAGCTGCCCTTCACTATTAGGCCATCGTAGCCGGCGAAGCGCAGCTCCGAGCCGAAGAAACCGCCGCAGTTCGCTTCCCCGTATATACCCGTCAGTGGCGAACGCGCTGCCACCACCCAGCGAGCGGAGCTCGGCGCAGTGGTGCCGTTCAGCAGACCGCACATGAACACCAGCGGGTTACCCGGCCCCAGAGGGTCGGTGGCGGCATCCACCAGGTCGTAGAGATAGCGGCAGGCCAGCCCGGCGCCGCCTATGAACTGCCGGACATGCCCCTCGTTGAGCGGCTCGTCGTGTATGTCCTTAGCGGACAGGTCGACAACCAGCACTTTGCCCGTATAACCATCCATGCTAATTAAATTCCCTAGAAATCTATTGGCTTACCCTCATAAGCATAGCGGAAAATCCGCTCCACTTCAGCACTGTCCGGTATGCGAGACACGGTGATGGTAGTCGCCTCGCTCTCAGCCCGTTCCACCAGGCCCGGCAGTGCCTCATCAAAGGCTGCTTTCTCTATACCCGCCTGGCGCAATGACAGCGGCTGGTTAATGCTCTTGGCTAGATCACGGACTCTGGTCACCAATGCACGCGCCGATAGGTCCCGATGCAAATCGGGATCGGGGCCGACGAACCTCTCAATCTCCGCATACAGCTCGCCCGTCGTTTCTAAAAGAAATTCCATGGTATAAGGCAAAAACAGGCCCACGGCGCGGCCGTGCGGAGTATGGAAAAGGCCACCCAGGGAATGGCCCAGGCTGTGGGCCAGGCCGGCCATAGCATTGCCGAATGACATACTGGCCAGTGTGGCCGCATACATCATGTGCCGGCGCGCCTCCATATCGGAGCCGTTATTATAAGCGCGCGGTAAATACTCGAAGATGCGCTTAGCCGCCACCAGCGCCGGGGCATCGGTGAAATCGCTCCGCCAGTTAGACGCGTAGCCCTCGATGGCATGCGTCAGGGCATCCATGCCCGTATCGGCGGTGATCTGCGGCGGTAAGCCCATCACCAGTGACGTATCCAGAATGGCTACGTCAGGCATGGTCTCCCGCGAGGCCACTCCCGTCTTCCGCTGGTTTTCCGTGTCGGTGATTACGATCATCCAGGTCACTTCGGCGCCGGTGCCGCTGGTAGTAGGAATAGCCACCAGCTGCGCCTTCTCCCGCAAATGAAGAATTTCAGTGGGGTTGATGGCATTCGGTTCCACGTCCGGCCGGGCGTACAGTACCCGTATAGCCTTGGCGGCATCCATGGCCGAGCCGCCACCGATGCCGATCAACCAGTCCGGCTGATATTCCAGCGCCACCTGGGCACCGCGCTTGATGGTCTGCACCGACGGGTCGGGCTCCACCTCATCGAAAACGCGATAGCCGAGGCCGGCTTTTTTCAGCTCCTTGCCCACGCGTTCTACAAAACCTAACTTCACCACATTGCGGTCGGTGATAATAAGGGCGCGCTTGCCCTCGATTCCGTTAAGGTGCTCCAGCGCGTCGTCGCCATATACGATCAACGGATTAGCAAAATACCACATAGTCACATCCTCCCAGACAGGCTAGATATGCAGAAACCCGAGAGTTCACGGGGACACAGGTCGCTGTAATGCTTGAGGTTCTCAGCCTGGCTACTTATACCAGTCCGGCTCAACGTGGACTACCGTGTGCACAATCTCTATGGGCCACAGGTCCGTGGCTTCCTTGAGGGCCTTACGTATGGTCGCCTCATCCGGAGCCTCCCACTCGCAGATCAACCGGTTTTCTCTGGGAACATACCAGCTATTCAGCCACTTAGCACCTTTGGGAACTGAAGACCTTACTGCCTTCGCGGCGTTCACCACGGCGTCCTGCGAAGCCTCCGGTTGCCCCTTATGAATAAGAATGAATCGTGCCATCTTCTGCCTCCTCTCTATGCGGGAAACTCCGTCTGCACCATAGTGGTGCAGTTCACCAGCTCCTGAGCCGCCTTAACCGCGCGCATGATCTTGGCCAGGTTGCCCTTGAGCTTAAGTTGCCGCGTTATCAATCCCTGTATAGGATCGAGTTTCTTCTCGATGACCTTTTTCCAGACGGTAGGTGTAGCCGAGATAACGAACTCGGGTTTCATTTCGGATTCATCTTTGGCAATGAACACCTTCCGGCTCTTGCCGTGCCACAGGTCTACGTACATATAGATGGGCTTGGTTTGTGAACCCTCAGGCTCGCTAATGAAATAGAAATCGCCCTCCCACGTCTTAGCCGCATCCTCATAGGCCTTACTGTTATTTATGACCTGGTGAAAAGCTTGTAACCAATCATCGGACCCGAAAACAGCTACGAATCTCCCCCTTTCCTTGAGCCTACGTATGAGGGATATTGTAGTTACGCGAATTAGGGATGTCAACCGCTGTTGCTAACAACGTGCCGTTACTAGGGGAGAACAAAAGGCACTACTCGATTTTCGGCAAGTCGTGACGGCTTCTACACCGTCTCAAATATTTTCCGTGGGAAATCGATGTTTCCTACTTTATGCCTTAACTCGCCGTCTCTGCCCCACACAGAATATTTCTCGCCCTTCATTCTCGAGACTGAAATCCATTTAGGATACGTCTTGCTTTCCGTTGAAATCACTGTGGCAAATTCTTGCCAATTGAGACAACAAATACCGTCTTCGTTGCATATTAAGACGACATACACTTGTCCTAATCGCTGGTTCATCTCGCCTATCTCATGAACATGATCTTGAGAAAAGGTAAAACTCCATGGAGTAAGTGCTTTTTGTGAATACTTTATGTAAATACCTGAAGAATCATTTACTAAATAGGAGCAATCATTATTTGTATATACTCTTATTGAACTGAATAATTCGTGGCGAATGACTCTTATCAGCGCTGCACCATGAAAGAAAGACGCCGTACTCATCGGTCACGATCCCTTTAGATTCTTTAGAAATCTAATGCTCCCGACATACCTATAAAAAATCCGGGCTTTCTTTTCGTTGTTGTAAAATATCTTTATATGATGAACCGCGTGCGGATATTTTGCTTCTTCCAGTTCGCTATTGCCTATGAGGCCTCTAGGCCTTGAAATGTTCTTTTTATCCACATCAGCGCCTCTATTTGATATATCTATAGACGGATGAATGGCAAGAGAATTATTCCCATCCGGACTAAACCGCTCAATAAAACTAACCAAGTATGTTGGAATCTTTGCGCTAGTTAGTCTTCCTTGAAGGATCTTTAGCTTCTCTAAGGACTTCTTAGACTGATCCTTGATAATTCTTTCAATGTCATTTCCATAATTGAAAATCTCAAAGCTCATCTCGCCGCTATCCATAGCTACCGTTGTTTTATCAATGCTCGATGCAGAAACTGCGCTCACCCGTTTATCTTCTAGCCACACCGGCACATTTCCACTTTTTATTGACTCGAGTGCCAGTCTATGAAACACAAAGCAACGTTGCCAATCCAAATACAATGTTTGGGGTATGGTTAACTCGAAATATTTCAGATAAGCTCCACGCTCTCCAAACATTCGTGCTCTTTGTATGTAGGTATCTTGCTGGATTTTGTGCTTAACATCTCTAGTAAAAAACATGGCTAATAAATTGTTAAAGGTTACTCCCCTAGATACTATGTTCCCCCCAATTGCAATAGTAAAAATGCTCACTGGACTGGTAGCTGTGGAGAAATCGATATTTTTTCTGTCTGTATCGGTGTTCATCACCACGATCTTATTCCTCGAAATATTCGAGATTATATAACGGGTAATTCTATCCGCAATATCCTGTGTTCCGTAACGTTTCTTTGCCATTTCCCAAATCTTTTTTATATATTTTCCATATTTCTCATTATCTGGATTACCCAAAACGTTAAACACATTCATAACCTGTTTGTAATCTTCCGTGTGGTCTACCCTCTTGCCGCTAGTGTGGATTAACATGCAATAGTTCGTCTCTTTATCATTAACCTTCACATTTAAGTACGCTACGTTGACTAGGTAACTGAATAGCGCCTGCCTTAGATACGAAGGATCATCATACTTGTCGGGTAATATATTAAGCATATATTTTAGGGTGGAACCGAGATTGATTGGGAAAAAAACTTCCTGTCCTGTGTACAATTCATGGTTTGGAAAATTGACCCAATGGTCGTTAGCGTTCTCAAATGTATTGTTTAGGTCTAATCTTGCTGGTGTCGCAGTGACACCTATATAAATCCATTTTTGGCCCAGCAACTTCCCTACAAGTTCGTTTATTTTCGTCTTTTCATCCGTATTTATTTTCGAGTTTGGAGTTGCATAATCCGCTTCGTCATCAATAATAACTTTACCAGGCGCACCGCCGATTTTAGATACTAGTTTCTCTAGATCGTAGAGATTCTTTTTGCAGAAGATAATCCATTCCTTATTCTCAATGTTCACACTAGGTTCAATAATCTCAACGTAACTTCTTGGTGTGGGATCAATACCTGATCGAGCAAAGCGCCCAAGATTTTGTTGTAGCAGCTCGACATCATCTTTTATCAGAATAACAACTATTTTGTATCCTGAATCAAGTAATTTTGCAGTCAAGGCTACCATCATCTCTGTTTTTCCACTTTGGGGGTCGCCGTATATAACAAATGAAGTTATGCCGGCGCTTATATTACTTAGCACATCTGCAACCGATTTCTCAATACATTTCACATCTTTGCCCTCGGACTTAAGCGCCTTAATACGCCTATCGTACCTATTATTTGCAGTTTGGATATTCCTGAATTTGTTTATATCAAACATAGTCGCCGCCCTACAGGGTCATCTACTTCCTTGAGACACGTTTCAGATCATCAATAAACCTATCAAACATCTTCACCTTGTCGCTTTCTTCCACCTCATTCTCACTCAGTACATAGCTTCCGTCGGTGTCGACTTCAACAATTACTCTTCCCTTCTTAGCCGGATTCGCAATCGTAAGCGTCCCATCTTCGTCAGGAGTAACGAAATAAACCTTTATGTGATTCGTTAACTCGTAATTCTTCATCTTCAAGTTCCAGTAAGCCGTTTGCGTGATTCTTTCGCGCAGGGTCACTTTGCTCGAGAGAACGGCTATTACTTTATATGTCTTCGGATCAAAAATAACTAAGTCCACATCGGGGGTATGAAATCCGAACTTGCCAAAATCTATCGACAAGTTCTTCTTAACGTGTTTAAGTTCGGTTGATAAGTTTTCAGGCTTAGTTCTTTCAAATTTCTTGCCCTTCACTATTTTCAGTCCCAAGCTCGTTATTTCATCATTTATTATGTGTAAGATTAAACCCTCTAATGCATTACCTTTGAACCCTTTCCAAGATTGCTCGTGATCAACACCCGTAAACTCCTTTTCGTGCTGCTTCTTGGCTTCCTTCAGAACGCTTGATATGTGTCTGTACGCTTCAGCGCCATATTGGGCCTTCTTGGTCTGATATATTTTAAACAGATCTTCAATATTCATTGTTCGTCTCCCCACCTCTAGCATATCTCCCCCATGTAATCTTTCGGGGCTTCTCTGAAATATTCGTAGCGGTTATCTTTCGTACTATGATCAAATACTTGAATCCCCTCAGGTAGAAATTAAACCTTCTTGCCCTGTTCTGCCACACTCCTGTATTGGAGGATTGGCCTCTTCTTGAAACACAAATCATGTCAACAGGTTCAAAGTGCTTGCACAACCTCTCGTATATCTTAAAACCAACAGGGGTGAACTTTTTCTTAACCCATTGGTCGCCGATCAACCAACCCAATACCTTGCCTTCCTTTAAAATTCTACGTGATTCCCTCATTACCTGTTCTAACTCGTCGTAGAATTCATCTGACTCGCTTGAAATATTACCTATGTTAGCTGACTCCTCGTTATATTTGATATTATCGCCATAAGGGCTATCTATAAAAACCATATCCACGGAATTATCATCAAGAGGTATATGCCTCGCGTCATTCTTGATAATGTCCGGCCTTGTCGACTTTATGTCATATCCGATTACCCTTCTTTTTTCTTCTTTGCAAACGTCGATCGTTGTACCGCTCCCACACATAGGATCAACAACGAGATCGTCGGGCGCAGTATATCTCCACACGAGATTGTATATTATTAAGGCAGGAGTGACACCAGCATATCTATTATCACCTTTTGAGGTTAGGCCGTAGCTTTGTCTAGGAAAATCCCAAAAGGTTGTAGCCTCGATTAGGGATATTTCATCATCAATGTCTATTTTGGCCCCGCTACTGCGTATATTCTCTATCTCACGTGCTATTAGATCCCTCGTGGAATTCATATTTGACATAGTCTCAAGAGCGGGTTGGCCAGGCTGAATAAAAGCAGCCAACAAATCTGACAGTTTCTTTCTGAATAGAGGGTTGTTCCTATTCACACCAAAGTATTTTAGTATTTTTTCTGCGCCGGCAATCTTTATCGTTTCTCCAATAGGTTCAACTCTAACTTGGTAAGGATACCTTCCCCCGAATGCGTTAGCCTGGATGTTGAAACTGCCATTCGATACTGCCTTGAATACCCCATGCAAAATTCCTGTATCTAGGTTATGCAAAAAAAGTAGATCGCCTTCCCTTATTCTGATAACCACTGGTCCATACAATTTCTCCGTCGCGAAGAGAAGTCTACTTAGGCATTCGCGCTCGCTGTTTTGGGTGCAGGCAAAGATAAAACCTCGTATTAATGCCTTTTCGTCAGTTGATACTGGTAATTCTCTCCTTAAAACTGTTTGACTCAAGATCAATCTCCCAAGAGCTGCCAATTGTCTCTCTTCGACAAAGCTGCGGTGTCGGTTTTCAACTCTTTTCAGATTGCCCTATTCTACAACGTCGAAAGCTCGCCGACAAGACGTATGACAATTGGCGTGGTGGTGAAAATTGCATGATAATCGTGGCTATTGGTCCGCTTATGTGATATTTCTCTAAGTAAACTTTAGGGCCACAGGAGGTGAGCCATAACAAGATGGTTCTGAAAGGGTATTACGAGCTTCGGGCTGGCGCAAGCACAGTTGAGTACCCAAAGACATTGTTCACTTCTGGAAGTGATGCAGTACAAAATACTGCGAAAGCAGTAAATAACACTGCAATATTCAGGATATTTCTCCTTAATCCCCAGAATTACCACTACTTCTCAATGAATCTCTCAGCAGAGGCAATTATTGCTTAATGCTCCAATCATGGAGTACATGCTCATTATTGTGAGCGATGGTAGGGAAGTCAATAAGAGAGGCTAAACTAAAAAGAGAGGCATTACCGCGGGACGGAACCCTTTGGTTGGCCTCTCATCGTGATTCTATATTAACGATAGCATTTGCCGTCAAATTTGTAAAGGGCTTTGGGGCAATGCCGTGCAATCAACACCGGACCTTGCCAAAGAGATTACCAACCGTGAAACACTGGAAGTTTTGAACGCCATCTACAACCGGCAATCAACTCATTGCACAATCGAGAAACCAGATAACCAGCTATAGCTATTGCCAGGCATCTATGACTTGTCGAAATGCCGGGCGAAAGGCCGTAGGCCCCGACCCCGATTGGCGTGCCGCCATCGGGGTACTGCCAGCAGAAGGTTTTTGGTATACTTATGGCTACCAGAAAACCCCCGACCGGAGGTTGCACATGGAGCTGACAGCAATTCAGGCACTCACCATCGGAGACGCCTGGTTCCAATGTCTCAACAAGGCCTTGCTGGAGGGCAGGACATATCTGATACAGCAAGGGAGTTTCGAGGGCACGCACCGCAAAGAGATACCTCTTGTTTCCATCACCATCCGCAATCCCGGGGTGAGACCGTTACGGCCGGACGTGCCCTCCGGCGTGCCGGCGCCGACTACGGATGAGGTCATCGAGGAATATATGTCTTATTTGATGACGGCCGCCAAGCAGGAGAACGAGGAGTACACCTACGGCGAAGACCTGGCCGAGCAAATAGACGAGGTCATCAAGCGCTATAAGCTGGGCTTCGATACCAACCAGATGTGCATGACCGTCGGCAGCCGGAACAGCATTTACCTGAAAGACCCGCCATGTCTCAGGGTAGTGGATACCAGGGTGCAGGACGGACGACTGAGCTTCATTCTCTACTTCAGGAGCTGGGACTTATGGGGCGGTTTCCCCACCAACCTGGGCGGCCTGCAGCTGCTGAAAGAATATATGGCGAAAGAGATCGGGGTGGACGACGGCAATCTTATAGCCTTCAGCAAGGGGCTTCACCTGTACGAGCACTGCTGGGACCTGGCCAAGATGGTACTACGTATGCCGCTGGAGTAAACTATTGTCTAAAGACCAAGATACGCCTGTAAATACAGGCCGGAAGTGCTGGCTCACCCAGACGTCCCGGGCGACTTTACTACGTATGGTATAACGAAATTAGCTAAGAAAAGCAGGATTCCAATCCCAACTGCAGCCCACGCACCACTGTTCACTATTCTTTCATGCCGACGCCCATATGTTCGTACTATCAAAGAAGCTCCGATGCCTAATATGGCGGCCCCCACTTTTGTTATATCACTCCAATCGTTAAGATGCAGTTGCCAGTTATATCCCCACATAGCTATGCCCAGACCCCATACAACTATTCCAAGGAACGCGAGAATCGCCCCATTTTTGGCTAACCCACATCGTGCTGCGTCTGGAACTGCACCCGATACCTTTAGCACGTACTTCATCACTATTAGATTTAAGCCCAAAACTAGCATGAGTAAAGATCCTGATAACATTATTATCTCCTTTCTCTTTGCTTCATTATACAGAAAGCAAGTTTAGGTGATTACGGGACCTGAGCATCCCAAATTCTTCGTGTTCGTTATGTCAATCCGGGCAGGCGTATGGCTATTTAGAGGACTGCGAAGACTGCCATCCCCTCTGCCTGTAGGCTTCATACATCACCAGGGCGGCAGCGATAGAGGCATTGAGCGAGGTAATGCTGCCCTGCATAGGGATAAACGCCAGAGAGTCGCACCTCTTTCTGACCAGCTCCGATAGTCCCTTACCTTCGCTGCCAATCACGATGGCCGTGGGCAATTTGAAATCCACCTGGTTATAGGGAATCGTGCCGGCCTGGTCTACGCCGACGGTCCAGACACCATTCTTCCCCAGCTCAAGCATCGTCTGGGAGATGTTGGCTACCCTGGCCACCGGCACGTACTCCACGGCACCGGCCGAGGCCTTGGCCACCGTCGCCGTGAGTCCCACCGCTCTCCTGGAGCGGGTGATCACGCCGTGAATGCCGCTGGCTTCTGCAGTCCTGATGATGGCTCCGAGATTATAAGGATCTTCAATGCCATCCAGGATACAATAAAGGGGTGGCTCATTTTTGTCTCCGGAGATAGCCAGTAGATCTTCCCACGTAACGTATTCCTTGACCGCAGTATAGGCAATAACGCCCTGGTGAGCAGAAGTCGTGGCTAACTTTTCAATGAAGCGCTTTTCCACGAACTCTACGGGAATTTTTCTGGACCGGGACAGGTCCAATATTTCAGAAAGTGCCGAGCCCGGCACGGCATAGCGGGCCAGCAACAGCTTATTTATGGGGCGGCCGCTCTTCAGCGCCTCGATAACGGGATTTCTGCCCTCGATAGTATCTGGCATTTCTTGGTTGCTTAGATATTAGCATAAATCGGCAAAAGGCTCGGGCGGGCGGGTCTGAAGACCCGCCGTACATTTCTATTTGTCATCGCGAAGGACGCCGATACAATCGGGGGACGTGGCGATCTCTGAATTCCCCCACCACCGAGATTCCTTCGTCGCCCGACTTGTCGGGGCTCCTCGGAATGACAATTGGGGCACACCCCTACGTTGGCTGTCCCGATTACCCCGATAAATCGGGGGGCTCGCAATGACCAAGAAAAGGGGCCGCGAGCATTTGCGGGCGGGTGTAGGGATGGACCTTTAAGTCCGTCCGCTAGCGTTTTCGGGCGGGTCTGAAGACACGCCCCTACACTTACATTGACTGTGATTCCCTGCCGGCGGCATGGCGGGCTCTGGCACGTTGATTTTGTGTCAGCAGCCGCTTGCGCAATCTGATGTTGCTGGGCGTGACCTCAACGAGCTCGTCGTCGCCGATCATGCTCAGAGCTTCTTCCAGGCTGAATTTCAGCGGCGGCGTCAGCTTAATAGCAATGTCGGCTGTGGAGGCACGGATGTTGGTCTGTTTCTTCTCTTTGGCCACGTTGACTGCCAGGTCGGTCCCACGGGAATTCATCCCGACTATCATACCTTCGTATACGGCCGTGCCCGGCTCAATGAAGGTTATGCCTCTTCCCTGGGCATTGTTTAATCCGTAGGTGACAGCAGTACCATTTTCAGAGGCTACCAGCATGCCGCTACGAGTGGAAATGATATCTCCGTACCACGGTTCATATCCCAGGAACAGCGTGCTCATAATGCCCTCACCACGGGTAGCCGTTAAAAACATGCTGCGGAAGCCGATTAGACCACGCGTGGGAATGTGAAACACCAGCCGCACATTGCCCTGTCCATCGTTACGCATATTGGCCAATTTGGCCTGGCGCGGGCTTAAGATTTCCATGAGAGCGCCCACGTGTTCTTCACGCGTATCGATGGTTAGCTCTTCCACAGGTTCCATAAGCTTGCCGTCTATTTCTTTGGTTATGACTTCCGGCTTAGAGATTTCAAATTCGTAGTCCTGGCGACGCATGGTCTCGATAAGTATGGCCAGATGTAGCTCGCCCCGGCCGGACACCAAAAAAATTTCAGGGGTTTCGGTGTCTTCGACCTTAAGGCTCAGATTCGTCTCCAGCTCCCGGTAAAGCCGTTCACGGAGCTGCCGTGACGTACAGTATTTCCCCTCTCTGCCGCCGAACGGCGAAGTATTCACGCCGAACATCATCTTCAACGTGGGTTCGCCTATCTCTATGCGAGGTAAAGCATCCGGCTGTTCGGGGCTGGTTACCGTATCTCCTATGCTTACCGTTTCAATGCCGGTTATGGCCACGATATCACCCGCGGTTGCCTCCTCCACCTCCGGTTGCTCCAGGCCAATAAAGGTGAACACCTGGCCCACCTCGTAGTTCTGCGTGCTGCCATCTCCAGCGATTACGCTGACCTTATCATGCGGCTTGACGCTGCCGCGGTAGATTTTGCCAATGGCGATTTTGCCCTTATAGCTGCTGTAGTCGAGGTTGGATACCAGCATCTGGAAAGGGCCGGCCTCGATGCCGGGTGGCGGGACTTTTTCGAGTATGGCTTCGAACAGGGGGATAAGGTCTTCGCCCTCTTTCTCCGGGTCAGTGGTAGCCGTACCGTCTCTGGCGCTGGCGTATAGAATGGGAAAGTCAAGCTGCTCGGCATCAGTAGCCAGTTCCAGAAACAGGTCCTGAGTCAGATTGACTACCTCGGCTATCCTGGAGTTTTCCCTGTCTATCTTGTTGATGACCACGATCGGCTTCAGCCCCTTGCTCAACGCCTGCTTCAGCACAAACCTGGTCTGAGGCATGGGCCCATCGATGGAATCAACCAGCAACAGGCAGCCGTCGGCCATGTTCATGACCCGCTCCACTTCGCCGCTGAAATCGGCATGGCCGGGAGTGTCTATGATGTTTATCTTTACGCCGCGGTACATGACTGCTGTGTTCTTGGCCAGGATGGTAATGCCCTTTTCCCGTTCCAGGGCGTTCCTGTCGAGTATTAGGTTGCCCATCTGCTGGTTATCACGGAAGACTTTGCTCTGTTTCAGCATCATATCAATCAGGCTCGTCTTGCCGTGGTCTACGTGCGCGATTATGACAATGTTTCTTAGGTCGTCTCTGTAATTCATTCCGAATAGATATTTTAAGTGATTTCATGTACGAATAGCCAATCGAAAGAAGATCAAAAAGCAAAAATAGAGGAGAGATTACGGCGATCATTAATTTTCCGTCATCGCGAGGGGCGCAGCGCCGTGGCGATCTCAATTTAGAGATTGCCTCGCCCCGATGCAATCGGGGACATAGAGACGTAGGGGCGCGCCTTTAGGCCCGCCCGAGGTGGTGAGAGGACGGGCCGACCTAAAGGTCGGCCCCTACATTGTAGACCATCTGATTTCTCCCTTTCATAAAGGGAGATGGAGAGGGATTTTAGAGCCCCCTTTTCCTAAGGGGAAGACAACCTACAGCTGTAGGGACCCCGATTTGTTATCGGGGCCCCTACATTGATTGCTATTTCCCCGTCATTGCGAGTCCTGATGAAATCTGGACGTGGCAATCTCTGCATCCCCTCCCACAACCGAGATTCTTCGGTCCCCCGATTGCCTCGATAGAATCGGGGGGGACCTCTGAATGACACGATGTAGGGATGGACCTTCATGTCCGTCCGTCGGCGTTTGCGGGCCCCGACAAAATCGGGGCCCCTACATTGCCCGGCCATAAGTGGTAAAATATGAACGGCATTTCAAGCTATCCACATTACCAGTTGCAGGAGACAGGGTTTGCTACTGGAACTAAGAGTCAGAGGACTGGGAATCATCGAAAGCCTGGACTGGAACCTGGGCGGCGGGTTGAACGTCATTACCGGCGAAACGGGAGCCGGCAAATCACTGGTCATCGACGCCGTCGAGACGCTGCTGGAAGGCAAGGTGGATGATGAAGTCATCCGCCACGGCAGCAACGAAGCCCTGATCGAAGGCGTTTTCGCCTTGCCCGATAATGAAAGCCTGCAACCGCTCAAAGAGCTGCTGGCCGAAAAGGGCCTCCGGTCCGACGAGGATAACCTGGTAATCAGCTGCGAATCCAAGAGGGGCGGCCGCAGTGTCCTCCGGGTAAACGGGCATGCCGTGACCAAAGCAGTCCTGCGCCAAATCGGGCGGCTGCTGGTTGATATCCACGGCCAGAGCGAGCACCTATCTCTACTGGACAGAAAATATCACCTGGATTTCCTCGACGCCTACGGGCATACCACTGACTTACGCCAAAGCTTCAGCGCCAGGGTCACGGAGTTGAACCAGCTGGAACAGGAGCTTAAGGCGCTGGCGGAACAGGAAGAAGATATGGCCCGCCGGCAGGAATTCTTAGGCTTTCAGCTCGATGAAATAAAGCGAGCAAAACTACAACCTGAGGAAGAAGAGGAGCTGGAACGGGAGCGGAATATCCTGTCATCGGCCGAGCAGCTGAGAGCGATGTCTTATGAAGCCTATCAGGCCCTATCCAGAGAAGATGCCTCGGGGGCTTCATCTCCGGCTCTGGACAGGTTGAATGAAGCCGTCGAAGTCATGAAGAAACTGGTCCAGCTAGACCCGACGCTCGGCCAGCAACTGAATTACCTGTCGGAGGCGGCGCTTGGCATCGAAGAGGCGGCGCGTGATATCCGCTCTTACAGCGATAAACTGGAGAATAATCCGGCCAGGCTCGAAGAGGTGGAGACACGCCTGGAGCTGATAAAAAATCTCAAGCGAAAATACGGACAGACCATCGCTGACATACTGGGCTTTGCCGAGAAGACGGAAAAGGAGCTTGAAAGCATCTCATTTTCTTCGGAAAGGCGGGCCGAACTGGTGAATATGTGCTCGCAGCTCAGAGGGGAGATGGGACGGATAGCCGCCCAACTTTCCGAAGCGCGCTCGAAAGCGGCGGCCAAACTGGTGACAGAGGTGAAGAAGGAGCTTCAGGATTTGAACATGGCGCAGGTTGAATTCGACGTGTCCATGACCCGCGAGGAGGCGGAAACAGGAATTCCCCTGCCGAATGGAAAGACTTACGCCTTCACTCCTGAAGGGGTCGACCTCGTTGAGTTCACGGCTTCCACCAATCCCGGGGAACCGTTAAAGTCCATAACCAAAATTGCCTCCACCGGCGAAATCTCCCGCTTCACCCTGGCGCTTAAAGGCGCTCTATCCGAGGTGGATAATATCCCGATACTTATCTTCGACGAGATAGACATCGGCGTGGGCGGAAGAAGCGGCGAGATAATAGGCAAGAAGCTGTGGGCGCTGGCACAGAATCGCCAGGTTATCTGCGTAACCCATCTTCCCCAGATCGCTGCCTTCGCCGACGCGCATTATAACGTGCACAAGCATGGTGCGGGCGACCGCACGGTCAGCACCCTTCAGACACTCGAAGGCGAGTCGCGGACAAAGGAGATGGCGGTCATGATCGCCGGCCCGAATTACACCGAGATATCGCTCAGCGACGCCCGCGGCGTAATGCAGAGTGCGGAAACCTGGAAGCAAACCAATAAGAAGAAACGGGGGAAATAGCAAACCCCCGTTTCTCAAAAAATGCCGGCCAGGCGGCTATTTCTCTACAACCAAGTCATAAGGAATAGGAGCACTCCACTTCGCTTCCAGTTTGCCGTTCGTATACTCCTGTATAAGCGTGGGACCTAAAACGGAGCGGTTGATGCCGAATAGCGGCTTGCCTACCCAGCAACTTTTAAATCCCCATAGCCCGTCCCAGCAATAGTTGGCGAAGCCCTCCATCCAGGCGGTTGTATCCATAGTATTCTGGCCGTTGAGGAACTGAAAGAAGCCTTTCATAACGTTGTACTCCAAATAGGCCAGGTTATTGGGCAGCATGTTGAACCGTTTCTGAAACTGTGCGCCATAGCTCTTGTAGGCTTCGCCATCTATGGGACTGTTAACATCTAATTCGCCGCAGGTAAACTTATACAGATAATCTTTCGGTACGGCATCCTCCAACATCTCCCGGAGAATACTGCCCGGCACCATGATAATGCCTTTGAAGCCGGCCTCCCGTAACTGCTTGACTTCAAGGGCACCCAATCCCCCGAGTGAGCCGAACTGGGCCGTGTCTATGATATCCGGATTCTTAGCCAGCACCCGCGTGATCACCGGCATAAAGTCTGTAATGGAAATCGGGAACTTCTCCTCGCCGATCCACTCCAGCCCATAGCGCGGGCATATAGTTTGAGCGCAACCGGTGAAGACTTGCTGGTCAGGCAGGTCAATCGCCAGTGTCAGCATCTTCTTCGCCTCGGGGTAGAATTTTTGGAAGTAGGCGCACTGACTATCGTACAACTCAATGAAAGGGAAACCGGTGAAGAAAGTATAGGGTTTGTTCGGGCCGGTCATCTGCGGTGTGGTCACCGTCAGGGCGAACATTAGCACTTTATTAGGTTCGGTGACCATCTGCGTAGATATAGCGTCCATGACAAAGGGCCCGGCGATGGCCTTCACTCCTTTGTCGAATACTAGCTCTTCGGCGACGGAATTGGCCACAATCAAGTCCCACTTGTTGTCACGGACGATGGGCTCCAGCATATACTTCTGGCCGCCAATAGTGACGCCGCCTTCAGCGTTCTGATTTTCGATGGCCAGAAGCGTGCCGTTTTGCATCATGGTGCCGTGGTGCGCGGCGGTGCCCGTCAGCGGCGTTGAGATGCCGATAGGCAATGTCTTAGGTGGCGCGGCAGTGGTCGGTGCCGCACCCGGCGTCGATGCCGGTTGAGCACAGGCACCGGCCAGTAAAGCCAGCAGTATTATGGCTGCTAATATCGATATGGCTAATTTCCTCATGCTACCTCCTCCTGATTTATTTTCTTAAAAGCTACATCAGCTTGGCGGCCAGATGTCCTTCGTGTATGGCATCCATGATTTTGCGCGGCCGCACGCAATCTCCCGCCTCCATAACTTGAATGCCGGCCTTTCTTAAGGCTCCAATTAGGTCCCTGTTGGGTTTAAGGCCGGCAGCCAGCACCACCGTGTCAGCCGGAATCTTGGTCCGCATGCCATACCTGTTGACCACCGTGAATATCCTTATCCGATACGCTCTCCAGCCGTTTTCCTTTTTGGACTGATATCTTAAGCTTCCTCAAGCGTTCACCGTATACGGCCTGCTCGTCCCAGCCAACTCCATTCATGAACATATCAAGCATTTCAACGAAGGTCACCTCTTTGCCTTGCTCGGCTAAGAACACGCCGACCTCTATGCCCACTATGCCGCTGCCGACAACCACTATTTTCTCTCCAACTTTGGCGTTACCCCGGAGCACGTCCACCGCAGTGGCTACGTGCGGCTTGGTGATACCGGGGACGTCCTCAGGAATTATGGAAGTGGCTCCAGTAGCCACAATGACCGTGTCAAATTTGCCGTCTATGATATCCTGAGGTTCGGCCTCCTTTTTCAAAACCTTGATCTTCAGCTCTTTCATCTGCGTAGCAAAATAGTCGATAAGCGGTTTCAGATCGGGTGCTTTGAAGTCGGGAATTGAGGCCTCGTTAAGAGCACCCCCTAGCTGGCGCTTCTCGTACAGAGTGACGTTGTGCCCTTTCAGGGCGCAGACCCGCGCCGCCTCCATCCCGGCCGGACCACCACCGATAACCGCCACGTTTCGGCTCCTGTCGGCCTTAGTAATGCTGAATTCATCTTCCTTGCCGACCGCAATATTAACAGAGCATGTGATGGCTCTAGCCTGACGAAGCCCTCTGTCCAGACAACCATCGTTACAGCGTATGCAGGGCCTTATGTCTTGCGGCTTCCCGCTGAGTGCCTTCAGGGGCCATTGCGGGTCTGCCCACAAAGGCCGACCGAGACTGATGAAGTCGCCCTTTCCATCCGCCAGAATACTCTCAGCCAGCTCGGGATTGGTAATCGAACCGGAGGCAATAACGGGAATCTTCACCTGCTTCTTTACAGCCTCCGCTGCCCACACATTGTGCGCTAATGACATCCCGGTAGGGCAGATTTCGTGAATGGACTGGTGATGGTTCCCTCCCGAAACGTGAATCGCAGCCACGCCCATGGCCTCGAGACGCTTGCAGAGCTGTATTGTCTCCTCGATTGTGGTGCCATCCGGTTCATAATCAGTGCCGCTAACCCTGACGCAAACCGGGAAACCAGGCGCCACCTGGGATTTAATCTGGTTCACCACTTCCAGTGTAAAACGCAGGCGGTTGTCTAACGAACCACCATACCAATCGGTACGCTTATTTGTTCGGGGTGACAGGAAATTAGAAATAAGATAGCCATGACAGGCGTGCACCTCGACCATATCGAAGCCTGCCATTTGTGCATTATGCGCCGCGTCTCCAAAAGATTTAACGATCTGCTTTATCTCGTCGAAAGTCAGTTCATCCGGCGGCGGGCAGCCCTGGTAGTACATCTCTTCCCACGGCACAGTCGAAGGCGCCTTGATCGGCCGGGCGAAGTTGAATTTCTGTCGCCCGGCGTGTGATATCTGAATCGCCGCCTTGGCCCCATTCGCCTGTATGGCATTTGCCAGCAGCGACAGCCCGGGCAAGTGTTCCAGGCTGGCAATGCCCAGCTGGCACGGACCGGCTTTACTGGCATCGTTATCTATCCAGGCATATTCAAGAATTATCATGCTAACGCCACCCTGAGCAACGTCCTTATAATAGCGTATCATCCTCTCGGTTACTGAGCCGTCGGGGCTGGCCAGTACGGAGCATTGTGGAGCTTTTATAATCCTGTTTTTCAGCGCTAGATTACCTATGAACCCGGGCTCAGCCAATTTGGGGAACTTGCTTTGCATTAGATACTTCCTCCTCTTATTCAATCGTCATTCCGTTGAAATAATGTAGTAGCTCAAGTACTGCGCATCTCGGACACCTCCATCCTCATTGCGATGATTAGTCGTGCGGAGTTCTATTTTATCCGCTCCATTGATGCTTACGGCTCAAGCTCTGGAATACTAAACTCAGGAATAAACACATTGCACGTGACTATAGAAATCGTAATGTTTGAAGAAATAAGGATCGACAACCCTGTGGTTACCGTAAACGTGGCACCCATACTATTCCACCACTCTTTTTATGGCTTATGTGAAAACCCGCCTCGCTGACCCTCTGACCTGATTGAATTTGAAGCAGCCAAGCATGATTATAGCATGCCAGTCAATACGCACGGGCTAAGCTTGATGTCGACTAACAATTTGATTTATAATGTTTCGCTTGCAGTGCGGCGGGGTCGGTGACGTAAAGCTTTCGGGACGATAATGCACAGAAGCTCAATTCCAGTCGCCCCGATTTATTATGCCCGTTCTATCCCGTTCCAATAATTCATGAACAAAGAAGGAGGAGACTATATGGCCGATCAGGAAACTATAGCTAACCCGGGGCACTCGGACTGGGTGGATTCGCTCTCACCACTTTCCTTTTGAGCCTGGTTAACTCAGGGATACTTAAACCTGAAGGCCTGGGGATGGTGCTGGGAATGGCATTTTTCTACGGCGGGCTGGCCCAGATACTGGCGGGCATGTGGGAATTCAAGGTGGGGAATATCTTCGGTGCCACTTGTTTCAGCTCTTTCGGAGCATTCTGGATGGGGCTGGCGCTGATGGTAGTCCTGGAGCAAGCCAAAGTCATCGCGGCGGTGCCGCCGGCCGGCATGGCAGCATTTCTCTTCGCCTGGGGGCTGTTCACGCTCTACGCAACAGTGGCTTCATTCCATACTCACAAAGGAATCAGAGTGCTCTTCGTGGCACTAACCATCACCTTCTTTTTGCTGGCTGTCGGCGAGTACTCCGGATTTTTCAAGGCAGCCGGTGGCTATCTGGGAATAGTAGTGGCCGTTATCGCCTGGTACCTGTCAATGGCAATACTGGTAAACGGCGTGGCCAAGAGAGATATCCTGCCCTATTAACGGCACCAGAAAGACTAACAACCGGGGTTGAAGTAAGATTATCCTTACTTCAACCCTATTATCGCCTCTCAACTTGTATTGCCACAAAGATTCTAGCCGTGGACTGCATCCACGAAGGTCACTTCTTGACTTGTTGTTTGTAAAGCTCGGGAAGGAATTTCGGAAAATCCTGCATTTCCCCTTTACAATGCTTGTACATAGCGTCAAGAAAGGACTTGGGCGTTGTTGCCGGAAACGTAAATACCGAGCGCATTTTTATGCCTTTGGCTGACGCCGTAGGCGTATGAATAAGCTGGCCCATCTTTTTGTCATCAGGAGTCAGGAAGCTGATGCCCCCTGGGATGAGACCGCAGCGAAACTCAGTATAATACGGCGTAATCATTTCCTTTATTATTACGCGTGGCTCTTTCGCACCTGGCGGCATCACCAGTTCAGCCGCGAAGTGCATTTCCGGCCACCAGGCCCGGTAAAAGGGCATAATGGCCTTACCCATCCACCAGTTAAACATCTCAGGTGTAACTCCAGCTACTTCCTGTTCAACGACGACATCCACCGTTTTACCTTTGGACTCTTCAAAAGCCTTCATCAAGACTTCGTTTCCAGTTGGGGCAGGTGTCAGGTCCCTTTTTGCCATTTGATACTCCTCCTTGATAATAGATTTACAGGTTCCCTAACTAATTAGCCTTCATAATCTCACTCACACCTACGCACCTCCTTATATCAAGTCTTGCTTAAATTTAAAGGGCACCGTTCATCGCTCGCCAATATCTTACGATTCCGGTGCCCTTCATATCACATCACTGCCCGCCCAACTCGCTGTTTTTGTTGTTAAGGTCGTCTTACATGACCGGATTGCATTCTAAATTTTTACTCAGACATTGTCAATGGTCTGTGTCGACAAAGCCCTTATTGAGAAATTTGAGGCTGCAGGGCCGGTCGTCTGATCGGTTTGAGCAGCGCAGAAAACGCTATGCCAATGGCAGCAGCAGCGGCAGCAATGAAGAAAGCCACATGATAACTGCCGGTGATATCAAACAGATACCCGCTTATGAACGGACCTATAGCGCCTCCAATAGTGAAGCACAAGCTTACGACACCGAAAATGGCCCCGTGCGACTTCATCCCGAACAGTTCGGCGGTTATGGTTGATTCCACCGGCGCATTACCGCCCGAAGCCTATACCAAAGACAATGGCATAGAGGTAGATAACCCAGACGTCTTTGATGACCACCAGCCAGAGTGCGCTGGCCGCTAGCAGGGTGAAGCAAATGATAGCCACGCGCCTGCTGCCAATTCGGTCAATCGCAGCACCCATTATAAGGCAACCGGCAGCCGTGCTGGCCCCCGTTATCCCCAGAACACCGGCGGCGGTGGCGGCTGAAATTCCCATATCGGTAATGGCGGGGACCAGATGAATATTTATGGTGAATACGCTGTATCCCAGGCAGAAGAAGATCAGCAGCGCCATCCAGAATTGCCCGGTCCTAGCGGCTTCACTCAGAGAAAGGCCCTGGTCGCCCGAAGCCACCTGTTTTGGGCCGATCACTGCTTCGCCATAGGGCATCAGCCCTTTCTTAGAAGGGTCGCGCCTCAATACCTGAGCGGCCAGCACGCCAAGTACCAGGACCACACCGCCTAACAGTAGATACGACATGCGCCAGCCGTAGGCGGCGATTAACGAATTAGCCAGCGGCGGTATGATGAAAGTGCCCAGCCCCACACCGCATATGACAATTCCCGTCATAATACCTCTTCGCTTCACAAACCACCTGGCCACGGTCGACAACAGGGCAACGAAGGCACCACTCATCCCCACTCCTATTACCACCCCATAGATGACATATAGCTCCCAGACATTATTGACCAGCGCCATCAATAAATAGCCGACACCAAAAATGGCACCGCAAAACGTCATCACGAACCTGGGGCCAAGCTTGTCGTTCCACCTGCCCATGAACATTGAGCACACGCCCTGCAGTAAGGTGGATAAGGTGAAGGCGCCCGAAATTATGGTCCGGCTCCAATCGAACTCGTTCATGGTTGGCTTGAAGAAGACGCCAAAGGTAAGGCGAGCACCGTAATCCAGAATGATGATCAACAGGGCAGCGGCCACAATGATGTAGCCATAATAGAACTTCTGCTTCTTGTCGGCTGCGGCGGAGATTTTCTGATCAGTCATGAAGAATCAATTCCCGAGAGTCCCCCGGGTAACAATCGAGCAATTTTAGCACAAAACGAAATCACACGCTGCCAGCTCAGCCTGATCTGCCTCGAAATGAATGAAACCGAGATAGAAGTCACATACAATCCCGCAACTTTCCCGGAGAATAAATTTTAAGCCCAAACCGAAGGGGTTAAATGTTGAAAATTAGTAATTCCCCCCTGTGGATATCATTGATAGTCGTGGCGGCGATAGCATTGCCGGCCATCTCTTGCGCCGCGACCACAGCGGGACAAGCTGGAGCTTACTCGAATCTTCCCGTAACACCCGTCGAGCTACTCCATAAGACCGGCTTTCCCCCGGCAGAGCCGGATATGGCTAAATATCGCCTTACCGTCGACGGACTGGTAGACAAGCCACTGAGCCTGACTTATGACGAAATCCTGAAGTACCCCACAGTGACCGACGTGGTGCTGATGGAGTGCCCGGGAGTCTTCATCGACAATGCGGAGTGGACAGGTGTGCCGGTGGCTACGTTATTGAACGAGGCCGGCATACAGCAGCAAGGAACCAAGATAGTCTTCTACGCAATAGGCGGATACCAAAAAACGCTACCCCGGGACAAGGTCATGAAAAACGAGGTTTACCTGGCACATACAGTCGATGGCCAGGTTCTACCTTTAGACCACGGCTATCCTTTGCGTCTGGTGGTAAAAGGCGAATACGGCAGCAATTGAGTCAAGTGGGTGGAACGCATTGAGGTTCAGTGACGCCAGGCTCAAATCAACTGCCTGACATACTTATCATAGAGATCTCTGGCCGTTGATTCATCGGTCGTGTTTTTGATAACGGCACGGCCATCCGGAAATACCGCAATCTCGTGATCGCCGATCATAAAGTCCAGCATGTGCTCTGTTTTCGTTATATCGCTGGCGCCTTTGAGCCGCGATGCGAGCTTGCTCAAAGAAATCGACTTTATACTGGTACTCACCACCTGCACAGACCGGCTCTGCCCGCACAAAACCGTAGTTTTTACGTCAAATTTCTCGTCTAAGAACTCATACTTTCCGGTACAGGTGGGGCAGTTTTTCCGAGGCTTTATCTGGAAATGCTGGAAGGTTCCGTACCAGACATCAAGGCAAATGAGGTCACGGTTTATTTCCTTGGACCCTATCAGGATCTTCATCGCCTCCGTGGCCTGAAGAGCGCCCACGATAGCCGGAACCGTACCTACTATTCCCGCCGTCTCACAGGTTTGTGTGATAGACCTCGGAGCCGGACTGGGATAGATGCATCTGAGGCACGGCGTTTCACCGGGAATTATGTTCATGCTCATCCCGGCCGAAGTCAGAGCCGCACCGTAGACCCACGGTATCTTGTGCTTAAGCGACACATCGTTTATGAGAAAGCGTGTCTCGGCGTTATCCAGGCCATCGAGTATTATATCGGCACCACGGCATAATTCCTCGATATTGGTATAGTTCACGTCAGCCACGATACCCCTAACCTCAATAGTGGAGTTCACCTTAGTCAAATGGCGTTCGGCGGCCACGGCCTTGGGCAATTTGGCGCGAATATCATCCTCATCAAAGAGCACCTGCCGCTGCAGATTATGGTACTCGGGGAAATCCCGGTCCACGATTTTCACTTTGCCGACGCCGGCACGCACCAGTAGGTTTGCAATATTGCAGCCCAGTGCTCCGCAGCCTATGATAACTGCGCTGCTGCTTAATAGCTTTGCTTGACCCTCTTCACCTATGCCGGGGAAAACGGTTTGCCTGGAATATCTATTTCTCAAACTAGGGTCAAACTTAGCCACGTTTACCTCCGCGACGTCTATTTTAGCTAACTTACCCAATTCCAGCAACGTAACAAGGCGATTAATCCAATAAATCCAGGGCTGGCGCCTCAAATCCCCCTATGTCCCCCTTTTCCTAAGGGGGAGAAAATTGAGAGGAGGCCCTCTTCAAGTGGGGAGATCATGTCTCCCTTTTGTAAAGGGAGAAAGAGAGGGATTTTATGGTACACCACGTATGCGCGTGACAGGTAATGAATACCAAACTAGCCAAAAATGTATAATAGTGATAGGGCATTTTGACGAAAGGAGATGTGGATATGGTCGTGGAACATGTTCCCGGCAAGAATGCGGGTCAAGTTATGCTGTATGCCTTGAGCACGTGTGGATGGTGCAAAAAGACAAGGAAACTGTTGGACGATCTGGGCGTCGAATACGACTACGAATACGTAGATCTGCTGCAAGGCAAAGAAAGGGATGACACTGTCAAAGTGGTAAAGAAATGGAACCCGCAGTGCACGTACCCGACTCTGGTAATAAACAATCAGTGCGTAGTCGGCTTTGACGAGCCCAGAATATTGGAGCTTTTGAAGAAATGACGAATCAGCCGCCAATAACAGGGAGCGAGATCGATAGCAGGTATGAGAAACTAAAGAGAGACGCTCAATACGGCAGCTATTTCCTTAACCCGGACGTTGAGCTTACCAAAGACCTGGTAAAAGGCCTGCTGGTAAATGAGAAGCGATACGGGTACATGGCTTGCCCGTGCCGGCTGGCTTCCGGAGTTAAGGAGAAGGACTTGGACATCATATGTCCCTGCGATTACAGAGATCCCGACCTTAGCGAATACGACACCTGTTATTGCGGCCTTTACGTCTCCCAGGCGGTTGTCAACGGCGAAAAGACCATAGGATCGATACCCGAACGACGGCCAGCGAACGTGCTGGCAAAGAAAGCGACCAAACCTCAGAAAGGCCTGGTGGAACTCCCCCTCCCGGTATGGAGGTGTAAGGTCTGCGGCTATTTATGCGCCAGAGACGGCCCGCCTGAATTATGTCCGATATGCCGGGCTAAAAAAGACCGGTTCGAACGTTTCATCTAGCTCATCAACGCTTTCCGTCCAGAAGTTTTATGATCTCGTTGATATCGGGCAGCTGGGAGATGGGATAGGTCTGAGCAAATGTGACCTTTAGATTTTCGTCGACAACAATGTTGGCTCTCTCGGAAAATCCATCCTTCTCCCTGAATATATCGTACAACTTGGCCACGCCACCGTGAGGCCAGAAGTCACAGAGGAGACTGGTTTTGGCAATAGCCAGCTCCTTAGCCCAGGCCTTCTTGCAGGGCACCGAATCGATGCTCAAACCAAAAGCTATGGTGTTCAGCTTTTCTAACTGTGCATAGTTAGCTTCCAGTGATTTCATCTGCTCGGCACAGACGCTAGTCCAAGCTAGCGGGTGAAATGAGAGCAGCACTTTTCTACCTTTAATGCCTGATAATGTCACCTGCTTACCGTTGTGGTCGCTCAACATAAAATCATGTGCCTTGCTGCCTACTGCAATCATAGGTGACCTCCTTCACTGCCTAAGTGCCTATATTTCTCATTATACAACCAACTCTGCATTCTTATATGGTTAGCTGGCTTCTGCCTGGCTTCGTTATCTATCCGCTTCAGGTAATCTCCGTTGCCGACGGTTGTGACGAGGGTATCATTTTGAAGTACTAACATTAACCGTGAAAGTAAATCTGAGTTGCCAGACGTTCAGCTCCTCTAACCTCGCTGTCGATCCAGTTCAGGTAGTCTTCATTTCCACCGATTATGTGAAGAGCGATTATTTCAGGGACTTCATAGCTTTAGACCAGCCTAGAGAGAAAATTTCAAGAGCCCTCGTGGCAGAGCGACACCATCCCCTGCACAAAACGATGATTTGTTTACTATTCCTTGCATACATTTAACCCTATAGCTTTTGCAGTAATTACACCGTTTGTAAGAAGTTGATAACCAGCATTATAATACGTGCGTGAGACTCACGATTCATCGTGGCACCCATGAAATCGGGGGAAGCTGTGTCCAAATATCTTCCGACTCTACTGGCGCGCGACTGATTCTAGACTTTGGTATGCCCCTAGTAAAATCGGACAGGACACAGTTCGAGTGGAGCGTACACAAAGGGAAAAGTGCTCAACAGTTGATCGATCTTAAGATATTACCTGCTATCGAAGGCCTTTATAATTCCAGTCAATCACCTGTTTCAGCGGTACTATTATCTCATGCCCATCAAGACCACTATGGATTCCTGCAATTCGTTCAACCGGATATCCCCATATATATGAGCAGGGGAACCAAGTCATTAGCTGAAGTGTCAAACCTCTTCATCGAAGCTAATATCAATGTTGTTAATATCAAAACGTTTATGATGTGGAGACCTTTTAAAATCAGCGGTTTCACCATCACTCCATATCTCATGGATCACTCTGCTCCTGACGCCGCTGCATTTCTCATAGAACATGACCAGAAGAGGATATTCTATACGGGTGATTTCCGCGGTCACGGAAGGAAAAAGATCTTACTTGAAAGGTTGATAAAGCAACCTCCTGAGAACATAGATTATCTGATCATGGAAGGCTCGATGATCGGTAGAGAAGAGGGGCTTTATCCTGACGAAACCTCTGTTGAAGAAGCACTGGTTCACAAGATGCGAGTCGATAAGAAAATCTGCTTTGTCTTTACATCGTCGCAGAACCTAGATCGCATCGTATCTATATATCGAGCAGCAAAGAAGTCCGATAGAACTTTCATAATAGACTTGTATACGGCATTCGTTCTTGAAAAGCTCCGTGACTTGTCACCGAATATCCCCCAATTCAATTGGGACAACGTGCGGGTCTTCTTTCTTCATCACCATGCCCAAAAACTGGCGAAACTGGATGAACAGCTCCTGTATAAATATGCCAAGCATAGGATAAAACCAAAGGAGATTTACATCGAGCCTGAAAATAAAGTCGTCCTGTCCAAGGATAATCGGTTCTACCGTAGCTTGATAACCAAGTGTGGTGAAGCGACAACTGTCTACTCGATGTGGCACGGGTATCTTGAAAGAAATAATCTGCCTGAGTTTTTAGCTGAACGTGGTATTGAATTATCGGAGATACACACAAGTGGTCATGCCGTTCTTCAGCATTTGAGAGATATCAGTGAAGCTCTTAAACCGAGATTCATTATCCCGATCCACACTTTCTATCCCGAAAGGTTCAATGAGATGTTCTCTAATGTTATCCTAGTTGATGATGGTCAGGAATTAATCCTGTAATCTTATCGCCACTCTTAGGAGGAAAGAATGAGCACAAATTACATACGAACTATTGACCGTTTCTTTAGCCACGTGGATGAAGATTGGGAGATGATAAAGAAAGACCTCAAACCTGTTGTCAAACTCATCAATAATTCGAATGAAGAATACAACCTTCAAATCCGGCAGGATTGCTTCAATATTTACTACCAAGGTAATTCAGTTGCCCAGGTAACACCAAAAACGATGAGTCGAACCTACACAGCGAAGATACACAAGAAATTTATCTCTGATGACATATATAAAAAGCTTGAAGCTTGTTCTTTAAACCGGCGATTTAGTGGAGAATACATTAGTTTCAATATCCAAAGCGACAAGTTACATCGCTTCTTTCAGAGGAATCATCTGGATCGCATCAGTGGGCAGATACGAAAGGTGCACAATGGTGAAGAGATAACGATGGAGCAAGTCATCGTTACAGATAACCCTCCTAACCCTGATTTTTTTATCATTGACCGCCAGGTCGCGGACCATCTCAATTGGGCTAGAGTTGACCTGTTAGCACTAAAACGTGGAGAGACAGGAAAGTATCATTTCGTTGTCCTTGAGATTAAGCTGGGAAGAAATCCAGAACTTCGGGAGAAGGCAGGCAAACAGGTAAACGACTACGTTCAACACGTCAGAGAACATATCAATGATTACGCAACCTGCTACCAAAAAAATTACGAGCAAAAAAAGCAACTCGGATTATTTGATAATACCGATGACCCCATGCCTAATAGCATTCTTATTGCCCGCGATGAAAGTAGTGTAGAAGGCATTGTTGTTGCCGGAGGATATTCTCAATTAGCTAAGAAGAATATCGAGCAATTACACAGCGCAATTGAAAAGAACGGCTGGAACATAAAAGTCAAACAAATGAGGCGAATGCTATTAAATAATTAAGTTTTCTCCAACGGTTACAAATGTCACCTTCTGGCTATTTGTTGCCTTCTATTGCTCAGCAGCAGTTGTTGCGCCGATCACAGCATGGTAAACTGACGTGTAAGACCAACAGTATAACTTGTATAAGTGACCGACCTAATTACGAGAGTGCATTGTGACACAGATTGTCACGGCCCCCAAACCATTCATTAGATACATAGTTAATGCGCCACATACAATCTGGTGGACAAAGTTTGCTGCACCATTTTTAAGTAAGAGAAATTGGTATATCCTAAAACCAAGTGATTTCTCTTACGAATCTTCCTATGGATTTAATCCCCTTCTAACTCCCAAAGCACAAATTTCAGATGTGGACTATTGTCTCAAACACGCAGCGATAGTGATCGAATATTACGGCATCCCTCCTAATGATTCCGTTTTTGAACCATCCAGCGATAGGACTATCATAGATGATTTACTTGCATTCACGTCTATTTATTTTGGCGGGAGCTGTCAATATTTGTGGAGGGAAACAAGAAAATCTGTGGCAGACTGGTCTTCATCTCTAGCCTTTGTTACAGGTGGCGAGGGATTTCATGAACTTGCTGCACCGCCCGATAAAGCGACAGACAACTTCGAGAAAGCACTAAGTATTATTCCAACAATTGAAGAAACGCGACTTCGTTTGGCGATGCAGTGGTTTTTTAGTGCCCTACGAGAATTCGAGATCGGAAGACCGTTGGTTGAAGCTGCTCTGAATTGGGTATGTCTTGAGTCACAGGCAAATTTTCTAGGCAAGCCCGGAAATAAGTTTCAAAAAGTGGAGTCATTGCTCGTGGATCAACAGTTTCCCGCGATTCCTAGGCTTAATGATCTCTATAAGTTAAGAAATGATGGCTTTCATGACGGCCAACTATCACGACTTAGTGAGGCGAATGCCCAAGAGACACGCACAGCCGGAAGAGCGCTTGTACGTGCTTCTATTCTTGTTTTGCTTGGCATGAAACATACCGACTTTAAGGCGGGTTTTGTAAAGTTATATACATGAATAGCCTCATGACAATACCTTCATTCTTCAAGTAATCTCTAACATATATCTATCCACATCTATTGGTTATAGCTTCCTTGCCTACAAGCCCTTTGGAGTAATCAAACTTGTCAATGTAAATACCACTATTGCACTTTATGACGAAGTGTTCAGCTCTCTCTAACCTCGCTGTCTATCCAGTTCAGGTAATCTTCGCTCCCGCCGACTATGGGCAGAGCGATTATCTCCGGGACTTCGTAGCCGTGCGCCTCTTTGACCATATCAATGATTTCAGGCAGCAACGAGGCTTTGGTCTTGATAATCAGCAGGCTTTCACGGGCTGAATCCAGCTTGCCCTGCCACCAAAAAGACGAATCCACCATGGGAACTATGTTTACGCAGGCGGCCTTTCTCCGTCCAAGTAATAGCTCGGATATCTTTTGAGCTTCTTTCTCCGAGCTGGCGGTAACGAAAACAACTACCTCCCCGGTATCGCTCAATCGCTCCTGCCTATCTCCAGCATTTTATCAACGGCAGCCTTTGCCCTGAGACGGATCTTTTCCGGCACTTTAACCTGTGGTGCCATTTCTTCAAGGGACCACAAGACCTTCTCCAGAGTGATTAATTTCATATTCGGGCATACCGCCTGCTCGGAAACGGGAATAAACCTTTTGCCCGGATTCTCTTTCTTGAGGCGGTGGATTATGCCCATCTCTGTTCCCACAATCATTTCTTTGACATCTTCCCGAGCGGCGAATTTAATGATGCCGCTGGTGCTCAAAGCCGCGTCAGCCAGAGCGATGACTCCCGGTTTACATTCGGGGTGTACCACCACCTTAGCCTCAGGATATTCCTGCTTGAGTTTGGCAATATGTTCGGGCAGTATCCGCGCGTGAGTGGGACAAAAACCGGGCCAGAGAATCAGTTTCTTGCCAGTTTTGGTCGAGACATAATTGCCCAAGTACTGGTCGGGAACAAAAATTATCTCCTCCGCATCCAGACTTTCCACGACCTTAACCGCATTGGCGGAGGTGCAGCAAACATCGGACTCCGCCTTCACCGCTGCTGAGGAATTGATGTAGCAGACCACGACAGCCCCCGGGTGTTCTTTTTTCTTGGCGCGAAGCTGGGGGGCCGTGATCATATTAGCCATCGGGCAGCCGGCATTCACATCGGGAAGCAGGACCGTCTTTTCGGGGCAGAGTATCGAAGCCGTCTCCGCCATGAAATGAACTCCGCAGAAGACTATGACGCTGGCATCGGTCTTAGCCGCTTTCTGGCTAAGGTCCAAGGAATCGCCGACGAAATCGGCTATATCCTGAATCTCACCCAACTGATAGTTGTGGGCAAGGATAACGGCATTTCTTTTGACCTTTAAGCTTGAGATTTTGTCGGTTAGCTCCGACTCCCTATTCATGGTTGGCCCCATCTACTGCCGGGATGCAGTGGATTATGATACCTTTATCCGGTCCCCGGTCTTAACCGGACCGCCTCTAATTACCCGAGCGAATATCCCCTCTTTAGGCATTATGCACTTGCCCACCTGCTTGAAGATAGCACAGCCGCTATGACATTCTTTGCCGATCTGACTGATCTCAAGGAGAACATCTTTCCCCACCGAAACCTGTGTGCCCACCGGCAAAGACACCAGATCCATACCTTCGACGGTCAGATTTTCAGCAAAATCACCGGGTTTGAGATCCAGACCCAGTGCTCGCATCTTGTCGATGCTCTCTACAGCCAGCAAACTCACCTGCCGGTGAGTACAGCAATCAGCATGGGCATCGCCAACGAGTCCGAAGTCCTTCTCCAACATCCCTTCCTTCACGTCTTCCTTCGTAGTCCCCTTTTTATCACTCTTGCAGACGGCAATTATCTTGGCCATAGATCAACTCCTAACCATTTCAACATTCGATACGCAGCCAACTTTCATATGGCGCGGAAAGACAAAATATATTCATATTATACCGTTCTCGGCTCGGTTGGTCGAATGAGACTATGCTGAGGTCTGTCTTTACAGAAGTGAGGAAGTCAGGCCTGATCTTTATACTTTTCTATAGCCTCGTAGAAGGCTCTCCAGAAGGGGTCGACAATGGGGTGTTCGAGCTTGCCTTCTTTGCCGCCTCGTACGAGCACCATCCCAAATTTCGGCTGGGTAAACTCCCCGACGATGGAACACTTGATGCCTTTCTGTCGTAGTGCCTTCAGCATTTCATCGGCTTTGTGCGCCCGGCAGGACATAATCAGGGTGCCTTCACTGATAGAAGCGAAAGGGTCGATGCTAAAATAATGGCATATTTCCTTCACGCCATCCTCGACTACGATATTATCCATTTCCACTCTAACACCCAGATTGGCCGCCTGTGCAATTTCGTACAGTCCGCCCCAGATTCCACATTCGGTAGCATCATGCATGGCGGTTACGCCCTTATCCCGGACCCCAATGCTCACGGCAGTCATAGCATCATCCACCACCGACATTTTGTAAAAAATGTCCTGGGCTTTCAGGCTGAAATCTCTGCCGAACTCGCGCTCAATAAGTTTGGGAAACATGGTGGCGAAAATGCCCGTCGCCTCAATAGCCGGCCCCTTGGTAATGATTATCTTATCTCCGGCACGCGCCAGCCTGGGAGTGACATACCCGTCTTTGGCGCCGATGCCTACCAGCGTGGCTCCACCTACCATAGGATAATGGCAGTTCTCATATCGGCCAGTATGGCCGGTGATGACCGAGATGCCCAGATTGACACACTCCCGGTGCATGGTCTTCCAGATAATCTCAAGTTGCTCGGCGGTCATCTCCATGGGAAGATTCAAATCGATAGCCAAAAATTTGGGCTTGAGTCCGCCGGTCACGGAGTCGGAGGCAATGATATGAATGGCAAACCAGGCCGACCTCTCCCAGCCGTATTCAGGCACAATGAATACGGGGTCACAGGTGAAAGAAACCGCCTGGCCTCCAATCTCCACGATCCCCACATCCACGCCATTCTGAGGCCCGACCAGAATCTTATCGCTCTTGGCACCAAGGCGTGTAGCTATAAGCTCGTCGAAGACCTTGGGTGAAATCTTGCCTATTTCCGGCATTGAGCTCATAAAGTTGAACTCCTTTTGCAGGTTTACGTGTTTAGCTTGAGGTCTTCATGAGAGGGGACATAGCTCTGAGCTTGGAGATGATCCCGGGCAGCACCTCCAGCACGTGGTCTATTTCCTGCTCGGTAGTCCATTTACCCAAGGTAAATCGCAAAGAGCCGTGTGCCTGTAAAGGCTGCAGCCCCATCGCCATCAAAACGTGCGATGGTTCAGCGTCTCCCGAGCTACAGGCTGAGCCCGTGGAGACGCAGATTCCAGCTAAATCCAAATTCAACAGCATCGATTCGCCTTCCACATAGTCAACGCTGACATTTACATTGTTGGGCAGCCTGGCCGTAGGATGGCCATTCAACTGCGTGCCTTCAATGCTCTGGAGTATGCCGTCGACTAGCCTGTCGCGCATAGCGGTCAATCTCCGAGCTTCTTCGAGCATCTCTAGCCGTGCTATTTCGGCGGCCTGGCCGAAGCCCACAATAGCTGGCACGTTCTCAGTACTGGCCCGCCTTCCCTTCTCCTGGCCGCCACCATGCATAAACGGGCTTATCTTAGTACCTTTTCTGATATAGAGTATACCTACGCCCTTGGGCCCATAAAGCTTATGCCCGGAACTGGACAGAAGATCAACGCCTAACTCATTTACATTCACCGGAATATGACCTACTGTCTGCACGGCATCAGTGTGAAAATAAACCCCAGCCTCACGGGCAATCTTGGCGATGGCTGCAACTGGTTCAATAGTGCCGCATTCATTATTGGCATGCATTATTGATAGCAGGACAGTTTTATTGGTGATTGCCTTTTTGACATCATCCGGGTCAACTCTGCCATAACCATCCACGGGAAGATAGGTAACCGCGACTCCCTGTTTTTGCAAGAACTTACAGGTTTCCAACACGGCGTGATGTTCGATGGCACAGGTGATAATATGATTTCCTTTGGCCTGCCGGGCCAAGGCGACGCCAGTCAGCGCGAAATTATCGGCTTCAGTGCCACTGCCAGTGCACACAATCTCCTCACTTCTGGCACTGATAAGAGCTGCGATCTGATTTCGCGCCTTTTCAATAGCGTCCCTGGCTTCCTGGCCATATGAATGTATGCTGGAAGGATTACCGAAGGAATCGGTGAAATAGGGTAACATCGCCTTCAATACTTCTGGATGTGTCGGCGTAGTGGCAGCATAGTCAAGATATATTCTTTTCATAGGTCAACCTTCAACTATATCACCAACCACCGGATCAACTCTGACGCCTTTCTCAACAACCCAGGCAACGCCGGCCTCAATCTGTTTGTCGTCACCTTCCAGCTCCAGCACTACCCAGCCCCTGTTCTCCGACACATCGGCACGGCGAATATTGGTCACCACTTGAAATTTATGCGATAGATCATAAATAATAGGCTCTTTTATCAACTCCCGTGGGAAGGTGAACATTACCTGCCTTCTAGCCATGGTGTCCTCCTGTAATAGGTAAGATTAATCTATTTGAGGCGCTGATTTCAAACCTCCACACCGAGGACCTCTCTGAACGATTCCAGACTTGGCTGGACATGAAACGAGTGGACAACATCGGAAACAATCTCCTGTGTTCTCGGGCCGGCTCCAGTGATACAAGCGACCGTAAGTTGGTCTTTTTTAATGGCTCCGGCAGCGACCAGCTTCTTAACTCCAGCAATTACCACTCCGCCGGCAGCCTCGGCGAAAATGCCTTCGGTTCGAGCCAGCAATTTCATCCCCTCGATAGCCTCGTCATCGGTTACGGCCTGGGCACCGCCGCCCGATTGTCGAGCCACCGTCAAAGCATAGTAACCATCGGCCGGATTGCCAATGGCTATGGAAGTGACCAGCGTATTGGGTGTCACCGGATGAACATGAAGGCTACCGGCCTGAAATGCGTTGACAATAGGCGAGCTGCCCGCAGCCTGGGTCAGATACATGTGGGTATCCACCGGTCCAATTAGTTTAAGCATCGACAGCTCTTGTAAACCTTTCCAAATCCGGGTAAACAGGAGACCCGATGCCGCCGGTGCCACCAGGCATTCGGGCGCCCGCCACCCCAGCTGTTCCGCAACTTCAAAACCCAGCGTCTTGCTACCTTCGGCATAATATGGCCGGAGATTTATATTGATGAACCCCCAGTTATATCGCTGTGCCACTTCCGCACAGAGGCGGTTGACATCGTCATAGCTGCCATCGACGGTAACCAGGTTCGGCTTATATATAGCCACACCTATCAACTTGCCAGGCTCTACACTGGCCGGGACAAAAACATAGGCTTTCATGTTTGCCTTGGCGGCATGGGCAGCCACACTGGCCGCCAGATTACCCGTTGAGGCACAGGCAACAGTGTCAAAACCGAATTCGCGGGCTTTGGTTACTGCCACCGAGACAGCTCTGTCTTTAAAAGAATATGTGGGATTAAGGCAATCGTTTTTAACATAGAGGTCGTCTAATCCCAGCTCCCGTCCGAGATTATGAGCTTTAAGCAGAGGCGTGAAACCGGCGCCTATGTCGATCTCTTCTTCGCCCTCGACAGGGAGCAAGTCACGGTAGCGCCACACACTTGAAGGCCCTTTGGAGATCTTCTCACGGCTGATGGAACCGGCCATCGCCTTATAGTTGTAGTTGACCTCTACCGGGCTGAGACAAAAATCACAGACCCTTACAGGCTGTAAGGGGTACTCTTGCCCACATTTGCGACAACGCAAACCTGTGGCATATGACAAATCACAAACCTCCTAAATACGCAAGATTCCTATCTAGTTAAGATTAGCGGATGGGCTACCCGTTCCTGGCTATACGGATAGCCCGTCACTAATCTTACCAGTTCTATTTTTAAGGCCAGCCGGGCGTCAAGGTGTTCTCGTAGGCAAGCGCAAGATCAGCCTGCTTCATGATGACGTTGCCGTCGACGATTTCATACGGTACCAGTGCTTTGGGGTAATTAACACAAGCTCCTTGAATGCCATTGCCCGTATCGGCTTTGAAAGTAGTGGCACATCTGTCGCACACCAGCGTGTTTCCGTCCAGTGAATAGCCTATCGAACGGCACGGCGGGCAAAGATCTGCCCTGACGTAGACTTTATTATTCAATACGTACGCCATGAAGTTCATCTTGCCATTGTTTGTATTCACGGCGAACTGAGTATTCCAGTCTTTCTGGATATCACTCAATGAAATAGAGACAGAATCGCCGTTAACCTGAGGCTCGATCAATGTAGCCTTTATGGGGCCCGATGGCTTAGGAACAGGCGTTGCTGCGGCATTGGGTGTCTGAGCGGGGCTGGATGTAGCTACAGGTGAAGTTACTGATGGCGGTGTGGCCGCAGGTGCCGGCGCCGAAGCTGAATTAGCGCAGGCGACAGCTGCCAACATCAGCATCAATGCCGCTACCCCTATTACGATTTTCTTTAACATGAGTTATTCCCTCCTTGTTTATTCATAGTAAATATTAACTTATTCTAACGGCGAGCCATTTCAAATGTGCATGCGCAAACTCCTTTTTCTGCATTATGTATCTCTATCCGCCACCACAACAGCTACGACGTGGGGTTACGGGATTACTCTGAGCCCCTGTTCCACAACAACCTCCACCGGCCTGTCCAATCGCGGGAGATGTCTGATTGCCGATACCGCAGCAACCTCCACCGGCCTGTCCAATCGCGGGAGATGTCTGATTACCGATACCGCAGCAACCTCCACTGGCCTGTCCAATCGCGGGAGATGTCTGATTGCCGATACCGCAGCAACTACCACTGGCTAGTCCAGAAATGGCAGATATCTGATTATAAGGCCGTGTCGCTACCGGCTCAGCCACCACAAACTGGCCAACAAGGTCGCCAAGACTGACTTGGTAAGTACCGGCTTGCTCCTTGGATACCGCGAAGGTTAAAGTCTGTGTCTGTCCAGCAGGTATCGTCACTTTATTCGAGAACTCGATGGAATTATTTATCTTGAGTCGTGCCTCATAGAAATCATCAACTGTGCCCACATTTGTGGCGTCAGCAGTAATGAATATCTGTTCGTGGGCAGCAGCTTCTGTCGGAGTAATCGATAGGCCGGATAACTGGAACGTTGCCGGCACGGCTTCTTCCGTCCCCGGCCGTACACCAAGCTTATTCTGGCTGCTGCAGGACAGCGCCAGTCCCGCAACAGCCAGACAGGCTAAGGTGATGATTACAATTTGTTTGGTTTTGTTCCTCATTTCCTTGGTCGCCTCCTTGTTTTTTTACTGATTTCGTCGACAATCTGTCCGTCTTGAAGGACTATAATTGCGTTGGCAAAGCCGGCTACTTCAGTATCGTGAGTAACCATAATGATGCCGTGGCCTTCCTCATGCAGTTGGGTAAACAAACTCATAATTTCTCCTCCGGTTCTCCGGTCCATATTACCTGTCGGCTCATCTGCAAGGATAAGCGACGGTGAGCCGACCAAAGCTCTGGCGATGGCCACCCTCTGCTGTTCTCCGCCGCTCAATTGGCTGGGCTTATGCCCTGTCCTCTTCCCCAAACCAACCCTTTCCAATATTTCTAATGCCTTGTTTTCCTGAATCTTGGCTCCGCAAAACACCAGGGGCAGAAGCACATTTTCCAGAGCAGTGAGGGATGGGAGCAGATGATACTGCTGAAAAACATAAGCAATTTTTCCCCTTCTGATGTCGACTAACGCATTCTCATCCAGATCGTCAATGCGTTCACCTTCCAAGATAACCTCGCCGCTCGAGGGACGATCAAGGCCACCAATGATATTCAACAAGGTGCTCTTACCGCTGCCAGAAGGCCCCATGATAGCCATAAAATTACCCTTGTCTACCTGAAGGGAAACCTTATCGAGGGCAACCACTCGGCCAATGTCCTCGCCGTAAATTTTCGATATTTCTCTGATTTCTAACATTTCAGTCACCTCATAAAGACCTGAAGGAATCGGCAACTTTGATCCTCGTTGCGCGAAGTGCTGGATATACAGTTGCTACAGCAGCGACGACGACAGCCAGAGCCAGTGCCAAGGGGAAGTACTGAGGAACGTAGGCAACAGTTGTCCCCTCAAAGAGGAGAGGGCCAATGCCATGGGCCAACAATGTTCCTACAACATATCCGATAATGCCGCCAATTATTCCGATAATGATGGCTTCGTAGATAAAGACCTTGACTATCTGACCGCGTGATGCCCCGACAGCTCTCATTATGCCGATATCCTTGATCCTTTCATGGACCGAAGTCATCATCGTATTGACTACCCCAAACAAGCCCACGGCAAGGGTGATGCCGGCTAAACCCAACAGAAATTTGCTCATTTTTTCCACCATTCCCATTTCGGTCTCTGCTATCTGTTTTACCGCGACTGCCCGAATGCCGGGGATATTCGTATTTATTTCGCTAGCTATGGTTTCCACAGGGCATGAGTTACAAAGAGCCCGAACATCGATTGAGGAAACTAACCCCTCCTTGCCGAAAGCCTTCTGCAGAGTCTCTATGGGAACAAATATTTGATAGTCATCATTGGATCCTGTTTCTTCAAGAATACCGGTAACCGTTACATTGTTTCCGTTGAGCGGGACGCTGTCGCCTACTTTCAGCTTCAATATCTCAGCAGCGACGGCGCCAACCAGAGCCTGATCCTTGCCTTTAAGAAATTCACCTTCGTGAACCTTCCACCATGTCTTGATTTTGACTTCCTCTTCTGGCTTTATCCCGACTACCATCACCGACAGGTCACCAACCTTGGTGTCGATATACAGGTTTGGGGCAATGGTAGCGATGTCTCCCTGGTCATCAATCTTCATCACCCTTCTGATTTCACTGTCAGCTATCTGCCTAATTTCCGGTATTTTCTCTTCCGAAACGTAGTTATCGCCGACGGTCAATGTCCCAAGACTCATGTCCCCCAGCTTCATATCCAGATTGCTTATTGCCGGTAAGACTGTCAAATTGGGACCATATTTCTCTAGCTGATTATAGATTCTAGCCTGTCCGGCAACGGCAACAGTTAGTATGCCGACAACCGTCGCCGTTCCAATGACAACACCCAGAGTAGCGTATAACACACGCTTTTTTCTCCGCATAACATCTTTTATAACTACTTGATATAACTTCATTCACTACTCCCTTCGTTTCCGTCTTTGCGTAATTCTGGAATATTAGCAAGTGATTATGAAAACATTATGAACCCTTTATGAAAATTTGGTGAAGCTCACTCAACTGGGTATTCATTCTGGCTTCAAAGCCTCTGCCAAATCAGCAATCAAGTCCTCAATATTCTCCAGGCCCACTGATAATCGTATCAGGTCATCACCTATACCTATTTTGGCCTTGTATTCAGATGGCATCGAGGCATGACTCATCGTTGCCGGATGCTCAGCCAGGGAGGTAGCCCCACCCAGCGATTCCGCAATGGAGAACACCATTAACTTTCGCAGAAAGCTACTGGCTGCTTCCAAACCGCCCTTTAATTCGAAGGAAACCACACCTCCAAATCCTTTCATCTGCCTTCTGGCTATATCATGTCCGGGATGAGACTTGATTCCGGGATAAAACACCTTGCGGACGGCTTTGTGCTTCTGAAGGTAGTTCGCCACAGCCGAAGCATTTTCCTCGTGCCTTTCCATCCTTATAGGCAACGTCTCTATACCACGAAGCACCAGCCAACAATCGAAAGGCGAGGCACAGGTGCCCATAGCGTTGAGCAGAAACTGGACCTTCTCGGTCAATTCATCGGTGGTGGTTACTACAGCACCACCGACAACATCACAATGTCCATTCAGATACTTGGTAGTGGAATGCACGACCAGGTCAACCCCATATTCTATAGGTCTAAGGAAATAAGGAGTGGCGAAGGTATTATCTATAACCGTCAAGATGCCATGCTTGTTGGCAATGTCAACTACCATCTCCAGGTCGGTAATATTGAGCAACGGATTAGAAGGGGTCTCTATCCATATCATCCTGGTATTTGGTTTTATGGCGCGTTCCACAGCCTGCCTGGTGTTCATCCTGAGAAAAGTAAATTCCAACCCCAGGTCGCACATCACATTTTGAAACAGTCTGTACGTTCCCCCATAGACATCGTCGCTCGAAATCACATGGTCGCCCGCCTTCAAAAGATGCGCCACTGTGGTCTCAGCGGCCATGCCGGTAGCGAAGGCAAATCCGGCCTTCCCACCTTCCAATGCGGCGATGGTATCCTCCAGAACTTTTCTCGTTGGATTGGAGGTGCGTGAGTAGTCATAGCCTCTCGTCTTGCCCACATCCTCAAAGGCGAATGTCGACGTCTGATATATGGGCACCGACATGGCACCGAATGCCTTGTCCGGTCTTTCCCCGGCATGAATGGCCAGAGTTTCAAACCTCATATGCCACCTCCTTCACTGAATTCACTCACGATTCTAGCCTTTACCTTTTCCAGTTCATCTTCGAAAACTTCTATGTCGCCCGAGCCCTCCAGTTTTCTAAGTCGTGCCTCCAACAAATCCTGTTTTCTCAGGACAAGCCTGATGGCTTCTGCCACCGGATCGGGCAACTTCCCATGCTCAAGACTTCCCAGCGGAGCATGGCCATCTTCGACCACCCTTCCCGGGATTCCGACTACTGTGGCTCCCGCCGGTACCGGCCTTACCACTACCGAACCAGAACCGATTCTGGCACCGTTGCCTATGGTAATAGCACCTAAAGCTACGGCTCCAGTACCTATCACCACATTATCCCCGACGGTAGGATGGCGTTTTTCCCTTTCTAGGCTGGTCCCTCCCAACACAGCCCCCTGGTACATCAACACATCATCCCCTATTTCAGCCGTCTCGCCGATTACCACGCCGGCACCATGGTCGATAAATAACCTCCTGCCGATCCTGGCTCCGGGGTGAATTTCGATGCCGGTTAGAAAACGGCTGAGATGCGAAACAAAACGAGCTAGAAGGCGCAGCTTATGCCGCCACAAAAAGTGAGCCAGGCGATGAAACCACACAGCATGCAGCCCGGGATAGAACAGGACAACCTCCGCTGCGTTTCTTGCCGCCGGATCCTTTGCAAATACGGTTCGAATGTCCTCTCTCAATGCTTTAAACAAGATAGCCGTTTCTCCACAATCTCAATTCTTAACCAATCAGATCACAGACCCTGAAAAAGCCAGGTGGATATGTAACGCTCGCCCGTGTCAGGCAAGATGACCACAATAAGCTTTCCCTTGTTTTCGGCCCTTGCAGCAACCTCAATAGCCGCCCAGGCCGCGGCGCCGGATGATATCCCAGCCAGTATCCCCTCTTCTCTGGCTAAACTTCTGGCCATGGCACCGGCGTCGTCGTTGGTAACCTTAATGATTTCATCAACTAAGTCCAGCCTCATTACCTCAGGGATAAAACCTGCCCCGATACCCTGGATCTTATGCGAGCCAGGCTTGCCGCCGGAGAGAACCGGTGAGTCAGCTGGCTCAACAGCAATAGCTTTGAATCCTGGCTTTTTTTGTTTTATTGCCTCAGCCACGCCGGTAATGGTACCGCCGGTTCCAACACCTGCCACCAGAATATCCACCTTGCCATCGGTGTTTTTCCAAATCTCCTCAGCCGTGGTCTCGCGGTGAATTTTTGGATTTGCCGGGTTTTTGAATTGTTGCGGCATGTAATAATTTTTGTTTTCGGCTACCAGTAGCTCTGCTTTCCGTATTGCTCCAGGCATACCTTCACTGCCAGGTGTTAGCATCAGTTCAGCACCGAAGATAGACAGAATATGCCTCCGTTCTGCTGACATCGTTTCCGGCATAGTCAATATCAACCGGTAGCCACGCGAGGCACACACAGATGCCAGAGCGATACCAGTGTTGCCACTGGTGGGTTCGATTATGACCGTATCCTTTTCTATCAGACCCTGCTCTTCAGCAGCCATTATCATGGCTACCGCAATGCGGTCCTTGACACTGCTGCAAGGATTGAAGAACTCAAGCTTGGCTACAACTTCAGCCTCAGCACCTCTGGTTATCCGATTTAATCTGACCAGCGGAGTATTGCCTATAAGTCCTGTAATGTCTTTAGCTATTTTTGCCATTCTCTCATCTCCCGACTTTTATAGATACGTTAAACACCGAACCTATTGTTGGCTCAGATGTCATACATGACCATGCCCACCTGGTCTCTCTTCTTTTGCATATCTACCAGATCACGCAAAGTCCTCGATTCCAAGACTCCATCCATTGCTTGTTTTAGTTCCACCCATATATCACGGGTAACACAAAGATCAGAACGAGGACAAGCCTGGCGGTCATTAACGCAATCAACCGGCCCAACTGAGCCCTCAAGTAGACCAACTATTTCGCTAAGTCTTATCGTTTCCGGAGATCTGGCGAGCCAGATTCCGCCACGGGCGCCTCGGGTGCTCCTTATCAGTCCAGCAGCTATCAGCGGAGCAACCAAACGCTCCAAATACAGAAGTGAAATCTGCTGCCGCTCAGCAATCTCCTTCAATGGAATCGGCCCCTGGCCGTTGTGCAGTGCCAGATCCAAAAGCAGCCTGGTGCCATACCGCCCCCTGGTAGAAATCTTCATAGCTATGCCTCGCCTTGTTGAGTATTATACTCAACAAAGTATATAATCCAATAGTTGATATTGTCAAGAGCGGGCTGTTGGGCGATGGTAGAGTAGGCTCCTAAGTGAAGCTAACCGCCATGTATTCATATTTGCATCTGCTCCTTTGTTTGCATTATCATAACTAGCATAGCGGGGGTTGAGATGGACGCCGGTGCCCTCATAGAAAAAGCCAAAGAATATATGCCTGCAGGCAAAATTGCTCTAATTGAGTCAGCCTACGACTTTGCTCTGAATGCCCATAAGGGGCAGCTGCGAAAGTCTGGCGATCCTTATATGGAACACCCATTACAGACGGCTATCACGCTAGCTGACCTCCAGCTTGACGCTGCTACCTTGGCCGCAGCTTTGCTGCACGATGTCCCCGAAGATTGCGGAATACCCCTGTCCAAAATCGAAGCTAAGTTCGGCCCGGAAGTGAGCAAACTGGTTGATGGCACTACCAAGCTGGGCAGACTATCTTTGCATCGCGGTGAAGCCAGCAAACGCGAATCCCAAGCTCAAAACCTGCGAAAAATGTTGATCGCTATGGCCGCGGACTTGAGAGTGGTGTTCATCAAGCTGGCCGACCGACTACACAACATGCATACCCTTGGAGCGTTGTCACCCGAAAAACGGCGGAGCATCGCGCAGGAGACACTGGAGATATATGCGCCTTTAGCCCACCGCCTTGGTATCTGGCAAATAAAATGGCAGCTGGAAGATTTAGCCTTCCGCTATCTAGAGCCACAGCAATATCACAAAGTGGCCCGGCTGATAGCGGCTCGCCGAGCCGAGCGAGAGACATTCATAACCGAGATCACTAAAACATTGAAGCAAGAGTTAGACAAAGCCGATATAAAGGCAGAAATCATAGGCAGACCAAAACATTTTTACAGTATTTACAATAAACTTAACCGCTATGCAGAGCAAGGCAGAGACTTCAGCGATATTCATGACTTGTTCGCTGTTCGGGTGCTGGTAGACACAATTCCGGATTGCTACAAAGCGCTGGGTGCCATCCACAACCTATGGCATCCGCTTCCGGAAGAGTTCAACGACTTTATCGCTAATCCTAAAGATAACGGATATCAATCATTGCACACCACTGTATTATGCCAGGGCACAACTCCGCTGGAGATTCAAATCCGTACCTATGATATGCACCGGACGGCTGCTTTCGGTATAGCCGCGCACTGGCGTTATAAGGAGGGTTCCAGCGAAGACACAAAATTTGAAGACAAGATTGCCTGGTTACACCAGCTAATCGAGTGGCAGGGAGAGCTCGGGAGCGAGGAATTTCTCGAATCGTTAAAAACAGAGGTTTTTATCGACCAGGTCTTTGTCTATACCCCCCAAGGTGAAATAAAAGCGCTGCCCAAGGGCGCCACACCTCTTGATTTCGCCTATCGTATCCACACCGAGCTGGGGCATCGCTGCATAGGCGCTAAAGTCAACGGCAGACTAGTCCCGCTAAACTACGAGCTGAAAAACAGCGATATCATCGAGATTATGACCACCAAAGTCAGCAGAGGACCCAGCCTTGACTGGCTCAATCCTGACTTGGGCTTTATCAAGACCTCGCACGCCCGAGAAAAAGTCAGGCAATGGTTTAAGAAACAAGAGCGGACACAGAATATCGAACGCGGCAGGCAGATTCTGGATAGAGACCTCAAACGGCTGGGCATAACCATAACCAACATTGAAGAAACGGCGCGTCTATTCAACTACGAAAACCCCGACGATTTTTTGGCCGCCATTGGCTACGGCGGCGTCACTCCGCACCAGTTAGCGCTCAAGCTGGCGGTGGAACCAGAAGAAACCAAGGACATAACCAAAACCGCAAAGGCAGAAAAGACGACTACGGCAGGAATTCAGGTCCTAGGCGTAGGTGACTTGCTTACCCAATTAGCCCGTTGCTGCAATCCCTTGCCAGGCGACCACATCATAGGTTATATTACTCGGAGCCACGGAATTACGGTACACCGCAAGGAATGCATAAACGTCATAAATGTCGAGGACAAGAAGCGACTCATCGAAGTAAGCTGGGGAGAGATTCAGGACGTCTATCCGGTGGATATCCAGGTAGATGCCTGGGATAGAGTGGGCCTGCTTCGCGATGTCACTACTGTTATCGCTGAGAACAAGGTGAATATATCCAGTATGAGCAGCACATATCACCATGAGGTCACCTCAATATTCGCTACCATTGAAATCACCAGCATGGCACAGTTAACTCAGTTATTGGCCAAAATCCAGGGCCTGCGTGGCATTATAAGCGCCACGAGAACTAGCCAGGCCAAAGCCAGTCTCAGTTCTTAATAAGGAGGTACTATTGCCCAAAAGTAAAACAGTAGAAGCAACGGCTCGATCAGCAGAAAAGAAACGACTAAGAAACAAGTCGGTTAAGAGCGCTACCGCCACCCGTGTGGTGCGAGCGGAGAAACTAATTTCAAACAACGAGCTTGAACCGGCACAGGAAGCAGTTACAACAGCCATAAGCGCCCTCGACAAAGCCGCAAAAAAAGGCGTCATCCACCGCAATACAGCTGCCAGGCGCAAGTCACGCTTGATGAAAAAGCTTAATAAAGCCAAACTATCAAGCGCCACCGGTCAAAAGAAGACGACCCGCGCTAAAGCAGCCTGAAGGATATTTATCCCACTGCGCCATAACTTGTCATGACTCCTAAAGCACTGTCGCCAAAACAGAAACGCATCCTCGAGTTTATTCGAAAGTTTGTTGACGCCAATGGATATCCACCTACCATCAGGGATATCGTTAGCGGCTGCGACATAAGCTCTACATCAGTAGTGGCCTATAATCTGGCAAGATTAGAGACCGCAGGACATATCCGCCGTCATGCTGATATATCGCGGGGTATCGAACTTACGACCAGTCGGCGACGCCATCGAGATACTGTGTCCGTCCCCATTATAGGCCAGATAGCAGCGGGCGAGCCAATCCCCGTTCCTTACACGGAAACCTGGGATACGGTTGCCTCGGAGCAGTTAGAGATCACCAAGGATTTGACGCGAGGTAAGCAGGGAGTTTACGCACTCAGAGTAAAGGGGAACTCCATGATCGACGCCCTGATAAGAGACGGCGATATCGTATTGATGGAGTACGTGAGCGACGCTGAAAATGGCGACATGGTAGCCGCCTGGCTCAAAGCAGAGAAGGAAGTCACACTTAAAAGATTGTTCAGGGAGACCGACCGGATTCGTCTGGAGCCAGCCAACACACAGATGCGGCCTATCTATACCGCTCCGGACAACGTGGAAATTCAGGGCAAGGTCATCACCATTATTCGCCAACTGACCTGACAAATATTGAATTTGACTTTAAGAACAGCGTTAGTGTAAAAGTAAGTGACATGTTGATTTCCCAGTTCCAGACGGTGGGGCAAGACCTCTGTGCTCGAGGTCTGGTATCCTCTCACGGTGGCAATCTAAGCATCAAGCTGGGAGAACGCCTCTGCATCACTCACCGGAGCAGCATGCTCGCCCGACTGGAAGAGCATGACCTGGTGGAAACCGGAATCAATAGGAATGATCGGTTCACACCACTAGCATCAACAGAACTCGCAGTACATCGCGCCATCTATAAAGTCACGCGCGCCTCTGCCGTAGTGCACGCCCACCCTCCTCATGCTGTCGCCCTATCTTTTTCCGAGCAGGAAATCACTCCTTGCGATGTCGAAGGAAGTCTGCTGCTGTCCAAGGTGCCCGTTCTGGGCTGGGAAACGAACTCAAAACGGGAGGAGCTGGCTGAAGAAATAGCCCAGGCACTTACCACACACAAGATCGTGGTCGTGCGTTGTCATGGCACATTCGCCGCAGCCCAATTGCTGGAAGAGGCCTACCATTACACGACGACTTTAGAAGAAAGCTGCCGTCTGCTGTATCTTCTAAAAGCCATGCACATAGAGCTTCGCTAGCACCTTCGTAGCTGACGCACCAGCTTAACTCCCGGGACAAGACCGCACGCACTTAAGGGCAACGGACCGTCTTGGAGATTTAGCCCCGAAAGCGGGAAAATCTATCTGGCCTTCACCAGCCTGGAATATGCCGGGGTACACCAATGGAGATATTTGGGGTTTTTACCCTTAATGATGCCAAAATAATGGTGCTGTAATTCTCTGGTAATCTTCCCGATTTCACCGCTGCCTATCCGACGATGGTCAACTTCCAAGATAGGGCTTACGTGCGCGGCGGTACCGGTGAAAAACGCCTCATCAGCGACGTATAACTCACTGCGGTCGACTGACCTCTCTATAGTCTCTATGCCCATCTCGCTTCGAGCCAGCTGTATTATCGTATCTCGGGTAATGCCCATCAGAATGTTGTCGGAACTTGGCGGGGTGAGCAGCTTGCCATCCGAGACAAGGAATATATTCTCGCCACTGCCCTCGGAGATATGGCCATCATGATTCAAAAGAATAGCCTCATCAAAACCCAGTTCGTTGGCCTCCGTCTTAGCCAAAGCGCTGTTTACGTAGATACCGGTGATCTTGCCTCTGGGCGGTATCATGCTGTCATCGACGCGCCTCCACGAAGATGTACAACAGCGGACTCCTTTATCCGCATCAAGATATGCCGGCAAGGTAGCTGCTATGATAAGAAAATCATCGTCCAAATTGTGCAGGCGAACCCCGATAGCTTCGGAACTCTTGTAGGCCAAGGGCCTTATATAGATATCTTCACGATAACCGCTCTTTTCCACCAATTTTACCGTCAAACGCGCCATCTCTTCCGCAGAATAAGGAAGGTTTATCTTCAGAATACGGCAGCCTTTGAGCATCCGCTCGTAATGGTCCTTGACGCGGAACAGAAACAATTGATTCTGCTCTTCATTCCAGTTGCCTCGGATGCCCTCGAAACATGCCGTGCCGTAATGCAGGGCATGGGTCAAAATGCCAATTTTGGCTTCCTCAAGAGGGACAAACTGCTTTCTGAAAAAAGCGTAGGGAGGCATGTATATTCTCCTTCCTCCTGTATTTCAATATGAAAAGTGAACTTATTATAACCTTGACTATCTGCAAAGACAAGCTTAACGGGAAAGCGACGGAGTCTCCAATATATAATCGCCTTCATGGGTAGCAAATATATCTTTAAGAGGCAAGGTACGCCCGGTTTGAATGGAGGCAAAGCCATATTTCTCGCGGATGCTGTCAATCGCCTTATCTAAATACCATAGCCGTTGTGGAACGGGATCAAGTAAGCGAAGCTGCCTGCCGCCGACCAGGTTCGATACTCCACCGCCGATGAGCCGCACCAGTTTCCGTTTTTCGGCCAGAACCCGATCAAACAAGCCAACTGCCCCGGCAAAAATGGCTTCGTCTGTGTCTGTAGCCTCTTTAGAGCTGAGGCTGCGAGTAATTGTCTCAAAATCGGCGTATCTCAATTTCAAGGTTATAGTTCTGGCGTGCTTTCCTTCGTGACGCAGCTCAGCGCCGACTCGCTCACAGAGATAGCGCAGGACAGCTTTTAGAAAGGTGGCATCCAGGGTGTCTTCGGCAAAGGTGGTTTCCCGACTTATAGATTTAGCCTCTCCAGCGGGTTCCACTTTCCGGTTATCTATGCCCTTAGCGCAAAGATGAATCGCAGTTCCCATCACGCCCAAGCGGTTTTTGACGAACTCGGGCGGCAAAGCCGCCAGTTGGCCAATAGTCCTAATTCCCATACTATTCAATGTCTGTTCCGTCTTCTTGCCGACTCCGGGCAAGCGGCCCACAGGCAATGGTGCCAGAAAGTCTCTTTCCTGTCCTGCAGCCACTTCAATCAGGCCATCCGGCTTGCCCAGGTCAGAAGCAATCTTAGCCACCACCTTGCAACTAGCCATACCTACCGAAGCCACCAGTTTGAGCTCCCTGTTGACGCGCTCTTTTATGCGCACCGCTATCTGGCATGGAACACCGAAAGCTTCTTCGCATCCGGTAACATCAACATAAGCCTCGTCGAGTCCCCCTGGCTCCAGGCAAGGTGAAAAATCAGCCAGTACGGTCATAAATTTTTCCGAAGCATCACGATAGGCAGAAAAGCTACCTTGAAGAAAAATGGCCTGAGGGCAGAGTCTATAAGCCTGGGCCAAAGGCATGGCAGACCTGATACCGAAAGCACGAGCTTCGTAGGAAGCCGAGGCTACCACGCCACGTCGATCAGGCCGGCCACCAACCACCACGGGCTTGCCACGCAGCTCCGGTGCTAGTGCTTGCTCGACTGATACAAAAAAGGCATCCAGGTCGATATGCAAAATACAGCGATTCATGCTAACCACCGATTATAGAATATAGGCAGAAAAGCTGACAAGCGCCACGTCAAAAAAAGCAGTGCGAGGTCAAAGCCTCGCACCTACTCAGCCAGATTAGCTTATTCTCCGGTCTCAAACAAACTTTGGAACCGGCAATTTCTTAGGATTGATCCCGAGCTCCTTGAGCCCCTTATTTCTTAATGTTTCCAAAAGAGACTTCAATTTTTGTCGTTCGGCTTCGGAAAGAGCCGACATTATCTTCTGAACGGATTTCCTTCTCAGTGCCTGCCCATACGCTTTCTGCCCTTTCTCGGTAAGAGTGACTCTCACCAAATTCTTTCGGTGCAGATCTTTGGTCTTCCTCACCAATCCAGCCTTTGTCATTCGGTCTATAATTCCAGAAACCGAGTGTGGCCTTCGAAATACCATCCGGGAAATCTGGGCAGGTGTCACCTCGTCACCTACAGCCTTAATAACAAACAGGACCTCAGCCTGTGTAGCTGGAAGGCCGTATTTCTGTAACTCCGCTTCTCTAGCGTTGAATATTATGTCGCTGACCTGATGCAGCAGCACCCATAGATTGTAGTCACCGTCTCTCGCTGAAACCTCTGGCATGAGTGTCTCCCTTTCTAAGATCTATATCGTCCAATTATCATACGAGCTCAACATTTCGGTAATTAGTTCCAAAACCAACATCCTATACGTATATTTTACTTAATAATTCACGAAACGGCAAAATCAACACGTATGCGGTCGTATTCGAAGTGGGTTATTCGGTCTGGCCTTTTGAGACCAGGGATTTCAATCGGCGCTCAAAGGTCGATCTTTCCAATAGGACCTGCCTCTGGCATTTCAGACACTTTATGCGGATGTCAGCTCCAACCCTCACCACCAGCCATTCGTCACCGCCACAGGGATGCTTTTTTCGCAAGCGGGCTACATCGCCAAGCTCGATCTCCATAGCCCTTAATGGATAGTCTGGCTGACTAGCTTGTTAATGCTGTCACGCAGCTCTTGCGCGCTGTGGCGGGCAGCTTCAGCGAAGTCTTTTCCTTTGGAAGCATAGACGACTTGCCGGGAGACAGCGATCAGGGCTTTCCCCCCATGGGCGTCAATACCGTATTTCACCGTTGTGGCCAGATCACCCCCCTGCGCACCGATGCCCGGGATAAGAAGAGGCATTTGCGGGCATATCTGTCGAATCGCTTTCAACTCCTGGGGATACGTAGCTCCTGCCACCAGACCGACATTGCCATTGACATTCCAGTCATTGGCCTTCCGGGCTACTGCCTCGTACAGCGGCATGCCCTGCTTATCAACCAGGCTCTGAAAATCACGTGCTCCCGGGTTAGACGTCCGGCACAGGATAAAAACGCCCTTATCCTTATATTCGATGAACGGTTCGATCGAATCGAAACCGAGATAAGGGCTAACGGTAGCTGCGTCGAAGCCGAAAGTTACAAAAAGCGCTCTGGCATAGGCTTTGGCCGTGTTGCCGATATCACCCCTTTTGCCATCGCCGATTATAGGGATATGGCTGGGTATGTGCGCAATTGTCTTCTGCAGAGCTTCGAGTCCATCGATACCCAGAGCTTCATAGAAAGCCAGGTTGGGCTTGTAGGCGCATACCAGGTCGGCGGTGGCATCAACGATAGCCTTGTTAAACTCCTGAAGGCTCATCTTAGGCATCAGCGCCGGGTCGGGGTCAAGCCCGACACATAGCAGGCTCTTATTCCGGCGGCTTGCCGCCACAAGCTTGTCGATAAATTTCATAGTCAGTCGAATTATAGCCTAAGGCGACAAAGCTTCCAAGCCGCGAGTCATCTCATTTCATCACTCGGGATCTTCGAAAGGATCTGGCTGGCCTTATCTGGCGACACGCGGAAAAAGAGCAGCGGCGATACTCACCAACATGACCGTTACACCAAAGAGCACGCTAAAATCGACCGCCAGCCCCATGTACTAGTCCCATTGGCTAACATCAGTGCCCGGAGCGCATCCACAGCGTAGGTTAAAGGGTTGACATGGGCAATGACTTTCAACCATGCTGGCATTATGGATATTGGATAGATGGCGTTGCTGGCGAAGAAGAAGGGCATGGTCAATACCTGCCCGATGCCCATGAATCGTTCACGTGTTTTCACAACGAGAGCTATGCAGAGCGAAAAAGCAGAGAAGATGGCAGCGGACAATATTACTGCTATCAGCACCCCCACCAGTGCCGCTGGACTCCAATTTATTTTCACGCCTAAGATCACAGCCAGCACATAAATGAATACCGCTTGCGAAAGGGCGCGTGCACCGCCGGCAAGGGCCTTACCTAAGGCGAGAGCACCACGCGGAGTAGGCGACGCCAGAAACTTATGGACTATGCCCAGGTCACGCTCCCAGATAATGGATATGCCGCCAAAGATAGCTATGAACAATACGCTTTGAGCCAGTATACCCGGCGCCAGAAAATCAGTGTAGGGGATATTGCCAGTCGGGATGACCCGCGCCCCTTGAAACACCTTTCCGAAGACCACCAGCCACAAAGCCGGCTGGACAGCTCGCATCAAGAGTTCAGTAGGGTCGTGACGGAGTTTGCGTATCTCTAAGCTGATTATGACCAGTGTCTTCTGTATGAAGCTGACTACGGTAGAAAATGGATTTAACTTTCTTTCAATGGTCCTAGCCAAGACGTCTGACTGTGCGCCTTGTTCTTGCGGTCTCACGGTAATTGTGTCCTCCTTCCAGCGTGTCACCAGTGTAATGGACAAACACATCCTCAAGCGTCACATTGTTTCCGCCAATGTGTGCCTTCAGTTCGGCTGGAGAGCCGATAACCATCATCTTGCCATGGTGCATGATAGCCACCCGATTACACAGGCTATCAGCTTCCTCCATAACATGCGTTGTCATGAATATCGTCGTGTTATACTTCTCTCTCAATTCTTTAATATGTTCCCACACTGCTTTGCGAGCCAGTGGGTCAAGACCAATTGTCGGCTCGTCCAGAAACAATACCGTGGGACGATGCATTATCGATTGGGCGATCTCTAACCGCCTTATCATGCCTCCGGAATAAGTGCGGACCAGTTTGCCAGCTACATCTTCTAACCCCATGAAAGCCAGGGCGGCATGGACGCGTTCTTCCCTCTCTGCCCTAGGAATGTCATACAGCCTGGCAAACACCCAGAGGTTCTCGTAGCCGCTTAATGACGCGTCTGCAGAGAGCATCTGCGGCACATAGCCGATGTGACGCCTGACTTCGGCGGATTGACGAGTAACGCTGAATCCTGCCACTTTCGCCGAACCTGATGTAGGGGGCAGTAACGTGATAAGCATCTTGATGGCCGTGGTCTTTCCTGCACCATTGGGGCCAAGCAGGCCGAAAGCTTCGCCGGGCTCCACCGACATGGTCAGATTGTCCACCGCTATGAAACCATTGAAGCGACGGGTAAGAGAGTTGGTCTCAATTATTGGCATCAGTTCACCTGTCCTTTCCGACAGAAAGCCCTTCTTGGTCGCCGAAACTGGCGCGAAGCGCCAGCAATGCCGCGGAGACTGTAACTTGTTCTTTCGTCGAAAGCTTCCCCAGCTTTTTGGCCAATCGTACTTCGCTGCCTTCCCGGGCCCGCGTCATAATAACCATTCCCAGTTTGCTCAGTTTTAGTCTCACATACCGGCGGTCATCATGCGATGTCATCCGTATGACCAGTCGGCGCTCCACGAGAGCATTGATAAGCTTGGAAGTCGTGCCTAACGTCACCCCGATATGCTCTGCTACCTGGGAAAGGCTCGCCTGTTCGTTTCGGCTTAGGAAGACGAGGGTACGGAACTGCGGCACCGAAAGGCCACGCAATCGCTGGCTACGCATCTCGTTTCGGATATAGCGCATTATCACTGGCACTACGTCTATCAGTAGGGCCGCCGTGTCACGAGGTGGAGATACCGCCAGTTGATTAGTTTCTAATTGCAACTGTTTCATAATGAAATTATATCATATTAGTTAACTTTTTATCAAGAAGAAAGGAGCGACGAATTAGGCAGCCATGTTGACGGACAAGGCAGCGTTAGGCTACACTCGTATTACAGTAAGCAATAATGAGATCCAAATGGGGATAAGAACATTCATATTTATACTGGTCGGCGTCGTGATGTTAGCCGGTGCCTGTGCCACCCCATCGACACCACCACCATCATCAGGAACACCGACTCCAAGCCAGCCGTCACCTTCCATCAGTCCACCCCAAACAGTATCTCCCTCCCCTACGGAAGAATCACTCCCGGAGCCAATAACTACTAACAACTCGGTAGAGCTTTGCCTGAATAGCAGGTATTCGCAGCATAGCCTTACCGGAACCGCCAGCGACCAGCAAATGGCCAACATCTTATGGGCTGCGGGAAAGGCTCCGCTCACCGGGTCACACCGGGATATCTACGTAGCCACACCGACCAGCGAATACTTATACAACCCGGGAACACACTCGCTGAGCCGCCATTCGGATCAGCGCGTGGCAGGTGGTGCTTTGGTGATTAACTGCGAAAGTGATCGCGCCTTCGATACCGGCGTCGCCTATATGCTATCAATACTCGCATCCGTTTCCCTATGGAAGAGCACGGAATCAGCGGTAGCCAGTTGTCCGAAGCAGTCGAGTTTGTACTTTGGCGTGCAGGAGGTGAGAGGGTTAACCTCCGAGCTGGTAGCCCACTCCTCGGTACCGCAAGGCGATCCCGGATGGCTTCCAGACCCATCGACTAACGGTCAGAACAAGCTCGAAGAGGTACTGGCCAGTTTGAAGTATGGCAATGAGTTTTCCTCTGAAGATTTGACCCTGCAGCAGATATCCCAGCTCCTATGGGCAGGATATGGCTGCACTCCACACGTAGTGAGCGGAAACAAGAAAGGGTTGACGGTCCCTTCAGCGATGGCTGAATACTATCTGACGGGGAAAATCTATATGATTAACGAGAAGGGCGTCTATCGCTACCATAATAGGAATCCCAGCACAGACCTGACCACCAGAGACCATAGAATCGAACCGATAAGCCTTACTGATGTAAGGGATGACCTGCGAGCCGCCGTTACCGGTTTGCCTCAGGCACCGTGCTACATAGTAATCTGCCTTGGAACAACCGGCACGGGCATTGTGCAAGGGCAAAACTGGGCACTCCTGGAGGCGGGGTTCGTTGCTGCCAATGTACTCGTCCAGGCATCGGCCATCGGTTTGGGATGCAACTTCGATACTGCTCTAACCTCAGACCAGCAAGCAGCCATTCAAAAAGTTACCGGTATACCCTCTTCAGATGCGCCTCAGGTGATTATCAGCATTGGTGGCGTGAATGTTCCAGGCCAAAACTGAGGGCGAAAGCGGGCCTTGACACGCGACAGCTCTCGACTTCGCTTTTCAGACCCGCTCTTTCGCCCCTGCAGAACAGACTAGCGAATTCTATTGATTTTTCTCCTTATATAAGGCCGGCAGAAACCTGGTCAAGTCCTGCATTTCCAATTTGCAGTGATCGGAGGTGGCATCGAGAAGTCCCTTCTCGGTCTTAGCCGGGAATGTGAACACCGAGTGAATCTTTATGCCCTTTTCCGATGGTGTCACATCGTGAGTCAGCGTGCCGTATTGTGTGCCGTCCGGCGTGAGAAATTCCAGCCCTCTGGCTCCACCACCTATGCCGCCGGGAATGATATGGCAGGTAAATTGCGTATAGTATGGGCCGA
>CAVVVB010000002.1:0-28548 GCA_963751585.1 uncultured Chloroflexia bacterium | reverse complement strand
TCGCCTTGGTCATACCCAAAGCCTCCAGATTCTTTACAGCATCGCCTGCAGCACCGACTCCTGGCAAAATTACAGCCGCAGCCTCGAGCACTTCACTCGGCTTATCGGTAATCTTTGCCTGATAGCCTAACTTAGCGATGGCATTAGCCACACTGCCTGAATTTCCGGCACCGTAATCCACTATGGCGATCATTTCGCTTGTTTATCTCCTCAAAGCGCCAGCGGTCGACTTTGGAGTCGGTATTTCTTGACTGTCTCTCACAACCAATGCTTCATTAGGGCAATTGACCACGCATACGGGTATCTCACGCTGAGGGCACAGGTCGCACTTGGCCACAACTTTGTTGTTCATATCCCGTGCCAGTGCTCCGTGGGGACAAGCAATTATGCACGTCCAGCAGCCCATACATTTTTCAGTATCAACACTTATAGCGCCCGTTGTCGAATCTCTATACATGGCACCGGTGAGACAGGAGTATACACACCAGGGCTCGTCACAATGACGGCATTGAAGAGAGCAGGTTACCTTTCCCTTCTTCTCCACACGTATGCGGGCCAGAGGGCGTGGGGTCTCTCGGTTGTACGCTTTTATGACGTCTTGCGTGTTTGAGTGCTCGGTCAAGCAATAAACCCGGCAAAGTCCGCAACCCATGCAGACGTCCTCATTTACGTATACTCTCATTTCATTTCCTCTCCAAAATACGCGGTATGCGGAAAGCGGTTGCCGTATACCATGTGACGATATTAACAGATATCGCTGGAACGTGTCAAGGGGGGTGGTGTACCTTCTTAAGAAATCTTCTTTGCTCTTGCATCTATGCATTCAACGCTTTTAGAAGCTTGATCAGTTCCAGGTCTCGCTCCCGGTTTAGCTCAGCCTCGGATTTCCCCTGATAATCGTACCAGCCTTTTCCGGTCTTAACTCCCAGGTAGCCTTGCTCATATAGTTCCACCATTTTTTTGGGCTTATAGTCCACTGGGACCGGCTGAGTATTTGGATTGTTTAAGTTTCTGACGCTCATATCGATGCCACCGTAGTCCATCCGCTTTAATATGCCCAGCACCAACATGCGCAGTGCCAGTCCCCATCTGGCAGCCTCATCAATCTCAGCAGGGCTCATGTAGTCATTGTCAACCAGATAATGCACTTCTCTCTGTAATGCCACCTGCAGTCGATTAATGACAAATCCCGGGGATGAATTTCTCCATGACAGCAGGCTTCTTTCTCATCCGTTTTAGCAGGTCGACCACTAACTGCAAGCTTTCCTCGGATGTCTTGGGGCCTTTCACCACCTCGACAAAAGGTATCAACTGTGGCGGCATGTACCAGTGAGCGATGAGCACTTTATCTGGCCGGGAGGTCTCCGCAAATTCAAATATGTTCAAGAAGGAGGTGTTGCTGGCGATTATGGTCCTGGCGGGACAGAGTTCGTCCAGTTGCTTGAATATCCTCTTCTTTTCAACCACATTTTCCACAATGGTCTCGACGGCGATATCGGCATCCTGAGCTCCCTCTTCGAGAGACGTGGTTCTCTTGATCCGTCCTAATATTGCCGGTATAGCATGGCCGTCTATCATATCTTGTTCGGCAAATGTCTGCAGACCGGACGTTATCAGCATCATGGCTCTGTCAAGAGTCTGCTGTGTCCGGGAGTACAGGGCTACTTCGTAACCCGCGTGGGCATATACCTGGGCCAAACCGCTTCCCATACCACCCGCTCCGACCACGAATATTTTTTTAACGTCTTTTGGCTCCATTTTGGTTCCCTTCCTTTCTCTGTCTGACTGTACCTCACGTCGTTTGCCGGCTGGGAATTAGATCGTAATAAGCTCGTAGGTTAGGTTTCCAATCCCCAATTTCTCTGCCGTCTTGAGCTGAATCAAGCTGTCGGCATTGTGCATGTTTCCCAGGAGATCCGGAGGTAATGAAGAAGTAGCCCCCGGTATTATCGGTGCGCTATCGATCAAATCCAGTGATGCTTTGTCAGTGGCCACAACATCGCGCGAGAATGCGATACCTACATCCTGGACAATGGGTTGTCCTGACGGTGCCGCGCAGTCGCAATCCGGGGTAACATCCTGGATGAAATTCACAAACGCCATTACCCCTTTATATTCTGAGACAAGTGTGCTGGCTGTATGTCCCAGGCAGACTTGAAGCTTTTCTTTTGCCTTGGTGGCCACACCCAGCAATGTGACGGACAGGCAAAGAAGCAGGTGCCGCAAAACCTGCATTCGGCCACTTTTTCAGGCTTTCCGTTCACCAACTTTATGGCATCGGCAGGACAGGCATCGACGCATTTGCCGCACTCATCGCATTCCTTTTTATTATCAAAGATCGGCATGTTTACCGAGTGCTGGGCTCGTTTGGTTGGCGTAGATACACAGCCCATCCCCAGGTTCTTGATAGCGCCGCCAAAGCCGGCCAGCTCGTGGCCCTTTACGTGTGACAGATACGATGATACCAGCGGATTTCGTCAGTAATGCCGGCACCTTTATCTCTGTGAGGTGACATCCGTCGATTTGCTTGGCAATTGGCAAAGTCTCCTGCTCGTCATCGTCATCCCCGATGATAATCGGGGCACCTACAGTGGCCTCGACAAAGCCATTTTTCGCCGCTGTGGTAAGGTATTTCTTCTTGGTTTCCCTTTCGCCGGGATACGCCGCTACGGTATCAAACAGAAATGGCATGCCGCCGGCGCTCTTTACGATATCGACCACCTTGCGCACGAAAGCGGGTCGTATATATCGTATGTTTCCCAGCTCTCCCATGTGTAGCTTTATGGCTACAGGCTTGTTCTCAGGTATCATTTCTCGGAACGAGGACTTGGCAAATAGTTTCTCCAGGCCACGCAGCGGGTTCCTGCCTTTCGCGTAGCTGTGAAAATATACTCGAGAGCTAGTTTGGTTCACTTTGTAACCTTTATTCCCGATGGGCTATTTGAGAAAGCTTGAAGCGTTAACAACTTTTTTCGTTCTGTTAACACTGAAAAATCGGGGTGGACGGATTTGAACCGTCGACCACCTGAACCCCATTCAGGTGCGCTACCAGGCTGCGCTACACCCCGTGGCTGTATATTATCATAATCTTGCCTACCACTTAAAGCTGAACTGCTTAACACTGGCTGGTCTTTTTCCGTGTATGACCTGCGATAGATAGCTCGCTGAAACTCCTAATTCTGCCGCAATTTGCCTCATCGACTTACAATTCAGGTAAGGTCATTTTAGATTAGGTATTCTGTTTGCATCTGGTGGGTGTATAATCTCAGTATGACACTTCACTTAGTAAGGTTTCAGCGATGATTATAGAGCACAGAGAAGATATAGGCTCTGAATTTCAAGGAACAATCATCGATATTGAGACAATAGGAAACTTTAATAAGTTCTACCCTCCAAATGATTCAAGGCGATACAAAGACATCAAACTGGTTATCTTCGGATTCATGAATAAATCAGCCCTCCACATCTACTGTGCTAGGGGAATAGAAGCAGTTACTATGCTGGAGAAAAAATTACACGATATTATCGATAACTTGGAAGAACCATTTTATGCATTTAACTGTGATTTTGAGAGAGGAGTATGTTTTCATCATCTCGGTAGAGAGATTTACTTTGAGGGCGAACTCAATATCGAAAAATACGAGGCTAAAGCGAACGCAATTAGAAATCTGGGGATTGATAACTACGATGATCCCTTTAATGATGATGGGTACAAATGTATGCTAGCATGGTTAAATGGGAAATTTGGCGAAGCAATTGCTCATAACAGAGCCTGTCTCCTGAAGGAAAAGGAGATTTTGACAAGGAGAAAGTATAGAAAACCAGACGAGCTAATATTAGTTAGACACTAGGAACCCAATTCATTCCAATCAATGACAATGGATCAGGCACATTAATACTCGTTGTCAACTCGTAAGCGTAAGGATTTTCACAATAGTTTGCGAGACGATGTTTCGTGGATAGAAAGAAGTTCAAATTGACAATTGAGCTCATTCCTTCAACAGTATGGTTTTCGTCTCTCTACAACTTGTACGAACAGAGTGGTCAATCATATAAATGGAGAAAGATAAAGGATGGACTTTTTGCAGAGGAAGGACGGCAATGTTGGATTTGTGGTGACAAGGGAAGGAGACTCGAGGCTCATGAGTTTTGGAAATACGATGATAAGAATCATGTCCAGAAGTTGGTGGCTATACATCACCTGTGTGATATATGCCACAAAATTAAGCATATTGGATTTTGGTGTCACACGGACGATGGAAAAGAACAATTGCAAACATTAGGATTAACCAGAGATGATTTAATAACCCATTTTTGTAAGGTTAACAATTGCTCTGTTCAGGAATTCGATAAGTACCAGGCCAAGTGCTTTGCGTTATGGGCTGAAAGAAGTATGCATGAATGGAAGCAGGATTTGGGAAAATACGAACTAAGCAGGATTACCAAGGATTCTGCGTAGATAGTGGGCCAGGTTACGTCGTTACCAAGTCACAACTCATTGGAGAGTTGTTCCCAAATCTGTAAAACCATTCACTACTATACTGTCCTATTAGGAACTATAGTGAATCATTTTACACAGACGCCCGTGTGGATGGGGATATAAATGTATTTGGCTGAGCTACGTGGAAAATTGTCTCCTAGTATTGAAAGAATGGAAGACATGCTAACTTCCAATGTATTCTCCTTTTTCAAGTATGCACCCCGAGAAGTCTTCCTAAAAGGTTACTTAGGAGATTTAGGTTTCGAAGTTTCCGAGCGGGACGCAAGCAAGGCAGAGTTCATGTTTTGGCCACGTTTTGAGGACAATACTGAGCCTGACCTAGTTTTGATAGTTGGCGACTACTACCTACTTATAGAGGCCAAGTATTATTCAGGTTTTGCTGACGAAACCTTGAAGACCAAGGCTCAACTGCAGCGCGAAATCGACGGCGGTAAACGAGAAGCAAAGAACTACGGGAAACAGTTCTACCTAGTCGCGATTACGGCAGACTCATACAGAAAAGAAGACAAGTTCAGGGCAATTCCTTCAGAGCTAAAACGTTACTGCATATGGACTAATTGGCAGAGAGTGTCGTGGTTTCTCTATGACATCTTGGAGAGTGATGCCCACCTCAAGCAAGAAGAGCGGGACTTTGCTCTTGACCTATATAGTCTACTGGACAAGAAGAATCTAAGAGGTTTTCAAGGCGTAAAAGGACTTGGTAGAGAGCAGGTATCTTTCAAAACCTATACAAGCATCTTCTTTGATGCACGGACAGCCAAATTCCGCGGCGGTTTCATTGGTTTTCTTAACAGCCTCTGGTTCGATAGGAGAATTATCTCATTCAAGACACCACTTTTCTTTGGCAGCAATAAGAAGCTATTTGAATATCAGTTGCAAGGGAAAAAGTTGAAGCATATCGAAACCACTATGTTCTATGAGGAGGGTTCAGATCATGGTCAGCAAGAATGAATTAATAGAGCAGACAAATCTAGCTTTTGATTTCATCCAGAAACTGTATCTCGAAGTCTCTTATCTAATCAAAGAGATGGAGGCGATGCTAAACGAAGAGGAAGAAAAATTCGTTATTGGAAAACCTGGAGGGTATGCCATCACTGCCAGACGCTCAGCAGGATTAGAGGCAAGTAATGTCAATTTGTGGTTATACAGAAAACTAGCCGTTTTCTTCGTTCCCGAAGAAGATACAGAAGTCAAGGGTGGACAACAGGAAACCAAGATACATGGGGATCTGAAAGTTCTGTATTTGAGGATTGTGCTTCAAGACGAAAAGGTCGGCGAGCCAACAGTCTATTCAGGCGTCTTACATAGCATACAGAACAAGGGTAAGGCCAAGTGGATTACTAAATTTGAGAACCTGATGGGGCACTTTGAATATAACGATGACAGGGTGTTTAAGAATCCAGAAAGAATAGAATATGGGGATGCAAATATTGCACTCAAAGGGGAGTTGGTTAAGAGTAGCCTGTTTGAAGTTAACAACAGCGAAGCCATAAGGGAAAAAATAATCAGACCATCTCTTGATCTGTATAGAAGACACTAAAGCTCAAATAGAGTGCAGCCAGAAACTAGTCACCACTGAGACTTCAGGACAACGGTGACTTGTAGAACTCCAAGCTATCCTGGAAAGTAACTGATCTGGTATATCTCTGAACCACTTCTAAGCTTTCCAATAGTATAATCGCCATCAATCTACAATAGGCGAGTACAGTTTCAACGAGTCCTCAAAGCGAACTGACCTTGTGTATCTCTCGACCATATCCAAATCCTCCCATCTGCCTAGTCTCATTATGCGAAGACACCCCTTTTGGCAAGGATTGAGGCAAAAGAGCGTCTGAAAGTATGGGGATTGCACTTTAGCCCTGTTTTCTTTGCCAATCTCTGCAGCATGCCCGTGGCTTTGAATTAAGCAAATATGTTATGATAGTGGGTCAGTCTGAGACAATTTGCATCGTTGTCTCACCGACAAGAAAGGGATTCAGACTTGGCCAAAAAACAGAAGAAAGTCGAAGCGCAACGTACTCCTACTAAGCGGCAATTATCCAAGTTGCAGCGCCAGAAACGCACGCAGCGAATTGTGACTATTGTAGTGGCCGTATTCTTGGCTCTGATCGTGGGCTATATTGGCTACGGCTATTACGATCAACAGTTTAAGCCACTTCATCAGCCTGTTTTGAAGGTTAATGATACTGTTTATGATATGGATTATTATACGAAGTCGCTCAAGCTTTATAGCCAGGGACAGGATGCTACCACTACCACGACCACGGCCGACAACCTTATGCAGATCATAGAATCCAGTAATATCATAATCTCGTCAGCCAAGGACCTGGGGGTTACCGTGAGTGCTGATGAGATAGATACAGGTCTTGGGATCGCGCACCTACCTAATGAGAAGGTTTACCGCGATGCGCTTACCTCTCAGCTATTGACGGCTCGATTGATGAAGGACTATTTTGGGTCGAAGGTGCCGACTACAACCGAGCAGGCGCAGACTGAGGCGATACTTGTAGAGAGTGAGAATACCGCTAAGGATGTCATTGGTAGGCTGAAAGCCGGAGGCGATTTTGCCTCTCTGGCGAAAGAGTATTCGCTGGAAGCAACGACCAAGGATAAGGGCGGCGACCTCGGTTGGCTAGCAAAGGGATTTACCGGTGATCTCCCGGGGAGTTTGGCTAGTTCGCACATTGTCGACATTGCCCTTGGCCTTCAGCCAGGAACGCTTAGCGAGCCCACGTATGACGACGCGGTGACTAAGGGGCTGGGCTACTGGCTGGTGCAGGTGACAGAAAAGGATCCGGCGAAAGGTGTCCACGCCAAAGACATCCTTGTGGGTAGTCGGCAGCAAGCAGAGGAAATAAGGGCATGGATAGAGGCTGGCGAAGATTTTGGCGCTTTAGCTAAAAAATATTCTCAGGATCAGGCGAGTAAAGATGGGGGTGGTGATCTCGGATGGATACCACAGGCAGGCATGACACAACCGGAGACAGTTACCAACAGGGTTGTGGTGGCGCTGGCTTCACAACTGCAGCCGGGGGGTTTAAGTCAACCGTCGGCAGATACCTCTGTTCAGACTCAGGGCGGATATTGGGTTGTGAAAGTTCTCGATAAAAATGAGAACCGAGTCGTGGATGACCAGACCAGGCAGAAGCAGATACTAAGCCTTTTCGAAACCTGGCTTAACGAACAGGCCCCAAAATTCTCAATGAGCAGTTCTTTGACACCAGAGCAGAAGACGCAGGCGTTGAACCAAGCGCTCAAGGGGAAGAAATAGTTTAATATGGTCGGAAAGAAAAGCATTGGCATCGGCTTGATGGGGCTGGGAGTAATTGGTGGTGGTGTAGCCAAGGTGTTGCTGGGTAAACCGGATGTCCTGGCCAGGGAAGCAGGCAGCCGACTGGACTTGAAGAAGCTATTAGAGAAGGATTTATCTAAGCATGGCTCACTGGGGATTGAACGCGGTCTGTTTACCACCAAGTTCGAAGAGCTTGTCCAGCATCCAGAGGTTGATGTCGTTGTGGAACTTATGGGCGGCGAACATCCTGCCTTCGAATTTATCAAGGAAGCTCTGACTCGAGGCAAGCACGTTGTTACCGCCAATAAGGAGGTCATGTCAAAACACTGGAGCGAGCTTCTGACCGTAGCGAAAGACCACAAAGTATGTCTTCGCTATGAGGCTAGCGTTGGTGGTGGCATACCTTTGATTGCTCCGTTTCAGGAGGACCTGATCGCTAATGATATTTCGGCAATTTATGCTATTGTAAACGGGACTACCAACTATATTCTGACTCGCATGGCCAAGGAAGGGTTGGATTTCTCTGTGGCTTTGAAGAAGGCTCAGGAGTTGGGTTACGCCGAAGCCGATCCGGCCAAAGACATAGAAGGGGTTGATGCGGCCTACAAACTGGCTATCCTGGCAAGCATAGCCTATGGCGCTGAAGTCAAGCCGGAGAATGTATACAATGAAGGAATCTCAAAACTCAAGGCTCGCGATTTTCGATATGCCGGTGAATTGGGTTACGCTATAAAGCTTCTGGCTATTGCCAAGCGCACCGGTGATTCTATCGAGGCTCGTGTTCACCCTGTTTTCATTCCGGAAGATTCTCTATTGGCAAAAGTGGATGGTGTTTATAACGCTATTCAAGTTGAGGGAGATCTGGTGGGCAAAGTTATCTTCTATGGTGAGGGTGCCGGTGCCAGAGCAACTTCAAGCGCGGTTGTTTCCGATATTATTAAGATAGCGCAAAACATTCACAGTGGAACGGTCAATGCTTCAAGGTTGCCTTTTGCCAGCCACCGCACTGTTAAGCCTATGGCGGAGGTAGAGAGCCGGTATTATATGCGAATGGGTGTTGCCGACAAACCGGGCGTTCTGGCACAAATATCCAAGATACTTGGTGACCACGCTATAAGCATATCGTCAGTGATTCAGAAAGAGACCGATGACGCGACTCAATCCGCTGAAATCGTGATAATGACGCATCCGGCTAAAGAACAGGCAGTTCAGCAAGCGCTGGGCGAGGCCGGGCGATTGGCGGTGGTGAAAGAAATTAGTAATTTCGTCAGAGTGGAGAGCTAGGAAGACAATGCCACGGAATATTCTTGCTAGATACCGTGATTTTTTACCGATCACCGCGACTACTCCTCTGATAACTCTGGGAGAGGGAGATACGCCGCTGGTCAGGTCTGTAGCCTTGGAGAAGGAACTTGGCTGTGGTGAGTTGTATTTTAAGCTAGAGGGCTGTAATCCCACCGGATCATTCAAAGACCGAGGCATGGTTATGGCTATAGCCAAGGCAGTGGAAGACAAAAGCCATGATGTAATATGCGCGTCCACGGGAAATACCAGCGCCTCGGCGGCTGCGTTTGGGGCCAGATTCGGTCTGGGCGTGGTGGTCATCGTGCCGAAGGGAAAGATTGCATTAGGCAAATTGGCCCAGGCTATTGTTTATGGAGCCAGAATCATAGCGGTACAAGGCAATTTTGACCAGGCACTGCAAATAGTTCGCAGCTTGGTTGAAAAGCATCCAGTTACACTGGTCAATTCACTTAATCCCTACCGCATCGAAGGACAGAAGACGGCAGCTTTTGAGGTCGTGGATGCTCTGGGTGATGCGCCCGATTTTCTTTTTATCCCTGTTGGCAATGCCGGCAATATCACAGCTTACTGGAAGGGCTTTGTCGAGTACAGGCAGGCTGGCAAAGCACGTCATGCCCCCAGGATGATGGGTTTTCAAGCCGAAGGAGCCGCGCCTATTGTGCGAGGTAAAATCGTTAAGAGACCAAAGACCGTGGCTACCGCGATTCGAATAGGCAACCCAGCCAGTTGGCAACGTGCTGTAGCTGCTCGAGATGAATCAGGTGGAGTTATAGACTGCGTTAGCGACGATGAGATTCTGGCTGCTTATAAACTCCTGGCTAGAAAAGAGGGAGTTTTCGGTGAACCGGCTTCTGCAGCTTCTGTGGCTGGGCTGATCAAGATGTCAAAGCAAGGGCCGAAGCTTTCAGACAAGAAAGTGGTCTGTGTCATTACCGGCACCGGTTTGAAAGATCCTAACTTACCCGCGAAGTTTGCTGAGCCTCTTCTCGAGTTGCCAGCCGATCTGGCGACCGTTGAACGGATTCTTGGGTTGGGCTTGAGTTTGGGCCTATGCGGATTTTACAGCATTTGATTGCAGGAGGAGACGGCGGTGATCGACTTTCCTAAAATTGAATCATCGGTGCTTTCTTTGATTGAGGCAATTGGCGATGATCCCGGAAGAGAGGGGCTGAAGGGGACACCGCAGCGTATTTCTGAGATGTACGCTGAGCTGTTCTCAGGGTTCGACAAAGACGCTAAGGCAGAATTGACCGTGGGCTTTGAAGTGGGACATCGTGAGATGGTGATAATAAGAGATATCCCGTTTTACTCGATGTGCGAACACCATTTGCTGCCGTTTTATGGTGTGGCCCACGTTGGCTATATACCAAACGCTGAGGGGCGAGTTGTGGGCATAAGCAAGCTAGCCAGGGTTGTTGAGATATTTGCTAAACGTCTTCAGTTACAGGAGAGAATGACCACGCAAATTGCCGATGCCATTTTGCAGGCTCTGCAGCCGGATGGTGTAGCGGTGGTTGTCCAGGCAGAGCATCTGTGCATGACAATGCGCGGTATTAAGAAGCCGGGCTGCAACGTTATTACATCAGCGACCAGGGGACTTTTTCGCAGTCGAGCGGCGACCCGTGCTGAATTCCTGTCTTTAGTCCAGGGGAGATAGTCTCTCAGCAATTCGGCTGGACACATCCTTTTGTTGAGTGTCGCCTCCTGAGTTTCAGGCCTTTCCGCTTCAAGTCAAATCGACCAAGTGCGCATTCTATAATTAGCTCGTACTTGATATTGTGGCTAATAACTGCAAAGATGTATTCTATTCAATGCTAGGTAGATGGAACTTAAGAGTCTGATTCCAGCATTTGTTTCAGAAATCAAGGGATTCCTTGCTGAAGAGGAGGGATTGAGGCTGTTCGAGCTGGCTTTGGAAGCGTGTTCACTTGGACCGTGTCTTGAAATTGGCAGCTTTTGTGGAAAGTCTACGGTTTATCTAGGTGTGGCCTGTAAAATAAAGGGAAGAACGCTTTTTACTATTGACCACCATCGAGGCTCGGAAGAGCAACAACCTGGTCAAACGTACTTTGATTCTGACCTTTGGGATGATAAAAGCTGTCAGATCAATAGTCTCCCATACTTTAGAGATACAATACAGAAGGCGGGGTTAGAAGAAGTTGTTGTCTCCATGATTGCCAGATCCCATGTAGTGGCTCGAGATTGGGTTACTCCGCTGAGCCTGGTTTTCATTGATGGCGGTCATAGTCGTGAAACCGTCACGGCGGATTTCGAGTGCTGGCATCCTCATCTGCTTCCTGGCGGGTTCATGGTTTTTCATGATATCTTCTTAGATCCAACTCGAGGTGGTCAAGCTCCTTACGAAGTCTACAAGAGCGCGTTAGGATCGGGGTCGTTTGAGGAATTGCCGATGACTGATACGCTCGGAGTGCTACAGCGTCGCGGGACCATGATGGTCAAGAAGTAGGCTTGTCGGAGACATCGGCCTGAGCATGTCAGCTGCCAAAATCACCGCTGCCGAGGTCCAGGTTGGCTTTTCTTCCGGCCAAATCTCTCTGTTCGGCAGCGCCATACCATACCAGTAGGCGCCGTCGGCATCCCGCATCTGGTGAAGCCAATTGAAGACAATCGTCGAGTTCTTGTATTCGCCGTGAACCGCCAAAGCGATGGCTAGCTCACTCGTTTCCGCGGCGGTGACCCATTTTTGTTCTATACTGCAAAGTGACCCCAAACCATCAATTACGAATTTGTCCCAGTCACTGGACAGACGTTGCCTGGCCTCGTTTCCATTGATGACAGAGCACATCACTGGATAATACCAGTCCATGGCAAATATGGGCTTGTTTTCTTGCGGCGTAATCGGCGAACGTGACATATTTTGAATTGCCACTGACAATGCGGCGTTTGCTTCTTCCCAATCAATTCGTTTTTCGCCTAAAATTGAGCTAATTGAGATGGCGCTCTTGATGCTCAGGTAGGTTGAGCAACAACTGGTTATTAGTGCTGCTGGGTAGATATTGCCGATGCTGTCTCTAGCCCAGTAGATTTCTCCGTTAGGTCCTCTCATATCCAATACAAAATTCATCGCACTACGGACAGTAGGCCACATCTTTTTGATAAAAGAGAGGTTGTGGCTGGCGAGATAGTGATGCCATACTCCTACAGCAATGTAAGAAATAACGTGTGATACTTTGGATGTATCGACTGCTTGGCCGTCCTGGTACGAAGCGTACCAGCTTCCGTCATCGAGCTGAATTGAGGCTAGCCATTCGTAGGCACGTTCCGCTTCCTTACGAAAGTTGCCGATATCTATCGCCATGGTATTCTCGACATGAGTCCATGGGTCTGTAATGCCTCCTTGTAGCCAGGGGATCGAACCATCTGCCCGCTGCAAAGCAACAATGGAGTTGACTGTGGGGTCAAGGTATTCTAACGGCAGAGAATTCTCATGCAGCTTTGGCTTCATTGCCGATGGCTCCTGAAATCGGATTTCTTATCATGCATCGCAGTCGTTTTTGATATTCAATGGCTTCACTGTACACGGCAACTGTATGTTTAGCTGTATTTTCCCAGTTAAACATTTGCGTTGCTCGTTGACGACCTGTGGCACCGAGGTGTTTAGCTTTGTCCGGATTATCCAGAAGGCTGGCGATGGCTTCTATGAGGGCATTGGTATCAGCCGGGGGTACCAGTATGCCGGTGTCTCCTACGATCTCAGGTAGAGCTCCGGCAGTGGTCGAAATTACCGGTGTGCCGCAGCACATAGCCTCAGCTGCCGGTAAACCAAAGCCTTCATAAATAGATGGCACGACTGCTATCGTGGACATCAAATATTGACGAACAAGCTCGGCTGTATCTATATGGCCAACGTGGGTTACACAATCAGCGATGCCTAGATTATTAACGAGTCCCTCTGTATAGCCATTTTTCATTTGCTTTCCCACAATCACGAGCTGTATTTCACGTCTTGATCGTAAAGCAGCAACGGCTTCCAATAGATATTTCAATCCTTTTAAAGGTGTGTCTCCGCTGTTCACCACGAGCAATCGATTTTGGAGGCGACTAACCCCTGGGTCTGGCATGAAGACGGAACTGTCGACACCATCATAAATAACGCGAAGACTGTCCTTAGGTAATTTAAAGACATCGATGATCTGGCGATAGGAATTCTGTGAACCGGTAATAAAATGTGAGAGCTTTTTGGCTACCGTCACTTGCATGTCAGCAAATGCATACCATCTTCTGATTCCAAGCTCTTCCCACATAGATTTAGCAGCTTTGATAGCCAAGTTTCGATCTATGGCAATAGGGTGATGAATGGTTGTTACCACAGGGATACCGAGGTTCATTATTCTTGGGATGCTGTACGAGAGGCTTTGATTGTCGTGGATAACATCGTACTTAGTGTAAAGGTGATTACTGCGAAGCAGGTTGTAGGCGCGCATACCGAAAGTCATTGGCTCAGTGAAAAACCCAGTGCAGGCGCCAAGCCATTCAATGAGATTAGGTAAAGCCTGCAGCTTTCGGAGGTTTACGGGGAAACGCTGCTTTTCTGGGAGTGAGTACAAATCTAGGCTGGGCAACTTGATGAGTTTTATGCCGTCATCAAGCTCCGGATAAGGTGGTCCTGAAATCACTTCAACATCGTGACCAAGCTCGCGCAGCGAACGGCTCAGGTAGCGAACATATATGCCTTGGCCGCCGGAATAGCGGTAACATCGGTAACTAAGCAAGCATATACGCACTTGATATTCCGCCCTAAATGTCAGATGCTACGGCATGAAGGCACAAACCACGAGACATTGTACCTGTGTTTAATGGAGATATCAATAGGTTTGGCGGAGAATCGTAAACGAAAGATAAATCTTGGAGATTTGAACGAGAATTAGCTATTCGAGCGGTTCAGGTATTTACGATATTCTATTGACTCTACGTAGACATCAAGAGTACGTTTTGCCGTATTTCGCCAGTTAAATGTCTCAGTAATTCTACGCCGTCCCATATCGCTGAGACGCTGGCGTTCATTTGGATTCGATATGATTGTCGCAATCGCCTTTGCTAAAGCTGTCGCATCGGCAACGGGTACAAGCATTCCGGCGTCTGCGACCACCTCTGGCAGGGCACCTGCAGTTGTGGACACCACCGGAGTTCCGCAGGCCATAGCTTCAGCAGCGGGCAAGCCGAAGCCCTCATATATTGAAGGAACGATTAGGGCAGTAGCTAACCTGTATTGGTTTACCAGTTCTGCAGTATCTATCCCGTCAGTAAACTTTACATAATCTATTACACCCAGGTCTCGGGGAAGTTTCTGTGTCCCGCTGTTATTTGTTCCACTTGCTATCACAGTCAGTTCGAGGTTGTATTTCTGTCGCAGAATTGCCAGTGCTTCAAGTGCATATTTTAGACCTTTCACTGCGGTGTCTCTGCTTAACACTACAAGGAGCCTATTATTAAGATGGTCTACCTTTGCAGAAGGGCTAAAAGTATCAGTGTCAATCCCGTTGTAAATAACTCGCAGTCTGTCTTCGGGTATCCCGAAGGTTTTGGCAATGTGCTCACTGGCGGTCTGAGAGACAGTGATGATGAAGGGCAGCCGGCGAGCGACTTTGATTTGCATATCAACAAAGGAATACCATCTCCTGAGACCTAGCCGGTCTTTCAGAGAGTTCGCGGCCTTAATAGCCAGATCGCGGTCTATGGTCACAGGATGATGAATTGTCTCGACGGTTGGGAATCCGAGGTTTTGGATTTTATGAATGCCGTATGACAGCGTCTGATTGTCGTGGACGATATCGTATATATTCTTTCCGCTATTTTGCACGTAGCCATGTGCTCTCATGCCGAAGGCTAGAGGTTCTGAAAAATAGCCGCTCATGACGCCTAGCCATTCCACAAGGCTGGGTAATGTTCTCAATTTTTGTGGATTTATGAACAGTCGTTGCGTGGACGAAATTGAATAAAGGTCAAGGCTTGGTAATTTGATAAGCTCTATTCCGTCATCCAGTTCGGGGTATGGTGGTCCTGATACTACATCGACCTGGTGCCCAAGATCACGGAGTGAACGGCTCAGGTAGCGAAGATAAACACCCTGTCCGCCGGAATAGCGGTAACTCCGGTAACTAAGCAAGCAGATACGCACTTACACTAACCTGCCTAAACAAACATAGGTTAGGGACATCAGGAAAAGCTTGAAGACATTTTACCCTTGCCCGCCGGCAACGGCAACACCACCTTATTCGCCCAGAAGTTGAAGTACAATGTCTCTGGATCTGGGCCGGTTGTCAAAGTCAACCACAACAATCTGCTGCCAGGTTCCCAGCATCATTTTCTTACTTGAAAAGGGAACGACCAGCGATGGCCCCTGGAGAGAAGCTCTTACATGGGAATATCCGTTTCCATCTCCCCATCTTTGATCATGTTGATACGGTATGTTCGAGGGCACATTCCGGCTCCACATGTCTTTGTAATCCTTGAGCACCCCACTTTCATATTCAATAGTTGTTACGCCGGCGGTTGACCCCGTGATGAAAATAGTAGCGATCCCACTACTCACATTAGAATTCTTTATCTCCTTGGCAATTTCAGGGGTTATGTCTATCATATCGCCGTTTCCTTTAGTACTGATGTGGATAGTGCTGGTCTGCGTGGTCATATTCTCACCTCCTCCAACAGGGCTTCGTCCAGGTTGAAAACAGGCCCGTCGTGACATACCTGTTTCCTACCATGTTTCGTTCTTATGCTGCAGCTGAAGCAAGCTCCTATACCACACCCCATCCTTACTTCCAGCGATACCTGAACCGGTTTCTTATTTCGCCATTGTTTACTCTGGGCAGCTATTGCTTGATACATAGCCAGTGGCCCGCAGGCGTAGACCTGGTCTGCCCAGTCAATATATTTTGGCAGGATGTCGGTTATTTTCCCTCTCTCTCCATCACTGCCGTCCTCGGTAGTAATAAGCGTCTCGATTCCCTCCGGCAGAAGTTCCTTAGGGTAAAGACCTTTCCTGGTGCGGGCACCCAAAAGCAACCTCACAGATTTTTTCTCACCTAGAGCTTTTTGGACGAGGAATAGCATGGGAGCGATACCTATACCTCCCGCCGCCAGTAGTAGTTTTTTCGATGCCGGCTGAATGGAAAAACCGTTCCCCAGCGGTCCGAGCAAGTCTAGTTTGTCACCTTTTTCGCGTCGTGATAACCAAAGCGTCCCTGTGCCCACCACTGCGAAGAGAATAGAAATTTGCCCTGGTTTATCCACTCGGTGGATGCTGAGCGGACGTCTTAGCGTGAAGCCCTGGCCGCAACTTATGGTTATGAATTGACCCGGTCTGGCTTCTGTAGCAATATCATGGGCTTCGACCCGAATAAGGTAATGCCCGGACATGAGCTCAATATTGGAGATAACGCTGGCTGAGACTTGTTTCAATTGGTTCTGCTTTTCTCTCCCACCTATTTACCGTTGCGTTGATTTGTAGACTACCCGTCCGTTCACTATCGTCATTCGAACCCTGCCCTTAAAATGGTAGCCATTGAAGGGCGTATTTTTACCTTTAGATACGAAGCTATCACTATCGACTATCCATTCCTCGTTCGGGTCGAAAAGGGTAATATCTGCTCTAAACCCTGGCTTCAGCATGCCAAATTCTCCGTATTTGGTGCCTATAATTTTGGCAGGCTCGAAGGTTAGCTTCGAGATCAACGTGTTAAGGTCCAGTTGACTGTTGTGAACTAGACTCATGAGGCAGGCGAAAGCCGTCTCTAAGCCACTGATACCAAAAGCTGCCAGTCCAAATTCACACATTTTATCTTCAGGCGTATGTGGAGCGTGATCCGTGGCAAAGACATCAATAGTGCCGTCTTTGAGTCCATCAATCAGGGCGGCAATATCCTCTTTGGTGCGTAGTGGTGGATTTACCTTAGCATTGGTATCGTACGTCAGTTGACTGCCTGTCTTTTGTTGGTTGTGCATTATCCGTTCTTCAGTCAGAGTCAGGTGATGGGGTGTCACCTCAGCAGTTACTGCAACGCCTTTTTCCTTAGCCCGGCGGATAAGTTCTACAGAACCTTCTGTGCTGACGTGAGCGATATGAATCCTGGCGCCGGTCATTTGTGCCAAAGCTATATCACGGGCTACCACAATCTCTTCGGCAGCTTTAGGAATACCCTTGAGCCCCAGGCGCGCTGACACCCAGCCGTCGTTCATGAAGCCACCGTTGCTCAATTCTTTCTCCTCGCAATGGTCGATAATTGGCAAGCCAAGAGCTTGACTATACTCCATAGCCAGGGACATAATTCGTGAGCTCTTTACCGGCTCGCCATCGTCGCTGAAACCGATGATTCCAGCTCTGGCCAGTTCATTCATTTCAGTCAACTCTTTGCCTTGTCTTCCCTTGGTTATACAACCTATTGGTAATACTTGAACTATTCCCTCAGCTTCAGCCATTCTCTTTACATAATCTATGGAGGTCTGGGTGTCCAGAGGTGGATTTGTATTTGGCATGCAACAGACTGTGGTGTAACCTCCTCTAGCCGCGGCTTTGGTTCCTGTGCCGATGGTTTCCTTATCTTCAAACCCTGGCTCACGGAGATGACAGTGCAGGTCGACAAAACCGGGGGAGACAACAAGGCCACTAGCATCGATCGTAGCCAAGTCTGCCTGTGTTGGTGGTGTTCCTTTATTCTTGATCCAGGCTATTTTGTCCTTGGTAACAAGCAAGTCGGCAATTTTGTCTATCCCTTGTCCTGGATCGACGATATGTCCGCCCTTTATAAGTAGATTGGTAGACATCAGCTGGTTTTACCTCCGGCGATCAAATAAAGTAGTGCCATTCGGATGGCCACACCATTCCTTACCTGCTCTTCAATTACCGATTGAGTCCCGTGGGCCACTTCGGGGCTTATTTCGATGCCTTCATTTATGGGTCCGGGATGCATCACCATGGCATTAGGCTTAGCTAAAGAAAGCCGTTCCGCGGTTATCTGGTAAAGCTGGATATACTCTCGCAGGCTGGGCAGTAGCCCGCTTTGTTGTCTTTCCGTCTGCAGCCGTAAGAGCATTACCACATCGGCGCCTTCCAAGGCGGATTCAACCCGAGTTTCAACGTTTACATTGGGCAGATGGCAGCGATCCAAGAAGCTATCTAATCCCCGTGGCAAAAGTGTATTTGGCGCACAAAGAGCTATTTTGGCTCCCATAGTGGTCATGCCCCATATGTTCGAACGAGCCACCCGACTGTGCATAATGTCACCCACAATGGCTATTTTAAGATTATCTAGCCTGCCTAAATGGCGGCGGATGGTATAGAGGTCAAGAAGAGCCTGAGAAGGATGAGCGTGCCAGCCGTCTCCGGCGTTTATTATGTTGCAGTTTACATGTTGTATAGCAAGATATGGAGCACCGGATTGTGAATGACGCATGACAATAATATCGGCACCCAAGGCCTGGATAGTGCATAGGCTGTCAATTAGAGACTCGCCCTTAATGACACTACTTTTGGAGGCGTCTAGACTAAGCGTGTCGGCACTCAGATTCTTAGCTGCCAGCTCGAATGAGGCGCGTGTGCGTGTGCTTGCCTCGTAGAACAATGTAACAACTGTCTTGCCTCGTAATGTGGGTACCTTCTTTATTTCTCTGGCGAGCACCTCCGACATGGCGTCAGCCGTATCCAGAACCAGTTCAATTTCTTCCCGGGTAAAATCATCCAGGTCGAGTATATGATTGTGGCGCCACAAAGCTATCGACGGTGAATGGAAAGTCTCGGGAGTAGCGATACCAGAACTAGGTTCAATCGTTTTCATCACTCGCTCCTCTATCTGATGCAAGTATAATCACCTTGTCATAAGCGTCAACTTCCTTGACACATACCTTGATTTCCTCATTTCTTGATGTGGGTATGTTCTTGCCTACGTAGTCAGCGCGGATGGGTAGTTCTCGGTGGCCCCGGTCCACAAGAACTGCCAGCTGGATTGATTGCGGCCGCCCCAAATCGATTAGAGCATCCATAGCCGCGCGAATGCTACGGCCTGTGTAAAAGACATCGTCAACCAGAACTATTTGTTTGTCGGTAATATCCACTGGGATATCGGTTCGATGGACTGTGGGTTTCAGGGACAATGATGAGAGGTCGTCGCGATACAGGCTGATATCAAGCGAACCAACTGGTACGGATATCTTCTCGAGACCTTGGATGGTAGCGGCGAGCCGCTTGGCTAGTGGAACTCCACGGGTTTGCATGCCGACGAGGACAATGTCCTTGGCACCTTTGTTTCGTTCTACAATCTCGTGGGCAATACGGACGAGTGCTCTGTGCATGTCCTCGGCGGACATGAGGGTTCTTTCAGGCATAAAAAAAACCTCCTGCCGAGAACTGGCAAGAGGTCTTCAAAACGTCAACCTCAACCGCAAGGTCTGCCCAACTATCCTGTTTTGTCATTTCTATCCTTGCCAGCCTCTCTGGACTGACTTAAAGGGTCACTGGCATTAGTATATCACATAATTGTTTAAGAAAGCAACGCCAGTGTTACGAAATACTAGAAAAACTGAACGATAACCTTACCAAGGACTGGTCCGATGAAGCGGCGCATGAACGGCAAAAAGCCCGAGCCGTATTGCCTGGCCAGTTCCTTTGAATAGTCCTTCAGGTAATCCGCAAAAGTATGCCGCTGAAATTTGAGGAGTTGTTGTGGCTTGGTAGTATCGTACCAGTCGAGGTAATATGGCTCTGTGGTAAACTTTTGATTCGGAGGCAACGGCAGCCCCATGATTCCGAGCATTTCACGGATCATGTCTTTGTATAGCATTCTTTGTTGGGGCCCGCCACTAATGACCAGGGTTTCTCCCTTAACTTTGTTAAAGTTCGTGACGGCATTGAGTATCGCCGATGCTGTGTCGTTCGGGTGACAGTATTCAACACGATTATTCAATGGCACGGTAAACATTCGTTTGAGGTCGCTCACTGAAAACGAGAGGTACATGGTTGCAGTGAGGCGCAAGATTATATAATCAATGCCCGATTCCTTAATTATGTTTTCCGCTTGTAGTTTGGTTGCGCCATAGGCTCCTTTTGGGTTCGGCCTATTCTTTGTTGGACATACTGGTTTGGTGGCGCTGGGCGTAGGACCGAATACGGCTACCGACGAGGTAAATAAGAAAGGAATTCGTTGGCTTCTTTCTTTTATCAAATCCACGATTATCTTGGTACCGCCTACGTTTACCTTGGCGGCCAGCTCAGGCTTTTCATAAGCTACCGGCGGCAATATACCAGCCATATGGACAACTGTATCTACCCCCTCCAAAGCTCTGCCAACTGAAGAAGACTGTGTAATATCTCCCCACATAACCTCTGCATTCCCGCACAGTTTCTTTACGCTCTTTCGATTGCGCGGGGTATCGAGATCAAACACTCGTACTTGATATCCGTTTTGGGAAAAGGCGTTGCAGACGTTGATGCCTAACCGTCCGGCTCCACCTGTAATAAGTACACGCATTATATTCTCCCTTAGGTTTTATTCTATCCTGTAAGTATTTGCGTTGCCCAATTTGTCCACTGAGAACGCACGTTTCCTCTCATTAGGGGAGTAGTATGGAAGCCACCCTTGGCCAGGATCATGGTCTTAGGCTGACAAGCTGCTTCATATATGGAAACAGACTTTTGATAGGGCGTCACCTTGTCGCCTTCACAAAACACGAACAACTTAGGGCAGCATCTTAGCTCCTGAAGCACCTCAGACATTTTCATGGAGGGGAAAGCTGCTATGAATTTAGGCCAGTCAACTCGAACTTTAAAGCAGGCTAGATACATCCAGATTCTGCATATCAATGCGGCCATTCCTTTCAACCATGGGAAAGCGCCATGCCTGGGGTATTCAACTATACAGCCATCCTTACCCCACTGCCCTGGCTTATTTGCGCCACTGGCGAGAAGCTGACTATCGGCCTCTGGCGGACAGCATAGGGACACCAAAGCTTTTGGATTGACTACTCTTTCTGCCGCCATGATTGCGGACATGGCACCTAGGCTGTGTCCTATTAGGCCCATTCGGCTATTGTCTACTTCGGGAAGTGAAGATAAAAAATCCCAGGCGTCAACGACGTCCTCAACCATTCTGCCGTCTACGGTACCTCCGCTCGAACCGTGACCGCGAAAATCGAATATGAGGGTAGCTATTCCCTGTGACGCCATGATTTGGGCACTAGCCCTCATAGCTCGATGTGCACCTCCGAAGCCATGGCAAAGCACCGCTCCAGGTGCCGGCTTCTTTTCACTCGCGTCTGTGGGAAGAATTATGGTGCCGCGGAGGTCTATGCTATGGTTACCAAAGCTTACAGAAACCTCTTTGATTTCCGAAGCATTTTGCTTGTCGTTTTTGTTGAACATACGTAACTCGGGCTGTTGAGTGACCATCAGTATATACTGCCAAGTCCCGTCTGTAATCCAGTGTGTGGCTAATTTGGGCAAAGCAAAAGGCGGACGCCACATCATACCTTCTAATGATGCGGCCTAATACTTTTGTACGACCGAAGAGAATTATTTTCACGCAAATGCGATACTGCTGGCTTATAGCAGATTCCATGGCGCACAAAAGTTGCAATGAGTCTATCCGGATAGCTTATAATTAGACCCGAAAAAGAAGGTCATGCCAGAATAAGGAGGCAAAGTGAAGGAAAGAAAAAAGTGGCCCCTGTGGTTGATATTGACATTGCTTGGCGGTCTTGTCTTAGTTGGCGGCTGTGCTGCGCCCGCTGAAGGACAAACTGCACAGGGTGGATGGAGCAGCAATATTATCATGCTTGTTTTTGTGATATTGATTATTGCGATGATGTATTTCGTTATGATCCGCCCCCAACGTAAGCGAGCGAAAGAGCGCCAGGAATTCGCGACGCTCCTGAAGCGTGGCGATAAAGTGATTACGGGCGCGGGAATATATGGAGAGATTGAAAGTGTTGCTGAAGACAGCGCTGTGCTGAAATTGGAATCGGGAGCTACTGTTAGAGTAACTAAGGGTAGTATTGCCGTCAAACAATAGGAATAAAGCGGTTCATATAGGGTGAATTAGATTATTACTGTGATGGGTGGCATTCTCTAAATCGACGGCAATTCTGCACAAAACGTGATGCCATTTGTGGCAGACTACCCATATGAAGATGAATGTACGAGGTGAGTAAGTTATTTTTCTGGAAGCCCTCATACCGGTTTTCTGTACCCACAAGGTGATACGCGTTGGCAAGTTTCGCACCTTCATCTAGGATTGACCAGTGAAACTCATGTCCTTTGACTATTTCTCCCTGGCGCAGTATAGGGCCATCATTCAGAGCCTGCACTGTCCGATAGCCTAGGCTGAGGTGTGAATTGTCAATACGAGAAGAAATAGGAATAGCGCCTACCATGGGATGCTTGTTACCCTGGAGATCTCCCATGCTTGTACCTAAATACATCAACCCGCCGCATTCACCATAGATTGGCATACCTCGCCTGGCTGATGTCCTTATAGCTCGTCTCATGGACTCATTGTCTCTGAGACTTGTAGCGTAAAGTTCGGGAAAGCCACCACCTATGTAGATACCGGAAGTGCCCTCCGGCAGGTCGGCATCTTGTAAAGGACTGAAGGTCGCCAGTTCGGCTCCCCAGGCGTGCAAAAGATCTAGGCTGTCTTGGTAGTAAAAACTGAATGCCTTATCTCTTGCCACCGCAATCTTCACCGAAGTCGGTGCTTGCCTCGCAGGAAATAGTGAAGATTTAGCTTGGGGGGGTGCAGCCTGCTCCGAAAGGCGTAATATCTGAGGTATGTCAATGGTGGCCTCGCATTGTGCTGTAAGAAGTTCCAAGAACTCTTTGCTGATCGTCTCTTCTACGGTTGGGACTAAACCCAGATGTCGTTCGGGTAGGGAGAGACTGTCGCGACGGGGAATGTATCCCAACACAGGAATGCTAGTGTAATGCTCAATGGCATCACGGCATAATTCAAGATGGGAAGGGCTACCGATTCCATTGAGGATAACGCCGCCAATACGTAGCGAAGGATCGAAGGTATTGTAGCCGGCAACCATGGCGGCTAAGCTGCGCGCTCCTTTTCGGCTGTCCACAATCAGCAACACTGGTGCTTGCAGAAGCTTGGCTAGCTCCGCGGTGCTGCCCTCTTCACTTAATGATGACCGTCCGTCATAGAGTCCCATCACTCCCTCGATAACGGCTATATCTTTGTTCACCATGGCACGGGTAAACAATTCGGAAATGGCGTTATGAGGCAGAAGCCAGGTATCGAGATTACGAGAAGGCTCGCCTGTCATCAGAGTATGGTAACTGGGGTCAATATAGTCTGGTCCGGCCTTGAAGGGCTGAACCTTAAATCCTTGATGAACCAGCGCTCCCATTAAGCCGGTGGCTACTGTTGTCTTACCTACGCCGCTGGTAGTGCCGGCAATTACTATCGCTCTGACCACGCCATTATTCCTTCCACGGATTCAATCATTGGGTAGAAGCTCGCTCTTTAAGTCGTATTTCGTCTCATAGCCGCGAGGAGTCACCATCCGACCATAGTGGGTAAATGTAGTCGAGTTTCCGATGATAATGGTTGTATCCATCCCGATCTCATGATCCATCATGTGTTCTAAATCAGTAATGATGACCTCTTGCTTTTGTCGATAAGCATTAGTGACGATGCCTACCGGAACCGATGCGGAGCGATTCTCCAATATCAGCTCTCTTGCTTCAGAGAGCTGATATTGGCGGCTCCCGCCGTTGGGATTATGAAGCACTATCACAAAATCCCCTTCCACGGCAAGCCTCAATCTTTGAATAATGTCATCCCAGGGGACGAGATAATCGCTGAGACTTATGGCGGCAAAGTCGCCGGTTATAGGGCTGCCGAGTAGAGAGGCGCTGGATATAAGAGAAGGTATACCTGGTATTATCTCTATGTCCAATTCATCCGGCGGTTGGTAGCGAAGGATTTCGCCGACCAGCCCGGCCATACCATAAATGCCAGTGTCGCCGCCAGATACGAGAGACACATTTATGCCTTTCTTTGCCAGGGTAACTGCCGTCTTCGCTCTTTTCACCTCTTCCCCCATGCCACCCGCAATGACTTCTTTCTCGTGCAGATAGGGTTCAATGAGCTTGATATATGTCTTGTAACCAATAATTACTTCACTGGAGTTAAGAGCTTGCACGGCTTTGAAGCTCATATGTTCTCTGCTGCCGGGACCGATGCCGACGAGGAAAAGCTTTCCTCGTTTCTCATCGTTGCCATTAGTTAGGAGCCGGGCAACAGCTAGAGTCACGGTTCCATGGTAGCTCACTTTGGGCAAAACCAGGGAGTCTCTCTGGCTGCTTAGTAGCGCCGCGGATTCAGCTACAGCTGCGATTCCAAGATGCTTTAGCGCTGCCGCAGATGGGCTCGAGGGGAACCGGACTGTGCGTAGCGCTTCCTTGTCAAAATACTCTATTGGCAGGTGGTATCTTTGGGCGAACTCAAGAAGTCCGTCCTCGTTTTTCTTAATGGAGATAGTGGCTACATTCCTGATGCTTTTGATAGAGAGTTTGTGTCGTAGGAAAGCTTGGCTGACCGCTTCCTCGATTTCGGCGCATGGTGTACCTCGGTTACAACCAATGCCGATAACAAGGCTTTTGGGACGGTATATTACTGTACATTCGGGCGATAATGATTGATGCTGCGTCTTAATAATCCGGTCGGTAATTATCAGTCCTGTTTTGGGTTTAGACTGGCTTAACGTGTCGATGGTGGTAAAGATACGAACGTTGTACGGTAGAGACTTTGTTTTTGGCCACCAGTTTCTCTCGCCAGCATCCTGGTAAATGCCGACCGGTTCTCCGTTAACCAGTGCTGCACTAGCTGCCTTGACATTGGCTTTATCCTCAATTTCCCACCCGAACTCTTTTCCTAGAAGATCCACCGCAATTGTCTTACTTACTTCAGATGCCGTAGTGATGACTGGTTGGGCAGAAATGAGCGAAGCTATCTTTTTGGCTAGCTCGTTTGCACCGCCCAAGTGTCCCGAAAGCAGGCTCACAGAGAATAAGCCGGCATCGTCAAGAACTATTACCCCCGGGTCTGTGTACTTGCTCTTGAGCGCCGTGGCCACCGATCGGACCGCGATGCCAGTTGCCATTATGAGAACCAGGTACTGGTACTGCGTGAAAATCTCCGTGATTACTTCTTTCACCGGTGACAGAAAGAGGTGTTTATCTGACTTTTTGCATTCAGCAAACTTCTGTGGCAGGTAAAGATGGCTGTTGGGAAGTTTCTCTTTTAGATGCTGCCCTAAGGCTATCCCTTTACGGGTAATGGCCACTATAGCGATATGCTGTTTCCTAGAGCCATTTGTGCTCATGCTTGTCAATCTCGCCTGTAAAGGCTGGAGCGTCGTCGCCCTTTATTAGAATTTAAGAAAGTGCCTACCAGTATTAATGCCTGTTTCTTAATACCTGATGCCTTTACTTGATCGACCAAGTTTTCTAAAGTGGTGCGCAGCACAAGCTCATCCTTCCAGGTAACTCGATATACGATCGCAGCAGAAGTATTTGGATGATAGCCTCCGGCAAGTAATTCAGCTACGACTTTTTCAACCAGAGCCACACTCAAGAAAATCGCCATACTGGTGTGATGTGCCGCCAGGCTCTTGAGGTTCTCCGAATCGGGAACGGGTGTTCTTCCTTCCAGGCGGGTGATTATGACTGTCTGCGAAAGCTCAGGTGTGGTGAGTTCTGCCTTCAGGGAAGCTGCTGCGGCAAATAATGAGCTTACTCCTGGAATTATTTCATATTTTATTCCTTTATCATCGAGTGCTGCCATCTGCTCTTGGATAGCACCATAGATGCTCGGGTCACCACTTTGAAGTCGGGCAACTAGCTTTCCCTCATTTACGGCAGCTACTATTATGGAGGTTATTTCTTCCAGGCTAAGTGAGGCGCTCCGATGAATAGCGGCTCCCTCCCGAGCAAATAAACAGATATCGGGGTTAATCAACGAATCGGCGTAGATAATGACATCGGCTTCCTCGATGAGCTTCTTTGCCTTGATGGTCAGCAACTCTGGATCCCCCGGTCCCGCCCCTATAAAGTATACGTTTATTGACATACTATCTCCGCACAATCAACAGTGAGAAATAGTCAAGCCTCTTCCCTCTCAGCTTTTTCAGATCCTTGATTATTTCCTCGTCTGGCGTAGTACATCTTCTGACATAGGTGCACTTGTTCATCAGGTTGAACTCTTCAAGAATACTTATAATCCTCCCAAATGCGTTGTTTATCTTGAGAAACACAATGGTATCAAAGTTTTTCAGTGTCTCTCTGATGACTTTGTCTTCGCAATTACTTGGTAGGATAGCTACTCGCTCATCTCCGCTGGCAAGCGGGGACAAGGTCCTGGCTGATGCGGCACTGAATGAAGAGATTCCAGGAACAACCTCGATATTTACTTCGGGATGACTCTTCCGTAAAGCTGTAAGGACGTGAACGAACGTCCCGTAAAGGAGGGGGTCGCCTTCGGCCACAAAGGCGCAATCTTTCCCTTCGCCAAGATGTGTCCAGATATCATTCACTGCCTCTTCCCAGTATTCGCTAAGCTCCTCTGTATCCCTGCGCATGGGAAAAACCAGCTTGACTATTTTCTGCCTTGGCTCCTTGACCAGACCAGCGATAATTTGGCTGGCAAAGCTCCGGCTCTTGCCGTCCTTGGAGGGCACGAGAACAATCGGAACCTCAGACAGAATGCGGTATGCACGCATGGTGAGGAGTTCGGGGTCGCCGGGGCCTACTCCTATTCCATAAAGGCGACCTATTGCCTTTTTATTCTGTTGCATTTTCACTTTTTCTTTCACCGCCAGCCGGCCACGACAAATACCGGGTTTATTGATTCAAACCGAGTAAGGTTTGCAGTATCCTTGCTGCGAGCGACATTGACTAAGCTGATTTCAGTCTGGAATCCGCTTTCTCTTAAGCTGATGATGGCAGTTTGCAGAGTCTCCAAGGTAGCCGCATTGATGACGACCCGTCCTCCTGGTTTGAGTCGCTCGCAAGCCACCTTCAATATTCCAGCAAGCTTACCGCCGCTGCCTCCGATGAAGATAGTTGAAGGGTCAGGAAGTTCACCAAGCCCCTCTGGCGCTGCGGCATGGATAACAATGATATTGCGGCAACCAAACTTCTTAATATTCTCCTTAATATTCGTCACCACTTGCGCATTCTTTTCGATAGCAAAAAGCCTTCCTCTTCTGGCGAACCGAGAAGCTTCAATAGATACAGCACCGGAGCCGGCACCGATGTCCCAAACAATACTATCTTGTCTCAGGCGCATCTTGGCCAAGCTGAGTGCTCTTACTTCCAACTTAGTGATCATTCCCTGCCTTGGCCGCTGAAATTCCTCATCAGGGATTCCAAAGTATTCTTGAGGATGATTGTGTTCGCTCAAATCGTTCCTGAGGAGGATCAACATATTGAGTGCTGAAAACTCCATATCTTTAAGACTGTAGAGGTCGGTGGCTGTGATTTTCTCCTGCTCGCTGCCCAGGTCTTGACAAACATAAGCCTGGCAATTGTCAATGCCATATTGCTGGAGGACTCTAGAAATAGCTCCCGGGGTATGTTTGTCATCGGTAAAGATGGCAATTTTGTGAGCACAGCTAACTGTGTCGATTATGTCTTCGATTGGCCTGGAATGAACGCTCACTATAGCGGCATCATCCCAACTCTCCTTTATCCTCGCAAAGGCAAGCTGCGCCGCGCTGACGTTCGGTACTATTTCAACTGCATCCTTGCCGAGCCCGGCCATTAGATGTTTGGCTATTCCGTAAAGGCTTGGGTCGCCTGACACCAGAACGACTATGTGGTTGTGCTGCAGGTTCTGTCTGATTAGAGTTGTGACTTGGCTCAGATTGTTCCTGATTGCAATGCACTGGCCGGATAGGGAAGGAAACATGCCGAGCAGTCGTTCCCCACCCAAAACTAGGTCCGCTTGTTGCAGAATTGCGTATGTTTCAGGGAGTAGGCTGCTAGGCCCACCTGCCCCAACGCCGACGATGTAGACTTTATTCATTGGAGTTAGCTCTCCCCAGGATGGCACCTTCATTATCCGTTATGATACACTCAGCCTCGAGTTTTCCGCCGATACTCTCTTGACATTTCAACGCAGCCAATTTGCAGAGCCGGCGGCAAAACTGTCTGGAGTTCGCGGCCGGCAATATCTTTCGGAAATGATTAGCTGTAACTGCCTCCCGTAATGCTCTAACTATTTTCTCAGGTATACCACAGCTTGCCGCGACATCAGCCATAAAACCGATATCTACTCTGGAGTCGCTTACATTAGTATATAGGTGTCCGGCAGCGAGTTTACTTATCTTACCGATCATTCCCCAGACGATCACCTTAGCCATGCCCCGTTTGGCACATTGCTGCAGCGAGTAACCCACGAAGTCGCCACATTGAAGAAAACTGGCT
>CAVVVB010000001.1:0-41854 GCA_963751585.1 uncultured Chloroflexia bacterium | reverse complement strand
TTATGTCATAAATATTGCTCGCCACTCACAGAATCTTCTTCATAATTATCCAATTCTTCCATAATCCATCCATTTCTTCCTTCAGCAAACCACGGTAAAGCCAGCAGTTGTGCTTTAACTGTTTTTCTAACAGATTGGTTCTCTAATTTTGGTTCAAAGTACTTACCTAGAATTACTTCATTAGCCTCCCAGGGTTTATCAGACATAATGAGGCAACTCACCCACGGAGACCAATAAGGGGTTACATTTCCCTGAACCATGTCTCTAATACTGTCAAACGGTCCTCTTGCTTTCCAATGATGGCTAGCATCAAAAAGAGAAATCTTACCATCAATTTTCACTGCGTCTACACCGTGTGGAACCGGTGTAGGATCCGTGGCAAACGCAATTACCGTACAGGCAGCATTAGTTTCATCAGTGTTAACTTCGTTGCTATACCCATTTTTCAATAGACAATACGTAATGAACGCAGCATAGTCTATGCAAGTACCTTCTCTTTTATCGAAAAACTCTTTGGCTGTGAGCCAACTCTTTATGTCGCGTAATACCAAATAAGCATTTGATTCACATCTAAAATAGTCTTCTGTGAACCAGTAGGCCCCCTCAGGAAAATTTAACCTATCAACAACTTCGTCAAAGCTCTTCCATCTTTCAGATTCGTAATTTCCTGATTTGCTGGTGTGTGTCCACGCACCTTTAATCAGCCTTTCTAAGGAAAATTGTTTCAACAAATCATCAAGGTTCTTGTTATCGTAAGCTTCCCATAACAAGGCTTCGAACGGTGAACAATATCTTCTCTTATCTGGAATACCCGCATTTTTCATTTGTAGAAACGCCTCTTTATTACCGGGATTACTGGCTAATTGGAGTATCTTTTCAATGGCCGTAAGATCATCATTATCCATCTTCGAGTATTTTTCATTAGAAATATCCGGCAGCAACAAGAGTTCAGCATATAATCCTGGTACTAACTCACCTGCTTTCGGATACTTGGCTACCAAATCAACAAATGCCTTATCATTTTCATCAACCACCCCATCATTCTCCAAACTCAGTAGCTGTGGGACATATATACCAACATTCTTATCCAACGCATATTTAGCGATAGGATTCGGCTTGTTAGGATCAGTCCCTAATTTCAGTTCATCTCTATAGCTAATTCCATCATTGTCTGCATCGAATGGATAAACAGTTACTTCCCTATCAACCTTAGCTTCACTGCTTTTGTCACTGGCTACTACGCTAAAGGCATGATTGCCCAGTGGAAGTTTAAAGGTAGCTTCCCAGGCCGACGTTTCACCTTCAATTTTGGTCAAAGGCTGTTTGCTTCCATCATCAAATCGAACATAGACTTCCGTTACTCCGTTATCGTCAGAAGTATTGACACTAAGGACTATATCCTCACCTTCAACTATCCATTCTGGTATTTCATTCTGAATTTGAATAGTAAGGGGAGCTTCGTGTTTAACGCAGCCAGCGCCCGAAAGTAACAATGCGGCTGTTAGTGTAACTGCAGCCGACGACTTTAACTTTTTGCCCCAATGAAAACTGTGTGATTCCATCTTACTGCCTCTTAACCGAGGCCCATCATTTCTGAAAGCATATTTTGACCGGCCCAAGTAATGTACCCTTCTTAAGTTTTAGTTGTCAATATAAGTCGGCTACATTGCTGCAACAAGATTGTTAATGCCAACCTAACATACATCCGGAAGACTACGTCATCTGGTAGATACGATTATTTTTGTGGGACTAACCTAAGAAGGGATATAACTTTTGGGGTAGCTCATGTTTACGTCGTTGAGGTCTGTTGTTGCATTGAGAGCAAGCGGTCTACTTCATCAAGGTCACCACGCATAGCTCTTTGATGACTGTCTATGAGTCCTTGCACTTCACCGATGGCAGTTTGTGCACCTGACAGTCTGGTTTTCATCTGTGCAAATTCATTTAATCTTGCTCTCAGTTGCTTGAAGATATTCTGTATTGCCGTGAAGTCAATTCGTTGTTCTGATACCTCTACCGAGCGAAGAGCATCGAAACGTGCACACCTGTAGCTGAACTCCAACGCGAACGAATCAGCCTCATCCTCCATAGATAGACATATGTATTTGCGGCCAGGATAATCTCGCCATGTCCTTAAACCAGGCGGGACATATTCGGCCTTGCTGAATACAGCAATAGCAGCAGCAGCAACACGGTTCTCCATGGCCTCATCCAGTTCCTTTAGAATCGCCGGAGATGTTGTAGTCCTGTTCTTCGCTTCTATTACTACTCTAATTTCAGCGTTTGCCGTATCACTGGGGTTCAATGTAACAAGGACATCACCGGCACGAGATTTGCCTTTTTCTCCTAGTTGATCGGCTACATTTTCGGCTGTATCGCCAAATACTCTGGACATGCTCTCGACTCTTTCAAAAATATACTCTTGGTATGTTCTGCCTTTTGCAGTCCCTTTCTCTCGTTCTTGAGCTAGTCCTCTTGCTTCGCCAACCGTTTCGATCCATTTTTCACGCAATTCTCGGATTTCCTTGACAGCATCATCCACTTTGTCCTTCAACTCTTTTCGTAGCTTATAGAACGGATTCTCAGGATTGTCAGACTCCGACAAGACCCTATTTAGCGCCTGAGTATAGTTTGTCCCTTGGATCTCCAGCATTTTATCGATCTGCTTCTGTATTGAAACTGCTGACTCCGGACCAAACAATCTTACCAACTCGTCCTTGATTTCTCCCTTATGGTCGCGTAGCGATTTTTGAAGCTCCTGGCTGGTGAATTCACTGAGACGTTTCCCAAGTGCATCCTTTGATTCCATTAGCAGTTTATCCACCTTAGCGCCTATTCCGCTGACCATGGATTCGAACTCACGTTTTACCATTTCTACATCGCCTGTCGTTTGTGCAATCCGTAGAATACGAACGCCAAGCCGAAGTGATTCGACAAGAAGTTTGTCTATCTCGTGAGCAACAGATAGGTACTCAACTACTTCAGGATCATCAATAGTCAGGTGGTCGATTACTAGCTTGTTGTCTTTAATGTGTACTCGCTGTACCTGTCTTGCTTCGGCATCTATACCTGTCGTCATAACACAGCCTCCTCAGTCTTTGCTGGCGTCAAATCGGTCTAGCAACCTAGTGCCCATAACCATTTTATCATTATTCAATCCAGTGTTGTCAGAAGGTATGGTTAAGACCGCCAACTCGTAGCAAGTCTAAGTTAAAAGATGGTACACTTATTGTTGGATCAGGTCAGAAAGACATTAGCATGTTTGACATAATATGTAATGGCTATCAAGTCGTTGTTGAAAATGGTAATGAGGCAAAGATTACTAAAAGCGGTTCTACTTATCTTTCTGTTGCCAGTTGCCAACGCAGGAACTTGAATGAAATCTTGTGAAGAGACCTGGCTTCAACCATAGCGCCAGGCAGCCGGTGCCGTAGAAAGGATGGGTATCCTGATGAAAACGCCTGTTAGAAAAGGTACCAGGCACAGACAAAGAAAAGCAAACAGACGAACACGAAACTTCCAAGTATGGCCATAAGTTCTTTGTTCATTGTCATGGCTCCATTTCTCTCGGTTTCTAAATACTGAACGAACTTCAGCACGCTTTTGTTTAGAGGGGTCGGTTACTAAAATGCTAAAATATAGAGATGCAACTTAAACGCTATGCATTCCTGGCTGTAGTGCTGGTTCTACTGTCAGCTATGGCTTGCGGCCTGGTAAAACAACCAGTAGAAAAACCGATAGAGAAGCCGCCTTCGGACAGCTGCTACGCTACGGAGAAATACATAGAGGCGGCACAGGCTATTACCTCGGATCTCGAAGATCTAAATTGGAGTGAATTCTCCGAAATCGGCATCGTGTGTCCTCCACGGGGAATGTGCTCGGTCAGCACCGTGCCCATAGTCGAGAAAAAATCAGTCACCGGCGAAGCTCTGACACGCTGGACCTCTGTTGCCGCGTTATTGCCATCCCCGCAGACTGTGAAGATTTACCGCCTACAGTGCGACAACTGTTTAAAGCTTGCCAGCGAGGTCTGCCTGTTCGATCCTAATAATGAGCTAAAAACAGGCGCATCGCAATCTGAAAATGTGACAGCTACTCAGTGGCAAGAGTTATGTGGCCAGCTACAATCTGCCTTACAAGGAGCCGAATACCTGGTCTCCAAAAACAAGACTATTGCCGCCGATTACACATTTCCCAAAGTCATAACATACTTTACTGATTCGGACCAACAGATAAAACAGAAATATCTCGATCGGTTTGTTACGGAATCTACCAAGTATATCCAGCTGCATGGCGAAATGATACGAAATATACAGCAAGCCGAACAAATGTCGCTCAAGCTGGCTGGCTGGCAACCAGGTACGCAATAAGGGAAGACCGATAAAACATGACGAACACAAGACATCATACGTTCATTCGTTGTATAATCATGACCATCGGAGCTTGCAGCCGCAGATGAGTATGGCACGGAATAGACCTGTCAGGTACGCGATTATGTTTGGCGTGCTGTGCCCGCTTTTGATTGCCGGGACTATAGCCTGTCGGCCGGCGCCTCCAACCATTGTCCAATTCAGTGCCACTCCCACCGAAATCAAGCAGGGCGAGCCAACAACCTTGAAATGGAACATCCAGAATGCCACGACTATCACTATAGACCAGGGGGTCGGCAAAGTGGCTGCCACTGGGACATTGGAACTATCACCAAACAATACCGTTGCTTATACTCTGACCGCCACAAATGACGGAGGCACCCTGAGCAAGTCCGTGGTTGTTTCTGTTACCGCCGTGCCGCCGCCGCCAGTAGATACCACGCCACCGGTGATTGAGAGTATGTCAGCTTCCGCGACAACGGAGACGGAAGCCGTTATCGCCTGGACGACAAACGAGCCCAGCAGCAGCGAGCTAGATTATGGCCAGACTACACAATACGGTATGACCGTATCATCGGACCAGCTGACTGACACCCATAGCTTCTCATTAAGCAATCTCCAGCCCGGCTCCACCTATCACTATCGAGTGAAGTCAAAAGATAAGGCGGGCAACGAAGCAACATCAGCTGATGACACTTTTGCCACCGCCGAGATGTCGCAATACAGGCTTGAGATGCAATCCTTCGACTGGGGCAGAGGGAGCGGCGATATAAGCTTTGAGGGGCTGCCCACGGTACACGGCACGGCATACCTATATGTTAAGGCTAGAATGCGAAATATCAGCGGCGGCACTGCCAGAGGTATCATCTGCACCATGAACTGCTGGAGCGGCAAGTCACTGGTCAAGTACGCGGTATTCGTTTATCGCAGCCCCGCCTTGCCTGGGCAGGTTTTTGATATTGAGATTCAGACCCCTGACGACCCGAAGGTGGACAATGTGACTATAGACTTCTCGGACTCTATGGGCAAATCAATCGAGATTATTAAGAAGTATTAGGAGGGGCAATAGATATACGCCCGGAAACCAAGATTAACCGAAAAGGAACACAAGCATGAACGATTCAATTGCCCTAATCATAATGGTGGCTTTGCTGCTGATTGTGTTAGTCGCATTGCCACAACTAACCTTGAGGCGGGCCATCCCCTCCTTGATACGAATTTTTCGGGAACGCGATGCCGTCGGGGCCGATAACGCCAAGACGCCTGGAGAGCTGGGCATCCAGCAGACAACTTTCACGCAAACCTTGTTTAGAGGGCGTGACGATAAGGTTAACGCTTTACAAGTCTTAAAGGAAGCCCGCGTCGTACAGACTACCGGAGATGGTAAGCTCTATCTTTCCGAAGACCACCTGGCAACTAGCAAATGGAAGGGGCGTTGATCCCAGGCCGGTGAAACTAAGTCCCAGACTGATTATTTGGATCATCATAGGTCTTGTTCTTGCTTATATCCTCGTTTCAAACTATTTGTGCCATTGAGAATTGCTGCTTCATAGATGGTACAATTGAGTTGGGCAGAGCGAGATGAAAGTCGGCATCCTCGAATCCAAGCACGAGCCATTTATCCGCGACGTCATATCTAATCTGAGCGGAGTCCAGATAGAGTACCTGTCCTTCCGCCAGCAGGCGGCACCTATTTCCGGTGATTATAGAGTCATTATAGACCGGGCGAGTTTCTGCCACACCTTCTTGAAAGAAACAATGAAGAACCTGGCTTTGAGTGGCTGCTACGTAATCAACAACCCGTTCTCGGCTACAGCCGCAAACAAGTTGCTCGACATTAAGATAGGCAACACGCTGGGGATTTCGTTCCCGAAAACTTTTGCCCTTCCTTGTGCCAGCATTAGTGAGGAGGCCGAAGAATGGATAGGCAAACCAGTCTGGGAACAAATAGTCGACGAGGTAGGCTTGCCGTGTATACTCAAGCCCTTCGATGGTTATGGATGGACCAATGTTTACACCGTTAATTCTTTGGAGGAGCTGAAACGAGTCTATGGCTCGCTGAACCCCAACCAGATTATGCTGGTTCAAAAACTGGTGGTATACGAAGACTACTATAGAGCTTTTTGCTTCAACAAGAAGGATGTATTATTTGTAAAATGGCTACCAAAACCTCTTAGCCTGGGTCAATACCTTGTCTCAGATTTAAAGCCGATAGAACACATCAAGGATAGGCTCACCAAGCTCACCATGGACCTGAATACCTGCCTGGATTTTGATGTTAACGCGGTGGAGTGGTGCATCGACGCAGAGGGAAATCCCTGGGTTATCGACGCTTTCAACGAAGTTCCGGAAATCAACAAGGAGGCGCTACCTGAAGCCTATTACAAGTGGATGGTGCAGAAATTCGTCGAGTGTATCGAGGACAAGCTTGACTCCGGCCAGAGGAATAAGTCCGTTTTCCTAGCGCAAAAGGACCTCAGTGACCCTGCCTTCCGCGTCTATCCGCCGCCACACCCGGAGACCTGATCTCTGCAAGCCCTATTTCATCATTAGATATGCATATCAAACACGCTGGAATAACCTGTGCAGTAACGGACTCTCCAACACAATTGCCCCCTGCGGACATGTCTCCTGGCAGCAGTAACAACGAATGCACAGGTCGTATCTATGAGTCGGCTGTTTGGATATGTCGCCCGTATGCCAGTTGACCGCTTTAGGCTCAACCGGACACATACTGACGCAGACGCCGCAATTGGTACACTTGGCTTTGTCTATGACCGGCCTCTCGCATATTTGGTTTTTGATGAACGTCCTCATGCGGCCGCTGGCGCAGTGCATAGGTGGCGTCCGGATAGCTTCAAACGTCGGATCAACAAATTGTTCTGCATCTTCTCCGACTATGTCGATATTCTCAACGTGGTACGTTCCCAAGCCAACCTTCTTCTCCCGCTTCCGATGTGGGCACAATCACAGGATCTAGATTGATTATCCGGCAGGCCGTCGCATCAATGGCAATCGGATCAGACGAGAACAACAGTACATTCAACTTCTTTGGCTTGCCGCTACGCGGCCCGTTGCCCTCCATAGCCACAATACCATCCATGACGTAGAGGCGGGGTCTGGCCGCCGTGTTCAAATCAACGAGCATCGTGGCGAAGTCATACGGGTCAGGTACCTTGGCATGATACTGGCTCTTGAGCAAACCGGGTATGCAGCCAAACTGATTTTTGATTGCTCCCGTAAACCGCACCAGCGGGTGCGTCTTCAACTTCGGCAGACCGATCATTCCGTCGCAGTCCAGGACACCGTTGGCAATTACAAAGCTCTTCATCAATAAGCCATGCGGATGGCTGACCGCCCTTCCGGCGTCAAAATCAGCCAGGCTGAACCCCGACTCATCACCAACGCGTTTCAAGCCGGACCTTCCCACGCTGGCCGCGCACTTGCCGAATGCCGGCGAATCGCCATAGTAGACACTGACACCGGCTCCCATAAGCGCCTGCCCTACAGCCTTGAACACCGACGGGTGCGTGGTCACGCTGCTCTCAGGTCGCGAGCCGATGAGCACGTTCGGCTTCATTACAATTTTCTCGCCGCGTTTGGCGAAACGGGAAACCCCGCCAAGAAGGTCGAAACCTTTACGGACAGCATTAAAGACTTTATCTTCTTCGTAGGTATCGCATCTCACGAGGGCGACTAATGACTTATTCACGATTTTCATCATTAAAAGTATAGTATGAAATGTGAATAAGGCAAAATCTGAGCAGGAACTTCAAAGCATGCGGCCCGCTTACCCGGCCGAACATGATTGGCTGCCAATCCGAGGTTTTACAAAGCGTAGGAGCTTAAACTAGAACTTGAGTCGCTTCTTGGCAGCGGCCAGCAGCTCGTCTCTGAACTTGGGGTGCGCGATCTCTATTAGAGCCAGCGCACGCTCTCTTTCATCCAGCGGCGCCAGGTCGGCAATTCCCCATTCTGTGACTATGTACTGCGCGTAATGCCTGGGCACGGTTACCCGGGCCCCCTGCGTCAGATACGGCACAATACGTGATATCGTCCCGCCCTTGGCAGTGCTCGGCAATATGTTAATCGCCCTGCCACCCTCGGACCAATAAGAGCCGATGACAAAGTCGAGCTGCCCGCCGGTGCCGGAGCGCATCATATCTCCGAAAGACTCCGAGGCGATGGTGCCCACAAGGTCGACCTCAACGGAACCGTTGATGGCCACCAGGTTCTTTTCCCTGACCAGCAAGGGAATAGAATTGCTGTATGAGGCGGAATAGAACTCCACCATAGGATTGTCGCCCAAAAAGTCATACATCTCTTGCTCGCCGATGGTGAATGCCGTGACAATCTTGTTCGGGTGGGTCTGCTTGTATTTACAGGTGACCACGCCCTTCTCCACAAGCTTATGGGTGCCCGAGGGAGCCATCTCGGTGTGAATGCCCAGGTCTTTAAGGCCGCAACCCACGAGAAGCTCGGATATATGGGCCGGGACGGCGCCTATGCCTACCTGAAGGCAATCCCTGTCCCTCAGCAAGCTCACCACATTCTCGGCAATCTTTTTATGCACCTCTGAAGGCGCTGGCATTGGAGGTGCAAACAGAGGTTCATCTATCTCCACGAACTTATCGAACCGGCTGATGTGGTAATGTGAATTGCCGTAGGTCTTCGGCATCTTGGGATTTACCTCGCCGACAACCCAATTGGCCTGGTCGATTATATCGGGTGTGTAGAACAGGTCCAGTCCCAGAGACACAAACCCGTGTTTGTCCGGAGGGCTGACTTGCGTAATAATGCCCAGCCGGCGCTTGTCCAATGCCTCCCGCTTTTTTGTAATATGTCCGACACTGGAACTCTGGACCGGGACATATGTCGAGAGGCCCTGTTCATGCTGCCCCATAGTGAGTATATTGTAAAAGCCGGACTGCAGGTAGAATGATTTTTTATACTCGGGCGAGAAGATTTTGTACGGATGAAAAACCAGCGCCGATATGTAGTGGATATTTTCCAGCTCGTCCTTGCGGTCGGCGATGGCATCCATCATGGCTGTTGAAGGCTCACCGAGGCCCAGGGAAGTGAAAAAACGGTCGCCTGACTTAACGATCTTGGCGGCTTCAGCGTGTGTGCATAATTTTGATTTGTACTCCTCCATCCAAGACATTTCAAACCTCCTGAGTTTAAAGTAGAAATGGCCCTACACTGATCTATCGCTGGCTATTGTATCACGTCTCAAACCAGTTCTCTAGATGCCCGCGTCAATTCTGGCCAAAATCGTGGTACAATATGGCAACGGTCAAGCAAATAGGCGCCGTATTTTACTGTCCGGCGAACAGCCTGCCGTTTAAGAGCCACCACCAAAGCGTGCGCTGAATCATGCCACAAAGGCAGAAACTGCAACCGAATAAATGACTGACGACCCTAAAACAAAGTCCCTGACTGGTAGAAGGCCCGGACTCTATTATGGCTATGTCATACTGGGAGCCGCAGTTCTTATTATGGTGGCCTGCTTCGGCATCAACTTCGCCTTCGGTATCTTTTTCAAGCCGATGCTGACCGAGTTCAACTGGACAAGGGCAGTCACCTCCGGCGCTTTTTCTCTTTCCTGGCTGGTTACCGGCTTCGTCGCCATCCTGGCCGGCGCATTGAACGACAGGTTCGGACCGCGTGTCATTATTACAGGCTGCGGTCTACTCTTGGGATTAGGGTATGTGCTGATGTCACAGGTCTCTACGGTATGGCAATTGTATCTGTTTTACGGAGTCATCATCGGTGCCGGATTGAGTGTTTTCATCCCCCTGGCATCCACCGTAGTCCGCTGGTTTACCGAGCGCACCAGCATGATGACAGGCATCCTTGTCACCGGGACGGGCATCGCTGCGCTAATCGGTCCGCCGATAGCCGACCAGCTAATCAAAGCCTACAATTGGCGCCTCTCTTACGTGATAGTTGGCATCGTTGCTCTGGTGATTATCATTCCGCTGGCGCAGCTCTTGAGACGAGATCCGCCGCTGAACAGGCAAGTAACTTCCAGCCAGAGTGAAAGTGTGAAACCAGTAACGAATACTTGGGTGGAGTTTTCTCTCAAAGAAGCCGCCGTAACCGGACAGTTCTGGCTGGCCTTCTTCATGTTTTTTTGTCTGGGGTTTTGTTTGTATTCCGTTCAAGTACACCTTGCCCCATACGTAACCGATTTAGGATTTTCCATGACTACCGCGGCCACTATTCTGGGGGTCATGGGTGCAGCAACTATAGTGGGCAGGCTGTCCATGGGCGCAGCGGGCGATAAGATCGGCAACAGGTATGCCTTCGTCATAGCATTTTGCCTTATGTCAGCAGCTTTATTCTGGCTTATCTTTTCGCTGAACACCTGGCAGTTCTACCTGTTTGCTTCTATCTTCGGATTCGCTTTCGGCGGAGGTATCGCCCAGCAATCGCCTATGATTGCGAAGTTGTTCGGACTGAGATCCCTTGGCCTGATATTTGGGGTTGTCAGCCTTGGCTTCAGTTTCGGAGCATCGGCGGGACCGCTGTTGACCGGATATATATTCGACACCATCGGTGGTTACCGGATCGCCTTCATCATCAACGTTGTTATAGCCGTTTTAGGCCTGGTATTTACCGTGCTGGTGAAACCGGCACGCCACGATTGACTAGCCTCCGGCTGGTACTATGTAATTTATTCTTAATGTTGCTCCGTCGAAGCAAATCATGTCAGCGATCCCATCCCAATTGGTGGAAGTGAAGAACTGAATTCGGAACTGGCATTGTGTTTTTCCCTCACTGACGATATTCTGCAGGATGAGCTCTCCATTGTCGGAACTGGTTACATCCACCGTCCACGGATAAAATGGATAGCCGGTGAATGTGGCGCCGGCTACGAGCTTACCTGGCTTGTTATAGGCAGTAAAATCATAGTCTTGTAATACCTCATTTTCTATGTAATATATTTCCAGCGCGCCCATGTTGCCCCAAATAGAGCGGACATATGAGGGAGAACCATGCTGCGTATAGTTGCTTAAGTCCAGTATGGCTTTCCTGGATCACGGCATTCCTGGGGATGGACGAGATGTCAAAACTGAGAAATGCCCGGCTAGCCTGATCCGCCTGGGTGTCACCGGCACAAACGCTTCCATATCTGGCATAGCTGAAATAGCCAGCCCCCTTTACCAAGGAACCAGACCCAAAAGGATCGGGGTACAAAGTTACAGTCCTGGCGACCGGAGACAGTTGTCCCACAGAGACGGTGAGGACTGCCGTCGCCGTCCCAAAGGAGTTGGTTGCGTTCAACACATAGGTAGTTGTCCCGATAGGGCTTACTTGAACTGTGCCCTCCGCACTCACCTGGCCGTAAGGTGCGATCGCTATACCCGTGGCTCCTCTTATATTCCAGCTCAGGCTTACAAGCTCACCTGGCAATATGCTGGCGCGGTCAGCATGGAAAAAGGCTATCACAGGTGGCGGCCCCATGGAAGGTGCTGGCAGGGTGCCGTTTATATCATTAACTACGACTTGCGTGCTGGCGGTAGCTTCTCCCCACATATTACTGGCTGTCAGGGTATACAAGGTGGTGCTACCTGGGGATATGGACGTAGTACCACTGGTAGCTACGTCTCCAACACCGTTATTTATGGAGACGGCGTCCGCGCCTGCTACCTGCCAGCTGAGGTACGTCACTGTTCCCCCATTTATCACAGAGGGGGCTGCTTCGAAAGTCTGAATCCTGGGAACGAGTGCTACTTCCAGTGTTTCCCCGGACATGTACACACAACTTGACAGGAATGGAAGAGCCAGCAAGAGAATCAATAGCAAGGCAGATGTTACTTTCAGTGTGCCTTTCATAACTAACCTCCTCCTATTGTGATGCGCCCAGGCATGTTTAACCTTTTTGGGTCACCTACCGGCGACAAAATTGATCAAAACGGCCAACACTAAAAAGAACAGGACCCATAAGATGGGAGAGACAGTCATCATCACATCCCGCATCTTCTTTAGTTTATGTGCCACCAGGTTCGAGGCGGAATAGGTGACTTCCCCGTATTCCCTTAAGCATTCTGACTGGTTTGAAAGCTGCACACTCATGATACCCTCCCTATACGAATATATCTCTCCTTTTGCCGATCAACTGCTATTCCAGTTTGCAGTTTGGTCTTCTACTATATATAACGAGTTTGGCCAGCGTGAAGTTTGCCAACAAAGGTCAGCATTTTGGGTGAAAAACGCCAGATTAATGGACTAGTCCGTTCGTCCAGGCAAAGAAGTTCCGCTTCTGACTCCGACAACGCTGACTTAAGAAGTGGTACAATAGCCTGGGGCAGGTCTGTCGGGAGGTAATGCAATGAGTGTGCGGCATCAAAGTCCAAAATTACTACAGAGCCGGTTTGATATTGTCTGGCAACGCCTGGATGATGCCGGCGAACAGCAGATGGTAACGCCAGACGGTCACAAGTTTATCGCGCTGGCTTCCCGGCGCAAAAGGACTCCGGAAGGCCACGACCCCAGGCTCATTGCAGTTAAACAGCGCGGGCGGGAATTTGCCCGTATTTACCCATGCTGTTGGGGCCACACGACCAATTGCCATGGCACGCGAATAGGTGGCTATAGTGATGGGCTGGATGCCTGGGTTAAAGGCTTGATGATAAGCAAGGAGAGCCTGGCTTTAAGACCTAATGATGAGGTCGTTCACCTGCTCGCCAAGTTGCTCAACTCAGAGGAGCTAGCCTATGACCAGGCTTGCACACATCTTCCTAAAGAACCGGGAGTCTATCTGGTCTACGACAGAAAGCAAAAGAAATACATCTTTACTGGTAAAGCTCTGGATATACAGAAAAGGATTCGGCAGCATGCCCAACATCAAAACAGGCTTTTTGGATTTAGCAGTCAGCCGATTCAGAAAGGACTAATCGATACCAAGCTTTGCGCCGACTCAAGTGAAGCTCAAAAATACTTATCCATTAACTGTACCGTAAGGTACCTGGTCGTACCCGATGAAAAACAAAGAAAGCAGCCCTGGAAGAAGCGCTTGCTTCTAGAACATTACGCTATTTGCGTTATTGAACCTGAATACAATATTTCTGGCGAACTCGAGCACTAGCAACAAGCCGATACTCCAATAATCATCGTATAAGTTAATGAAATTCCCGCCCTTGCCCCGGCAAAGATTAGCGGCATCATCTAGAGACGCCCCTCCCCGGAAACTATGCTGCTCCTAACATAAGAAGTGGTACAATAATTTGGGACGGTAAATATGAGAATAAGACAAGAAATCAGTGGCACGCACCTGTTTGACCGTGTGAGTGGCCTACACATTCTATTGGATGGACATAAAGTACTTCCGCAGAATCGCTCCATAGCACCTAGGACAGTGAGCATAGCGTTGACAAATATGTGTGATTTGAATTGTCCCTTCTGTTACGTACAAAAATCTGAAGATTCAGTTCCACTTGACTTCATGCTTTCGTTGGCAAGAAAATTGGATGAGCTCGGAACCCTTGAGATAACACTCGGTGGTGGAGAGCCGCTACTCTATCCACATTTCATAGAACTGTGTAATTGGGTTTGGAACAATACTTCTCTTGGTATAAGCGTCACAACTAACGGTCATCACTTGTCACCGGCTATCATCTCTGCGATAACGGGCAAAATCTCCTCTATTCGCTTTTCTGTAGACGGCATAGAACCACGCTATAGCAAGGTAAAGGGACGACCTCTACAGAGGCTACTGGATATAATATCCAATGTCAAAGGGAAAATACCATATTGCATCAATGTCGTGGTTAGTCCTGGGCAGGTATCTGCATTGCGGAGCGTAATAGAACTAGGGATTGGTATAGGCTCCGAGAACATACTGGTCATTCCCGAACACAAATATGGCAAGTTCAGCCTCTCTACATCTGAATGGCAAGAGTTAAATGAGATCATAAATCAGTATGAATCGCGAACCCAACTATACACTACCTATGACGCCTATGATTACCTTAATATAGCATGTCTCGATACTGAAGCTCCTGGTGAGTTCCTATTCGCTCATGTTTCTGTAGACAAGAAACTTAAACCTAGTTCCTTCTGCGAAGAGGGGATATTGATAGAAGACGTGAGCCGTTTGGAGGAATACTTCTTGACTCTAAGACGGTCTAAAGGAGGCAGATTATGAAGATTTGGAAATCATTCTCAGGAGACCATAGTGCAAAGCTAAGAATCATAGGAACTTTCAAGACAGTTGAAGACGCTAGAAAGGCGGCCAAGCTATTTAATGATTTACTTCAGGTAAAGGACAAGAGTAAACAACCAAGTCGTCCTTTCTCGGATGAACTCCGTGAAGTATGCAAAACACACAACTTTCATTCCTTTTCTGAAAATGACCCTGAGCAACTGGAATTGTATTATCCTATATCAACAGAAGAAAATAAGATAGTTGTGGAAACTGATGAGCTAGAAATCCAAGCATTATTGAAAGTGTTATTAGATAAAGGGGCAAAAATCGAACTGTACAGTCGGCATGACTATCCTGCCGGTAAATGATGATGTCATAACCGTAAACAAGAGGGAACTTGTTTTGACCCCAGAAAAAGCCAACCACAGAATATGATCATCTGGCTTGATCGGTAGCTTATTTGACTCTGAGATTATCCATCATCGAATACTCTCATTCGCCTCCACCACATCATCACAGCCCACACCAGGCGGTACCGATTAGTCCCCATCAGCGTAATATACCCACCAGCTTCCTGACTCTATTATATCGGCGGCTCAATAGGAGAGCAGTTGTCTGATACACAATTGATTGCGGGTTTGAGGCCTTTCGCCAGGCCGTGACTAAGGGTGAGAAGTAATGGCAAAAATCGTGATTACACCTTTGGAAGGACCATAATACCAGAAGACCCTGTAGGCTGCGGGTGTACTGTGCTCTGCATATGCCTCAAAAACCTTCTCTCCGTTGGGGCCTTTCAAACTCATATATTCATGGGTTTGAAGGCTAGGATGCCGAGGATTCGTTGCCAGGAACTTGATGGTCTTTTTGACAACCTGGTAACGTTTCCTTTGGGAGGCAGTGCTTTTAAGAAGATTGTAGGCCTTGCTTGCCTCCGCTGTCCATTGCAATTCAAACAAAAGCGCTTGACCTTACAGGGCGTCAAGATCAACTTTTGATACCCTGCCACGTGCAGCATCGGAAAGTCCCCGCCTGACTGAAGCCAGGGCCTTTGGGTTATTGAATAGCCATATTTCTGAAGCAGGGATGGTTACCTGCGGGTCCAGCAAGATTTGCCCAATACTGTTACGGTATATACGATAGCTGACACCTTCCTGCATTTGAATCTTTTGCAGAACCACTCGCTTCTTAGCATCCGGTTTTACGCTATCAGCTATCTTTTCGAAGTCTCTATCCCTTATTATTGTAGTCATCACTCAATAGCATACCATAGGTGGGATAGTGTGTCAAGTGGGATATTCCCACCACTTTGATTGTTACCGGTGTCATTGCGAGTCCCGATCACATCGGGACATGTCAATCCCAATGGCCACCACCAAGATCGCCACGTCGCCCCGATAAAATCGGGGCTCCTCGCGATAAAAGAAAAGACAGTGATATAATCCCTAATCGTGCTTCTATTCAACTATTCGACTATCATCGACCCGATACTGAAAGATGTCAGGCTTTGTGTGGCCGAGCTTTCCGGCGTGAAAACGGGTGACAGGGTGCTGGATGTCGGCTGCGGGACGGGTGACCAGGTGTTTCACTACGAGCAGAAGGGCGCGATTGCCACCGGCATAGATCAGAACCCCAACATGATTGAGCTGGCGGAAAGGAACAGGAAAAGACGCGGATTGAAAAGCACCTTCCGTGTAGCCAGGGCTACCAAGCTGCCATTTCCGGACGACTACTTCGATGGCGCCTCCATATCACTTGCCTTGCACGAGATGCAAAGAGACCAGCGAAATAAAGCCATTTCCGAGATGAAAAGGGTGGTGAAAAAGGAAGGCACCTTGATGCTCGCCGATTTCTGGGTTCCTTTGCCTGAAAACTCCATCGCTTATCTCATCAGAGCTATGGAATTCATTGCCGGAAGAGATAATCGCAGGTGTTTCAGAGACTACCTGGCTCAAGGTGGATTAAACCAGTTATTGAAGGAAAACCGGCTTACCCCGCAAAAGGAAGCTCTGCTTAAGCGCGGAAACCTGCATGTAATAAAGGCAAGCAACCCCTGACCTGCCCCCCAGGAGTCGAGCCAGACAACGCTAACGTAAGAAGTGGTACAATAACCGACGATACAGGATCGCAGGAGACTGAAATGGCTGACGTTTATGACAGGCTTCGTGAGAGATTAGACATGTTTCCCCAGGGATTTACTAAGACAAAAAGCGGCGTGGAGCTGGAAATACTGAAGCGCCTGTTCAGGCCGGAGGAAGCAGAGATCATGCTGAGCCTGCGGCCCGGGCCGGAAAAAGTACCGGATATCGCAAAGAGGTTGGATAAGGACGAAACCGAGCTGGGAAAAACTCTGTACGACATGTCGAAACGGGGACTGATAATGCGCTGGCGGGCGCCTAATAAAGATATGTACTACTTCCTGATACCTTGGATAGTCGGAATTTGGGAGTTCCAGTTGAAGAACCTGACTCAGGAAAACATCGAGGTGTTTGAAAAATACTACGAAGAAGGAATGGTACCTTCATGGCGAAACAGAAAAATAGGAACGTTCCGCGTCATTCCTGTCCAGAAAGAGATACAAGGGGGCACCGAGATTCAGCCCTATGAAAAGGTGTCACAGATTATCGAATCAAACACTAAGATTTGCCGTGGCCGACTGCATCTGCCGGAAAGAAAGGAGAATAGTCGGAAAGGGATGCGACAAGCTACTGGAGGCGTGCATGACTTTTGGGCCGGCGGCGGATTTCTATATCGAAAACGGTCTCGGTCGGGAGATTACCAAGGAACAGGCAAAACAGATACTTGAGAAAGCCGAAGAGGAGGGCTTGATTCACTGCTCCTCAAACCACGCGGGGAACCAGAATTTTATATGCAACTGCTGTGGCTGTTGTTGTAAGGCTTTAGCTAATATCATCAAATACGATAATCCGGCCTTCATAACAAAGTCAAACTACTATGCCGAAAAAGACGACGATACCTGCAACTCCTGCTTTATCTGCGTCGACCGGTGTAACGTACATGCCATAAAAATCGACAATGAACGCACCGTCATAAACAGGGAGAAATGCATCGGCTGCGGGCTCTGCGTATCTACCTGCCCCACAGGATCACTTTCCATGGTTAAGAAACGACCTGAAGAAGTTCCCGCCGTTTCCTCCAATCAAATAGAAATGTTGCAGGCTATGGGGAAGGAAACGGGAAAGAAATTTCCGTTCGACTAGAGAAAACCCTTTTTAGGATTAGGAATTTAAATCCCCCTTAATCCCCCTTTTCCAAAGGGGGAGACAAAAATGCAAAAATATTTCCGATTACAGGGTAACTCTCTCCTAACTTCTCCCCTACGAGGGGAGAAAAAGGAAATATATTCTCTCCCCACCGGTTGAACTCCCTCTAACTTCTTCTTGCGCCTGCTAGGGAGAGGCAAAAGGCCATATTCAGCACGTGGCTCTCGGAAAGAGTCGGCAAACAACATCTAGCCACTTGTCAGAACAGGCTTACGTCTGATTCGAGCCAGCAAAATCGTGAAGGCCAGGCCAACGATACAAACTCCGGCGATGGCATAGAAACCGGAATCGAAAGAACCCGAGGTATCTCTGAGCACGCCGAGTATATAGACAAAGGTGAAACCGCCTACACTGGCAAAGAAGTTGCCGAATCCGGTGGCCGTTCCCGTCATGCGCTTCCCCAGAATTTCAACGGGCATGGCAAACAACGGCCCGAGGTAGAACTGAACGAAAAAGGCGTTCACCATGAGAAGTATTATCAGCCATACCATGTTGTCGACCCTGACAAACAGCGCCGTGGTGATCGAGAGGATAATCATTGAAAGGCCGATGACCTGTAGCGGGCTCCGCCGCCTATCGGAGACATAACCGCCCAGTATATTTGAGGGGACGATGACCAGTGCCCGAGCCGCCACGATAAGTCCCGCCACAGGCAAGGCTACACCTCTCTCTTCAATCAGCAGGCTGGGCAGCCAGATGGAGAGGCCCTGGAAAGCGGCAAACCTGACATACTGCAAAGCACCGAAGACCCACATGATCCTGTAGCGGAAAAGCCCGAATACTTCACGTAGGTTGACTCTCTCCTGTGAGGCGGGAGCAGCAGACTCCTTGCCCAGGAAGAGGTAAGCCAATGAGGCGGCGATACCCGCCAAGGCAAAAACGATAAAGGGAAACCGCCAGCTTGACCCGGCCGCCAGTTGAGGGCCCAGAGCGCTGATAAGCACCTGGCCCAGAAATAGTCCGGCTGTAGATAGGCTCATGGCAGTAGCCCGTCTCTCCGAGCCGAACCAGCTCGCCACCAGAGCCAGCCCCGGGACAAAGAGAAGAGCGACCGCCATGCCGGACAAGGCCTGTATGGCAACGCCCTGCCAGTAAGCGGAGATGAAGCCCAGTGCCAGACACAGCACGGCGGTGGCTAAGGCACCGCTGAAAAATATCCTCTTGTAGCCAAAGCGGTCGGCCAGGTAACCCGCTGGGATTTGCATCAAAGCGTAGGTCAACAGAGACGTGGCCGGCAAGACCCCACCCTGGGTGAACGAAAGTCCCAGATCCTTCCTGATTTCCGGCAAGAAGACGGCTATGCCAAAAAGGGCCACGGACTGGAAAAGCGTGCACAGAATAACCAGGAAAACAGCGATGACTCTGTCTTTCTTGAACGCAGCACCTTGTCGTTCGTTGGTATCCATATCAGCAAAGACCCGTCATGATATCACATTCACGGCGAGGAGTTGGCTGTCGGGAGGAAAATAGCCAGCAGCGGAAATCGGATCGAGAGCTATCTTCTCCGGTGTTTTCGGTACAGTTCGATGAAGAGGATATTGAAGAAAATCGATAAGGCTACAGGTATAATGAACACCCACAGGTTGGTGTATATATCAAGGCCGAAATATTGGCTGGCGAAAACGGTAATGAAGGCCAGTATTATCCCTAAGGCAGCGCAGCCTACCGCAAAGTAGACAAGGTCCAGGCTGAACCTGTCGCGTCCGCTCATTTGTCACCGATACGAAGAACGTCTTGGCTGGTTATTTGCCGGAAATGCCCTGCCAAAACGGTACCACTTCGGTCTTCATCACGGTTCTTTGCTTCTCCACCTGATACGGCACCTGATAGGGGACCTGTCTCTCCTTGGTTACCGTCTGAGAAGTGGTTACATCATCCGACCACGTCCAGTCGACGCCGGAGATGGGAGACGTATTCCACGTGGTGACCAGCACGGCAAATTGCGTTACACCGTTGGCATCGAACGTGATGTCGCCGTTCGAGGTAATCCTAGTGCTCAATTCGCCGAGGACGCGCGCCGAACTCAGAACGGCATTGAAATTATTCAGCCAGTTCAACTCTTCCCAATCCGGCCCGAACATTCCCAGCGCTGTAGGCTTCGGCGGAATCTGCCCTATGGTGGAAAGGTCATACACGCGTACCAGACCGTCCTGGTCCAGTGCGCCCGGTGAAACGTGGACCACAACCTGATTTGTAGAATGGGCGCCATCCAGCACGTAACCATAATAGTAGGTCCCTCCCAGGCCGGTAATGCCAGCCGGCAACACGTTAGTGTGCCATTTCAGCACCGGAGTGAGGTACATATGGCCCTGGTTAGTATGTGTCACCGTGGGCACGGTTTCCGTATACGATTCAGTGCGGTATTCGGTCCTGTACTCAGTCTCGGAGTACGTCTCCACTACCGGGACCTGCCTGGTAACGCAAGATGCGGCCAACAGAAGCCAGACCATAATAAGTATCGAAACCAGCATACCAAATATCTTCATTTTCCTGCTCCCATCCCTAGCTATAATTTTAGAATACGGCGATTGCAGCCTGTTGTCAATCATACAACCAAGCAACTCGATGAGGCAAAGATGGGCTTAAATTGGCTTGGATGTTCCTGTATAATGGCGAAGACTCGTAGCGAATAAGTTTAACGTCAACTATAACTTGGAGAGGTTTATATGAAGAAGCTGATTCCGTTACTTCTGCTGGCAGCGATCCTTTTGGCTGGCTGTAATCTAGCTGGCATTACCATCAACACGGGCGAAGCGCCGGTTATAAGCTCCTTTAACGCCAGCCCGCCCACAATTGCTGCCGGTGGATTCTCGACGCTGAGTTGGAGCGTCACCGGGGCGACGAGAGCCAGCATCGACCAGGGGATAGGCAACGTGGCCTTGACCGGCAGCAGGACAGTACAGCCGGGCAGCACCACTGTCTACACCCTGACTGCTTCCAACGCTGCCGGCGCGAGCGCTACGGCTACCGCCCAGATCCTGGTCTCGGGAACGTCGCCGGCGCCCGTGCCACAACCGTTCGAACCGACGCCGTTCCAACCATCACCACCGACTCCACCTCCCGTCAGCCTGCCTATTATAAACTATTTCAGTGCTAACCCGGCTGTGATATCGGCCGCAGATTCTACCGTTTTGAGCTGGGATGTGAGCAACGCGACATCCGTAAGTATCGACCACGGTATAGGCAATGTGCCTATCTCAGGGAGTACGCTGGTCTGGCCGGGGACGAGCACCAACTACACCTTGACGGCTACCAGTGCTGCAGGCTGGCGCAGCCTGTCGACTGCCGTTCTCGTCTCCGAAGCGCCGTCGCCACCCGTGTTCGCCGTTACCAGTGTCTCAGCCAGTGCCGACCCGCCGTCTTTCAGTGGCGCCTGTCCCACCACCTTCAATTTCTACGCCGCCATTACGGCTAACGGACCGGGCACAGCCACTTACCGGTGGGAACGGAGCGACGGAGGGGTTCAACAGACCCAAAGCATCAGCTTCACAGGCCCCGGTTCGCAGACGGTCAGCACCACTTGGCAGCTAGGGGCACAAGGTTCCTACTGGGTACGCGTCCACGTTTTCTCGCCTAACGAGACAATATCGAATCAGGCGAGTTTTACGCTCATCTGTAGCTCGCCGGGAACGGGCGGGGTCTGGGGCGGAACCTGGGAAACGACTTACGGCACCATGGTCCTTTCCCAAGTGGGTAACCAGGTAACCGGCACTTACGAGCACAGCAACGGACACATCATCGGTACCGTCTCCGGTACTGTCCTCACCGGCACCTGGTCTGAGCAGCCATCCTATAGCCCGCCGGACGATGCTGGTGACGTGCAACTGACCATTTCGTCCGATGGCAACTCATTCACCGGCGGCTGGAGATGGGGATCATCAGGCGGCTGGACTATGAACTGGAATGGGACGAAGATCTTTTAAGCCAGCACGCGGACACTTTGCCGAATATAAAGTCAATACCACTGGTCACCAACAGTATCTATTTGTGGCCTTTGATGCGATTATAATGGAGCACGTCTGTTAGCTTCCGCTTGGGCACGTGGCGGATGCCATGCTCATCCATCTCGAAGGCTATGGTATCGGTCAAGTCCTCGGCCACGGATTTCTCTCCCGGGTAACCCATCGCCAGAATCATGGTAAGCTGGTATTGCTCCGGAATTTCGAGTATCTGGCGGAGGCTGGCGGCGTTGTAGCTCAAGATGGGACAGGTGGCCAGCCCTTCACTGGCAGCGAACAGCATCATGTTTTCATTAGCCATGGCTACGTCATAGGGAATAGTGCTCTTCGAGGCTCCGAATTCGGCTGCCCAGGCCCTGTTCAGCAAGGTGAAGATGTAAGCCTTCGGCTGCTTTTCGAAACCTACACGAACTACGCCGCCGGAGAAACCCCGAACCATGACGGTGCTCTGAGCGATCAGCGGAAGTTTCTGAGGATCATCGACGACCAAAAAGTCCAGAACCTGCTGGTTCAAAGTGGACGGGGCTAAACGAGCCGTATCCACGCATTTCTCCAGCAGTTCATAGGGTACGGGTGTTTCCTCGAAGATTCTTATCGAGCGCCTCTTAAGGGCGGCTTCATACACATCCATTATCAAGTCTCCTTAGTATTTGATCCGAGGCTTCCGCAATTTCCCTCGCGGGCTGCAGTGACATGCCTCCGATAATTGTACCACAGCTCCACAGACTGCCGATGTTGTTCCGCCGCCACGCTCAGAACCTACGACACTCGACTATTATGCGGCCCGTACAGATAAGGGGTGCCTGCCCCGCTTACTATTTCGGCCTTGAGGCGAGCTTACCTCTGGTGACGGAGACGAAGATACTGCCGAAGCAAAGCGCGGCAAAGATAACAAGCGCAATTTTGATGCTCTCGGTGAAAGCCGGATAGTATTCCGGCGTTATCTGCGCCGTGCCCATGCGGAGCGAGAAAAGCAGCAGAAGTATGCCCATACTGAACGCCTGGCCGGTACTCCTGGCCACAGATTCGATAGCAGAGGCAACCCCAAACTGCTTCATTTGCACGGAACTCATAATAGCGTTGGCATTCGGTGGGGCAAAAAAGGCAGCACCCGCTCCGAGGAGAGCCAGGCTGATAATGACGACTAACAATAGCGACATGTTGCTAGTCGTGTGAAATAATAGAAGTAGGAGCCCGGCCAGCACTATGACCAGGCCAATAGAAGCGATTACGCGCGGCTGAATCCGGTCTGACATTCTGCCGCCAACCGTAGCCAGCGACGCCTGAATGACGGGCTGAGCTAATAGAACAAAACCAGCGTTTTGCGGGCTGAATCCGTGGATATATTGAAGGTAGAGACTCACCACGAAAGATACAGAAAAGATGGAAACGTGATACATCAACTGCGTGAGCGCCGAAAAGGCAAACAGCCTGTTCCTAGTCACCAGATGCATGTTAAATATGGGGGCCTCTGTCTTAAATTCCCAGGCAACAAATCCCGCCAGCCCTACGACACCGATCGAAATTGTCCATATGCCGGGGGCCGTCGGCAGCAACGAAAATCCGTACATGAGAGAGAATAGCATGATGCAGAACAATACCGAGCCTACCAGATCGTATTTTTCGCCCCTGGCCTCTCGCCATTCTCTCCGCACCCGGCTGAACATTATGACCAGCGCCACCAGCATGAGGGCAAAGGACAAGAAGAAAATACTCCTCCAGCCCAAATTTTGCGTTAGTATGCCTCCGATACTGGGGCCGAGCGACAGGCCCACGTAAATCGAAGCCATATTGATACCCAGCACCTTCCCCCTTTCAGCCAGGGGATAGGAGGAAGTCAGCATTGCCACGCCGGTGCTGTACACCATGGCAAAACCAATACCCTGCACCACCCGCAGCGAAAGGAGCATGAGAAAGGAATTCGACCAACCGGCCAGCAACATAGATGCGGTGGAAACCACCAGGCCTATGGCAAATATCCTCCTTATCCCCCAGATATCAGCCAACCGACCGAATGGAAGCACAAAAATCGCCGAAGCCAGGACAAGTCCTTGTGCTATCCAGCCCAACTGCACCGCATTCAGCGATAATTCCGTGCCTATGGCAGGCAAAGCCACGACGACGGCACTCGTGGCCAGCGTTGATGCAAACGATGTCAGGGAGGCGACAACAAGAATAAAGCGCTTATCCGAAGCGTCTGCCATCGAAGTTGCAGCGGAATTCTGTGGCTTCATTTCCCTGGCCTGCTATGGAGAATGATAACCCTATTTCGGGGAATTGTATCACTCTATGAATTAGAAAAACTAGAGGAATAAGCAGGCTATATAGATAGTGAGTTTGCCGCCGCTCTTTCACCAGTAAATCTCTATGGATTTTACGACTCCTGACGGCATAAAGAAAAAGTTTTCGCTAATCGAGCTTTTGCTGTAGCCCTCGTAGTAGCTATACTGTGGCGAATCTGCGTCCTTGAGGGCTATAGTACCGTATACCTTTCCCCTCTCTACGTAAGCCATGTTGTCCTGGCCCATAGGATAAAACAGCTCATACACCCACTGTCCGAAGTCTGTCGCGCTTCTCTTGGCACCGGTACAGTCGATGTATACCAGCCCGTTATCAGTAGTTTCGAAGGCATTCAAAGCATGAGGTGCCGACCCGTCTTCAAACGTCAAAATTACCACCGCTGCTCTTATTCCAGCCTGCTCCGCATTATTATGTAATGTCTCGGCGAAATAGCCACACATCCTGAAGCCTGGTATGTACAGCTCCTGGTCGGTTTTGTCGGCAAAAACGAACTCCTTAAGCTCCGCCAGACTGACATCATGGGCGGCCGGATTATTAGTCAGATAGATGCGTTCGCCGGGCGCCTTTACATACGGGGGGTTGCCGGAATATTGAGATCCCGGTGGAGCAGTGACCTGCGGCTCTGAATCAGCAGCAACTTCCTGGTATGACTCATATCCCACGGGAACCAGTGGGTTTGCTGAAGGGAACCGAGATGACAAGTAGCCCACTGTCGCCAATCCCACCAGCAGAAGTACGGCAACCACTCCAAGCAGTATCTCCCGATACCTAGGTTTGGATGTGAGGGGGATTGTATGGGGGGTTTGAGCCAGCAGGTTTGCCCGGGGTTTAACCGACCAGTTCAGTGACGTGCTGCAAGTAGGACAGTACTTGAAGGATGCGTCTACAAGGCTGCTACAGCGTGTACAGGTATAGTAGAAATGGAAGCCGCAGTTGCTACAGAACCGCTGCCCTATCTCGTTACGTGCACCACAAAGAGGGCATTGAAAATGTTTCGCCATATGATCAAACCTTCAACAACCCTCCTCTCCTATCTTCCATTATATCACATCTTATGTCACATCAGCCTTCGGCATCGTGATATTCGAATCTGGCACGCCATGGCGCTGTGGTACGTATGAGCATTGTCACCGCTGGTCTATTAGAATATAATTGATTTTACACCTGAAGGGTTCGCCATGGCATATAAGAAAATACTTGTTCCGTTGGATGGTTCTGAGCTAGCCGAAAAGGCTCTATCGTACGCCAAAACTATAGCCAAGCTCAAGAACAGTACCGTGGTACTGTTTGCCGTTAGTTTGACCATTTTCGTCGATCGGCGCGACCGCCTTTTCTCGTCCTATGTGGAAGCCAAGGCTAAAGAACTTAATGAGGAGGGAATAAAGGCTACTACGGCCACCAGCTATGGTGATGTGGCCAGAGAAATACTTAAATACGCTAATGGTAACAAAATCGACTTGATTGTCATGGCCACACACGGTTATTCACGGGCTAAACAGTGGATGTTTGGAAGCACAGCCCAGAAAGTCCTCTATGGCACTGAAATTCCCGTCCTTTTGATAAAACCAAAATCCCCTGAAGCTTCAGCGGAATTGAACAGGATATTGCTTCCGGTTGACGGTTCCCCGTTTTCTGAATCTACTTTTCCTTATGTCGTGGGATTAACTAAGAACACTGATAAGGAAACCTTGCTCCTCCACATCTGCGAACCTCCGATCGTGCCATCGTACGGCTCGCGCCCCATCAACCCGACCTGGAAGAAATACCGCGACGATATGTGGGAGGAGACGGAAAAACTATCAGCAACTTATCTAACAAAGACGATGGCTGCACTGAAGAAAAAGGGAATAAAGGTAAAATCCAAGGTCATAAAAGCTCAAAGCGGGGATGTCGCCAAGACCATCATGCAAATATCCAAGGAAGAGAATATTGACCTGATAATTACTGCTACCCGCGGACGCAGCGGGGTTAGCGGCTGGGCCTACGGCAGCGTAGCACAGAGAATTGTGGAGGAATCTTCACAACCCATACTACTTATACGTCCAGCAACGCTAATACCTACGTCTGCTCCTCAAAATCTCCTTGATGATATCTGGCACGGTTACTTAGCTCGTAAAACGTGAACTCATAGTGACCTGCTCCCCGAAAATGAGCTCACTGTAAGAGAGCTACCCTCTGATCCCATCCAACGGACTAAAGCTCTTGTGTACTTCTGCCGCATCACAGCATCCGAAGCCTGACAATACCTATTCTTCCTCATAGTGCAACGCCCAACAACCCTTGGAACATGAAGCTATCTCCGCCATTTCTCAATCTAAAGTTGCCTTAGAATATGCTTGTAGGAACGACTTAAGAAGTGGTATAAGTAGGGGGCAAATCAGAGCAAATCTGTAGTAGATTGTGGCCACAGGAGGTTTTCATGGATGGCTTTATACGGGCGGCATTCACCTGTTATCTATTATCGATGGTCTTGGGAATTATTATGGGGTTCATGTATTTATTGAATCCAAAATTCTTTAATTATCATGAATGGATACTGGGGAAGAAATGGGAGGAGTTGGATCCCAAGCTGCGAACGCTTCTAATTGCTTTTATGAAAGGAATTGGTGGGGCTATCGTAGCTCTGGGCCTGGCTGTAGCGGCAATGGTTATCTTCGCCTTCCGTGCCGGCGAAATATGGTCCTATTATACAATTCCTGTGGTTAGTCTCATCGGCTGGGGGGTTTGGCTTTATGACATGGTGTTTATCAGAAAAAGGACCAAGGCTAGAACTCCCATCTTTGTACCGGCTGCCGGTACTGGGCTAATCGTTCTTGGAGTCATACTATCGTTGTTCTAAAACAGATTTAGGGCAAATATATAAATGGAGGAAGGTCATGGAGGCAGTAAATCCACTTAAGGCGAAAGGGGACAGGGTGGAAGTGATGATCTACACTCAGCACCATAGAGTGGAGGGTGAAGTTCACACTCAACCCGGCGGTAGACTAACAGACTTCGTTAACAGCCGGGGTGATCAGAGCTTCATTCCGGTAACCAATGCCAAGGTCTATGACATGTCAGGGGAAAAGCAGTTATTTACAGCGGAGTTTCTGGCCGTTAATAAGAACGGCATATCTATTATCTATCCAAGCACCAGTCTGAAATCAGATTGAGAGTTCTGACGCAGACTTTGCTCAGAGAAAGCTGATTTACGTTCCTGCAGTGTGGGCACACACTATGCCCGCCGGTCGAGGATGTCAACCCCTACCGGATTCAACTTTATAACGTTCTCTGCAAAGATGTGCTCAGAATTCACGTAGATGATTAGCAATTGTGGCTGGTGGCAGCCAGTGGACAGACTGAACCTATTACGTGCCTCCACCGCATCTAAGCATCCTACGGCCTGGAATACTGACTAATCATAGTTACTGATATAATGGTTTCAAGCTTTCAAATACTCACTTATTATTGCAGTCATTCTTATAATTATCTGGCTGCTACGGAAGGTATTTAAGCTTTTTTAGCCACGCGTTTGAATTGATCCGTAAACAACTTGAGGATTTTGAGCAAGCCCTTGGTGAGGTGCCCAGCACAGTATTGAACGGTTGCTGTCTCTATTTTCCCTGACGCCGAACAGCCCTATTCTTATCTCGTTCGAACAGTTTTTCTATTGCATGAAGCCCAGCAAAACTCGCAACGGTGCCCACTACATAAATCACTATTATGATGCCGATCACAGCCAGCCATTCCCGGAACGGTGGGCAAAGGTATAGAAGTAACAAAGAAGTAAAGCAGTGTGATCACACTCACGTTAGCCAGAGCTATGATGAACACGCTGTACGCTGCGCTCAGGCCCGCTTTCATTTAGCTCACCCCCCTTGAATAGCATAATGGCGCAAGCACGAACCTGAAATATTCCAGATGTCTAAAACAGGATAGGTGATTTACCATTGGCCTGCCCCCAATAAGTGTACTACCTTTCAATACTCGTAGCAGCTCTAGTTGTTCTGTTCAGTCTAAACACTTCGTCAGATTGTATGACCTTTGCAGAAAGTGCTTCACACGAGGGTAAACGCAGCACTCAAAAGTGAACCTTTCTTTCGGAGAAGGCAAGGTCAAAGACACTACTTGGGTGGCGAAATGTCTTTGAGTTTTTCTGAAGCTGGCTCACCGCCAATGCCCCAATGCGTTTTGGGAATTTCATAAACGATTACTTCTACAGCATGTTCTGGGACGCCCAAATCCACCATAACTTTTGTTATACCGCGTATCATCGTTTTGACTTTTTCCTCTCCAACGCCCTCCCATAAGTCTACATGAACAATAGGCATTTCTACCTCCCCGTTAGATTTTCCATCTGAGCCTAATGTTGAGTATAACCACATCAACCGGAAAAGTCATCTTGTCTCCGAAGACGGAGCCTCTTCTGCACACATCACTCTTCATCTCTAGCGTAGCAGATTAAACAGTCCATCGGATTGTTCGCGACAGCCTGCTTGGAAGACGCTGTCGCCCGAAGTCGAGACAACCCTTCGAGAGTTAGACAAACGCTTTGGTTAGAGTTTATGTCTCCTTGCATTTTACTTGAACGGTTGTTTCACTAATACACTCATCCAATCCCACTTTGGCAAGTCTTTCTTTAGTAGGTATACCTTCCTCGCTCCATCCTCTGGATGCGTAGTATTCATTTAACATCAAGCCGAGATTAGGGAGGTTTCCCCTGGTTCCTCCCTCCATAAGTCTATGGGAAAGAATCCGGGGTGGTAGGATGTCATCTTTTCTGCTTATCCCCCGCCTTACGTTGAACATGCGCTTCAAATTGAAGATACGCTCGCCGGTAAGCAAGAACTCATTTAGGTCCATATCCCAGCCAGTAGCACTATTAAGTAACTCCACGAAATGTGAAGGCTGGACCCACTGAACCAAGCCCAGAAATAGACATACAGTAAGTGAATCCAGCAGACAACCAAAATCCTGCGTCTTCGCTACCAAGGTTCCCTTACCCTCGGTGTCAAAGCGGTTTAGGGCGACAGGATATCCCAACTCTGGAGAGGTTCGGGGCTGAGCCTCCTCAAAAGACTTTTCCAAATGCTCTATTCCCTGAGTCTCCATGTGCGCCGCTCCAACGCTACCAGTTGCATATCCCAATGCCAACCCTGTAGTTGCCCGCGGATCATGTGCTGGAAACTCTAATCCTTTCACGTGCATTGCATACTCGGATGCAATCCCTCCGATGTGTTCAGCAGCTTTACGGACACCTTCGCCCAATAATTCGCCAAAACCCTGTCTATCACCTATCTTTCTTACCATTTCAATCATAGCTTTGTGATTACCCCACGTTAGTTCGACCCCATCAGTATCGTCCTTTGTGATGAGGCCTTTCTCATAGCATTCCATGGCAAAAGAAATAACCGCACCGGTGGATATTGTGTCCATACCATACCTATTGCAAAAGGCATACACTTGTTGCAAGGCTTCAGGATTGGCTATTAAGCAGTTTGTTCCCAACGGACCCCATGTCTCCCATACCATGTGTCTTTCCCCTTCCGCCGTCATGCGTGACTCCACACAGCTATAAGGACAACGTTTACAGTACAATGGCTTAGCCTTTCGAAGGTCCTCAATATATACGCGTGTATGCTCGAAGGCTCCTCTTGACCAATTCTTGACTGGGACACGGCCAAATTTAAGGAAGTTGTAAAGAACAGCTATAGCTCCTTCAGTCGATGCCTCTTCCCGCTCGTTTACTGCGCTTGAGCTAAGAATTCTCTGGGCACCGTTCTTTAACTTCTCTTCATCATAAAAGCCGATAGGGAGCGTCCCCCGCGCCACAATGGCTTTTAGCTTCTTTGCTCCCATTACTGCTCCCAGGCCGCATCTGGCAGCTGCTCTTCCTTCTTTTCCATCGTTCATGACCCCAGCAAACTTGACCAGTTTCTCACCAGCCGGTCCAATACAAGCGGGGCTAGCCTTCCCATCTGTTTCTTTCCTGAGGGCTTCAGCTGCTTCATAAGTATCTTTACCCCATAGGTGCCTCGCATCGCGAATTTGTGCTGTCTTGTTATGAAGCCAGAGGTATACTGGCCTATTCGACTGTCCTTTCACCACAATGCCATCGAAGCCAGCATGCCTTATCTCATCTGCCCAGCTCCCACCCGAATGAGCCTGTCCCCAGATGCCGGTTAGCGGAGAAATTCCTGCAATAATGTAGCGGCTGCTTTTTGGTACGATGCTACCTGTAAGCGGACCAGTCATAAATACTAGCTGATTTTCTGAGGACAAGGGCTCAGTATCTCTTTTTGTATTATCCCAGAGTATCTTTGCTGCTAAGCCAACCCCTCCAATGTACTTCCTTGCGGTGTCCTCATCTATATTCTCATAGCTAATCTTATTTGTAGTCAAATCGGCGTAGACGATCCTACCGTTATAGCCTTTTAACATGGCAACACCTCTTTCTCTTCTGATGAATAGCTAACAATAAGATAAGCCACCTGTTCAATGGTGTCAATATCTTTTTGGATCGAGATTATACCATGACATACGGTATAATTGCTGGAGTATGGTATAATGTTAAAGAAGTATACCATACTCTATTGGATTTGGTTTTGGGCAATATTGTCAATTTTGTTTAGGATGACTGGCACTGATTGGGCTAACATAGCTTCTGTTATTTCTGCTGTTATTTTAATAGCAGGAACTGCCTACGGTATATATAAATGGGTTGTCTACAGAAGGCAATTGGCAAACGCTTTTGACATAGTATGGTCATTAGATAAGGTTAAATATATTGCCGAGGAAGGAAGGGAACGGCGTACAGAAAAGACCTTAAGGTTAAAACCGAATACTATTAATCGAATTGTCATTGTAGTTCAATCTAAGCAACCATATTCAACAAAAAAAGTTACAATGCAGTTCAATCCTAAAAGACAAAGAAAGGGACATGCAAAACTGTCAGACATAGGAATACTGAATGTAAAGGACGAGCATAGTGTGTGGGGATATCCCTACCTTGAATATAAACCTATTCCTACTGGGCTTGGTGGAGTTAATGTTTTCTACAAGGAGCCTATAGAAAAAGGTTCACAAGACCCACTTTATTTAACCCTAAAAATCCAAACGCATGATGCGTGGAAGGGTTATCTGGTCTTTTTCTCTCCACGTAGTGACCGCAATCGTGGCTATGGCTATTTGCCAACGGAGGTCCATGGCGATGGGAAAACAAAGAAAAATAACTAAGCGTAAAATCACCAAAGACCAGTTTCTTGCTCTGTTGAGTAAGGCAGCACAACCGATTAAGAAGCAAGAACCTGTTTCAACATCAAATCAAACATCGGAGTCTCATCGTTCCGATGATTGTGACGAAACGCATACTCGTTCAAATAAGACTGGAGATATTTAGGGCTAACAGCATGATAACAACCACTTATCCCGCGCTTGGTCAAACTCCAAAAGCTCTCAATAGTGTTCGTATGTGCTCTGCCATTAACATACTGTTCACTCGCATGATTGCATACCTCATGTTTCATTCCGAGCCTATTAACTGTATCATAAACAGGATATTCGTCCGTGTAGACAATGGCCTTTTGAGAAACATTCCGAGCGATGAAAGGCATGACAGTGGACCGCTTGGTGTCAGCGCTAACTTGGGTAATTATTCTACCTTGCCGTTGTGCTATGCCGATTACGGCAGTCTTATTCGCAGCACCACGCCCACGCTTGCCATGAGCCTTGCCACCGACATAAGTTTCGTCAACCTCAACTTCATTGGTAAGTATGCCAGCATTCTCATTAAGAAACTTGCGTATTCGATTGAACATACGCCATGCTGTCTTATAAGTAACGCCATGCTTCCGTTGCAAGGCCTTGGCAGAATAGCCAGTCCTAGTTGTAGCCATTTCGTGAATGGCATCAAACCATATCTTAAGAGGTGTAGGCGACTTATGAAAAATTGTATCAGCAAGAGGCGAAACGTAATGACCACAGCGGTCACACGAATATACAGGGCGTTTAGTAAGTTTATGATGCTTAGTAACTTTTTGGCAAACAGGACACTCAATGCCATTCGGAAAACGCTGGCTTACAATCCACTCCAGGCAGGCATTGTCGTTTGGAAACATCTTCTCAAAGTTCTTGGCTGTAATCTCTCTCTTTTTCATAGTAATCACCCCTTATTTAAATACAGTATAGCACAAAATGTACCGTATGTCAAGGGATAATCACGTTTTGGATTATCCTCTAATGGTTTGTCTTAGGTACTGATAGTATGGTAAAGGGAAGGCTGGTCGGACATATAGGCCAGCCGAGATGGTCCGACTCGCGGTTGATATCGTGCTGGCCGACCCCTAAGCGACCAAACACCAGATTGTAGAGGTCACAATTTGACGTTCTGTGTGCCCGGGGAGCCGGGATACCCTATGATCCAGATAGCTCATTTTTGAGCCACTATTGACCTTTTTGGCCTTTTTCAGCTTCCAGCTACTTGCAAGATGAAATTACCAACTACTCAGAACATACTCAATTCTTACAGGTCTTAATTGTTCTGGGGTACTTTGACATTTGTATTTTAAAGTAGTATACTGAGTTTACAAAGTAAACATAGTAGACTTAGTAAACACAGTAAACAGAGTAAACAATAGGGAGGTATTTGTTGAGAATAATAGCTCTAACCAATGAAAAAGGTGGGGTAGGAAAAACGACATGTACTTTAAATCTGGGGGCTGCCTTAGTTAACCTTGGCAAGAAGTGTCTATTATTTGACTTGGACCAGCAAATGGCTTTGACTTATAGTTTTGGTATACCACCTGACTCAATAAACGATAGCATATATGAGGTCTTACGGGGAGAGGCTAAGCTGGATGCTGCTATGTGGCGGCAGCTCAATACTAACCTGTTTGTCATAGCCGCAAGCCCTAAACTGGCTGGTTTTGACGTGGAAATGGCTAACGAAGTAGGTAGTCAGGTGTTATTAAAGGAGATTGTGTCTGGCGTCAATAGCTTTGACTATATACTATTCGACTGTCCACCAAGTCTAGGTATGATCGTGGTTAATGCACTTACTGCTGCAAATGAGGTTTTTGTACCCATGCAAGCTGAGTTTCTAAGCATGCAAGGCATGGCGAGACTGTTGGAGATTGTGGAGCGTGTCAAAAAGCGACTTAATAGCAACCTAGAAATAACGGGAATTATAGGTACCATGTTCGACCAGAGGCGTATTTTGAACAGAGAGGTTATGGCGAAAGTAGAGGAGCATTTTCCAGGCAAAATTCTAGGCGTAATTCGGGATTGTGTAAGCCTAGCAGAATCACCATCAAGATGCTGTGATATTATAAAATACAGACCAAATAGCCTAGGTGCTCAGGATTTTATGGCTCTAGCTTGGAAAGTAATACAGATGGAGGGGCATCATGGAGCGTAGGTTAGGCAGAGACCCTTTTGCTCAAAGTGGCTTAGATAAGATCTTTACGCCAGTTGTAGAGCAAGCGACTACACCTACTTCAAAGCCAACAATAGTTAAGGCAAAACCACATATTAAAGCAAATGGTAGGATAAATGTCCCCCGCGCGTCTGCTATCAGTACCTCTACATCATCTAAAGGATTGCCAAAAGGCTGGACTAGAGCTACTTTTATTGTGCGTCAGGACTTGGTACACAGGGTAAAAAGGGCTGCTTATTGGGACAGGAGGCAGATTAAAGACATAGTAACCGAAGCCTTAGACGCTTACTTAGTAGACAAAAAGACGGACTAACCTCTGATACGAGAAATAACCTGACCTGCCCACACCAAGTGTACCACCCTTCAAGTCAGAGTTGCTACGATTACAGTAGACATTGAACCTCTCCTTATTCTCTTCTAACTTGCGCGAGACGGTAGATGAGAACCACGACAAGGTCAATAGCTTTGTGGTACAACTTTTAAGGCTAAAAAGGGGCATACTAATTGGGGGCAGGCCACCGGTAAGTTGAAGCTCACGATAGCCGCAATTGGGTCCTAGACCACATCCAAAAGAGGCCTAGGGCAACCAATAGGGACCTCTCTTTCCGATCTCTTGCAGCCCTTTCAGAGCCCCTCCCAGATACTCTTGGTAGTGCGACATATAATCAAGACCCAATCGCCTGCGAAAGAGATCATTAGAAGTCCATTTGACAAGATCAGATAGGGAAATGATTCCATTCTCCTTTTCCGCATTAAAACCAGCCCAGTTCCGCAAATGTTCTTCCGACCGGAAGTAGTGCATGGTACTTCAGGCGAAGGCCCCGTTTTCCATCCATTTCAAAAAGGGAACAGACACGTGCCCAATCAGTCCTTCGGGATCACTGTTCAGGACTTTCCCGTCCTTGATCTCCAAATGAACTGGTTTACCGCAATCGAGGCAGGGTGCTTCGATGTGGATTGTCTTACCCGGGAAAAGCCAGCTGACCGCCGGCGATTCGATAGCTCACTGGCCGAACCATTTCTGCTGACCACCTATGGTGATTCGATACTGATTGGGTAGGTTGTTAAACGGCGCCATCGAGACAATAAGGTCCGTGCCAGGATATAACCAACCCGTTATACCTGCACCTATCAATGCATGAAGCGCCTGTCGCCCTTCCTCCACGGATACACCAAGTTTGGCTGCTATTTCCGTATAGTGGGGGGCCTGGCCCGTCTCCACCATGCGCCTCATAATGATGTGAAAGGTTTTGTCTAGCAGACTCGGCTCATTCATAAGTCTTTTACCCCCTTGTATTCATTTGGTATTTCCCACATCAACTCGTAGTGACCGGATCTTGGTCCCTCTTTGAGCTTGACACCAAAGTACATCTGTTGCATCCGTTTGTCAAGCCTGCTTAAAACCCCTCTTGGCCTACCACTAATAAGTGTACCACCTTTCAAGTCAGAGTTGCTACGAATATAGCTTCTGGAGCTGGGGCCGGTACTTGAGTGAGGTATAAGACTGCACTATGTTCATCATACAAAACACCAATGGATGCTTTAAAAAGAGATCTCTGCGAAGACTGATAATGTCAGATGGTGGCAGCGAGTGGATTCGAACCACGCACCAACGGCTTATGAGTGCCAGTCTCGGTTATAGAGTATTGGTTATTAACTGCCACTCCTCTTCGTATCTTGAGAGTAAATTTAAAAGTTCGGGGCCAGTACTACCCACTTTTACCCTCTTTTTAGTATCCAGAATCTACTTCGCCACTCAGAGTAGGACAAGGTCAATAGCTTTGTGATATAGGTCGTAAGGCTAAAAAGGGGATGCCCTCCTTATCGCGGTGCAGGAGGCAAGGTGGTACACTTGTTGGGGCAGGCCACTTACTTCCTTTTAAGCATTTGTACGATGATCAAAATGATAACGATAATACCGGCAGCTGATAAACCGACAGTGAGCACGGTTTTTGTCTGACCTTCTGGAATACTTGTCAGTATTGTAGTCACAATAGTTCCAGTAATTAAGATTATTACAAGAGAAAACAAACCAATAAGAATTTTGCTCATTCGCGGAAATTATAAATAAGCAAAATAGATAAATCAACCATAAACGGTCATAACTATGAGAATGTGTACCCGCCTGAGCCACTCCTCTTTTGGCTACACCTCATATTTATCTAACTCTACATGCCCTATCGGCTACTTTGGCGATTTGGCGGCGTTGCAGGCGGTTACCGAAGGAAACCCTTGAGTTTATCAATATAGCACTCAATAGTCCCTTATGATTTACCCTCGACCTTGCAGGATAACAAGAAGCTTTCAACAGCCTGTTTGAGTTGAATACCTTGCTCTGCCAAATTAGCCAAACAGTCTTGAAGATTTTGGTGAGTCCTTGGTCAATCAATGGGGTTCTGGGATTGCTGGTGGCAGCGACTGGATTTGAACCACTGGCCAAGGGCTTATTTGGGAGCCGGTTCTGCTTGAGTCGATATCCAAAGTCGTCATTGCGGTCTTAGCCGTTGCCCATGTACCTATTATTCTACCGCCTTCCTGAGATTTGGCAACGGATGATGCAGCATGTCGGTAATGCCTTAAAGGCTTTGGAGGTTATCAAGCTGCTTTCAGATCAAAAATCAACGTAGACCACATCTTTGCCGCGTCTTTCTACTCGAAATGAGTAGTAAGGACAGATATGATGATTGCTAATCACTTTATACAATTCATAGAGGCGGGGTAAGAAAATTTCCCAATTGGCGATTTCCTCAGTGGCATGCTTAGCCCAGACCATACCATTATTTATATCAGCCCTTTCAATCTCGATAGCTGACGACATACCTACGATACCATTATCTGACTTCTGCCATTGGTGAATTCGATAGCCAATGGCTTTATCATTTCGGTGGACGTTTTCACCTGTAATACTAATTGCCGCAGCAACTAACGCGTGATCGTATTTGATAATGTCACGTGCGGCTACAGATAACGCCGAAAAATCGTCCCACCTGATGTATATATTCAGCATCTTGCCATCGTCCCATTTTTGCGGAGCAATATGAATTGAGCCTAAAGGCCCACCAGCCTCTTCAATACCTACAAACCAGCTGAAATCCATGTGCTGATTCGGATGCCACAGAGCATCACCCTTCTCCATATTTGACCAGAACCAGTTGATCATCCTGGGGGTCACTCCGTCCAACTCCCAGTCGATATGCACCCAATTGTTGTCGTCAGCCCATATTCTGCTCTGCATCACTACTTCTCCTCAATGTGTTTTTTTCTTTGCTCTGCAAAGTATTTGTATGTTACGATAAGCCACGCATCGCTCTTCACTCGAGCCAGAAACACCGCTAAATAATAACAGAAAACGGGAGGAATTATTATGAGCAACGGTTGTCCTGTCGAGCTATATGTTCATCATGTTGCCATATTCACCTCAAATATTGAAAAGAGTATCGCCTGGTATGAAGAGATGCTGGGTTTCAAGAAAGTATTCCAGAATGATTTTCCCTTACCCGATGGCGGCTTAACGAAAATGGCTTGGGTCAAAGGGCCTGATTGTTATATAGAATTGTATGATTATCCCAAGAAACCCGCTCCAGCACCCGAAGCCTACTGGGGTACCCTGGGCACCAAACACATTTCCCTGTTTGTTAAAGACGGCGAGTTTGAAAAGATAAGAGAATATCTCAAGTCCAATAAAGTGACGTTTACGGTTGAGCACAAATGGGATGAACGATATATCAACAGGAAAGACGGATGCAAGGTTATTTTCATCCTGGACCCGGACGGCACTCCAATCGAGATACAGGAAGCCTTTACTCCTGAGAAGTATTAAGCCCCCGTTATCATACTGAAGTAACAGGCAAAGGAGAAAAAACAGTGAAGATTCTGGCAGTATCCGGCGGAAGCAAGAATGGCAGCAACGATGCCATGGCCAAGGAAGCCCTGATGGGAGCCAAGGAAGCCGGCGCCGAAATTGAGTTTATCCGTCTTCTTGATCTGAACTTGAAGGCCTGCATCGGCTGCATAAGCTGCGTGACCGGGCCGGACGGTATCGTTAACGGAGGCTCGGGCAAATGTGTACAAAAGGATGATTTCGCCTGGTTCGAGGACAAGTTCTATGACGCGGATGGCGTCATATTTGTCATGCCTGTCTTTGATAAGGGCGTCCCCGGCTTCTTCAAGTGCATCCAGGATAGACTGGGTGGACCCAGTCACGACTTAGGCATGCTGACTGTGGCCAAGAGCATCCGTGAGCAAAAAGGCATTACGAAAGGCAAAGGCCCGGACCCCCGCGCATTCAAGAAGAGAATGGCTTCGTTCATCTCAATCGGCGGTAGTGATTGGGTATTGAAATCGTCAGCCGATTTGAACCTTTTTGCACTGTCCCCGATGCTAACGGTGATCGATGATATGACCTTTGATTGGGCCAAGTCCATCATAATGGAGGACAAACGCATTGCCAAAGTCCATCAGGTCGGTGTCAACATCGCCAAGGCGGCAAAGGACCCCGACAACGCCAAATTCCTTGGCGACCCGGGCATATGCCCCAACTGCCATTCACGCGTAATGCATATCAGCGACAACATCAAGCGGGTTGAATGCCTTGTCTGCGGCATTATCGGGGAGCTGGTTGTCCGCGACGGCAAGGTGAAGTTCGAATTTGGGCCCGAGCAGTATGAGAGGGCACACAACACGATCCCGGGCAAGATCAAGCATGTGGAGGACGTCGGCCGCATCGAGGGACAGCTCATGCAGCACAAGCAAACTCCCGAATACAAGGCGCGGGTTGAAAAGTACAGGGCGTTTATTCAGCCCTCGGTACCTCCCAAGGCATAACCCCCCTATGCAATGGGTTCAAAGCGTGCCTGGAAAAAACGGAGGTATTTAGGCTCATATACCATGCTCAAACCCCGTGTCTTCTCGCGGACATCGTACACAGCTTTTACTGTCTCAGCGACAACGTCCATATGCGCCTGAGTGTATACACGACGAGGTATTGCCAGACGTGTCAGCTCGAGGGCAGGATAGCGGTGGTCACCAGTCTCAGTATCTCGCCCGGCGCTAACAATTCCTCTCTCCATACTTCGAATGCCTGAATCTCGATATAATTCGGCAGCCAGTATTTGAGCTGGAAACTGATTTTGAGGTATATGAGGATAGAAAGTCTTAGCATCCAGGAAGATCGCATGGCCACCTACTGGCTTTACGATCGGTATGTCCCAGTTGCCCAGCAATCCGCCTAAGTAGCGAACCTGTTCAACACGAGCCTTGACATGGTCATCACTTACTGCTTCGCTAATTCCGATGGCCAGGGCTTCCATATCGCGTCCTGCCATGCCGCCATACGTGTGGAGCCCCTCGTAGACCACAACCATATTACGAAGCTCGTCAAACAGCCCACTTTCGTTGACTGCTAGCCAGCCACCGATGTTGACCAAATTGTCTTTCTTGGCACTCATCCAGGCACCATCAGTCAAGCTGCAGAATTCTCTAAGGATCGTGGCTATAGATTTATCTCCGAACCCCTCTTCACGCTCCTGGATAAAGAAAGCGTTCTCTACCATCCTGGTGGCATCAAGGTATATAGGAACACCATAACGGTCACACAGCGCGCGTAGCGCTCGCACATTGGCCATACTCACTGGCTGACCCCCCGCCATGTTCACAGTTCCCGCCAAACTGATATAAGGGATGTTCTTAGCGCCTACACGCTTGATTACCGCCTCCAACTTCTGCAAGTCTACATTACCCTTAAACGGATGCTCATCTGCAGGGTGATGAGCCTCGTCAATGATCACGTCTACAAAGGTACCGCCCGCTAATTCTTGGTGCAAACGGGTTGTAGTAAAATACATGTTGCCGGGTATGTAATGGCCGGGCTTTATCAATACTCGACTGATCAGGTGCTCAGCGCCACGACCTTGATGGGTGGGCACCACATAGCGATAACCGTAGTAATTCCGCACCGCTTCTTCCAGGTGATAGAAATTCCGGCTCCCAGCATAAGCCTCATCGCCCAACATCATACCGGCCCACTGCCGGTCGCTCATGGCACTTGTACCGCTATCGGTAAGCAGATCAATATACACATCCTCGGAGCGTAGCAGGAAGGTGTTATAACCCGCTTCCTCCAGACACTTGCGCCGCTCATCGCGACCATCATTCTAATTGGCTCTACCATCTTGATTTTCCAAGGTTCTGCCCAAGAACGACGGCCGAATTGTTCGCCCATGGTCTTCAACTTTGGATTTGCCATGATTCTCCTCCACAAAATGAAAAAAATGATTTGAATATGGCCACTATTCTACAGTAAATCACTAAAGGCATCTATGCAGATGCGCTTTGAGCCGTTATCGACGGTTCACTCATTACAGCCGGAATAAGTCTGTGTCGCTGGCCCAGCAAACCCCCCAAGCAGGTATCAATACCGATCATTGACAGATATTTTGGCTGATGCTAAGCTAACCCTGCTCCAGCAGTCAAAAAGGAAAGAATATCAGTGTTAATAATGGTTAACGGTACATTTTTTGAAGGAGGTTGAAATTGAAAAAAGCGGCTTTGGTTATTTTGGCTGTCGTATTGCTGGGCGGGTTGGTGATGATCGGTTGTGCGGCACCGTCAACAGCTCCGTCACCAGCCTCAAAGCCAGCTCCGGAAAGCATTAAAGTTGGCATAGAAATCTCCCTAAGCGGGTTTGACGCCGCTATGGGGCTGCCGTTCAAAAGTGGCTACGAATTGGCTGCAGAGAAGATAAATCAGGACGGAGGCGTCTATGTCAAGGAATTTGATAAGAAAATACCGCTGGAACTGGTCTTCGTGGAAATGGAGTCAGATCCAGACAAGGCTATCACACGCGCTGAGGAACTGAACTCACAATATAACGTGCCTGTCGCTTGCGGGACCACTCTGATTAGCGCGGCGGCCGAGATTTTCGAAAAGAACAAGCTACCTGTAATAACTGCTGCTCAGTCGGTAGACGAGCTCAACCAGAGAGGCTATAAGTACTGGTTTACGATTGATGCGCTGAACTCGAATATGGCACGCGGAATAGCTTCCACTTTTGACGGACTCCCCAAAGACGCTCAGCCCAAAAAGTGGGCTATCTTTGAAGAGCAGCTGCCCTTTGTTGTAGAACTCTGTGGTTTTGTTGAAAAAGATGCAAAAGCCAAGGGTTATGACGTAGTATATCATGGGCAGTATGCTACGCTGACTCGAGACCTTAGGCCACTTATCATGGAAGCCAAGAATTCTGGCGCCGATGTGGTCTTCTGTTCCGCTAATACTCCTGATGCCATTACCATAATAAAACAAACTAACGAGGTCGGTTACACACCGAAGGCAGTTTTCCTAATCCGCGGGTGCGATGATCCTGCCTGGGGGCTCATGGGGTCGATGGGTGAATACATGCTGGGATGCCTCTTCTGGTCCCATACGTTGAAATTCCCTGGCAATGAGGAGCTTAATGCCGCGTATCAGGCTAAGTTTAACAGAACACCACACCCGCTCACCGGTTCTGCTTACGCTTCTATCCAGGTAGTGGCCGACGCAATTCAAAGGGCTGGTACCCTGGACAGGGATAAAATCAGGGATGCCATCGCTGCCACTGATCTCATGACAGTTAAAGGTCAAATCAAGTTCAGTCCAGAAAATTCAGTGATAGACCCCGTATTCATGATAGGGCAGTGGCAGAATGGAGTTAAGGAGATTGTGTCGCCCGATGCCCTCAAAACAAAACCGTTGATTTACCCCATTCCCAAGTAGGTAACAGACAGCTGAATGTATCCTGACCACTGCCGGCAGTGGTCAGGATACATTTTCTAATGAAGCCAGATTGGCTAAAGTTCAGTCCGAGTACGCGTAATAATAGCTTCAGGCTATCTATGACTAAACGCGTGAGAAGATTATGGCACTTCTTGAGGTAGAGAATCTATCCAAAGCCTTTGGTGGATTGATGGCTGTCAACCGGGTGAGCTTTGTCCTTAACCAGGGGGAAATAGTGGGGCTTGTTGGTCCCAACGGGTCAGGTAAAACTACGTTGTTTAATCTGATAACGGGAATTCTTAGGCCTGACGCCGGCAGGATAAAGTTCAACGATAAAGATATAACCGGTATTCCCGCATATAAAATATGCCAGAGTGGAATAGCCAGAGACCTTTCAGTTGGTTAAGCCGTTTAATCGGCTATCACCCTTGGAAAATGTAATGGTGGGCAGGGTTTATGGCAGCCATCCAGCTTTGAACATAAGGCAAGCACGTATGGAATCAGAAAAGATCCTAGCACGCACTGGTCTGGCAGATAAGCGGGTGAAGATGGCTGGAACACTCGGCTTGGTTGATCGGAAGCGGTTAGAAATTGCCCGGGCACTGGCAACAAGGCCCAAACTGCTATTA